>OZ252040.1:0-1657500 GCA_965247845.1 Nitrospirales bacterium | reverse complement strand
CCAACCATTGGAATCGTCGAAACCGGATCGACGGCGGCATGACTCACCGCCGCAATAATCCCGCACAGAATATAAAAAATGATGAACTTTCCATGCCCCATGACGTCTTCAATATTGTTCCCGAAAATCCACAGATACAGCATATTGCCGATCAGGTGCAGCCACCCGCCGTGAAGAAACATGCTGGTGACCAAACTGCCATAGGGTGAAACCGCCCCGAGCTCCAGGGGAAGTTCCGCATACCCGAACACGACCGCGGGGATGGCCCCATACTGATACACAAAGGCTTCCCCGCCACCCTGCCCCAGCATCACCTGGTTCAGGAAGACCACCACGCAGGCCACCAGAAACCCGATGGTCACGAAGGGTCTGATTTCCGTCGGATTATCGTCACGTAATGGAATCATGGAAACACGCTGTTACGCAGGAACGGTAAGGGGGCCGGCAGAAGGCATCAGCGCCACGCTACACCCGTAGGGGATTCAGGATGTCCCCCTCCTCGGATTGAAGCGGGAGCGAAAAGCCCGCGGCATTGACATGCCCACCGCCCCCGTATCGGGTAGCAATGGCGGACACGTCGACGGTCCCGGGTTTCGAACGCAAGCTAAAATATCGACGGCCGTCCCGTTGGTGCCAAATGATGCAAAACGGAAAGCCCTGGCACAGGCGTTCTCCGATTTGACTGGTCATCACCGGACTATACACCGCCGGCACCGTTTCACCCTCAAAGTCAACCAAGACGGATTCCCGGACAATTTTTGCAATCAAGACATGTTCCTGTCGAAGAATCGCCCGACCTTCGACTTCCAACATATTTTGCGTCAGCCCGTCCCAGACCTGAAAATCAAACGGATACGAGGCCAACGCGGCATTAATTTCACGACTCTTAGGCAACTGCCATTTCCACAAATCTTTGTCTTGAATGTACTGAAGCAACCAGGGGACCGGGTCGGGGTGCGCCCATTCCCAGGCCAACACCGCCCCGCTTTTTTTCATATCGAAATACGCATACGGAAGACCGGCCAACGCAGCCTGCGCCGTAACGTGGTGATCCAAGATCTGAAAACTGGCCGTGGACTCGGCCAATTGTTCGACGATCTCGCGAGGATAACTAAAGTCCACCATCACCACGTGCGCCTTGTCCAATCCCGAAGGGGGACGTTGCCCATGTTCGACCGGGAGGTAGTGCGCATCCGGATATTTTTTCCACAAGGCCCAGGCCGCGCCAAAGCCGTCGGCACAATCGGCGTGATACAGCACCACCGTGGGGTCCTGTCTTGAAAACGGGTTGGCCATGGACTCGCTCATCGTTCAAAACCATAACATGAATCCCTGCGGAGACCAAATCTCCTTCATTTCCCGGTATTCCTCCAATGACGATGCGGATTGAGCCTGGGCCCTTACACGGATTGGGAACCTTGAACGGACCCCTGCGGCAACCCATTCAACCAATCAATCAGTTGCCTGAGCCGACCTGCCTCCTGTCGATGATAGGGGAACATCAACCGAGGGAGGGGTGCTAACTCCGGTTCATCGTGTTCGGGTGATAATGCTTCACCTTGGACGATTGCCCCATCGGGGGCGAGATCGTGAAAGCGGGCCTGGGCTTCTTCGACCTGCTCCGGCGTTAATGGCTGTCGCATGCGGATGACCAAGGTCTCATTCACAAAACGGCAGGAGTGATAATTCCGATAAAAGTTTTGAATTTCGTCGACCGCGGGTTCTGCATGGTCAACAATTTTAAACAGAGACAAGTCCGATTCCGAAATAAATCCCCGAGGCAACAAGTGGTGCGCGACAAAATCCATCCACCGGTTCCAATAATCAGAGCCCGGTGCCTGAAGACACACAATCGGCACAATGTTCGCCTTGCCGGTCTGAATCAAGGTTAACAATTCAAACGCTTCATCCATGGTGCCGAACCCGCCGGGGAAAAAGGCCGCAGCCTGAGATTCCCGCACGAAAAGGAGTTTTCTGGTGAAAAAGTACTTCAGGTGAACCAGCTTGGGGTCGCCGGCAATGGTGGGATTCGCGGATTGCTCAAAGGGCAGCATGATATTGACGCCGAAACTCATGTCTCTCCCCGCTCCCTGGTGCCCGGCCTCCATGATTCCCGGTCCTGCCCCTGTAATCACCATAAATCCGCGCTGGCTTAACAGCCGCCCAAACTGAGCGGCCAATTGAAAGTTGGGGTCCTCGGAAGGCGTTCTGGCTGACCCGTACATACTCACTTTCAGACAATGTTCATAGGGCTGAAACACCCGAAACGCATATCGCAATTCTTTTAACGCCCGATTCACGATTTTCATATCCAACAGATCAAGCGGCTGTTCAGCCATCCTGATGACGCTGGCCAACATTTCCCTGATCAGAGTGCTTCGCAGGTCATTGGATGACTCCGAAAGGACATGGTGAATGTTGGTCAGCAGCTCATCGTGCTCTTCCGATAGGTTGCGAGACGGCAGTCTCACTCCCGACTCTGGATCACCTGATTGAGAGGGGTTCGGGTCATGCTCGCTCATCGTACCGACCAACCTTTCTCTTCTCCGAGGTTCAACGCGCCAGCAGCTTGTTGAACATTCCGCTAGACAATGATCCCTTGAACTTTCTATCGTGTATGGTACCGTATGTTGTCTACGGATTGGAAAAACCTTTTTCTAACCACTTGAGCACTCATGAGTTTTTGGCATCACCTTCCACGACCCATCATCGGGTTGGCTCCTATGGACGGAGTCACCGATATTGCGTTCCGCCACATCATCGCCACCTATGGCCGACCGGATATCGTCTTTACCGAATTTACCAACGTCCATGATATTTGTCAGGGCCGGGGCATGGGCTGGGACCCGTTACGGTATACCGACGGTCAACGCCCCATCGTTGCCCAGCTTTACGGCAAACACCCTGACTTGTTTTACCAGGCCGCCCACGTGGTCAGTGAACTCGGGTTTGACGGGCTGGATATCAACATGGGGTGTCCGTCAAAAAACGTGGCCGCGTCCGGAAGCGGCGCGGGGCTCATCAAAACGCCGGAACTGGCGCTCGACATCATGGCGGCGACCCAACGCGGGCTTCACGATTGGGCCGAAGGGCAAACCTTGGCCGAAGCCGGACTCAAACCCGCCATGGTTGAACGAGTGGCCGGGTTTCATGCCGCACAAGAACATGGCTCCCCACAGACCGAACGCCCCGCCCTTCCCCTGTCAGTGAAAACGCGCCTGGGGTATGACTCCGTCATCATCAAGGAATGGAGCGCGTGTCTCGCCCAAGGCCGACCGGAAGTCATTTCCATCCACGGCCGAACCTTGCAACAAATGTATCGGGGCGATGCGGATTGGGAAGCGATTGCCGAGGCCGCGGCGCAGATTCGCCAACGGGGCATCCTCGTGTTAGGCAACGGCGACATCGGCTCGTTGACCGAAGCCATTGCTCGCATACACGCCAGCAGGGTGGATGGCATTCTCATCGGCCGGGCAGCCCTGGGAAACCCGTGGATCTTTCACGGCAAAGAACTGATCCGTGAGGCCGTAAGGGTGCGCGCGCGGCATCCGGTCTCCGAACCGACAGCCTCTCGCGAAGACCGGTTCGACATGATGCTGAAGCACGCCCACACGTTTGAACGGTTTCATGACGCTCCCCGTTTCCCGCGCATGCGCAAACACCTGGGCTGGTATTGCAGCGGCTTTCCCCATGCGGCCGCCCTGCGTGCCCATATGGTCAAAACCAACAATGCCCAAGACGTCGAACAACTGCTCCACGAATATGTCTCCCGACACGTCTCACCTGAAATCGAAGCACTCACCGCTGCCCCGACGTAACCCGACAGCCTCACTCAGGATTGTAAATGTTCACTCATTCGCTGACAAAATAAGGGCTAACGACCTTCTCCTTTCCTTGTAGGGCGCCATCTCATGCCGCCTTCTCTAGGCCGCATAAGGCATGTCCCGGGCTTTGACCCGGGATGCGGCCCTACAAATGCAATGGCATATGATGTGGCCGCGCCAAAAGAGAGAAGAAAGCGGGATAAGATCCCGCAGCTACAGGGCTGGAGCCACCCTCTCCCCACTGGCGGGAGAGAGCCTGCCCCCGACGCTTGTCCCCGACGGTTCTCCGATTAAGAATGTCGGAGACAGGCTTAATCGGGGGAGTGAACATTGACAACCGCGCCAACCACGTTGCCAAAATATCCTTGAACGAGGAAGACATGAATGGTACCCTGCGACCCCGTGATTGGTATCTGGGCGGAGCCGCGCGTTGTCGGCTGCCGCGCGACGGATTTTTTTGAAGAACGTTTCATACGCAATGGAAGGAATGGTCATGCGAAAGACGCGGTGCGCGACGAACCCTGAGATCGATCGCGAAGACGGTGCTGTACCAACCATTTCGCGTGCCTGCACAGTAGGCCATGCGCTGTTGTTGTGGGCTGTTGCGGCGGCGATGCTGTTCGGCCACGGGCTCACTGTCCAGGCCGAGCCGGTCACACCGGAATCCCCCCAGTGCACCGTCGACGGCAAGATAGTGACCTGTACCGGCGACCTGGAGGATGGTGTGGAGGTCAATGCCAGAGCCGACGGCACCTATACCGAGCTCTATGTTGATACTCTGGACGGCGATATCGATCCGGCTGTATGGACAAGCGGGATCGCGTTTACCTCCGACGACAGCGACATCGACGTCACCGTTAATACCGGTGCCCACCGCATCACCACCGAGTACATTGGGCCGGAGGAGGGTGAACTTCCTAGTCCTGCCATCGCAGGGATCTATGCACACTCCTACGAAGGCGGCAATATTACGGTTAAAATGACGGGCACAATCACCGCCGAGGGCGCTACTGACAACGACGGGATCTTTGCACGGTCCCAGGGCGATGGTGTTGTGGAGGTTACAGCAAATGGCAGTATCACCACCAAGGGCGCTCGCAGCGAGGGGATCGCTGCAAATTCCACTGGCAAGGGCGCTGTGGAGGTTGACATGACGGGCACAATCACCACCGAGGGCTCTCACGCCGGCGGGATCTATGCAAATTCCGACGGCAATGTTACGGTTTACACGGATGGCAGTATCACCACCAAGGGCGATCGCAGCGAGGGGATCTCTGCAAGCTCCGCTGGCAATGGCGCTGTGGAGGTTGACGTGACGGGCACAATCACCACCTTGGACAGTCGCAGCGACGGGATCTATGCATCCACAGGCGACGGCGCTATGACAGTTACAATGACGGGCGACATCACCACCGAGGGCAGTAGCAGCGACGGGATCTCTGTCTCCGGCGAGGGCGCCGGCAAGATGGAAGTTACCGTGACGGGCGATATCACCACCACGGGCGATCGCAGCAACGGGATCTCTGCATCTATCGAGGAAGAGTCAAGCACCAGGAATATTGATATTACGGTAATGAAGGGCACTATCAAGACCTCGGGCATGGACAGCAAAGGGATCTCTGCAGAGTCCCAGGGCACCGGCGCTGTGATGGTTACAATGACGGGCGATATAATGACGGGCGATAACACCACCCAGGCCAAAGACAGCCACGGGATTTCTGCAAGTTCCATAGGCGGCGATGTTACGATTGACGTGACGGGCAATATCACCACCGTGGGCACTGACGTCCTAGAGGGGGAGGAGAACTTAGCGAGCCATGGGATCTCTGCAAGCGCCGAGGCCGGCGATGTGACGATTGACGTGACGGGCGATATCAAGGCTAGGGGCATTGCCAGCAGCGGGATATATGCAAATGCCGACGGCAACATCAACATCACGCTGAATGGCGGGACCATCACCGGCACCAAGCCCCCAGATGTCGAGAACGACTCCGCGTCCGTAGGTGTCGAATTTAATGTTGGTTCGAACAATACGTTGACGATCAGCAGGGGTGCTGCGGTGACGATCATCGGCAAAGGGAGGTTCGAACGCGCTGGAGTGACCTACGAAGACATCGACGTGCTGGGGGGTCGCGGCAACGACACGATCAACAATTACGGCACGCTGACGACACCCGGCACGATCGATCTGACTGCAGTTCAGGATGTGAGGTATGACCCAGGCATCAATGCCTTCAACAACATGGCAGGCGCAACGTTCAATTCCGGCACCTCGGTGGGTCTCGGCAGCGACGACGAAGACCTGTTCTCCAATGCGGGTAATTTGTCTCCGGGCGGTGCGAATGCCGTGCAGACCACCACGCTAACCGGCGATTTCCAAAACTTTATCGAAGTCGAGGACGAGAACGGTAATCCCGTCAAGGAATATGGCACGTTTACCGTCACGATCGACCCGACTGCGACAGCGGATGAGGAGCCCAATGACCTGTTGAAGGTCAGGGGCAATGCCACCCTTAACGGCGGGACGGTGAGAGTCGTGGGCGTGACCTATGCGTATGACGATACCTATACGATTCTGAACGTCCCAGGCAGCAACACCCTTAGCGGCAAATTCGACGGTGTGATCGATACATTGTTCATCGACCATAGTCTGAGCTATGTCGGCAATACCGTGACGCTGTCTTCCACGAGCAAGGGTGATAGCTTCAGCTATTTTGCCGGAACGCCCAACCAGCTGGCGGTGGCCAAAGCCCTCGACAGCCTATTGAGCCCCAATACAAACACTGAACTCGTACAAGCTGGTCGGGCCCGAACCACGACGGCGGAAGCACAGGCCGCCTCTAATGGAAACAATCCAATCGTACGGGCTGTTCTAGCCCTGACCACGACGGCGGGAGCACAGGCCGCCTATGACAACCTCTCGGGTGAAGTGCATGCGTCCCTCAAGGGGGCGCTACTGGACACGGGCCAACGGCCGGTCGCGGCCGTCCACCGCCGTCTGACCGCGCGCGGCAGCCATTCCGGCTCACGGAGATCGACGGCCACCGTCGGGAATCTGTCGTCGCTGGCCGATGGCCAGACCGGCTTCTGGATGATTGGCTACGACGCCTGGAGCGACACCAAGGCCACATCCAACACAGCGCAGATGGACACGGATCTGGGCGGGGGCCTCTTCGGCATCGACCGGGCCCTGGGTAAACACGGGCACGTCGGCGTGCTGGGCGGCTACAGTCAAACATCTGTGGCTCAGCGGGCCCGGATCTCCTCCGGGTCGGTGGAGACCTGGTCGGTCGGGCTGTATGGCGGGGCCGAGGCTGGCGCGGCGCGCCTCCGCGTCGGCGCGCTCTATAACGGGCATTCCGTCACCGCCCGCCGGACGGTCGGCTTCACCGGCGTTTCCCAGCGCCTCTCGGCGCGCTACGACGCCTGGAGTTGGCAGGTCTTTGGCGAGGCCGGCTACCAGCTACAAGTCCGCGAGCTGCTGCTAGAGCCGTTTGCCGGGGTATCCCATACCAGTCTTGAGACGGACGGCTTCAGCGAAACAGGCAGCACGACAACGGCGGCTCTGACGGCATTCTCCGATACCAACAGCCGGACGCTCACGACGCTCGGAGTGCGTAGCGCGATGGAGTTGCAAGACACGGTGCAGGCCCGCGGCCTGGTGGGCTGGCGGCATGCCTTTGGCGATACGGACCCGTCGTCGACCGGCACGCTGAGGGACAGTTCCACCGCAATCACAGCTCTAGGCGCGCCGACCGCCCAAGATGCCGTGGTCACCGAGCTTGGCCTTGAGGTCGGCCTGTCGGCCCATGCGGTCATTGGCGTGGCGTACCAGGGCCAGTACGGCGATGGCGTCACCGTTCATGGGTTCAATGCGGGGCTCAAGCTGACGTTCTAGGCCGGCCCACCCGCCGCAGGCCGGGGCTCTCGGGCGGCGGGACCCCAACTAAAAGTTGACCCAATATCCTGCCCACAAAATTCTTGAACGAGGAATCCGCGAGTGGTAAACTCCGTTTTTTTGATTTGAATCTTGGTGGGCCCATTGTTCGTCAGCCGAAGGGCGACGGATCTTTTGGGGAGGAACCTTTGAGCCCGAATGGGAGGACGTTTCATGTGGAATAAGCGTTGTGCGATGAGCGGTGAGGTCGATCGGGAAAACTGTGGCGCCGACAGTGGTTTGACTGTCTCGCGTGCCCGCACATTAGGCAAGGCGCTTCTGCTGTTGGCCGCGGCGGCTGCGCTGCTCTTCGGCGGCGGGCTCGCCGCACAGGCGCAGGTGGACGAGAATTCCTCCGAATGCTCCACCGACGACACGACGTTGACCTGTACCGGCGACCTGTCGGCTGGTGTGGATCTCGACGACGACACTTACACTAAGCTCGAGGTCAAGGACCTGGACGACGATACCAATATCACTCCTCCGGAAAATACACACGGGATCAATTTTGCCACCAACAGCAACATCGAGATCATCGTCGATGCCCTTGGCCACAGCATCATGACCTCGTCCTCGCAAAATAGGGAAGCCATAGGGATCAGGGCAAGGTCCGATGGCGGCGGCGATGTGACGGTTAACGTGAACATCGATGATATCACCACCACGGGCGATGACAGCGAAGGGATCGAGGCATTTTCCAATAATGGCCGCGGCGATATAACGATTGACATGACGGGCAATATCACCACGGGCACCAGTGGCAGCGAAGGGATCGATGCAAGGGGCGATGGCGGCGGCGATATGAAGATTGACATGACGGGCGATATCACCACCATGGGCGACGAAGACAGCGAAGGGATCTTTGCAAGGTCCAATAGCGGCGGCGATATTGAGGTTACCATGAGGGGCGATATCACCACCAGTGGCGGTTGCGAAACCGCGGGCGAAACCGATGCCAATTGCAGCGAAGGGATCAAGGCAAGGAGCAGGGGAGACGAGGGCCATGTGACGGTTACAGTATTGGATGGTATGGATGGTAGTAATATCAAGACCTCGGGCGATGGCAGCGACGGGATCAATGCCGAGAGCGCGGGCAGCGGCGCTGTGACGGTTGACGTGACGGGCGATATCACCACCATGGGCAACCAAGACAGCAAAGGGATCGATGCAAGGGGCAGGGGCAACTTCGCTGTGATGGTTGACGTGACGGGCGATATCACGACAAATGGCACTAACAGCGACGGGATCCAGGCAAGGTCCTATAACAGCGGCGCTGTGACGGTTAACATGAAGGGCGATATCACGACTTTTGGTGCTTGCTCTGACGAGAATGACTCGAATAGTTGCAGCGACGGGATCTTTGCAAGGGCCGATACCGGCAACATCGGCATCACGCTGAATGGCGGGACCATCACCAGTGACCAGGGTGTTGGTGTCCGATTTGTAGATGGTAGTGCGTTAAACACGCTGACAATCAGCGAGGGTGCTGCGGTGACAATTTCCGGCGCGGGATTTGACGTGCTGGGGGGCTCCGGCGACGAGACAATCAAAAACTACGGCACGTTGACGACTCCCGGCCGCATTCGTTTGGGTGGAGGGACCAATGCCTTCAACAACATGGCAGGCGCAACGTTCCATTCCGGCGACTCGGTGGGTCTCGGCATCAACGGTATCTTGGCCAATGAGGGCGATCTGTCTCCGGGCGGTGCCGACGTTGTGCAGACCACTACGCTGATCGGCAATTTTGTGAACAAGAAAGAGGGTACGTTTACCGTCACGATCGACCCGGAGACGGAGACCAGCGACCAGCTCAGTGTCAACGGTACGGCCACCCTTGAGGGCGGCACGGTGAAAGTCATTGGTCGTCATTACGGCATCTATACGATCCTGGAAGCCACCAAGGTTGAAGGCACATTCGACGACCTCGCTACCGATACATTGTTCATCGACAATAGGTTGCGCTATGACACAACCACTGTGGAGTTCTCTTCCACAAGAAACTCCCTCCGCTTTCGCGATTTTGCCGGAACGGCCAACCAACTGGCGGTGGCCAAAGTCCTCGACAGCCTGGAGCGCACCAATATAAGCCATCCATTCGTACAGGCTGGTCGGGCCCGGACCACGACGGCGGAAGCACAGGCCGCCTCTAATGGAAACAATCCAATCGTAAAGGCTGTTCTAGCCCTGACCACGACGGCGGGAGCACAGGCCGCCTATGACAACCTCTCGGGCGAGGTGCATGCCTCCCTCAAGGGGGCGCTGATGGACACGGGCCAACGGCCGGTCGCGGCCGTCCACCGCCGCCTGACCGCGCGTGGCCGCCAGCCCGACGCCCGGACCTCGACGGCCACCGTCGGGGATCTCTCCTCGCGGGCCGATGATCAGACCGGCTTCTGGATGATCGGCTACGACGCCTGGAGCGACACCAAGGGCACATCCAACACGGCGCAGATGGACACGGATCTAGGCGGGGGCCTCTTCGGCATGGACCGGGCCCTGGGTAAACACGGGCACGTCGGCATCCTCGGCGGCTACAGTCAAACATCTGTGGCTCAGCAGGCCCGGATCTCCTCCGGGTCGGTGGAGACCTGGTCGGTCGGGCTGTATGGCGGGGCCGAGGCCGGCGCGTCGCGCCTCCGCGTCGGCGCGCTCTATAACGGGCACTCCGTCACCACCCGCCGAACGGTTGGCTTCACCGGCTATTCCCTGGAGCGTCTCTCGGCGCGCTACGACGCCTGGAGTTGGCAGGTCTTTGGCGAGGCCGGCTACCAGCTACAGGTCCGCGAGTTGCTGCTGGAGCCGTTTGCCGGCGTCTCCCATATCAGTCTCGAGACGGACGGTTTCAGCGAAACGGGGGGCATAGCGGCCCTGACGGCCTCGTCCGATACCAACAGCCGGACGCTCACGACGCTCGGAGTGCGCAGCGCGATGGAGCTGAAAGCCATGATCCAGGCCCGCGGCATGGTGGGCTGGCGGCATGCCTTTGGCGATACGGACCCGTCGTCGACCCACACGCTGGCGAACATTGCCACCGACACGACTCTGGGCGCGCCGACCGCCGAGGATGCCGTGGTCACCGAGCTTGGCCTTGAGGTCGGCCTGTCGGCCCATGCGGTGCTTGGGGTGGCGTACCAGGGCCAGTATGGCGATGGCGTCACCGTTCATGGGTTCAATGCCGGGCTCAAGCTGACGTTCTAGGCCGGCCCACCGCCCCGGGGGACGAACGAGTGCGGGAAGCCCTATGTCTCCCGGCATGTCTCACCTGAAGTCGAAGCGATCACCGCTGCCCTAACGTAACCCGCCGCACCCATCGAGCACCCGTGTCCATCATCCTGGCTTCCACCTCACCCCGCCGTTGTGAATTACTGGCCTTGCTCGGCCTCGCGTTTGAGATCGTGCCTCCCACGACGGCGGAAGTCCGCTCCCCCGAGCTTTCGCCTCCCGACCAGGCGAAACAATTTGCGCTGGATAAGGCGCTCTCCATTGCACACCAATATCCGGATGATCTGGTGTTAGGCAGCGATACGGTGATTGAAATCGACGGAACGCTGATGGGCAAACCTCGAGATCTCCACGACGCCGAAATCATGCTGCGGCAACTCCACGGACGTTGTCACACAGTCCACACCGGCCTCGCGCTGATTCACCACGCCGCACACACGACGCTCGTGCAGGTTGAGACCGCCCGGGTCTGGATGACACCGTTCACGGACCATGAACTCCGGCGATATCTGGAGACCAAAGAAAGTTTCGGGAAGGCCGGAGCCTATTCCATTCAAGGAGAAGGGGCGCGGTTCATTGAAAAGATCGAAGGCGATTATCCGACCATTGTCGGGTTGCCCTTGTGGCGGACCGCCACCCTGCTGGAGCAACAAGGCGTTGTGCTCCCGAAGCCCGTGGAAGCGATTTACCGACTGAAGCCCTACGCGAATTGGAAAGACTTTTAAGGGCTTAGCGGGGTTTCGCCCCCACGCGACGAGGTCCTTTTGTTTCGACAAAAGGACCCGAGACAATCTCCACCCGTGCATGGCGTGTGAATAACATCCTAAGAATTTCTTGGCTCCAGTGTCCAGCCTCTTCGTGTCGCTAGTCTGGCAAGGGCTTTTCTCAAAAGTTTAAAGGCTTTATTTTTCTTACTTCCAGATCCCAAAAAATTCGGCTCAACAACTATTCGAGCATGGGCTTCATTCTCAGGAATCGGATCTGCAGCTACATCAACGGCGTGATTGACTGTTCTGCCATTATTGTCATTGGTTTCAACGTCACCAATCTGTCGTACCTCTTGGGTGATAAGGGTAACAATTCCATTTTCTTCCCTTAGCCTAGATTGTTCAGGATCAAAATTTCTTAATTTTGCACGATCAACAGAAGGTTCTTTTTCTCTGTCTTTGAAGGCCTGAGGTCGGAAGATCAAATCTCCAGTGGTTTCATCGTAGTTGTATTCATCCGATCCTTTACCACGAACATTTCGGTAGAGTTCCTCTTCATCCGAGACAGGATCTCGGGTCACTCGCTTAACCAATCCCACAAATTCATGAAATCCTTTTCTTTCAGAATACCCAGGTGCATTTCATGCTCAATGTTTACTCCCCAAACTTTAGTATATTCGGTCTCTTCTTCGCCTATTTCTATATGAAGTTCATGGTTCCCATTATTCCACTGAATTGTAATATGTCCATCTTCGTCGCTGGAAACAAACGGGGGTTTCCAGGGCCGGCCACTGTTGACGACAGAATATAAAAAATATTCCAGCGTATTATGTGCTTGACTCAAAACCAGGGGGCTGGGCTTCTTTGACCCTTTTCCATCCCAATTATCTTCACGCTCAGCTATTTTATGAAGTTTTTCTTTAAATGTTTCCAACAAGGACGGGTAACTGTCTTGTTGCCACCTTCTATAAAGCTGTTCCCGTTGTGAAAGCTCTCGTCCTTCAGCCCTTGTTCTATAAAACTGTCCTCGCGGTGAAAGCTTTCGTTCTTCAGCCCTTGTTGAGTCTTCTTCATCGAGGATGATCCTCTCATTCGAGAATGGAAACACATCGTCCACATCCTCAAAGCCGCGAACCGACTCAGTTGTTTCCTGAGATTGGTTCCATAGCTTCTCGCAGAGTATCTGTAATGCTCCACTGGAAGATATTTCGGATGTTTCCCTGATTGAACGTTCTGCTTGCAGCAATGGCATCTTCGACCTCTCGTATTTTTTTAGTGGTAAAACAGTCTATATCAATTATGTATGACTTTTCATCATTTAGGTTATATTTTCCAAATTTTCCCGAGAGTTCTCCATAAAAATAGCGTACGTTGACCGTGGAGGATTCATCTTTTAACTGAAGGGTTTTTTCAATTACTTCTACCTCATCGCTTATGGATTCCTTCAGTTCCGGAGCTATGTGTGAAGGCACAAATTCCCGAATGTCTTTATCGGTCTCTAATATCTTTTTGTTTGCTAAGTTTAGATACCTGAGGCCGATGCGGTTAAAATAATTGGGGGCATATTCCTTCCCAAAAACTTCCAACATGGTTTTTAGGCGTTCTTCAAATTCAGTATAATTTTTATAGTCCGCATATTTAAGAGCTATAAAACCTTTCGTCAGGGTAATTTGCCACTTACCATCTTCGGAAAAAAACATATACTCATCATCTAATCTCGATAGAGCCTTGTGTATTTGCTCAGGGACGTCAGGAGGAAAAGCCGGTGCCTTTTTTATTTTGTATTCTGGGAATCCTTTTTTTCTTATTTGATCCTGAAAGTTTGCGGGTTGTTCGTTCGAAATCTTCATGATCCGGGGAAAACGAGCCTGAAAAATAACCTCGAAGAGGATATTGTTTTGATATTCAGTCCTTTTGTGTTTCGGAATTTTCATAACGGAAGCAGCCTCTTCTTTAAGACAGTTGGAATTTCAATGACACCTGCCAAGAAATCGAGGCGCGTACCTTCATCGCCCCCTTCTCAGGAGAGACTACTGAAGGTTCGGAATGAAAACAGCGGAGTGAAAATGGCAAGAAAGCAGACCGTATTGGGGGCCATCTCTGAAACATTGATCCAGCGTCACATGAATTTCATGAACTTTTCCTTGGCTTCGTCCATGAGTTCGGCGGAGACCGTGGTCGCGCCGCGTTCTTTGGCCAACCGTTCGATTTCCTTGCGGGCCATGGGTTGAATGAAGTCCGGAATGTTGTTCAATCGCTGTTCGGCTTCGGGCGACCAAGTCATGCCGTTCGATGTATTCTTCGAATCATCCATGACTTGCAGCGTGACGGTCGTATAGCCGTTCTTCCGCGCATATGATTCCACGCTACCCTTGACCATCGGCTGCACAAACGACGGCAACTTGCCTAACCGTTCCTGCGCATCGGGGCTCCATTGAAGCTCGGCCGGTTGCGTGCCGGTGGAGGCTTCGCCGGTGGTCAATCCCATTTGCGCGACCATCGAGGAAAAAGGACAACCGCCGGACTCCCCCTCTTTCACGGGTGAACCGGCCGCGGCGGTCGCGTGCTCTCCCGCGTGAATTTTTTCGTTCAGATAGGCGGCCATTGAGCCTGCCTCGGCCGACGCGCTGACGTCTTCTTTTAAGGTTCCCCGCGTCATTTCCAATGGGGACGCTTCCGTGGTCCGCCCCCCAAGCTGGACACCAAGGGAACTGACCATTTGCGTCTCGCCCGGATTCGTCACCATGGAAAACTTCGCCTCGCAGGACGGGCAGGCGAAAAAGACCCCAAGCGAGCCTTCCGCCGGCTTTTCCACCTTTTCAAAGCCCATATAGGTTTCGCAGTTTAAGCAGACAAATTTCATAACAGCCTCACGCGGGAGAGTTGAAAGTAAAAAGGGGTATGCCCTCTTGTTGCTTATAGTTTTTCGGCCAGCACTTTTTTGTAATCCAACATCGATTGAATACGCACGACAATATCCGTATAACGCTGGCTCGTCGGATATTGCTCATCCAACAACGGTGTCCCTTTATCAAATGTCTTGGCAAAGTTCCAGTCAAATGGAATGCGGCCGAGCAAGGGCAGATTGAGGGCTTCACACATGCCTGCGGTGTTGCCGTCGAACAGTTCATTCTCGGCGCCACAAGACGGGCACCGGTATTGGCTCATATTTTCCACGACTCCTAACACGGTGATTCCCAGTTCCGTGGCATAGCCAATCGACTTCTGCACAACAGTTGATGCCACTTCCGAAGGAGTCGTGACCACCACCGCGCCGGCAAGATCCGGCAGGAAGCTGGCAAGGACCGGAGGTTTATCCGCCGCGGCACCCGGGGGAAGATCGGCCAACAAATAATCCAAGTCTCCCCAGAGAATATCGGCGAGGAACTCCCGGATCACGTTCATTTCCATGAGCCCCAACCAGACGGGGCTCAAATCCATCGGGCCTTTCCACCGGACCGGAGCGGCGTCATTGAGCAAGAAATCCATGGAGGCCACTTTGATGCCATAGGGTCCTTCCGGCGGTCGCGCCCCATCCGGCGTGACTTCAAGCCCCTTGTTCTGAATCCCCAGCATTCGGGGAACGCAGGGCCCGTTGAGATCGACGTCGATGATCCCAACCTTGTGGCCTTGTCGGCCCAAGGCCAAGGCCAAATTGACCGTGGTCATGCTCTTCCCGACTCCGCCTTTGCCGCTCATCACCACGATCTTGTGCTTGATCCCCAACATGCGGTCCTGGACCTGCCGGGTCTGCTGGGTGATCTGCTGCACGACTTTGGCGTCGTCGGTGTATTGCAATTTACTTAGAATGCTTTTCAGGTCTTTTTCCATGCTTTTTCCACGGTGGTGTTGACGATCATCGGAACGTTCAGCATGTCCCGGGCAACATCAATCGGCACAACCTCGGAAGTACGGGAGAAACGCCAGCACAGGGGGATTGGGCCCGTCAATCAAGGATATACGGCTACGACTGCACATCCTCACCTAATATAGCTACATTGCTGTATTTCTTTTGCTCCAATCTCTGTTTCTACCAGTTCGGGATATACATGCCCAACAAAAAATCCCATGCTGACATTTAGACGTACATACCTAGTTTGACCTTTCTCCAAGACGAGAGATAAATGTCTATCCACTTCCGTAGAGGTCGTTATCTTGTAGTCTCCTGGCTCACGATCTACATAGAAAAAACCATTGGGGACAGCCGCCCCTACTACCTCTCCATTGAGTGTCACTTCGGGCTGAATAGCCGCCCCCAATAAAGCCGTTCTATAAATATAAATCCTTCCGTTATCAGGCGCGGCTGTCCCCAATGAAGGCAAAACTTCTGAGAATTTAGGGCCTGTTGCGCAGCCGACCAGGTATAGGGATACCAACAAGACTCCTAACGCTCTTAACATGAATTTCATCGCTTTCTCCTATTGATTTATAGCTCGATTGGAAATGCTTTCCTGCATGACAAGTTTTGTCTGAGTATCGAGTGGAGTAAATGTACGTTCTACAGGGAGATAAAATCCTACAAGCTTCTTAGAGGAAACTACGATGTTAGCCTCGAAGATGTTTGAGGCCTCTACCGTCAATACTTGATCGTTCGTCTTGTAAACAACCCCTTCTGCTATTTTACCCACACAATTCCACCTTGTTCCTTTTTTTAATCTCCTGTTGTATCCACTACCAACTTGAACGTCGATGTCCTGAGTTAATACAAAATAATCGTTGCACGATGTATCAGTATCAAGTTTCGCCGGAATATGCTCCACATGAATCACATCAAAAGCACAGCCACCCAGTAACGTTGTGATACACAGAAAACATAACGTGATGATTATCTTTTTCATTGGTTTCTCTGAAATATATTTGCAGCAGTATAACGCTTCGCATCACAGGTGGTCAAAAGCAGAGCGAGGAACGAGCGGCACTGTTTGGCCTCCGAGTACATGCACTCGTCCTTCGGGAGACTCCTTCCATCATTGGCAGAATTCTTTTACCTTTGGCGCCCCACTTCCAGCAGCAACGCGCCTCGACTGCCCGCCGCGCCGACCAGCACAGATCGACGTGCGGCCTGCCTCGCTCGTGTGGCGCTTGATTCGATCATCTCCCAAGTTGGACCTCAGATGCCTCGGGCAAGGCGGGATTCTGCACGGGCGTGAACGTGAACACGGCTGCCGTGTCCGGATCGACCGCGATCTCTACGGCGTGCATGTCTTCCCCACCGTACACCTCCACTGCGGTCAGATTGCCTGCCGAGCGGGGAAAGGGGTGAAAAATCCTGAACTCGTGACTGTCCCCGAAAATCAGGAGGACCGGGTTCCGGAAGGATTTTGCCTGTATGATGAGGGTTTCGCCGAATCCCTTAAACCCGGAGGCGCGGGCAAAGGTTTCCTGCTCCGGATCGAATCCGTTTTCGAACATGTCGGCGTGAATGGCGACTACCACGGCCTCGGCGTTCGTTGCCGTGGCCTTGTCGAACGAGTCCGCCAGCCAGATCCGGTTCGCCTTGTCACGGGCCAAGAATTCTTGAGCCGCATGCTGATTCCGAACGTTGAGACTATCATTGAGATTGTTGTTGGAGCCGACCACATGCACGGCCACAAACCACACATCGCCGCGGCTGAACCTGCTGTTCTCGACGAATGGCTCGAAGCCAGGCATGACGTCCGCCTGGCGCTCGATGCGAATCGGATGCCTGCCGAGACTCTCGGCCGTCTGAAAATAGTGCGCACGGATAAATTGCAGCCGGTCGAGCGGGTCAAACCCTCCGGCCTGTGCGCGGTGACAATCGGTCCACTCGTTATCGCCCGGAGTATAGATGACGGCCGACGCAAAGCTGTTCATGAACTCCCGCTGATCGAGCAGCCTTTTGTCGGAGCACGGGGTCCAGCCCGATTTGGTATCGCCGACATGTATGGTAAAGACCGGGGACCTGCGATTGATCTCCGCGATCAACGCCTTGAACGTGCCGTAGACCTTCTTCTCAGGCGGGCCATAGGGCATATCGCCCAAGGCCACGAATGTGAATTCTGCGGCTGCGACGGCCGCCGCCGTTGATACGACGAACCACACACCGACGAGCGCCATTGCCAGCAGGGAACAACGAGCGTTGTTCCCTACACACGTCGTCACTGGCGACCCACTTCCAGCAGCAACGTGCCCAACTGCTTGACCCGTTCGAAATAGCCCAGAGGCTCTTCGCTTAATTCCGGAAGCACGGCCTCCAAATCGGATAGGCAATCTTCAAGGATCGTCACTCGTTGCGGATCGAGATGGTGCTCTTCCAAAAAATAGGTGACGCACCCACTGACCACGGTGTCCAGGGTCATGAGTTCGCCTTCACGAGGACCCACCGAAACCGGCCATTCCGCCGCTTGGTGTATCTCCCACAACCGGGCCAGGTCCTGGTTGTTCCCTTGGGTCATGGCTTCAGCCATGGAGAATGAGATCCGCGGCCAAACAGACCGCGAAGGCCAGATTCACCATTCCGCCACACCGATGCAGCCACACCGGCCAATTGCCGATTCGTTGCAGCAGCCGATCGCGACACGACGCTGTGGCTCCAAGCAAAAAACAGGCTTTGGCTACGGTTATCCCTCCACATGCCACCCACACCCAAAATCCTTTGAGATCCGCCGTGCCGATCATCAGGAGCAACCCCATCAGCAGCATCGCCTGAGCAACCCAAAAGCGCCACCAGGGATCCAGAAAAAACCGCTTGGTACAGGCGAGCCCCATCGCGGGCACAAGGGTCACCATCAACCCCGCCATCCCCCAGGCCAAGCTCGTCAATCCCATCATGACGGTTGCGATCAACGCTTCAACTCCTTTTCTTGACTACGGCTCAAAGCCACCCAACGCTATGGATCAACAAAAGCGAGAGCGTACACAATCCCAGCCCCCAAAAGCGATAATCCACCGCTTCTCGGCTCAAACACCAATTCAACACGGAATGGCGTGTCTCGTCATCCGACAAAAGAAAAAATCCTCCCTTCGCCACCATGGCGACCCCCGTGACGATCCATAATCCTGGGTAGGTCAGATCAGCCGCTTGCAGAAGCAGGATCATACCCGCCACCAGCGTGACCCACGACCATTTCGTGAGTGAAGGGGAGGTCGAGAAGGCGTGCTTGATCTGCCCGACGATCCACAGGGGCGCCGCCAATAAGGCCAAACCATCAGCCATCCATAACCCTGCAATAGCCATCAGGAGATAGGACATCGCTCTGACCTACCCGTCTTTTCTGTATCAGGATGGGATGAGAGAAACCGCCGCGGCAAGCCTGGCATTCACCGGGTTTCAGTGTCAAGCGAGGCGCTTGCCTCAACAACGCCCCGCTGCGTATGCTGCGCAAGCGATCATCATGTGTCTGTCTTTGTTTTTGCCGCCCCGAGCATGCCATGACCGAGCTAGCCCAACAGACGGCGAAAGCCCTCGTTCAACTTATCCCTCCGTCCGTCGCGCCCGATTTCCTCGAAGAATACGGATTGGTCCCGACCACCGAACAGGCTCAAGCCATCACCAAAGAACTGCTTGCCCTGAGCATGTACTGGATGACCTGTGCCATTCGCGTGAGTATCCCGGAACCCGTCTGCGGCCAAATGCATCGAGCCATTCGTGAACACATCCGTGAAAAATGGAGCAGCAAATTTGGATTGGTCCACGTCCCCATCGATCAGTTTTTCGCCGTGATGGAACGCAAGCATCAGACATGGGAGCACATGACCCAACAAGGAGGGGAACCCATTGCGGTTTTGAGTGAGGCAGCACGGGGGCTCGAGGATGACCATGTGATTGCCTCCCAGGATCGACAAAAACTCTTAGCGGTGCTTCTCGACCTGGTGCCGATCGACGAGATGGGAACGCTCGTCGCCGAACTGGAAGAAACCCTGAGATAGGGTTGGCTGCGCGCCGGCTACGGGTGAGAGCCCAACCGAATGCTCTAAAAACACATGTTCTTCCAACACCCATTTTGCTAGTACAATTAGGAAGCGGAGGTCGACCGGCTGGTATATCAACTAACCTCTGAAGAGATTGCGATTGTCGAGAAACAGAAATGAGCGAATCCGAAACCGACGACTCAAAAGTACAAAGCCTGCACCAAAAGATTAGAGAAAAATCCTCACAAGGCGAGTACATCTATAGGGGCGAACCAGAACAGTATGACAAGGTTTCCTCTACACTTTACCGGAAGTACGCAAAGGACATTCAAGCGGAGAAATTTGATATTCAAATAGCTCAAAATGAGATGCTGGAACAGGTAAAAGCCTACACCAATTTTACCGATGAAACCGACGTACTCACAGAACTGCAACATTACGGAGGCAAAACCAATCGGATCGACTTCACGACCGATTATCTCATAGCGTTATTCTTTGCCTGCGATAGCTCACCCGACAAAGACGGCAGGATTATACTGCTCAACCGAAAATCCAATTAGGGGAAAATCACGTCTCCAAAGAAGAATCAAAACAACCGGGTCATCTCGCAGAAGAGCATCTTTTTTCAAGCCCCGAAAGGCTACCTCGACGAAGAGGATTATGCCGTTATCCCGGTTACCAAAAAGATGAAACAACTCGTTTTACGTTACCTGAGAAAATACCATGATATCGCTACGCATACCATTTACAATGATATTTTCGGTTACATCCAAAATCAGGAAAAACACCAAACCGCCTATACAGAATTTTATATTGGGGTAACCTCTCATGAAAAGGGCAAATACAAAGAAGCGATCAAGCATTATGACGAGGTAATCCGCAGCAATCCGCAAATTTTCCAAGCCTACTACAACAGAGGACACGCCAAGGACGAACTTGGCCAGTACCACGACGCCCTTGCCGACTATGACCAGGCGATCCGCATCAATCCCCAAGATGCCAAAGCCTATGCCAACAGAGGAAACGCCAAGGATAAACTTGGCAAGCATAAGGAAGCAATTGCGGATTACAACGAGGCAATCCGCCTCAACCCCCAATATGCCGTAGCCTACTACAACAGAGGAACCACTAATAAAGAAATCGGGGAGCACGAAAATGCACGCACCGATTTCCAACGCGTTTTTGAATTAGCAACAGGACAAGGCAACCAGGCGTTGGCCCAGGCCGCTCAGCGCTTGTTAGATAAACTACCGCCAGCCAGCAAGGATTAGGAAATCGCCGGGCCGTGTTGGCGTCATTCCAGGCCGCATGAGGCATGTCCCGGGCTTTGACCCGGGATATCGACCTACGCATGCACTGGATGCCCGCTTTCGCGGGAATGACAGAAGGGGAAAAGAGGGGAACCGGCGACACCGTAGGCTTCTGTCAGACGCATGCACCTCTTCAACGGTACACCTTGTCGCGGCGAGCGACCCTCACCACCAGAACACGCAACGCACCGTCCTGAATGTCGCAGATCACGCGGCAATCCCCAACCCGATAACGCCACAGCCCACCCAGTGGGCCGGTCAGTGCCGTGCCCAGGGTCCGCGGGTCATCCAGTCCCGCAACACGCTCGCTCATGTAATCGACAATGCGCCGAGCCATCGGCTTGTCGAGCGTGCGAAGCTGGGTCCTGGCGGTTTCGGTGTACTCAATCGTCCAAGTCAAGAGCGTTTCTCACTTCGGAGGCGGGGTACACTTGCTCTTTGCCTTGACGGAGGCGCTCCAGTACGTCTGCGGCCAAGTAGTAGTCCTCCATATCCTCCAGGCCGCGCTCAATCATCTCACGCAGGTAGAACGCCTTGGTACGCCCTGTCTGCGACGCCAGAAAATCAAGCCGTTGCTCGGTTTCGGGATCAAGTCGAATCGAAGTCGCCATCTCGCGGTTCTCCATACCGTGTGAATAGATGTATTCATCATATCACAAGTGCGAACTCGGCTGATACTCCCATATCGACGCCGCGACGATGCCGCCCTACACAGGCAATGGCATATGATGTGGCCGCGCCAAAAGAGAGAAGAAGGCGGGATAAGATCCCGCAGCTACAAAGACGGATGGGGCCTGTTCAACAAGAGGGTTACAAATACCGATGGGCGACCGCATGATCCTGGAGGCGGCCGCTATAAATAGACGTTTATGGGCACATAAATAGACATTTACGCGCCTATAAAGGTGCTAGATTCCCGCCCATAATCGGGGGCGAGGGAGGTAGAAAACAAGAACTGCTTGCTTGACATGTCCGGCACCAACTGCTACTCTTTGATTCTATTTTGGGATCATATTATATAACATTATATTGGGAACAATTAAGACGCCGTGCGCATTCTCTCCAAGAGGGCGCTCCGGATGTTCTGGGAGCGGTACCCAGACGCCATGGAACCGCTGCTGGCATGGTATCACGAAGTCCTCAAGGAGGATTGGGATACGCCGGCCAAGGTCAAGGCGAAGTATGGCAACGCCAGCATCGTCGGCGACAATCGGGTGGTCTTCAACATCAAGGGCAACACCTACCGGCTGGTGGCGAAGATCAACTATCCCTACCGCATAGTCTACGTGCGGTTCGTCGGTACGCACGCGGAATATACCGCAGTAGATGTAGAGGAGGTGTAACATGCACAACGATCAAACCGGTCCGTACCGAGGCGGACTATGAAGCCGCGTTGGCCCGCATTGACGAGTTGATGGACGCCGCGTCCGGCAGCCGGAAAGGCGCGGAACTCGACGTTCTGGCAGACCTGGTCGAGTTGTACGAAACCAGGCACGAACCCATGGGGTATCCCAGCCCCGTCGCCGCGATCGAGTTTCGTATGGACCAGGCCGGCCTCCGGCCGCGCGACTTGGTCCCCTTCATCGGCAGCCGGGCCAAGGTCTCCGAGGTTCTTTCCGGCAAGCGGACACTCACCATGCCGATGGCGCGCGCGCTGCATAAACATCTTGGCATTCCGGCGGAGGTGTTGCTCCGGAAGCCGGACATACCGTCTGACAAGCCGTTGACCGGCATCGAGTGGCAGCGGTTTCCGCTTAAGGTAATGGCCAAGCGAGGATGGATTTCAACCGTCCCCGACCTGGCCAAGCATGCCGAGGAGTTGATCGGCGAGTTGATTGAACGGGCTGGCGGGCTGGCCGTAGCGACTGCCGTGCTGTACCGCAAAAGCGACCATCTCCGCATCAACGCCAAAACGGATGAATACGCCCTCAAAGCGTGGTGCTGGCACGTCTTGGCAACGGCGAACGAAAACCGGCCCCCGAGTGACTACCGATGCGGCACGGTCACGTTGGATTTTCTCAGGCAGGTCGCCCGATTGAGCCCGAAGGCAGATGGGCCGCGACGCGCACAAGAATTTCTGGCGAAGCACGGCATCCCGCTCGTGATCGTGCGCCACCTGAACAAGACGTATCTCGACGGCGCAACGCTCCGGCTCGGCGATGGGCGGCCCGTCATCGGCCTGACCCTGCGTTATGACCGCGTCGACAATTTCTGGTTCTGCCTGCTACACGAACTGGCCCACGTGGGCCGCCACCTGGACCACAACCAGGGTGATACGTTCGTCGACGATCAGACGCTCCGTAAGATGGAAGGAGAGCGAGTGGACCCGCGAGAGACGCAGGCGGACGAATGGGCCGAGGAGGCGCTCATCCCACAAAAAAAGTGGGAAGCAGGCGCGATTCAAAATCAACTCAAGCCTCAGGCCGTCATGAATCTGGCGAACGAGTTGCAAATCCATCCAGCAATCGTGGCGGGCAGGGTTCGGTACGAACGACAAAACTACCGGCTCTTGTCGCAATTCGTCGGTACCGGCGAAGTCCGGTGGCAATTCCCTGATGAACCACGAGGCAAAAGAGCGAAAGGGAGCAGGCGAACAAGGCATTAAAAGAAATGCAGAGGCAAACGTATTCAGGCGGAAACGCAAAGGGTGTGCTCCCTTGCGGGTCCATCAAGATGCATCCAATTCCGGTTTCTGAGCGGGATAAACAGTTGAATACCGTGAATAGTTTCAGACATCCACGACATTGAAGATTGGCGCAATGAGCCTTTCCGTTATTACGACAAAGAAGTTATCCAAGCAGAATATTTAAATTGGTTTACCTATACAGTCTTGGGCAGGCTATACACCCTGATTTCCGTCATCCAGTTAAAATTAGAAAACCGAAAAAAACGCAAAATAGCTGCAAAATAGCTGCTAGTAGGCAAATAACTAAACGATAGGCTAAGACTACGTATAAAGACCTCTAGACTTTAGCCAACTCCAAAACCAAGTTGGTCCTCCCGACCTTTCACTCCGATCAAGTCCGAGGCAGGCTCTCTCTCGCCAGTGGAGAGAGGGGGCCTAGTTGGGCTGTCGGGTTACGCTTCGCTACCCCGACCTACAGGGCTGGAGCCTGCACGCCCAGGGATGAAAATAAAGTACCCTCTGTCATCCCCGATCCCCGATTACAAACGTCGAGGACAGGCTCTGATCGGGGATCCAGGGTTGTTCTCTTCTCCTCGGTGCCTCGGACTGGATTCCTGCTTTCGCAGGAATGAAGGATTCGGGATGTTGTTGCTTATTTTCATGCCAATGACAGGAGGGGAACGGAGGGTTACAAATACCGATGGGCGACCGCTTGGCCCTGATCATCAAGCTCATACAACAACGGGGCGCCGGTGGGGATATTCAATTCCAGCACTGCTTCTCGAGAGAGTTGGTCCAGGTGCATCACCAGAGCGCGTAAACTGTTCCCATGAGCCACCACTAGCAGGGTCTCGCCTTTTGCCAGTCGCGGCCAGATCTGTTGCTGGTAATAGGGAAGCACCCGGTCGGCGGTATCTTTTAAACTTTCTCCACCGGGCGGACGCACATCATAACTTCTCCGCCACAATTTCACTTGGGCCTCTCCATATTTTTCAGCCGTTTCTGTTTTATTGAGGCCTTGTAATTCTCCATACATGCGTTCATTCAACGCCTGAGTTTTTTCGACCGGGAGTTGGGGTTGGCCAATGACCTCCAACGCAATCTCCAGGGTTCTGATCGCCCGCGTCAACACAGAGGTAAACGCATGATCAAACCGAAAGTCTCTGACTTTTTCCCCTGCCTCTCGGGCTTCCTGTTCCCCTTTGGGGCTTAAGGGGACGTCCACCCATCCGGTAAACCGATTTTCAAGATTCCATTGTGATTCACCATGGCGAATCAAGACGACCTGCTTCATGCTTCCTCCTCCGTCCGACCCCTTTCTTCTCTCAGCGCCGCCCGTTTCTCTCCCCTTGCTTTGCTTGCCGACACACCGTACCATGCCAGCCACGTTCCTCAATCCTCACGGTATCGTTCCTGTCATGGCCCGTATGGCTCAACCCGATCTCCCTCAACCCAATGCCCAGTGGTGGATCACGCTGGCGCAACGCCTCAACATCGAAGACAAAGTCGAGCAGTTCTTTCACGACGCGACCACGCCCCACAACGTGTTGGCCCGCGTGGCGGAAGTCGATGGAGACATGCAGTATATCCTGTTTGTCCTGGTCCGCCATTGGATCCCCATCGTCCTGCCTCCACCGGGACGTGAACGAATTTCCAAACATGATCCGGATTACTGGTTGGAATCGGCGCAGATCCTCAATGCCGCGGTCACGCGCCTGCGTGAATTAAAACCCCTGATCGACCTCCTGACGACGGTCAACCCCCTGGGGCCCAAGCCGGCGCCTTCGGCTTCCCCGATCGTCGAGGTCGAGTTGGCCAACATGTTGCAGGACATCGCCACAGTGGCGGGCAGTTACGGCGGGGCGGACTATACGTCGATCATCAAAAACTTCGACCCCATTCCCCTGCGACAAACGCAACCCTTTAAACACAACAAAAGACACAGCGCCGAGTTGTGGGTCGTGTTTTTGCTCCGCGAGCATTTTCGCACCCTAAGCATGGGAAAAGATCGATATTGGCCGCTTCTCACAGACGTGATTACCGCTGCCGGCATTCGTCAACCCAATGACCATCCGTTTACTGCGGGCGAACTCAAATCGTGGTGGACGAAGAATTGGCCTCGGACCTACACCATCATGTTGAAGGAAAAAAGCGGCGACGGGCTTCCTACCGCCCATACAGCCTACCAAAGTGACTATGAATGGTTTCAATCATGGTTCATGTGGGAGCTGTCGCAATCGGGCACCCCTGATCGCTGATTCTCGGCTCATCCATTCGCTCGCAGTTCTTACACCCAATCTGCGACACGCCGCGATCATCCGCCCTGACAAGGCTTGCGACGACCGAGCGTGAGAAATCCAGGCTAGAACGTCTGTCGGCCCTCCATCTCTTCCTCGTTAGGCAAAGGGAGATCTTCTTCGAACGGTGGTTCACCGAGTACGGCAAAAAAGACTCCGATTTTCAGTAAGAGAGACGCGGCCACCAACCAGAACACATAGGGTTGGACGCCCCCTTCATCCGCAAGTCCCCGCATGCGAGCCATGTGGTCAAGGCCGGCCCTGGTTTTCACCTTCAGCAACAAATCTTTTAAGTGCCAGTAATACACATAATTGGCACTCACACTTGCGATGACCGACCACACGATCGGCACCGTGATGTCATTCGTTAAAAAGACGGAAACGATGGGGCCGATAAAATAGACAAACGCAAACAGGTACATTTTTCGATACAGAAACCAGAGAAAGGGTTCTATGAAAAATGGGGCCCAGTTCCATGTGAGAGCAAATCGAGGTCCTGGTACGGAGTGAAACCGTTGAAACATTCGTTGGTAATAGTCCCAAGCGGGTTTCCACGACCAGCCTCCCCTCAACGTAAAGTGGATACATTTCCCGGGACCGACCAACGTCCGCCAATACTGCTCCTCATGATCCGTCTCTGGGGAAGCGGTAGGCTCCGCTTCCTGGGGAAATTCCTTCCCGCATCGCAGGCAAAACTGGGCATCATCGGAATTTTGTTGTTGGCAGGAATCGCAGGCTCTCATTGTTTTGGGTTATAACATGCGAATGTTCCAGAAGGCCACTAGCCCGGATTCCCCACCCCCAGTCTGCTGCGAGTACGCCATCATCCGCCCTGACGGCGTTCCGCTCGGTCGTACGCCTTGTCAACGCGAGAGGCGACGGGCCCCATTCTATTGCACCACTGAGAACCCCTATGCTAGATTCGCCTCTCCTCACGCGAGGTTTCGCCGCAATGTTGACTGAAGATCTGCAACAGCGCTCTGCCCGGACAATCATGAATACCTATGCCCGATTCCCGATCAGTCTGGTTCGGGGCAAAGGGTGCAAGGTGTATGATGCCGAAGACCGGGAATATCTGGACTTTGTCGCCGGCATCGCGGTCAATGCGCTCGGGCATGGCCATCCCGATCTGATCACGGCCATCGAGCGACAAGCGCGGCACCTCCTGCATACGTCGAATCTGTATTACTCCGAACCGCAAGTGCTGCTCGCCGAGCGATTGGTGGCGCATTCCTTTGCCCACAAAGTTTTCTTCTGTAACAGCGGGGCGGAGGCCAACGAAGCCGCCATCAAGCTTGCCCGCAAATATTCCGTTGAGAAATACGGCCCGGACCGTTACGAGATTATCACCATGAACCAGTCCTTTCATGGTCGGACCCTGGCAACCTTGACCGCGACGGGACAGGCCAAAGTTCAGCAAGGATTCGCACCGCTCCCACAAGGATTTAAATACGCCGACTTTAACGACTTCTCCTCGATCGAACGCCAAATAGATCAACACACCGCGGCCGTGATGCTTGAACCGATACAAGGCGAGGGGGGCGTGGTGGTGGCCGAGGCGGCGTTTTTGGAACAACTGCAGACATTCTGTCGCGATCGCGACGTCCTGTTGATTTTCGACGAGATTCAGACGGGAATGGGGAGAACCGGTACCCTCTTTGCGTATGAACACTACAATGTTCGGCCGGATATCATGACCCTGGCCAAGGGCCTGGGCGGCGGACTCCCCATCGGCGCCTGTTTAGCCATTGATGACGTGGCTCAAGCGTTCGGTCCGGGCTCCCATGCTTCCACGTTTGGCGGGAATCCCTTAGCCTGTGCCGCTGCCCTCGCCACGCTCAACGCCTTGTTGGAAGACCGGCTTCTTGAACGCAGTCAAGCAACGGGGGCCTACCTTCGCAAAGGACTGCAAGCATTGCAGAACCGATTGTCCTTGATCACGGAGGTTCGCGGTTTGGGTCTCTTACAAGGCATGGAACTCTCCATAGACGGGCAACCGATCGTCCAAGACTGTTTGGCTCGGCGCATGTTGATCAATTGCACGATGGAGAACGTTCTCCGTTTCATGCCTCCGTTGATTGTGACCACTAGCGAGATTGATCGCTTATTGGATGTGTTATCCGGCGTGTTGAAGAAGCGACTCGAGTCGCTTCCTCATTCATGAAGACGTGCAAGGCTGATGTTTCACGCAAATCAATTCGGACCTCACTCATGACCATATTGGGACATTCCATTCCTGACCCCGGCGTGTCGGCAGCCACCTCTGCGACGGCACCAGACGGCATGAAAGACTTGCTGACCGTCGCCGCTATTCCCCGGAGCCAACTCTTTCGCCTGTTCCGTATTGCCCGAGAACTCAAGGCCACCCCGCGGCCCGGCCCGGCCTCTCAATGGCTTTCGGGATTGACACTGGGCCTGATTTTCGAGAAACCCTCGACCCGCACACGGGTTTCCTTTGAAGCGGGCATGCATCAATTGGGGGGACAAGCCTTGTTCCTTCCATCGGATACCATCCAACTCAGCCGAGGGGAAAGTCTGGGTGATACCGCCTTGGTGCTTTCACGATACCTTGACGGACTCGTGATTCGAACGTTTGAACAGTCCAAGTTGGAAGAATGGGCTCGATATGCCACCATTCCGGTCATCAACGGGTTGACGGACCTGTGTCATCCCTGTCAGGCCCTGGCCGACCTCTTCACCCTTATGGAAGTCAACGGGTCTTTCGCCAAGGAATCGTTCGAAGGACTCAAACTCGCGTATATCGGGGACGGGAATAATATTGCGCATTCGTTAATTGAAGCCGGGGCGAAAGTGGGGATGCATATCGCGATTGGATGCCCTCCTCACTACCAACCCGATCCCGGCATTGTCGAACGAAGCCGCAAAGAAGCCGCCCAAACGGGCGCGACCATCGAGATTGTCCATGATCCCGCCGTCGCCGCTGAGAATGCCGATGCCCTCTATACCGATGTCTGGACGAGTATGGGACAAGAGCACGAACAAACCGAACGCTTGAAGGCCCTGGCCCCTTACCAATTAAACGAACGACTGCTCCACCGAGCCAAACCGTCGGCGATTGTGTTGCATTGCCTACCGGCCCATCGGGGTGAGGAAATTACGGCAGCGGTCCTGGACGGTCCTCAATCAGCGGTCCTTCAACAAGCGGAAAACCGCCTTCACATTCAAAAAGCGATCTTAACGGAGTGGCTCGGTCGGCCCTGGCCTTGAGGCCCTCACGCCCGACAGCCTGCACCACAATGCCAACACGCTCATCACATTCCAAAAAGATCAAGAAAGTCGTGCTCGCCTATTCCGGCGGCCTCGATACCTCGGTGATCTTGCAATGGCTCCGAACGGAATATGACGCGGACGTCATCGCCTTTTGCGCGGATCTCGGCCAAGGCGAAGATCTCCACGCCATCAAGAACAAAGCGCTGGCCGTCGGGGCTTCGAAAGTCTATGTGGAGGATCTCCGAGAAACGTTCGTCAAAGACTATGTCTTTCCCATGCTTCGGGCCAATGCCGTGTACGAGGGCTGTTATTTATTGGGCACCTCGATTGCGCGTCCGCTGATTGCCCGGCGTCAGATTGAAATTGCGCAAAAAGAAAAAGCTCAGGCGGTGAGTCATGGAGCCACTGGAAAAGGGAACGATCAAGTCCGGTTTGAACTCACGTATATGGCCATCAATCCTGACATCGCCATCATCGCGCCGTGGCGGGAATGGTCGTTTCAATCTCGTGGCGAGTTGATTCGGTTTGCCCGAAAACATCGGATTCCCGTGACCGCCACCAAGGCCAAACCCTACAGCATGGATCTAAATCTGTTTCACGTCAGTTACGAAGGCGGTATTCTCGAAGATCCGTGGAAAGCCCCGCCCGAATCCATCTTTCAGATGACGGTCTCACCGGAACGCGCACCGAACAAGTCTCAAGAAATTGAGATCTCTTTTGAGCGCGGCGATCCGGTCGCGGTGAATGGCCGACGCCTGTCCCCGGCCAACCTCCTCACCCGCCTCAATCGGCTTGGAGGGCAACACGGCATCGGACGGGTGGATCTGGTGGAAAACCGCTATGTGGGCATCAAGTCGCGCGGGGTCTATGAAACGCCCGGAGGCACGATCCTGCATGTGGCCCACCGCGGCATGGAATCATTGACCATGGACCGAGAAGTGCTCCATCTCCGCGATAGCTTGATTTCACGGTATGCGGAACTCGTGTATTATGGATATTGGTTTGCCCCCGAACGCGAGCTGCTGCAACAGGTCATGGATAAAGCCCAACGCACGGTGAACGGCACGGTGCGGCTCAAATTGTACAAGGGGAACTGCACGGTCACGGGCCGACAATCCGATTGGTCGCTCTATCGAGAAGATCTCGCGACCTTCGAACAAGACCAAGGGTATCGCCAACAGGATGCCGAGGGATTTATCCGGCTCAATGCCTTACGCTTAGCGATTATCAAATCCCAGGGAACGCCGCGTTCCCGAGGAACCTCCCGTCAAAAGGCACCTCGATCGAAATGAAATCCGGCAAGCGTGCATCTCGTCGCTCTCCTCAAAAAGCAGCAACGCGTTCCAACCGCCGGACGGCACCCCCGGCCAAAAAGGCGACGAGCGCTCCCCCCAAAGCTTGGACCGGTCGACTCACCGAACCAACGCATGAATTAGTCGAACGGTTTACGTCCTCTCTGCCCTTTGATCAACACTTGTTCGAATATGACATTCTGGGCAGTCTCGCCCATTGCCAGGCCCTGGAAAAAGCCAAAATCCTGACCCGTGCGGAATGTCGCGCCCTGATGCGTGGACTCGAACAGGTTCGACAGGAGCTTCGTGACAATCGTTTCCCCTTCGCGGCTTCGGATGAAGACATTCATATGGCGGTGGAGCGTCGGTTAACGGAACTCGTAGGCCCCGTGGGGGGAAAGCTCCATACCGGTCGGAGCCGGAACGATCAAGTCACGCTCGATCTCCGGTTGTATCTGCGAGATCACCTTCAGACGTTGCAGACACGCCTGCAAGGGCTGCAACTGGCATTCCTGGGACAAGCCCGGCAGCATCTCGACGTGATTATTCCGGGGTATACCCACCTCCAACGGGCCCAGCCTGTCTCGCTGGCCCATCACTTTCTGGCGTATGTGGAAATGTTGGAACGAGACAACGCGCGCGCGCAGGACGCCTACAAACGCGTGAACGTGATGCCCCTCGGTTCAGGCGCACTGGCCGGCAACAATTATCCGATCGATCGGGCATTCACCGCAAAGCTGCTGGGGTTCCCCGCGCTGACCCGAAATAGTTTGGACGGGGTCTCGGACCGAGATTACGTGGCGGAAAGTCTCAGTGTGCTGGCGATCATCATGATGCACCTGTCCCGGTTGAGTGAAGAACTCGTCTTGTGGGCATCGTATGAATTTTCCTTTGTCAACCTTCCGGACGGCTTTTGTACCGGGAGCAGTATGATGCCCCAGAAAAAAAACCCTGATGTGCCTGAACTGATTCGTGGCAAAACCGGACGAGTCTATGGTCATCTTCTTTCGATCATGACGACCCTCAAAGGACTCCCCCTGAGTTACAATCGAGACCTGCAAGAAGATAAAGAACCTCTTTTTGATGCCATGGGAACTGTGATAGAGTGCCTCACAGTCTATGCCGAGTTGATCCGGCGTCTTCAAATCCGTCGGGATGTTCTCTCAGGAACCCTGGGATCGGGCTTTCTCCTGGCCACCGAGTTGGCTGACTATCTGGTGAACAAAGGGGTCCCCTTTCGAGAAGCCCATCGTATTGTCGGCCAATTGGTCCGGTATTGTCTGGAGCACCAGATGGAATGGCATGATCTTTCGTTAGCCGATCTTAAGACCGTGTCTCCACGTTTTTCCAAAGATGCGCTGTCGTTCCTGACCCTCGAAGGGGCCATTGACCGGAAAGCCCAAATCGGCGGCACGTCCCGAAAACAAGTGACTCGGCAAATGAACGCATGGGAAGCGCGTCTCGCCAAAAGATCGAAGGCCTAAGGATATGTTGCACGATTCTCCGATCCAACGCCACGCTTTTCGACAACCGGTCCGCGGGTGGACCATCGTTGTGATAGGCATGCTTTTTTCGTGTGCAGTAGGCTGTGGGGTGGTGGGCGCCCCCATTGCCCCGGAAGACATCGGCATTGAAGCCAAAGTTCGGGCCCAACAACAAGCCGATCAACAGCGCTCGACTCCGGAGGGGCAGCCGGTCTCCCCGACGGAGGAGCCGGAAATCGTGCTACCCCCTCTTCGACCCGTCGGAACCCAATAGAGGGCCTTGAGCGGGGTGATGTGATTCGGATAAGTTGCAACAACGTTTTACCTGTTGATTCGACGATATAAGGGAGATTGTTCCATGGCCGCAAACGCAGATCACGATCATGCTCGGACGTTACTTCTTCTTGATCCCTACCCCAAAAACAATCCCTATCGCATGACCGCGAGCGAGCGGCGCTCCATTTGGTTTCCAAAACTCAGTTTACCCGTGATTGCCGCCTACACCCCGCGCACCTGGGATGTGCAGCTCGTCGATGAGGCGGTCCAGACCATCGACTTTGACCAGCCCTGTGATTTGGTTGGAATCTCCGTGATGACCTGCTATGCCCCAAGAGCCTATGAGCTTGCCCTGGAATTTCGCAAACGCGGCAAAACCGTCGTCCTCGGCGGCGTCCACCCCACCTATTGTCCTGAAGAAGCGCTGCAATATTGCGATACCATTGTGTGTGGGGAAGCTGAAGACCTGTGGCCACAAGTCATGGCGGACTTCGAGGCCGGGAAGATGAAACGCATCTATCGGATGGAGCAATTTCCTGCGCTGGATCACTATCGGGCTCCGCAGATCCAACTCCTCAGTCCGGATGCCTATATGACCCGGCATTGTACGTTCACGACACGCGGCTGCCATTTCGACTGTGAGTTTTGTAGTGTGTCGCCCTTTAATGGGAAAACCACCAGACGGCGTCCCGTGCCGGAAGTCATCGAAGAAATGAAGCGCGTCAAAGAATGGATACGGGCCGAGGTGGTCGAGCGCATGACGAAAGGATCGTTGCGGGAGGCCATGACCATCGCTGCAAAAATTTGGGTGGGCCTTGAAGAAGGATCGATCGTGGCATTTGTGGACGACCTGCACAACAGTCACCGGGCGTATTGCCGAGAGTTGTGGCAAGCGATGAAACCCTTGAACATTAAGTGGGGGTGCCAATCCACCCTGTTTTTAGGGGATGATCGGGAGATGGTCAAATTAGCGGCCGAGAGTGGATGCGTTTCGGTCTTTGTGGGAATGGAATCGATCTCCGAGCATTCCTTAGTCGAAACCAATAAGGGCTTCAACCAGGTCAGGAAATTCGAAGACCAAATTAAAATGTTTCACGACCATGGCATCATGGTGAACCCCGGCATGGTGTTCGGGTTTGATAATGACGATGAATCCGTGTTTGAAACCACGCTGAATTTTCTCGTTCGCAACCGCGTGGAGTTGGCGTATTTCAATGTCTTGACGCCTTTGCCCGGAACCGCCTTGCATGAACGGTATACGCGCGAAGACAGGATCTTCGATCGAGACTGGGCGAAATACGATGGGAAGCATGTGGTGTTTCACCCAAAACGGATGACACCGGAACAACTGCAGGAAGGATTTTTTTGGGTCAATCATCAGTTCTATTCGTTGGGATCCATTTGGAATCGACTCCGGCATACCAGCCAACGCCTGGTCCCCCGTATCGAAATGAATTACCAATTTCGAAAGCTCATCAAGCGATCCTGTCCTCAGGGGACACTCTCTCCTATTGCGGCCGTCCTCAAGGATCTTCAGGCGAAACTCCCTACCATGGACACCAGCCGGCTGATTCCCAACGCGTTACTCAAGATCAAGCAAACGATCCCCGTAAACCCGCAGGATTTGTTTCTCAATATCAAGGGCCGACGCCACGATGCGTCCGTGACGTTATTTATCGACCTGGAGGGAACATTGGATCATTTGAATGCCCAGGAACTCCTGAACCGCATCAAAGATGCCGCACAAAAAGCCAGGATGGACATTGTCGTCAACTTTGAACATCTTCGGCAGGCCACCCCCAAGGCGATTCAGATGCTCTTGGATCAAGACGTGCTCCAGGCGGTCACTCCCTATGCGAAGTTGCGCTATCGTAAATTGAAGGATGCCTTTCATTCGGCGTTAGAAGGGTTAACACTCTTTGACCCAGAACTGTTAGAAGAGCTGCCGAAAGATGCATGATTTTCACTATCACAATGATTCGCTTTTCTGTGAAGACATTCCTCTCGAACGCTTGGCCAAGGAACAGGGCACACCCTGTTATCTCTACAGCCATGCGACGCTGACTCGGCACTTCCAAGCCTTTGACCAGGCCTTCGTTTCCGTTCCCCATCTCATCGCGTTTGCCATGAAAGCCAATTCAAACCTGGCCATTCTTCGGCTCATGGCGTCGCAAGGAAGCGGGGCCGACATTGTGTCGGGAGGCGAATTGTTTCGCGCGTTACAAGCCGGAATCCCCCCCGGCAAGATCGTGTTTGCCGGCGTCGGAAAAAGTTACGAAGAACTCGCCTATGCCCTCGACTCCGACATTCTGTTGTTCAACGTGGAATCGTCCGCAGAACTTCAGGCCCTCAATGAAGTGGCGAGGGGAAAAGGGAAGCACGCGCGCGTGGCACTTCGGGTCAATCCGGACATCGATCCCAATACCCATCCGTATATCTCGACAGGGCTGAAAAAAAGTAAATTCGGGATCAGTGCGGATCGGGCGGTAGAGGAATTCACAAAGGCGGTGTCACTCTCCAATATCCAGGTCATTGGGGTGCATGCCCACATCGGCTCTCAACTGACTCAACTCAGTCCCTTTGTCGAGTCGCTGAAAAAGGTGTTGGTGCTTATTGAGACGTTGAAAGCCCAGGGCATTCCGATTCGGTATCTCAACATAGGAGGGGGGCTCGGCATTACCTATTCGAACGAAACGCCGCCGCATCCCCAGGAGTTCGCCGACGCCATCACGCCGCTTCTTCAGGAGGCGCAATGTGAAATCATTATGGAACCCGGCCGGGTGATCGTTGGGAATGCCGGCCTGTTGTTGACTCGAGTCCTCTATATTAAAGAGACCGGTACCAAAAAGTTTGCCATTGTGGATGCGGCGATGAACGATTTGCTGCGGCCCAGCCTGTACCAAGCCCATCACGACATCTTGCCGGTTCACCAGGTTCCGAATGCACCGGAAGAGGTGTTTGATGTGGTAGGGCCTATTTGCGAATCCGGGGACTTTCTCGCCAAAAACCGAACCATGCCCGCTGTCAAAGCCGGCGATCTCTTAGCGGTGATGTCTGCGGGAGCCTACGGTTTCACCATGGCGTCCAATTATAATTCGAGACCGCGGGTTTCAGAAATTCTGGTGAAGGGCGGAGAAAGTTTCGTGATTCGGGAACGTGAGACGTTTGATGATCTCGTTCGTGGGGAACATATCCCGGCGTTTCTTGGTGCAGAGGCGTAAGCCGAGATGTGGCCAATAGCAATCCGTTCGTCACACTTATGGAACCTTTGATTTGTTGCACTATCTGGCGCATTGCGGCGTTGTGTCCTCGCTCAACCTTCGACTATCCACTTGATATGTCTCGGGTTTCGCTGCGGGACGCCTTGCACTGCATCCCGCTATCACAATAAATCAAAGGTTCATTATTTTTCACTAAAGGTCGCATGATGTTTTCAGGATCCCTTGTTGCTATCGTCACTCCGTTCAAGAACGGCACATTCGACGAAACGGCGTATCGCGAGTTAATCGAGTTTCAAATTGCCAACGGTACGCATGGCATCGTTCCCTGTGGGACCACGGGGGAATCCGCTACGCTCTCGCACAAAGAACACGAGCACGTCGTCGCGTTGACCGTGGAAGTCGTGAATCGGCGGGTGCCGGTGATTGCAGGCACCGGCTCGAATGCCACAGACGAGGCGATTACCTTTACCGCCCATGCCAAACAAGCCGGCGCAGACGGCGCGCTCCTCATCACGCCCTATTACAATAAGCCCTCGCAGGAAGGCCTGTATCAACATTATGCGGCCGTGGCCCAAGCCGTGGACCTTCCGCTGATTCTCTACAACATTCCGGGCCGCACCAGCGTGAACATGACGCCGGCCACTATTGCGCGTACCGCCAAACTCACCAATGTGGTGGGGATCAAAGAGGGCAGCGGGTCGTTAGGGCAGGTCTCCGACATCATTCACCAATGCGGCGACGATTTGACCGTGCTCTCCGGGGATGATTCGTTGACCCTTTCGATGATGGCGCTGGGGGCCAAAGGCGTGATTACGGTGACCGCCAATGTGGCGCCGAAAGACATGGCCACCATGGTGAATGCAGCCCTGGCTGGGAACTTTGCCGAAGCACGCGCCTCTCATTTTAAACTCGCTTCGTTGTTCAGTGCCTTGTTCTATGAGACCAACCCCATTCCGGTCAAAGAAGCCTTGGCCATGATGAACAAAATCGAACCTGAATTCCGACTCCCGCTCACTCCTCTGTCGTCGGACAACCGTGAACGGCTGCGGCAAGTCATGAAAGATTCCGGGTTGATCTAACACCATATGCCTTCCCCGATACACGTCATGATCACCGGCGCCGGCGGCCGAATGGGGAAACGGTTGGTTTCCCTCGTCAAAGAATCGTCTCGTCTGCAACTGTCCGGAGCCACTGAAGTGAAAGGGCACCCGGACCTTGGAAAAGACGCCGGGGACGTGGCCGGCTGTGGACCCCTCGGTGTCTCGTTGACGGACGATCTGGCGCAAGCCTTGCCCCTGAGCGACGTGGTCATCGACTTCACCTCACCGGCCGCCACGTTGCACCATCTGTCTCAAGCCGTCCAACACAAACGTGCCATGGTCATCGGCACCACGGGGTTGTCTCCCGATGAAATGAACCAACTCCGCCAACACGCGGAGTCCATCCCCTGCGTTCAAGCGCCCAACATGAGCGTGGGGATTACGGTGCTGCTGCAGATGATCGGAACAGTGGCCCAAGCGCTCGGCGATGACTATGACCTCGAAATCATCGATGCGCACCATAACAAGAAGAAAGACGCGCCGAGCGGAACCGCGCTGAAACTCGCCGACGTCCTGGCTGCCGCCAAAGGCTGGGACCTGGAAGAAGCGGGGGTCTACGCGCGTCACGGCCTCGTCGGAGAACGCACGCCAAATGAAATCGGCATCCAAAGCGTGAGAGCCGGTGATATCGTGGGCGACCATACCGTACTCTATGCCGGGCCCGGAGAACGCATCGAAATCACCCACCGCGCCCACAATCGCGACCCATTTGCGCACGGAGCCTTGCGCGCCGCAGAATGGGTCGTCCATCAGCCCCCGGGCCTGTACGGCATGGCCGACGTGCTCGGATTATCTCGGTAACGCAGACACGAATAGTTGTTCTTGAATAAGGAGGTTTATGTCATGGATATGTTTGGAAAGATTCCACTCATTGAAATTCCGGTCCACGTAACCCCTGACCAAAAAAAATGGTTGGAAAAAATGGTGGAAGAAGGCCGGATTGCGGTCCCACCCGGCGGAACGTTGGAAAAAGGTTCCGTGATTTCGATGTTCTTTCGGCTGTTGATTCACAACGCCATGGAAGAGCAGCAGCGGCAAGCCGCGATCGAAGCCGCGGAGGAGGACGATGATGATGACGACGAATAGAGTCTTAGGGGCAGGCAGACACCCCTCTGACTGACTTTTTTACAACCGCCGAAACGCCTTGTGCGCGGCGTTGATGGTCTGTTCAATATCTGCCGCTGTGTGAGCGGTGGAGACGAAGGCGGCTTCGAATTGGGAAGGGGCGAAGTAGGACCCGCGTTTCAACATGTTGTGGAAGAACTTGGCATATCGAACCGTATCGGCTTTTTTCGCTGACTGATAATCCACCACAGGACCTTCCGTAAAAAATCCGCCCAAGAGGGAGCCGATTCGCGTTTGATAAAAAGGGATGTCGGCCCGCTGGGCGGCTTGTGCCAAGCCTTGGGCCAACTGTTTTCCTCGCCGTTCTAATTTTTCATACACTCCGGAGCCCCTGAGTTTTTTCAATGTTTCGATTCCGGCGGTCACGGCCAACGGGTTCCCGGAAAGGGTCCCGGCCTGGTACACGGGGCCTGCCGGAGCCACCAGTTCCATGATCTCGTTCGACCCGCCGTAGGCTCCAACCGGTAGTCCGCCGCCGATGATTTTTCCCAGGCACGTGAGATCGGGGTCGATGCCATACATGGTTTGTGCGCCGCCATAGGCCACGCGAAATCCGGAAATCACTTCGTCGAAGATCAGGAGGATGCCGTGTTTTCTGGTGAAGGTGCGCAGTTGCCGGAGAAAGTCTTGTTGAGGCAACACGACACCCATATTGCCCGCGATCGGTTCGACGATGATACAGGCCAGGTTCCGCCAATGTTTTCGTACCAGGCGCTTCACCGACTCGATGTCATTATAGGGAGCGGTGAGCGTCTGACTCGCCACGGCCTTGGGCACGCCCGGGCTATCGGGAAGACCCAGCGTCGCGGCCCCGGACCCCGCCTTCACCAGCAGATGATCGGCGTGGCCGTGATAGCACCCTTCGAATTTGAGGATGGCGTCCCGTTTGGTGAAGCCCCGCGCTACCCGGATGGCACTCATCACGGCTTCCGTACCGGAACTCACGAGTCGAACCTTTTCCACGGATGGGAAGGCCTCGCAAATCATTTGAGCCAACTCCAGTTCCTGTTGAGTCGGCGCGCCGTAACTGGTCCCCGCACCGGCAGCCCGCTGAATGGCCCGCACCACCGACGGATGGGCATGTCCCAATATCATGGGTCCCCACGAGGCCACATAATCGAGATACGTGTTGCCGTCCACGTCGGTCACCGTGGCCCCCTGTGCGCGTTTGATGAACAACGGATGCCCGCCGACCGACCGAAACGCGCGGACCGGGCTGTTCACCCCGCCGGGAATATATTTTTGCGAGCGGGCAAATAATGTTTTCGACGTGGCGCTCTTCACCGTGGTCACCTTTCCCGGACTCTCTGCATCACACCGTTAATTGGGATCGCTGAAGCGCGTTCCTTCTTCTCCGGACCAGCGCACAATGCCGATTTCTTCCGATTCCCACATTGCTTGCTTTTCTTGTACAGCCAGGTCGGATTCTTTCTGTTTCTCTTCCGGACTAAGCTTTGCCTCCTGCTCACCGGCAGAGACCCATTCTGGCGGTTTTTGCCCTTTGGGGATATCTTTCCTGAGCATATTGACTGGCATCTGATCCCTCCTTTCCAGCAACCATGTTTTTGGCCACCCTGTTTTGGGCTTCCACGCCTATGGCCAAGCCATAGGCCTAGCCTCGGAGACCCTGGTTTGTCAAGGGGTGCTGAACACGATACGCATAGAGCGCCATGCTCGCAGCGACGACGGCATTGAGGGATTCGACCGATTCCGTCATGGGGATGGCGAGCCGTTTGCCGGAAGGGATGCGTGGCAGACCAAGCCCTTCTTCTCCAACTAAGATTCGAACATCTTCCGGCCATTGAAACGTGGGCACACGCTCACCCTGCACATCAAGGGTCACCCATGTGGCAGGTTCCGGCAGATCCCTGATCGAAGGGCCCTGAACCAGGGGCACCTCAAACATCGTTCCGCTGGCTGCCCGGATAGCCTTGGGATGATAGGGATGGGCCGATTCTTTGAGCAGCACAACTTGCTTGACCCCCATGGCTACAGCAGTCCGAATCAAAGCCCCCACATTTGCCGGATCTCCGAAAGGGCACAGTATTTCCAGGCCCCGTGGTGGAGCCTTGAGGTCTGAAGAAGGAAAGGGAGGGGCCTGACAGATTAATATCGGAGCCCCTGTGCCAAAGAGATCGATCTTCTCGAAGAGCGGTGTGGCAAGTGAATAGGTTTTGACATGGGCCGGAACCGAGAAAGGCACGGGTGTCTTGGCGTGGCAGATGAGTTCGAGACAATGCGTAGGGTGCTGCAACAGGGTTTCCTGAACGATTTTTTTCCCCAAGACAAGACATTGCTGAAATCGTTCAATCCCGCGAGAATCGTGTAACGCAACCCATCGCTTCACATGGGCATTCTGCGAACTACTGATGGATCGAGTCGTTGAAGGTGGCGTCATTGCTGGAAGGTCACGTGTGCCTGCCGATGCCCGGGCAAGCGATGGCGGTTCTCTTCTCTCTTGAGACAACACCGTAAAGAAACAGCAAGAAACTTCTCAACTTCTTATGAAAATGAAGAGGTACCGTATTCCGGTCCGTGGGATCATCTCAAATCCCGCGTTTCTTCGAAAACGCGAGAATGTTGCAAAACTACAAAGACGGTGTATCTTGGAAGAAAGTGCATGAGGAAAACTACAGGCGACCCGTATGAAATCCGTCATGAGTATTGTGCTGCTTGCGGTGTTTGGCGGTCTCGTGGCCATGAGCCCGATCGCCATTCCTTGGGAAGATACGCTCTATGATCAGCGCATGGTCTGGTGGTTGGAGCGTCAGCCTCGCAGCGGAGAGATCGTCTTGGTCGGGTTGGACCAAACACCACAGGATTCTGTGTGCGGGAGTTTTTCAACCCGCAATCAGCACACACGCGAAACTCCGCTTGCCACCATGCTTCAGGCTCTGCACAAGCTGTTCCCCAAAGCCGTTGCGCTGGCTTTTGATCTACCGGATTGTGAGGCCCTTAAACATCTGGGGGCCACGTTAGCTCCCCTGAGAAATCAAGGCATTCCGCTGGTCTTGATTCCCCCGAAACGGACGTCAGGTGAGGGGAATATTCCCAGGACACTGCTCCTCCAATCGCTGCACCTCGAAGACGACCCCAACTGGTATCGTGTCCAGGTTGGCGATACGTTATCGATGATTGCCCAGCGGTTTCAAACCACGGTGGTCAAATTCCAGGCCTTTAATCAACTCTCAGGCGCGACGATTTATCCGGGCCAACGACTGCGGATCAGTCGAAGCGTGGAGGGGGCATCTTCCTCTCCCCTGAACAGGCACAAGACGGCGATCGGCTCTTTACAAGTGAAGATGTCTGCAGCGCAAGACGGCGTCGTCCGAACCGTGGCATGGCCGGCTTCCGACATCCCTCCCGTCGGAGCCGTCCTGGCCGATCTTCTGTCGCACCAAGAAGACGGAGGCCGAGACTCCACAAGCAGTCCACGCTTCGGGGACTCGGAAAAGCGGATCGTGCGCATTGCCTTTAGTGAACCCTGGGGCGGAGAAACAAGACCGTTTCATTATCAGACCCTCAGCAACTTTTCCGCCTTGGACCAAGAGGCGAAGGAAGCACTCATCACGGAGAAGGTGGTAATCCTCTTCGACGCGACGGAAGAAATTCAGATGCGGACACCGCGTGATGAAATGGCCCCTCGGGCCTACATCCAAGCACAGTTGCTGCTCAATCTCTTGACAGGCGCGAGCATCAGGACTGCCCCGCCGTGGCTCACGGTTTGTCTTGTCATCCTGAGTAGTGCGGCCACGGTGAGTCTGTATCGATTCAAAGGCTATCGAAGACGTCGTGACAACACACCGGCTCTCATTTGGCTGTATCCTCTCGGATGGGCACTGCTACTGAGCTTCATCTACGGGCTGAGCCTCTACGGGGCGTTTCGGATGGCGCAGTTCATGTTACCCGTCATTCCACCGCTGGTCGCCATCGGCATCACAACGATAGGGGTGGCCATCCTTACCTGGCAACAGTCCGTCGCGCGCCTGTCCTATCGGATGGAATGTTTGCAATCGGAACGGGACGCCATGCTCGATGAACAAGCCCGCTTGCTCGAGAAGGCGGAGGGGAATGCGGAAGAGTTATCGGAAATGAATCGCAAGCTGTATGAGAAAGATGCTGAAATTCTCCTTCTCAAAGTTCAGCAAGAACGACAAAAAGAACTCCACCGGCAATTCCTTCCCCACACCTCGCCTCTCCCTCCATTGGATGATGCCGAGCTGGCCGGGCTCGCACAGCAAGCCGCCGACAAGGGCATCTCCACACGAGACCCGAAGATGTTGGAGGCCTTCCTGAAAATTCGGCAATTGGCCGATATCTCCGTGCCCATCTGCATTCAAGGGGAAACGGGAACGGGCAAGGAATTGTACGCGGGGGCGATCCATGAGTTGAGTGACCGTGCCCGGGGGCCTTTTGAAATCATCAACATGGGCGAGTTGAAGGGGGAAAAACTGTTGGCACGCCTGTTTGGACAAGAAAAGGGCGGGTTTACCGGCATCGAGAGCCGTACGGGGCTCTTTGAGCGTGCGAATCACGGCACCCTCTTCCTGGATGAAATCGCGAACCTGGATCTGGAGGGACAACAACAGTTATTGCGGGTGATCGAGCATGGGATTGTGACCCCGCTCGGCGGAAAGGCGTCATTGGCCACCGATGTCCGGATCGTGGTCGCCACGAATCAAAATTTATCAAAAGCCTGTGCCGCCGGGAAGTTTATGCAGGATTTGTACTATCGGCTGACTCGCGGCGGAACGATCACCCTCCCGCCTTTACGCAAGCGCATCCCGAGTGATCGGCAGTTGTTGGCTGAAACCTTAATCGCACTTCATTGTCGGAAGATCGGGCGCCTGCCCATTCCCCGTCTGACGGAAGACGCCCTGGAGTGGATGCTGGCACAGCCGTGGCATGGCAATGTGCGTGAACTGGATGGCGTGTTATTCCGGAGCCTCATGCTGGCGTCGGATTCGCCCACGATCCAACGGGACCACCTTTCGCAATCCGTCGAGACGGACCCCATGGCCGCATCCGTCGAGGAGCCCGAACGAGTGGCGGCTCCTGCCCTACCTCACGACCAGGATGACCTGCTGACCAACCGGATGGGCGATGAGGATTTCGTCGAGTTACTCTGCCGGTATCAGGGAACCATCCAAGAGGTGGCGGATCATCTGGGATTGCACCGGGACCGGGTGAGTTTACGGGTGAAAGGGCTTGCCTTGGAAGCGCTCTTTCAAGGCGAAGACAACAACCTTGAAAAGAGTTGTGAGCGGATGCTTCGTAGTCACGACATCACACGCGCCGGTCGGCGAAAACTAGAGAAGAAAATTCAGGGATATTGGAACACGATCGTGAAAACCTGTCAGGATTGGTCCTCACCCGACGAAGCCATTGTCGCCCTGTGGCAGGCCAATGAAAACATGCCCGCCCGCAAACACTATCTCCGTGACTTGGACCCATTTATCCGGCGACACTTTTCCTCCTTGACCCACCGGTAACGGGCCGGCAATCCAGAATCCCGCTCCCTTCCTTGCCCGACCCACGCCAGGCCGGGACGGCAGCCATGCCGTGAGGGCGCACGTGGTCACGGCATCGTTGCCGTGGTCAGCGGTGAGGCCGTGGCCAGGCCACACCTCGCCTTCGATCCCACCGGATCATTCTAACTCCTCAATAATTCAGCACAACTTCGTTTTTTCCGGTCCAACGATTTCAAAACTTCATCAGCCGTTCTAACTGGCATGGAACTGGCAACCGTTCAATGTGATGCAACGACGAGGCCACCATTTCCCTTACCCGTTAACAAGGAGAGATCCCATGCCGCACCAACACAAACCGGACAAAATCCAACAGCCTTCCTTTTTCGCCAAAGGAAACTTCCTGTCCAAGGATCCCGGACGCACTCCCGAAGAATTGGAACGCCTGCGCATCGCCGCACCGCGGATCCCGGCGATTCCCCCACGGTGGAAGCGTATTGATCCTGCACAGTATCTGAAGGAGCGCGGGAATGACGTTGTCGTGATTGATTCCAATGGCAGGAAGGATCGTCCGCCGATCCGCTTTGTCATGACAGCGGGCACTCCGTCTCCCTGCCTCGGAGTCTGACCGAAAAACCTGATTGCTTCGTGTTCACCATGATTAACCACGTCCGCAGCCGTCGATGCCATAGGGCAACGGCGCAAGGACGTAAGGAGGAGACCTCATGAAACATCTGACTCCATTCATAACCGGAATTGCCGTGTTTATCGCGATGATCATCGGGGGCGGATATATGACATATCAGCTTGTCACCGATGCCCCCATTCCGAAGGAAATACCGAGTGTGCAACGCACAAACGACACTGAACCGAGCCACGTGCGTACACTCCCACCCCAGCCGGTTGCCGAAACAACTCTCTCTTCATCCCCGGCATTTGCCGATTCCGAGACAGCCCGCACCCTGCCGGAAGACGCGTCCCTCGCACGAGCCTCGACCGGCTCCGTGACAACGGCTCTCGCCGCAGCAGTCTCCGCCCAAGCTCCCCCGACACAGGCCACAGACGACGAAGTGTTGACCTTGGCCAATCTGCCGTTCGGCTTCAGCCGCAGTGGGTTGTCGCAACAAACCACTACGACGCTTGAGGCCTATGTGGATGCCTTAGGCGATCCTCAATGGAGTGTCTTGATTCAAGGCCATACCGATCAGGAGGGGGCCATCCGACAAAACCTTCGTCTCGGATTACGTCGCGCCAACGCGGTCAAACACTATCTCATGGCACAAGGCATTTCGGAGCATCGATTACACGTTGTGAGCCTCGGAGAGTTTCAGCCGGTGTGCTCGCAAGCGACCGCTGCCTGTCAATCACAGAATCGCCGGGTCAGTTTTTTAGTGGCGCGGCGGGAACAAGCCACGTCACCTCCCACACTTTCGGCACCGCACCAGAAGACACCGCAAACAGCAGGCGCCATCCTGCCGGTCGATGGGGTTACCCATCAAGCGAACACCGGTGTTGACAACACGGATGTGAAAGCGGTGCTGAAAGCGTATGAAGCCAAAGTCCGCGCGGCAAAAAATAATAACCCTTTACGCATGGAACCGATCGATCCCGGAGTGGTGCATGGGACGCCGGCATCCGGCAGGCCAACAGAGACGATGCCAACGAACCATCCCTCCAATCAGAACAGCCATGTGGAAGAGGACCTTGGCCAACCCATCATACAAACACTCGCGGAGGAAGAACTCGCCACTCGACTGCAACTTATAAATTAACTCCGTTTGCGATCAGACCTGTGGCGACCCGTGCCATTGCTCGACGGGTTTGTCGAGAGGTATCATAACCCATATTGGTAACGGACCTACTTATGGGAGAGAAAATATGAAATTCATCGCAGCGAGTTGCAGCCTTTGCCTTCTGCTCGCGGCCGTGCCAGCCATTGGCGCGGACTGTGAGAACTGGAACACCAAGGAGTTTTTCAAAACCGCCACGGTCAAGAGGGTGACCGCCTGCCTGCAAGCCGGGGCTGACCCCAAGGTGCGAGATGATGCAGCCGGCGGCACCCCCCTGCATTGGGCGGCCAGGTTCAACCAAAATCCCGCCGTCATCACCGCGCTGCTGGACGCAGGCGCCGACCCCAGGGTGCAGGATGAATTCTTTGGCGCGCTTCCCCTGCATCAGGCGGCCGGGCACAATAACAATCCCGCTGTCATCACGATGCTCCTGGACGCCGGGGCCGACCCGAATGCGCGGGACAAGTGGGGCTCTACCCCCCTGCATTGGGCGACTGGGTTCAACCAAAATCCCGCCGTCATCACCGCCCTGCTGGACGCAGGTGCCGACCAGTCAGCACAGGATGAAAAAGGTAATGTCCCCTCGGACTACGCCGAGGAAAACAGAGCGCTCACGGGCTCTGATGTCTATTGGCGGCTGAAGGCCGGGCAGTTTTGAGCCTTCTTTTAAAATGAAAAGAAGGTTTTCCCTTTTCCGCGGAGTCGCAAGTCATGGGTTTGGATCACGACTTCCCAGCCTTCAGGATCCCGGTCGGTCACATACCCAATCCGGTAGGCCTTTTTCTCAAACTTGCCGGCTAGCTGAAGCGTCTTGTCCGCTTGGCTCTCCGGGACCACCAGACAGAAGCCGATCCCCATATTGAACACCTCGAACATTTCCGGGTCGGCGATTCCGCCAAGTTGTTGAAGGATGGAGAAGATCGGAGGAGGCGAGGGGAACGCATCGATCACAAACGTGACCCGGGAGGGGACCCGGCTCAGATTCAGGAACCCGTCGCCGGTAATGTGTACCAGCGCCTTGACCTCAATGTCTTGTTCCGCGTTGAGGAGAGGCAGGACTTCCTGTGTGTAGATATGTGTTGGTTTGAGTAATTCTTCACCCAAGGACCGATCGAGTTCGGGAAATTGTTTTTCATACAAGGCCCCGTCCTGTCCAATCGCTTTTCGTGCCAAGGTGAGGCCGTTACTATGAACCCCATTGCTTTCAATGCCAATGATGACGTCGCCTGCGCGGACCTGTTCCCCGACGATGATCTTGTCCAAATCCACAATCCCGATGGCCGATCCCGCTAAATCAAACCCTTCTCCTTCTTTGCCCGCTTCACTCTTAATGACATCCTTGACTTGCGCGATTTCCCCGCCGGGAATGGAGATGCCGGCACGCAGGGCACCCTCCGTCAGCCCCTTTGCCAGTTCCTGTAAGCAGCCTGGATCAAGCCTCTGCACGGCAATATAGTCCACCATGGCCAGGGGGGTCGCTCCGACGCAGAGCAGATCATTGACATTCATGGCGATGCAATCAATGCCGATGGTGTCGTATTTCCCCATTCGTTGGGCAAGCAAAACCTTAGACCCAACGCCATCGGTGGTCATGGCGATTCCCTTATTGTCGCCGATCTCGATAATGTTGGCGAACAACCCAAAGTCCAGACGAACGCTACCTATTTGTCCGTTGGGGATTTTCCAGGTCTGCCTGAACTGTTTGGTAATATCGGTAAGGGATTGAACGATTCGGTCGGTATCGACCCCGGAACCTTGATAGGTAATGGGAGGTAACTCGCTCATTGGAGGGGAACTGGTTGTGCTTCTTGCAGAAGATTTGCTTGTACCTGATTGGCGCCCTGGAGATCAAGCCTTGGGAAAGGCGAGGGGCACGCTCGACCGGTCGTCTGTTCCGTGACAGGCAGGCTTTCTGACAAGCTTTAAAAAAATAGTTACTGTTTGTGTAGGCTCACAACAGCCTTACAAAGGAAGGAACGCCCATGGGGTAACCGTTGAAAGAACCCGTCTTCTTTCCCGGTTTTCATTGCATTGCCCTCCGAGTGGTAAGACGCGCTTGAAGGGCAGTTTTGTTTTCACGAGGCGACGCAAAAGGAGAGCTGCCATGATGAGACTAAGGGCCATCTCCATAATCCTCTTCCCGATTTTTTTGACCATGCCCCCCAGGTGGAAGCCGGCTGCACGACCACGAAGATTGGGAACCAGACTTTCACCAATTGTGACAATGGTCTTTCCGCCTCGAGTCAGCGGTTGGGCAACACGCAATTCAACCAGTTGAGTGACGGCACCACCTGTACCAGCCAAACCCTGGGTTCAACGAGTATCATCAACTGCGATGGGGGTCCAGACGCGGAGAAGCGAGGAATTATCGTTGGATCTGAGTAACGAAGCCGCGACAAGAAAATGGCTGGGGGACCAGGAATCGAACCTGGGTTCACAGAACCAAAATCTGTTGTCTTGCCCCTAGACGATCCCCCAACCAGGCAGTTTCACTTTACCGAGCCTGTCTTCATTCAGTCAAGACCCTTGACGGGTGGGTGCGCCGCTACAACACGCGACAATCCAATTCTCGTACCTGTTGTCACCAATTAAGAGGTGGCGGAATGGCTTACTATGAAATACATAAATGCAATCTCATCGGGATCACGATTAAGTTTTTGTAAAGGGATGATATTCTCTGGAATGATACGAACGTAAATCCGATATACATCGTCTCGAGCCGCCACAGCGAGTAACTTGCTGAGCAATTCTATACGCTCCTTGAGTTTACGGCTTTTGAAATGGCCCTTTCCTTGGCAGACTTCGATCCCATGGAACTCTGTGTCCTTGCTTAGAAGGGCAGAACCAAACACCTCCTCAGAAATTGCGTTGATCTCATCCTCAATATTAGGGATCGCAGTATCCTCCGCACATACTCCGCCAAGCCAGAATGATGGTTGTTTTGGTGGGTCATATTTGACCTCATCATAATACAGTAGGTGCATTGCGCTTATCTTGTTCCCCTCGGCAGACAGAGGCTGTGGCAGATTCACCCCGTAGGTGTCGCCATCGTAGCAGAAGAGAATAGTGCTATTGACCTATCGACCGCCGCTCCACATAGCTCAGCGCCGCGCGTGCGAGCAGCCCTGACCGTGTATCCCCTTCCTGGGCCGCGGCCTGGTCCACAATCGCCAACACACGTGCCGGAATCGTAATGTTAACCCGCTTGGCCTTGCTCGAGAGTTTCGAGATGTCGATGTCGGCGAGTGCCCAGATCCCCTTCTGATAGTTCTTGCTGGCTTGGTGGACTTCAAGCGGCTTCTGTTCGGGGAGTGGCTCACCGTCCATAAGCAGTCCCTCGAGGTGACATGCAATGGCTTCGTGAACAGATTCAATGGCTTCCTCAAGTGTATCACCAGCCGAAAAGCAGCCTGGCAGATCAGGCACAGTGACCCCGTACCCGCTCTTTTTGTCTTTGTGGATCACAATTGGATATCGCATCAGCGGTTCTCCCACTTCCATTGGGCTTGTCGATAGATATTGCGCAGCGTCCCCATCGGAATATCTTTGGCTGGATGTTTGACTGTAACCCGTCCCGACTTTTTGGGGTGCGTGAATTGGTAGTGGCTCCCCCGCGTATTCCGTAGCACCCAGCCATCTTGTTTCAATTTCCGAATGAGGCCCGAACTCTTCACTATGTGTACAATACACACCATAAAGGGTGATGTCAATTATCGAGCGCATTGTCATGCTTGTTCATGCTTCCTGGCATGCTGAAGAAAGTCCGAGGCAAATCGGACGACAGGCAGGAACGAAAGGGCCCTACTCGAATCGAATGTACGTGCCGCTAATACACGTGGCCGGACACGATCCAGTGCCGATCGTCGGGCACGTCGATCAGCAGGCGGCTGAAATTCATTTCCGCCAACTGGGCCGCGACTTGGTCTTCGGTGAAGGCACTCAATAAGGAATGATAAAAATCGTGACGCAGTTGTTCGGGCTCATCAGCCGCGTATTGATCGACCAAGGCCTGAGCCTCCTCCGGTGTCTCGGGTCGCAGCAAATCCATGACGAGCACCGGAGCCCCTGGCTTGGCGCAGGTTTTCACCGCATACCAAAACTGAAAAGCGTTGGGCACATGATGCACGAGGCTATTGGAGATCACGGCATCCGCCGGCCGGTCTAACTGCAAATCCTGGAATCGCTGACAGATGAGATGGATCCGATCCTCAAGCCCTGCCTGACGAACGGCGTCTTCCGCCCAATGAATCATGGGGCCGGACGCATCCACGCCGGTGACGTGAAGGGTTGGACGACTCTGGAGCAGCCGGATCGAAATATCCCCAGGGCCGCATCCCAAATCCAACACGGTTCCCTCCTGGACATCGGGGTACAATCCCAAAAATTGATTGACAAACCCCTGATTTTCTTCTGCGAAATCGGCGTTCGCATACACCCGGACCTGCTCTTCGCCATCCATGATTTCCGGTTCAAGAATCCGTTCCATGTCTCCGCTTCCTTTCCACGGCCCTCTCTGTGTCTGTCAACACTGGCCGCGTGATCGTACCTGCCCCTTTAGTGGGATTCAAGGTGGTGGTGTCGAGGACAAATTCCTCTTGCACCATTTTCAGGTTCTGGATAAGGTCTGAGAAAGGATACATTGTAAGGAACCCGTATGGCCACGTATGCAATTGGTGATATTCAGGGGTGCCTGACCCCCCTCCAAAAACTGTTGGATCTCATTCGATTCGATCCCTCTTCGGACCGGCTGTGGTTTGTGGGCGATTTAGTCAACCGTGGCCCCCATTCCTTGGAAGTGTTGCGCTTTATTAAGGGTCTCGAAGGCCGTTGCGTGGTCGTGCTCGGCAACCATGATTTGCATTTATTGGCGGTCCATTGCGGAGTCGCACAACTCCGCAAACAGGATACGCTGCAATCGGTCCTGCAGGCGCCTGATGTAGAGGAATTGTTGGACTGGCTTCGCCGTCAATCCATGCTTTATCGCGAAGGCGAGTATCTGCTGGTCCACGCCGGCATCCTTCCCCAATGGTCTGTCGACCAGGCATTGGGATTGGCCGGGGAAGTGGAGGACGCACTCAGATCTGAACGGTATCAAACGCGCTTACCGTTCATCTACCGAAGTCAGGAAACCCGGTGGCGCGACACCATGCCGTCGCCAGCCCGCCTCGGTCTTATCACAAATGTCTTGACCAGAATGCGGATGTGCTCCCAAGACGGCCTCATCGACCTTTCGTTTAAAGGCCCGCCGGAGCGGGCCGCCGCCGGCCTTTCTCCATGGTTTCACCTTCCCCCTCACACCCAACGAACCGAAACGGTGATTTGCGGGCATTGGTCGGCATTAGGGGTGTGCGTAAACGAACGGGTTATTGCGTTGGACGGCGGATGTGTCTGGGGAAACGAGTTGGCCTGTCTTCGACTGGAAGACAGGAAACTGTATACGGTTTCTTGTAAAGCCTAACGCCGGAGTCATAGGGAAAAATTTCAATGAAGCGCGAGCCCACAGCGTAGGAGCAAGACGGCCGGTTCCCTCTGACGCGCTCGTGATGGTTCCTCGGTCTTCTTGGCACGCGATATGACGCTGTTTCCGAAAACGCAGTCTATTCTTGACCGACCCTTCATGGAATTTCGTCCGTTCGGCGTCACCCCTGACGGGGAAAAGATTCGCGATGTGAGCGGGATTACGGTCAAGGCGAATCTTGAATATCTGGAGGAAGAGGTTGGCAAGAAAAAAGGGGAAGACGCTGCCCGTGACGCGATTGCACGCCTCTGCGATTCGCTCAATTCTCGGATACCCGATCCCGCGTATCACGTGACCCCCAAGTTTTTACGCAATGCCTGGAATAGTTACTCCTATGAATTTGTGTGTTACCTCGGCGAGTTTTGCATCCGTATTTCCGAGGACCCGCACTTTCAATTCGAAATGGGCAAAAACAAATTCATTTCTCCTATCATTCAAACCTTGGGACGTCCGTTTTCCGTTTCACAAATCTTCAAAATGTTTCCGCACTTCGGAGAAAAGTTTGCCAAAGGGTCCATCCATTTCAGCGTGCGGTTCGTGACCAATGGCTCGGCCGTGCTTCGCATGAAATTTACCGACCACGTCTATCGGCAATTCGGCCCCTACCGCAAACGGTGCGCCTACATCATCTGCCAAGCCGCAAAGGCTGGCCTTCTGGCCGTGCCGCAACATGTTCACCACCTAGGATTTGCCAGTGTCCACGACCGCCAATGCATTGCGGATGGAGATGAGTACTGTGAATGGGAATTCCATTGGCCAGCCCAGCCTCTCTCTGAACACCTTGCGTGGTCCCTGATCGGGGTGTTCACGAGTAGTCTGGCCTTCGTCTATGTCCGATGGTCGCATCCTGAGTTGTCTTGGTTGGAGGCAAGCGTAGGGGCCCTCATCCCAGGCATCGGCGCGTGGTTTGCCGGTCAGTGGTATCGTCTCAAGAAGAAGGCGGAAGAACAGGAAACCTTGATCAAAGAACAAGTGGATTTTGTCAATACCCACCACGAGGAACTTCGAGAAGCCTATCTTGAACAAGAACGCACAGCCGTGGAACTCCGTCATAAAGTGAGTCAACTGACCACCCTTTACCAAACGGGGTTATTGTTCAGTTCGGTGCTCGACCGGGAAGCGCTGCTGGAGAAAGTGCTGCACACGATTATGAACGAACTCAAATACGAGCGCGTCATGATTGCGTTTTTTGATCGCGACCGCCACATATCGCATGATGCCCGGCTTCTCGGTGCACCTCCCGACGTGGTCCACTATGCACGCACCTTGGAAACACCCGTCACGGATCCAGCCAGCCTCGAAGGCGAAGTGTTGCTGCAAGGCCGCCCCGTGTTAATCGGCGATCTCCAACAGGAATGGGACCGGCTTCATCCGTTCACCCGGCAATTGATTGAACGTGCTCATGTGAAATCGTTTATTTCGGTTCCCCTCAAGGCCCAAGGTACCGTGCTCGGCTCTCTGACCGTCAATCGCTCCCAGGAACATGCGTTGACCCACGATGATTTGCAAGTCATGGTGACGGTGGCGAATCAAGTCGCCATTGCCCTGGACAACGCCGAAGCGTACCACCAGATCGAAGCGCTGAATGTGGGGCTGGAGAGCCGGATCCAAGAACGAACGAGCTCCCTCCAGGCGGCCAATGAAAAACTTCGTGAGCTTGATGAACTCAAATCCGCCTTTGTTTCCATTGTATCCCATGAATTGCGCACTCCCTTAACCGCCGTGAAAGGGCTCGTGGAAAACATGCTGGACGGATTCACCGGGGAATTACGTGAACGGCAGTTCTTTTATCTGACGCGGGTCAAACATAATGTCGAACGGTTGACACGAATGCTGAACGACCTGCTGGACCTGTCCCGTATCGAGGCCGGCCGTATGGAATTACGACTGACTGAAGTGTCGCTGACCGAATTGACCACAGAAGCCCTTGACAATTTACGCCCCCAGGCAGAGGAGAAATCCCTCACTCTGCAGACCATGGCCCCTTCGCAGTTTGCTCAGGTACGGGGAGATCGAGACAAAATTCTTCAGATTTTGACGAACCTCATTCACAATGCCATTAAATTTACGCCTTCATCCGGACACATTTCGATCTCGCTCACACCACTGGACGATCACACGATCCAAGTGTGCGTCGCCGACACGGGTTGCGGCATTGCCTCAGAAGAGGTGCCCAATGTGTTTGATCGCTTTTATCGGAGCTACAGTGGGCCAACAGAGGCGCGGGGGGCAGGGTTAGGATTGGCAATTACGAAAAGTCTGGTGGAACTGCATCAAGGACGAATTTGGGTGGAAAGCACAGTGGGCAGCGGGAGCCAATTCTATTTTACGCTCCCAACCTGTTGAATCAGGACGGGCTCTACTTCCCGCCTTTCTGCTCTTTTCCCTCTGTCTGTTTTTGTTTGAGCACGCGGGCGAGGTACGAGCGCTGGAGCCCCAGCGCTTCCGCGGCTTTGGTTTGATTGCCATGAGCGCGTTTCAGCGCTTGCTCAATCAGCAAGTGTCGGTAGTGTTCCATCGCCTCATGGTAGGGCAGATCGCTCGCCTCTCGGACTTGAGGCTCTTCTTCATGATTCGAGGGGAGGCGTAAATGTTCGGGACCGATCATGCGGTCGGTTCCCAAGACTACGGCCCGAGCCACGGCATTCTCCAACTCCCGCACGTTTCCCGGCCACGGATACGTTCGCATGGTCTGGAGGGCAGCCGCCGTTAGTTGCATGCCGGGCTTCCCCATCTCTTTGGTATAGCGTTGAAGAAACACATCGGCCAAATGAGGAATATCATCGGGTCGTTCGCGTAACGGCGGGATGGAAAAACTGATCACATTTAACCGATGAAATAAATCTTCACGGAATTTGCCTGCTTTCACGGCCTTTGACAGATCACGATTCGTCGCGGCGATCACCCGGATATTGACCCGAACCACGCGTGTCCCACCCACACGATGAAATTCTCGATCTTGGAGAAGGCGCAATAATTTGGCTTGCAGATCCTGAGCCATGTCCCCGATCTCGTCCAAGAAGAGGGTTCCTTCATCGGCCATCTCGACTTTTCCCTTTTGTTGCGTCGTCGCTCCCGTGAAAGATCCTTTTTCATGACCGAACAATTCGTTTTCAAGCAAGGTCTCGGTTAAAGCCACACAATTAATCACGACAAAAGGCCTCTCAGCCCGTCTGCTCCATTGATGGATGGATCTTGCAAAGAGTTCCTTGCCTGTCCCGCTTTCTCCCAGCAAAAGAACGGTGGCATCCGAATCGGCCACACGTTTAGTCAGCTCAATGAGTGACGCCATGGCCGGCGTGGCCGCGACAATGGCGCTGTACCGGGATTCGACTTCCTGGCGCAATACGGTGACGTGCCGTTTCAAGGCCTCACGATCCAGGGCCTTTTGTATCACCAAGGTCAGGTGATCGATATCCAGGGGTTTCGTGAGGAAATCAGCGGCTCCGCACTTCATGGCTTCGACGGCTCGTTGAATCGTCCCATGGGCCGTCATCACAATAATCGGAGGACGATTCGACAAGATCGCTTGCCCTGCTTCGCCACGAGGCGGCGAGGCCGCATGCTCCTGCTTCGCCAATTTTTCCAGGACTTCAAGGCCCGTCATCCGAGGCATTTCTAAATCAAGCAACACGAGTCCGGGTTCCTCGGATTCCAAGAGTTCGAGCGCGCGTTGCCCGTCACCAGCAACCAGCGTTGTATATCCCAAGGCCTCCAAGCGATCCGTTAACATCAAAATGATGTCGGGATCGTCATCAACAACAAGAATTTTTTTCTGCATGAGCAATGGAGAAACCGGCGGTTCAACTCGGCTTGCGCTCAAATTCTTCTATGACGGCAGCTGCCAACAGGGGAACCATAATTTCATGGTGCCCGGTGAGTGAATACCCCCGGCCACCTTTTTGGGTGGGTCGCTTCACCACATTGGTCAACGGTCGATAATGCGGTAAAAAATCCATGTCCGCGGTGGTAATGTTCTTCAGCGCTTTCCCCAAATTGCGGCTGAGGGTGACGGTTTTTAAAAAGACTTCGGGCAAGAGGACCGCAGACCCCACATTCACGTAGACCCCCCCTTCCATTCGAGAAACCACTGCGGTCAATTTTCGAAAGTCCAGCAGCGACCCCGTGCCGAGCGCGGCTCCATCCGCCGACGGGTGCATATGCACGATATCCGTGCCCACAGCCACATGCACGGTCACGGGAATTCCGAGTTGCGCGCCCGTCGCGAGAAGACTCGTTTTCCAATTCGGAAACCGTTTACGTTGTTTCAGGATGTACTGACCGACGGCTTCTCCCATCCCCAATCCCTCCGTCACCCCGCCCACGATGGCTTCATTAATCATTCGGCCCGTTTCTTCCGCCATGCCAAAACGGCCGGAATCGATTTCCGCTTCGACGTCCTCCGAGGTATGACCCATCAACGCCAACTCGAAATCATGAATCACGCCCGCCCCATTGAGCGCCACCGCCGTGACGATCTCTCGTCTCATCAGGTCCACGATCACGGGATTGAGTCCGACTTTGGTGGGATGCGCGCCCATTCCCAGAATCACGGGACGGCCCCGTTTCCTGGCTTTGACAATGTCTTGGGCCAGGCTCCGAAGGGTCTTGACCGCAAGGACATCGGGCAGCGACGACAGAAACGAGGCAAACGATCGCCCCTTTTGCCAAGGAACGGAAAAGTCGGCTACCTTGACCTTGCTCCGACGCGTGTTCAGCGAATAGGTTTTCAGGCGAGAGACGTCGATGGGGCGGACCGAGGAAGGGTTTTTACGAGGTGTGCGCAACGATCTTCTCTTCGACCATTTCACATAACACGTGGCCGAGCGTGATGTGACATTCTTGGATTCGAGCGGTGACTTTCGACGGCACGATGAAAGGATGATCGACGAGGCTGGCGAGCTTCCCTCCATCTTTTCCCGTCCACCCCACGGTGATCAGACCTTTTTGCCGGGCTGCGTCAACGCCCTTCAACACGTTGGGCGAGTTCCCGCTGGTGCTAATGGCAATCACGATATCGCCCGGGCGACCCAGCGCGTTTACCTGCCGTGCAAAAATGTCCGCATAGCCATAATCATTAGCAATACACGTCACGGCGGCTATATCCGCTGCCAGGGACACGGCAGGCAACGGGACCCGGTCTCGATCATATCGCCCGACAAACTCCGCGGCAATGTGGGACGCATCCGTGGCGCTTCCTCCATTGCCGAATAACAGCACCTTGCCTCCCGACCGAACGGCCTCGACCATGAGGTCCGCCACCTGCGCGATCCGGTCGGCATAGGTTCGAACAAATTGGAGTTTTACCTCCCCACTTTCTTGAAATCGTTGTGTAATTTGGTCCGGCGTCATGGGAGCGATTCTAGGCCCCCACTCCAGAAATCTCAACAGGGGCCGTTAAAAAATGGACATTCCCAACGCTTGGAGTTTGCCAGGGGCGATGCTATAGTTTCGCCGTTATGAGCGAGGATTATCGGACCAAAGCGTTACTCATCGCGGTTTCCGGAGATCCTATCCCGGTACAGGCCTGCATCAATCGGCTCGTCCCGGAGTTTCTCTGTTTTGTGGTGTCCGACTCCCGGAAAGCCTCCATCGAAGCAGACATTCAACCGGCAATCACCAAAATGCCGCAGCGATGGGATTGGATTCTCACGGAAGAGTCTGAAAGTTTTACCGCAGTCCATCAAACGTTAACCAACAGCCTTCCCGACATGTTGAAGACCTGGGGCCTGCAACCCGGAGAACTCGTCGTCGACTTTAGCAGGGCCACTCCGGCCATCGCCGCGGCGATGGCGCTCGCCAGCCGACCGTGGACGTCGCAAGTCGTTTGCTTGACCACACCGGAGAGCGAGCCGGCCCAGAAGGACATGATGAAGTTCGGAGGACAGACCTTCGCCTGGCAAGAGGGGAATCCCTGGAATGAAGAAGCCGTGCCGGCCCGACAAGAAGCGGCCCTGTTATTTAATCAAGGGGCGTTTTCCTCGGCGGCCAAACGGTTTCGACGAATCGAATCGTTAGTCGGAGGAAGCCTCAAACCGCTGTATCACGCCCTGGCGAATTTGGCCGATGGCTATGCCTCCTGGGAAGGCTTCAAATACCGAGATGCCTGGGACAAACTCAAAACCGCTCTCAAGGCCTTGGAGTTAGCCTCGGTTTGGGGAGGACCGCCCGGCATGACCTCATTACTGGCCGGCGTCAAACAAAACCTGAAGTTTTTGGAAAGCATCGTCATGAACCCCGATGACGTCAAGCTCCCCGTGGCTCATGATTTACTCGCCCATGTGAAACGACGTGGGGAACGAGATCAGCAAATCGACTTGGCCCTCCAACTGTTACTGCGAGCCCTGGAAGCCTATGCCCAGTACCAATTGTGGAACCAATATCAAATCAAAAGCTGGGACGTGCAGGTTGAAAAATTACCCCAAGATCTACAGGAACCTTGTCGGACCTGCTATGCCAGCGATGTGGATGGAAAGTTTCACCTTCCGCTTCAGGCCCAATTCCGCGCCTTGGCCGGGCTGGGTCATCCCATGGGACAAACCTTCGTGAACGAGTGGGCCAAAATCAAAACCTTGTGGGATGCGGTCCATCAGAGCGTCCTGGGGCATGGATTTCAAACCACGAAAGCCGACCGATTTCATCAGTTCTATGCCGTGGCCATCAAACTGACCAATGTCACCGAACCCAACTTGCCGGCCTTCCCGAAGATGACGTTGTAACTCCGGTGAACATCAAAATCTATTATGAAGATACCGACTGTGGCGGCGTGGTGTATTACGCCAACTATCTCAAATATTTTGAACGAGCCAGGACCGAATATTTACTCTCACACGGGATCTCGGTCGCAGAATTTCAGGATCAAGGCATCTACTTTTTAGTCACCCATGCGGAAGTCTTTTACCGCTCGGCCGCGCATTATGGAGAGACCCTCCACATCGAAACAGTCGCCTCGGCATCACGAAAAACCGCCGCCACCTTTTCCCACACGATTCGAGAAGAAACCAGCCAACGTCTGATCGTCGAAGGATCAGCCACCCTCGTCACGGTCGACGCCAAGGGAAAAATCATCAAGAGACCGACACAGTTGCTGGCAATGTTTCAGTAACCTGCTCTGAACAGCGGGGGAACATAGACGAGTGCGTTAGGGAACCTCTGATTGATGGTGATAGCGGGATGCAGGGCAAGGCGTCTCGCAGCGAAACCCGAGCCATATCAGATAGATAGGCGAGGATTGAGCGAGGACACAACACCGCCATGCGCCCGATCGTGCCATCAATCAGCGGTTCCTCAGGGTTTTTCCCGAAACAACCAAGCCAGATACATGCCGCCGATGGCCAGCGTCACCAACTCCACTGTTTGGAGGATGCGACTCACCACAGCCTCGGGCTCCGGGGGCGACAGAATAAAATGCATGCCCAGGTAGGCCGGAGGGTCGCCGGGCGGCGACTCCCACGGCGGAAACAGAACAGCCAACACCAACAGCCCTGCCATGACGTACAAGATCCGAAGATTCAGGATTTCCTTGGATCGTGATTCAGCTTGCGGCTCCTGAACAACCCGCTTTCCGCAACCGGGGCAAAAGCGGGCCTCCGAAGACAACTCATGCCCGCATGCCTGACATGTCTTTTGACCATTCATGGGGAGCAGAACTTCAAGTGGTTTCAAAATTTGTTGGACAGCCCGAGTGGTACTATAAGGTGTATTCGAGTTGGCTGTCACCCCTCCGATCCGTTCTGATTCGGCCATCCGTGCCGGCATCGCGAGTCAGCCACTCCTGACTTTATATTGACAATTGACAACTGTTCATGAACAGTGCACATAATGATTGTGACGATCAAACATCGCGGCCTGAAACGGTGGTTTTATAAGGAAGATCCTACCGGCTTGACTCCGCATCTGGTTTCGATCATTGACGACATTCTGGCACGGTTGAACGTCGCCGAGGATGTGAAGGCCATGAACCTTCCGGGATGGAATCTGCATCCGTTAACAGGAGAGTTAAAAGGGTTTTGGAGTGTGAAGGTCACCGGAAACTGGCGCATTATTTTTCGGTTTGAAGGTGGTAACGCCTTTGATGTGAAGTTGGTTGATTATCACTAGAAAGGAGCATGGCATGGGACTGCACAATCCACCGCATCCGGGCCGCTCGATCAGGCGGGATTGTCTCGAAGCCCTTGGACTGACGGTGACTGATGGAGCAAAGATACTGGGGATTACCCGGCATATGCTGTCGAGGATCCTGAATGGCCAAGCCGGGATTTCTCCGGAGATGGCCGTGCGGCTGGAAAAAGCATTTGGCGGAACCGCGCAGAGTTGGCTCGCGCTTCAGCAGGCGTATGATCTCGCACAGGTAGAACGGGGAAAAATTAAAGTGCGCTCGGCGTCTTCAGTTCTGGAAGAAGCGAAGGTATAAGAGAAACCATCTTCTGGCAGGGCCATAGTTTTTTCTCAACTAGCCCTTGCATGTGTACAAGCCAATAAGACCCAATAATGGAACGAATGTGATGATGACTTCTCACCCTGCCATTCACACTGCGTCGGTCATTGGAGCCGGAGCCTGGGGCACCACGCTCGCTCGCCATTTGGTGAACCAGGGGCTTACGGTCAAACTCTGGGCTTATGAGAACGAAGTGGTCGAAGGGATCAATCTCAAACAGGAAAATTCCTTGTTTTTGCCGGGCATCACCCTTCCCAAGGCGCTCTCGGCCACGCACTCCCTTCAAGACGCGGTTGCCGGCACCGGCTTGATCGTGCTGGCCGTCCCTTCTCACGCCATGCGACCGGTGGTCCAGCAATTGAAACCCTCCCTTTCCGATCCGCTTCCGATTGTCGTGGCGTCAAAAGGGATTGAAGAAGCTTCGCATCAATTGATGTCCCAGGTCCTCAACGAGCTCCTGCCGTCTAACTGGGCTCAAGGAATGACCGTCCTCACAGGACCCAGCTTTGCCGCTGAAGTGAGTCGAGACAAGCCAACGACCATTTTGCTGGCGGGTCACGATGCCACTCTCACGGCTCACCTGCAAATGGTGTTCATGTCGGCGTCCTTCCGAGTGTATACCGGAACGGATCTTATCGGGGCTCAATTGGGAGGAGCACTCAAAAACGTCATGGCTATTGCCGCCGGCGTGGTGGATGGCCTGGAATTAGGGTTGAATGCACGAGCCGCGCTGATCGCCCGAGGGTTAGCCGAGGTGATTCGACTGGGAGTCGCGCTCGGGGCCGATGTGCATACGTTCTACGGCCTTTCAGGCTTAGGGGATTTGGTGCTAACCTGTACGGGTTCCTTAAGTCGCAATCATGCCGTCGGCCTGCAATTGGGCCGGGGTCGACGGTTGGAGGACATTCTGAACGAAACCGTCACGGTGGCCGAAGGCGTTCGAACCACCAAAGCCGCCATGGCGTTGGCGCAACAGGTTCAGGTGGAGATGCCGATTGTCCAAGGCGTCCATGCGATGTTGTTCGAACGTAAACCGCCCAAGCAAATCGTCGCTGATTTGATGTCACGATCAGCCAAAGAAGAAACCTCTTTCACGAGTTTCGGCGGCCCTCGCTGACCTCATCCCTTTTCACCACCATGCACCCCTCGACTATCGAGTCTCTCCTGCGGTCGGTTCAAACCGGATCGGTGTCGGTTGCGAACGCGCTTGAACAACTGCGCACCCTTCCCTATGAGGACTTGGAATTTGCCAAGCTGGATCACCATCGCGCGCTCCGTCATGGCTCACCGGAGGTGATTCTCTGTGAAGGGAAGACCGAGAAGCAGATCCTTACGATTACCAGGGGGTTGCTCAAACACAAAAATCCCGTGCTCGCGACACGCGCCGATGCCACCATCGCGCGTGCGCTCAAACGAGTGAGCCGGAAAGCGGTGTATCATCAAGCGGCACGAGTCGTGGTGATTCAGTCCACTCCCAACCCGCTTCAAGGCGATATCGTGATTGTGACCGCCGGCACGGCGGATATCCCGATTGCGGAAGAAGCCAAGGTGACCGCCATGACGATGGGAAGTGCCGTGGACACGATTTTTGATGTGGGGGTTGCCGGGGTCCACCGATTGTTCGATCAGGTTGCTCGTCTCCAACGGGCGCGTGTGTTGATCGTCGTCGCGGGCATGGATGGCGTCCTGCCCAGTGTGGTGGCTGGTCTGGTGCAAACCCCTCTCATTGCCGTGCCCACCAGTAGAGGCTACGGCGCGCACTTTGGAGGGCTGGCCCCTTTACTCACGATGTTGAATACGTGTTCCGGTGGAATCGGCGTGGTGAATATCGACAACGGGTTTGGAGCCGGCCATTTAGCGCATCGAATCAACACCCTGGTCGATCGGCCATAATCGCCGCCGGGTTCTATTCACGGTCCTGTTGCTCAACCCCTTCGGCAGCCCCGGCATTGTCAAGTTGATCCGATACGTCTGAGCCTTCGCCTTCTTCATCCAGGGGCTCCGAAAACGTGTCATCCGAAACAAATGGAACATGTTCGAGGTGCGTGGGGTGCCGGGCGAGGGCTTGAGGAGAAGACACTTCGAGCGTTCCTCTCGCAAACAGTGAGACGACTTTGGTCTTGGCAAACCCTTCCTCATTGTCCATCAACTTGGCTCGGACTTCATAGGAATACGTTCCTTGACTCACATACTGCCTGGTCTGATCTTTCCCATCCCAGAGTAGGGTGGTCTTCATGCGAGGCTTCCCGTCCTCGATGACCACCGTTTCCAGAGGTTGTCGGCTCACTAAAAATCGAATAGAACGCTTGGAAGGAACACTGATGAGGGAAGCGACTTCGAGCAAATCAAACCGACGTACATTCTTGGGCAACTCTACGGCCACCGTGATGGCCATGGGCCCATGCCCCGTGGCAAAGGGCACTGGCGAGGTCGTGATGTCCACGATTTTGAGTGAAGGCTGATGTATCCGCTTTTTCCGTTTGGCATCAAGCGCTGCCGGCGCAAGCACAAAAGCCAAAAGCGTTATCAGGCTGATGAGAGGCAGACGAGAGTTGATCATATCAGACGTGCAAGAGTGGGCCGTAAATCCCTTACCGTGATTCTACATGAAATTGTGCAGGAGTCCAGACAAAGGAGCGGACAATAAGAGCCCCCTGGGCGTGTTGGGAATAAACGACTTGCCATTTCCTAAAAATTTTCGTATGGACGTACATGCCGTCGGCGAGGCATGACGCCTATTCAGGGCATCGACTGAAGCATCGGGTTGAACAACATGGTAAAGTACCCTCATGCATCTTCACTTTGATTGTTTTTCCGGCATCAGCGGAGACATGACGTTAGGGGCCCTCGTGGATGTAGGACTTTCGCCGAAAGCTCTACGACAAAGCCTCAAAGCGCTTCCTCTTTCTGGATACCGTCTCCGCGTCTCAAAAGTCTACCGCGGGGTGATCCACGCGACGAAAGTGGAGGTGATTATCCCGCGGGTCCAGGAGACACATCGCTCCTGGCCGCAAATCCGACGGCTTCTTTCCACAAGCCGTTTGCCTCCCACAGTCAAAAAACAAGCTCTTGCGGTCTTCGAACGCATAGCCAACGCAGAAGGAACAGTGCATGGGCAAGACCCGGCAACCGTCTCGTTTCATGAAGTGGGAGCGATCGATGCCTTGGTCGATATCGTGGGGAGCCTTCTCGGATGTCATGAACTGGGGGTCAAGACCTTCAGCGCGACTCCCGTCAATGTTGGGGCTGGAACGATCGACAGTGCCCATGGCGCGTTGCCGATTCCCGGGCCTGCGGTTGCCGAATTGGCAAAAGGGTATCCCATTTATTCCCACGGCCCTGTGATGGAATTGACCACTCCTACCGGGATGGCCTTGCTGACCACCCTGACGCAAACCTTTGGCCGGCTTCCGCCTGTTGTGCCCAGTTCCGTTGGGTACGGGGCAGGCACAGCCAATCCACACGACTGGCCGAATGTGTTGCGCGTATTTCTGGCCACTCCTGCGTCAACGGATTCGTTTGAGGCTGACCAGGTTATCCAGTTAGAAACCAACATCGACGACATGAACCCTCAAATTTACGAAGCGGTCATGGAACGCCTGTTTGAGCACGGCGCCCTTGATGTCAGCTTGACCCCGACTATCATGAAGCGGAATCGGCCAGGGATCATCCTCACGGTCTTGGCCCACCCCGAGCATGCCGGAAGGCTGACGCAACTGCTGTTTCGTGAAACCACAACCCTTGGGGTACGAAGCCAACTCATCAGCCGGACCACGCTTTCCCGTTCAATGAAAACGATCCGTCTGCCACAAGGCCGCGTTCGTGTGAAAACCGTTCACGTGGGCAACACCATCAAGTATCGGCCAGAATTTCAGGACTGCCAAGCCATTGCCAAAAAAACCGGCGTCCCGGTTCAAGAGGTCATCGAAAAGGTGATGCAGAAGCTTTCCTAACACATGCCCAAGACTCCAACACACCAAAGGCCCTTTCTCGCTATTACCATGGGTGATGCGGCCGGGATTGGCCCTGAGGTGATTGTCAAAGCACTGGCTTCTCCTGTTGTGTGGCGCGCATGTCGTCCCATCGTGATCGGATCCGTTCCGGTTTTACAACGGGAAACCCGTCGGCTTTCCTCTTCCCTCACGGTTGTCCCCTTACATGGCGATCACAGATGGGAAGACGGGCCAGCCATTCCCAGAGGCCATATTCCGGTTTGTGATCCTTTGAAAATTCCATTGGGCCGAGTTCGATCAGGCCACCCCGCCCAGGGCCCCGGAGCGGCTTCGGTTGAGTTCATTACAACGGCTGTGCAGTTGGCCAAGACCGGCCGTGTCTCGGGAATGGTTACGGCTCCTATCAATAAAGAGTCCCTTCACCTTGCCGGGTATCCGTACCCCGGGCATACGGAACTCCTCGCCGATCTGACGGGCACGAAACAGGTTGGGATGATGTTAATGGGCGGGCCATTAAAAATTCTGTTTGTGACGACGCATCTGGCGCTCAGGAAGGTTCCCCAAGCCTTGACGATCCAACGCGTGTTTCAGGCCATTCGACTCGCTCATCGCGCCATGAAAGACTATTTCGAGATCCCTCGGCCTCGTATCGGCGTGGCGGCCCTCAATCCGCATGCAGGCGAGCATGGGTTGTTCGGCAGCGAAGAGCAAGACTGCATTGCGCCGGCTGTTCGTCTTGCTAAACGCGCCGGCATTCAAGCTACTGCTCCCCTCCCGGCCGATACCTTGTTTGGAGCTGCGGTTCGCGGAGCGTATGACGTGGTAGTGGCCATGTATCACGATCAAGGGCTGATCCCTCTCAAAACCGTGGCGTTTGGTCGCTGTGTGAACCTCACGGTCGGATTGCCGATCATTCGCACCTCGGTCGATCATGGCACGGCCTATGATATCGTCGGCAAAGGAAAGGCCGATCCCCAAAGCCTTGTGGAAGCGATCAAGTTGGCGAGTCAACTGACCGCCACCAGAGGACGGTTGCGGAACATTTCTTAATCTCAGCGGCTCTTCCCTCTAACCGTGATACCTCACAAAAAAAATACTGAAATGGAGGAAGGACCATGGCACGTGAATATAAGGTCGAGGTTGTCGTCGAAGGCGTAATCGGGAGCCTATTGTTCGGAGCCAGCAAACTCCCAGTTGAAAAGATGGAAGAACAGATGAACGAACTCGGCCGACAGGGATGGGAGGTGACCTTTATAGTCATTGAAAAGAAACGCCTGTTCCTGTTTTGGGAACGGGAAGCAGCCGTGATAACGTATTCCCGTCCTCGATAAGACTATGGGAAGGTGAAGCGTATTCATGACTTCCTTCCAACCTTCTTCTGCTCGGCACACGGCGCCCAGCCGGCTGCTGGCCCTTCAAACCCTCTTGGCCGTCGAACGCCAAAACTGCTTTGCCGATGAGGCGTTTACCACGTTCGCCACGCACGCGAAGCTGTCACACGAAGACCAGGCCTTGGCCTTTGAACTCGTGTATGGGGTACTCCGCCATCGAGCGACGCTGGATTGGCAATTGAATGCCGTTTCGAGTCGTCCCGTTCATCGGCTGCCGGCAGTCGTGGCGGCCATCCTCCGTCTCGGCGTCTATCAAATGCGGTATTTAGATCGAATCCCGGTTTCCGCTGCCGTGAACGAATCGGTCAAACTCGCCAAAGGGGTCAAAGGCCGGGACTGGCGTGGAGTGGTGAATGGCATTCTTCGGAATTTGACTCGACAGAAGGAATTCGAATGGCCGGATATCGCTCACGACCCAGTGAACGGGTTGTCCATCAAGTACTCTTGCCCGAACTGGTTGACGCAACGCTGGATCGACTGCTGGGGGCTCGACCTGGCGGAAGCGATGTGCCGGCATACCGTCACCATCCCGCCCCTGACGTTGCGAACTAACACGCTTCGCTGTTCTCGTGAGCAACTTGAAGCCAGGCTTTGCGAAGAAGGGTATACGGTTGCTCGGACGTCTATCAGCCCCCAAGGACTCATCCTGGAGAAATGCGGGTCGTTACAGACCTTGTCCGTGTTAAAGGAGGGTTGGTGTTATGTAGAGGATGAAGCGGCCCAGTTGGTTCCTCTGCTGTTGGATACCAAACCTGGGCACCGTGTCTTGGATGCGTGTGCCGCCCCTGGAGGAAAATGCTCGCATATGGCGGCGTTAATGCAGAATCAGGGGGAGATCGTGGCAACCGATCGAGACCCTCAGCGTCTGAAACGCTTGGAATCGAATCTGCACACCCTGGGGATCACATGTGTGAAACCGGTCGAGATCTCCTACGAGGCAACCCCTGCATCCTCATCGTTTCACGACACCTGGGCACAGAAGGAGTTTGATCGGATTCTGGTTGATGCGCCCTGTTCAGGATTAGGGGTGCTCCGTCGCCATCCCGAAGCGAAATGGCAGAAAACTTCCTCTCAACTCGATTGGCATGGGGAACGCCAATTGGACATCTTAGGACAGGCGTCTCCTCACTTGAGACGAGGTGGAGTCTTGGTCTATAGTGCCTGCTCAACGGAGCCTGAGGAAACCACCCAGGTCGTTTCGCGTTTTTGTCAAGACCATCCAGATTTTTATCATGAATCATCGGCGAGCTGGCTTCCTCCGCATGCTCACTCCCTAACGAACCCGGACGGAGATTTCCTTACAGTCAGTTTCCGTCACAATATGGACGGGTTTTTTGCTGCACGACTTCGGCGAACGTAAAAGATGAGTCCCTCAACCGTAAAAATTGCTCCTTCGATTCTCTCCGCTGACTTTGCGCATCTGGCCGACGAAATCGCCGCCGTGGAAGCTGCGGGAGCCGACCTGCTTCATGTGGATGTGATGGACGGGCATTTTGTGCCCAACCTGACGATCGGCCCTCCCATTGTCGAATCGCTTAGAAAGGTGACCGCCCTCCCCTTGGATGTCCATCTCATGGTGACGAATCCGGATGCCACCATTGCCGACTTTGCTCAAGCCGGAGCCAATTATCTCACGGTGCATACGGAAACCTGTCCCCATTTGCACCGCACCATTCAATGCATCAAAGAGCATGGGGTCAAGGCCGGCGTCACACTCAACCCTTCGACCTCCTTGAGCACTCTCGAAGAAGTCATCGCGGAGGTCGACCTGGTGCTGATCATGTCGGTCAACCCAGGGTTTGGGGGACAAACCTTTATCCCTGCCTGTTTAGATAAAATACGTCGAGCCAGACAGCTCATTGATCGTACCGGAAGCCGGGCCTTGCTTGAGGTGGATGGCGGGATCAAAGTCGATAACGCCGCTGCCGTCCTCAAAGCCGGAGCTGACGTCTTAGTCGCGGGGTCGGCGATTTTTCATAGCCCGAATTATTCCGACACGATTTCCGCATTCCGCACCATTGCCCACGAACTCCCATCTCAGTAATCACATGCAGAGCACGGCCGTGTATGACAGTTTGCATCCTCTCGAAATCAGCCTGCTCGCGGCTTTTGATCAATCTGCCGATAAGCCGGTCTCTGATTCGTCATTACACGAAATCTCTCAATTGGAGCCTTCTCAAGTCAGTATGGCTCTGGGGTGGCTTCAAGCAAAAAAGTTGGTCTGTATCCATTCTGAACTCAGTACGGCCTGGGTGGGTTTGACGGAGGTAGGGCATCGGTATCTGGAAACCGGTTCTCCACTTGAGTGGATCGTCAAGACGTGTCGGCAAGGGGCTGAGGAAGGGCAATCGTTCACCGTGAAAGATTTACAGGGTCTGGACACGTTCCCTCCCACGGAACTCAGTCGAGCCATTGGTCTTCTCAAAAAAGAAGGCGCCATTTCCTTAGGGGCCGGAGGCCACGTTGAAACCACTGATACGCCAAGCCCCACTGTTGAGAAGCTCCAACATCTCCTTCACCAGTTACAGGAAAGCCGTCAAGAACTTCTGTCCTTTTCGCCGGACCAACAAACCCTTTTACGCCAGTACTCGGTGAAACGGGGAAGTGCTCAGGAGCCGTTTCGTATCGAGGAACGCATTCAACGCGAATACACCCCGACCAAAACAGGCAAGGCGGTGGCGAAACTCTGTCACGCGGGCGCAGTGGAAGAAGTCTCCCAACTGACGGCTGATATGCTCAAGGACGGCTCATGGCGCAGCAAGCGTTTCCGGAAATACACCATTACCCTGAGACCGCCGCGGGTCGCTCCCGGACGGAGGCACCCGTACAGAGAATTTCTTGACTTGGTCAAACACAAATTGGTCAGCATGGGATTTCAGGAAATGCGAGGCCCCTTGGTCGAAACCGAATTTTGGAATATGGATGCCCTGTATATGCCCCAATTCCATCCGGCTCGGGCCATTCACGACGTCTACTTTGTGAAAACGCCGACCCACGCGGATACGATCGCTGAACCGTTTCTTTCTCAAGTGGCAGCCACCCATGAGCACGGCGGACCAACCGGTTCAAGCGGTTGGGGCTATCGCTATGACAAAGAGCGGGCCCGTCGCTTGATCCTGCGAAGCCAGGGCACGGCGGTTTCGGCTCGAACCCTGGCTTCGAATCCCCTGGTACCCGGAAAATATTTTTCCATGGCCCGGTGTTTTCGCTATGACCAGGTCGATGCGACGCATGCCACGGATTTCTTTCAGGTCGAAGGGATTGTGCTTGGCGAAGATATCAATTTTCGAACGCTGCTGGGTCTCCTCACCATCTTTGCTAAAGAAATGGCGCAAGCTCAGGAGAGCAAGTTTTTCCCGGCCTATTTTCCTTTTACGGAACCGTCCGTGGAACTGCACGTCCGTCATCCGAAACTCGGATGGATGGAATTAGGGGGCGCAGGCTTGTTTCGGCCTGAAGTCACGCAACCCCTGGGCGTCACGGTGCCGGTGGTGGCGTGGGGATTGGGTCTGGATCGAATGGCAATGATGGCTCTGGGGATTCATGATATTCGCGAACTCTTTTCCGTCGACCTTGAAAAAATTCGAACCTTGCGCGGACGGTTTATGTGAAACATTGCGGATTGTTGATTTGAAAATCCTCAACCCACAATCTCCAATCTCTAATTTATAATGCTCTTATGCCTACAATTTCTATTTTTCAGAAAGATTTCGAACAGCTTCTCGGCCAATCAACCTCACTTGAGCAACTAGAGTCGTGGTTGCCGTTGGTCAAAGGGGAATTAAAAGACTTTACCCTCGCTACCGGCGAAATTCGGCTTGAGCTTCAGGATAGCAACCGACCGGATCTGTGGAGCGTGGAAGGGATTGCCCGACAGATTCGGATCAAGTTACAAGGATCGCCGCCCGCCTATCCCTTTCTTCATACCAAGGCCCGCCCCAAACAGCGCATTCTGGTGGCCGAAGGACTCGAACGGATTCGACCGTATGTTGCGGCATGTACGGCCACAGGGTACACCGTCACCGAGGAAAGCTTGGCGCAACTGATTCAGGTACAGGAGAAGCTTGCCGATCTATATGGACATAAACGAAAAACCGTGTCGGTGGGGCTGTATCGCCTTTCCCAGATTCGGTTTCCGGTGACCTATGGATTGATGAAACCCACGGAAGCCCGATTCACGCCCCTTGGGTTTTCCGAGAAACTGACCCTCCAGGATATCCTGACGGTTCATCCTAAAGGCATTGAGTACGGTTCCATTCTCGCCGATCAGCCTCTGCTGCCTTTACTGTGGGATACGGAAGGCCAAATTTTATCCTTTCCGCCCATCATTAATAGCCAGGACATCGGGCAAGTGCACGCCGGCGATTCAGCCTTGTTAGTGGAAGTGACCGGCACGGATATGAGAATGGTCCTCTTGACCCTCAACATTTTTGCCACGAATTTAGCCGACCGGGGGGCCGCCATCGACCCTATCGACATTCAATATCCGTATGACACGGGGTGGGGCAAGTCGATCAGAACCCCCTGCGACATCGGCGACGTGCAGAAAATTCCTCTGAAAGCCATTGAATCCGCTCTGGGGCTCCCCTTCGACGCTGAACTCGTTCAACAAACCTTGCGGGCCTATGGGTATGAAGTCAAAGCGAGTCGCCATACACTCGCGGTGCGGTTACCGCACTATCGAAGCGATTTCATGCATCCGGTGGACGTGGCGGAAGACGTGGCAATCAGTCGCGGGTATGACTCTTTTGTCCCGGCGATGCCGGCCCAATTCACCGTGGGCTCGTTATCGTCTCTGGAGATGATGTCTGACTATATCCGTGATCACGTGATCGGGCAGGGGTTCCAGGAAATCTTTTCCAATATTCTACTGTCTCATGAAGAACTTGTTGAACGGATGAGACTACCCGCCTCGGACCAAGTCGTGGAAGTGGACAACGTCATGTCACAAAGTTTTTCATGTCTCCGCTCCTGGATCGTGCCTTCGCTATTGCGTGTGGAGACGGCCTCGCCTCGCGCGTTTTACCCTCATCGGCTTTTTGAAATCGGTGAAGTCGCGATTCCTGATTCGAGTCAGGAACTCGGGTCACGAACCGAAATTCGACTTGGGATCGTCATTGCCCATCCCAATGCGAATTTTTCCGAAGTGCATACCTGCTTGGATGTGCTGATGTTTTATTTAGTGAAGGACTATGAACTCGAGCCCCTGAGCCACGGATCCTTCCTCGACGGACGAGCAGGACGCATTCTCTGCCAAGGGCAATCCAGAGGATTGATTGGCGAATTACATCCGGAAGTCCTGGAGAACTGGGGCATCTCCGTGCCTATCTCGGTGTTCGAGCTTGACGTGGACTGGCTGTGTGCCGACAGTCCGTAACCAGGCACAGGGTGAGAAGCAGGCAGGCGCGCACACTCATACCCTTCCCCGCGTATTGAACGGGTTAGGCTGAGGCTTTTGCCATGTCCGTCAGGGACTTAAACCCTGTCGGATCATGAATGGCCATCTCCGACAACATCTTCCGATTCAAGACCACATTGGCTTTGGTCAACTCATGGATAAACCGGCTGTACGATAATCCGTGCGCTTTGACCGCCGCCGAGATTCTGGCAATCCACAGTCGTCGAAAATCTCTTTTTCGATGTCGTCGGCCAATGTACGCGTAGACTTGGCCTTTATCGACTGATTCCGTCGCTGTCCGAAATAGTTTGCTTTTCGCCCCATACTGCCCTTTGGCTAATTTCAACCGTTTCTTTCTACGGCGGCGAGTTTGAGGGCCTCCTTTGACACGTGGCATGACTTAGAACCCCTTCGTTTTCAGGATGGTGAAAATATCTCCCCTTTTCAGGGGCCTTGCTTTGTGGCCTTGTTGAGCCACCTCTCTTGGAGAACTTATAGTGACTGCTCGTCTAACGAAACGCTTGGTTCCGGGTTTCGTGTGTTCAAAAATCAGGCATAGGGTAAGAGTCTGGCCAGAGAGGCCTGATCCGGTTTCGCGACCACCACCGTATCGTTCAGACGACTTTTCCGTTTGGCGCTTTTCGTGGTCAGGATATGTCGCAAGCCCGCCTTTCGCCTCATGAATTTTCCGCTTCCCGTGCGTTTAAACCGTTTGGCTGCTCCTGAATGACTTTTTAACTTCATGCGTGCCATGTGCTCTTTCCCCTAACTTTTCGGTGCGACAATCATATACAGATTACGCCCTTCCATCCTGGGTTCCATTTCAACCGTTCCCGCATCCTTGATCTCTTCCCGAATTTTTCCCATCGCCGACCGACCCAGCTCTTGGTTCGCCATTTCTCGCCCTCGAAACATGACCGTCACTTTGGTCTTGGTCCCCTCTGCTAAGAATTCTACTATTCGGCGAATTTTGGTCTCGAGGTCATGTTTGTCCGTTCGCGGACGAAGTTTAATTTCCTTGACCTGCGTCGACTTTTGATGTTGGCGCGTTTTGTGTTCTTTCTTGCTCTGCTCATACTTGAATTTTCCATAATCCATAATCCGGCAGACCGGAGGCGTGCTAGTTTGGGCGACTTCCACCAAATCATACCCTCCCTCATTGGCCTGCTTGAGCGCATCCGTCGTCTTCAGGATCCCCAGTTGCTCCCCTTCCGGGCCGATTACCCGGACTTCAGGAACCCGAATCAGGTGGTTCACCCGATGTTTGGCGGCGACCGGTCTACTCATTCGTGAATAGATGAACCGGTCAATTGTTCTAATGGCATATCTTGTTGAATCAGATCCAGCACCTCTGTAATGAGCATAGTCCCGACGTTGGTCCCACTGCGTTTTCGGACTGAGACCGCCTTCGCCTCCCGCTCCCGGTCCCCCACGACGAGCATGTAGGGAATCTTGGCTTTTTCGGCTTCGCGGATTTTGAGCCCAACTTTTTCATTTCGCAAGTCTATCGCGACTCGCAGTCCGGCGGCCGCTAAGTGATCCCGGACGTGTGATGCATACTCCGTTTGTTTGTCGGTAATGGGAAGCACGATGGCTTGGACGGGTGCCAGCCACGTCGGAAAGGCCCCGGCATAGTGTTCAACTAAAATGCCAAAAAACCGTTCGATGGACCCCAGCAGCGCCCGATGAATCATGATCGGTTGGTGCGCCGCGCCATCCTCCCCGATGTAGGATAACCCAAACCGCTCGGGATTATTAAAGTCAATTTGAACCGTTGAGCATTGCCAGGCTCTCCCCAACGCGTCATGGATTTTCAGATCAATTTTCGGTCCGTAAAACACCCCTTCGCCAGGATCAATGTCATAGGGAAACCCGCTCCCCTTCAGAGCGGCTTCGAGGGCCTTCGTGGCTTGGTCCCACTTTTCCAAGGCACCGACGGCTTTTTCCGGTCGCGTGGAAAGATACAACGCAAACTCCGTAAACCCAAAACGCCGGAGGACAAACATCGTGAAATCGAGGACTTTTCTGACTTCGGATTCTATTTGGTCCGGACGGCAGAAGATATGCGCATCATCTTGTGTGAATCCGCGAACCCGCATAAGTCCATGCAGCACCCCTGAGCGCTCGTATCGATAGACCGTTCCCAATTCACCATAGCGAATGGGAAGCTCCCGATAGCTCCGTAAATGAGACTTGTACACCATGATATGGAACGGACAATTCATGGGTTTTAATTGGTACTCACCGGCATCGACGCTCATGGGCGCGAACATATTCTCTTTGTAATAGTCCACATGCCCGCTGGTTTTCCACAACTCTAACCGAGCGACGTGGGGAGAATAGACCAGTTCATAGCCGTGCTTCACATGGCTGTCGCGCCAAAAATTTTCTATTAATGACCGAACCAGCGCACCCTTGGGATGCCAGAGGATCAAGCCCGGCCCGGTTTCCTCCGGACTGCTAAAGAGATCCAGTTCTTTGCCGAGTTTCCGATGATCGCGGCGTTTAATTTCTTCAAGCTTCAGGAGATGCGCATCCAGTTCCGCTTGGGTTGGAAACGAGGTCCCATAAATTCGCTGAAGCATGGGATTGCGTTCATCCCCTCGCCAATACGCTCCAGCGGCGTTTAACAACTTGAAGGCTTTCACTTGACCGGTCGCGCTCACGTGCGGGCCTCGACACAAGTCGATGAAATCGCCTTGCTGGTAAAGAGAGACGGCTTCATCCTCGATCTGCTGAATAATCTCGACTTTAAATTTTTCCCCTTTTTCTCGAAACAGCTTGATCGCGTCTTCTTTCGACATCTCAAGGCGTTGCACAGGATAATTCTTCTGAATAATTTCATGCGCCCGCGCCTCGATTTTCTCGAGATCGTCCGGCGTGAACGGCCGTTCAAAGGAAAAGTCGTAATAAAAGCCTTCGTGAATAGCCGGTCCGATCGTGAGATTGGCGGAAGGAAACACTTCTTTCACGGCTTGAGCCATAATATGGGTGCTGCTGTGTCGATAAATTTCCTTCCCGTCATCCGACGTAAAGGTCAGAGGCTCCAGCGTGGCGCTCTTTGTCAGGGGCGCACTCAAGTCACTGGGTTCGCCCGCAACCCTCACGGCGAACACCTCCGGTGGAAGAGGCCCTGTCATATCCGTCAACACCTCACGAGCCGTGACCCCAGCCTGAAAGGTTTTCGTGCCGGTCCCCGGCAAGGATATTTCTATCCGTTCGCTCTGGACTTTTTCCGCTTCAATAGAAACCGACATGCTTCTGCATCTCCCACAATGGCCTGCAACAGGATGGTAGGCGCGGGCGGTATTGAACCGCCGACCTCTACCGTGTCAAGGTAGCGCTCTCCCCCTGAGCTACGCGCCTATCACAAACGAAATATGCTAGAGGAGTTTCTCGCATTCTGTCAAGAAATTCAGGATTCCCTAAGCCCACGATAGAAAATTCGTCCTGGTATTGTGCGTGGATAAATTGAATGAGATGTTGTTGACGGCGGATAGCCAAACACACACAGGACGGCGTGAGCGCCGCTTGGGTGGCCAAGGACATGAGAAGACTATTGACAAAGCACATGGCCCCTAATGAAGATAGGCGCACGCCGCTGTAGGAAGAAAGACATGATGCGATTTTTCAGATACGTTCTCAGTTTGGTCCTCCTTGGCGTGGTCGCTCTGCTCGCCGGCTGCGCCATGTCTCAGGCCCCGTCCGCCCGCCAGCAGGCAGCTCTCCCGATTGCGAATACGTGGCAAGCCGGACGAGACGCGGAGCCGCGTCTTGTGGATGACGGATGGCTCGCAAGCTTCCAAGACCCACGACTGTCCGGGCTGGTTGAGGAAGCCCTACGAAACAATCGCGATCTCCGGGGCAGCGCCGCTAAAGTGGCTGAAGCCGAAGCGCGCGCGCGCCAAGCCGGGGCCAATCTCCTACCGACAGTTGACCTGGGCTCTGGCTCAGCTGGTTCCGGCACGGTGAATTCCAGCAAAGTTCAGAGCAATGTGAATTTAGGGCTCCAGGTGTCGTGGGAAGTCGATCTTTGGGGACGGCTGCGTAGCGCAAAGCAGGCAGAAGCTCTGGATGCGATCGCCGCAGCGGCTGATTTTAAGTTTGCGCGCCAGTCACTTGCCGCTCAGGTCGCCGAATCGTGGTTCGTGACAGTGGGAAACAAATTACAACTCGCCCTGGAGGAGGATGTGCTCGCGATCGAACGCGGGACTCAAGACGTGGTGCAGGCGCGAGTTGACGCGGGCGCGGTGTCTCGTGTCGACCTCAATGTGGCGCGGGCGGATGTGGCGCGAGCGCAAGAGAATGTGGCGCGCAATCAAGGCCATTTAGAGATGGCCGTGCGCAGTCTGGAAGTGCTGCTGGGGCATTACCCCGCGGCTGAGTTGAAGGTTGCCAATGCCCTGACCGCGATTCCCGGTCCGGCGCCAGTCGGTTTGCCATCCGAGCTATTAGAGCGACGACCTGACCTGGTCGCGAGGGATCGCCAAGTGGCGGCGGCCTTTAACCGGACGCAATCCGCCCGGGCCGCCCAGCTCCCGCGTCTGGCGTTGACCAGCGAAATCGGTGGGGCGAGCGGCTCGCTCGGGAATATTCTCAGCCCTTCTCATGTGGCGTGGACCCTCGGCACCAATCTGCTCTCGCCGATTTTTGACGGCGGCCGGCGCCAGGCCGATGTTGAAATCAGCACGGCCCGGCAAGAACAAGCGTTAGCCGCATATGCCAGCACCGCACTCACGGCGTTTCAGGAGGTTGAAACGGCGCTGGCGAATGAAGGGGTCCTCTCTGTGCGAGAGGAGCGCCTGACGATCGTGGTTGGGGAGTTGGCCGAGGCTGTCCGCATTACCCAATTGCGCTATAACGCAGGCGACATCGATCTTCTGAGCCTGAACCAAGTCAAAAAGCAGTATTTTGCGGCGCGTCACGACTTGCTTCAAGTGCAAGTGGAGCGGTTGAAGCAGCGCGTCAATTTGCATTTGGCGCTCGGGGGATCATTTGAAGCCCGGCCTCACACGTCTTCTTAGAATCACGTTACGTCATTGAAGCCCTTCAAACAGGTGGCACGATCATGAAACCCCTCAAGCCGAAGCCATGGACCACCGTCGCTCTCGTTCTCCTGAGTACGCTCACTGGAATGACGATCAGCGCTTGCAAACCTTCCTCCAACGACTATGTGGCGCCACCCCCACCCACCGTGACCGTCAGTCAGCCGGTACAGCGCGATGTCACGGACTACCTTGAATTCACCGGCAACACTCAGGCGGTGCAACTCGTCGAAATTCGGGCGCGCGTACAAGGCTTTTTGAAACGTGTTCATTTTGAAGCGGCAACCGACGTGAAAAAAGGCGACTTGCTCTACGTGATCGACCCCAGACCGTTTCAAACTCAGGTGAAGAAGGCAGCCAGCAATCTGATCCGCAAACGAGCAGAGCTCGCATTGGCCCAGGAGAACTATCAGCGTCTCAAAACGCTTTATAAGCAAAAGGCAACGCCGAAGGCAGAGTTCGTCAAAGCCAAAGCGGCTCTGTATATGGGACAAGCGGATGTCGAGGCGGCGCGGGCGGTCCTTGAAGAAGCCGAGCTGAATCTCAGCTATACCGAGATCCGCGCCCCAATCAATGGACGGGTCGGGCGCAATTTGGTGAGCGTGGGAAACCTGGTGGGCGCAGGCGAAAATACGCTCTTGACCACGCTGGTGCAATACGACCCGATTTTGGCCTATTTTAGTTTAAACGAACGGGATCTCCTCCACTTACGACAGCAGTATCCGGAACGGCGGGCTGACGGGCTGGAAAAACAGGAAGAGTGGGGTTTGATTCACCTCGGGCTGGCGAATGAAGACGGGTATCCCCACGAAGGCCGGATCGATTTTGTCGATCAGAGCGTCGACCCCAATACCGGTACGTTTCTCCTGCGAGGCAGTTTCACCAATCCCGCCCCTCACCCCATCTTGCCGGGTATGTTCATCCGCATTCGCGCCCCCATCAACAAGCGGGAAGCAGCGCTGCTTGTCTCCGAGCGCGCGTTGGGTGCCGACCAAGGCGGTCGCTATGTGCTCGTGGTCAACAAGGAGAATGTCGTCGAACACCGGTCGGTTGAAGTGGGGGCCTCGATTGACCAGATGCGCGTCATTGAGAAGGGATTGCAGCCAGATGATTGGGTGGTGGTCAAGGGGCTGTTGCGGGCGCGACCAGGAGCAACCGTCACCCCCGAGCGTCAGGAGATCGTGTCACGCGTTCAATCCGGCAACCCGTCACCCTAAGAGACACCGCCCATGTTTTCCCGCTTTTTTATCTATCGCCCGATTTTCGCCACGGTTCTCTCCATTGTGATCGTCATTGCCGGGGTGGTCATGCTTCGCGGATTGCCGATTGCCCAATTTCCCGAGATTACACCACCGACCGTGCGGGTGCAGGCGATATATCCCGGCGCGAGTGCTCAGGTCATAGCCGAGACTGTGGGGGCGCCGATCGAACAGCAGGTCAACGGCGTCAAAGGCATGTTGTATATGGCCTCGACCTCGTCCAGTGACGGCGTGTACAAGCTGACGATTACGTTCGAGGTGGGGACGGATCTCGATCAAGCGGCGGTGTTGGTGCAAAACCGTGTCAACATTGCCACCGCGTCGCTACCGGAGGTGGTCATCCGACAGGGCGTCACCACCAAGCCGCAGTCCCCCAATATTCTGCTCCTGGTCAGTTTATTTGCAGAGGAAGGGCAATACGACAGTCTCTATTTGAGCAATTATGCCACGTTGCGCTTGCAAGATGAGTTAAGCCGGATCCAGGGGGTTGGTGATATTACGATTTTCGGCAGTAGCGATTACAGCATGCGCATCTGGTTGGAGCCGCGCCAGCTCAGGTCCCGCCACCTCACGACTCAGGATGTGCTCGACGCCATACGTGAGCAAAATGTCCAGGTGGCGGCGGGCCAGATTGGTCAGCCTCCCGCGCCGGAGGACCAGACCTTTCAATATACCGTCACCACTCTTGGCCGTCTGAGTGAAGTAGGTCAATTTGAGCAGATTATTGTCAAAACCGACGAAGACGGCCGGGTGACCCGGATCAAAGACATCGCGCGGGTGGAACTGGGGGCACAAAATTATGACATGTTTTCGCTATTGGACGGCAAACCGTCCGCCAGTCTAGCCATTTTTCAACTTCCTGGGGCCAATGCGCTCAACGTCGCCGACCGGATTCGCCGGACCCTAGACCGGCTGAAGCAAGCCTTCCCCCAAGGCATGGACTATACCATTTCATTTGACACCACCAAATTTGTCGCGGCCAGCATCAACGAAGTGTATGAGACCCTGTTCATTGCGGCCGTCTTGGTCTTCTGTCTGATCTTTCTCTTTCTTCAAGATTGGCGCGCCACGGTGATACCAGCCGTTACCATTCCTGTCTCGCTGATTGGCACATTTGCCGTGATGGGGCTGCTGGGATTTTCCATTAACATGCTCACCCTGTTCGGATTGGTGTTGGCGATTGGCATTGTGGTCGATGACGCCATTGTCATCGTTGAAAATGTCATCCGTCTGATGAATGACCATCACCTGAGTCCTAGAGAGGCGGCGCTACGCACGATGGAGGAAGTATCCGGCCCGGTGATTGCCACCTCGTTGGTGCTCATGGCGGTATTTATTCCGGCTGCCTTTCTCCCGGGGCTCACCGGGGAACTCTACCGGCAGTTCGCCTTGACCATTGCGGCGGCGACCGTGTTCAGCACCTTGAATGCGCTTACCCTCAGCCCCGCGCTCAGCGCGCTCGTGTTGCGGCCGTCTTCAACCCGGCGCAATCCGCTGTTTCGCGGGTTCAATGCGCTCATCAAGCGTGGCACGACTTCCTATTCCTGGGTGGTCCGCGCCATGTTGCGACGTAGCGCCTTGATGGTCGTGCTGTATGTGGTCATTGTGGCCGTGGCAGGATGGGGCATGATGAGGTTGCCGACCGGTTTTTTGCCAAAAGAAGACCAGGGTATTCTCTTCACCAATATCCAGCTTCCGGATGGGGCATCACAATCACGGACGAGCAAGGTCATCGATCAGGTGAATACGATTCTGGCCAAGACCCCTGGGGTTGAACACGCCACCGCGGTCGGGGGCTTCTCCCTGTTGTCGGGCACCAGCGCCTCCAACGTCGCAACTTTTTTTATCTCGCTGACGCCGTGGGAGGAACGCACCGAGCCCCACTTGCATGCCAACGCGATCGTCGGGAGTCTATTCGCCCGGTACCAGCAGATTCAAGAAGCCATCATCCTGCCGTTCGCGCCGCCACCGATCAGTGGGCTCGGCAATGCGAGTGGGTTCGACCTCCGGCTGCAAGACCGTGGTGGGATTGGCTCAATGACCCTGCAACAAGTGACCAAGGAACTCGTGCAAGACGGCAACGCCCAGCAAGGGTTGACCGGACTCTATAGCAGTTTCCGCTCTCACGTGCCGCAACTCTTTGCCGATGTCGATCGCGTCAAAGCGAAAAACCTCGATATCCCGCTCGGGAGCGTCTTCGGCACGCTTCAAGCGTACCTGGGGTCGGCGTACGTCAACGACTTCAATAAATTCGGCCGTACGTATCAAGTACGAGTGCAGGCCGATCCGGCGTTTCGAGCCGAACCGGATGATATTCGCCGTCTCGACGTACGCACCCGTCAAGGTAAGATGGTGCCTCTTGGCACCTTGGTGACGGTTAAGGACTCGTTGGGCCCGCAGATTGTCACGCGGTATAACCTCTATCCCTCTGCCGCCATCACCGGCCAAGCGGCCCCTGGGTATAGCTCTGGGCAGGCCCTCACCATTATGGAACAAATGGTCGACCAGAAGTTACCCGCCGCCATGGGCTATGAGTGGACCGGAGTGGCGTATCAGGAGAAGCAAGTCGGGTCTGAAGCCTTGTTAATTTTCGCCCTCGCCATCGTGTTGGTCTATCTGGTGCTGGCGGCGCAATACGAAAGTTGGACGAGTCCTGCGGCAATCATTCTCGCTGTGCCGCTGGCGCTGTTGGGGACGGTTATTGCCTTGATGATGCGCTCGATGGACAACAACATCTATGTGCAGATTGGGATTGTCCTGCTCATTGCCTTGGCGAGTAAAAATGCGATTCTGATCGTCGAATTTGCCCGTGAGAATCGCGCTGGGGGTCAAGGGATTTTTGAGGCCGTTCTCGAAGCCGCCCGTTTGCGATTCCGGCCTATTCTCATGACCGCCTGTTCGACCTTGCTGGGTATGATCCCGCTGGTCATTGCCACAGGAGCCGGCGCGGCCGGTCGCCGTTCCTTGGGAACCGCGGCGTTTGGCGGTCTGGTCGCGGCGACGGTACTCGTCGTGTTTTTCGCCCCGCTGCTCTACGTCGTCATGCAGCGACTGAGCGAATGGCTCAACCCTACCCAAGATATCGCCCCAGCCTCAGGGCTTGAGGCCAAGGAGAGGTGAAATAACCCGGCGATGGCCGCATGATGTGACGGCACAGCCGCTCCAGCTTATCGCGTTGGCGTGGCTCACAAACGGTGCCGGCGTGGAGGGAAAACCCGGCCACGTGGGCGGCATGCGGCTTGTTGTCGGCGGACGCTGGGAATCGTGTAGGAGCGTCTGGCCAAGCCGACTACAGGTTGTTGTCAGGATTCAACGTGTTGGCGAGAGCGGGATCGACGTGTCACGGGAATGTGGTATTCCACAATTTTCTTTCGCAGGGTATTTCGATTCATGCCTAGAAGCTGGGCGGCTTGAATCTGATTCCCATTCGTTTCACGAAGCGCGTGTTGGATCAACGGCCGTTCCACCGCTTGGATGAGGGTCGCATGCAAACTCCTGGCTGAACTTGCCTTCATGGCCCGCACAAACTCGCCGAACTTCGACTCGACGTAATCTTCGAGCGTCAAATCCGGGAATTCCTGTAGTCCGCGATTGGCTTCTCTCCCATCACCCTTGCGGAGGAGCCATTTCATGCTGTCTAAAGCCGCCGGAACGGAAGGTGGCCCTGAGATGATCACCGTCTTTGACACATCAATGATGTGAGGCAAGTCCTTGAGTGCTTCCTTCGACATCTTTTCAGAAAGCACCAACCCATCGATTGGGGTCTTTTGAGCCTCTTGTTTGACCTGCCGAAGATTCTCCACCACCACCACGCGAATCTCCGCCTCATCCTGTAGAGGCTGCACAGACTCCTCTGCCGGGTCGCTCACGACGACGATATGACTCACTTGCGACATTGTGTGTGTTCCTTACCCATCGAGAAGATGCGTGCCGGCTTATCTTTCATGCTAACCCCAGCAGCGGACAAAGGAAGCGCAGCGTCAGCCAAACGAGTCCGGCCCCCAGGATATCCAACAGCAACCCCGCTTTGAGCATTTTGGGAAGCGGGACCAAGCCGGTGCTATACACAATGGCATTCGGTGGCGTCGAGACCGGCAAGATAAACGCGAGGCTTGCAGCTAAACAGACGCCGAGGGTCGGCGGGACAGGGGAGATCTCAGCCGCGGTTGAAATGGAAATCACCACGGGCACGAGCATACTCGCCGCAGCGGTATTTGATGCAATCTCCGTGATCACCAACGCCGCGCCTATCGCCACCGCCGTCAAGGTCCACAACGTATTGCTCCCAAAGAAAGAAACCAAACTTTCTCCGATGATCGTAGCCAGATTGGTTTGCACCATCAAATGTCCAAACGTCAAGCCTCCGCCAAACAATAATATCGTCCCCCAGTTGATGCTCGCCGCTTGGGTCCAATTCAACGTAAATTCCCCGGCTTTGAAATTGACGGGCAACACAAAGAGCAGCCCCGCCGCAAAAATCGGAACTATTTCCTTGGGAAGACGGGTGTTGATGAAGGTCACCAGATCGGAATCCCGGCCTAACGCGATCCCCAACAGCCCCGGTCCGACCCAACACCCGATGGCCAAGATTAACGCGAAACAGGTATTGATCTGGCCTTGTGACCAAGCGCCCTGCTGTCGGCGAAGCGTTTGAAGATGATCGCCTAGAGCCGGAAACGTCGTTGGGGGCGGGTGCAGCCAAAAAAGAACCACGACAATGCACACCCCGAGCACGACTGCGAGCGGAAGCCCGATTGCCATCCAATCAAAAAACGCCAGGGAAATTCCTGCTTGTTGGGAAAGCAACCCCACGCCAATGATATTAGGCGGCGTGCCGATCATCGTGGCAATCCCGCCTGCCGCAGAGCCATACGCTAATAACAGAAGGACCCCAGGCTCATGATGCCCGGCCTCTTCCTGAGACCCGCGGATCGTTGAGAGCATGCCAAGTGCAATAGGGACCATAATGGCCACGGCCGCCGTGTTGCTAATCCACATTGACAGGACAGCCGTCGCAAACCCCATGACCCCGAAAATCGCAACCGGGCTGGCCGTGAGCCTTTTTCGTGACAACAGCCATACGGCAAACCGTCGGTCCAGCCCGTGAACCACAAAGGCTTCGGCCAAAAAGAAGCTGCCGATAAAGAGAAAGATGATCGGATGGGCAAACGTGGCCAGGACTTCCTTTGCCGATCCTAACCCCGTGGCAATACACAACGCAGCGCCGAGTAGTGAGGTCACGGCGAGAGGAAGGGCTTCCGTGGCCCAACTCACCACGACCCACACCAGAATGGCTGAGAGGATATGCGCTGAGGGAGGCAGACTGGAAAACGGGTTGAGATACACCAAGAGCGCCAGCACGGGTGCCGCATACAGGCCGATTCGTTGCCTCATTCCCCAGGCATGCCGGTTTGCGGTTTTCATGCTGCGCTACTCCGAGACCTTGTTTCAGAATGAGCCTGGATGTCGTTGCTTCGATTAGAAATCTAGGGTAAGTATGACACAAGCCTACACCTCTGTCATTGAGTGCGGCAGGCAACCCTACCATAGGAAAATCGGAAAGATCACGTGACCGCTGGGTTGAGAAGATGGTGGGCAGGCGGTTCCCCTCTTCCTCTTCGCGATCTAGGATTTTTGCAGGAGACGGGGTATCATAGATGGTCTAAGCCAAACGAACGGTATTGTTGATTGTGGGTACGCACATCGTCACCGTACAAGAACTCATTCCTCTCCTGACTCGGCGAAGAGAACAAGGCGCCCGTGTGGTGTTTACGAACGGTTGTTTCGACTTGCTTCACATCGGGCATATTCGGTATCTCCAATCGGCACGAGCGTTGGGGGATGTGTTGGTCGTGGGCGTCAACAGTGATGCGTCGATTCAATGCCTTCAAAAAGGGCCTGGTCGGCCTGTTATCCCGGACAGGCACCGGATGGAGATCCTGAGTGCGCTGTCTTGTGTGGATTATGTCGTCAAGTTTGAGGAACCCGATCCGCTGCTCCTGATTGAAACGATACAGCCTGATGTCTTGGTGAAAGGCGGAGATTGGCCGATCGAGCAAATTGTCGGCCGATCCAGCGTGGAGGCCCGAGGGGGCACCGTCATAAGCATCCCGCTTGTGCCTGAGATCTCAACGAGTCGTATTATTGAACGCATCCAAAAGCTGAGCTGAGCGCAAGAAGGGCCTGACGGCGTTCCTGCCTTGGTCGCATAAGATGCGACCCTACAGGCATATGCGTCAGAGACCATTCTGGCTCAAGCCCATCCCCTTGTCATGAACACTCCCAGAATGAATACCCTGTTGCAGTCATCATGCGACCAAATTCTGATGCCCCTGCTTGAGGCCTTGACCACTCCAGGGGCCCAACCCTTAGTCCTGGGGCCACACGGCCCAAGCCTCGCGTTCATACTCAGTCTGTTGAGGACAACGCATCAGGGTGATGACCACCAGACGGCTTCGGCCTACGATCGATCGTTACAAGGGACCCTGCCCCACAACTGGCTTATTCTGATGCCGACTCAGGAAGAGGCGGAATCGTTAGGCCAAGATATGGCGTTTTTCTTTGCTTTCTTCGACCTCCCCGCCGAATCCCTGGCGTTTTTCCCGGACCGAGGGCAATCCCCGTATGAAGCCAGTTCGCCATCCAGCGATCTCGTCGCGCAACGGATGCGGACCTTATTTCACCTTCAAACCCATCGCCCCACCGTTGTCATCACGACACCTCACGCTGCCTTACAGTATCTGCTCCCCCAGTCCGTTTTTGCCCAATCGTGTTTAACCGTCAAAGCAGGCAGCGTGATTGAGCGGGAATCGTTGCTCCGCCATTTGCTGTGGACCGGATATCGACGAGTGTCCGTCGTGGAAATCCCCGGAGAATTTAGTATTCGAGGCGGCATCGTTGATATCTTTTCCACCGGTGTGACCGAACCCTACCGGATAGAATTTTTGGGCGATACCGTCGAGTCCACCCGTCGGTTTGATCCGGGCACGCAAGAATCCACCGAATCTATCCTCTCCGCGGTGCTCCTTCCTGCCCGGGAATACCTTCTCCCACCCGACAAACCTGACCTCTGGCTTTCCGAAATCCTGCCGGATGCCGAATGGCGATTGCCGGAAATTTATCCCTCCATGGCCACCCTTCTGGATTACTTTTCAGCTTCGCCTTTCGTGGTCATGGATCGTCCCTTCACCCTGGCGCAGGCTGCACAGGAGTGGGGGGAACGGCTACGAGCGGCATGGGAAGAACACGACACGACGAGCAACGGCGTTTCGTACCCCGAGCCCTCTCAACAGTGTGTCGGCTGGGATGAGTTTCTGCTGTGCATTTCCGATGGCCCATCTCTGGCGTTTGACGTCGTCACGCCTGTTGAGGGTTCTTGGACGCCGGTCATCCCCCTTCCTCTCCAGTCGGCCAAGAGCGTGGGGTTGGGTCTCCGTGGAACGTCCTTTACCGACACCCTGGCGATCCTGGAACGGCTTCGTGGTGAAGGGCCGGTTGTGGTCGTGGTTCGATCATCCGGACAGGTCGGGCGCTTGTTAGGGTTGTTCGCCGAACACCATGCCCCCGCGACTGAACACAACCCCTTCCCTCAATCTCTTCATCCTTCGGAACGAACGCCGTTTTATATTCTTCAAGGTTTTCTTTCATCAGGGTTTGTGGTGCCATCGTTGCCTTTTACGGTGGTCACCGAAGAAGATTTATTCGCAAAAATTTCTCGACATCGCCCTCAACCCAAAAGCAAGACCGCGACCTTTCTGTCCTCGTTGGACGATTTGAATGCCGGAGACTACGTGGTCCACGTGCAACATGGGATCAGCCGGTATAAGGGTCTTCGGCGCTTGTCCGTGCAAGGGTTTGAAAGCGACTATCTCATTCTTGAATTTTCGGGACGAGACACTCTCTATGTGCCTCTTGATCGGCTGAACCAGGTCCAAAAATACCGGGGCAGCGATCACCTGACCTTGACCCTCGACAAATTAGGGGGCACCGCTTGGGGCAAGACCAAGGCGCGCGTCAAAAAAGCCATTGAAGACATGACCGACGAACTCGTCGAGTTGTATGCCAACCGAGAAGTCGTCACTCGCCAACCGTATCAGCAAGACACCACCCTAGCCCATGAATTTGATGCAGCCTTTGATTATGAAGAAACCCCGGACCAACTCAAGGCCATCGACGATATTCAACGAGACCTCCATCTGCCCAAACCCATGGATCGGCTGGTATGCGGCGATGTCGGGTATGGAAAAACCGAAGTGGCGATGCGGGCGGCGTTTCAAGCCGTCGAGGATAATCGGCAGGTGGCCGTGCTGGTTCCCACGACCCTTCTGGCGCAACAACATTCGGAAACGTTTTCGCGCCGTTTCGCGCCGTTTCCAATCCATGTGGCCACCCTCTCACGGTTTCAAAATCCCAAAGAGGTCAAAGCGTTGTTATCCGACCTCGCATCAGGCGTCGTTGATATCGTCATTGGCACCCATCGGCTCCTTCACAAAACCGTGCAGTTTAAAAACCTGGGACTGGTCATTATTGACGAAGAGCAATGGTTCGGCGTTCGTCATAAAGAGCGACTGAAACAACTTCGTACGCAAGTCGATGTGTTGACGCTCACGGCGACCCCCATCCCTCGCACACTGCAAATGGCATTTTCCGGAGTCCGGGATCTGTCGGTCATCGACACGCCCCCGCCCGGACGCTTGGCTATCCGCACCCAGATCGTCCGATTCAATCCCACGCTGATTCGCGAAGCGATCCGCCGGGAGTTGGCGAGACAGGGGCAGGTGTTTTATGTCCATAACCGGGTTGAAACCATTGAGCGGACAGCCGGCTGGCTCCAAGAACTCGTACCCGAAGCCCGTCTTGTCATGGCTCATGGGCAGATGAACGAGCGTGTCCTCGAAGGCGTCATGTTAAAATTCTTTCATGGCGAGGCGGATCTACTGCTTGCGACCTCGATTATTCAATCAGGGTTAGATGTGCCGCGCGCCAATACCATTTTGGTGGATCGGTCCGATATGTTTGGGCTGGCACAACTCTATCAACTTCGGGGACGAGTAGGCCGCGCCGGCGACCAAGCCTATGCGTATTTCTTTTTCCCCAATGAAGAGATGTTGGGCACCGATGCCCAACGACGGCTCCTGGCCATTCAGGAATTTACCGACTTAGGCTCGGGATTTCGCATTGCCGCCGCCGACCTGGAAATTCGAGGAGCCGGCAACCTCTTAGGCAAACAACAATCCGGCAACATTGCCGCGGTGGGGTTTGATCTGTATATGCAGATGGTCGAACAAGCCGTGCAACAGAGGAAAGGTGAAACTTTGGAAGAAGAGATCGATCCGACGTTGCATGTTCCTGTGTCGGCCTTTATCCCCGACGACTACGTCGAGGACGGCCATCAACGCTTATCATTGTATAAACGACTCTCAGCCAGTCAGAAGATTGGCGATCTCGCCCTTCTGCATGAGGAAACACAAGACCGGTACGGGACACCGCCTGAACCTGTCGAGCAGTTGTTTGAAGTCATGCAAATTCGCCTGCTCGCCAAGAAGCTGAAAGTGGAGTCGCTGGAAGCCACGAATGGAACCATTACCGTGACCTTTGCTGCCAACGCCACGATTTCTCAAGAGAGCCTCGATTGGTTAATGCAGTATTCGGAAGGCCGCCTTCAATTCCTCTCGCCGGTTTCCTTTGCCATCGCCAGGGACCTGGATGATTGGTCGACCGTGGTGTCCGTCTTGACGACGATGCTGAATGGCTTGTTGGATTCCTCGCCCGAAACCATGGTCCCTTCCCTCTTATGACACACCTTCTTCGCTACCACCGTGCTTCATCCCACTCTTGTTGGGGCCGTCGCTCACAAGCCTGGCACGCGCTCAGGACGATGGCCATACTGCTCACCGCACTGTGCGGGGTGGGGTTCCTTGGCCCTGTCGTGTGTGCCCAACCTTTGGCCGATGGGATCGCCGCCATCGTCAATTCGGAGATTATTACGATTTCCGAGCTCCAAGCTGAAATGGCCGATGAAACCTTTCGCTTGAAAGCTCGGTATGAAGGGGATGAGCTCACGGCACGCCTCGTTCAGAAACAATATGAAATCTTGAATCGGATGATCGAGCGGAAGCTCCAGCTCCAGGAAGCCAAGGCCAAGAAAATTTCGATCAGCGATGAGGAAGTGGAACAAGCTTGGGAACAATTACACCAAAACTCCACCGCACTTCCGGCGTCGTTACCTCAATCAAAGGATGCACTTCGTGAAGAATTGATGGTGCGCCGACTCAGGGATATGGAAGTTCGCCGAAGCCTTGTCGTCTCTCCTGAAGAAGTTCGCGCCTACTATAAACAGCAGCAACAGCAATTTACGTCGCCCCGCGAACACCACATCAGACAAATTCTCCTGTTACCGAAGCTGGATGAAACCGTGGAGACGCTGAAAACACGGGCTGAAGTCCTTGTGAGTCAACTCAACGAGGGAAGGAGCTTCGAGAAATTGGCTGAAATCTTTTCCGATGGGCCCGAAAGCGTCCTGGGGGGCGACCTGGGATTCGTGACGAAAGATGAATTATTGGCGCCTTTGAGCGAAGCCCTGGACAAGCTCAACCAAGGGGAGGTCAGTCCGTTGGTTGAAACGGAAATCGGGATTCATATTCTCCGACTCGAGGAGAGCCGAGAAGGAACCCCGCAACCGTTTGATAAAGTGCAAAACGTGATTGGCAACCGATTGTATCAAAAGAAAAGCCAACAAGCCCATGAAGAATGGCTGTCCTCGTTAAAAGATAAGACCTACATCGAAATCCGATTTTAGCCCGGATTTCTCCACAATTCATAACGCTGTCTCACCGTGTTCCAAAGTTCCTGGCGGCCCTCGTTCGTCTTTGAGGAGTACCCCACCACTTCTTCATGATTTTCCAATCCCAGGGTTTGACAAACTCGCAACAGGCTCGGCCGGCGCTGACCACGAGACAGTTTGTCAATCTTCGTCACCACAACGATGGGGCGATGCCCTAGATGAGTCAGCCATTCAAGCGTGGTCACATCATGATCCTCGAGCCCTCGTGCATCGACCAACTGGACGACGGCAACTAATTGAGCCCGTTCCGTCAAATAGGTCTCGATCATCGGGCCCCATTGTTCACGAACCGACCGGGACGCCTTGGCATAGCCGTAGCCGGGCAAATCGACGAAAAAGATTTGGGGGAAAGCCTTGTCGCTCGTGAGCACACGAAAAAAATTAAGCGTTTGCGTTTTTCCCGGAGTCGTGCTGACCTTGGCGATGCCCTTGCGATTCAACAAGGAATTAATCGCCGACGATTTGCCCACATTGGATCGCCCCACGAAAGCCACCTCGGGAAGGCGCTCACGAGGATAGTGGGCCGGCTTCAGACAACTCTTGACAAAGTCTGCTGACAGAATCTTCATGTTGAGAATACAGACGACAAAACAGGAGTCACGGTTTCCTTGGTTCCCGCTTCATGGCTCGTTCCATTTCACGACCGGCCTCGCGTTTTTTCACGGTCTCTCGCCGGTCATAGTGCTTTTTCCCACGCGCGAGACCCAACTCAACCTTGGCAATCCCGCGTTGATTAAAATACATTCGGAGAGGAACCAATGTCAGCCCCTTCTGCTGAACTTTCCCCGTTAATTTCTGAATTTCTTTTTTGTGCAACAACAGCCCACGGGGCCGCAAGGGCTCATGATTCATGGTATTCCCATGACTATATTCGCCTATGTGACAGTTGTACAGAACAGCTTTCCCCTCGGCCACCATGGCATAGGCTTCGCGCAAATTGACCCGGCCTTCCCGAAGTGATTTCACTTCGGTCCCTTTCAGGATCAGGCCCGCCTCGATTTTTTCTTCAATCGCATAGTCGTGAAACGCCTTCCGATTGCTCCCGACTATTTTTGTTGTTGGATCTTGAGACATGACCGTGAATACAACGCGCCTTCCAAAGGGTATGCCGTCTCCCGTTATTCCCTTTCCGAAGAGGGTGACGACGCGCGCCCTTCCTGTCCTCCCTCGGCTTACCCATCAATTGACTCTACTCTTCTCGAATCCTAGAATACCATTTCATGCACGCCTTTTCCTCCTCCCGGTCACTCATCAAGGAAATTTCCCAAAGCCATGGGTTTGCGGTGCGCCTCTGTGAGTCTCGCCTCCAAAAGCAGTGGAAAGCGCTCGTGGGCGAGGTCGTGGCTTCCCATACCTGGCCGACCAGAATCAAGTTCCGAAAGCTGCACGTGGCCGTAGAAAATTCGGTGTGGCTTCACCAACTCATCTATCTCAAAACAACGTTACTGGAGAAAATTCAAGCGCAGATGGAAGAACTCTATTTACAAGATATTATTTTTCGGATTGGTGAAATACCGGAATCCCCAGAGGATGACTCCGATGTACAGGCTGCCCAGGTTTCTGTTTCCCCCGATGCGCGTATGACTGCCCTTGAATATACTCGAGTCGTCAATGACGACGAATTACGAGCTTCGCTCACCAGAGTCATCGCCAGAGCCCTCTCGCCCTGAACGCACTCCATTTCGCGATTGCACAAATCCCCAGACCTGTTCCGTTCTACGTTGGTGACGGGATGAAGTCATTAAACAACACCTGAATATTCTGGTGTTCCTCGGATTTTGCTGTATCAGGAATGGGGCCGAGCCAGCCCTTGGCCTCATTTCAGCTTGGGAAGATCCTCAACCCATAGCATTCGCTTTCCATAATGGCTACCCGCCAAAGAAGAATGAAATTTTTGGTCTGCTGTCACGACCTGTCCATCAATGGTTTCAGCCAGGGCCAGGTACAGACAATCGTATAAACTTCGCTTGGTTTGAAGGGCCAGGGCAAATGCGGGGTGCATCAATCGTTCATTCGAATGTTTTTGTAAGGGAACACGTTGAAGTTCCTTCAGAATCGCTTCGCCTTCTTCGGGAGTCAGTTCATCTCGGCGGATTCTTTTGGAGAGGATGTTGCCCAGTTCCAAATGAAAAAACGCGGGAACGTGAAGCGAAGCCTTCAAAAATGGCAATCGGCTGGCCACTTCAGAGTAAATTTCAGGAAGAAACCACTTGATTCCAACACTCGCATCCACCACGTAGCGGGTCACCGATCCCGATCCTCTCGAATGAGGGGAGTACTATCACTGAATGTTCTGCCTTCCTGTTTGAGGGCTTTCTTCAATTTCGCAATCCGTTTCCATGCGCCTTCATAGTCGGGGACCGCTTCTTCCAAAATGGTCTTCACTTCCGATTGCAACGACCGGCCATGTTCTTTGGCCCGTTTCTTTAATTGTTCTACGAGCTTGTCATTCAGTTGCCGAACGAGAACCTGTGCCATGTTGCCCTCTCCACTTAGTTCGATGCCGTCTCATATGATAGCAAAATGATAGCATGACGTCCGTGAAGAGACAAGTAGAGCCCGGTTCCCTGCTTCCGCGGAGATGACACGGCAGGGAAGGGCGGCATGAGATGCCGCAGCTACAAAAGCAAAGATAAAGACACTGGATGCCCGATTAAAGCTGTCGGGAATGACAAATGGCTGGATGCCCGATTACAAGTATCGAGGACAGGCCTAGGCTGGGGACGGGGTGAGGTCATTAAACAACACCTGAATATTCTGGTGTTCCTCGGATTTTGCTGTATCAGGAATGGGGCCGAGCCAGCCCTTGGTGTTACCTTGGATATAGAGAAATCCTCCGCGGGCCGATCGTTCGAATTGCCGACGAAACGTCTCTTCTTCAACGTCAACCTGGTTCCCCGCTTCCGCGGAGACAAGCGTTGCCAGATACCGACGAAGCGTTTCCGGTTCGGTCCAACTGGGATCGGAAAAAATGTAGAGGACGACTTCTTGATATAACGTGCTCGGATCGTCCGGTGTCGTGGGACGTACTTTCAGAGATCGGAAATCGTGGGTGGTCCTGCCGATTTTTCGGAATCGACGAAGCAGGGTTTCAATTTCCGGATCGCTCGTCCACGACGGAACATGGACAGCCACCACCGCGCCCTCCTGCCCTCCAATACTAAAGGGCGGAATCGTGCGATCGGGTCTGGACAGGAACATGCCCCCGGCAATCAGCGTGAAGCCTCCGAGTAACACGGCCAGCCCTATTCTGACGACGGGATCGAATGGCTTTTTCTGCATAGACTGGTTCCCCGCTTCCGCGGGGACAAGGTTCGAACCCACTTCGGACAGTTGGGGAAGCGAGGGGAACCCGGATGAGGGAAAGACTCTCAACCGCAGACACGAATTCAGCTATGAACCCCATTCGTTTCCGCAGCATTGCCGGTACCGTTGGTTCCATTGCTCTCTTCGTCGTCGGCACTCTCCGCGAGTTTCGCCACATCCACGACCCGGTCTGTGTCTTCCATATCGATGAGACGCACCCCTTGGGCATTGCGCCCGATATCCCGGAGAGCCTCGACTTTGGTCCTGAGGATCTTTCCTTCGGAAGTTATGATCATGATTTCATCGGATTCCTTCACCTGGTGAAAGGAAACGGCCGAGCCGTTTCTCTCGTTGACTTTGATACTGATCACTCCGCGCCCCGCCCGACTCTGCGTACGGTACTCGGTCGCCAAGGTTCGTTTCCCAAACCCCTGTTCGGTCACGGTCAGGATCGAGACTTCGACGTGGGGCTGGATAATGACCATCCCGATCACGTGATTGGTTTTGCCCAAGCGAATGCCCCTGACCCCTCGGGCAGTGCGGCCCATGGGCCGGACGTCTCGTTCTCGAAACCGAATGATCAGCCCTTTTCTGGTTCCTAGCATGATGTCGCTTCGGCCGTCCGTCATTTCAACACCAATGAGCTTATCGCCTTCCTCCAACGTCAGGGCAATGATCCCGCCCTGCCGGGGATTGCCATAGGCGGATAATTTTGTCTTCTTGATATAGCCCATGCGGGTCGCCATCACGACGTAGAGGTCATCGGGGAATTCTCGAACCGGAAGCGTGGTGGTCACTCGTTCTTCCGGGCCTAAGGCTAACAGGTTGACCATGGCCTTGCCTTTGCTGGTTCGACTGGCTTCCGGTAGTTCATGAAGTTTGAGCCAATACACTTTTCCCGCATCGGTAAAGAACAGGATGAAGTCATGCGTCGAGGCCGTAAAAATCTTTTCGACGAAATCTTCTTCCTTCACCCCCATGCCGATCTTGCCTTTTCCTCCACGGCGTTGCGCCCGGTATTCGGAGACGGGATGGCGTTTAATATAGCCTTCATGGGAAATGCTGACCGCCATTTCTTCATCGGCTATCAAATCCTCAATATTTATCTCCGCTTCTTGCGGAACGATCTGGGTGCGACGCTCATCTTGATAGGTGGCTTTGAGTTCAATCAGCTCGTCCTTGATGACGCGTTTGACTAAATCCTCCGACCCCAGAATGGCCTGAAGCGACGCAATTTTGGCTTTGAGTTCTTCATACTCTTGAGAGAGTTTCTGTTGTTCGAGTTGCGTCAACCGTTGGAGCCGCATGTCTAAGATGGCCTGTGCTTGAATCTCTGACAGCGAAAATTGTTGCGTGAGGGCGACCTTGGCTTCGTCGGGCGACGCTGCTCGACGGATCAACGCAATGACTGCATCCACGTGCGTTAACGCAACCTGGAGGCCTTCGATAATATGCGCCCGTTCTTCGGCTTTCCGTAACTCGTAGGCGGTTCGCCGAATGACCACTTCGCGTCGATGCTCGAGAAAGGCAACCAAGATTTGTTTGAGGGTCAACACCTCCGGCCGGTTATTCACGAGCGCGAGCATAATGACCCCGAACGTATTCTGGAGCTGGGTGTGCTTATACAACTGATTCAAAATGACGGGCGTGAGCTCGCCTTTTTTGAGTTCGATCACGACACGGATGCCGTCTCGATCCGATTCGTCTCGAATATCGGAAATGCCTTCCAGGCGTTTCTCTTGAACCAACTCGGCAATTTTCTCGAGCAGCTTGGCTTTGTTCACCTGGTACGGAATTTCGGTGACGATGATGCTCGTCCGATCCCGCTTCTCATCCGTTTCCATGTGCGTTTTGCCGCGGACGGTCAAGAGCCCTCGCCCGTGTTCATAGGCGTCTTTGATCCCTTGCGTTCCATAAATAAATCCAGCCGTGGGAAAATCAGGACCTGGAATCATGTCCATCAATTCCGCAATAGACACTTCAGGGTTGTCGAGGACGTGGAGTAACGCGGTGACGACTTCGCCAAGATTATGCGTGGGAATGTTGGTGGCGTAGCCAACGGCGATCCCTCCGGCCCCATTGATTAACAGGTTGGGGACTTTGGCCGGTAACACCAGTGGTTCGACATCCGATTCATCATACGTGGGTCCGAAATCAACCGTTTCCTGATCGATATCCGCCAACATTTCGCCGGCTAATTTCGTCAGCCGCGCTTCGGTATAGCGCATGGCTGCCGGGGGATCGCCGTCAACCGACCCATAATTCCCTTGGCCGTCTACCAGGGCATAGCGCATGTTGAAGTCTTGCGCCATGCGCACCAGCGTATCGTAAATGGCAGAGTCGCCATGCGGATGATAGTTCCCCATGATTTCGCCCACGATCTTGGCTGACTTGCGGTAGGCTCTGTTATGCGCTAAGCCCATTTGGTTCATGCCATACAAAATGCGCCGATGCACGGGCTTCAACCCATCACGGACATCCGGCAAGGCGCGTCCCACGATCACGCTCATGGCGTAATCCAGGTACGACAAGCGCATCTCATCTTCGATGGCGACTTGAGTGAAGCGTTCTTCCGTGGGCATATTGGGTTGGGAGGGTTCGGTCTGGGGTTACTGTTGCCTATACATCCAAACGACGGACTTCCAAGGCATGCTGCTGAATAAAATTCCGTCGCGGCCCTACTTCATCCCCCATGAGAATGGTGAAAATTTCGTCCACTCCCGTCATATCTTCGAGTTTCACTTGAAGCAGGGAGCGCGTGCTCGGGTTCATGGTGGTTTCCCAAAGTTGTACAGGATTCATTTCCCCCAGACCTTTATAGCGTTGAAGATTGACTCCCTTTTTGCCTACGGTCAGGATCGCTCGGACGAGTTCATCCGTGGAGGCGAAAGGGGTTTCTGCATCATTCACTTTCATTCGATACAGGGGACGGCCTAAGCCAATGGCATTGGGAGCCAATTTTTGCAGTTCACGAAAATCGGCAGATCCCACTAATTCATGGTTCACCTCGAGGGTCGACACCGCTCCATTCGTCGGCATCCGACAGACGATTTTGTTGGATTGATGTTCTTCATCTTCCACCAGATCCACATGGATCGGGGCTTGCGGATACGCCATGGTTAATCGTTCCTTCACTCGTTCGATCAGCTCCTGGACGGCATACCGGTTTTTTAAGAGTTCACGCCCTAAGGTCGGCTCGTCCACAAACGCGCGCAACAGACCAGCGTCCCTTTTTTCCCGACTGAGTCTTCCTAACAGACCTTCGAACTCGATCATTTTCTTCAAGATGGGATTGAGCGTCTGTCCGCTAATAAACGCGCGGGCACTGTCCACATAGACTTCTACGGCTTGTCCCGCCAACTCGGCGAGGTAGTCATTCAGGGCCTGTTCATCTTTGAGATAACGTTCGGCTTTGCCTTTTTTCACCTTAAAGAGCGGGGGCTGCGCAATGTACACATAGCCTTGCTCAATCAGTTCATGCATTTGACGAAATAAAAACGTGAGGAGGAGTGTGCGAATGTGGCTTCCATCGACGTCGGCATCGGTCATCAAAATGATTTTGTGGTACCGTGCGCGGGTCAGATCAAAGGCTTCTTTGTCATCCTTCCCTTTTTCCGCATCCTCCCGCTTTTGGCCAATTCCCGTCCCTAAGGCCATAATCAGCGTTCGAATCTCTTCGCTCGACAGCATTTTGTCGAACCGTGCTTTTTCGACATTGAGGATTTTCCCTTTTAGCGGAAGAATGGCCTGAAATTTTCGATCGCGCCCTTGCTTCGCCGACCCGCCGGCTGAATCCCCCTCGACAATAAACAACTCACTCAAGGCCGGATCTTTTTCCGAGCAATCGGCGAGTTTCCCCGGCAGCGATCCACCGTCCAGGGCACTCTTCCGGCGGATGAGATCCTTGGCTTTCCGAGCGGCTTCGCGTGCCCGTGCCGCATCCGCCGCTTTGCCGATGATTCGTTTGGCCACGGCCGGATTTTCTTCGAAGTACGTCCCGAGCCCTTCATTCACGGCGACTTCGACGATCCCTTTGACTTCGCTGTTGCCCAACTTGGCTTTGGTTTGTCCCTCGAATTGCGGGGCCCGTACTTTGACGCTGACTACCGACGTGAGGCCTTCTCGCACGTCATCGCCCGTGAGCGAGTCCATGTCTTTTTTCAAGAGGTCGTTCGAACTGGCATAGGAATTGATCGTCCTGGTCAGGGCCGCCTTGAACCCGATCAGATGGGTGCCCCCTTCTCGCGTATTGATGTTATTCGCAAAGGAGAAAAGGTTTTCGGCGTAGCTATCGTTGTACTGGAGCGCGACTTCTAAAATGACTTCCGATTTTTCGACGGAGATAAAAATCGGTTTGTGAAGTGGGGTTTTGGCTTCATTCAAATGTTCGACGAACGACACGATCCCGCCTTTGTAACAAAAGACCTGTTCTTTTTGTTTTCGTTTATCGGTGAGCGAGATCGCAAGACCTTTATTGAGGAAGGCCAATTCCCGAAGGCGTTGGGCGAGTATGTCGAAACTGTAATCGACTGTCTCGAAAACGGTCGTGTCCGGTTTAAACGTAATTTTCGTCCCCCGCTTTTTGGTCACACCCGTCACCTCAAGCGGGGCGGCCGGGGTTCCGCGATGGTAGACCTGTTCAAAGACCTGCCCGCCTTGCCAGATTTCCAACTCGAGCCATTCCGACAACGCGTTGACCACGGAGATGCCCACGCCATGAAGACCACCGGACACGGTATAGGCACCCTGTTCAAACTTTCCGCCTGCGTGGAGGACGGTCATGGCGACTTCGGCCGCCGACTTGTTCTGGGTGGGATGGAGCCCCGTGGGAATGCCCCGGCCATTGTCCGTGACCGTGACACTCCCATCGATTTCCAAAGAAACCTCGATCGTCTCCCCATAGCCCGCCATGTGTTCATCGACACTGTTATCCACGACCTCATACACGAGATGGTGAAGGCCGTCCGCGCTTGTACTGCCGATGTACATGGCCGGTCGTTTTCGAACGGCCTCCAGGCCTTCGAGTACACGAATTTGCTCCGCACCATACCCGCTCTGTTCGACGTGTTCTTCTGGGAAACGAGAAGGATCCAACTGTGTGGCAGGGGGCGAATCGTTTGGCAGCGGCTGTGGGGTCATCTCCTCGTGGGACATTTTCTTTTCTAGGGGTGCATTAAACTTTGACGGGCATCACGACGGTCTGAAACAAGGGGTTATCAAGTTCTCGAATCAAACAGGGGCTAAGGGGCGCCTCCATATTGAGAACCACCGTTTCGCTCTCAATGACGCCTAACACTTCGAGAAGATAGCGTGCATTAAACCCAGCGGAAAATTCCTCGCCGTTAAAACTGGCGGGAATATCTTCTTTTGCTTCCCCCATGTCCGGATGACTGGAAAAGAGCGTGATGGTTTTTTTTGAAAAAGTCAGTTTGACGGCAGAGGTCTTATTCTGAGACAGGACCGATACGCGTCGCAGGGCCCCTTCGAGATCGTCCCGATTCACCGTGATCTTTTTGTTGCTCACCTTGGGAATGACCTGTTGATAGTTGGGGTAATTTCCTTCCATCAGCCGAGAGGTCAGGACCAGCCCGCTTTTTCTGAAGATCAACATGTTTTTGGTAAAGCCGATCATCGGCTCATCCCCGCCTTCTTCTAACAGTCGTCGAATTTCAGCCGCCGCTTTTTTCGGGACAATCACCTTGACTTCTTGATCGAGGGATTTCTCTTTCTCGATTTCCAATTTCTGGTCCGCCATCGCTAACCGATGCCCGTCGGTCCCCACTAATCGAATAATCGGTTCCCCGCCTGCATTCGTGACAACAATTAACAAACCATTGAGCACATAGCGCGTATCGTTATCACCCACGGCAAACAGTGTCTTTCGAATGAGCTGCAGCAAGCCCATGCCGGGTAATGGCATGAGGCCCTCTCGCTCAATGGCGGGCAACGGCGGAAAATCTTTACTAGGGAGCCCCACGACTTTAAATTGACTGCGGCCGGCCTGAATGGTGACCAGACAATTGTCCGTCACCGTCATGACAATTTCCGAGTCTTTGATTTCTTTGAGAATTTCATAGAGTTTTCTTGCAGAGAACGTCACCGATCCGGGTTCTTCGACCGTGGCTTTATAGAGCCCCCGCATTCCGAGTTCCAAATCCGTCGCTAAAATATCCAGCCCTTCGGGTTTGGCCTCCAATAAAACATTGGCCAGACTCGGCATGGTATTTCGTTTTTCCACTATTCCCTGAACGCGATGGAGGGCGGTCAATAGTTCGTCTCGTGCCATCGTCACTCGCATGAGAGGGCTCCCTTCTGTTAGGCCTTACTGATTTCGTCTTTTAGACTTTCCACCGTCGTACGTAAGGAGGGGTCTTTTTCTAGGGCCTTTTCTATTTGGCGACAGGCATGGATGATAGTCGTGTGGTCTTTTCCCCCGAAGGCACGCCCAATTTCCGGGAAAGAGGCGGCTGTGAGTTCTCGGGACAGGTACATGGCAATTTGCCGAGGATGGACCACAGTTTTGGTTCGTCGCTTCGATTTCAATTCTGAGACTTTGACTTGAAACCGCCGGGCAACGACATCTTGCACATCTTCCAAGGTGATCACCTTTTTTTTGCTTCCCAATAAATCACGAAGAATGTTTTTCGCCATGTCTGTGGTAATGGTTTGGCCGGTCAGCGTGCAGTACGCCCCCAACCGGATCAAGGCCCCTTCCAATTCGCGGATGTTGCTTTTTAACCCTTCAGCCAGAAGGTGAATCACCTCATCTCCAATGGCGATGCCTTCTTCCTCTGATTTTTTTCTCAGGATCGCGATGCGAGTTTCGACATCAGGCTGTTGAAGATCGGCTATCAAGCCCCACTCAAATCGTGATCGCAATCGTTCTTCCAGGGAGGGCATTTCTTTGGGAAACCGATCACTGGATAGGACAATTTGTTTTCTTGCCTCATACAACGTATTAAATGTATGGAAAAATTCTTCCTGCGTCCGCTCTTTTCCTGCGAGGAATTGAATATCATCAATGAGAAGCATATCGATGGTACGATAGCGCCTTCGAAGTTCCGTCATCTTATCGTATCGAATCGAGTTTATGACTTCATTCGTGAATTGCTCTGTTGTCACATAAGCAATCCGAATATCCTCCTTCTGCATGACAAAATTCCCAATAGAATTAAGGAGGTGTGTTTTTCCTAATCCCACGCCCCCGTATATAAAGAACGGGTTGTAGGCACGAGCCGGTGCTTCAGCAACGGCCAGACTCGCGGCATGGGCAAACTGGTTGCTTGCCCCGACCACAAAACTCTCGAAGGTATATTTTGGATTCGGTAATTGTCTGTGAACTTGTCTTTGAGGGCGAGCAGCCAAAGGGATGTCTTTTTTCTCTTCTCCCACAGAAGAGAGAGAAGAAGGTTGTTCGCCTACAATAAATTCTACTTCAACCTCTCCTTCTCCCATGCCACCCGGCCGAACCGCTTGTAAGGCTTCGCTAATAACCTGACGATAGTTTCGGCCCAACCATTCCCCAAAAAATTTATTGGGGACGATAATTGTGGCTTTCGTCCCATTAAGCCCCCCTAACTTTATCGGTTGAAACCAGGTTTCTACTACTTCATTCCCCATTTGGGAATGGATAAAACCTAAGGCCTTTTCCCAAATACTCAGGGTTTTCGAGTCGCTCTTTTTCACCATACTTATTCACAATCTTATCAACACCTGTTGATAACTCACCTTTTTTTGGGGAATATTCCCTTTTTTTATTGATACTCTCTAAATAACCAACACATTACCCCCATACATTTTACAACTCTTTAACTCATTATCCTGTTCTTTTTCAACAGACTCACTATAATTTTTTATCAATAAAATCATTAAGATATACATAATCCTTCTCATTCACATCCCCTTCTTCTCCTACTCCTTCTCCTCCTATCCTTTTCCTTAAGAATAGGAAATAACCGTATCAGCCTCGAAAATCATTTTCAGCATATCAGGATAATGAATAGACGGATATACCGGGGTCCCCCCTTTTTCACCCTTTTCCCCATCAAGCCTATAACACGGAAAAGGAAAAGTCTTCTCGAGGCCAGGACTACTCTGAAGAAGTACTCCTTGTACCGAGTAGTCGGAAAAATTATAGGCAGTGATACTACTCTCCATGGAGGATTCAGGTCTTGGCGATAAAAGAAAGAGAATTTTTCTCATACTGTGCCTCAAAACACCAACACGCGGTCGGCTTGGCAAAGCAGGGATGTTATTTCTGATTGTGGAACTTCTCGAATGGTAAATTCTGGATCCAAAGAAAAAACCTCCGAGCTTCCCTCTGGAACTACCATGGCGAGTTGAAGTTCTTGAATAACAGGCAGATGTCTTTCTAAAATTTCCCCATCAACAACATCACTCGTTTCTTCAGTCAATAACATTCTAGCTTGTCCAAGAAGAACAACAGTTAACGATGAAGCACCGGTTGACAAACCGAGAGCGATACGAAGCCCTTCAGTCGGACGATGCGTTTTCAGAGGGTTGCTCTGAATTAACACAAGTATAGATGGTGCCATAGTTAAAAAAGAAATAAATAAACCGTCACTCTACGTAGAGTGAAATGTGTGAGTTTGGCGATTGAAATTTTTGAAGATCGCCTCATTGCGTATGAGGCATAGACCCAGACTCTCGAGATGGAAAAACCTCAAAAGGCAACGCTGTTATAAACACCATTACTTATTGAAAAACAAAGAAAAAATCGTATTCCTAACACACAAAAAAGTCAATAAATGTTTCTACGTGCTTACCGGAATTGGAGGCCTGTCAAAATGGTGGAAGACGCGGTGTCCAAGGGGTGAAATTCCTGCTCTTTGGTAGCCATATTTCTCAAGATTATCTGGTTGTTTGTCACCTCGTCGTCTCCCAGGATGACGACATAGGGCGCCCCCAGCCGGTCGGCAGAGCGAAGGAGGGTTTTCAAGGTAGCGGCATTGTAATCAGTATCCGCCTTGACTTGCTTTAAGCGAAGGGAATCTAAAAGGGATAGGCCAGCGGGCCGCCCTTTTTCCCCAAACGATGCAACAAAAATCCAGGGTTCCGGTGATGGCAGGATTGATTCAGGAAGGGCGAGTATCACTCGGTCAAGGCCTATGGCAAAGCCGACTGCTGGCGTGGAAGCCCCTCCTAACGTTTGAAACAAACCATCGTATCGTCCTCCGGCGCCAATGGCATTTTGGGCCCCGAGCGCGGAGCATGAGACCTCAAAGGTTGTCATGGAATAATAGTCCAATCCCCTGACGAGCCGGGGATTAATGGAATAAGGAATGGCTAATGCTTGTAACCCATGTACCACCTGGTCAAAGTGCTGTTTGGAGGGTGGAGAAAGAAAATCTGTTAGGTAAGGAACATCTTTCGTGGCTTCACGACAGTGGGCAACTTTACAATCCAAGGTTCGAAGGGGGTTTGCGTCCATTCGTCTCTGGCAATTTTCGCAAAGGAGGGCACTCTTTGTCTTAAGAAAGGAAACCAATTCCTTTTTATACACTTGGCGGTCTGTCGGGACCCCGAGGGAATTGAGTTCCAACAAGAGGCCGGGTAACTGGAGTGCTGAAAAATATCTCCAGAGTAGCGTCATGACCTCGACATCGGCAGAGGGGTCAGAACTACCAACAAATTCGACTCCGAACTGATGAAATTGCCGCAAACGGCCAGCTTGAGGTCGTTCGTGGCGAAACATCGGTCCGATGTAATAGAGTTTTCTCGAGGAATGCTGGGTCTTCAGCCCCTGTTCGATAAACGCGCGAACGACACCTGCGGTTCCTTCGGGGCGAAGCGTTAATGAGGTTCCATCCTTGTCAGGGAACGTATACATTTCCTTTTCAACAATATCGGTGGTGCCCCCGATACTCTGAATATAGAGTTCTGTTTTTTCAAAAACAGGAATCCGGATTTCATGAAATCCAAAGGAGTGAGCCAACGCATGCGCAGTTTGTTCCACCACGCCCCACTTGGGCATTTGGTCCGGTGTAATATCCTTAATGCCTTTAATGCCTCGAATCACCGTTGCGGTCCTTTGATTATGAGAGGGATGGGGGCTGAACGATAGGCCAATATTTCGACTATAGAAGGGGGGCCTCAGGGAGTCAACGGAATGAACAGCCTAGGGTGAATGCGTGTTCGATGAGTCCAACTGGAGTCGCGCGGTCTCCCCTTGCCTGGGTCGGCACCAGAGGACGCTGGACAGCGCTGGTTTGAGCCATAGGAAATCAGGGGCGAAAAAACCGATTTGACAGCCAAGACCAGGGAAATTACAATCACTTCTTTCATACTGTGTCGAAAAGAGGTTCTTTACCATGTCCATGACATATCGACAACCGTCGAATCTTAAAAGAAAACGTGACCATGGGTTTCGAAAGCGAATGAGCACCAAAAACGGGAGAAAAGTGCTTGCCCGCCGTCGCCGAAAAGGCCGCCAGCGCCTTACAGTATCCGATGAGTGACGTCCCCTCACGGTGCACACCGTTATTCTTGAAAAAAAAAGAGGACTTCGAGCGAGCAAAACGGGAAGGTAAGCGCATCACGACGCGATTCTTTAACGTGGTTTCCTCTCCGTCTCGTCTCGGAAATACCCGGGTTGGCATCGTGGTTGGGCGTCGGCTTGGCAAAGCGGTTGTGCGGAACAGAGGGAAACGCATTTTTCGAGAATTGGTGAGGCAAACATACCAGCGTCTTTTGAAAGGTAATGACATTATTATCTTTCCCAAACAATCAGCGCTGACTCTCAACCATCAACACCTCTACGAAGCATGGATAACCACCCTTATCAGCCAGGGGCTCATGTTTTCCCCTGAACCCCTCTCATGCGCAAAATAGTGTTGTGGCTCATTGTCGTCTACCAAAAAATCCTGTCTCCGTATTTGGGGCCCCATTGCCGCTTTGCCCCAACCTGCTCACACTACACCAGTGAAGCGATAACCCGTCATGGCCTTCTTCGAGGAGTGTTGTTAGGGGGTTGTCGGCTTCTGAAGTGCCATCCCTTCCATCCGGGCGGGGTCGACCCCGTTCCCTAAGTGGATGCCAAGAAGGGGCCTTCAACGAATTTCAGATTAACGACTCGCAGATGGTTGATGTCACGGTACGGTGTGGCCGAGTTTCTAGAATATCGTGAAGTAAACTGCGTAACAGAGTAAAGGGCTTTCGGTTTTATGGAAAAACGGATCATCCTCTTCCTTCTTCTTTCGTTCGGTATCATTTTTGGCTTTGACTTTTTTCTGAAAGAGCTGGGGCTGATGCCGGAACCCCCACCCCCTGAGGAGGGACGAGAGGCCTCTCCCACAGGGTACGACCCCCTCTCTCCCTCTGGCGGTATTCAGGACGCCTCATCCGACGTTCGTCCTCATGGAGACGGACCAGAAACGTCACTCCACAGGGGACACAACTTAGAAGAAATTGAGACTCCACTGTATCGGGCAACGTTCACAAACCGGGGAGCGCAGATTCAAAGCTGGAAACTGAAACAGTATTTGACCCAAGACGAAGACGACCCGCAACCCATCGAGTTTATTTATCCGGAAGGACATTTTGCAGGCCCGGTGTCCATGCAGGTTGCCGACCCGGCTGTCAACGCCCTGCTCAACGACAGCCTGTTTGAAGTGAGTCGGGACTTTGAAACTCTCGACGAGGTCCATCCCACGGGCCATCTGACCTTTTTCTATCGTAACGACGAACACAGCCTTCTGGTGGAAAAGGATTTTACCTTTACCTATGACTCCTATTTGGTCGACGTGTCCATTCACGTCGAAGGCCTTGAAGAAGATGCCGTCGAGGTGTTGTTGGGTACCAATTTCGGGGTGGTGGAATGGGGGCAAGGGTTTATCGGCGCCCTGGGGCCGGCTTGGATGATTGATGATGTGTTGGAAAAGGAAACCCCTGACCCTGAGATTCGACGTTCTGGCGACCTTCGCTGGGCGGCGCTTCAGGATAAATATTTTATTAGCGTCATGATTCCTCAGGGGGCCCAAGGAGTTTTTGCGAGAACGGAAGCCGAACGCGTGGTGACGTCAGGCGTGGAGTTCCCGGTTGACGTGGGAGGCAGCCGGCTACAATTTCAACTCTATGCCGGCCCCAAACAATTTGATGTCATGCGATCGTTGGGCCATGGCTTAGAGGATACGATCGATTTTGGATGGTTTATTTATGGGAGTTGGGGAATTGTGAAAGCCGTGGCCAAGCCGCTGTTTTATGTTCTTCGCTTTCTTTATGAGTACACCCAGAATTATGGTGTGGCGATTATTCTCTTAACGTGTGGCATTAAGCTGTTGTTTGTTCCCCTGCAATACAAGAGCTACAAATCCATGCAGGGTATGCAAAAAATCCAACCCCAAATCAAGGCTGTGCAAGCCAAGTTCAAAGACGATCGAGAACGCCTCAATCGAGAGCTGATCAAGTTATACAAAGAGTATAAGGTCAATCCGGTCGGCGGGTGTTTGCCGATGGTGTTACAGATGCCCGTCTTTATCTCGCTGTTTAATATTTTGTATATGACCGTGGATCTTCGGAAGGCACCCTTTCTGCTGTGGATTACGGATTTGTCGATCCCGGATCCGTATTATGTGTTTCCGATTTTGATGGGCGTGTCGATGGTGCTTCAGCAGAAAATCATGCCCACCACCATGGATCCCACTCAAGCCAAAATGATGTTGTTGTTGCCGGTTTTTCTGACGTTTCTCTTTTTGACCTTTCCCGCCGGGTTAGTGATTTATTGGTTGACCAATAATGTGTTGACGATTCTGCAACAGGTGGTGACGGATCGATTTATTTTAAAAACCCCAACATTCAGCCAACCGGCACCAGACAGTGATAACTCCTTGACGAAATCCAATAATGGAGAGGCGTCCAAAAAGAAAAAGGGCAAAGCCAAGCAAGCTCAACAAGAAGCGAGTGAATAAGCCCACGACCCTTCGACTACGCTCAGGGCAAGGTTTTCTCTGATGGAAAGCTCGATTGAGGATACCATTTGTGCGATCGCCACTCCCATCGGGGAAGGGGGGGTTGGCATCATTCGGGTCAGCGGTGCACATGCCATTGAAGTGGCCGCTCACGTCGTTCGTCCTCGCAATCAGCAACTCCTGCAACAACTGAAAAGTCACCACATGTATTTGAGCGATGTGATGTGTCCGGAGGGAGCATTCGTTCCTGCATGGTCAGAAGGAACGAGCTCGGCTCTAGACGAGGCCTTGGTCGTGGTCATGCGCAAACCACGTTCGTATACGGGCGAAGATGTGGTGGAAATTCAGACCCATGGGGGTGCCTGGATCTTGCATGCAACCTGCCAGGGCTTGATTCAGCATGGCGCCAGACTGGCGCAACCCGGGGAGTTTACCAAACGAGCGTTTTTAAACGGCCGGCTGGATCTCACGCAGGCGGAGGCGGTGCTTGATACGATTCAAGCTACGACCTCCCGGAGTCTGCAGGCCGCCCAATCCTTATTGCGCGGGTCCCTCTCAAGAGAAATTGAAACGCTCCGGGAAAGACTCATTCGAGTCCTGGCACACATTGAAGCCGGGATGGATTTTGTCGAAGAGGATATTGCCTTTATTCAAACGCCTGAAGTGCAACAGGCCTTAACAGACACGCAACAAGCCTTGGAGAAGTTAATCGCGTCCTATGAAGAAGGGCGCATTATTCGAGAAGGTATCAAAGTTGCCATCATTGGACGCCCCAACGTTGGCAAATCGAGTCTTCTCAATGCGCTGCTGAAACTGGATCGAGCGATTGTGTCTGAGCAACCGGGGACGACTCGCGATGTCATTGATGAGGCCTTGAATGTCCGGGGGATCCCTCTGCGCTTACTGGATACGGCCGGACTACGACAGACGCAGGATATGATCGAAGGGGAAGGCATTCGTCGAACGGAGGACGCGATTTCGGATGCCGATGTGTTGGTCCTCGTGGTCGATGGATCCATGGGTGTCACGGACGAAGACCGCGTTGTGTTCAAAACGTATTGCTCCCGAAAATATCTTCTCGTGATGAATAAAATGGATCTCCCCGAATCCCGGACGTTTAACGCACACAAATTACTTGAGCAAAAAGGAGCAGATTTTGTTAAAGTTTCGTCCAAAACAGGGGAGGGCCTTGATCATTTAACCTCAGCCATTCAAAGTTTATGTATCAAAGAAGGGCTGGAAGCGGCCCCGTCCGTTCTTGTGACGCGGCTTCGACATAAGGCAAGCCTGGAGCAAGCGCACCGCTCCACGACAGAAGCCATGCGTTCCCTTCAAAGAAGAGAATTTGGAGAATGTGTGGCCTTGGATATTCGAGCGGCGCTTGAGGCGTTGGGAGAAATCACCGGCGCAGTCAGTACGGAGGACATTTTGGATCGAATCTTCCAGGATTTTTGCATTGGGAAGTAAAATAGATTAGGTAAATTTACTCATGTCCATTCAACGAGATATCATCGTCATTGGAGGAGGGCACGCCGGGTGCGAAGCGGCGCTGGCGGCAGCCAGAATGGGGTGCCGGGTCCTCTTGCTGACCATCGATCAGGACAAGATCGCGCACATGCCGTGTAATCCGGCGGTGGGCGGAATCGGCAAAGGGCATCTGGTCAAGGAAATTGATGCGTTGGGCGGGGAAATCGGCCGTAACACGGATAGAGCAGGCATTCAGTTTCGCATGCTGAATACGAGAAAAGGGCCGGCGGTCAGAGCCACGCGCGTCCAGTGCGACAAATCCCTGTATCGAAAGGCCATGCAGGAGACCCTTGCAAACCAGCCGAGTCTTGAAATCATTTCCGGGACAGCCACTAAAATTTTGACCAAAGGCGGCGCGATCCAGGGGGTAGTGACCGATCGAGGGGAAACGATTCAGGCCAAAGCCGTGATTATTACGTCCGGCACGTTTTTAAAAGGGTTGATTCATATCGGCATGAGCCATATGCCAGGAGGACGAGCCGGAGAAGCTCCTGCGGAACATCTCTCTGATTGCATGAGGGATTTCGGCTTTGAAATCGGGCGCTTGAAAACGGGCACGCCTCCACGATTGCATCGGGATACAATTGATTTTGACGTCATGGGTGTGCAGCCTGGCGACGTCCCGCCACGCCCGTTTTCATTCCGGACTTCGCGCATCACGAACCCGCAAATTTCCTGTCACCTCACGTATACCAATGAACGGACGCATGACATCATCAGCAACAACCTGGACAGATCCCCAATGTACATGGGGGTGATTGATTCCACGGGGCCGCGGTATTGCCCGTCGATCGAGGATAAGGTCGTCCGGTTTCAAGATAAAACCCAACATCAAATTTTCGTGGAACCCGAGGAACTGGATTCCCCGTCTTTTTACCCCAATGGAATCTCGACCAGTTTGCCGGTGGACGTGCAGGCTGCCATGCTGAAGACCATCCCCGGGCTTGAACGAGCCACCATGCTGAAACCCGGCTATGCGATCGAATATGACTACTTTCCCCCGTACCAGCTCCATCAGACGCTGGAAACCAAAAACGTGAAGGGGTTATATCATGCCGGCCAAATAAACGGGACCTCCGGGTATGAAGAGGCCGCGGCCCAGGGCATGATGGCCGGGATTAATGCTGCCCTGCAGGTCAAGGGGGAACCGCCACTCATCCTGGATCGATCCCAGGCCTATATTGGCGTGCTGATCGATGATCTCATCACGAAGGACGCTCGGGAACCGTACAGAATGTTTACCTCAAGGGCAGAATACCGACTATTGTTGCGCGAAGATAATGCCGATCAGCGGCTTATGGAGACAGGGTACCGATTAGGATTGGTGTCAGAAATCCTGTATGCTAAATTTCAAGAAAAACAACAGGTTATGGAGAAAGAAATTCGTCGCCTGTCGCAGACTCGGTTGCCATGGACTCCAGAACAGGCAACGCGTTGGAGCCACATAGAACAAAAATTACCCGATCCCGGTGCCACGCTTGCGCAATTACTCAAGCGTCCGGAATTGAACTACTCCCGATTGATGGAAATAGCGGGAGAAACGGACGCAGCAGACAAAGTAATAGGTGAAGCCGTTGAAATTTCAATAAAATACGATGGTTATATCAAAAGACAACTCGAACATATTGAAAAATTTAAAAAATTAGAAGGTAAAGTCATTCCCACGAACTTCCAGTATGACCACGTCACAGGGTTTTCAAACGAGGTTGTCGAAAAACTGTCGAAAATCAAACCCTCCACCGTGGGGCAAGCTTCGAGAATTTCCGGCATTACGCCTGCAGCCATTTCTTTATTGCTTGTTGCCTTGGAACGATTCCAGCGATCGGCGAAAGTCGCATAGCCCGGATTTCTCACCTGGCTCCGTCGCGAGGGCGTCGAGACGGCGCTGTGCTGGTGCGCACGGACTGCAAGACGCTGAAGGCATAGTTGACACTATGTCGAAGGGGCTTGCGGGAGTACTCCACGGCACAGTGAGTGGATCGGCGCCCGCAGCAGGAGGATGGTGAGAAATCAGGGCTAAATATTCAATCCTTTTCCTCCAAGTTTTTCATCGCTCCTTTCCCAATGTTCCACGTGGAACAATGACATGAAAACCGAACAGCTCGTAGAACTCTTCCGGAAGGGGTTTACAGCCATTGATCTGAACCCTAACCAAGCAACGATCGATAAATTTTTTGTTTATTTACAAGAGCTTGTGAAATGGAATGCGAAAATAAACCTCACTGGCCATAAGGAGGAGCAAAAGATTATTGGAAATCTTTTTACTGACTCCCTGGCCTGCACCAAGGTTTTTTTGCCGGAAACGGCCTATTCGATTCTCGATATTGGAAGCGGTGCCGGGTTTCCTGGAATTCCAATAGGCATTGTCTCTCCTCAACAAGACATCACCCTTCTTGAACCAAATCTGAAGAAAGTGGCTTTTCTTCATCATATTATTGGAGTCCTTGGATTAAAAAACGTTCGAGTCGAATCGAGCCGGATTGAACATTTTTCAGAAAAACGGGAATTTCATGAAAAATTTGACTGGGTGTTCATGAAAGCATTGCGATTTGATGTTGGTTTATCCTATGTTAGCCCGATACTGTCTGCGTCGGGGAAGTGTGTTTTTTGTCGGACTAAACCCCTGACTCTCGATCTTGAGCTTAAAAAATTCGCCGTTGTCAATGAAATAACGTACAAATTGCCTTTTGGGTTAGGAGAAAGAATCCTCAGTATTGTAGGCCCTGCAAAGGATGTCTCTAAAAAATTGTTCCACGTGGAACATTCAAGACCATAACGAGACAGGTCTGGTGAGAAAATCGCTCGATGGATAAAATCATCGCAGTTACGAATCAAAAGGGCGGGGTCGGAAAAACCACAACCTCCATAAACTTGGCGGCTGCGCTGGCGCTGTGTGAACAGAAGGTGTTACTGGTTGATATTGACCCACAGGCCAATGCCACAAGCGGGATGGGAGTCGAAAAGCCGGCACAAACCCTATATGATTGTTTATTCAAAGAAATTCCAGCTACCGATTCGATTATTGCCACTTCAATCGCGCAGTTGGACCTTTTACCATCCGGTCCGGATCTTGCCGGAGCAGAAGTCGAATTAGCCGAGATCGTCAATCGAGAGGAACGATTAAAGCGTCTTCTCTCAACCATTACCAATCAGTATCATTTCGTTATTCTGGATTGTCCGCCGGCCTTGGGGCTCCTCACGGTAAATGCGCTGACGGCTGCAAAATCGGTGTTGATCCCTGTTCAATGTGAATATTACGCCATGGAGGGTTTAGGAAGACTGATGTCGACGATCGAGAGGGTGCGTGGAAGCTTCAACCCAGCCTTGTCGGTCGAGGGGATACTCTTAACCATGTGTGATGCCAGGCTGACCCTTTCCAGGCAAGTCTCCGAGGAAGTCAAAAAGTTTTTCCCTAATAAAGTGTATCAATCGATTATACCGAGAAATGTGGCATTAGCCGAGGCCCCAAGTTATGGACGTCCTGGAGTGCTCTACAATTCGGCGTCTATGGGGGCGAAGGCCTATATGGACTTTGCAAAGGAGTTTTTGGAAAATGGAAAAGAAAGCACTGGGTAAAGGCCTGGCAGCCCTTTTGCCAGAGAGCGAAGCGAAAGGGTCAGAGCAAACGATTCACATGATTCCCGTGACTCAAATTCTGCCGAATAGGTATCAGCCGAGAAAAACGTTTGCCGAACAAGATCTCCGAGAATTGATGGAATCCATTAAGCAGCATGGGATTCTTCAACCCGTCCTTGTGCGGCGAAAGGGTGAGGGTTTCTATGAACTCATTGCAGGGGAGCGGCGGTTCCGTGCGGCCACATTGGCGCAACTGCCAGCCGTCCCAGCGGTGATTCGAAAATCCAGTGACGAACAATCTACGATATTATCCCTAATTGAAAATATCCAAAGAAGTAATTTAAATCCGGTTGAAGAAGCCAAGGCCTATCGTCAGTTGATCGATGAATTGGGGTTGACTCAAGAAGCCGTGGCTGAGCGGGTGGGACGAGACCGGGCGTCAGTCGCCAATATCTGCAGAATTCTCTCCTTGCCGCATGACGTTCAGGGCATGGTGGCATCCGATCAATTGACACTGGGGCACGCAAAGGTCATTCTGGGCATAAAAAATTCTGAAGACCAATTGACTCTGGCCAAACGAATTCTTCGCGATCAGCTTTCCGTCAGACAGGTAGAACAATTGGTCAAGAACGGGCCCAGAAAAGCGAGGTTTCGCCAAACGGCTAAAAACCCACGCCATGCCGACGTGGAAGATCGTCTCCGAAAACATTTAGGAACGAAAGTCGTGATTCGCTCAAAACAGCAGAAGGGTGAAGTGCTTCTCAGTTATTATTCTCAGGAAGATTTGACACGAATTGTCGACGTGATTTTATCCTGACAATCTAGTAGACTTCATGATGTGTGATCTAATGCGTCGCAAGGCCAAAGGGCCGAATCGTTGCGGCAACCAGGGGAGAATCCTGTAGACCCGTTTCCCACATTTTACACACAAGGAGGGCCTTGAAATGTTTCAAAAGTATAGGGACATGTTTCAAAAGTATAGGGACAATAACCAGAATAACGAAAATAACGAAAACTCGAATCATGATTCCTCCGGCGACTTTCAGCGGGAACCGAACGCCCATCAAGGAATGATGGTTTCACCCCAGAACGTTATTGCCTTTGTTGGGGAAGGCGTCGAGTTCAAGGGAACCATCAATTACCAAGGAACGATTAAAATCGACGGCCAATTGGAAGGAGAAATCCATACGGAAGGCACGTTAATTGTCGGACAGAGTGCGGTCATCAACGCCAAAGTCCAAGCAGGGACCATTGTCTGCCAAGGCAAGATTGTGGGTGACATCGTGGCCTGTGAAAAGATTCAACTGATTTCCCCCGGCGTGTTGGATGGGTCAGTGCAAACTCCATCGCTCTCGATGGAAGAGGGCGTGTTATTTAACGGGACGTGTGAAATGAGTGCAAAATCTCATCATGGGGCCCTTGCGAGTCGCCCAGAAGTCGCCCCAGATTATGAGATGGGTTGAAAGGTGAGCACCCGAACGGTTGCGGCGAAGGTCAAGAACAACCGTTTTGGCTGAACAGGAACGTCCGTGGTCCTGCCAACCGGAGAACGCCTAAAGAGAGGCTTTTGAGTTTTCAAAGCGGAGGGTCTTATGTGGGGCGAAAAAAGCAATAAAAAAAAGAAAACGATCTTCGAGGAAGATCAATATACCTTTATCGGAAAAGACGTCAGTTTCAAAGGGAAAGCCAATTTCAAGGGCACGGTCCGCATTGACGGAAATTTTGAGGGTGAAGTTGAGACAGAAAGTACCCTCATCATTGGCGAACATGCGGTGATTAAAGGAACGATTGCAGGGAAAGTCATTATCTGTGGCGGCAAGGTCGATGGAAATATCACGGCTTCCCAAAAGATCGAACTGCTGAAACCGTCGGTGCTGCTCGGCGACGTGCATTCCCCATCTTTTTCCATGGAAGAAGGCGTCTTGTTCCACGGCATGTGCGATATGGGCATTACCGGACTCGACGGGGTACCTTCCCACGCCGGTGTCGTAGAAAATGTCCATGATCTGTCAGTCCACCGAGATCACAAGCTAAAATCTCAAGAGGCCTAATTCAGTATGGCCAAGCCAACAGTCCTTCTCGGTATGAGCGGAGGCGTGGATAGCTCTGTGGCAGCATTACTGCTGACCGAACAGGGCTACGACGTCCAAGGGGTGACCCTTCAAGTGTGGGAGAATGAAGACGACCACACGGTTGTGACGAAAAAATGGGAAGAGCGGGGCTGTTGCAAAGTGGGGTTGGCTCGGCATGTTGCGAAGCGATTAGGCATACCGCATCACGTCGTCGATACCCGGGAGACGTTTCGCAAGAACGTCGTGGATGATTTTATTTCAGGGTATTTGGCCGGGACCACCCCCAATCCTTGCGTGCGCTGCAATGAACGCGTGAAGTTTGGGATGTTATACCAATTGGCCAAAGCCAGAGGCGTCGACTTTGTGGCCACCGGGCATTATGCCCGCGTGTTACCGGTCGAGGACGGGTTTGGCTTATTTACGGGCCTCGATGGGAAAAAAGATCAGTCCTATTTTTTGTACAGGATCGCTGCTGCCTGGCTTCCCCAGATTCTCTTTCCCGTGGGACATCTTCAAAAAGGAGAGGTGTGGCAGCGCGTTGAAGAATTGGGCCTTCCGGCGGATGAAATGAAGGAAAGCCAAGAAATCTGTTTTGTCACCCAAGGGGATTATCGGGAATTTTTAACCGCGGAAGCCCCACAAGCCCATCGGCCCGGACCGTTTCTTGATCCCGATGGCCGAACAATCGGGGAGCATCGCGGCATTGCGTTTTATACGCCCGGGCAACGAAAAGGGTTGGGGATTGCAAGCGGCGAACGCCTGTACGTTAAAGAAGTGAACGCTGAAACAAACGCCGTCGTCTTGGGACGTCCAGAAGACCTTTTTCGACAAACATGCACGGTTCATGATTTGAATTGGTTGGATGGAGCCTTGCCGGAAACCCTGAATCACGTCGACATCAAGTATCGGTATGCCTCGCCAACAGTCTCCGGTCAGGTTCAGCAGCACACGTCGGAGACCCTCTTCATAGAATTTCAAGAACCGCAACAAGCGCTGAGTCCTGGTCAGTCGCTCGTCCTCTATCAAGGCGATCGCGTTCTGGGGGGCGGGATCATCGAACAATTTCAGACTCCCCCTATTTCGGCAGCATTAAGCGGAACCCCACAAAGTTCGGAATCCACCTGCCCTTGAAGCCGTTCCTCTGGACCGTTCTGTCCGTCGGTTGACACCCGGATTTCCACGTGATACCGTTCGTCGTTTTTTTGCGCGACCAGCGCAAGCACTGAGGTTTTGCCTTTTTCTTCACAACTGATTCATGATGAAAAATGCGATAGCACGGCGATATGCCCAGGCGTTTTTTCGCCTGTTACGCCATGAAGACTTAGTGGCTGCTCAGGACGGGTTACAGGCTCTGTCTCTAGCGGTGCAGGACTCTTCTGCGTTGAAGCACGTCCTTGCCTCGCCGGTGTTTACCGTAGAAGAAAAACTCGAAGTCCTCACTGCGTTGTGTGAACGGACAGGGTGTCCGCCAGTGATGGGACGATTCTGCGAACAATTGTTGAAAAAAAATCGAATAGGATTCTTACCGGAAATTGCCGAAGCCTTTAGAGGCTTAATGGTTCGGCAAAGCGGCAAGCAACAAATCGTCGTCGTCTCGGCGCAAACGGTTGACGACAACATGAAACAGGACATTCTTGCTCAATTACGTTCTACGGCAAAGAGAGAGGTGGAGATCGACTTTCAATCTGACCCTTCCTTGCTTTCAGGCGTACAAATAAAAATCGGGAGTAAAGTCTATGATAGTACGGTCAAGGGCCAACTCCAAAAGATGCGGGCTCAATTGGTAAAGGGGTAAGGCATGCAGATCAAGGCAGAAGAAATCAGTTCAATTATTCAAGATAAAATTAAGGGCTTCGATCAGCGTGTTGATGTGACCGAAACCGGCTATGTCATTCAGGTAGGGGACGGCATTGCCAAAGTCTATGGCCTCGAAGGCGCCATGGCCGGGGAATTACTGGAATTTCCCGGTGAGGTGTTCGGTGTGGCGCTGAATCTTGAAGAAGACAGCGTTGGGGCCGTGCTGATGGGATCGGACACTGGTATTAAAGAAGGCGATCAGGTCAAACGAACGGGCCGAATTGCCGAAGTGCCTGTTGGCGAGGCGCTCGTCGGACGGGTGGTCGATGCGATGGGGCAACCTCTTGACGGAAAAGGTCCGATTCAAACGACAGAGACTCGGTTGATTGAAGTTCGTGCCCCTGGCGTGGTGGAACGTCAATCCGTCAGTGAGCCATTGCAGACGGGATTGAAACCGATCGACGCCATGATTCCCATTGGCCGCGGGCAACGAGAGTTGATCATCGGCGACCGGCAAACCGGGAAGACGGCTATCGCCGTCGATACCATCATTAACCAAAAGGGGCTCGATGTCTTTTGCATCTACGTCGCGATTGGCCAGAAACGGTCAACGGTTGCTCGTGTCGTGAAAACGCTCGAAGACCATGGTGCCATGGGCTACACCACCGTCGTGTCGGCCACGGCCAGTGATGCGGCTCCTCTCCAGTTTTTTGCGCCCTATGCCGGGGTGTCGATGGGTGAATATTTTCGTGACAATGGAAAGCATGCCCTCATTATCTATGACGATCTTTCCAAACATGCCGTGGCCTATCGACAATTATCCTTGTTGCTCCGCCGGCCACCGGGTCGCGAGGCGTTTCCTGGTGACGTGTTCTTCCTGCACTCTCGGTTGCTGGAGCGTGCCGCCAAATTGAGTGACGAGAAGGGAGCAGGGAGTCTGACCGCCCTGCCCATTATTGAAACGCAAGCCGGCGACGTGTCGGCCTATATTCCCACCAATGTGATTTCAATTACCGACGGACAAATTTATTTGGCCAGTGACTTGTTTTATTCAGGGATTCGTCCAGCCATTAACGTGGGGTTGTCGGTTTCCCGTGTGGGTGGGGCGGCCCAAATCAAAACCATGAAACAGGTCGCCGGCACCCTTCGACTTGATTTAGCCCAATATCGAGAAATGGCCGCGTTTGCGCAGTTTGGCAGCGAATTGGATAAAACGACGCAGGCCCAGTTGGCTCGAGGAGCGCGAATGGTCGAACTGCTCAAACAGGAACAGTACAAACCCATGCCGGTGGCGGATCAAGTGTTGTCGCTTTTTGCCGGGGTCAATGGGTTTGTCGATGATGTGCCCGTGAATAAGGTTCGTGCCTTTGAAGAGGGCCTCTTGACGTACATCAAAGAACAGCATCCTCAACTGCGGGAAGACGTCGTCGCCAAAAAGAAGATCGACGACGAGTTCGGCGGACAACTCAAGCAGGTCATTTCCGAATATAAACAGACGAAACAATTCTGATCGAATCATCGCGATAATTCTCTATGCCAAGTTTACAGAGTCTGAGACGGAAGATGGCTTCCGTGAAAAATACCCAGAAAATCACGAAAGCGATGAAGATGGTCGCGGCCGCCAAGCTCAAACGGGCCCAAGACCGAATTCTCTCTTCCCGCCCGTATGCGCATAAGCTTCGGGATGTCGTGGGGCATCTGGCAAAACGGGCAAGTCGGCTCTCGCATCCTTTGTTGCGCAAACGAGAGGGACACAAAACCGAATTGCTGGTGATCACGAGTGATCGGGGGCTCTGCGGGGCCTTTAACGCCAATATTCTTCGACAGGCCTCGGAGTTCCTGAGGGAGCATGCAGAGCAGGGCGAACAGGTGAACGTGTCCGTGGCCGGGAGAAAAGGCTGTGATTTTTTCCGAAGGCGCACGTGGACGATTCGGCAAGAATGGCCGGGAATCTTTGATCGCTTAAGTTTCGAACATGCCTTGGATATGGGGCAGGATATCATTCAACAGTACAACAACGGCACGTTTGATCAACTGTATGTGGTCTACAACGAATTCAAATCCGTGATGCAGCAACGTGTGGTGGTCGAGAAACTGTTGCCGATCGAATCATTGGACGAAGACGCCTCCCAAGAGCCATCCCTCGCGGCCGGCGCCTATTTATTTGAGCCGGACGAACACGAGTTGCTCGAAACCCTGCTTCCGAAACATTTTCAAGTCCAGGCGTTTCGCGTGTTATTAGAATCAGCGGCTGCCGAACAAGCCGCACGGATGACCGCGATGGATGGGGCAACCAGGAATGCGGGAGAACTGATTCAGAAGGTCACGTTGTTTTACAATAAAACCCGGCAGGCCGTGATTACGAAAGAATTGATGGATATCGTCGGCGGCGCAGAGGCGTTGAAGTGACCGCGACTCAGGAACGCCGTGAGGGGGAGAGAGCCGAACAACAGCGAGCCCCTTTCGCTGCGTTCAGGATAACAAGCGGTCATTCTGAGCGAAGAGAAGAATCTCTCTCTCAATAATGAGAGGTTTCCCTCAGGGCAGGGCATTTCAACAGCTTGGAGAAAGGGAGTCATCAGGTGAGTACCGAAACAGGAAAAGTCATTCAGGTCATCGGACCTGTGGTCGATGTGGAGTTTCCCCCAGGGCATCTTCCCAACATTTTTAATGCGCTCAAGATTACACGTGATGGCGAAAGCCAGGCCGGGGACAATACCATGGAATTGACAATGGAAGTCGCGCAGCATTTGGGAGAAAACCGAGTACGTGCTGTCTCGATGTCTTCCACGGATGGATTAGTGCGCGGCCTGGAAGTCCACGATACGGGTGGGCCCATCTCGGTTCCCGTTGGCCGTGAGACGCTTGGTCGGGTCATCAACGTGTTGGGAGAGCCTGTCGATGGGTTCGGTCCGATTTCTGCCAAGAAGACGTATTCCATTCATCGGTCGGCCCCATCCCTTGAAGAGCAAGAAACCAGGACTGAAGTGTTAGAGACCGGCATTAAAGTGGTTGACCTGTTGGAACCCTATGCCAAAGGCGGAAAAGTGGGGTTGTTCGGTGGCGCCGGTGTGGGCAAAACCGTGATTATCATGGAACTGATCAACAACATCGCCTTGCATCACGGTGGCTTTTCCGTGTTTGCGGGGGTCGGCGAGAGAACGCGTGAAGGGAATGACTTGTGGCATGAAATGCAGGAATCCAAAGTCATCGATCCCACGGACTACACCAAGTCAAAAGCGGCGTTGGTGTATGGACAAATGAATGAACCTCCGGGAGCAAGGCTCCGGGTTGGTCTCACCGGATTGACCATTGCCGAATATTTTCGGGATGAAGAAAACCAAGACGTGCTCTTGTTTATCGATAACATTTTCCGGTTTACCCAAGCCGGCTCGGAAGTATCGGCCTTATTAGGCCGCATGCCGTCGGCCGTCGGGTATCAGCCGACCCTGGGTACGGAGATGGGGGTGCTGCAAGAGCGTATTACGTCGACCAAGAAAGGGTCGATCACCTCGGTCCAAGCGATTTATGTGCCGGCCGACGATCTCACGGACCCTGCTCCCGCCACCACGTTTGCCCACTTGGATGCGACGACCGTGTTGTCCAGACAATTGGCGGAGCTTGGTATTTACCCGGCGGTCGACCCGCTTGATTCCACATCCAGGATTCTCGATCCCTATATCCTTGGGGAAGAGCACTATAACGTCGTGCAACAGGTCCAAGTGACCTTACAGCGGTATAAAGACTTGCAGGATATCATTGCCATTCTGGGTATGGATGAGTTATCCGAAGAAGACAAACAGACCGTCACGCGCGCGCGAAAACTGCAACGCTTCCTCTCTCAGCCGTTCCACGTTGCCGAAGCCTTCACGGGCACTCCTGGGAAGTACGTGAAGCTCAAAGACACCGTCCGGAGCTTCAAAGAAATTGTCGAAGGCAAGCATGACGATTTGCCGGAGCAAGCGTTTTACATGGTCGGGGCGATTGAAGAAGCCATCGAGAAGGCGGAGAAGCTGGGACACAAACGATAATGGCGGCCACAAGCAAAACCGTCCCCTCAGGGAAACTCCTGTTAGAAGTGGTGACACCGGATAAACTCCTGGTGAGTGAATACGTGGATCAAGTTTCTGCACCGGGAACAGAAGGAGACTTTGGGGTCTTACCGGGCCATTGTCATTTTCTGACGACGCTTCGGATTGGCGAACTTCACTATAGAATAGGCGAAACAGTCCAGTATATGTCGGTGTTGTGGGGGTTTGCCGATGTGACGCCCCAACAGGTCACCATCCTTGCAGAGATTTCCGAGAAGGCAGAAGATATTGATGTTGAACAAGCTCAAGCCGCCGTGGCCCAAGCCGAAGAACAGCTTGAGCGCGGCGGACTTCCGTCGGAAGTCGAAGAGGCCAAGGTGAGTTTAGAAAAAGCGCGACTTCGCCAAAAAGTGGCCGAGCGGCTCCAAAAGCAAGGGCGCGCCTAACCGAAGTCCATCCTTCCTGTATGCTTCCACATGCCGCATGTTGAAACGCGGACGGAGATTATCGTTTCACCGGGAGAAGGTCCCAAACGCTTGGACCATTTTTTGGCCAACCGTGATCCGGATTTCTCTCGAACGATCCTCCAGCGATTAATCCTCGACGGCCACATCACCGTTGACGGTCAGGTCACCAAGCCCAGTCACAAAATCAAACCCGGCGACGTCATCGTGCTCAGGGTCCCCAGGGCCGAGCCTCTGACCATCAAGCCCGAGCCTATTCCCCTTGAAATTCTCTATGAAGATGACGCAGTGTTGGTCTTGAATAAACAGGCCGGCTTAGTGGTTCATCCGGCACCTGGCAATTGGTCGGGAACCTTGGTCAATGCCTTGTTGCACCATTTCAAAACCGAGACGGGATCGCTCTCCAACATTGGAGGAAAAGAACGGCCGGGGATGGTGCACCGATTGGATAAAAACACTACGGGCGTCATGGTCGTGGCCAAACAAGATCAGGCTCATGCTCACTTGGTTAACCAGTTTAAGCGTCATACCATTCACAGGGTCTATGAAGCGGTAATCTGGGGGGTCCCGAAAAAAACCGAAGGAGTGATAGACGTCGCAATCGGGAGAGATATAAAAGACCGGAAAAAAATTTCCGCTCGGACAGCCCGTCCTAAGGCTTCAGCAACGAAATACCGCGTGACAGAACGGTTTGAAAAACTGGCGGCCTGTGTGGATCTATTTCCTCAAACCGGTCGGACCCATCAACTTCGTGTGCATTTGTCGGCGATCGGGTGTCCAATCTTAGGAGATCCGACGTATGGAGGAAAGAAGGTGGGCGCGATCCACGACATCATCATCCCTCGCGTCATGCTTCATGCTAAAGTGCTCGGATTTATCCACCCGATCTCGCAACAAACCATGAATTTTATCGCTCCCATGCCGACTGATATGGCAGAAATTGTGAGCCAATTACGAGGAATGAGAAAGATCGGCACAACAGCCACGGGAGAGGAACAACCGCGATGACCCAGAAAAAAGAAATGGAACCCGCACAAGTGCTGGATGCCTTTGGAGAATTAATCGCGGCCTTGGCGGCGTTGGCCGCGAAAGTCCCGGCAAAATCGTTCATGGCGATTCCCGGAGGGATCCGTCCCACTGAAGAAGCCCTCGACAAATATGAAACGGTCGTCTACCGGTTTCGAGATCAAGCGGGGATGCCGTATCGGGTCCTCTATCGATTTTTCATGGATTCGGTCGAGGCCTTTGAATCAGGACGAATCTTTGATGCCGTGCCGCTCCTGCTTCAGGCGATAGAACGGTTGGTGGATCTGCACAAAGAAGAAAAAGTCTGTTTCAGTTCCGCCGAACAGGATCGCATTCGTGAATTTCAACAACGCCTGGAAAAAATTCTCCCGGACGCGAGCAAGCCGGAAGTGGATCTTCCCACACCAGAGACCTATTAAAACCTGAGGGGCCTGAAGCGGTTTTGCGAGATTCAGCAATGCGAACGGGGTGAGCAAGCCGGGTTAGTTGACACGGCAAGGGAAATAGTTGAAAAAGACGGTCGGAAGCGCCCGTAGCTCAATGGATAGAGCATCAGACTTCGGATCTGAGGGTTGGGGGTTCGACTCCCTCCGGGCGCGCCATCCCATCCGATAACCCAGGGCAAGATCGAGTGCTGGCATCAGGCCTTAAAGAACCGCCTCCTGCTGGAAAACTCCTGCCTGTTTATCTGGGGAATCAAAAATCGGGCATAAATTAGTTCGATGCTCGTTGAATAGGCAGCCAAGTATTTGGTAAGTTCTTTTCAATTAGGTGAAAAATACCTTTCAAACTTAAAGCCCTATATGGCATCACAGCCAATAGTACCGTCCTATTCCCACCCCCCAGTTCGAGAAGCCATCATTGATATTCAAATAGATGCGCTTCCTGAAGAGTTGCTTCCCAAACTAAAAGACTGCGGCACTGAGCTTGAATCCCATTATCCTAAGACAAAAACTCAGTATCGAGGTACGATCTCTATGAAGGTTTCCGATGGTGACGTGAAATCGGAACAAAACCGACAACTTTTTGGTTATAGTTTCCACTCCTCAGATGAAAACAGATGCGTTCAATTGAGACTCGATGGTTTTACTTTCAATCTCCTAAAGCCAGACCCTATGGCAGCATGGCCTGGTTGGAATGTTCTACGGGATGAAGCTCAAAGGGTATGGGATAAATACGTAATGGTAACGAATACGGTTGAAATCAAACGTCTTGCAGTTCGGTACATCAATCAGATAGTTATTCCTGCAGGTGAAATAGAACTCCTTGATTATTTTACTGAACCACCGAGAATTCCAGATGGACTTCCCCAACATCTAAATCATTTTTTTAGTCGTATAGTGGTTAATAATCCAGACCCGAAAGCCTTTGTTATTATTACACAAGCCCCAGCACCTCAACCGTACCAAAGTCAACCAACTTTCACCCTCGATATTGATGTCATAAGAGAACAACGTATGCCGCCAGACAGTTTTGATTTGTGGAGTACCCTTGATCGCTTCCGTGAGTTGAAGAATACTGTCTTTGAGGCAAGTTTACATCCAAAAGCCAAAAAACTTTTTGGACCGGAGGAAAAAAACAAATGAGTTTTGGAACGTTAGAAATGGCACCTGCTTCCAACACCTTAGAAAAAGGTGTCGGGAAGGCTTCAACCCAGTTGTGGGAAACTGAGAAAGAAGTGTCTCGTCATGCCACTCAACCGATCACATCAGGTGGTTGGAAACATCTACTCGTGAGCGAGGCTTTTGAAATTTATAGCGAATGCTCAGAACCTGGTTGGGATGGGTATGATGCCTCGCCACTTTCCAAAGATTCCTTTTTACATGCAAGCAGCTTTATCGACCTGATTCCGGTCTGGGCAACCCCACCCGATCTTGTCCCATCTCCTGATGGGTGGATCTCTTTTGAATGGCGTTCGCGCCAGGATAGAATTTTGTCAGTCACTCCAGAAAACGGAGTTTTGATCTATGCGACAACGTTGGGCCCCAAAAATGTGCATTATGGGGGAGTTCCTTTGGAAGAATATCGAGAAAAATTACCACCTAACATAGCTGAAATATTATGTGAGTATTTTTGCAATGAAAGAACTTTCTCCTTCTGATGTCGTTCCCGAAGAGCGCATTAGCCGGTATATTTTGAATAGGAGACACATCAAGCCTGAAAAGGATGAAATTAAGGTTGATGCCTTTCTGCCAACCAACCCTAAACCGGAACAACCGGAACGGCAAACTTCTGTTTACCGCACTATAAATTGTGAAGAAACTGAAATCTGGTCTATCGGCGCTCAATATGTCGAAAATCCCGTGAAAAATCGTTTGGTCCTTGCAAGAGGCGATCTCTTGGCACAAACGGTATACAGCCAGGATTTACGCATAGTTCCTCATCCTTTTCCCCATCCTCGTCACGCCAATATTGTCAATTGGCCGAATGAAGAGAACAAAGCACGTCGAAGAGTCAAAGCCGTATTGTTAGCTCAAAAATCGAGGCTTATTGTTAGACCTTCGACATAAAGTTACTCCCTCTAGGGTGTATTGCTAGGTAATTCATTTTCATGTCCTGGAGCCATCCATCAATTTGGTATGAGATCTGATATAACAAGTTTCCCTGGGATCGAAAAAGACCGACCTCGCCCCCCTGTTTTCGCCACTCCAATTGCCCCACCATACTGAGCCGGACCCATCCGGTCGTCAAAAAGAGGATCAGAGTAGTGATCGACGCCATCATTATCATTAGCTATTTCGTCATCATTCTGTTCATTGGCCTTTGGTCACGGAGCAAGTCCAAAGACGTATCCGTCAACGAGTATTTTTTAAGCTCGAATCGCCTGCGGTGGCCCACCATCGCCATGTCGACCATCGGCACGAATATTCACGCCGGTCACTTCTTAGGGATGATGGGCTCGGCCTACCTGTACGGCCTGGCTCAGGCCAATTTAGAGATCAATGCGATTTTCGGCATTCTCGTTGCCGCGTTTGTCTTCGTCCCCTTCTATTTGAAACACAAGGTCATCACCATCTCGCAGTTTTTTGAAAATAAATTCGGCCCCCGCGTCGCGTTGACCTACTCCCTCTTGAGCATCACCCTCTTCGCCACGGTGTACGTAGGCGCTACCCTGTTTTGGGGCGCGTATGCGGTCAATGCCGTGTTTGGCGACCAACTCCACTTCATCAGTGACAATGCCGTGATCCGAATCGCCGTGATCCTTGTCCTGTTGGGTGCGTTCTCGGCAACCTACACGCTTTTGGGGGGTCTCACGGCTGTCGTGCGCACGGACGTCTTTCAATTTGTCCTGTTGCTGCTGGGCGGGAGCATTCTCTTGTATCTCTCCGTGACGAAGTTGGGAGGCTGGGAGCAGCTTTACGACAAGACGCCTCAATTGATGCACCTCCACCTTCCGGCCGATCATCCGACATTGCCGTGGACCGCCATTTTTAGCATGTTGCTGCTCAACCTCAACTACTGGGGGTGCAATCAGGTCATCCTCCAGCGAGCCTTGGCTGCCAAGAATTTACGAGAGGCCCAGATCGGGCTGTTGGTGGGGGGCGTACTCAAATACGTCATGGCCGCGATCATCATTCTCCCTGGGGTGGCTCTTGCCGGAATGTTACTCGACAATCCTCTTCAGGATCCCGACCAGAGCTATATTGTCTTGATTGATACCCTCCTCCCGACAGGCTTGAGGGGCATCATTCTTGTGGGACTGTTTGCCTCGCTCATGAGTTCGGTGGATTCCATGTTTCATTCGTTGTCGACGTTGTGGTCCATTGACGTCTACAAGCGATATCTCAATCCGACGGCCAACGATCAACAGGTCGTCAGGGTCGGCAAATGGGCCATCGTGGTGTGTCTGGTGACCGGCATCCTGTTCGGCTTCCTGCAACTGTACGTCAAATATCAGGACCCCGGCTTTGCCCTGACCCATTGGTTTAACGACATGTCGTACTATATTAAGAATGGCTTTGTGGTGTTGATTAGCGCGGCGATTTTCTTGATTAGGCCCTCTCCCAAGCTGGTGTTTTATGCGCTCTTTTTGAGTATTGCGGTGTCCCTGGGTTTAAAATTCACCTTTCCCGATATGGCGTATTTTAACCGCGCCCTGTATACCATCGTGCTGACCTTTGCCGTGGTGGCGATTCCCACGGTGGTCAAAAACGGGTGGCGAATCAAAATGCAAGACCTTGTCCAGATCGCCAGCCCGAAAATCGGATTCTGTGCCCTGGGCCTGGGCCTTTCCCTCATGGCTGTGCACGTGTTCTTTCACTGATGTGTCGTCCTGTGATTGAGGATCCCGTCGAATAGTGAACCGGCTGCCCTGTTCATGGATGCCGATTCTGGTGGTTTTCCATTGTGAGAAAAACGGTTTTTCGGTATAACGCCCTTAAAACGTGCTGGCGTGTCAGCGTTGCTTTGCGCTCGTTCTGATCATGCTACTCCCATGATGAAAGGAGCCACGATGCCATACCGTCTCGGATTGTTCATAGTGCTTCTGCTGTTCCCTTCTCTGTGTATCGCCGAGATTCAAACCAAGGCGATTCCCTACCAACATGGAGACGTGCCACTCGAAGGCTTTTTGGCTTGGGATGACTCCAGAGCAGGAAAACGACCCGGCGTCTTAGTGGTTCACGAATGGTGGGGCTTGAATGAATATGCCCGTGACCGGGCCCGGCAACTCGCGGAACTCGGATATGTCGCCTTTGCCGTGGACATGTATGGAAACGGCCAAGTCACCACGCATCCGGACCAAGCAGGAAAATGGATGAAGCAGGTCCAAGCGAACGTGAAGCAGTGGCAAGCTCGGGCCCGCAACGGGTTGGCCGTGCTTCGGGGTCAAGAGATGGTCGATCCAAATAATATTGCGGCGATTGGCTATTGCTTCGGCGGCGCCACGGTCATCCAACTCGCCTATAGCGGAGCCGAGGTGAAGGGTGTGGTCAGCTTTCACGGCGCTCTGCCGTTGCCGACGGAGAAACAAGCCCAACGCGCCAAAGCGAAATTACTGATTGCTCACGGCAATGCTGATCCGTTTCTCAACGAGGAGCACATTCGCAAATTTCGACAGGCGCTGGATGCCGCGAACCTCGATTGGCACATGGTGATGTACGCTGGGGCGCGGCATAGCTTCACCAATCCCGGTGCGGATGCGCATGGGATAGACGCCTTGAAGTACGATCAACAGGCCGATGAGCGGTCTTGGAAGCACATGCAGCTTTTTTTCGATGAAATCTTTCAGGATTCCTAGCAGGTGCGTCACCCGTCTTGGGGTCCCTGCTCATTTGAACCACTTCAACCAGGTATAATCTCTCCTTCTCCCCATGGATTTGTTTGACATCCTCGCCATCGTCCTCACGCTGACTGCCGGATTCTCGTATCTCAACTACCGGTTCATTGGATTACCAGTCACCATCGGCGTGATGGTGATTGCCTTAGTGGTTTCCCTCCTGCTGCAGGGGATTGATCTCTTGGGATTCCACCTGGAGGAGCATGCAGCCGGCTGGCTGCAGTCCATCGACTTTAACAAGACGCTGCTTCACGGCATGTTGAGTTTCTTGCTGTTTGCCGGAGCCTTGCACGTAAATCTTAACGATCTGTTCAACCAAAAATGGGCCATCGGGTCGTTGGCCACCGTCGGCATCCTGCTGTCGACCTTTTTGGTCGGGACGTTCACGTACGGGGTGTTGGCCCTGATCGGCATTCCGCTTGCCTATCTCACCTGCCTGGTCTTTGGAGCCCTGATTTCTCCGACCGATCCTATTGCGGTGCTGAGCATCTTGAAAAATGCCAAAGCCCCCAAAAGTTTGGAAGTGAAGATTACCGGAGAATCGCTCTTTAACGATGGCGTGGGGGTTGTGGTCTTTTTAGTTCTGGCCGAAGTGGCGGCTGGAACGCATGAGCCTACCTTGACCCATGTCGTTGGGCTGTTTGCCCAGGAAGCCGTGGGCGGCGTCGTCTTTGGACTGGGGCTGGGCTATGTGACTTATTGGCTTGTCAAAAGCATTGACAATTATCAAGTCGAGGTGATGATCACCCTCGCTGCCGTGACCGGCGGCTATGCGCTGGCAAGCGCGCTCCACCTTTCCGGCCCCCTTGCCGTTGTGGTAGCCGGGTTGCTGGTGGGCAATCAGGGTCGGGTGTTGGGGATGTCGGAAAAAACGCGGGAGCATCTGGATACGTTTTGGGAGTTGGTGGATGAGATCTTGAATGCGGTCCTCTTTGTCTTGATCGGCCTGGAAGTGCTGGTCCTTACGTTTACCCAGGAGTATCTCCTTGCCAGCGTGTTGATGATTCCCCTCGTTCTCCTGTCGCGGATCGCGTCGATTGGGTTGCCCATTGCGATTCTGAGTCGCGTGCGATCGTTTACTCCAGGGGCGGTATGGTTGATGACGTGGGGAGGCTTGCGGGGAGGCATCAGTGTGGCCCTGGCCTTGTCATTGCCCGCCGGACCGGACCGGGACATCATCTTGGCCATGACCTATGTCGTGGTGGTGTTTTCTATTGTGGTTCAAGGGTTGACGATTGAAAAGCTGGTGAAATACCTGGTCCCGCGGTGAGTGAAAAAGGGGAACATCGCCCACAAGAAAGAGCACCCGCCTTGACGTTAGGCAGTCCTTAGAGCGTGTTGTTAGAAGCTGCTTGCTCAAGACGCTCGGCCAGCCAGACTTTAATAATGGATTGGCGCGTCACACCAAGTCGACCGGCTTCCTTATCCAGAGAATCGATCATCCAAGCAGGAAAATCGACGTTGACTCTTTTTTGTTCTTGCAGGGGTCTGCGGGCTTTTGATAAATCCAACGCTTGAGATATATCTTTGCCTCCATCAAAGTCTGAATCGAATTTCTTAGCTTTCATAGATCAATACCTCCTCTACGCGAGATCGGCGAACTGAAATAATTCGAATATGGCTGCCTCTTGGAGTGACAACGGCTGACCAGTGCTTGCCGTTGATGCGGCCTATGACCAAAAACCTTGTTTCATCCTCTGTTTTTGCCTGGATTTCAACGAGATAGGGATCATTCCACAGGGATTGGGCTTGACTGAAGTCAATTCCATGCTTCATCAGATTAATCTGACTTTTCTGTTCGTCGAACTCAAAAGTCAATATGGTATAAAAAATATACCATTATGGGATTTCGTGCAAGAGTTGGCATTTGGGGTTTGAAACCATTCGGACGCACTCATTTTCGGCTACGGGAAGCATGGACACGCACACCATCCATTTCAGTCTTGCGATTCTGGCTGCGGGTTTTTGGGTGCCGGTTGGCATATGGCTCATGCTCAACAGACACGCGTTAACGGTGTTGGAGTCCATACCGGTCGAAGAACATCAACCCTTCCCACCCGTCTCGATCGTGATTCCGGCTCGCAACGAAGAACGAAATCTGGAACAAGCGCTGCAGTCGGTCTTGGCATTAGACTATCCCGGCCTTGAGATCATTGTCGTCAATGACCGGTCAACCGACGGCACAGGCGCGATTCTTGAAAAACTGGCAAAGCAGGACCCACGTCTCACCGTGGTGACGATTGAGAGCTTGCCGGCCGACTGGCTCGGAAAGCCCTATGCGTTACATAGGGGAGCACAACAAGCGCAAGGCGAATTCATCCTGTTCACCGACGCGGATATTGTGTTTCATCCGTTAGCGCTCAGAAAAGCCATGATGCATGTTCAGACGAACCGATTCGATCATATGACGGTGGTGCCAGAAGACACCATGCCAGGGTTTTTCCTGAGAGCGCTCTCCGCCACCTTTGGGATCTTTATGTTCATTCTCTTTCGACCATGGGAAGCACGAAATCCGAGGAGCCGACGATACATGGGTATTGGGGCGTTTAATTTAATCCGAACGACGGCCTATCGGGCCATAGGCGGTCATCAACTGATTGCCCTGCGGCCGGATGACGATCTCAAATTTGGAAAACTGGTGAAGCGCCACGGCTACAGACAGGATGTGCTGAATGGGAAAGGAATGGTCGCGGTGGAATGGTACCGATCAGTGGCGGAACTCATAGACGGCCTCATGAAAAATATGTTTGCGGGAATGGAGTACCGCGTCTCGTTTGTGATTGCGGCGACGCTCGCCGCCCTGCTCATTCACATCTGGCCGTGGGTCGGGGTGTGGGTTGCCGATGGATGGCCCCAAGCATGGTATGCCGTGACCGTGGTCATGATGGTCGGAAGTTTCGGTTTCGCCATGGCTCCGTTTGGGGTGAAAGTCTGGCATGGCCTGTTGCTTCCCCTCACGATCAGCCTGTTGGTGTATATCCAATGCCGCGCGGCGGTCTTGGCTCTCTGGCACGGGGGCATCGTCTGGCGAGGCACCTTTTATGAATTACGTCAACTTAAAAAAGGGTAACGGAGAAAAACGATGGGGATTATATATTTATATTGACATGCCTTCTTTTATGAATCCCTGTCCGCTTTTTTAAAGAGAGGAGATGTGCAACGGGATACCATGGATCGCATGGCATCACTCTCACAGGTGTTGTGTGGAAAACGGTTGCGGTATAGGGAGTTGATTGCATAAAATAAGATTGTATAAAAATTGTAGAGATCGTGAAATAATCTGACACTCCCAATGCCCATAGCATTTAAGAACCCGCCTATCAATGAAGTTGTCGTATCTTCATACTTCAACCCTCCGTTAGCTAATTTTCGTAGCGAGCACGTCGGTCTGTTTTGGGAAAAGATAAAGGATGCCTTCCCTACGGTGAAGCAACAATTTCCAGTAAACATGAACCAGGACAGTATTCCCGATGAATTCTTTTCAATGCCTCGATACTGGTTTATTGCCGGTGATGAAATCAGGCTCATTCAGATACAGAAGAACGCTTTTATGTTCAATTGGCGTCGCCGAAAAGGGAATGAATATCCCCGTTATTATGAGAACATCAAGCCTGCATTTGACAAATATTATGGTCTTTTTAGCGAATTTATCCGAACAGAGGTTGGCATAGCGGAACCGACTATTGATCTTTGTGAGTTGATCTACATTAACACCATAGAACACTGTGACTTTTGGGCAGGGCCGCGAGATACAACGAACGTGATACCCTCATTCTCGATTCTGGATTCTGGCATTAACACTTCTGAGCCCCCTAGTTTCAACTGCAATTACCTTTACAAGGTCTCAAATGATTTGCAACTCAACATTAGTATACGCAGTGGGGTTAAAACTCAGCAACAGAATGCTCCTGTTCTGGCATTTGAAATCAAAGCAAGTGGTCGTATTGAAGGGGTAGCAAAGACTGTCTCGGACGAATGGTTCCAGCGTGCACACGATTCTATCATCAAGTGCTTTGCACACATGACAAGCACAAACATCCAGGAAAAACACTGGATTCCACTAGAGGATACACCATGAGCACAGCCACAATGGATGACTTTTTTTGCAGTGCCTCCATTGATGTTGTTCCCAACGTCACCCAAAACCCCGACCGTTATCTGCGATTCGCAGAGAATTATAGCCCCCCTCTTGGCTTTTTTGATAGTGGCGACTGTGGGAGAGTGATACATGTAACGTCTTCCAATACTCTTGAGGATGAACTGAGTTCGTCTGACCTGATGAGCCAATATCTTGCCGAGTTTGAAGAAATGTGGGCAGAAGCCCAAAAGACCTATCAGGCTTATGCCCATCGTATTGAGGAACTGCGCAAATTTGCATCAGAGGATGATGAATGCTCAGACATAAGCGAATCATCGGAAGAAGATTTCTGGTGGTTCGTTGAGTCCATGCCGTTGGCCAGGAAGGCGGAGTTGGTGCTCATGGACAACGGAAATCTCCGCGCTGTCTGGAAAGAAGATGACAAGACGCACATCGGGCTTCAATTTCTTGGCTCCCAATTTGGAGAGTACGTGATATTCAAACGACGGCCAAGCGCCAAGCAAGTTTCGCGAGTGGCGGGTATCGATACGCTGGAGGGACTGAAGAAACAGGTTCGTGTTTTTGATATTCCGTTATTAGAGAATAGATGACTGGCGACGACTTGCCCGGTGCCAGCCACGTTGTTCACTACGTCAAACCAACCCTGATTATTAGTGGGAAAGTAGATGGTTCTGCCTTTTGCTTGCGTAAAGGGGAAAACGGTCTCTCTGTTCATTGGCTGGAGTGTTTTGAAGACCTTGCCAAGCCACAGCAACTCGACGAAGTGAGGCGTCTTTCCAGGCTAAAGAGAAGCAGGAGCGGACGGTTCGCTGAACTCCACGTAGACAGGGCAAGACGGCATGTCAGAGAGCGGCTTGATGGAGTTCGTTTTGTACACAAACCGTCGGATGCCGATGGCGATTATGAGGCTGACCCGTCGCATAGCGAAATCATAGGGTTGCCACCAAAGGATTCCTCGTTGTGTGCGTTGATCGGCGATATGATCGCTGAATGTGTAGAAGACACTTACCAGGCGTGCAGTAACTGATACGTTTCTGCCTACCATGACTCCCTCTATCAAACACGCCAACAAAATGAAGACCACGAAACGCCCATCCAAGCGAAAATCTGTCAAGAAATAGCGACTTCAACTATTCTGTGTAATTCCATTCAATTCTTATTGAAAAACACGCGGTTGTGAAAATTTTGTCCTCTGTTTGAGCCGGAGTGTATACTGTCAAATATGGGGATATCTCTTCTTCGTCGCAACGTGATGTCCAAGAGCCGAGGGCCATCGAATTTGAATGAGAAAAAAGGTGCAATCATGAAGCGCTCAACCCTGGGCGTTTCCCTTGGGTTGTTGATCCTGACCGCCTCCTTGATCTTTGCCGCTTCTCCACCGTTTAAAATTCAGATGGAATCCTGGTCTCCGTATTTCACTCCATTCGCAGCCACTGTGACGGTCGGCAGTACGATTCGTTGGGAGAATCCCACCAGCACGCATCACACTATCACCCATGATGGATGCCTGGGAACCGACACATGCGCCTTCGATTCCGGCTCCATCGGTCCTGATGGCGTGTTTGAAATATCAGGGCTTCCTCCCGGTCTGTATCCGTATCACTGTACCCTGCATCCTATTATGCGCGGGGCGGTGGTCATTGTAAGTTCGGATCATTCCTCCAAAATTTAACTGCCCCTGCATTCCCCAATTCCGCGTTGATACGCTCCTCAAAAAACCCGAAGACCTGATCAAAAAGTCCGCAGCGGCGTCATCCTTCGATGTCACTCAGGACAGATAAGGCCCAGTAACGGAGGGGACAAGGATGGGGAAAAGTGTTACCCTTGTCTCCGGTCTGAACACCAAGCCCGCATGCTCGCCCTGAACCTAAATTGGGAGGGAGAGCAATGCCTACGACAATGAAGGGGTCTGGCCGGAGAGCCTGCAGGATTGCGCCTGATGAAAACAGAGACGGAAGTTTGAATCCGACTTCAAGGCATTGACGCTATGCCTGATATATATCGCATCATTGAAGTGAAGTCAGAATGGGTCCGTGAGCCTGAAGTGATGGGGAGTAAGAAAAAATTCTGGTATAGACAACCGCGTGAAGACGTTGATTGGTTGTTCAAGTATCCTCAACCAAATACAGGACAGCACTGGGCGGAGAAGATCTCCGCAAAGGTTGCGGAGTCGCTGCAAATTCTGCATGCGAAGGTGGAATTGGCAGCGTTTTCAGGTGAGCGCGGATCGGTGACGGAGTCGTTCGTACGAGTCGGTCAGGAATTGGTGCATGGCAATCAGTTACTGGCGGGTGTTGTCCATGATTACGATCCCGCACCCGCAAAGGCATTTCATCAATCGAGCCATACCCTGGCGAATATCTGGCAGGTTATGGACCGCGTTTTTGAAGAGCCTGAAGCCGCAAAACGGGCGAAGCTCCGCATCGCAGAATACTTGGTTCTGGACGCCTTGATTGGTAACACGGATCGTCATCACGAGAACTGGGGCATACTTCGGAAGCGTGTGGACAAAAGCTGGCAAGGTTTCGTCGCGCCGTCGTTCGACCATGCCTCCTCATTGGGACGCGAACTTCTGGACGAGCACCGCAAGAGACGACTTGAAGAGGATCACGTAGGCGACTATGCTGAAAAGGGACGCGGTGCGATTTACTGGTCGGATGATGAGCATCGCGGCCCTAGCCCGCTGAAACTGGTGCGGCTGGCGACTCTCCAATATCCGGATGTCTTCCGTCCGGCACTGACGAGACTCGAACGATTGGATAAAAACTCAATAAGCGATCTCGTAGACGGTGTGCCTAGTGATTGGATGACTCCCGTGGCCCGTGAGTTTGCTATCGCATTGATGTGCTATAATCAGAAGCGATTACAGGAGCTTCTACAATGAGTGCCAAAACGTTATTCCTAGCCTGGCAGGAGAAAGAAACCCGGCAATGGTTTCCAGTGGGCCAGTTGGATGCTGATGTCGAACGTTCGTTCTATCGCTTTTGCTACATTGGCGGTGCGAAACGGGCAGAAAAAGAGGCAGGATTTGAGCCGCTGTTGGATTTCCCCATCCTCTCGGAAGATTATCGATCCTCAGAACTTTTCCCGCTGTTCAGGAATCGTGTCATTGCTCAGGGAAGGTCAGACCGTACAGACTACCTGAATAACCTGGACCTTCTGGAAAACGCAGAGCCGGTGGAGATTCTCTCCGTGAATGGCGGTTCCCGGGTCACGGACGCGTACGAGGTCTTCCCGAAACTCGTGAAGTGCGAAGATGGAAGTTTTACCTGCCGTTTCTTTCTGCATGGCTGGCGGCACGTCAATGAATCAGCTCAAAAGCGGATTGACACCCTAACCAAAGACGACGAACTGTATGTCACGCTGGAGTTGACCAATCCGGCGACCAAATTTGCGGTGCAAATTCAGACGAGGGACGACTACCATATGATCGGGTGGGCGCCGCGGTATCTCGTAGCAGATTTGGTTACAGCGATGGTCGAATCCCCATCCCCACAATATTCAGCACGCGTCGTGCGGGTGAATCCTCAACCCGCCCCGTCGAAGCAGCGCGTCTTGATTGAAATGAGCGGCTGCTGGGTGACGCATGAACCGATGAGCAACGAAGACTTCCAGCCTTTAGTTCCTTGACCGTTCGTCATGGAAGGATGGATCCCCTGCCTGCAGTTGTTAGTGGGGATCTAGTTCCCACAGCCACTACGGTGGATATCATTGGTCCTGCCCCCGCCTCCGAGTAGTGATGGCGCCCCCGCTTAGAAGTTAATCCAGAGTTGGGTGTAGCCCCAGGTTTGGGTTACCGCATCCCCGCTGACCACGGCATTTTTATCGATGAACTCGCCCGGCAAGAAGACCCCTGCGCCGGTCTGCCACGCGACGTGGTTCCCGGGCGTGAAAAAGTGGGTATACACCACGTCGACTTCACTCCCCAGGTCATTCGTCTCGTTGCCGTGTAACGTATCTTGAAAGGCCGCATACCCCTGGTTGGCGAAATACCAGTGGTCGGTGAGCTCGTTGAGATAGAACTTGTGTCCGGTGATTTCGAAGTGGCTGTCCTTGGTGGGCCGCAGTTGGAGCCCGAAGGCAAAATGCTTCATGTTCTTCCAGGACATCAGGTCCATGTACCCGAAGTGAATGTGGTTGGTGGGGTACAATTGATCGAACCCGGACCATGTGCTTCCGCATAGAGCGGCATCATACCCACCCTCAATCTCGGTCGACCGGCACTTGTTCGAGTTTTTCTGTCCGGAGGCGGTATTGAATTCGGCGCTCAGACGGGGCTGCATGGCCACTGGCAGGGTTACGCCCGCGTCGATATGAAAGGCATAGGCCGAGATATCCAAATGCCTGCCCAGGGACGTGCCCCACGCCCCTATCTCTCCAAACTGGTAGTACCCCTCGATCGTGGCATCCATGACCGCGCTCCCCACCTTTCCCTTCTTGAACGCCCGGCCGCCGACCGTATGCCGGGATTGATTGGCTGGCCGACCATCCTCGATTCGGAATCCTTCGTTCGTCCCGCCGCTATGCCAGATCCATGTGGGCTCCAGGACTAGGCCCCCGACGTTCATGGGCGCCCGGACGTAGATCAAGTCGGCATCTCCGGTCGCCTGTGTGCGGCCACCGCTGCATCCGCCCGAAGTCGCACTGCTGCAGTTGCTCTCGGCCGCCCGCAACCAGCCCACTTGCAGGGTGGCGGTGTTGTCGAGCTTGAGTTCCGCGGTCAAGCCGTCGTGTGACCAGCCCACATTGTTCCAGTCGAAATGCCCCATCATCCGATGGTTGCCCCAGACCACCAATTGCCGCCCGGCTTTCACGGTCAGGTTCGGCACCAGGAAGTTCCGCACCAGCATGAACGCCTGACGGGCAAAGATGGTCCCACCGGTTCCATTGGCGTCGACCCCCGGACCAGTAGCCGTCGGTGTATTGACACCCCAGTTCTTGGAATATTGAGGCTGGAAGAAGAACGTCACGTCCGGTGAAATGGAATAGTTGAAGCCCAGCCTCACCCATTGCTGCACGAAAAACGAATTGCTCTTCAGATCTTTCCTTGCACCATCATCGTAATAGGGCTTCCCGAATTTCCAGTTCGTACGGAACTCCGGACGGACCCGCAGGTCGCCGGAAATGGTCAACTTGTTGATGTCGAACAGTTTGCTGGTTGGCGGATCGAATGTGTGATACGGGATCAGATCAGGAATCGCGCGCGGCACCGCCGGCACGGCCGAGTTTTTATCCGTGGCCGGGGTGGTTTTCTCGGCCAAAGCTGGAACGGCCGTCGCCATAAACAGGACAGCGGCCATTATCCATTTGATACCGCGGCTTAATCCTTTCATGGTGTTTCTCCTGTTTTTGTCTTCTTGTTCATTCACAATCAAATTTTATTATTCGGGCAATGCGACGGGAGAAGAGCCGGAAGAGGGCTGAGGTGTATGGAGCCATACGTCTTGGAGTTCTCCATAGACCTGCATCAATCGGGAATCTTCAAGACGATAGGCCAGGGACACCATAATCAAACCGAAGAGCAAGACCAGGGCGCCAAGTCCCGCCACTCCCAAGGCCAGTAGCCAGCCGCCTGCCGAACCAAATCCACCGTCAATTCCGAAGATAACCAGAAAGGCCAAGCTGCCAATCGTCACGAGTCCTAACCAGGTCATGGTGAGAAGACTCGAAGACCAAGGCACGCGTTTGGTGAGATGCAATTCCACGCCGGCCGCAGTGGACTGGAGTGTGATGGTGCCTTTCAGCGGCCACGCAGTCCGAAACCGCCTGGAGAATAATTGGTAAGAGGGACGAAGCGAAATCACCTCTTGCGCCTCAAACCAGCGAGCAACGCCATGTGGCAGGGCAATCGTATCGTGTTTGCCGAATTGCTGCAGAAGGGCTTGACGGGTGAGGTTGTCGAGGCGGTCATGCCGGTGGGCAATGCCGAACCCGTATTGGGCAGAAAAGGGACGGAGATTGGTGAACTGATACCAGTCCCCAATAATCAGCAGCAAAAACAGAATGCCTCCAAAGATTCCGGCCAGGACCATTGTGCACGCAACATAGCACAACTGACCCCAATTCTGTGAAGACGTCCTTTCGCAGAGTGAGCGATTTGACTTTGTTCGCGACGCTTCGCTACTATCCCTGTGCGGGGTGGAGCAGTCTGGTAGCTCGTTGGGCTCAATTCCGTAGGAGTGAGGGAGTGATCCGCTGATTGCTTCAGAGATGACAATCCCTCCTACAATGGGCTGTGCAGAGGGAAACTTCTGTACGATCACCTGTCAAATTCGGGGAAGCCGGTAGCGGGGTAACCCCGAGCCAAGCTTGCAGAGTCAACTTGCTCTGAAAGAAGGTGTAGAGACTTGATGGCAGGCATCCTAACGGCGGCTAAGCCGGTCCGAGGATGAAGAGAAAGTCCAGACCACAAACTGGATCACCAGGCAGCGAAAGCTGTAGTGGTACGCATAACCCAAAGGTCGAGGGTTCAAATCCCTCCCCCGCAACCATCGATGTCAGCACCCGTTCATCCTCGCGATGAGCGGGTTTTTTCTTGCCTGCGGCGAGGGTGAGGATGCTCCGAGATCGCCTTCCAGCCGCAGCACCGCGCGGCCGTGTCCTCGCCGGGCTCGGGCGCTACTTCGGCTCGGCACTGGAGACTTGGCTTGGCATGCGGATGGCTTACGACCTCTGGCAGGCACGCGCACGCGCCGACGAGATCAAAGTCAATAGGTTCGAGGCGGCTTGATCTTGGAAGGGCCTCCCCGACAAATTCTCTGGAGTTTCGAGAGGCAACAAGGCGAGTACACCGCACGACACCGGGACAGCTCATCGACTGACACAAAAGGAAGACGTTGTGAGTGAAATTCTGAGTGAGTACCAGACCCTTATAGGTGTCGTCGTGACGGGGATATTCGGTTTTTTGGGTGTCGTTTACACACTACACGTAAACGCTAAGCTCGCCCGATCAGCGCAGGCTGAGGAGTGGTTGCACGAACGAAATCTACGCAAGACGGAACAAAAGCGCGAACAGGCCACTATACGCGAATCCCTCCTCTTAGAACTGACAGTCATGCGCGAAGTCGTCTCCAGGCAAGAGGAATTGTTAAAAACCGATGTCAGCAACCTCGCCGTGGACACCGATTTTGAGCAAAACATCTTTCGTACGATTTCGGAGCGCATTGGACTGCTTCCTGCATCGGTAGGTCTCGATGTTATGAAGGCATACCGAGATATCCGACTTTATCGCGCCGCTTTGCTCGCGGGTGGAGAACTGTTTAGAGGTTCCAACACCCTTGTGACGCTACGACCTGAGCGCAAGTCGGAGGCAGTTACCTATGCCAAAGATGTCCTTACCTCCTTGGATACTTCAATAGATTCCCTGAAAAATATCGGGGAGTGTATTAACTAACTTGTTTGAACCGGCCTGTCCTCCCTTGGCTGCCGCTTCGTGCTTGGTGGGGCATTTTTCGGTCATTCGGGCGGACTCATGCCATGGCGGCATCCGAAGCCAAAGCGCGATTCCAGGCAGTGCTTTGTGAGCATTTCTCATAATCCTGCAGCGTGGCGCCGGGGCGACACACCGTTAAGTAATATAACCCCTGGAGTGGAGGTGGAAATTGCCAACTTGGCGACTGGTCCCTAAGGACCTGACTGATGAAAACTGGAACGCGAGCTCTTGGAAGGAGCCCGTCACGGTCAGAGCCGAAACCGAGGATCGTGCGAGAAAAATCGCTGACATCGCGTTCATGATGGCGACAACGCCCGACAAAAGCAACAGTACCTTGCTCAGCCCTTGGATTTACTCGCATTTGGAGCTCGTCGATTGCGAAAAGATCAACGACGTCGCTGGCGACGAAGCGATACTCGAACCGGAGGGTCATGACCTCGAATGGCGCTGGTTATCCAGCTTGGGAAAAGAGTGACTCCTTAAGGGCTTGTGAGGTAGGCCGTGCTTTAACATGGAAAACCGAGGAGTTTTCCATGGCAGGTGGTATTTCCATTCGAGGGGGGGCAGTTCTGTATCACGGGCTGAGGGATCGAAGCGTTCCGGATCCCGCCGTGGTGATCTGAATCCATTTTACGTCAACCCTAACGGACGATCAGCACCGGGCAGGGAGCCCGATGGACAAGGGTGTGCGATACGCTCCCCAGCAAGAACCGGCTGAGTCCGCTCCGTAACTCGCCGGGAATCATCTTGGGCATTCAGGAAAGCTCGCACTGGGGAGCAGTTTTTTATAGAATACCCCGAAGCCGTGTTTCATGTCTTTTTGGAAAACGCAGGGAGGCAAGAGTGGTTAACATACGATGGTTGTGGATTCCGATGGTTGGGGCGAGCGTGTTTCTGGCCTTGCCCGGCAACTCGACCATAGGAGGGGTGCTCGGTGACGTGGTGGGGCACTTTTTTTCGGCTGCGCTGGTGGCCGTCGTGCCGGTCGTCGGGTATCGCCTGATTTACAAATACATTGGTGAAAAGGAAATGACCTACATCTTTGCGGCAGCCTGGGCCTATCTCGTGATCTCGCAGTTTTTGCGTTCCTAGACCGGGCCCCCGTCACGTTGATTCCTCCTCCGTCGGTGAAGCAGGCGGAGCGAGAAGGTCGTCTCCACGTCTTTTTACACATTTGTTATAAGCGGCTAACAGAACTGACATGTAATACCCGTAACGTCTCATCACATGGCATGGTCTTTGACGCGGAGCCGTCATGCAATGAAGAAAATATGGTACGATCAAATATGAACAGGTATCGGTCTTGCTCTCAATGCCAAGGGGTGATGGTTCTTGAAGATCGAGGAGAATTGCTTGAGACCGTTGATGTCATGAGTCTCTTTGGGTATTGGTGTCGAACCTGCGGGCATCTCGAGGTCGCCGCAACCGGTTCGTTGCCCAAGGAGACGAAGGATCTGCTGAACGACCAAAGCGAGATCCAATACAGCCGGTAAGAATCGACGCCCCTCTTTACGTGTAGTACGTTCCCAATCCATTCAGTCTCCGACTTTTCTTTTCCCACCACGGAAACATACATCAAGATCGTGTCCTGATAGGTTTGGGGGACTCCTTGAGCCTGGAGACGACAAGGTAGTCTGCAGAGGAAATTTCGCGAAACAATCAGGGCAGGCAGGACATGGCGTTGCGAGAACAACGCCGGCGGACTCGCTTCCCCAGACTCAGGGCAAGCAGGACATGCTTGTTCAACATCCTGTTAGGAGAACCGGCGCAAAGAACTGGTGAGCCCCATGAGGGAAAGACCATAGATGAGCCATTTTGATGGATCAAAATTATACCACCGGCGGCCATTCCGATAATCACTTTGATACATGTGGTGATAATTATGGTATCCCTCTCCGAAGGTGATGAGCGAGACCCACCAACTGTCACGACTGGAATCGGATGCTCCGTGAGGTTGGGCGCCCCACAGGTGGCAAATGGAATTAATGCAGAACGTGGAATTTAAAACAAAAAAGGTTCGCCCGACTCCGGCGAGCAAGAAACATCCCAGTCCCCCAACCCAGCCGTTGTACAAAAATCCCACCACGAAGGGAAGCATCAAGCCGGAAAGGACAATGGGGATATAATAACGATGTTGCCACATCACCACAGGGTCCTGTTTCAGCTTGGTGGCATATTTGTCGTCTCTATGGGGATCCTTCGAGAAGAGCCAACCACAATGGCTGTGCCAAAATCCGAGCTGAGCATTATAGGGATCCGCTTCCTGGTCGCACTGGGCATGATGGCGGATATGATCTGCTGCCCATTTGAGGCCTGAATTTTGTAGAGCCCATCCTCCTGCGATCAAAAAAACGCCTTTCACCCAATTGGGGCAAGCAAAACTTCGATGAGCCAGTAAGCGGTGGTATCCCACGGTGATGCCTAGTCCTGTGATGATATAGAGCATCACAAACATGGCCCAATCGACCCAAGAATAATCGTAAAAATACGCGTAAGTCGGCAACCCGACTACTGCACTGCCCGTGATACTAGAAAACAAGATAAAGTTCAATCGATCAGGGGGTCGTGATGTGGGGATTGCTGTTTGTGAATCGGTCAGAGTCGTCATAGGGGTACCGTCCATTGTGCGACCAGTAGAGTCGTGTCTGTCTGAGAAAGAATCGGCATTCAAAAATTTGAATTATTGTTTAAACGGAATGTGCTGCCCTTCACCGGAAACTCGCTTCAATCTCTTCTTCTCGATTAATCGTCCAACTTTTTGATGAAGCAGCACTCCAAAAGGCAAGTTTACTAAGAATACCTTAACTACGGACGGATTGTAAAGGCTTAACCCTTCTCCTCGTTGAAGTCTTTCGGCTCAATCGCGAAGAATCGAGGGGGAGAAAACTGACGGTAAGGGACGAAAATGGCAATGGGAGCCCTGGGATCGCGGTCAGGTGTTACCTTTGTGGGCGGAAAGATTGTTCTTTGGGTCTCGCTTCATTCACCACAAGATTTCTGCCTTGAAAGTCTGAGCCATTGAGAGCCTCAATAGCTTGCTGCGCTTCCTCCCCACTCCCCATTTCCACAAATCCGAACCCTCTGGACTGTCCGGTATATCGATCCGTGACTACATTGGCGGATTGGACGGTTCCATGTTGCGCGAACAGATCCTGTAATTCTTGGTCCGTTGTGGTATAGGACAGGTTCCCAACATATAACTTTTGATTCACTCCTGCCTCCATCTTGTAAAGTTATAAAAAGGAAACGAACGAAGGTGTGTGCTATCAGGAAAAGGCCGACTCAGGAGTATGATACTGTGAGGAGTTTTCTTTCGAAGGTTACGGTGTGTCAACCGAATGCTTTCCCTCTAGCATCGCCAAGCCCCTTGGCGATCCGTAGACTTTCGTCACGTGTCGCAAGGAGCGTCATAGCACCCTGTGTATGATCGTGTCAAGAGAACAGGGACGCTGTGACCATTCGACTTAGGGTTCCTGGGGTTTGCCGGATTTGTGTAAATTGGGCTTTTCGCGAAATTTTTTGATTTCAGTGGTCGCCGCTCTAAACGCGGAGCGAATCGCTTCCTCGAAACTCTTGGCGTCTTTCCGTGCGGTAATGGTATGGCGTGGAGGAAGGTTCAACACGATCAGCGCTTCAGCGTTATCGTCTCCCTTTTTATGACGCGGGTTTTTGGTGAGTGTGATACGGGCATGGGTGAGGTTGTCGTACTCTGTTTGGAGCGTGGCAATCCGATCTTCGATCTCTTGTTTCCATCTCGGCGTCATGCTGACGTTCCGACTATCAATTTTCAAATCCATAGTCCTCCTCCCCGCTTGGGTTCGTCACGATCACGAGTTTCTGACGGCATCACCTAAAAAGATTATCTCATGAATGATCTCATATTGTCATGAGAGATTGTACGCAAGCGGGGCAGAGCGCACACACATATTTAAGGATCGCGCTCGCAGAATTCTCAAATTTCAATCTTGTATGGCAGGATACTCCTGAGGTACCATCAGCCTTCATAGCTCAAGGAGGTGTCATGGATAAAACAAAAGGGTCTGCTAAAGAGAAAAGCCGCGCGCTCGATCAGAATATTGATCGATTTCGTCAACAAGTCGCGAACTTGAAGACCTTTATTATGGGCGGCTTACCCAATCATTCATCAATAGAAGAATTTGACCTGGCCACCGAAGAACTTATTGCCGAGGCGTTAGGAAATTCCTCAAGTATGTTAGAGGCCTATGAATATGCTCAGTTGGGGGAGGCAGGAGGCCTGGTCAATCTCTCAGATGAAGCTCCGGAAGGAGCAGGTCTGGATAATGAACGGGAACCCCTGCGACAACGGCAACGAGTGTTGGAAAGTTGCATCGCGGATTTGGAGGCTCGCAGGGCTCAGACCAGTTCGAGTCAACGGGCTAAGACAACGAGCGGCCCCACAGTGAGAGACTTTATGTCCAAGGTGATTCGATCCGTGTCGCATGATGCGACCCTTCGGGAAGCGGGAGAATTATTACAGGAATGGAGAATCGGCTCACTGTTAGTCGATAGTGGCGAGGAATTCATCGGAAGTATCACGGAAACCGAATTGAGCCGAGAGGTGGTTGCCAATGGGGTCGACCCCACGACAACGACGGTCAAAACCTGCATGCGAGAACCTATTCTGACGATTGAAAGTAGTGAACCAGTGGTGGCGGCCGTGCAGTTAATGAAAGAAAAAGCGACTCGTCATGTATGTGTGACCGAAAGCGGCAAAATCATGGGACTGATTTCCGTGTCGGACATTCTGCGATATTATTCCGGGGTGACGTAACGTACGCCTAGTCTGTCAGCCTGCACAAAACACCAAATGGTCATCCTGAGCAACGCGAAGGATCTGCTTTTAGAGGCGTTCGGTTGTTGAGGGAGAGACAGTTCCTTCGCTTCGCTCAGGACAAGCGTTTTACTCGGAATGACAATTATGATGTGGTCAGCCCCGTGCTTCGAGAATTCCGACCACCTCAGCAGGGTCAAACGGGGCGTCTGAGTGAATCAGCAGAGTCGAGGCTCGTTCATCCGGTCCGAGGGGTTCTTGGACTTGCTCCTGTTGTGTGAGTACGGAAAGATCGGCTTCTGAGACCTCATCAGACTCGACCGCTCTTGCTGCGACTCGGCGACGAAGGGTCGTCGGAGTTGCCTGCATATCCAGTATCATGAACGGTACATTCAGTGAGGCAGCCAGCTTTCGAAAAGAATCCCGAGGCTGCCGTTTCAAAAAGGTCGCATCCACGATGACTGGATATCCGAACAGCAGGAGCTGCCGAGCAAGAGCGTGCAGGCGGTCATACGTCTTGCGCGTCGTCTCCGTTCCATACACGGCGGGCTTTAATTCCCCAGAACTCTGATCCAAAGGCGACAACCCGAACAAGCGTTTGCGTTCGACGTCCGAACGGAGACGAATGGCGCCGGCATATTCCAACAACGTTTCCGAGACGGTCGATTTCCCTGTCCCGGATACCCCGTGCATGATGATGAGCCAGGGTGTTTGGGGTTTGGTAATGTATTGGGCAGCCGAGAGATACCGAAGAAAGTCGTCCCTGTAGGATGAAAGAACAGGGTCCGGATGGCGAACTTGGGCAAAGGCAAGCCCCGCGACTTTCACTCGTACGAGGGCTCGATAGACTTCGTAAAAGGGGAGAAGCCCTAGACCTTCATAGTCTCCTGTGAATTCGAGATATCGATTCAGGAATCGCCTTGCCAACGCCGGCTGCCCTCTGGCCTGTAAATCCATCACCGTAAACGCCACGTCGTTGATGACATCGATCCAACGCAGACGTTCACTAAACTCGATACCGTCGAATGCGATAATCCGATCGTGAAGGAGCACGAGATTGGCCAGGTGAAGATCACCATGGCACTCTCGAACGAACCCCCTCGTTTTTCGTGTATCAAAATCACCGGCATGGGCTGTTTGGAATTGAGTGAGCCAGAGTTGAAGCTCCTCTAAAGCTTGTTGATGTTCAGAAAAGGGGCTATGAGAGGGGATTTGCTCAAAGACTTCTGAGATGACCCGTGCAATCAACGCAGGGGTGCCAAAAGATGTTTCCTGATCTGCCCTGGCAATGTTGTGGTGAAATGCTGCAATATCCTGGGCCAATTGATCGACCTGCTCCGGGCGAACCGTCTGGTGAGGCAGAAGTTGATCTAAGGTGGCATCGGCCGTGAACTGTCGCATTTTCACGGCGAATTCAAAGGGTTCTCCTTGTCCATCCAGCCGCGGATGCTCAGGTGTTCCGGAAATCGGAATGACATCCACATAGATGTCCGGTGCCAACCGCTGATTCAAGCGAATCTCTTCAGTACAAAAAAAATAACGTTGCGCGAGGGAAGAAAAGTCCACGAACCCCAAATTGACGGGTTTTTTGATCTTGTAGGCAAAGGGTCCGCTCAAGAGGACCCAAGAAATATGCGTTTCCCGAAGTTCAAAATGGGTGACCGGATGAGGGTAGAGATGCGGCTGTTGTAGGGCTTGAAGAAGTGTGCGTGAATCGTCGAGTCTCACGGTTCAACAATAGGGTAAACGAGACGAGGTTGAAACGATCCCATGAGAGGGAACCAAGGTCGGATAGTACCGCGGTCTTGCGTATCCTGCCCATAGCAAAATTGAAGCCATCTGAGAAATGATATTTCCCCAGAATCTGGGGATAACCTGGTGAAAAATTTTTGAACACTGGGATTCTGTCTCCATAGGATCATAAAGTGAGCAGATTGCACATTTTTTGTGCATTGTAGCAAATAATATTTTGCTACTAGATATAGTATGTCAAAAACATCTACGTATATTTGGAGAGATATTTCAAGATATTATGCAAATCGTAGCGTGGGAGAGGCTTTTTGCACATGACACGCTCAGGCTGACTAAGAGACGGACTAAGAGAATAAAGTTTATCCACAAGGGGTGTTGACAAAGTAGCAAGTCAGCCGCAGCAGTGGAAGCCCATCCCAGTCTTCCTTGAGAAGCGGGGTGTCGTGCTGTTTTTGGAGGAATCACATCGCGAGCATGCAGGGAATCTCCACACTGGCCACCATCATTTCTGTTTTCAGTTTTTCGTTGATGTGTGTTGTGATGCTGTACCCTAACCTGTCGAGGTTCAAAAGTCGATGGAAGGGGGTCGCATTCTATGGCGGCATCTCAGTGGGTACATTATTGGTGGCGGCGCTGACCGCCCCTGATCCTGCTTTGTCCGATCCAGAATGGTCTTGGGTTGATTGGACGGTGCTTGGGTTAGGCATAGGGAGCGGGATTGCAGTGGTGACGAGACATTGGTGGTGGTCTCGAGAAAAGAAGGGGGCTGCCCCTGCTGTGCAGGAAAAGGGGGAGAAGCCAGTCAAAGGGAAAAAGCGTACTTCGCAAAAAAGAAGCGCTCAAGATAATTGAGGGAGAGATAGCCGAATTGACGCTGGGGTTTTTGCCTTTCCATTCTCTGGCATTCTTATCCCGAGCAAACGACCACGCTCAGCCTCCTCAATCTCGCGAGCGAGAATCTCTATTTTAGAAGAGCCGGTTCGCCTGGATTTTCCTTCATGGTTGCCATGGTTTTAACAGGACGAGCAAAGAAATTTGGGCACAAATACAGTATACTTCATCACAGAACACAAAAGACATCAGACAAGAAACCAGCGTGAAATCTCTATGCGCCTTCAGCGTCTAAAAATTTGGACAATGGCTCCCCTGTTAGCCCTGTCGATGGTGTCACACTCCGTGGCTTCAGAGATGGCGCCTCCGAGCCAGTTTCGTCACCAATCAATTCCTGTGCTTGGGATGACCCTGAATAAGGCGCAGCAACCCGTTGGAATCGTGATGTATGTGATGCTTCACTTTCAACAACGATCGGATCATGATGGGCTCAAGGTGCACTTTCGAAAGGTCCCTGGGCGTTTCGGCCCCATTGCTCGCAAAGCTGTGGCGACAGCCATCCATCGCGTGGCAAAATCCGCGAAGCTTCAGGATGATTCGTGGACCGTGGTCCTGACGTTTCCCTACTCAGGGTTGACCATGTATGGTGCCAGCCTGTCGGCGATGGTGGCGTTAAGTGTCGTGGCTCTTGCCAAAAACGATGCGATCGTTTATGGCCGAACTCTGACCGGAACCATTACGGAGGATGGCCACATTGGGAAAGTCGCCGGTGTCCCGTATAAAGTGTATGCGGCCTATTCAGAAGACTTGGACCGGGTCCTTATTCCTGAAGAACATGATCCCAGCGACGGCGAATGGCGAACCCCCTTCCTCATGCATGTGTCGCATGTTGGGACGCTGGAAAAAGCCTATCAGGGATTAACTGGGCATTCCTTGTTTCCTAAAAAATCGTTGCACTAAGCTCCCCGGATACTGTTGTGCCGCACGAGTCCAGGTGTTCAGGGTTTTCAAAACGAGCGAAACAAGTAGCCAACTCTGCAGACGAAAAAAACGCGTGGCCTTAACTTAGGTGAAAATGGAGAATTCCTTGTGGCAATTTTTTCTTTGTGTCTCGCTACGCTGCTCGGTCTGCCATTCGTGATGCCGATAACCGGAATGAGTATGGAATTCGAGCCCTTCGTACATTCCTCTCCTCGAGAAAGTGAACGGGATCACATGGTGAAGGAGCAACTCCTCGCGCGCGGGATCAGCGATCAAGCCGTCATCCACGCCATGCGAGAAGTTCCTCGTCATGAATTTGTGTTGGCCGAGGATTCAGCCGAAGCCTATGAGGATCATCCGCTGCCTATCGGGTATGGACAAACCATTTCACAACCCTACATCGTGGCCTATATGACCGAAGCGCTGCATCTCAACAAAGATGACCGCGTGTTGGAAATTGGAACGGGATCGGGGTATCAGGCCGCCATTTTGGCAAAGTTGGGGGCAACGGTGTTCACCATTGAGATCGTCGAGGAGCTCGCCGAACGAGCGCGCCAAACGTTTCACACGTTGGGCATTCCCCATATCACCAGTCGAGCGGGTGACGGGTATCAAGGTTGGCCGGAGGAGGCCCCCTTTGATGCGATCATTCTCACAGCCGCCCCGGAGCATATTCCCCAACCATTGATGGATCAGCTCGCGCTTGGGGGGCGAATGATTTTGCCTCTGGGGAAAACGCTACAACGACTGATCATCCTCACCAACACTTCTGCAGGGATACAGCGCAACGAGTTGCTGCCGGTTGCGTTCGTTCCGATGACAGGAGAGGCGCAGACACGCCCGCCGAATCAATAGGGCTGTAAGATCCCTTGCGGTTCGGGCAACAACACGGGTTTCTGTAGGGCCGCATCCCGGGTCAGAGCCCGGGACATGTCTCATGCGGTCCAAACGAGAAGAAAAGGAAGAATGTAAATGAAGAAGAAAAATTTACATGTTTCGTGCCGAAAGCCTGGTCCCAAGTTCCGTCTCATAGGGGCCCTGGTGTTAGGTATGACAGCAGGGGGACTGGTCCTTGCACATGCCCAACCTTTACCCAAAGAAGCTGTGCTGCCCTTGGCGTTGGCCCAAAAAGCCGCAATAGCAGGATTAGCCAAATGTGAAGAAGGCGGGTACAAAGTCAGTGTCGCCATCGCCGACCGTGGGGGGAACCTGAAGGTCTTGTTGCGCGGTGATGGTGCAGGCCCTCACACCACAGACAGCAGTTTTCGGAAAGCCTATACCGCGGCGAGTTTACGACGTTCCACGCTGCACCTGGCTGAACTCATCGCCAAAGTTCCCAGTATCCAAGCCTTGCGGGATATGAACGACAAGATTCTGATACTTGGCGGGGGCTTGCCGATTGAACTCGACGGCGAAGTCGTCGGTGGGATCGGCGTCGGTGGAGCCCCGGGGGGTCATCTGGATGAAGCCTGCGCCGCCGCGGGACTCGCCAGTCTTGAGAAGCCCCAGGAGCCCAAAAGAAAAGCCCTTGGGAAATGACCCGGCAACGTCACCCAATGGTCAATATCCCGGCTCCATTGATCGTCCCCGCTTTGAGGGCTTGAAGTGCTTGGTTCGCCTCCTCCAGCCTGAAGGCTTGGGTCTGCGTGCGAATGGGAATTTCTGCCGCGACTCGGAACAAGTCCAACCCATCTTGCCTCGTATTGGCCGTGACACTTTGGAGTGTTCTTTCTTGAAACAAATCGCGGTCATACACTAACGACGGAATGTCGGACGAATAAATGCCAGCCATTGCGACTGTCCCGCCCCGTTCAAGGGCTTGAAGCGCATGAGGCACGAGGTGCCCGACCGGCGCAAATATGATCGAGGCATGGAGTGTCTCGGGTGGCGATTCGGTCGAATGCCCTACCCACGTTGCGCCTAATTGTTTAGCGAGACGTTGATGGGCCTCTCGGCGCGAAAAGACATATATCGAGCAGCCCCAGTGCCGCGCTATCTGAATCGTGATATGAGCGGAGGCGCCAAACCCATACAGTCCCAGTCGTTGCCCGGGCTTGAGCTGACTCCGGCGTAACGCCCGATACCCGATAATCCCTGCACACAGAAGCGGCGCGGCTTCTGCGTCGGAAAAAATCGAAGGAATGGGGTACGCAAAGCGTGCAGGCACCAGCGCATATTCCGCAAACCCGCCATGCACATGATAGCCGGAAAACATTGCGCTCTCGCACAGATTTTCACGGCCTGTTGTACAGAACTCACAGGTCTGACACGTATCCTGTAGCCAGGCGATACCCACTCGCTCGCCAAGTTTGAGGGTGGTCACGCCTGCTCCAAGGCGATCAACGACCCCGACCGCTTGATGACCTGGGATAATGGGGCGTGCGGAAGGAGGCAGCTCCCCTTCCACCACGTGCAAGTCCGTCCGGCATATGCCGCACACGTGCACTTTCACGCACACCTGCCCAGGGCCCGGCTCTGGGGTCGGCACCTCCCGAAGCTGCAAGGGAGCCGTGCTGACATCGGCATCATGATCAAGAATCATCGCTTTCACGAGGGCCACCGTTTGAAAAATATACCACGTGAAGGTGTCGCACGTAAGCAAGAGAAAGCCATCATGCCAATCCCAAGAGAGGGTTTCCCTAGTCAAATTTTTATTGACATCTCGGGTAAAAGAGGCATAGGATTTTACTCAAGTAATAATAAAAAACTGGTCTTAACAAGAGGGGTCAAACATGAATGACCTCAGCCCACCGAAAGCGTAAGGCCCGTAGCGAGCGAAGGATCCATCTTCTTCGGAATGCGGGCTCACATGGTTGCCGAGAGGCTCCGCTCTCCGGACAGTGCTTAGAGGCACACGGTCGTAACGACCAAAGAACAGCCGGAAGCCGGAAAAAGAAGAATTCCGAAAGAGAATTCTCCCTTAGGCAACAGTTCATCTGGAAGAAGACAGACCTCGCCACTAGCGGGTCAATGACAGCAGAAAAAAAATAGGGCGCATCACGCGCACGACTCACACGGGCCTGCTTTCGAAAGGAAGCAGGCCCGTGGTCGTATAAGACGAGTCAAGGGAAAATTGAAAAGCCGCACCCTGGTTTCTTACCTTTTCCTTTGATGGCATGGCCCCAAAGAGCTTTGCCCCGCTACAGGAGGCAGGAAGGAAGAATGACGTGATAAAGGAAGCCCATAAGATTGGAGCAGGGCTCTATGTGATTTGGGGCCTCCTGCACCTGAAGGCGGCCGGCGAGGTGTCTGTTTTAGCTGGCATGATACCGACTGAATTCGCTCTGGCCAGAGGAAGAGTATTCCAAGACGCCTGGAACTTGGCTTTCCTGGGTCTCTTTGCCATCGTGATTGCGCTCACCCTTAATTGGAAAAACGACGCTTTAGGCTACTGGCTGAACCTGGTTGTGGTAAGCATGACTGATATAGGGTTTTTGCTTTTTGTCGTTGGGCCAGGTCTTATCCCATTATTCCCTGGGATTGCTGGGCCAGTCGTGTGGATCTTGGCCCTAACATTCAGCACGGTTGGGTTTCGTCTGGCAGCGAGTGGGGCAACTTGAAGCCGCTCAACATTTTGATGACATGTTGGCCCCACGGTTTTTTGCAGAAAAGGAGGTCGTGATGTCAGATCCAATAAGTGGACAGGACACCAGTATTAACGGGACTCTGATACGGGTTGGTGCCATGTGTGGAATCATTGGCGCCATTCTGTTCATGGTTGCCAATATCGTTCATCCACGCTCACCCAATATCCAGATAACGGTGAACCAGATTGAGACGGTGGCCCAGAGTAACATTTGGGTCACAGACCACTTGCTCCTACTCCTTGGAGGCGTGCTTCTTCTGCCAGCCCTGATCGCTATTCAGCGTTCCATCCCAACTGGGCCTGGCGCAACGTGGGCATACCTGGGCTCTGTCCTTGCTGTGGTGAGCACGAGTCTCTGGGTTGTTCTAATGGCCTTGGACGGGATAACTTCCAAGGTAGTTCATGCCGCGTGGGCCAGCGCACCTGAAGCAGAAAAGGCAATCGCCTTACGTGTGGCCGAAGCCATGGAGGAGGTTGATGTTGGTCTTTTTAGCGTGTACATCATCGTCTTTTTCGGACTGACCTTTAGTCTGTTCGGACTGGCGGTAGCTAAGAGTGACAGCTTTCCTCAGTGGTTAGGATGGGTGGCGTTGGTTTTGGGTATCGCCTCTTTCGTAGATGGCACCGTGCAAGCCTATACGGGCCTTTCAGTCTTAGTGACCAATGTTTTATTCGCAAGTTTCTCAAGTCTCCTGACCGTGTGGATTCTTATCATGGGAGTGTTAATGTGGCGAAAACAAGGACATGCGTAGTGATTGCGAGAGACAAGGTTAAGGCAAGTTATACTTTTAAGATGAGACTCCAATACATTATTCCTTTCCTGGGTCTCCGGTCCCCTGACTTCGTTCAGCGTACTCGTATTGTGCTCACCTCCACCACGCTCCAGCCTATATGGCGCTTTCACGTAAGACCTCTCCGTCATGAGCTTGAATGAGCTGGAGAAGGAAGAACTCATTCGCAATTCCCGATGCAACCAACGAGGGATCAACCTTCCACATATTTCAATGCATTGAGTCCTATGGTCTGTTTCCTTTGACCGCGTGACGAAATTCTGTGTACATTTTGCCAAGGACAATGCCTGGAAAGATGACCAATTCCTTTTTTAAAGGCCACGGATTAGGCAATGATTATATTGCTCTTGATCCCAAGCAGTTGACGTTCAGGTTGACCGCCAAAACCATTCGAGCGATTTGTGATCGAAATTGGGGAGTGGGGAGTGATGGAATCTTGGCGCTGGTGCCCTCAAAAAGGGCCGACTTCGGAATGCGTATTTTCAACCCGGATGGGAGTGAAGCAGAAAAATCCGGAAACGGCTTACGCATTTTCGGATGTTTTTTATATGCCACAAAAAAGACGAAGCGCCGCTCTTTTTCAGTTGAAACCAAAGGCGGGCTGGCTCATGTGGAGTTGGCACTGGATCGGAAAGGGCAGGTCAAGGGCGCGACCGTCGATATGGGGCGAGCCTCGTTTAAGCCGAGGGACTTGCCCTGTACCATTAAGGCCCCGGAGTTAGTCATGCAGCCGATCAAAGCCGTCGGGCAGTCCCTGCGCTTTACAGGGGTGAGTGTCGGCAACCCGCATTGCGTAGTGTTTAGAGACCAGGGCGGGCTGTGGACTCGGGAGGACTTACTTCGAATGGGGCCGGAATTGGAAACCCATCCCACCTTTCCCAGACGCACGAATGTTCAACTGGCTGTTCCCACCGGCCCTCACGCCGTGTCCATTTTAATCTGGGAGCGGGGGGCTGGAGAGACTCAGGCGTCTGGCTCCTCTGCCTGCGCGGTGGCCAGTGCAGGGGTTCGCTTGGGGTTAGTGAAAAGCCCGGTCAGGGTGCTTGCGCCCGGCGGCAGACTGGACATCACGGTTGATGCCCAGTACCACCTGACTATGAAAGGTCCTGTAGCCGAAGTGTATCAAGGCCGGTTCAGCGGAGCATTGTTACCTGGCATGCGGTAGCCGGCCATACCGTCAAGACTCGTCTCATCCGGCCTTACCGGGGGAATTGGGTTGGTGGCGTGACGTTCCAGCCCTCCCCGTTCAGTGAGCGCATAAATTCTACGACATCTTCCTTTTCCTGCTCTGTTAAATTCAAGGGCTTGATCATGGGCTCAAGATGGGGATTCGGTAGTCCACCTTGATCGTAGAAATCGATTACCTGGCGTAAGCTCGCTAAGCTGCCATCGTGCATGTAGGGTGCTGTTTTGGCGATTTCACGAAGTGTCGGGGTTTTGAACGCGCCCATGTCTTCGGGCTTGTTCGTCACTGCCTGGCGGCCAACGTCGGCAAACGATTTCGACTTCTTGTCCCACCCCGCACCAAGATTATGATATTGTTCGTCGGCAAAATTGAATCCGAAATGACAGCGGAGACATTGCCCCTTACCCAGAAATACGCGAAACCCGTTTTGGGCATTGGCCGATAAGGCCTGCTCCTCGTTCCCCAGGGTGAAGCGGTCGTAGTCGCTATTCCCGGAGAGCAGGGTGCGTTCAAAACTGGCAATGGCTTTGCCGATCAGGTCAGTCGTAATGGCAGGCGACCCGAAGACCCGTTCAAATAAAGGGCCATAGCCGGCAATGCTCTTCACTTTGGCCACCAGTTCGTCGTGATCCGTAAACCCGTGCTCCACGGGATTGATGAAGGGGCCAACGGATTGGGCCTCGAGCGTTGCCGCCCGCCCATCCCAAAATTGGGCTGAACTGAAGACACGATTGATGGCCGTCGGAGCATTTCGCCCTCCTTGTTGTCCATGAATGCCCGTGGAGACCGGCTGCCCGTCGGTAAAGGCCAGAGACGGCAGGTGACAACTCGCACAGGCGATCGTATTATTCGCCGACAGTCGCTTATCAAAGAACAACAGTTTTCCTAGTGCCACTTTTTCTTTGGTTAAGGGGTTATCCTCGGGGATCACGAGGCTGTCTTCTTCCAATCCCAACGGGAGGACAAGATGAAAGGGAGTCTGCCCTGAGCCTGGCGAAGGGTCTGCTTGGGACATTCCGGTCTGAATGGTCACGAATATCAGCAGGAGTCCCGCGATGACAGCCCATCGAGGTCGAAAATTTTTGATGACGCCGAGAACCCCCTTTTGGTCTTTGTTGCCGGTCATGTCGTGCCTCCTGTTTTGTGAATCATAAGTTAGCGGTATTCTCTATTTTGATGAGATTAAGGAATTGCTCAGTCGTCATTCCGAACGACGCGTTTCTCTCAGCAATTTATGGGTCTCTTTATCCGGCATTTTCGTTTGAGTTGAGAATTTAGTCAAAGCGATTTTTAGAATTTCCCGAACGATGTCTGAACATGACACCTTCTTTCTTGAGAGCTAAACCCACTCCGCATCTCCCCAACGAACCTTCAATCGCCGCGGGTGCCGCGGCCCTAGACTCTTCAGTAAGGAGTGAGATAGACTCCCGGTGAAGGAGACGGACAAAACATTCGTGAACGCGGATTCAGTCAGACGGTCATGAAAGGCCCATGATGCGGGAATTCGGCAAACAAGTGGCTGAGGTGTGGCAAACGGGCGTGCTCGGGGTCAGCCTGGGTGAGGTCGTGACGGCTATTCTCGTGCTGTTAGCCTTTCTGGGACTGCGCCGTATCTCTTTCCGGTTCGTGGTGTCCTCGCTTCGGGCCGTGACCAAGAAGACCAAATCGGAGCTTGATGATCTGTTGCTCCAAGCTGTGGGAAAACCCTTGGAATTCGGGTTTGTGGTCGTGGGGTTATACATGGCGGGTCAGATCATCCCCATGGCTGAATCTGTCAGTGCTATTTTCGACAAACTCATTCGATCCCTTATCGCGCTCATGTTGTTCTGGGTGATGTTTCGATCGATTGATCCCCTTTCTTCGTTCATGGACCGTGGGATCGCTATGCTGGGAAGCTCGAGCATGCGCGATACCATGAAGGGCTTCTTCGTGAAGCTCGCCAAGTTCGTCGTGATCTGCCTGGGGATCGCAGCCGTGTTTCAAGAGTGGGGATTCAACGTGGCGGCGCTCCTTGGGAGTTTGGGGCTGGTTGGAATGGCCGTGGCCTTGGGCGCAAGAGATTTTATTGCGAATTTATTTGCGGGGCTGACCATCTTTTTGGATCGTATGTTCGAAAAAAACAATTGGATTCGTACGCCGGACGTGGACGGGATCGTCGAGGACATTGGATTTCGTGCCACAAAAATTCGACGGTTCGACAAAGCCTTGGTGACCATTCCCAACGCACGGTTGGCAGGAGAAGCGCTGGTGAATTTTTCTCGTATGACGAATCGAAGAATTTATTGGACCATTGGAGTCGAATATCGCACGACCCAAGACCAACTGCGTCTGATCGTTCACGATATTCTGGAATACCTGAACTCCCACCAGGACTTTGAAACGAATCCATCCCGAACCTGGACGTTTGTCTTCGTGGATGCCTTTGGCGCTTCCAGTATCAATATTATGCTCTATTGTTTCACCAAGACCACGGAGTGGGGAGAGTGGCTGGCCTGTAAGGAACGACTGGCCTACAAGGTCAAAGAAATTGTCGAAGGCCACGGCGCCGCGTTTGCCTTCCCCTCGACCTCTCTCTACGTCGAAACGCTTCCTTTTGGGACCCCCGAAACGTTTCCGCTTCCAGGACAAGCCCAGCCGCGGCAAGCTCCCTTCTCGTCATGACGTGCGATTTCACTGAAGGGTTTTCGGAAGCGTTTCAACGCCATGCTAAGAATGTCGGGGGCAAGATCAAGCAGAAGAAGAGGTTGCTGTCTCGGCAGGGTGCTAGTGGTAGCCGTGGCGCTGGTAACATTCCAGCGCTTCCAGAAACCCGCGATTCGCCACGTTCGACGCCTTCGCCATAAAGTACCGCTCCACCGTGTTGCAATATCCGCCTCGTTCTCTTCGCTTACAAGGCTTCAACGGACCGTCCGGATTTTTCGAGACGTCGCGGGCAATGAAGTCGGCACTTTTTTCCACGCGGACCTGGTGTTGAATTTCTTTTTGAAGAAAGGCAATTTGCGCCTTGATCCCGTCGGCCCGCTGAATGGCTTGGGGGATAGACGCCTGCAAGGCGGAGCGAATCGTGCGTTTGAATTCCTTGACGTGAATGCCTTTGAATAACGTGTCCATTTCTTCGCCGAGGTGAGACAAATTTTCCGGGCAGGTCACATGTTCCGCCGTCCGCGCCGTCGACGGGGACAGAACCAATACCCCCAAGAGAATCGTCATCAAGGATAATCGTTTCATCAAGCTCTCTATCTGCTAGAGTATACAGGAAATATTTTTTGAGCAATTCCTGTGAACGCCTTCTATGGAACCCAAAGAGATTCCGTGCAAAACGATTCTCAATCCCACGGGGGGATTTTTAGGCCAAGGGTTTACCCATACCATTAATCTGTATCGGGGCTGTGCGCTCGGAAACACGCTGTGCGGGGTATACTGCTATGCTCAGTGGAATCCCTATCATGTGCAGGGGCGCAGGTGGGGTAATTTCCTGGACATCAAAGAAGGAGCCGTGCAAGCCTATTGTGCGCAATATGACCGGCTGAAGACCCGCAAATCCGGAGACCCCAAGCCCATCAAGATTTTCATGTCCAGCGTCACCGAGCCGTATCCGCCACAAGAACGGACCCTGCGACGTACACGGGAGTTGCTTCAGGCCATGGTTGATCGACCTCCTGATCTTTTGGCCATTCAATCTCATACGCCGTTGGTGGTCGAGGATCTTTCTCTGTTGCGGCAGCTTCAGCAGCAATGTGACGTGCGTGTTCATATTACGGTGGAAACAGATAACCCAAGGCTGCCGGCCCCGTTTCCGAATCAAGCCTATTCACCCCATTCTCGGATACAGGCTCTGCATGCTCTGCGAGCCGCAGGTCTGGACTCGGTGGCGACGGTGAGTCCCTTGTTGCCGTTGGAGAATCCCCAGCGATTCGCCGGTGAGTTGGAACAGGCCTGCACACGGGTCATTCTGGATCATTACTTACTCGGGGATGGGAGCAAAGAGGGGCAACGGACCAAACAGACGGCGCTTCCACGACTGTTACGGGAGGCGGGCTATGACGAATGGACGACGTTAAAGAAATTTCATGAAATCGTGGACGTGTTCCGTCTCGTGTTTGGAGACCAGAATCGGGTCGGTGTGAGCCGGGAAGGGTTTAATGCAGGATCCACGGCTTAAAAAAGTGTATGATAGAAGAAAAAGTGAGGATTCAGGCCGAAAGACATGAGACCATACGGAAGAGCCGGGAGACACGGGGGTCCCCCCTACATCTTCATAAACCAATACTGGTCTGGGTGCTCTTGGTTGTCCTTGCCCCTGCTCCGATATTGGCTCAGCATCAAACCGAGCCCCACCCCCTGGATACCTTTCTGACGGATATTCTGAACTTTACAAACCCCACGGGTATCCGGGGTACCATTCGCTATATTGAACTCGATGGCCCGGTACTCTGGTTGAATTGGGAGCAACGCTCCGACGATACGCCTTTATTCGAAACAGGATGGAAAGCGGTCCCCGGTGAGACCATCCTAGCGGTGCATCCACACACTTCCGATTCCATCGTGAATTTGCGAGCGCTCAAAAACGGGACTGCCGTGGAATTGATCATTCAACTCGATTCCGAGGGTAAACGCCGGATTCTGTCGTTTCGAGACATGTCTCAGCCCCCCGAAATTCCTCTATAACTGTGTGTGTTGGGTGCATTGCTGAGGTAAGGGCTGAGCGGATCGATCAATCCGTGGTTCAAAGAAAAATTGATGCATTGAACAGCAAGGTGCGGTATGATGGCACACTGTGGATCGCTGCACGGTCCACAGTCGATGCGTTTCGCTGGAATTCTCACACTCGTTGTCCCTAACGCCGGTGCGGCAGTAAGCCTTGACGAACGAATGCATCGGATCACAAACCCACCCTAGCTCAAGGCCGGGATGTTTTTCCGCCAAAATCGGTTCTTGAGCATTCAAAGGAGGTGTCACGATGTTCATGCAATCGTACACGAACCAAACGTATGCCTTGATGCGGATCTTCACCGGGTTCTTGCTTCTCTGGCATGGCACGCAAAAACTTTTTGCCTTTCCCGGGCCCATGCCGCAGGAAGCCCCGGCGTTTGTGGTCAACATTGCCGGTCCCATTGAATTGATCGGCGGCTTGCTGATCATGATAGGGCTGTTCACCCGATGGGCCGCGTTCGTGTGCAGCGGACTGATGGCCGCGGCGTATTGGATGGTTCATGGGATGCAGGCGCCTTTCCCGATCATGAACGGGGGAGAACTCGCCGTGCTGTTTTGCTTTATCTTCCTGTTCATCTCAGCACAGGGATCCGGCATTTGGAGTGTGGATGCGGCTCGCAATGCTGCGTAATGGGGAAGAGAGTCGGCTTAGTCAGCGCTATCTAAGCGCTGGCTAAGCGCCGGCAACAGTTCCCGGATGATGTAGACGCTCCCATTTTGTCAAGCGATTGATGATGGACGTGCTCACGGCGGTGGTGTCGCCGTGCAGGCGTTGTGCGTGTAAAATTTGGACGCGCTGTCTGCTCTTCCTCTTCACGATTCCCACGCTCAATTCAACAGGCCATCGAGGCCTTTCGGTTTCCACGATCTAGCCCCCACTGCCATACCAGCGTGCGCTAAAGGCAGATTCTAATCCATATTTCAAATATATATTTGAAATATGGATTAGAATCGGTTATTCTTTACCAACTATGGCCAAAACTACGCGAGAAAAACTGATTGATGCCGCCTTGGAGGTCTTTGGAGAGCGGGGCTATCAGAATTCGACCATTCAGCAAATTGTCGAGCATGCAGGCACCAATATTGCGGCCATTAACTATCATTTCGGCGACAAAGCACGATTCTACGACGAAGTGGTCTCGCATGCCCTGAGTCAGTTGGCAGAACGCGCCGATTTCGGAGACGATCAGGCACCTCCTGACGAGCAACTGCGACGATTCATTCGCTGGTTCATGAGTCATGTCGTGGGCGTGACCGACCCCTCCTCATTTCTCGAAAAAATCCATATGCAGGAAATGATGAATCCCAGCCCGATCTTGAGTAAGGTCGTGGAAACGTTTATCCGCCCGAATCACATGAAGCTCCGCGCCATCGTGACGGCCTTGCTGCCGGTAGGCGCTACGGAGCAACACGTTCGCCATCATTGCTTTAGCGTGATCGGGCAGTGTTTGCACTACAAATTTGGAAGGCCAGTGATACAGCGCTTGTATCCCGATATCGCGTTCACCGCAGACTATGCCGATGTCCTGGCCGAGCACATTGCGGATGTCAGTCTGGCCGGCATGCGTGCCGTCCCTCGGTCAACGGATCATGACGGCTCATAACGGGATGGAATTTCAGTCATGATGGTCCGGTTTTTTCTGATAAGCCTGTGTATGTTCACAATGGGCGGGTGTGTTCTGGGGCCGGAGTATGAGCGGCCGGTGGTCGCCGAACCCGGCAGCTTTCGAATGCAGCAGGGGTCGGCCCTTGAGGAGGTGTCCTTAGCCGATCTGGGATGGTGGGAACTCTTTCAGGATGAGAACCTTCAGTCCCTCATCCGAGAGGCATTAGTGGATAATAAGGACTTGAAACTGGCGGTCGCGCGAGTTCGAGAAGCTCGAGCCCAACTCGTTGCAACCGGTGCCGATCAATTTCCCCAGATTGACGGCAAGACCAGTATTCAACGTAATCAACCGTCTTCGGCCGTGCTTCGGCAGTTCGGTATACCTCGTGGTAATAACGACTCTACTAATGACAACTCTGGTGCTGGCGACCGGACAATCCCCGCCACGAATCAATTCAAGGCCACGGCGGAGCTCTCCTTTGAACTTGATCTGTGGGGCAAACTTCGTCGAGCCACGGAAGCGGCCCAAGCCGACTTGCTCGCCCGAGAATGGGCACGCCGGACGGTCGTCCTGACGCTGGTGAGCGATCTTGCCCAGTCGTATTTCGAGCTTCAAGAATTGGATTTCCAACTGGAGCTTGCCCGGCGCACACTCAAGACCCGACAAAAGGCACTCGAGATTACCCGGTTGCGAACACTCATGGGGCAAAATTCGACGCTGGATGTTCGTCGTGCAGAGCAAGAAGTGATCCGCGCTCAGGCCGTGATCCCCGACCTCGAACGGCAAATCGGACAAAAGGAAAACCAACTCAGTATTCTCATGGGACGGAATTCGACACCCATCGTTCGTGGGGCTTCGTTGCGCGATCAACCTCTGCCGCCAGACGTGCCCGCAGGGTTGCCGTCGGCTCTACTTGAGCGGCGTCCGGATATTGTGGAAGCCGAACAACAGTTGGTCGCAGCCAATGCCAAAATCGGCGTGGCCAAAGCGGCGTTTTTCCCTCAGATGAGTTTAACCGGAAATTTCGGCGCACAGAGCGTACAGTTTGCCGATCTCTTTATCGGCTCCTCGCGGATCTGGTCGCTTGGGCCTGCGCTCACCGTGCCTATTTTTAACGCGGGGCGCAATCGAGCCAATTTGGAAATCAGTCAAGCCCAACAAGAACAGGCGCTCATTTCCTACGAACAAACCATTCAGCAAGCCTTTCGAGAAGTGGAAGATGCCCTCATTGCTCATCAAAAAATTCGAGAAGTCCGAACAGAGCAGGAGCGACTGGTCGACCTCTCACGTGAAGCCGTGGAGTTGGCACAACTCGAATACCTGAACGGGAAAGCCTCGTACTTGGAGGTCCTGGTGGCTCAGCGCGAGGCGTTGAATGCGGAAACGTCCTTGGCTCAAACGCAACGCAATCAACTCCTCGCCGTCGTTCAATTGTATAAATCCCTTGGGGGTGGATGGAATCAGCAACCCGTGTCGCAAGACCTGGCCATGCGGGAGGTGCCCCGGTGACGGACGCTCTCGTCTCGGCGGATACAAAATCACAAATGCTGAGGATTGTCCTTCCTCTTCTCGTCATCGTGTCGGCCGTCTTCGTGGCATGGATGTTGATTGTCTCTGGTCCTACCGTGCCCAAAGCCTCGAGAGACGTCAAACCGACCTTTGTCGAAATCCTCACTGCACAAGTCCAAGACGAGCGTGCGGTCATCACCGCGTATGGCACGATCCAAGCGCATCGGCAATTGATCGTTCAACCGGAAGTCGGTGGCCGGGTGGTGAAACTCAATCGTCGTTTAGTGATTGGGGAAACCCTGGGAAAAGGTGCCACCTTGTTGCAGATCGATCCACGTGATTATCGGGTTGCGGTGGATGAGCAACGAGCCTCCTTGGCGAAAGCCGAATTTGATTTGAAGGTGGAACTTGGCAATCAAGCCGTGGCAAAGCGCGAATGGACCCTGTTGAACCCGTCTGCCGACGAAGTCAATGCGTTGAGTCGACAACTGGCGCTTCGCCGTCCGCATCTCAAAGAAAAACAAATCGCGTTGATAGCGGCGAAGAGTCGGTTACGCAAGGCGCAGTTGGACTTACAGCGAACGATTTTACGGGCCCCGCTTAATGCGTTGGTGCTCAATGAATCCGTTGAAACGGGCCAACTCATCAATACGCAAAGTTCCGTGGCGACGTTGGTCGGCACGGATGAGTTTCGGGCGCAGGTGAGCGTGCCCATACAGCAGTTGGATTGGATTGCCTTTCCCGGCCCCGGTCGCCCTCAAGGATCACCCGTTCGGATAATTCGCGAACGCGGCAACAGCGAACCGGTGGTGCGGCAGGGTACCGTCGTCGAATTGCTGGGCGATGTGACGCAAAATGGCCGGATGGCACAGATCCTGGTCTCAATCCCGGATCCTTTGGAATTAAAAAAGCCCGCCAAGGTTCGTCGTCCCCTCTTATTGGGCGAATACGTCCACGTCGAAATAGAAGGTCCCGAGTTACACGACGTGATTGTCTTGCCGCGGGATACGATTCGGGAAGGCACTCGTGTCTGGGTCAAAAATGCCGAGAATCAATTGGAAGTTCGTCCGGTTAAAGTCGTCCTTTCTCGAAAAGATACGGTCCTCATCAGCCAAGGACTCAAGGACGGAGAGGAGATCATTACGAGTCAAGTACCTGCGGCGATTCCCGGTCTGCTGCTGCAGACCCTTGACGACCCCACGTCTCCTGCGAGTCCTTCTCTGGAATCCGGTGATCCCGGACCTTCGTCGGCAGCACCGACCGAGTAACCCTGCCCATGGCGTCTCCCGACCAAACCTCCTCCGGTCCGATCGCTTGGATGACTCACCACACGGTGGCAGCCAACCTCGTCATGTTGATTTTTATTCTCGGAGGGTTGCTCGTCAGCACCCGCCTCAAACAGGAAGTCTTTCCGCAGTTTGAAGTCGATATTATTCGCGTCTCCGTGGCCTATCCCGGTGCCAGCCCGGAAGAGGTCGAGCAAGGGATTGTCCTGTCCATTGAAGACGTCGTGCGAGGCCTGGACGGTGTCAAAGAAATCACCTCCACGGCCTCTGAAGGCAAGGCCTTGGTGGAGATTGAGTTGGTTGCCGGAGTCAACGTCAATAGTGTCTTGCAAGATGCCACGAACGAGATTGACCGCATTCAGTCATTTCCGGAATTGGCGGAGGAACCCATTATCAGTTTGGTGGAAGTTCGGAATCAGGTCGTGACCGTATTGGTGCATGGCGATCTGGAAGAGCAGATCCTGCGTGACGTGGCCGAACGTATTCGTGATGAATTGTTGCAACGACCGGGGATCACACTCGTGGAATTGGGTGTGGCACGTCCACGAGAAATTTCCATTGAAGTGCCCCAACGGCATCTTCGGGCCTACGGCTTGACCCTCAACCAGATTGCCCAAGAGATAGGGGAGGCCGCCATTGAGCTTCCCGGGGGAGGGATCAAAACCACCGGCGGCGAAGTGTTATTGCGGACGCAGGAGCGTCGTGATTTTGGACGGGAATACGCTGAAATTCCCGTGGCCTCGACGCCGGATGGCGCCACCATCACGGTGGACGATATTGCGACGATCAAAGACGGGTTTGAAGAGACGGACGAAGAAGCCTTCTATAACGGCCAACGGGCGATCCAAGTCAAAGTGTTTCGAGCCGGCATGGAAACGCCACAGTCCGTATCCGAGAGCGTCCATGCGTATTTGGAGGAATTGCGACCGGAATTGCCGGCTGGCCTTGGCTTGGCTATTTGGAATGACCAATCCGAGATTTATCGAGACCGGATGCAATTGTTAGTGAAAAATTCGCTTCTTGGCTTGCTCCTGGTCCTGTTGCTCCTGGGATTATTTTTGGACCTCAAGCTGGCGTTTTGGGTCACGGTCGGTCTGCCCACATCCATCATCGGGTCTTTCTTGTTCATCCCCCTCACCGGAGCCTCCATCAATATGATTTCCTTGTTTGCGTTCATTATCACGCTTGGAATCATCGTGGACGATGCCGTGGTCACGGGTGAAATCATTTATCAGAAACGGGAACAGGGGCTACCTTTTCTCCAAGCGGCTATTGTCGGGGCTCGGGAGATTGCCGGTCCCATCACGTTTGCCGTGTTAACCAATATCGCGGCGTTCTTACCTTTGTTTTTCGTGCCTGGGGATATGGGCAATTTTATGCGGCAGATTCCCTCGGTGGTGGTGGCGGTGTTTGTGGTGTCGCTGATTGAGTCCTTGTTTGTGTTGCCAGCTCATTTGGCACGTACGCGAGAACTTTCAGCGTTTTGGAAAACACTCGATCGCCCACGACGCTGGTTCAGCAAGGCCATGCAAACCTTTATACGAGAACACTATCAACCGTTTCTCCGAATCGCTGTCGCCAATTGCTATTTGACGGTGGCGGTGGGGGTGGCCTTGTTGATCCTGGCGGCAGGCACGGTGGCCGGTGGTTATATCCCTTTTAGTTTTCTTCCGGCGATTGACTCTGAAATTGTCACGGCGCAAGCCACCCTGCCTTATGGCGCGCCTATGGAACGTTCCCGGAAGGTATTGGCTCGCCTCCTGAAGTCGGGCAACGCCGCGATCGCCCAACACGGGGGCAAGGCCGTGTTACGAGGAATCTATGCCCAAATCGGTTCACCGTTGCCGCGAAGGGGGCCGGGGGATTCTGCGACGAGTTCGGTCGGCAGCCACATGGTCGGGGTGCAGGTCTTTTTGGTGCCTGCGGATCAACGGGATTTCAGCGGAGCGGATTTTTCCAATGCCTGGCGAGCCGCCATCGGGACGCTCCCGGGGTTGGAGTCTCTGACCTTTAAAGCAGAAATTGGGCCGACCGGTGGGGCTCCGATCGACATTCAGCTCACTCATCGTTCCAGAGCGATTCTTGAAACCGCTGCCCAGGAATTGGCGGAGGCGTTGTCACAGTATGCGGGGGTGACGGATATTGATGATGGCGTGTCATTAGGAAAACCGCAATTGAGTTTTCGAATCAAACCGGAAGCCCTCAGCCTGGGCCTCAATGCGACAGGCTTGGCCCAACAAGTGCGCGGGGCCTTTTATGGAGTCGAAGCGCTGCGTCAACAACGAGGACGCAATGAAGTGAAGGTGATGGTCAGGCTGCCCGAAGCCGAACGCCATTCCTCTTTCACGGTCGAACAATTGATCTTGCTCACCGAGCAAGGTGGAGAAATTCCCTTGGCGGAGGCAGCGGAGATTGAACCGGGACGTGCCTATACGGAAATCAAACGACGCGAAGGGCGTCGAATCGTGGCGGTCACGGCTGATGTCGATGATCAAATCGCCAATGCCAACACCGTCATAGGGGAAGTGACGGCCAATGAATTGGAAACGTTGAAAAAGAAATACCCGGGACTCACGTATTCGCTGGAAGGCGAGCAAGCTTCGCAACAAGAATCGCTTTCTGCCCTGGCCGTCGGGTTTGCCTTGTCGCTGTTACTGATCTATGGGTTGCTGGCTATTCCATTCAGAAGTTACGTGCAACCGCTTATTGTGATGCTCGGTATTCCCTTTAGCATTATCGGCGCGGTGGCTGGCCACATGCTCTTGGGCTATGGGCTCAGCCTCATTAGTATGTTTGGCATCGTGGCCTTGGCCGGTGTGGTGGTGAATGATTCGTTAGTCTTGATCGTCGAGACGAATCGCCTTCGGGAGGAAGAACAGGTTCCCCTGTATGATGCGGTCATTCGCGGCGCGATGAAACGGTTCCGCCCCATTGTCCTGACTTCGTTGACCACGTTCTTTGGATTAGCCCCGATGATTTTTGAGACGGCGTTGCAGGCCCGGTTTCTCATCCCCATGGCCATCTCGCTGGGATTTGGCATCTTGTTCGGGACGGTGATTATTTTAATAATTGTGCCATCTGTCTATCTCATTGTGGAAAACCTGTTACGCAGAGGCCAACCGGCTCTGGCCGACTCGTTGGCTTCACCGGAACATCCGGAAGCAGGGTCACGTTAAAACGTCGTCGTTGACTCATCTCCGGCAACACGTCAAATCGTTGCATCCCGCCATGTCGAAACTCTTGCAGGCGACTCGCCGAACCAGGCAGGCCTATGAAACGCATTCCGCCGTGTATGTCAAAGCATGGAATCGGCGAAGGCTCCGTATTCCCGATCATCTTGAGGTGTGGCGACAAGGTCTTCCTTCAAGAGGCTCGACATTGGATCTCGGGTGTGGGCTGGGACAAGATAGTCGATATTTGCAACGAAAGCACTATCGCGTCGTCGGTCTCGATGTGACATGGACCTTTCTGCGCATCGCCCGAACGCGCAGTCTTCACTTGCCTGTGATCCAGGCAGACATGGTTCACCTTCCCTTTGCCGCAGGATCGTTTGATGGAGTCTGGGCTGCGGCTTCGCTGATTCATATCCCGAAGATTCATTCCCTCCGCGTCTTCCGAGAGTTGCGTGCCGTCACGAAACCAGGCGGGCTTTTGGGAGCGACGATGGCGCATGGCAAGGGGTCCGGGTTTCTCGCCGATCAATGGATTCGCGGTCGGTTTCTTTCCAGATGGCACAAGCCGGAATTGACACGACTGCTCGAGAAGGCGGGGTGGGAGGTGATTTCTGTGAAGGTCGTGGCCAACCAGGAACGAAAAGGTCGGTGGCTCAATCTGTTGGCCAGACGACCGGTTTTCTAGGGCCTGTTCACACTCACGCAATGCCTCGACGGTGCGTGCGAATTGGATGAACCCGAAGGAGCGCGCGTCAAGCTGGTTGAAGCGGGAAAAGATGCGACGAACGCCTTTCAATCGTCGGAACAACCGCTCGACATCATTGCGGCTCTTCTCCCGCTCTCGGTCGTACGCCCAAGGGGCGCGTCATGCGCTTGGCCGGAACGGGTCTCTGATCTTTGGCCGTGCGACGAGCCCTCGTAGCGTCATGGCGTCTGTTCGGACCTGCGCCCCGAACCCGTTGGGCATGTGGGATATCCTGCCGGAGTCGTCGGGCCTACCGCTCTGTATGATCGACCCTCGATCGCAGATAGGCGATGACGTCGTCCGCGAGCTCGTCCACGCTGCGCTCGGCGGTCTTCAACACGATGTCGGGGCGCTCGGGCGGTTCATAGGCGCTGTCAATGCCGGTGAAGTTCTTGATCTCGCCGGCGCGGGCCTTCCTGTAGAGCCCCTTGGGGTCGCGCCGCTCGCAGACGTCCAGGGGAGCATCGACGAAGACCTCAATGAACTCGCCTTCCTCCATCATCTCCCGGGCCATGCGACGTTCATCGCGGAAGGGCGAGATCACCGAGACAAGAACGATCAAGCCGGCGTCGACGAACAACTTGGCGACCTCGGCGATGCGCCGCACGTTCTCGACGCGGTCGGCCGCGGTGAAACCGAGATCCTTCGTCAGCCCGTGACGCAGGTTGTCGCCGTCCAGGACGTAGCTGTGCCGGCCAAGGGCGTGCAGGCGCTGCTCCACGGCATTCGCCGTCGTCGACTTGCCCGATCCCGATAACCCGGTGAGCCACAGGACGCAGGCCTTCTGGTTCTTCTGAACCGAGCGTGCCGGTTTGTCGACCGCGAGTTCGTGGCGGGTCAGGTTGGACGCACGCCGCAGGCCGAAATCGATCATGCCGGCACCCACCGTCGCATCGGTGTAGCGATCGATCAGAATGAACCCACCCGTCTCCCTAAGTTCCCGGTAGGGGTCGAAGGCGATCTGCCGGTCGAGACTGATGTTGCAGTATGCGATGTCGTTGAGTTCAAGCGTCTTGGCGGCAACGCGTTCCAGGCTCTCGACGTTGAGCTTGTATTTGAGGGCCGTGATCTGAGCCCCCGCCACGCGCGTGCCGATCTTCAACAGATAGGGACGCTCGGGCAGTAGCGCATTCTCGTGCATCCAGATCAGGTGACAGGCGAACTGGTCGCTATGGCCAGGAGGATGGGTGGTCGAAGCGATGACATCGCCGCGACCCACGTCGATTTCGTCGGCGAGCGTGAGCGTGACGGCTTGGCCGGCTCTGGCGCATTCGAGATTGCCGTCCGCGGCAACGATGCGACTCACGGTTGAGGGCGTGTTCGCTGGACAGATCAGGATGGGATCGCCGGGACGCACGAGGCCCGACGAGATGGTGCCCGCGAAACCGCGGAACCCGGCATCGGGACGGTTGACCCACTGCACGGGCATGCGAAAGGGCATGCTCTCGCGGTCGGTCGCGACATCAGCCGATTCAAGCGCCTGGAGGAGCGTCGGCCCGTGATACCAGCTCATCGCGGCAGACGCTTCAATCACGTTGTCGCCGGTCAATGCCGAGACCGGAATGCACGTGACGTCGGTGAGGTCGAGCCGTTGCGCAAAGTCACGATAGGCCTCGGCGATCCTGTCGTGAACGGGTTTGGACCACGCCACGAGGTCCATCTTGTTGATCGCCAGGATCACGTGACGGATGCCGAGGAGGGAGAGGATCGTGGTGTGGCGGCTGGTCTGCGGCATCACGCCCTTGCGGGCGTCGATGAGGACGACCGCGAGATCGGCGGTCGATGCGCCGGTCGCCATGTTGCGCGTGTACTGCTCGTGGCCCGGCGTGTCGGCCACGATGAAGGAGCGCTTGTCGGTCGAGAACGTGCGATAGGCGACGTCGATCGTGATGCCCTGCTCGCGTTCCGCCTGGAGGCCGTCGACCAGAAGCGCCAGATCGAGCGCGCCGCCCAAGGTGCCGTGCCGCTTGCTGTCGGTCTCCACCCGGGCAAGCTGGTCCTGGAAGATGAGCCGGGATTCGTAGAGCAGGCGGCCGATCAGCGTGGACTTGCCGTCGTCCACGCTGCCGCAGGTGATGAAGCGCAGGATGTCCCTTTTCTCCCGGGCATTGAGATAGGCGCGGAAGTCCTGAGAGGGCGCAGAGGGACTCATCAAAAATAGCCTTCCTGCTTCTTGCGCTCCATGGATGCTTCGCCGTCTTGGTCGATCACGCGACCCTGGCGCTCGGACTGCGTGGCGGAGAGCATCTCGCTGATGATCGCCGGCACGCTGTCGGCATCGGATTCGATGGCGCCGGTCAGCGGGTAGCAGCCCAGCGTGCGGAAACGCACCTGCTTCATCTCCGGCTCTTCACCGGGTTCCAGCTTCATGCGCTGGTCGGCCACCATGATCAGCGTCCCGTCACGGCGCACCACCGGGCGCGGGGCGGCGAAATAGAGCGGCACCACGGGGATCTTTTCTCTGTCGATATAGTTCCAGACATCCAACTCGGTCCAGTTGGAAAGCGGAAAGACGCGCATGGACTCGCCTTTACTGATATGGGTGTTGTACAGGCGCCAGAGTTCAGGGCGCTGGTTCTTGGGATCCCAACGATGGGACTGCGTGCGCAGGGAGAACACCCGTTCCTTGGCGCGCGACGCCTCTTCGTCACGCCGCGCCCCGGCGAGCGACGCGTCGAAGCCGTATTTCTCGAGCGCCTGCTTCAACGCTTGGGTCTTCATCACGTCGGTGTGAAGCGCCGATCCATGAGTGAAGGGGCCGATGCCGCGGGCCCGCCCGTCCTCGTTGACGTGGACGATGAGCTCCATGCCGGTCTCGCGCGCCATGCGATCCCGAAAGTCGTACATCTCCGGAAACTTCCAGGTCGTATCCACGTGAAGCAGGGGAAAGGACGGCGCCGCCGGATGGAAGGCCTTCTGCGCCAGGCGCAACATGACCGAACTGTCCTTGCCGATCGAGTACAGCATGACCGGCTTGGCGAACGAGGCCTCGACCTCGCGCATGATGTGTATCGATTCCGCCTCAAGCTCGTCGAGATGGCTGAGGCCTCTCTGGTTCACCATGGGTCGGTATTTTGGCCTTTCCGGTTCTGAATGTCGAGAACAGATAAAGTTTCAGATCTGATTTTTTCTCGTAGGAATCCAATGAACTCATGCAATGAACCTTCATAAATGAGCAGCACCGCCATTCCTGCATTTCTACGCCATATCAATAGGTTATCTTGTGACTCGACTTTGAACTCAGTATAAAATAGAATCTAGACTCTTGGACGCTAACACGGTAAATCCAGAAACGTCCTTACGAAGAACGCCATGCAGCGGAGGCATGTTATGTCCAAACTACTCTCGCCCTGCCCGTTTTTTTCCACCTGCGTCTGCAGCCGGGACGACGCACCGTCTCGTCATCGCGTCGAGCCATTCGTCGTATCAGGGGACCCCGCCGTCGTTTTCGGTCGGCTGAAGGCTCTCCTCGTCGGCCTGCCGCGCACGGTTGTCGTCACTGCAACGGACGACTATCTCCATGCCATCTGCCGGACCCGGCTCGGGTTCGCCGATGACGTCGAGTTTCGTCTCTGCCCCACGGGCCGCGAGATCCACGTCCGCTCCGCGGCGCAGATCTCCTTTTTCTCCGACTTCGGCGTCAACCGGGCGCGGGTGGAGGCGCTCCGCCGGCAGCTTCAGATTGGATAGCCGAGAGAGGTTGAGATGCCTGACTCGATGACCACAACAGACAAGGGGCTTCCCCCCGGACCCAAGGGACTTGGGTTCAGACGCTTGCTGCACCGTCTCCGCGATGGGCTCGGATTTTACGAGCAGTTACACGAACAATACGGGGATATCGCCTATTTTCGGCTCTTTCACAAGAAATTCTGCGTCGTCTACAGTCCTGAACTCATCGAACAGGTTCTCGTGACAAAACGAATGTCTTTTGAAAAAGGCCCAATGTTCAAAAACAACAGAATTACGAAGAATCCAACATCCATATCGTCTGACGGAGACGATCATCGGCGCATCCGAAAACTGATTACGCCGTCTTTTCAACGCAAAGCCCTGGACGGATACGCCGAGATCATGATCGATGAAGCGCTCCAGTTGCGGAGCGGTTGGCGGAACGGCGAGACCATCGACATCGATGCCCAGATGCATCAACTGGCTCTGAACATCATAGCCAAGACCTTTTTCGGACGCGACACGAAGATGGATTCGAGTCTCATCAAGGGTATTCTGCAAGCGATGGGCTGGAGCCTGGTGCTCACCATGATTCCATTCGGAAATCTGGTCGCACGCCTGCCTTTGAACAAGAACCTGCAGCGCCACCGTGCGGTCGAGGCGATAGATCAAGTGGTGTTCAGTGTGATTCAAAAAGCCAGGACCGAGTCCGAAGAGCGCACCGATCTCGTATCGTTTCTTGTTCACGCCAAGGATGAAGAAGGCATTGATCGAGCATTGAGTGATGAGGAGGTCAGAGACGAATCGTATATCATGATTTTGGCCGGCCACGAAACGTCGGCCAATGCGCTGACGTGGTGTTTCTACTATCTCAGTCGAAATCCGGCAGTCCGTGTCCGGCTGGAGAAAGAGGTCGACGAGATTCTCGGGGGGCGGCCCCCAACGCTGGATGACTACAATCAACTGCCCTATACGCGTGCGGTGTTCGACGAAGCGCTTCGTCTTGCCCCGCCGATTTATGTTGTCGGCCGAACGGCGACGGAAGAGTGTGTGCTTGGCAACTATCGCATTTCCAAGGGAACGGTTGTCCAGCCTTGCTGGCGGATCCCTCAGAGGGATGAAAAATATTTTCCGCAGGCCGACGAGTTCAAACCGGAACGTTGGTTGGGAAACAAGAAGCCAGCGCATCCCAGGCACGCCTACGTTCCGTTTGGCAGCGGGTTGCGGACGTGCATCGGTGCGTCGTTCGCCAAGATGGAAGTGGTATTCGCCCTTTCAGCCATCACTCAATTATGGCGGGTCGACGTTGTTTCAGATGAATTCCCTGAAGTCGTAACGAGAGGGATTTATAAGTGTAAAAATGGTCTTCGGTGCACGGTGAATGAGCGCAAACCGTCGCTCGATGAGTCTGTTGTTTGAGCGTTTGTTGACCCGCAACACTCGCCGTATTGTCCGGAGAATGCCCGGACATAACGTATGAAGCCGTCATCCATTTTCTCGATTCCTGAACACGATCTCTCAAAAGGCTTGAGGTGAGCGTCATTCAGTTCCGGAATAGCCCCCCGATCTCCTTTCGTGCGATCATGACGGCAATCGACAGGGCGAACAGGAATCCGGTGAGCGTACTCGTTGCGATGCCAAACCAGATGCCCCAGGTAGCCATATCCCACACAACGACGAACACTCCCGTGAAAAACGCGGTCGCTAATATCCGATAGTAACCATTGATCCATAACACCCACGCCGAATGCTGCAACGCCTGCAGAAAACCGTTCAGCGTGAATATGAGGACGTAAAAGGGTAACAAAAATCCTAAAATTGTCACGAAATCTCCTCCGATACGAACGACTTCGGGATCATTCGTGAACAGGCCTATTGCCGAACGGCCACCGACCCAAAGGAGAAGCGATCCCACCAGCATGAAGGCAACGCCCGACTTGCAACAGAATGTGAAGGCAACTCGAATCCGGTCATATTGGGCTGCGCCATAGTTCTGGGCCACGATCGCACGCAGGGCCAAAGTCAGGGCGAGTCCGGGCAGCACCAGTATTTGCTCGATTCTTATCACGACTCCGTAGGCTGCGAGCGCTTCGGGACCGAAATCCTTGAGGTAAAGCTGCACGATAAATGGGCTGAATACGGCCAAGGCCATGGCGACGCTGACCGGAATGGCCTGAGTTGTGATGACCCGAAAGTCCTGCAAGATCGGGCGGTACGTGGGTGGTGCACCACCCCTCATGAGTTCCGATCGCAGAACCCACCTCAGGATGTACACCATCGCGCCCGTTTGGGATACCAGGGTTGAAATCGCGATGCCGTTGAAGCCGATGCCCGCGACCAAACCCGGAATGCCAAATATCATGAGTGGATTCAGGACAAGGTTTGCGAGAAACGATGCGACCTGGGCACGCATGATGATGATTGCGGAACCCTGGACCATCAAAATCCCGTTCGCGGCGAAAAACATCAAAAACGCGGGTATGGACAAGAGCAAGACATTCAGATAGGCGATGGTCAGGACCCGTAAGGATCCCGGTTCGGTTACGGCATTGACCATCCACGTCGCAAGAGCGAAGCCGACCGGGACGAGTAATACGGAAAAGATTGCCGCGTAACTCAACCCTTGGCAGGCCAGTTGTTTCGCGCGCTCCGGGCTGTTGTTACCGAGGGCGTACCCGACGAGCGAGACGAGCGCGGCGTTCATGCCCAAGCCGGCGGAGGTCAGAAGGAAAAACACCGGGAGGGACATCGCGAGCGCAGCCAGTGCGTCCGTCGACAGCAGGCCTGCGAAGAACGTGTCCACCAGACTATAAAGAATGGCAAACACCATGCCGATGGCTGAGGGAATCGCCAGTCTCCGGAAGTGGTCGGGAATCGGCCCAACGCTTAGATTTGTTTTATGATGTAACATTGGTCATGGCTTGAGTGAAGATCAATTTTGGGTGATGGCGTGATCAGGTGTGGCCGACGTTATTGGGCGTAGATCGAGGCGCTCCGGCGGCGCCTTCAGAGCGGATAGCCCAGGCGCTCGAGTCCCGGGCGGCACGCTTCGGTGAGCGCGGCTCGCTCGTGGGCCTCGAGCCGCTCGAACTTCGACGGCGTTTGTCGCGGGATCGAGCGAACCTCGCGCAGCCATGCCTCGTCTTCCAGAGTCGGGTCGATAAACCGGATCAGACGCCGGATCTGACCGTCCGGATCCGCCTGCACGTCCTCGAACTTGACGTTCAACAGGCGGTCTGGCGGGAAATGGCCGAACACCCGATGCCCCTTTTTGATCAGCGCATTCCAGAAGCTTGCGAAGTCCGTGAGGGTCAACGTGTCGTAGAGTACACGGTCCTGATTGACGAGCGCATTGACCAGCGGCTCGAACCACGGGTTGATTCGATCCCAGAGCCTATCCCTGGACAGCAGCCACAAGACGTCGATTCCCCATGCCCGAAGGATTTGCAGGTTCGCCATGAGCATGCGGAAGGGATAGTGCCGGCTCATGGAGATGGCCGTCTCCCGTCCATCGCGGTACACGTGAATCACGCGCGCCTCGGGAAACGCGCGCAAGAGCGCCGATGCGAACAGCAGGGACCCTCCAGACCGTTCGGCCCAGGTGCAGCAGCCGAACCGTTGACACAGCCACTCGAAGAAATTCCGGAAGTGGTCGGCGAGTGGTTGCCTGGACTGTCCCCGAACCACAGGTTCCAGTTCGTCGAACAAGGCTTCGTATTGGTCGGTGAGGTGCGGGAGTGCCGCGCACAAAATGGGCGGCACATCGCGCCGCGTGAAGCGGACACCCGGTTCGTCGAAAGGATAGAGCAACTCCTCGTAGGACTCTCTCACCATGAGACCGGTCCGGATCCGATGACGGCTATAGAGGTCCCACATCCAGTTCCCGGTGGGCCGACGGTAACGGAACGCCCTCATTCCGAGGTAGCTGATGAACTCGGAGAGACTGAGCACACGCGGGTGCCGGTTCAGGATGTTCGACACCATCGTGGAGCCGCACCGTCCGGTGCTCAGAACGAAGACCGGTGGAATGGTTATGGCCCGGGAGGCGGTTACCACGGGCTCGCCTTCGTCGCCTCCAAGTGATCGGGCAACCGGTAACTGAGGTCCTCAATCATCGTGGCGTCGAGCAGCAGCACGAATTGGTTTACTCGCCACCTCTGAGCCATTTGCGGAGCCAGCCGGCGGAAAGTCCTATGGAGTCGGCGCTTGCCCCGCAACCACGGCAACAACCCAGCGGTCCATTGCCGGGGAAACCCAAGTTGATCGGCGAGCTCGTCGCCGAGGAGCGCGCGGGAAACCCGGTACCCCTGTTCCACCATGGCCTGTTTGGCGGCCGGATCGGTTAGCTTGGCTATCTCGGGCAAGGCCCTGACCACCGCGTTCGAGATCAGCACCGATTCCTCGCTGGGCAGCGGTTCGCACAGGTGGGCGATCCTGGACAACTCGGTGGTTTCGGCCTCGTCGCCATTGAACAGTAACGCTTCGGGCGTACCTGCCAGCCACGAGGCATAGCGCCAGATTTGCATGATGCCGGCCCGCGCCTCGGTGTTCAGATCTGCCCCGAGTCGCACCGCCTCCTGGATCATCGACGCGGAGAAGTTGGCCGACGCGAGTCCCATGTGCGCGGCGCTGATCGGTGTCCCATAGATCACCTCGTCCCATTTGCCCGATGTCCGAAGCAGCCGCCGGATCTGCGCATGCACCAGCCGGATGCGCACAGATAGCTTCCAGCCGTCTCCCTCCCGCTCAAGGGCGCCCGGGAGCATGATCTCGATCAAATGCCTGGTGTTCTGCCGGATTCGCCGCAAGCCTTGGTCAGTCGTGACTCGTCCCGTCATGCAGAACACCTTGCTCATCAAGCTGGTGAAGTTTCGCAAGGTGACGATGACGAACGCGGGGATGAACAGGTCCGAATTGCCGTGGAAGGCGTAGCGGCCCTGGAGCACCGCGTCCCGATCGAACCACGCCGGTGGGGTTTCGAGCCCGTCGAAGAAATCGCGCAACAGCCGCGGCGCTTCCGCGAGGACTTTCGCGTCTTGTTCCATACCGGCATTGATGAACCGATGAACCTCTCGATGGTCGAACGGAGCCAACGCCTCGCTGACGGCATCGGCCACCGGATCGTCGATGACCGTGTGCTCGATGTACTTCGCGGCAAGATCCGGATTGAGTGCAGCCGCTTTGTCATATCCGGCCTGATATGCCGAAGGCACCAAGGTATCTTTAGCCTTTATCACTCAGCTTTCCTGATTGCTTGAAAATGAGTCATTTGTTTCGCCGTCCCCCCCATATCTGATAGGGGATACTATCATGGGGAAAGCCCTGTACCAACCCTCTTCCCTCGATTAGACGTTGATACATTCCATGCTCGTGACCAAATCAAGCTAGGGCCTGTTCACACTCACGCAATGCCTCGACGATGCGTGCGAATTGGATGAACCCGAAGGAGCGCGCGTCAAGCTGGTTGAAGCGGGAAAAGATGCGACGAACGCCTTTCAATCGTCGGAACAATCGCTCGATTGCGTGGGGGCTTGTCCCGCTCTCGGTCGTACGCCCAAGGGGCACGTCGATTCTGGCGCGGCACCACCGGGGAGTAGCCCAGTGCCGAGGTCAGTTGCCGGGTCTCGTGGCCCTCATAGGCCCGGCCCATCACTACAATTAGAAGAGCCACTGGGTGCGGAAAAAAATGGAGCGCGGCATGTTGGCATGGGACACGCCGAGCCCAATACTCTGTTCTCCAATATTTAACAACTCCTGCTGATCCAGGAGATTGATCACATCCAAGGCAAGTACCAACTTTTGTTGCTTGGCAAAGGGCAGCACCTGCGTAATGGAGAGATTATACGTGGTGTTCGAATCCGCATGCCCAGAATTGGTTTTGGCGCCCGGTGCCGTGCTTCGCAGACCGGAGCCATACAGCATCTGCCCGGTGATCGTGGTGGTGGGGAAGGGACGATACGTGACCACCGCCGAACTTGTCATTGTTTGTGAATGATCGCAAAACACGCCTTCACTCGTTCTGATATCGTCCAGTTCCTCTTCGTGCAACAAAAAGTGGCCCGATTGTAAGCCATACCCCTTGCATTGGCCCCAGGCCACATTGCCGCGGGCCGTGAGCATGTCCATCAGCTTCGCTTTCAGGGCAACGTCGATCCCCCGTTGCCAGCCCCGTTCATACGCAAAATAATTCAGCATCGGCGTCGTATTGAATTGATGGGCGTCAGCTTGGTTGGTGTTGAGTTTGTAATAGCCCGTCACTTGGAGGACGGTCCTTGTCCCCAGCGCGTGCGTCGAACCGATTTCGAAATAATGCGACCGTTCAGGATTGGCTTTGATATTGGTCGGATCCTCGGCCGCCGCCGTGGTGCCGGCGGTATTGAGGGCTTGAAAGGCAGGGCCTCAAGATTGGGAGGGGTAAAGAGGCGACCATAAAACGCGTGGAAGGCATGTCGGTCGTTGGGCGTAAAGGTGACCCCAATGCGGGGACTGAGTTGCAAGGCCTCCACGTAGCCGTGAATATGATCCAGCCGCAGGCCGAGGTTCATGGCCCACTGCTTATGGGGCGTGAATTGATCTTGGATCCAGAACTCTTCCCGATACCCGATAATCCGCCGGTCGGCATTGCGGGTTAAGACCTCGCCCGTCGGCGCCCCAGCTTCACGCGCAAACACAAACAAGCGGGTTTTATTCGTCGCCACCGTCCGGTCGAACTGGAACCCGGTTTTGATCAAGTGCCGGGGGTTGAGCACGTGAGTGTAATCGAGCCGTACGCCCCCGGCATATGCCCACCGATCCTGATGGCCCGCTGAAAACGGTTCGCCCTCTTCGAACGTATAGGCCAGGATATTATAGGGATCGGTGGTGAACGTTGCCCGGCTGTGCCGGAAATAGCCGGCCACGCTCATAAACCGGTTGGCATCCATATCGTGTCGCCACACCAGATGCGAGTACTGGTTATGCTCATCCTGGTTTTCATCAATCTCTGCCGAAGACACCGGCGTAAATCCCCGGTCGGTGTTGCCCTGGATCAACTCTACAATCTTCTGATTCGGGGCCTGACCCGACTGAGTGGGAATTTGCGAGGTCGCCACACTGTTCAAGAACAACCAGGTCACGTTATTGCGGTTGTTCACTTGGTAATCGCCCCGCAGGAAGGTTTGGTTGAGTTCGCCATGGCCGTGAAAGATCGACTGGCCCAACGTGGGCGGATCGATCGCCCGATTGGTCGTCCGATAATTGTTCATCACATAGAACCGGAACCGCTCCCCTAACGTCCCTCCGTATTCAAACGACGGCATCACCGTTTCATTCGAGCCTCCGAACACGCCGATCGACCCGAACCCCGGTTTCGTTCCACTTTTGCTGGTGATGTCTATCACCGCGGCCGTCCGATTCCCGTATTGGGCTTCCATGCCTCCGAGAATAATATCCGACCGCTCCCAGACGCGGGGAGAGAGCAGATCCGCAAACTGGCTCGTGACGGTGTCCGGAATGGGCACGCCGTCAATCCGGAATTGGAGATTCGCATGATCCTGCCGAATGTGGACTTGTTTGAGGCCGCCGTTGATTGCGCCGGGAATGGTGAGTAAGACATCCGACAGATCCAGATTGTTGCCCCGTGGCAATTCTTCAATGTCTTTCTGGCTGACCGAATAGGTTTCACTGGACGAGTTGGGCTTGATAGGAATGAGCGGTGCCACGATTTCCAGCGAAATCTCCTGCGTTTCCGTCAGGGTCAACACGACGGGGCCGGGCGCCTCTCGGCCGACCTCAATCACCACATGTTCGCTCCGATAGGTGTCTTGAACGGCTTGGACGGAAAAGACGCCGTCGTGTGGGGCAACCAGCGTAAACTCGCCTGCGTCGGTTGTTGGTTCTGATGTAACCAGGTCCCTTCTTGATCCCGCAATTCCACGGTGGCCTGGGCAACGCGCTGCAAATCCGCATTCTGCACATACCCGGCAATCATCTGACTCTCGGCAGCAGAGCTATTCTGCGGCACTCCCCAAAGAAGCGCCACGGCTACCCCGACGATGAGCCATGACCGCCTTCTGCGCTGAGTCGTTAATGGATCGCTGTCTGTCATCGATCTTCTTTCCCCGCTTTCAATGGTGTCGAATCATTCCGGCGTCCCTCCTCGGAGGGGCATATCTGGTGCTTATACACGGCCGGCTCGTGTTTCGTGACCCATTTTCAATGAGCAGGCGAAAATCATTCATGAACCGACGGTGTGATGCGATGAGAGGGAGGAATGGGATAGAGAACCAGCGATACTCACCGAAATCTTAGAGTTTCCGGTTCAGGATGTCCACGACGTGTTCGCTGGCTTCTTTCACCAGGATCCCTATCTTGGAATGGGAGGGTTCGAAGTCAACCGGGACATGATGGTGCCGGAGCTGCTGACTGGTAATCGGGCCGATTGAGGCGACCATGGTTCTCCCTAGAGCGTCACGAAGGGCTGCGAGTTCATCGGTGGCGCTGAGCAGTTTCACGATATGATCGACTTGGGCGGCGCTCGTGAAGAACACGACAGAGACTTTTCCGTCCAAAATGCTACGGAGAGTCCGTTTGAGGGGCTCCACGTCGTCAGGAAGGGCCCATCGGTACACAGACACACTCCTGACTTGGGCTCCCCGCTCGGTCAACCCCTCCGCAAGGTCCTTGTTTACTATGCCGTATTCTTGAATGGCAATCCGGAGTCCGGAGAGTCCCTCGGGTTTGAAGGCATCCAGGGTGTGGAGGATATCCCGCCAGGTATTGGGTTCAGGCACGGTGAGGTGGGGTTTCAACCCCAATTCCTTTAAGGCCGCAATGGGTTTGGGCCCACGGCAGACGAGGGTTGTCCCCGTTAGGGCTTGCCGGATCGTTTCGAGGGGAAACTGCGTTTTCCAGACGTCTACCAATGTCCTTGTCCCAACGCCCGTCAGCAAAATCAGTAAGTCAACGGACCCCGCCATGAGGTGCTTCGCGAAGTCCAGGGCTTCTGTATTATTTTCCAAGGGAATCTCTTGTAAGGAGGGCGCAACCATGGGATTTCCTCCATACCGAGCAAGCAGATTGGCCATGTGATCGGCCATCCGGCTTTCGAAGGCGGCGACGGTCATGCCGGCGAATCCGCTTGTCGAGTCTGGTTCAGCGCTCATAGCTGTGATGGTAACACGCGGCCCGTTCCGTAGGGAACAACGATCGTTGTTCCCTACTTATCGACAGCGGGGTTGCTCTGCTCAGTGAGCCCCGTTAAGATGACTGCCGGGACCTCTGATTTATCGCACTATCGGGCGCATGGCGGCGTTGTGTCCTCGCTCAACCCTCGCCTATCTCTATGATAAGCCTCGGGTTTCGCTGCGGGACGCCTTGCTCTGCATCCCGCTATCACAATAAATCTGTCCCAGACGCTTGTCCCCGCAGGCTTTATCGGGGATCTATCGGGGATCAGAGGTCTCTTCCATGAATTTGGAACCATGAGCAGAATGTCTAAGTATATTCCACAAGGGAGAGGCTTACGCCACGTTGCCTTGAACGTGACGAATCTGGAGGTTTCGAAAACGTTTTATCAGACCTGGTTTGGGATGACTATTGTGTGGGAGCCTGATGCCGAGAACGTCTATATGAGTTCGGGGGTCGATAACGTGGCATTGCATCAAATTCCAAAAGAGAACATTCCTGCTTACCAACAGAGCCATGGACAATTCCTTGACCATTTGGGGTTTGTCATGGATTCCCCCGACAGTGTGGACCAACTGTATCAACAGGTCGTCAAAGAAGGCGTCGAGATTGTCCACCACCCGAAGCAACACCGAGACGGCAGTTATTCATTTTATCTTGCGGATCCTGACCACATTGTCATCCAAATTTTATACGAACCCGCGATCAGTGCGGTTCGTTTTTCGACAGAAACGTAAGGGGTTGCCTTCTGCTCGGTTGTGTCATGACGTGATGGTGGAACCCCTTACGAAGAAAGACGATTAGCTCTATGGCTCTCTGGGATCGCGTTGGCCTCAATCAGTTTGTCGGGCTTCAGCCGTGGGTGTGGGTGCAACTGGAAAGCGCCGAGCCGCCGGGCCCCTTCCCTTTTATGGGAGGCGTGGATCCGGCGGTCGTGGCGAGTCTCCATGAAGTCCACGGAATTCTCATGAGTACGGTGGAAACGGCCATCAGTGATGTGTTTGCTCATCGAACCTCGGTCGATGACCCTGCGGCCAGTCGCCGTCTTGAGGATGCCTATGCGGAAGTGGTGCAGTCACGACCCCGGCTTCAGCAACATATTCGGTGTAGACGGAATCCTGACGGCGCTTTTGTGTGGGAATTTCCCCACGATCGTCATAAGTCGGCGGTCATGAATTACGCCGGTCTGCGCATTTTCAATGCGGTGAAACGGCAAGCGCTGCCGATAGGATTGGAGCGTCCGCTCTCACCTGAGGTGGGAAAACTGTTGGGCTGTTTGAATGGGACCCGCACCGTCTCGGAAATTCGCACGATTGCCATGGCTGCCGGTCGTGACATCGCGCCACAGTTGCTTCATCTTCTTGAGCAACTCGACTCGCACGAGTGTTTAGCCGTGACGGACCACTCCTCGGTTCGAACACAGTGGCTCGAGGTCACACGAGATCAAGATACGGTTCATCTTGGTCATGCGGCCTTGATGTATCGACAACGAGACCAGTTCCTCTGGTTTGATCCTTGGCTGATGCCCTGGTTTGCCGAATCTCCGGTACCTTCACTGTGGACGTCGTTGTTGCCACAACCAGCCGCCGTGTTCTTAACGCACGACCATGATGACCATGTCGATCCTCGCACGTTGCTGCACTTGCCGAAGGACGTGCCTGTTATCGTGCCCAGCCGGAAAAACCGGAAGACGTTGTATTTCGATTATCTTTCCTTGATGCGGGAGCTGGGCTTTACGAACGTCATTGAACTGGCGCATGGAGAATCCTGGAAATTTGAAGGGGGGCAGGTGGTGTCGGTTCCGTTTTTCGGCGAGGATCCTTGCGACCTTGCGCTTCCACGAAATTGCTATTTAATCAGCGATCGAGGGCACAATACCTTGGTCCATGCGGACAGCGGTCCGACGAACGATGGACATTCCGCTATCCAGGATGGGGTCATCGCCAAACTTGTGGAGCGCTATGGTCCGATTGCGACCGTCTATGCCTCACAACAACAGTTGAAAGAAATTCGTTCTTACGCGGCTCATGCGAGTTTGTCCCATCCCGGCAAGTGGTTGGAGGTGGGAGAAAACGGATTCCTTACCAATCACTATCTGTCGGATGTGATGCAACACGCCCAAGCCAAATTGTTCGTCTCGTATGCCACGGGTGGCGCCGATTGGTATCCGGACCATTTGTCGTTTATGTTTAGTCATCGCAATCCGGCCCGTACGGCGTTACTCACCGCCCACTGGGATCCCCCGGAGTCTCTGAGCGACATGCTGGCGGCATCCGGTAGTCAGTACCATTATGGTCAAGCCTTAGACATTGTTCGAGTGCCTGCGCCGGGCCAGGTTCAGGTGATCCAAAAGAACGAAGCCCTCACGCCCCTGTCTCTCTATCAACTCGATCAGGACGTGCCCGCTTTCCTCAAAGGCGCTCCTCGCTAGCAAGGGAAACTGTGCCGGGGCGGGACGAAGCAGTCAGCCCTTCTTGCTGTTCGCCGTTTAATATGATAGGACTAGCTGCTTTTTACGACGGAAGGGCTTGTGATGACCGATCAATCAATTCCCGTGCCTGAGATTGCTCAGGAAGAGGTGTTTCCTGAGTGGGTTACTGTCGTTGGGGTGAAGGTTCGTGACCATGGTGAGGTCAAAATGTCTCGGACTACCGACGCCACGCTGAAGGCCGGCGACCATGTGCTCATGGAATTAGAGAACGATACGACCTATGGCACCGTCTTTTCCCCGCCTCATTCTCAACCGTTTCTCCCTCCTATGCGAGTGATGCGGAGTATCCTTCGGAAAGCGACGGAGGAAGACGAAACCGCGATTGCCCAGCAAAAAACCATGTCTTCCTCGGGCATAGAGTTCTGTCGAGAGCGGGCCCAGGCGTTGGGTTTGCAGATGAAGTTAGTCGAAGTGTACGGGTCGCTTCAGCGACGGGCCATGACGTTTAGCTATACGGCAGAATCTCGCGTTGATTTTCGGCAACTCGTCAAAGACTTAGCGCGCCAGTTTAATTGTTGGATTGAAATGCGGCAAATTTCCAGCAGGGAGGAAGCTCGTCAACTGAGCGGAGTCGATACCTGTGGGCTTGTCCTCTGTTGCGCGAGCTTTCTCACGGATTTTAAACCGGTGAATCTCAAGTTGTCCCGTCGTGAAGCGGCTTGGTCAAATGATTCGCATCGCATCGGGGTCTGTGGACGGTTGAAATGTTGCCTCATGTTTGAAAGCGAGGATTGGCCAACCTCAAAGGCGCCTGGTCAACAACTCATTCAACCCACTCGATTGTAATTGTCTCGGTTTATTCGCAGTCTCAAGAGGTGTTTCAGATGAGTGCCCCACCTCGTTTTATCATCTACGCCCATAACGCCACCTATGATAAATTGCACCAAGTGGCGACCTTGGGCCTCACAGCCTCGGCCATGGGAAAAGATGTGATGGTCGTGTTGTTGTTTTGGACCATTAAAAAACTCGCCGAGGGAAACCTCAATGCAATCGATTTTCCCCCGGAGTATGACCGCTATCATGATGAAGTGGCCCGCTTGCTTTCCGAGCGTAAGGTTCCACTTATTTCGGAAATGTTTGAAGAGGCCAAGAAGGTGGGGAAGTTTCGCCTCATCGCTTGCAGCGCCGGGTTGGAATACATGGGAGTCGACTCGGATGCCGTGGCCAAACAAGTCGATGAGGTCATGGGTCTTCCCGCCATCCTTTCACTGGCGGCGGATGCAGAGACGACTCTGTTTATTTAGCCTGAATTTCGCCGAGGGAGCTTTGCTCTCTTGCGTGTCGCTCGTCGCTCGTTTGACGTGAGACCTGTCCCTCCCGCGGATCATAGCTTAGGCCCGAGGGGGAGACCTACCGAGAAGTTCGCACGCCGACTCTCTTGCAGTATTGGCTGACCGGGCACTGGCTGCAAAACGGAGAAATGGGTCGACAGAGGTGTTGCCCAAAAGGAACCAACCAGTCGTTGTAGGTGATCCAATATTTTGCGGGAAGTTTTTTCCGAAGCGCGCGTTCGGTTTCCTCGGGAGTCTTGGTCTGAACATAGCCCCACCGGTTACTGATCCGATGAACGTGGATATCCACGCAAATCCCTGGTTTTCGATATCCGACGGTCACCACCAAATTGGCCGTCTTGCGTCCGACGCCCTTCAACGTTAAGAGTTCTTCAATCGTATCTGGAACCCGTCCCCCAAAGTCCTGGAGAAGGCTTTCGCAAATCGCTCGAATCTGTTTGGTTTTGTTTTTGTAAAACCCCACCGGATAGATGGCCTTCTCTATCGTTTTCATGGATAGCGCGCGCATGTGCTCCGGCGTGTCGGCTAACGTGAATAACCGTTGGCTGGCCTCGGACGTGGTGAGATCTTTGGTGCGGAGACTCAGAAGACAGGCAATCAAAATACGGAAGGGGTCGCGAGTTTCCCGCGCCACGACACCAAGCACGGGTTCTTTCCATCGGCGAATGGTTTTTTGGACTCTGGAGACGACCGCGTGAATATGGGAATCACGCATTGAAGATATTGAGGTGTTGACCGAGAAGGGATGAGGAGGAAACGACGTACAGGTGTGAACTAACGAAACGCACGCTTGGCCAACCATTTTTGTCGTCGCCGAGCAGCCTCTCGCTCTTTTGTTTTCCGCTTCACACTCGGCTTTTCGTAAAAACGTCGGCGCTTCAACTCACGAAACAAACCATCGGCTGCGAGTTTTTTCTTCGCAACACGAAGAGCTTTCTCTACATTGTTGTTCACAACCTTGATTTCCATTGTACCTCGTGATGGGTAGAAGTTCCTGCTCTCTCACTAGAGCGCCTTATAGGCTAACGTAGCATACTTGTTCAGCGAGAGACAAGTTTGCCTATAAGAACCAGGCTAACTCAAGAAAATTTTATAAAGTCAATTAATTCAACAAGTTATAATGTAATTTTTTCTGAAAATATCGATGGCTCTCAAGCGTGAATTAAGTTATTTATACTAAATAAAAATACTCTATATCGTATCAACTGGCTCTTGCGAGCAACTTGCGATCAGGTTTCTTTGAGGGCGGCGATAATCTCCAGTACCATCTTTTTCCCGTCGCCAAACAGCATGAGGGAATTGTTCAACGCAAACAGAGGGTTCGGGATCCCGGCGAACCCGGGGCTTAAACTCCGTTTGATAATGACCACGGTTTTCGCTTTATCCACGTCGATGATCGGCATGCCGGCAATGGCACTCGTGGGATCGGTCCTGGCCAAAGGGTTGACCACGTCATTCGCGCCGATGATCAGGGCCACGTCGATTTGATCGATATAGGGATTAATGTCATCCATATCCTTGAGGGCCTCATAGGGCACATCGGCTTCGGCTAATAGAACGTTCATGTGGCCGGGCATCCGACCGGCGACGGGATGAACGGCGTATTCCACCTCAATGCCGCGTTCGTTGAGGAGGGAGGCGAGGTTCGCAACGGGGTGCTGGGCTTGGGAGACCGCCATGCCGTATCCCGGAACGATTACCACCCGTCGAGCCGCATCGAAGAGGAGCGCGACTTCTTCCGGCGAGGTGGACTTCACCCGGCCGGCATAGATCTCGTCTGCACTCGCCCCTCCTCCCGTTGGAGCCAGCACTCCAAAGAGGACGTTGGTCAGGGACCGATTCATGGCTTTACACATGATTTGCGTCAGGATCAATCCCGACGCGCCGACCAGGGATCCGGTAATGATTAAGACGTTATTGGACAAGACAAACCCCGTTGCGGCAGCCGCTAATCCTGAGTAGGAATTCAAGAGCGCGACCACGACGGGCATATCGGCTCCACCGATCGGAATCACAAGCAGGACTCCAAGGGCAGAAGCCACCAAAACCAATAACCAGTAGAAGAGGATATTGGTGGGGTCGATGATCAGGCCCGCGCTTAACGCGAGGGCAAGAAGCGCCAACACCGCATTAATGACTTGTTGGCCTGAAAACAAGACGGCATTTTCATTAATCAGGCCTCTGAGTTTTCCAAAGGCCACCAGGCTTCCCCAAAACGTGACGGCTCCGATCAGCCCGGAGGCCGCCGTGGCCACGGAGACCTGCACGAAAGGAATTCCGCCACTGAGGGTGCTTTCTATCAAAGCGGCACCCGCCACCAACACCGAGGCAATGCCGCCAAACCCGTTAAACAACGCCACGAGTTCCGGCATGTCCGTCATTTGGATTTTAACGGCTAAGATGGCCCCTATCGCTGCCCCGATGACGAGCCCGATGAGAATAACTTCAAAGCCGATGATGTTTTGATTCGCGAGCGTAATGACGATGGCGAGCAACATGCCGCACGCACCGAGCAGGTTGCCTCGAACGGCGGTACGGGGGTGGGTCAGCCCCTTCAGGCCGAAAATAAAGAGCATGGCGGCAACGAGATACCCTCCATTGATGAGTAAATCGATCATGGCTTAGGATTTCTTTTTGAACATTTCCAGCATGCGATTGGTCACCATAAAACCGCCGACGACATTCACGGTCGCAAAGACCACGGCGACCCCCCCAAGCATGGTCGTCAAAAACGTTTGTTGGGTGCCTGCCGACAGAATGGCTCCGACGAGCGTGATGCCTGAGATGGCGTTTGCTCCCGACATGAGTGGAGTATGCAGGGTGGGCGGAATTTTGGTGATAATTTCAAAGCCCACGAATATTGCCAGGACAAAAATCGTAATACTGGAAATCAACATCTCCATGGCTTAACTCTCCTCTCCTCGCCTGTCCGCGAGAGGGCCTAAGATTTCACGGATTTGGGGATGAACAATCTCTCCATCACACGTCAAGAGGGTTTCCTTGGTGATTTCGTCTTCCCTATCCATCGTGAGTTCGCCTTTTTTCACCAAATGAAGCAGGAAAGTGGCAATGTTTTTGCTGTACATCTGGCTGGCGTGGTAAGGCACCAATGACGGAAGATTTTCAGTGCCGATAATGGTGACTCCCTGGGTCACCACCGTCTGGTTGGCTTGGGTTAATTCACAATTTCCGCCTCGTTCGGCGGCCAAATCGATAATCACCGATCCTGGAGACATCCCGGCCACCATATCGGCCGTAATCAGGATGGGAGCCTTTTTCCCTGGAACTGCCGCGGTGGTAATCACCACGTCACTTGATGCGATCACTTTGGTGAGCAGCTCTCGCTGGCGTCGATAAAACTCTTCATCCTGAGCTTTGGCATACCCTCCCTTGTCTTCCGCCTCTTGCGTCTCCAAGGGGAGATCCACAAACTTGGCCCCCAGGCTGAGCACTTGCTCTTTGACGGCTGGTCGAACGTCATAGGCCTCCACCGAGGCACCAAGTCGGCGTGCCAACGAAATCGCCTGCAGTCCGGCAACGCCGGCCCCGATGATAAAGACCTTGGCAGGGGTCACGGTTCCGGCGGCCGTCATCAGCATCGGAAACATTTTCGGAAGCGCGTCAGCGGCCAAAAGCACGGCCTTGTACCCGGCCACGGTTCCCATTGACGAGAGGACGTCCATGCTTTGGGCACGGGTGATTCGCGGCATCAATTCCATGGCAAAGGCTCGGACATGTCGCGTCGTCAACTCCCGGATGCTTTGGGGATTGGAAAGGGCCTCGGCCACCCCGACAATGACTTGATTCGGTTGCATCAAGGGCAGGTCGGTTTTGCCTTGTTCAGGATTCGCCCCCAACATTCTGACTTGGGCAATGATGTGCGCGTGTTCAAAAAGTTGCTGGCGTGAGGCGACGATGGTGCCCCCTTTCTCGGCATAGGCGGCATCAGGGTATCCTGACTCTACTCCCGCACCGCTTTCAATATGGACTTCCATCCCTCCTTTTTGGAGAGACGGAATGATCGCGGGAATGAGGGCAACCCGCTTTTCGCCGGGATAGGTTTCTTTGGGAACACCGATGATCATGATTTCATCACGAAAAAATATCGTACAGCGCTTGCATCAAAAAGAATCGACTAAGATAAACCGAAAACCATTACCATAAGTATTTCATGAGAATCAATGAGTTTTTGGGGGGGTGGGGGTTGAAAAAGTCGGGTTGGAACAGTCAGGAGAGGATTTTAGCCTGAATTTCTCACGTCTCGCTACGACGAGGTGTGAGAAATCCAGGCTAGGCGCCGTAGAGTGTTTCCACCATGTGGCTGGTTTGAAAAAGCAACGTCTCAAGCCGCGTGTAGCATGCATGGCCGAAGAGATGTTCCTGAGGGGATGCCTCTGTCGCATCATTGTAATCAATGAGTAAGCACTCCCCATCGTTAGGGCAACGGGTCACTCGTCGGGTGCATTCCAACCAACGTTCAAATCCGTCATACGGCTCCAAATTTTCGCATAAGGCTTGGTTCAGTTCCTCTTCCCATGGTGAAGCGGGTACGGCATCGGTTCCTGCTACAGCAAGCTGGTGCACATAGTCACCGCCGGAAGCCATGGGCATTTCCATGACAATTTGGGGCAGCTCCATTTTGGCCAGCCAACGTTTTCCATCTTGCCGGATAGGTCGATGATTCACGATGTGGAGGAGTTTTCCCATACTATCCGTGTCCCAGCCGTACCGGATGGGCGTGCCCAGGGTCACAACGTCCAGCGAGGGCCAAGCTTCGAATTGGTTCTTGGCTAACAATCGGTCCAGTTCCTGCAAATGTTGAATCGATGCCGATGGGGAATCCAGTTGCTCGTAATAATCGGCCAATGTTTCAAACACGGTTTCACGAACCGATGATTCCCACGGGGCAATCAGATTGGAAAGGAGGGCCAGCAATTGGCCTGCATGGCCATAGGCCACAATCAACATTCGATCGTTGGCCTGTAAGTCTTGTTGTGTTTTGAGGTGATTGAGTTCGTGCAAGAGAGCCAACGCCCCTTCCATTCGACCAAGATGGTGGTGCCGGGAAGACCAAAGGTAGCGTTGGACGGCCAAAGGAAGCGCGTGGGAACTCGTGAGTCCGTCCTGGAGGCCTTTGACATAGTGTTCAGAAAAATTTCCTTTGTCATGGAGAAGGGTGTCCAGCTTGGTTTTACTGGTTTCGTCATTGGCAAAGGGCGGCTTGCAGGAAGGATCCTGAGGCGAGTGTTGATAGGCATTGGGGCGAAGTGCTGCCAGGAGAGATTCTAGCCCTGGAATGCCACGAGAATAGCCACGCTTGAGACCTCCGACTTCATCAAGGCGTCCTGACCCGAAGAGGTCAGCCCCCAAATAGGAACCATACACCAAGACGACCGCGCGGACCCCCGCGTCCGATATGTTTTTGCCCAGGTGTCCGAGTGCCTCATGCCAGGGAGGGGAAAAAGTCGGAGCCCCAGGTGTAAACGACATATACTTGGCTCGATCCCCTGGATCTGAACGGGAATACCTGGAATGCAGAAAATTATTTCCCTGTGGCATGAGCAGGAATCCTGATTAAACAAAAAATCATTTTTGCCCTGTTGTCTTACCCTGAAAGGGGATCCAGGCGCAACAGAGTTAAACGGAATCTGAGATTTTGCTTTTCACTGAACACGGTTCCCCAGCCGCTTCCCGCATTTCAGTTAGTTGACCCTGGAAAATCCAGCATGGTAAGTTGCCTTTATGACCTGTAACAATGAGGCATTTAAGGCTTTTTGATTGGAAAACCACAACGATGGGGCGTGCTCGAATTCCCGACTGCTCGACACCCCGGCCCCCCAGCACTCTAGAAACATGTTGATAAGAATTACGGTTTTTCTGCTCGCAATCTGGGCTCTCGGTTTTCCGGAGAGGAGTCCGGCTTTTGCTTCAACCCCCACCCAAGCCGATCATGTCCTGCTTTTTGTCTTAGACGGTGTGGGCAATGACGTCATTCAAAATGGGACCATGCCGGTTCTTCAAAAGCTCGCCCAAGAAGGGGCGGTCACCTGGAAGGCTCAATCGGTGTCTCCGCCATTCACGGTGCCGGCCATGGCCAGTCTCCTGACGGGGTTGCCTGTCAAGAAGCATCGTGTGAATCAAGAATGGGAAACGTACGATTTTTCCCGGTCGTTTCTTCGTTCTCCTACACTGTTTGATTATCTGGATCTCGCCGGAGGGGTCGATACCGCGCTCTTCATCATGGATGAGCGGTTTTATCAGCTTGCCAGACCGGAAATTTACGTGGATATGCAAACATGCGGGAAAGCCAAACCGCAGTGCAATCCCTCCACACAGGTGGAATATATTAAAGATTACCTGAAAAAAGTGACCAGCAAAGGCGGCTATAATTTTCGTATATTCGCGATGCCGGGGCTCCTGGTAGCGCATCTCCCTGAACCGGCGGATGTCGCCCAAAAACGTGGATGGGGCTCAAGGCAGTATACTCAAGCCCTCCAAGCGGTTGATACGGCCATCGCGGATGTCATGGCGATCTATCAGGAACACGGTGTCCTGGACAAAACCATGGTCATGGTGACGGGCTTACAGGGACCAGGTTCCCCTCCAGCCTTCAATGCGAAAATGGCCGCCGGGGCGCCCCAACAATCCCCGGTGCCTTGGCTTGCCTGGGGTGCGAATGTGAAGCCGGGGTATCACATTCCCAATCACGTGAGTATCATGGACATTGGGGCAACGGTGCTTGCAGCGCTCGGATTAGAAACCCATACGGAATGGGAAAGTCGAGCGTTGACGGAAATTTTTCAAATGAGACCCGAACGAAGGACAACGGGGAATGAGATGCTCGCTCCTGGATCTTCCACATTTTTTAAAAAATAGTGCCCTCATTGTGGCAAGTAGTCTCGTCGGAAGTTTGCTCATCGGCGAAATAAGTGTGGCACGAGAATCCGTGAATCCGTTGACGCGGGAGTATGCGATTACCATTGATCCCACGGCGCTCGATCCTCCAACATGGTGGCATGTGCCGGGCATCACCCCTTTGATCTGGACCAATGACCCCATTACGTATGAATCCTATAAGACGACCGATGCGCGGGAAATTCAATTAAAACCAGGCGAGTATCGTTTCGGGACCTTTACGTTCGACTTTGCGTTTCGGGTCACGTTAGAGGGCAAGTTGGATTTTGCTCAATCCTTAACGCAATGCGTGGAAGGACTGGGAACGGCCAAGCTCGTGGTTCGGTGTAGCCATACGCAACCGTATAAACAAGAACGCGATTACGGTTATCCTTCCAATTAATAAGAATCATCAAAAAGAAATCTCCGGAACCATGTCACAGAGCGTACAACACTGGATCGAAGCGTTAGAAGATATTGATGACGCCACGCGGGAAGAAGCCGCGAAGGCGCTTGCGGAGTTGGGTGATCCGAATACCATTGAAGCCCTCTCCCTGGCCTTGGAGGATGATTATTGGGCTGTGCGAGTTCACGTGGGGTGGGCGTTTGCGAAAATCGGCGGGGATATCGCCATTGATGCCCTCATCACGTTGTTCAACGACAACATGGTGGAAGTTGAAAGTGAGGCCGTGTCCGCCATGGCCTCTATGGGGAAGGGCACCGTCCCGAAACTCATTCCCTGTTTGAAGGATGACCGATGGCGTGTTCGTCAGCAAGCCGGGAAGACCTTGGGATTGCTCCAAGAGCCCGACTCCGTTCAACCGTTGATGATCGCCTGTCGAGACCGTGATGGTGCCGTGAAAAGTGCGGTGGCTGAGGCTCTGGGGCAAATTGGTGATCCTCGAGCCGTTCCAGTTTTAATCAAGCTCTTTAAGGATACCTCAAAAATTGTCCGGGAGACTGCCGGAACCGCCCTCGTGTATATTGGCGACGCGTCTATTCCCGCCCTCCTGGAAACGTTACAGGATCCGCATTTTGTGGTCCGCTGTCATGGCGTTCGGGCATTAGGCGGCATGACGACTGACTATCAAATGGGCCGAGCCTGGACCAAGGACGAGCGCGTGGTTGGGGCGTTGATCGAAGCGTTAAAAGATGAAGACCGAGCTGTTCGCGAAGATGCCACGATTGCCTTAGGGATTATCGGGGATCCTCGGGCCGTTGATGGGCTCATTGACGCCATGAGGGATGGAGCCGTGAAGCGTCACGCGATTGCTTCTCTCGGAATGATCGGGGACGCCCGAGCCTTGTCACCGGTGCTGGATGCCCTGAAAGGCAAGGGCATTGCTCAACAGGGGAAGCCGACGCCAGGGTGTATTATTAGCGAAGACCAGCTCATCAAAGAAGCCGCGGCGACGGCATTGGGACATTTTCGGGATCCCAAGGTGATTCCGGATCTTATCCTGTTGTTAAGGGATATCGTGTTGCGAGATTATGCCGCCTCTTCGTTGGTGCTGATCGGTGATGCGGCCATTGAGCCGCTGGTGGCCTTTCTCCATGATCCAGAGGCCTTTAAGGTTGCAAGAGAAAGCGAGCGGGTGTTGGCATTTGCGTCTACCCGACTGACGGCATCGAGCGCGTTAAAGAAAACCGTGGTGGAAACTCTGGAAAAACTTGGCTGGGAGCCGCCCAAGGGCGATGCTCATGGGGACGTGAAGGATATTGAATATACCGACCCGGATAAGGTGCTTGGTGAAGAAGGGCGTTTCGGTCCCTCAGGAGACTTTGCTAGGCCAGCCAAACCCTACCGTATTGAACGCTAACCCCCTGGTTCTGTTCTCGTTCGGCTGAACGAGCAACGGAGATTTCAACCTCTCGTTATTCAGGAAAAAAGATGGGGAAACGGGTTCGCCTTCACGGCTTTTGGAAGTGGAGAATCCCCCAGGTGAGATGACCTCCCTTGCCGCCATCAATCCAGTGCTGAAGACCGGTTTTCATCCGTTCGATATAGTCCTCGCTGCAGACTCTCAGCAAATTCCATTGATTGGCGAGAACTTCTTCTAGGACTCTCCCGTAATGAGCACTCAGGTGTTCAGAGAGGTCCACAATTTCAAGCTCTTTAAACCCAAGTCCTAACAGCATATCTTTATATCGCGGAATTGAACCCAGAGAGTCGAGGTGAATACGATCCAGAATGGGTTGCAAGACTTCCTTGGGGCAATGTTCACTCTGCATCGGGTCGGTAAAAATGAACTGCCCTCCTTCAGAAAGCACCCGCTTGACTTCTTCAAAGACTTTGTCGCGATTTTCACTATGCAAGATGGCATCCTGAGACCACACCACATCAACACTATGATCCGGCATGGGAATATCTTCAAAACTTCCGTCAATCACATTAATGACCAGAGAGTATTTCCCTTGAGCATTGAGTTCGCGGTTTCTGGCATTTTGTGTTTCGCTCAAATTTAAACACCCAACCTGGCATCCATAGTGCTTGACCAGGTGCCTTGCCGACCCTCCATACCCGGAGCCAATATCCAACACCCGAGTCGCAGGACCGAGATTGTTGACCATGGAGGCCATTTTCTGGACCGCCTTTTGACTCGCGTCAACAATGGTATCCGTGTTGTGTTCATAGAGACCGACATGAATATCCTCGCCCCCCCACACGGTGGCATAGAATCGGTCGGCATCATGGCTATTGTAGTAGCTTCTGGCGGTTTCGACAGACTGAGAATAATTGAATCCCATTGAAATTTTAATGGGCCGTTCTTCGTTTTTATACAGTTTTTCAGCCACATGGACATAGAAATCAGGGTCCTCGACGCGGTGTGTCTCTTGAAAGTCCGCAAAGGTTTTGACTTGCTGAAACCCAACTTCTCCCATGAGTTTTCTGACATAATCCTTGCGTAGGGGGAACATGTTGAGATGATATTCTGAGTTGTCAGGGAACTGATACCGGAATCGGGCCAATCCTTCATCAACGTATTCAGGTTCGGCACGCACATTTTCCCCACAATAATAATAGACATGTTTGGAGGTGAACCCCTTATCGAGTATCCCGTCGTAATTACGTTGATCGAGCACCAAAACGCCGTCGTGGTGCAGCACCGAATAGAATTCGGCGAGGGCTTTCCGGCGGTCCTGTTCTGAAAACAAATGGGTCAGCGAGTTCCCTAAGCAAATAACCGCATCATATTGGGTGTGAATATCCCGACTCAGCCACCGCCAGTCAGCATGGAGGGTCTTCATAATAAAGCCCACTCGTGTGGCATTTTCAAAGGCTTGCGCCAGCATTTCGGGGCTGCCGTCTGCGCTGGTCACGTCAAACCCGGCCTTCAGGAGCCGAATAGAGTGAAATCCCGTTCCCGTTGCCACGTCCAATATCCGTTGGACTCCACGTTCTTTCAGGATATTGATGAAAAAATCCCCTTCGCTTTTAGCCCGGGCGTCCCAGTCGATGAGTTCATCCCATTTTCGGACAAAGCTATGGACATATTCACGTTTGTATTGGTCGGTTTTGCGTTGGGCGATGGGGTTCTCACCGTACAGCTGTTCTTTACCCATGGGCCACCTCCTCAATGGTCAGACTCACAATACCTTTCCACGTAGAGCAACTAGGTCGGCTCGACTTTTGGTTGGATGAAAAAGCGGGAAAGGTTAGTCGCAGAACTTCCACTCTAACGATTTGACCCTCTTTGGGCAACCCTCAACCTGTCCGATGGAATTGGCCTTGAGTTCTCTCGACATTCTCGGCAAACTGTCGGGACAACACATTTTCGTCATGGGTTAACGTAGATTTCTCATAACCTCTTAATTTTAAAACACTTTAGTGCATTAGCCGGATGCCTCGTTGACGGACAAGAAGGGATCGTTTTTCTCATACATTTCTGATGAAAACCACTACTCCTGTTTTTAAGGTCTCCGTTTCCCTTGCCACGGCATTCTTAGTCTGGGGGGCGGTGGCTCCCACACAGTTGGCCACGGTCACCGCCGCTATCCAGCGTTGGTTGCTCAATGCCTTTGGGTGGTTCTATCTCTTATGCGCGGTTGGGCTTTTGGTCATGGCGGTTACGCTCATTTTTTCACGGTACGGCGATATCCCCTTAGGGAAGGATGGGGAAAAGCCGGAATTTCCGTTGCTCACGTGGTTTGCCATGTTATTTTGTGCCGGAATGGGCATTGGGCTGGTGTTTTGGGGGGTCGCGGAACCCACCGCTCATTATTATGACCCTCCCAGAGGAGTAGGCGAAACACCGGAAGCAGCCAGCTTAGCTCTTCAGTACTCGTTTTTTCATTGGGGGCTGCACCCTTGGGGGATTTACACGATGGTGGCGATGTGTTTGGCCTATTTTCAATTTCGGAAAGGCAAGCCAGGTCTGTTCAGTGCGAGTTGTGAGCCGATTTTTGGCGAACGCATGATGAAGGGCTCGATGGGCCAAGCCATTGATATTATTGCCGTTTTTGCCACGGTATTTGGGGTGGCCACGTCATTGGGCTTTGGAGCCATCCAAATCAGCGGAGGCTTATCCTATCTGTTTACCCTGCCCAATACCATCATCCTTCAACTGCTGATGATTGCCGTGGTCACGGTGTTGTACATATTGTCCGCGCAGACCGGCCTTCAACGGGGGATCAAATATTTGAGCAACCTGAACATGGTGCTGGCGGTCTCGCTGATGGGTTTTCTTTTGTTCTTCGGGCCGACGAAATTTATTATGGAGGTCTTTACCTCGGCGTTGGGGGAGTATCTTCAGAATTTGCCGACAATGAGTCTGTATTTGGCGCCGTTCGATGACTCCCGATGGATACAGGAGTGGACCTTATTTTACTGGGCCTGGTGGATTGCCTGGGCGCCGTTTGTCGGGACTTTTATCGCAAGAATTTCTCGAGGCCGAACCGTCAGAGAATTTATCTTGGGCGTGTTGTTTGTCCCGACGCTCTTTTGCGCGTTCTGGTTTTCTGTGTTTGGGGGGACCGCCATTTCATTGGACATGTTTGAGCAGGCAGGCATGAAACAGGTCATTGAGTCGCAGGGGAAAGAAGTGGCCCTGTTTACTCTGTTGGAGCATTTTCCCTTCGGAGGGGTCATGTCCCTCATTGCGATTGTGTTAATCGCCACGTTTTTCATCACATCGGCGGATTCTGCCACGTTTGTGTTAGGCATGTTAACGTCGAATGGAAACCTGAACCCTTCGAATGCCATTAAGTTTACGTGGGGAATTATCCAATCAGTCGTGGCAGCCGTGTTACTGTGGTCTGGTGGGCTGAAAGGCCTTCAAATGGGATCAATCCTTGCCGCATTTCCCTTTGCCGTGATCATTCTGCTCTTGATGCTGTCGCTCTTCCGGTCGTTTAGGGAAGAGGTGCATGGGCGGCCACATAGGCCAGCCCCTACACACGTCCCTCCCCACTGAGGCAGTTGCCCTCCCCGTCTCTCTGTACGCGATTTGATTGACCCTCAAAAAATCGCTGTGCTAAGTTGTCAAGACGATGTTTCTTCAGCTTTTCCCCATATCGGCAAAGGGAAACATGATGCGACCCCTGAACGAAATGTTCACGAGGCGTGGGAGAGGGCTCTCGCTAACAAAGGTGTGACCATGGCCGATAGTGTGGCGGAGCATATTGCTGCCTTAAAGGATGAGGATTGGGGCATCCGTGAAGATGCGGCCCTTGCCCTTGGCGAATCCCGAGATCCCAGAGGAGTGTGTCCCTTGATTGAGACCTTACGAGATTCCGATCAAGCCGTGAAAGCTGCTGCTGCCACTGCGTTAACGGCTATTGGAGGACCGGCTGTTGTGGACTTAAGTTACTGCCTACAAGATCCGGATTTGTCCGTGCAGGAGGCCGCGGCTTCCATTTTGTCTACGATTGCCGATGAGCGAGTGCTCGAACCCTTACATTCCGCTCTCGTGAGCCAAGATTGGGTCGTTCGAATGCATGCCGCCCGCGCAGTAGGACGACTCGGCAACCCACAGTCGATTGAGACCCTGGTGCTGCTTCTCCAAGATAAAGTGCCGGCGGTGCGCGATGAAGCCATTGCGGCGCTGGTGTCTATTGGTGAGTCAGCGGTTGCGCCTTTGGTGGAAGCGCTGGAGAATCAAGATTGGCGGATACGCCTTCGAGCCACGGAAGCGTTGTGTGTCTTGAAATCCCAAACGGCCGTCAAGCCCTTGGTGAGGCTTTTGCAACACGACCCCGATACCGTCGTGCGCCAGGAGGCCGCCCGTGCACTCGGAAATATTGGCGACAGTACCACAGTCGACGCCCTCTTAGGGGTCATTGAGGAGCCTCGCCTTCAGGTTCGTGCCATAGAAGCGCTCGGTAAAATTGGCGATCGACGAGTGCTCCCTTTGTTGTTTCAACTGATTAGCCAGTTGAAGACAAGTGAGTATGAAGATCGCACGCCGGCCTGTGAGGATACTCGGTATGAACAGGATCTGGCCAGTGTGGAAGAGGCCATCCGGGCTCTTGCGCGTATCCGTGATGAGGCGGCCATTCCTCTGTTGATGACGGCGCTGCAAAGCACCTTAATACGGAACGAAGCGAGTGAAGCCTTGGTCCAATTTGGACAGAAGGCTATCGCGCCTTTGGTGCGCCAACTTCAACGCGAACACGATGACAATATTCGCTATCATATCAAGGAAACCCTAACCCAATTGGGGTGGAACCCCAAACGGGTCCGTTTATAGCCTCAGATGCGAACGAAGGGGTAAGACCACACCGCTATGCCGAAAGAACCACTTGAAATCATCGTGTCCGAGCTTGCTCATGAAGAAGATTGGCGCCGCATGCGTGCCACGGCCACGTGTCTGAAGGGAGGCCCCAACGTCGTGGCTCTGGTGATTGAAGCCATGAAAACCGGGTCACCGTCCTATAAGGTTGAAGCGGCCCGAATGTTGGCGCGGATCCGAGATCCACAGGCGGGAGTGCCGCTGGTGACGCTCATGCAAGGTGAAGAGGAAAGTGTTCGAGAGGCCGTGGTGGCTTCTCTGGAACAAATGGCCGGAATTGTGAATGAAGAGACGGCGGCGGCCTTGGTCGAGCTGTTGAAAAATGAAACGCTTCGGCCCTCCGTCACCAAATTGTTGGGAGTCATTCCGATGTCTATCGGCCCCCTGACCACGATGCTCAAAGATCCGGATGAGGAGGCGCGGGTGAATGCCGCCCACATACTCGATCATCTCTTGGATCCGCGCGCTGCGGATGCGTTGGTTGATGCAATGGGAGATGCCGCTTTGTGTGATATGGCCATTTACACCCTGAAAAAACTCAGCGCCATTCGGGATCGCATCGATGAGATTATGGATGAATTGCGGAACGTGGAAGAGTCTGAACTCCGCGAAGGTGCGCGGCAGGAAGCGGTGCACAAGCTGCATCCGATTGGCCGTCCCAGTGTCGAGATTTTAATTGAATACCTCGAGGATGATGATTGGGTGGTGCGTGAAGCCGCGGCGGACGTCTTGGGAAAAATTGGAGACGTCCGGGCGGTAGAGCCGTTGATTGATCGCCTCAAGCGGGACAAAGATACGGGAGTCAAGGAACTGGCGACCAAGGGGTTAGGATTAATTGGAGACGCCAGACCCGTTGATCTCCTGATTGACATGATTCCCATCAAACCGTTACGAGTATTGGCAGTGGAAGCCTTAGAAAAGATCAAAGATGTTGAAGCCTTGCGTCCCTATGCGGAAGTGTTTAAGAAAATGAAAAATGACCGTGATGGGTTGGTCTCGTATAACTCCGGGATCATCATCGATAAATTGGAAGCTGCCGCTGCGCAAATGGATGAAGCGCAATGGGCGGAAAAGGAGCAAGTGAATGGCTGAGAGTCAGCGCATCGAACAATTATTGTCCTCCCTTCGTGATGAAAACGAAGGTCTACAAAATTATGCGGCAGCCGGACTTGGGCAAATAGGCGACTCGGCAATCCCTCGCTTGATCGAGATGTTTGAAGACGATGACCTCGTGATTCGAGAGGCCGCGGTCAATGCCGTGGTTCAAATAGGGGAATCTGCGATTGATCCCTTAATTGAAGCGTTGGAAGATGATGCCTGGGCCATTCGAGAGCAGGCGGCGTCTGCTCTCGGGAAACTGAAAAGCGCTCGAGCGGTCCCCTTCCTGGTGAACACGTTAAAAGACAAAGATGGGGGGGTCCGAACCGCCGTGGTCTGGGCCTTGGAACGGATTGGAGACCCCGAAGCCGTACCGGCCCTGGTGGACTGCTTAATGGATGCGATGTTGCGGGAAGACGTCGCTCGCGTATTGAAAAAAATTGGGGACACCAGAGCCACGGATGCCTTGATCGATGGGCTTAAAGGGTCCAATTGGATTGTCCGTCGTCATGCTGCCGAAGCTCTTGGAAAAATTGGGGATGCCAAAGGGTTCTCTCCTTTAGTTGAGGCCTTGACGGATGAAGACTGGCTGGTTCGTCGGAATGCGGCTGAATCATTAGCCCGGTTGGGAGATTCCCGCGCCATCCAACCGGTGGTTGCGTTGTTGGAAGATGAAAACGAAATGGTGCGCGATACCGCCGAAGGCGTGTTGGCGAGTTTAGGATGGAAACCCGAGTCTTGATGGTCCCGGCGTTTCATGTATGGGAGAGAAACGCGTTCCGGCTCGAACAGAGAAATGAGAGAGAGAAGCCGTGCCCACGCAAGGCAGGCGTGTTCAACACCTTAGATAAGTCATGATGAAGAAGGAGAAGTAGATATGGCAGATCCAGTTCCAAGCCCTCTTGTTCAAATTGCTCCCAAAAGTGCCAAGAAAGATGGCTTTAATCTTGTGACCGACAATGTCATCGCCATCAACCTGGAGGCCAAGCAACTCGAAGTGGAGTTGTTGGCCTATGATGGAAAAACCGTGTTATTGGATGTGGCCGAAGAAGCGCTTGATGATCTGCAAAAGATTAAGCCGGGTGACGGGGCGACCTTCCGTATTGTCGAGGAAGACGGAAAGCGGCTGGTCAAGCAGTTTCGAATTCGGACGAAAGATCCTAACGTCGTCAAAGTCGATGCCGCGTTGATGGATTTAAAGGATTCTCACTGGCTCAATCGCAAATATGCCATTGAGATGTTGGGAGAACTCAAAGCAGCCAATGCCGTGGATGACCTTGTCGAATGTTTAGAAGATGAGGTGGGCGATGTCCGGCATCGAGCCTATGAAGCCTTGATTAAAATCGGGGCGCCCTCCGTCACTAAAGTCATTCCGCTGTTGGTTTCGGAAGAAGATGAATTGCGTCAGTCCGTCACCGAGATTCTTCGGAAAATCGGCAAGCCAGCCGTGGAACCCCTGGCTACGGCCTTGGCCGATGCCGATGATCCGCTGAAAAAACGCATTACCAAAGTGTTGGATCGCATGGGCTATAAACCCAAAGAGGCGTAAGCCCTCGTCGGCACACAGGACAAGCCCGACGCGGTTACGACGTGTGATAGGGATTCACGCCGACAGCCGGGCGGCCAACGGAAACATAATGAAATCCGCTTTCGGCGACCCGTTCGGGGTCGTAGACATTCCGGAGATCAATCAACACCGGGACTCGCAGAAGCGATTTCATGTGATCAAAATCTAAGTTTCGGAATTGATTCCATTCGGTGGCCAATACGACGGCATCCGCTCCCGTCATCGCATCATACGCATCTTGACAGCCGATCAGGCCGGGTAACATTTCGAGCGAGCCTGCCAATCCTTCCGGGTCATAGGCCCGGATGGTACAGCCTTCCTTCATCAGATGTTCCGCAATCGTCAAAGCCGGCGAATCCCGAAGATCGTCGGTATTGGGTTTAAAGGATAACCCTAAAAAGGCAAGGGTTTTCCCTTGAACGCCATTCACGGCGTCACGGATTTTATCGACCATACGAGCCCGCTGTTGTTCATTCACCCGTTTGGTCGTCGCCGCCAACTTCATGTCATATCCGGTTTCTGCTCCAATATGAACCAGCGCTGCCGTGTCCTTCCCAAAACAGGATCCACCATACCCCGGCCCGGCGTGCAAGAACTTCGCACCAATCCGTTTATCAAGCCCCATGGCTTTGGCCACGGTTTGCACATTGGCATTCACGAGTTCACACAGATTGGCGACTTCGTTGATAAAGGAAATCTTGGTGGCCAAGAACACGTTCGACGCGTATTTAATCATTTCTGCCGTTGGCACATTCGTGACGACGAATGGCGTTTCAATGAGATACAACGGCCGATATAAATCCTTCATGATGGCCGCGGCCTGCTCGGTCTCTACGCCGATGACCACACGGTCCGGACGCATGAAGTCTTCAATCGCCGATCCCTCACGTAAGAACTCCGGGTTGGATGCCACATCAAAGTTGATGGGCTTCGATTGATGAGCTTTGATGATATCTCGCACTCGTGTCGCAGTCCCCACGGGCACCGTCGACTTGGTTGCCACCACCTTGTACCCCGTCATGCGGCTCCCGATGCTCCGAGCCACTTCATCGACATAGGACAAATCAGCCGACCCATCACGGTTTGAGGGAGTGCCGACCGCGATAAAGATCACTAAAGCCGTATCCACCGCCTGGTGTAAGTCGGTTGTAAATATGAGCCGTCCGGTTTTGTAGCCTTTGGTCACCAGTGAGGCTAATCCAGGTTCATAAAACGGCACTTCACCATTTTCTAATTGTTTAATGCGAGTGGCGTCCACGTCCATGCACGTCACATTGAGTCCAAATTCTGCAAAACACGCGCCTGTCACGAGTCCCACGTATCCCGTCCCGAGAACACTAATATGCATCGTAACCTCTTAGATGAAAAAGAATAAACATGGTCCAGTCGAGTTGTTGAGGGCGACCGACCGACCGTCAATTATTCGGTACAGCGTATCACAACTTAAGGGAAAATGAATGGCGGACTGGAAGGAACCAAGGCAATTTCTGGCCGCCTTCTCGCCTACAACGGGTTTTCTTGACAGGGTAGTATACGCGAACTAGAATCAAAAACTCACCTCCTTCCAGAGAGCGGGAATAGCTCAGTGGTAGAGCATCGCCTTGCCAAGGCGAGGGTCGGGGGTTCAAATCCCCTTTCCCGCTCCAACTTTCCTTGCAACACAGCCTGTCGATTTGACCCCCGACCGGGGATTCCGAAAGGGGTGCGCCCCTTTCGCGGGGTGACCGGAGCGAAGCGAAGGCGCGAGGGGGCATGGCCCCCTAGCGGGAGCCGGCAAAGACGGATTTCTGGCTGCGCCGACGACGGAGGGGGTTCAAATCCCCTTTCCCGCTCCAACCATGCTTTCAGCACAGTTGGCCCAGATTTGACCCCCGACCGGGGATTCCGAAAGGGGTGTGCCCCTTTCGTGGGGTGACCGGAGCGGAGCGACGGCGCGAGGGGGTGTGGCCCCCTAGCGGGAGCCGGCAAAGGAGGGTCCTAGCTGAGCCGCATCAGCTTCACAATGTGAATGGTAGGAAGGTGAATATCTTTTCTTTCTTTACCTCATAACCGTCAGACGACTGCCGAACTAAATCCATTTGGATAACGGCATTAAGGTCTCTCATTAATGTTCTGATATGACGGTTTCCATACTCTGAAGCTATTTTCGGGGTAAGGTCACGAATCATATTTAATGGAACGGGGTTCGGCGATAAAGTCAGCGCTAGAACTAATTCACGACGCCGTTTATGCGTTTTCGTTGACTTTGTTGCCCGAAACGAGTCATGCACGAAATTTTGCCACGCGATAGTCCACTGATGGATTTTAATAGTTTTTAATTGTTCTTCCAGCCCATCTACGAATCCCTCAAGAGCATATCGTAAAAATGGCAGTGTATCGCCGCCTGACTTGCTAGCATGATCTAACTGCCTATAGTAATCCCCCCTTGTTGTATTGTAATGATTGCTCAACAAGTGGGCAGCAATGTCTGGCACACCAGAACTAAATAAAATTAAGAACTCTATTAATCGAGCCGTTCTGCCATTCCCATCTCCAAATGGATGAATCCAGGCAATATAGAGATGGGCGATCACCGCTTTAATTATTGCCGAGACGATTTTTGAGTCTCTTCCATAATAAGGGATTGAAAAGTGAGCACTGTTTAACCACTCACAAAGACGCTCAAGGAGATATTCACAATCTTCTCTTGGGGCTCCGCGATATTGAAAAACCCCTACTGGAAATTTACCTATCTCACCTGGAACAACCCCCTCTTCAAGCGTTAGATTGTCCAGCACTTGCCTGTTGAAGTGTTTAATTAAATTGGCGGTGAGCCTTTGAGGATGTTGGTCCTTGCTTGCCTGAGCAATTTCATTCAGCGCCGCTACGATATTGTCGACTTCTTGTCCTAAATATTCTTGTGAGGGGGGAAGCTCGAGCTTTCCTTCTATTCTTTTTCGGACTTGTTCTTCTGTAAGGGAATTTCCTTCTATTGCCGTGGTTCCTTTCACGCCTTTAGTCAGATAAATTTCGGCAAGATGATTTGCTATGGCAGGTTTGAGAGGCAGGTTTGCTATCTGTTCGCACTTAGCCTTTGCTTCTCCCGCCAATGTCCAGATTCCCATATCAGCATGGTCTAAATTTAATTTAAAATTTATCCATGGATGTGTCTTTGTATATGTCTTATTTTTTGCCATAATATTTATGTATATTTTTGTAAATATATCAACTAATTATAAAATATTAAGTTTAATTTTGTCATTTATTTTGTCACCAATTATGACATGCATTATGAAAGTGTTCAATAGCAAACCTCACCTTCTCCCAAACAGGACCGTTGTTTTCACCTTGTTTGCGCCTGTTCCGGGATGAGCACGAGATGCCAAGGGGGCTCCTCTTCGCTCATGTGACCAAATTGTCGGGCGTGCCCCCCGGCAGGCATTCCGGGAAATACGGCGCCACGGCAGACTTCGCGGCTACAAAGGGAGCGTCATGCGGCGTGTGGCTGAATCTCTCGTTCGATTTTGTGGCGGACCGTGCGTTCGGCGACGTCAAGATCGTAGCGGGTCTGCAGATTGATCCAGAACTCCGGTGTCGTCCCGAAATAACGCCCGAGACGTAGCGCGGTGTCGGTCGTGACGGCGCGGCGTCCGATCACGATATCGTTCAGCCGTGGTCGTGAGACCTTGATCGCCTTGGCGAGCCGATACACGCTGAGATCCATCGGTGTCAGAAACTCATCACGTAGTATCTCGCCGGGATGCACCGGCGGCAGTCGCCGCCCTGATGCCACGTCCGATAAGTCAACCTTCCGCCGGTCGATGTCCTCGCGCTGAATGGACATAGTCACTTCACCTCCTCAATGGTAATCGACGATCTCAACATTCCAGGGTTCACCGTTGCGCCAAACGAAACAGATGCGCCACTGGTCGTTGACGCGAATACTGCATTGCTTCTGGCGGTCGCCCCCCAAGGCTTCCAGCCGATTGCCAGGCGGCATGCGCAGATCGTCCAACCGGCCAGCCGCCTCAATCACCAGGAGCTTCGCCCGTGCACGTCGCTGTAGCTGCATGGGCAGGCCTCGAACGGCTCGACCGACGAAGATGGCCGCCGTGCGCTTGTCGGCAAAGCTCTTGATCACGGCCGATCGTAACGATTAACAGTACGCTCGGTCAAGCACGTGAAACCGGCTTGGCCCCTGGTTCAATAGCACCCTGGACATGAATGTCTCCAACTCTGATTCAATTGACCTGCACCTGTTCCGGGACGAGCACGAGATGCCAAGGGGGCTCCTCTTCGCTCATGTGTGTAAATTGGCGGGCGGTAAAGCCGGCGGGCATTCCAGGAAACACGGCGCCACGTCGGATTTCCACAAACCGGAAGCGGTAGGTGACGGATTTCCGTTCTGAAGGAGTTGTGCCAGCGGGGATCGTCCGTCGAAGAGGGATGACATCCGACAGGTTACAGCGTTCCCCGATTTTTAGTGAAGACAGGGCTTGATGAACGTACCCAAAGATGTCCGGAAGAGTTTCCGGAGTGAACACGACATCTGTGGGTCGCATGCCGGGATCTTCAACCAATTGAGCGAGTATTTCCCAAAACACTTCGTCATCAATGGCGGTGAGCACACAGAGTGCTCCGCGACGAGCCACAAGATTCAAAAGCGCCAGCGGACCTTGAATCACAAATTTCCAGCGAGGAAACGTCAAGCCCTTTCCCCGATGCCTCACTTCCAGGGCCTCCTCTCCGTGCACGCGAACCGTCCGATAGTCGCCTTTGGTCTTGGTGAGGTGCGAGTGGATGGTGGTTGGTGATAACCGCGTGGGCTCATAGGCAAAGGTGGGTGTTGCCGGGGCGTGACAGGTCACCATGGTGTAATGAGAAAGAAGGTCGTGTTGCGTCGAAAGATCCATCATATCGACGCCGCCCCAAAACCGGAATTGAAGATGGTCTGGAGCGTGTTGTGCAAATCGGCGAAGGCGCTCAGGGCTGGCGTGGTACGCGCCGCCAAATTGTGACCCAGGCTGTAGGCGATCCAGTGCATGAAGCGTGAGCGCTTTTCGACTTTGTTGAAATGGAGGGAGATAGAGATCGAGTAATGCTTCTTCAAAGGATAAATCTCCTGCACCCACATCAAGTAAAGACGGCTTCTCCACCTGAAGAAGAAGGTCATAGGGCGATGGGCTCTGTTTCACGAAGGCTTCAACTTCATGAGGCGCGAGTTCGAACGACGAAGTTGCACCTTCTTGGACGAGAGCAAAGTACACACACAACGATCGAATCGCTTTTGTGGGAGGGAGTCCCGTTAATTCTTTGAGCCGGGCCTGGTTACCCCTACTCGTGTGACTCGTTGCGGCAGGGTTCGTCGTAAGGCTGGCCACTAACCCTTCCTGAAGCGTGCTTGGCAATGGGCTGTGTTGGATGCGTTCCATGAGTCGGCCCAGGGTGTGTGCGAGTTGGGAGGGATGAACCAGTTTCCTGGCACGCTCCCATGCCACGGGATTCGCGTATTTGGTTTCCTTCAGGAGTGTGCGAAGTTGAGCAGAGTTTTGTGGCGTTTCCGGGGCGTCCGAAGATGCTGGCATAGAAGGCGTGCTCGACACGGAGGAAGCGTAGCCTTCGGTTTGATAACGCGTCAAGATTTGATAAATTGATAGGTTGCGGTTGGATAAACCCTGTGCTACACCATGCGCATGCCGCAATCCGTCGCTTGCCGTTTAAGCACAATATTGGCGTTCGTGGGGCTTGCCTGTGGAGTGCTGGTGGCAACCGCTGCCTGTGCCGCAGTCCCCCCTCCTGGCAACTATCGAGTTGGCCAGATCATTGAGCTGAAACAGAATGCCACCCTCTCAGACGCGGAATTTCGCTCAATTCTCCAATCGGTTGATGTCATCTATATTGGTGAAGCGCATTACACGCCTTCGCATGTGGCTGCCGCACTTCAGGTGTTGCAAAGCGTGCTCAGCGGAGGCCGAACACCAATCTTAGGAATGGAAATGTTTAGCTGGGACGGGCAAGCCGGGCTTGATCGTTACCTCAAGGGAGCGGTAACCTCGACCGAGGATTTTTTAGCCGAATCCCAATGGAAGAACAATTGGGGTGGGAAATATGCGGATTACTCGCCCCTTGTCGATTTTGCGAAAACCCATGGCGTACAATTGCTGGGCCTCAATCCACCTCGTCCTCTTGTCCGGAAAGTAGCGAAAAAAGGACTCACCGCAATTGGGAGTGATCCGGCAGTGCAACGATGGACGATTCCGGTCCCGTTCCCTGCCGACGATCTTGAGTATCGACGAGTCATATACGAGCAAATTGAACGGTGTCATGCAGGATTGTCACAAGAGGTCTATCAGAAAATCTATGAAGCTTCCGTCTTTCGCGATGAGGGAATGGCTTCTGTCATTGCGACGATGGTGAAGGTAGATGCGTCTGAGCCAACGACCTTTGTCAGTTATACCGGTGCGGGGCATATCCAATATGGGCTTCCTATTCCTAAACGGGTCCAACGGCAATTAGGAGTTCCAGTCAAACACGCGACCGTGTATCTCCACGCGCTGGATCCCGAACACCCGGAAGATGTCGAGCATTTGATCGATGAACACATTGCGGATTATGTGTGGCTTACGGCCTTAGGGCCTCAAGGGCGACAACCTCGGTGCGGAGAGTAAGGGCGTCTCATGTCCGTCAAAGGACGAGCTTGGGAACGCGGGTTGTGTTAACGAAGGAAACTCAAGGAGGGAAAGAATGGGAGACCCAGTGATGATTGCGCAACGGATGCCTTATGTGCTGGAGATGGAGCCCGGCAAGTATTATTGGTGTCGGTGCGGCCGATCCAAGACGCAACCCTTTTGCGATGGTTCACACACGGGCACGGAACATTCCCCGGTGGAAGTCGAATTCACTGAGAAAAAACGAGTGGCATGGTGTGGATGTAAGCATACGAACAAGCAACCCTTTTGTGATGGAACCCACTCTCACCTTGAAGAATAACTTTGGAGTACGCAGGCCTTGCCTCTTTTATGAGAGTTTTTATATAATTTTGTCCCTATATGCTCGAATGGAATCACCCAGACATGTATTCTGCTTGAGAAGGAGGATGAGACAATGAAGAAGACCATGCAAGGGATTCTTGGTACGGCTTTCTTGGTTTTGGGAACAGCCCCTGTATATGCCAACCAACCAGGGGGCGGATATGAAGGCATCACCACCATATACTATTCGATAATCGGCCTTATTCTTGCCTATGGTGCGTGGGATATTTTCTTCAAAAAAGACTAACACGTCTCCGAACGTTGCCCCCTTTCAGGCCCTACCTGTGGTGTGAAAGGGGGCGGTCTCTTTTACTTTTCTCGACCCAACGAGGAGTTGGGGCCTTCCTTCTTGAGTAACGGTTCGATCACGTCAAAAACCGTGTGTGCGACAATCCGATACCCTTCTGCGGTGGGATGGATGCCGTCAGCCTGGTTCAATTCTTTCTGAGCCGCCACTCCTTCAAGAAAAAAGGGAATCAAGGTGACCGAATGGTCTTGGGCTAAACGCTCGAACATCGACGCAAAGCCCGTGGTATAGGCTAGGCCGTAATTCGGAGGAATCTTCATCCCTGCCAAGACCACCTCGACGCCTGCTTCCTGTAACCCTTCGATGATTTTTGTTAAATTCGAAGCCATGAGAGACAAGGGCTGTCCTCGTAAGGCGTCGTTTGCGCCCAATTCGACAATCACAATCGACGGCCGGCTTTTGAGAATCCACGTAAGGCGGCGCAACCCGCCTGTCGTTGTCTCACCACTGACGCCGGCGTTAATGACTTCATAGTGATACCCTGCTTCGTGCAGACGATGTTGCAGGTGAGCCGGGTACGATTGGTCAGGAGCGACCCCAAGGCCAGCGGTGAGACTATTCCCAAACGCCACTATTCGTAGGGAGTCTGCTAAAACGCGACCTTGCGAAGAAGGACTCGAAAAGTTAGAAGACTCAACGTTGCGTGCAGATTGCGTTTCATCTAACGGCAGAGCAGACTCTTTCGCGTCACATCCCCCCACCCCTGACATGAGCAAGAGGCCACATACTGTTATCCGGAGCCAATTCCCCAATCGGCTAGCGCATCGGTGGGTTGCGAAACGGCGAAGACCATCAGGGCCATAGGTGTCTGGAGCCATTGTGTATAATAGACTGTTTTGATAAAGGGTTTCCAATGAGGAAAATTTTTTCAGGCTATGATCCGCGTTGAAAATCTGACCATGCAACTCTATGGAGGAGGCCATGTGGTGTCCATCCTCAAGGGGTTGAGCTTCGAGGTGCCGCGCAAGCAAAGGGTATCCATTGTCGGCCCATCGGGGAGCGGGAAATCCACCTTGCTGGGGTTGTTGGCTGGATTGGATAAACCCACCGCCGGCTCCATTCAGTTGAACGGCCAGGAGATTACGACGTGGACGGAGCATCAACTGGCCCACTTTCGACGTCAAAACATCGGGTATCTTTTTCAGTCGTTTCATCTCATCCCAACTCTGACGGCCCTGGAAAATGTCATGCTTCCCTTGGAACTGAGTGGCGAGTGGTCTGCGAAGGCTCGCGCCCAGGACTTGTTGGAAGCCGTGGGGCTCCAAAAACGTCAGAGCCACTATCCCACTCAACTCTCCGGAGGCGAGCAACAGCGTGTGGCAGTGGCTCGCGCCTTTTCCTGCCGTCCTCCCATCTTGCTGGCGGACGAGCCGACCGGGAATTTAGACAGTTTGACCGGGCAACTCGTGATTGATTTGTTGCTCAAACTCCATCGAGATCAGGGCAGCACGCTGATCCTCGTCACGCACGATCCCACACTTGCCGAACAAACGGAGAGAATCATCACGCTTCACGACGGCATGATCGTCTCAGACGAGCGGAGTGGTTCTTAGCGCATGCCGACCAAGCCCTTCCCGATTTCTCTGAAAATGGCCTGGCGAGAAATCCGAGGCAGTTGGCGTCAGTTTGTCTTCTTCTTGGCATGTTTGGCCGTTGGCGTCGGCGCCGTGGTGGGCATTGAATTGTTTGCGACGAATGTGGAAACCCTCATTCTGCGCGATGCGAGAGGTCTCTTGGGCGGCGATGTAGAAATTCGTATGGCCCATCAGTTGAGTGAATCCGGGAGAGAGGTGTTGGTTGATCTCCAGGAACGCAACATCGAGGTCACGCACGTGAGGGAACTCGTGGCCATGGCGGCGGCTCCTTTGGCGGAGCAGCCCCCAAACCCCAACACTCAAGCGACGCAGTTGGTTGAACTCAAAGCCGTTGAAGCACGTTACCCGTTGTATGGGAACGTGGAGCTGACTCCGCATCAGCCTCTCCATTCGTCCCTTGCACCCATCGAATCATCCTGTCCCTCACGCCCCTGCTTCGGCGCCGTAGTGCAAGAATCCTTACTGATCAGCCTGGGGATTCAGCTTCACGATCACATCAAGATCGGACAAGCCTGGTTTGCCGTGACGGGGATTCTCATCAAAGAGCCCGATCGCGTGGCCACAGCCTTTAGCTTGGGGCCCCGAGTCCTTATTTCTCGGCAAGCGTTAGGAGCGACGGATCTGGTGAAGCAGGGAAGCCGCATTCGTGAGCGCTACTTGCTTCGCGTTCCGGAATCACGTGCCCTTGGTCCTCTTAGGGGAGAGCTGCAAGGACGACTTGGCCCGGAGGGGGCCAAGGTCTCATCGTATCGTGATGCCCAACCGCGCATTCGGAGATTTTTAGATCAGCTTACCACCTATTTGGGACTCATCGGCCTGACCGCCCTGTTCGTGGGTGGAATCGGTATTGCCTGTACCATTCACGGATTCGTGAGACACAAACTCACAACCGTGGCGGTTCTGAAGACATTGGGGGCGGACGCCGGTCTTCTGATGAGGGTGTATCTGTTACAGAGTGTGTTCATGGGGTGCCTGGGGAGCCTGGGAGGCGTGGCGTTAGGGATTGGGCTGCAAAGGCTGTTGCCTGCGCTCTTGGGTGAACTCATTCCACTTGCTATCAGCAATGAGGTCACCGTGTTGCCCCTCGGGAAAGGACTGCTTGTGGGGGTGTTGACGACACTCTGTTTTACGATTTGGCCGTTACTCACGATCAGAGAGATCGGCCCGGCGTTGGTCTTTCGGCGTGAAGTGGAGCAGCATCACACTCCGATTCAGGCAGGTTCAGGTTTCAGACTGATGTGGAACGCGTTGATGGAGGTCGTACGAGATCGCTATCGGCTTGGCACGGCCTTGCTGATGGGGTTCGGCCTCACCGTCTTGGCCATGTGGCAAGCGCGATCACTCATGTTGGGAACTCTTTTTATCGTTGCTTTCGGAACCGCGTTGATTCTGCTTCAGGTTGGGGTGTGGGTGTTGCTCCATGGTCTACGAAAACTTCCTCGTCCCCGTTCATTTGTGATCAGGCAAGCGCTGGGCAATGTGCAGCGACCCGGCAACTACACTCGGGGCATGGCGGTGGCGATTGGGGTCGGCGTCATGGTCATCGTGACGGTCGCGCTGGTGAAATCGTCGTTGCTCGTCGCCATTGGAGAACGCATTCCGGAGGATGCCCCGACTTTTTTCTTCATCGACATTCAGCCGGATCAAAAGAAACAGTTTGAACAGATCGTGCAACAAGAAGCGCATCATTCTTTGTATCGGCTCACCCCTGTCGTTCGGTCGCGGTTGAGAGCGATTGATGGCCATGTGATTGATCCCGAAGAACACAAAGGCAAAAAGAATGGATGGTACTTCACCCGAGAGTATGTGCTTACGGCGCTATCCACTCTTCCCGAAGATAATATCGTGGTGAAAGGCAACTGGTGGTTGACTGATTCAGAAGAAATGAAAGGGGACGAGTACAAGAATCAGGCAGTTCCCATTCACGTGTCGGTCGAGCAGGAGGCTGCCAACAACCTTGGCGTGGATTTGGGGTCTACGCTCGAGTTCACTGTTCAAGGGACTCCCTTGCTCGCCGTCGTCGAAAGTACGAGAAAGGTTGACTGGGGAAGTTTCTCCACAAACTTTTTCATGATTCTTTCACCGGGCGCGCTGGACGGGGCGCCGATGACCTACATTGCAACGGCGAAGGTCGAAGCTGAAGAAGAAACCCCACTCCAGCGCGCGCTCGTTCGAGCCCTTCCAAACGTGACGGCAATCAAGGTTGGTGATGTGCTGGCCAACGTGGCGAGGTTGCTGGAACAGTTGGCCTGGGCCATTCAAGGGATTGCGCTGTTGAGCATGGTGAGTGGCGCGGTCGTCATGACCGCGGCCTTAGCTTCGACACGGTACCGTCGTCTGTATGAGTCCGCCATTCTCAAAGCGATCGGCGGGACGCGACGGATTGTCGTGGCGTCATTTGCCATGGAGTTTGCCCTGATTGGGGCCTTAGCGGGTCTGATTGGCGTGGGATTGGCCAGTGCACTTTCCTGGGCCATTCTGCGCTTTTTCCTGGATCTTTCTTGGACCTTTCAACCCCTGGTGCTTGGCTGGGGGCTCCTGGCGACCGTAGGCCTTGCGGTGGCCGTAGGGTTTCTGAGCACCTTTAAAATTCTCGGCGAACCGCCGCTGGCGGTGTTGAGACAGGAGTAGGAAACGGTTATTTCAAACTAGCCAGAGCCTAAGAGGTAATACTGACAAAGGGGCAAGTCACCATGAGGAATAATTTTTGAGAAATTCCTATTGATTTATAACAATTATTGTGGAGAATAGGTTTCCAATAAAAATTTGAGTACTGGTTTTTGGGTTGCCTCTGTCAAGGAGACGCAAAGTTATGATTATTTGTGCGGTTCTGCTGTTGATTCCTCTATTGCTATCAAGTTGTGCAACGTATAATCAGCAAGAAGTCATAGCGTCGCTTCCAGAATCCCCAAACTCCTCTAGCCAACTCCCTTCGATTGACAGTGCGTCAAATGCAGCTGAATCTGCTCAACGAGTTTTAAAACGGAAAATAGCCGTAGGACGCTTTACTAATGAAACAAAATATGGTTCTGGGCTTTTCACCGACAAAAACTATGATCGTATTGGCAAACAAGCCTCCGATATTTTGTCTTCTGCATTAACGAAGTCTGGAAAGTTTATTGTCTTAGAGCGACCCGACCTCAATAAACTTGAAGCTGAGAGTGCGTTGTTAGGCCTGACCTCCGAAGAGTTTAAAGCAAATTTAGTTGGAGTGGATGCTCTTCTATTGGGTTCTATTGTTGAATTCGGGCGAAAAGATACTGGAGAAGTCGTTCTCTTTTCTCGCTCAAGAAAACAGCTTGCCCATGCTAAAGTTAATATTCGTTTGGTTGATCCTCGAACTGGACATGTTTTCTTTAGTGAAGATGGTTCTGGTGAAGCCTCGCTGGATTCAGTCACTATCTTGGGGTTGGGAGATCGGGCGACCTTTGACTCTACCCTAAATGATAAGGCCCTATCTGCTGCTACCGCAAACTTGTTGGACAAGTTGATTAATAGACTTTCTGACAAACCCTGGACAAGTGGAGTTCTTTCTGTCGACAATAATAAAATTTTAATATCTGGGGGAAAGCGCCAAGGTCTTAAAATCGGTGACCGACTTCTGGTCATGGTCCCTGGAAAGGTTATAAAAAGTCCTCAAACCGGATTTAATGTTCAGCTTCCCCATAAACAAGTCGGCGAACTTGAGATTGAAAGATTTTTTGGAGATTCAGAAACGAATGAAGGATCAATATGCCGTGTCGTAGAAGGGGACATTCCCAATACTGATCATATCATTCAATTTAAATAGGGAGTGGCTATGTCGAGTAGAATTCTTTCCCTGGTGTTCATCGCGTTGGGTGGACTAATTCTTCTGACGGGGTGCGGTTTGTTAGCTCCGGTTGTGGGCCCGGTTTATCAGTCATCAACGAGTAATGTGGACCAAGGAAAGGATGAAGGATATATCCGCTTTATCAATGCGACAAGTGAACATGAGATCTTTATTGATGGAAATTCAATCGGATCTGGCGAAGCTTATGATTCCACGCATACGACAACAATAGGGGTGTTGGCCGTTTCCCCAGGGACACATCGCGTAGAGATCATGAAAGGCGATCAGCTTCTTTACCAAGGAAAAGTTTTTCTTGGTACGGGTGTCACAAGGAGCATAACCATTCCATGATATCGAGAATTTGTAAAGGTATGATTTTACTTTTTTTGGTTGGGTTATCTGCCTGCGCCCCAACCCTTTATCATTGGGGTGAATACGAAGACAGCCTTTACCTTCGAGCAACTGATACAAGTCGTGAGGCACAAGAAAAGGGATTAAAAATGCTCGAATTAACAATTAGCGAGGCTGAGGAAAACAAGAGCAGGGTAGCTCCAGGCGTGTATGCCGACTATGGATACCTGTTGTTTAAACAAGGTCAAACGAAAAAGGCGATATTGAATTTCAAAAAAGAAGCGGAGTTGTATCCCGAATCAAGATATTTTATAGATTCAGTAATTTCTCGAATTAGAGATAGGGAAAAACAGTGAGACTTAAGTTGCTATTTTTTAGCGGAATTATTTTCTTATTACAGGGGTGTGTGACTCAGCCCGAATACCACTATTCAAAATTTTTTGAAAACCATCCCAGGTCGATATTGGTGCTCCCTCCTTTCAATGAAAGCACCGCTGTTGATGCCCCCATACTTTTCAATACAACTGTAAGTACCCCTTTCGCTGAGAAAGGGTACTATATTTTCCCCGTCTTTTTAACAAAAGACATCTTGATAGATATGGGTCTGAGTGATGAAGGCCTTCTTAAGGAAGCTTCCCTTCAAAGATTCAAAGACGTATTTGGAGCAGATGCGGTACTTTATATTACCATTAAACAATGGGTTACCACTTACGTGCTTCTAGCATCAGGGGTCACCGTTGAAGCCAATTACAAACTAGTTGATACAACGACTGACGAAATAATATGGGAAAGAACAGAGCTTGTTGTTCACCAGAGTGGAGGTGCCCAACAAGGCTTAGTTGGAATGCTAGTCAGTGCTGCGGTTCATGCCCTAGTAACCGACTATCGACCGCTAGCCAAGCAAACCAATGAACAAGTCGTTTCAAAACAAAGTGCGGGCCTTCCTGCGGGTCCATATCACCCGAATTACAAAAAGGACTATAACAACTTTACGCCCTAGCCCTAATGTGGTCTCTCTTCACGAGATAGGTTGATAGCCAAAGCTTCCGCCTCCTCTTCGAGTCAGTCATGCCATGCACAGAACCCCCGTTCGCGTCAGTCCTGGCTTGACGCATATTGTCAATGGTGTTGCCTTCGGTGGGAAACACCATTTGTCGTGAGGAGGGCTTCCGGTGGGCGACGATGATGGTAGAAGTTACGCTTATGGTGCCGAAGCCGGGACTCGAACCCGGATGGGTTGCCCCACACGCCCCTCAAACGTGCGTGTCTACCAGTTCCACCACTTCGGCATGGCAGGATTATAGGTAGGGGTTCAAATGGTTGTCAATCAACGCACCCTTCGGTACAATTGCTAGATTGTCCTGGTGATGGTCTAAGCATGTTTCATGTCTGATTCTTCTCATCACACGCCTTCCGATAGTGCTGCCTCCAGCAACATTGCTGCATTTTTTGATGTTGATAATACGTTGATTCCCGGGCAATCGATTGAAATTCGTTTCGTACGGTATTTGTGGAAGAATGGATTCTTATCCAAACGCGTGTTGATCGACAGCGCACTCTATTTAATCTTCAATATTCTCGAAATTTCCCTGAGGCCTCTACGGGAACGAAAGATTTACCTGACCAATAAACGACCGGAAGGTGTCGAACCCCTGGCGAAATGGTTTGTGCGATCAGAGATCTGTCCTCGACTTTCCCTACAAGGAACCGCGGCCTTGGCTCAACATCAACAAGCCGGCCATCAGGTAGCCTTGGTCAGCGGCACGCCGGAGTTCCTGATCAAACCGCTGGCGCATTATTTGGATGTACCGAATGTCCTCGCAGCACAATTAGAAACCAATGAGGATGGCTATACGGGTCGGGTCCTTTCGCCCTATCCGTACGGTGAAGGCAAGCGGCGCTTACTCCAAACTTTCGCGGATCTTCATGGTGTGGATCTTGCTCAAAGCTACGCGTATGGCGATAGCCCCGGCGACATTCAGGTCTTAGAATCCGTTGGGCATCCCCTCGTGGTGAATCCCATTCGTGGGATGGCCAGGATTGCGCGTCGGCATCGGTGGCCCACGACCGTGTGGGCGTAACGGCCGAAGCGAAGTCATGAAGAATGTGCTGAGGCGATGACGACGCGAGTGCCCGTCTCCCCGTTCATTTCCTTCCCGCAGCCGCATACCCCGTGCCCCGTGATGGAGCGAGACGTCAGCGTATGAAGTCTTCCTCGGTAGGACCGACCCCTCATCCTGACCCCCGGATCGAGTCCGGGACAGGCTCTCTCCCAGAGGGAGAGGGAAGAAGATCGAACACCCCGCCGTCTTCCCTGCGAGTCACGGAAATTTTTCATAGTATTCAAGGGGAATCCACCCGTGCGGGAGAACCATGTGTCTTTGTTCGTTTAACGGGGTGTCCCCTTCGATGCACGTGGTGTGATACGGCCTATGCGTTTGACGGAGGCACCGACATGAGTCTGGAGGCCGTGGTGGATCAGGTCAAAAGTTACGGCTGTTCGTTGGTCGAAGTCACGGGTGGGGAGCCGCTTGCTCAATCAGCGGCGTTTGAGCTGATTACACGTCTGTGCGAAGAACGCTTTGAAGTGTTAATCGAAACGAGCGGAGCCATCGACATTGCTCCGGTTGATTCCCGTGCGACCATCATTTTGGATGTCAAATGTCCGGGTAGTGAAATGGACGACCGAATGTGCTGGGACAATCTCCACTCTATCCGTCAAAAAGATCAGATTAAATTTATCATCAGCGACCGCCGCGATTACGATTGGGCTGTTGATGTGGTCAAGCGGCATCAACTCGCGGAAAAGTGTCCCGTGTTGTTTAGTCCGGTATTCGGCGCGCAAGAACTGCGACCGTTGGCGGAATGGCTTCTTCAGGACCGATTGCCCGTGCGCTTGCAAGTTCAATTGCATAAGTTTATTTGGGACCCGGACATGCGAGGAGTCTAAGGGTGGGGCGTAGCAGACTTCTCAAGGAATTGTTGTCTTCATTCAGGAGGAAGAGGAGATTCGTATGAAGTGTCAGGTCAAAGAAGGTCATCTTGCCCAAGAAGCCACGGACGTTCTCGTTATCGGTGGCTATGAGGACGAGAACACGTTGCCCAAGACCCATCAGGCTTTGGATACCGCGTTGGGTGGGCAACTCCAGGAGTTGAGAAAAAATGGAGAGTTTTCCGGCAAGAATCAACAGTCAGTATTGATTCATACGCGAAGAGCCCTTCCTGCCAAGCGAGTTCTTTGGCTGGGGTTGGGAAAGAAGAATGAGGTGACCTTGGATCGCGTTCGACAAGCCATGGGTACGGCACTCAAAAAGGTTCGGCAAACCGGGGCGCAAACGTTTTCCGCACCGGTGTTCGGAACCGGTGCCGTAACGGCGTCTGCGTCCGATATTGCCCAGGCGATGGTGGAGGGAGCCATGCTGGGAGGGTACCGGTTCACACACTATCGGTCTGACAAGGAGGAACCGTCGAAAGACGTTCGGACCATGACCCTGTTGGCAACCCGGGCGAATCAAGTGAGTGACATGAAAACGGGAATCCGGCGGGGCGAAGCCAGTGCCAAGGCCACGTCGTTCGCACGTGATCTGTGTAACCACCCGGCCAACGTCATGACGCCCTCCCGCGTGGTGCAGGAAGCGCAAAACATTGCCAAAGACGTCAGCGTCAAAGTGACCGTGCTCGAGCGCAAAGACCAGCAGAAATTGGGAATGGGAGGCCTGCTGGGCGTCTCACGTGGAAGCCAAGAGCCACCGAAATTCATCGTGTTGGAATATTCGGGGGGAAAGAAGAAAGAACGGCCCATGGTGCTCGTTGGGAAAACGGTGACCTTCGATTCCGGCGGTATTTCGCTGAAACCTTCGGAGAACATGGAACAGATGAAGGCGGATATGACGGGTGGGGCTGAAGTGTTAGGGGCGGTACGGGCTGCGGCGCAATTGCGTCTTCCCATCAATGTCGTGGGCATCCTGCCGGCGACGGAAAATATGCCGGGCGGGCGAGCCACGAAGCCGGGGGATATCCTGCGCATGCTCAATGGCAAAACCGTGGAAGTCCAAAATACCGATGCCGAAGGCCGATTGATTTTGGCGGATGGGCTGGCCTATGCCACCCAACTCAACCCCCAATGTATCGTCGATGTTGCCACGTTAACGGGTGCGTGTATTGTGGCCCTGGGTCAGTATGCGATCGGGATGCTCGGGAATGATGATGCGCTCAAGGCCGACCTAAGAAAAGCCGGGGAGCAAGCCGGCGAACGGGTGTGGGAGATGCCGCTCTGGGAAGAATATTTTGAACAACTCAAAAGTGACGTGGCCGACATGCGCAATATCGGCGGCCGTGGGGGCGGCATGATTACGGCTGGCATGTTTTTGAGTAAGTTTGTCGGCGAGTGCCCCTGGGTGCATCTCGACATTGCAAGCACCGATTGGAGCACGTCCGAGCGTCCGTATATCAGTAAAGGGCCGACGGCCATCGGCACGCGATTGTTGGTGCAGTGGTTAATCAATCGCTCGGGCAAGTACGGAAAGTGACCATTCGCGATACCGTCGGGCAGCTCTTGATGGTGGGGTTCGAAGGGACGGAACTCTCTCCAGCGTTTATCGATTGGCTTCAGGAGTATCGACCGGGTGGAGTCATTCTCTTTTCGCGCAACGTCGTGACTCCCGAACAAGTGGCGCGTCTGACCAATGCCCTTCAAGCCCATGCGCCCAACCCTCCCCTGTTGATTGCGATCGATGAAGAAGGTGGTCGCGTGTCTCGGTTGCCTCAGGGCTTTACGACGTTTCCTGCCGCTTCAAGCATTGCGGCGTGCCAATCTCCGGATGAAGCCTATGCAATTGCGGAGGTCACGGCCAAAGAGCTGCGGGCGGTCGGGATCAACATGAACTTGGCTCCGGTCTTGGATGTGAACAGCAATCCGGCCAATCCCATTATCGGCGATCGTGCGTATGGGGCTCAGCCTGCACAGGTCTGCACCTATGGCCTGGCCATGATGCGGGGGCTTGAGGACAATGGGCTCATTCCTTGCGGCAAACATTTTCCCGGGCATGGCGACACCATGACGGATTCACACCATGTTCTGCCCGTGGTGGATGCTGACCGCGCTCGACTCGACCACATTGAACTGGAACCCTTTCGACAGGCGATCCGACAAGGATTACCTGCGATCATGACCGCGCATGTACGTTACCCGGCGCTTGATGCGGACGCTCCGGCGACGCTGTCTCGATCCATCCTCACCGATCTGTTGCGGAACGAGTTAGGCTTTCAAGGTGTCACGCTCACCGATGATATGGAAATGCGAGCCATTCTCGACCATCAGCCCATCGGGGACGCATCGGTTCGAGCGTTACAAGCCGGTGCCGATATGGTGCTGCTGTGCCATCAGCAAGAACGGCAACGAGAGGCCGTGGCAGCTATTGAACACGCGCTTGAACAGGGTGAGCTTTCTTGGGAGAGGCTCACGGCCGGCGTGGCCCGCATCCAGGCCTTGAAAAAGAAACATCTCGTCCCGTTCCAACCCGTCGATCCGTCCCAGGTCACGCAAACCGTTGGTCATCCCCGGCACAAAGCCTTGTTAGCGAAGATTCAAAACGTCACGGCAAGCCTATAGCGGCCGCTCTTCCCAAGGCTGGACTTTTCCACCTCCAATTTGGTTAGCTAGTGCCTGTTCACACTATAACTTTTTGAATTTGCTGAAAAATTGTTCGATTCATGGTGAATACGCCCTCGGCTTTGTAGCGGCGCCATCTCATGGCGCTTTCTTTCAGGCCGCATAAGGCATGTCCCTGCCGCCGAGCAGGGATGCGGCCCTACAGCTCAGGGCAGGGCAGCGGGTTGAGATTCTTCGGGGTACATTTCCTCAAAGATGTTTGAGCCCATCGCCAGACAGACGGTATTATTTTCTTGGAGGAAAACATGGGGTTAAAAAAGGGAGACATTATTGATGAGCACAAACACCACCCGGAGAGCTGTGGCTTGATGATCAAAGTCATGGCCGGGGGCGCGGGTTTTGAAAAAGTCATTTGCTGCGGCCATGAATTAACGGAAGAAGATGTGATCCCTACGTTTTCACGCGGCAGAGGACGAAAACGTGGGAAACTTCCGCCGGCAGGGCTTCTGGATGAAAAAAAGCTGCACCCGGATTCCTGTGGACTCCGCGTCATGATTCTGGACGGGGGCGAAGGGTTTCAGGAAATCATATGTTGTGGCCATTCGCTCAGGCTCAATGCGATGAAAGAATTTAAATACGGCGAAGAACAACGAGGAGCCTTACCCGAAACAGGGCCGGCGGGTAACGCTTAACGGCCATTGCTGAAGACCTCAATGCCAACCCAAGTTGGTCTTGCGTCACGAAACCGGGTATGGCACTATGACGCCCTTGGCCTGCCATGAGTTCACTTCCTGAATTTGTCGGTACGATTCATATTTTTTTCGGGCCCTATCGTGGCAACCCGATTGGGTTGTATCTTCGAAAAGAGGGCGACTCCTGCTCCATCTCGCCGACTCTTTATCCGTGGAACCGGTTTGTGGGTGTAGGGGAAACCGCGAATAAAGCGGCGGCGGATTTTGATGCCAAGTGGAAAGAAGGCGAGTTAGCGACAGAGATGTACTCCGGCCCGCATTGGGAAGGTGGGATAAAACCGGAAAAACCCAAACCCCCGCCGAAACCGCCGGCTGCACCAAAGCCGGAAGCAGCAAAACCAGAAACACCCCAAACGGAATCCCCCGAGGCCTCAACTCTTCCAAAAACGGATACGGCGACTGCGGCGGCATCACCAACAACGGCCGGGGATTCAGCATCCCCAAGTGCAGCGTCGGCCCCAAGTCCGCATGCTTCACCATCCCAAGCCACTCCGTCTGCCAAAAATGGTCCTGCGCCTTCAGCGGACGCTTCTGAACCTAACCCAGAACAGCCCGCCGACTAATCGTATTTTCTGCCTCCTGCGAGGGGCCTGATACTTGCTCTTCGACGACCTAGCCGAATTGAGCCGCCAACTCGCCGACTGGCTCCTCTTCTCTAACACCGAACGGCCCAACCATTCCCTCAACCTGCAATCTCCGGTACAGTTTCTGATTCAACACCAACCCGAGAGCCAAAGGTGGTGGACCCATAAATTAGGCTTCCCTTGAGGGGGGGGGAGATGTGGTAAACTTTAACGCGGCGCTCTATCCCCCCTCGCCGGACGCAGCGCGTTCGACGCGGGGCATATCGAGAGGATGAGAGGATTCTCCCTGTGGTCCACCATCGGCAAGCGCGGCCGAAGGCCTTGGCGAGACCCGCGAATAGGATAGCTGTACAGTTGGGGAAAGATGACCATGATTGACGCGGCATCCAACTTCAGCGCCGCCAATTTCAGCGCGGCCAACACGCACACCACCGAACACCCCCATGTCCCGGCGTCGTGTCGAACAGGCGCATACAAAAAGACAGTTTCTACGAGACCGTTCCCACGACTGGCAATCATCGGCGCAGTCCTCGCCGCCGCGGCGCTGCCGCTCGGTTTTTCGGTGCCGGCGCACGCCCAGACCCTCGTGAGCAACACGGGCCAAACCACCCACGGCTATACAGCATGTGTCTCTGCCTCAGGTTCTGGACTACTAGACTGTGCTCAGGGGTTCACCACGGGCCAGAATACGCGCGGCTACGACCTGGCAAGTATCGATTTGGACGTTGCCACGGCTCCGGGTAGTGGAACCCTGACGGTAACGGTGAGGGCCGCCAGCGGATCGGGTCACCCGCGCAACGGGGTCTTGTATACCTTGACCAACCCGACCAACGTGGGGACGGGATTCCAGAAGTTCACCGCCCCTGGTGGTGCCCATCTGAATCGAAACACCCAGTACTTCGTGCACATCACGTTTAACGGTAGCGGAACGAGACCTCGTTGGAACCTGACGGCAAACGACAACCAAGATTCCGGCGCGCGTATAGGGTGGAGCATCGGCAATCACCGCTACACACGCCAGTCTGGCGGAACCGGGGGCTGGGAGGGTGATGGCGGTGTATACTCAACTTCGCTACAAATCCGGGTCAACGGGAACACCCTTGCCCCGCCCGCCCCGACCAACCTCACGGCCATGGCGGGCGACCGCCGGATTGCGCTGTCCTGGGACGATCCGGGCAACAACACCATCGGCAAATACCAGTTCAGCAGAAACGCTGGCGCGACCTTCCCCGGCTACAACGACATCAGCGGCAGCAGTGCGACCACCACCGCCCACACCCTGACCAGTGGCCTGACCAACGGCACCCGGTACACGCTGGGGGTGCGCGCGGTGAACATTGGCGGTCAAGGCGCAGTGGCCACCGTGACCGCCACGCCATTGTGGCCCGCGCCGGCCAATTTGGCGGCGACGCCGGGCAACGGCCAGGTCGCGCTGGAGTGGGACAGGGGCGACTCCGGGATCGCCCGTTACCAGGTCAGCACCACGGCCGCCAGCGGCAGCGCCACGCCTGAGACCTCCATCGTTCCGTCCGGCTCGGGGTCGAAGACGACCGCGCTCGTTTCCGGCTTGACCAGCGGTACCGTCTACACCTTCACGGTGCAGGCGGTGAAGATCTCCGGGAGCACCACCGTGATCACCGGCAAGCCATCCAGCGTGACCGCCACGACACTCCCGGCCGCCCCAACGAACCTCTGGCCCGATCCCGGTGACGGCGAGGTCACGCTGTCCTGGAGCGATCCGGACCGCGACACGATCACGGGCTACCAGGTCAGCACCGACGGTGGCACGGACTACACCGCCATCGGCGGCAGCAATGCGGCCACCATCGCCACCACCGTGACCGGCCTGAGCAACGGCACCGAATACCCTTTGGCGCTGCGCGCGGTGAACGTTTCCGGGAGCGGCCCGGCAGCCACCGTTACCGCCACGCCGCTCGCGCGCCCGGCCGCCCCAGAGCTCTCGGCGACGCCGGGTGACGGCCGGGTCACGCTGTCCTGGACCAATCCGGGCAACAACACCATCAGGAAGTACCAGTACCGCACCGCCGACGGTGCTACCTTCACCGACATCAGCGGCAGCAGTTGGACCACCACCACACACACCGTGACCGGCCTGAGCAACGGCACCCAATATGCGTTGGCGCTGCGCGCGGTGAACGCTTCCGGTGGGGGCCCGGCAGCCACCGTGAACGCCACGCCAGTGTGGGCTGCCCCGGCCAACCTCTCGGCGACGCCGGGTAGCGAACAGGTGACGCTCACCTGGACCGGTCCGGGCGACTCCACGATCACCAAGTACCAGGTGAGCACCGATGGCACGACCTTCACCGACATCGACATAAGCGGCAGCAGTGCGGCCACCATCAACCACGCCGTTACCGGCCTGACCAACGGCACCACGTACCCGTTGGCGCTGCGCGCGGCGAACGCTTCCGCTCACGGCGCCGCAGCCACCGTGACCGCCACGCCGCTGTGGCCGGCGCCGGGTCTGCTGGCGGAGCCGGGCGACGAGGAGGTCGTGCTGACCTGGAACACGGACTCCGGGGTCGACGAGTATCAGATCCACAGCCAGGTCACCAGCGGCGGCGCGACGCCTGATATCTCGTACGAGGAGGCCGGATCGGGGACGAAGACCACCACCACCATTGCAGACCTGACCAACGGCACCGAATACACCTTCACGGTGCAGGCGGTGGATCGGTCCGGCAACAGCGCCGTGATCACCGGCCTGCCAGCCAACGCGAACGCGACGCCGGCGCCGGTGCCGCACCAGCCGACGAACCTCTCGGCCACGCAGGGTGACGACCGCGAGACCACGCTGACCTGGACCGATCCGAACGACTCCACGATCACCGGCTACCAGGTCAACACCGACGGCGGCACGATCTACACCGACATCGGCGCCAGCAATGCGGCCACCACCGCCTACACCGTGACCGGCCTGACCAACGGCACCGCATACTCGTTGGCGGTGCGCGCGAAGAACGATTCCGGTAGCGGCCCGGCGTCCGCCGTGACCGCCACGCCCCTATGGCCCGCGCCGACCGGTCTGGTGGCGACGCCGGACAGCGGCCGGGTCGTGCTGGAGTGGGACACGGGCGACTCCGAGATCGCCCTTTATGCGGTCCGGACGACGCTCACCGGCACTCAGGTTTCGGATAATGCCCACCAGTCCGGATCGGGGAACAAGACGACCGCTACCGTTACCGGCTTGACCAACGGTACCGAATACACCTTCACGGTGCGGGCGGCGTCGGGAACCTCCGCCAGTTTCCAGATCACCGGCGTGGCATCCACCGACACCGCTACGCCGGCGGTGGCTCTGCCCGCCGCGCCGACGGGCCTCACGGCCACGGCGCGCAGCCAAGAGGTTGCGCTCACCTGGACCGACCCGAACAACATCACGATCACCCGGTACGACTACAGCACCTACAGTGCCCAGGGGTACCCCTCCCAAATCTTGGGCAGCAATGCGGCCACCACCGCATACACCGTTATCATCCTGAGCGATGGTGGCGGTATCACCCTGATCAACGGCACCGCGTACCCGTTTGCGCTGCGCGCGGTGAACGCTTCCGGTGACGGCCCGTGGGCCACCGTGACCGCCACGCCGATCGCGGTACCGACCGCCCCGGCGAACTTCGCGGCCACGCGGGGCAGCGGCGGGGGCGAGGTGGCGCTGACCTGGAACGATCCGGGCAACGTCCCGATCACCGGGTACCAATACCGGCAGAAGAGGGGCAACCGCGCTTTCGGCGACTGGACCGACATCGACGGCAGCGGTGCGACCACCGTCTCACACACCGTGACCGGCCTGAGCAACGGCAGGGAGTACACGTTCGAGCTGCTGGCGGTGAACGCTTCCGGCGAGGGCGCGGCGTCCAGCGATAAAGCCACGCCGCTCTGGCCCGCGCCGAATCTTGTGGCGACGCCGGACCACACCCGGGTTCATCTGGAGTGGGAGGGCGTCCCCGGGGCGAAAGACTATACTCTCACAACCATAGGCCCCGGTTATGCAAGTACTTCGCTCATCGGCTTATCCGAACCGGCATCGAAAGTTGACGATACCATTAGTATCGATAATCCGTTGACCAACGGCGACGAATACACCTTCACGGTGTGGTCGACCACAGCCGGCGGCACCCAAACCAGCGTGAAAGCCAGCGTGGAAGCCACACCGGTGGCGCCGCCGCTGCCAGCCGCCCCAACGATTTCCTCGGCCACGCCGGGTGACAGCCGGGTCGTGCTGAAATGGGACGATCCGGGCAATATCACGATCACCAAGTACCAGGTCCGCTGGAAGGTGAAGGACAGCGACGACAGCACCTACACCCCCCGGGCGGACATCACCAGCCCCAACCCCTATGCGACGCCCCCCACGCCCCCCACCACATACACCGCGACCGGCCTGACCAACGGCACCACCTACACGTTTGAGGTACGCGCGGGGAACGGTAGCGGTGAGGGCCCGGCGTCCACCGTGGATGCCAAGCCGATTGCGATCCCGAACGCCCCGGAGAACCTCTCGGCTACGGCGGGCGACGGCCAGGTGGCGCTGAGTTGGGACAACCCGAGCGACACCTCGATCACCAAGTACCAGGTCCGCTCGAAGGTGAGGAACAGCGACGACAGCACCTACACTGCCTGGACCGACATCAGCGGCAGCGGTGCGGACACCCTCACGCACACCGTGACCGGCCTGAGCAACGGCACCCGGTACACGTTTGCAGTGCGCGCGGTGAATGCTACCGGGAACGGCCTGGTAGCCACCGTGAACGCCAGGCCGATTGCGGTGCCGGCCGCGCCGACGAACCTGACGGCCACGCCGGGTAACGGCGAAGTGGCGCTGGAGTGGGACGATCCGGACGACAGCACGATCATCAAATACCAGTACAGTACCGACGGCGGCACGAACTTCACCGACATCGGCGGCACCGACATCAGCGAAGACGATGCGGACAACACCCTCACATTCATCGTTACCCGCCTGAGCGAGGACACCATGATCGGCCTGAGCGACGGCACCGAGTACAGTTTGGCGCTGCGCGCGGTGAATGATTCCGGTACCGGCGCGGCAGCCAGCGTGACCGCCACGATGCTACCAGCCGCGCCGGCGAACCTCGCGGCCACGCAGGGTGACGACCGCCAGACCACGCTGTCCTGGGACGATCCGAACAACAGCACCATCAGTAGGTACGAGTACCGGCAGGCGGAAGGTCAGGGCATCACCGATTACGGTGACTGGGGTGACTGGAGCGAGATCAGTCCCAGCAGTGCGGCCACCACCGCATACACCGTGACCGGCCTGACCAACGGCACCCGGTACAAGTTCGAGCTGCGCGCGGTGAACGCTTCCGGTACCGGCGCGGCGTCCCCCGACGTGACCGATATTCCGGTGACCGCCACGCCCCTGTGGCCCGCGCCGGCCAATCTGGTGGCAACGCCGGGCGACGCTCAGGTCATGCTGATGTGGGACACCGGCGACCTCGGAATCACCCGTTACGCGGTCCACGCCTACTACACGCACGTCAGCGACGAGGAGCCGCTGTTCGAACGGGTCCTCTCGCCCGGCACGGGGGAGCAGACCACCGTGGTACTCGCTGGCTTGACCAACGGCACCGACTACACCTTCACCGTGCAGGCGGCGGAGGGGTCGGGGAACACCACCGTGATAACCGGCAACCCATCCAGCGTAGGCGACAGGCCGGTGCCGGTGCCGGCGGCCCCGAACCTCGAGGCCATACCGGCCAACCAGCAGGTGCTGCTGACCTGGGACGATCCGGGCGATAGCAGCATCTCCAAGTACCGGTACCGGCAGAGGGTGAGCGGCGCCGATTTAGGCGACTGGAGCGACATCGGCGGCAGCGGTGCGGATACCATCGAACATACCGTGACCGGCCTGACTAACGGCATCGCGTACGGGTTTGAGCTGCGCGCGGTGAACGCTTCCGGTGACGGCGAAGCCTCCAGCGTGGGGGCCACGCCGATTGCGGTGCCAAACGCCCCGCAGAACCTGATGGCCACACCGCGCGACCGCCAGGCTGCGCTTGAGTGGAACACACCGAGTAACGGCGTCCCCATCACCAGGTACCAGTACAGCACCGACGATGGCACCACCTTTGCCAACATCGACGGCAGCAATGCAGACACCACCACCTACACCGTTGATCGCCTGACCGACGGCACCAATGCCGGCCTGACCAACGGCACCGAGTACACCTTTGCGGTGCGCGCGGTGAACGTTCCCGGTAACGGCCCGGCATCCACCGTGACCGCCACGCCGATTGCGCCGCCGGCCAAACCGGCGATTTCCTCGGTCGGGCCGGGTTACCGCAAGGTTGCGCTTGAGTGGGAGGATCCGAACGACAGCACCATCACCGGCTACCAGGTCAGCACCAATGATGGCGAGCAATACGACAACATCCCCGACAGCGCCCATGGCGGGCCCAATGCCACCGGATACACCGTTCCCGGCCTGACCAACGGCATCGCGTACAAGTTGGCGCTGCGCGCGATGAACGATGTCGGCGTGGGCGCCGAAGCCGCCATGAACGCCACGCCGCGCAACACCCCCCCCATGGGTTCCGACAAGAAGGTGTCCACGAACGAGAACAAACCGTACGTCTTTACGATGAAAGACTTCGGCCCCTTCATGGACGCCGAGAGTGACACGCCGCACCACGTGAAAATCATCTCGCTGCCCGTGGATGACGAGGGGAATGACCGGGGGACGCTGTCGCTTGACGGCGCGGCCATCACCAGCGTACCCCGGGAGGTGACGCCGAAACAGCTCACCGCGGGCGCACTCACCTACACTCCGCCGGAGAACGAGCACGGCATCGCCTTCGCGAAGTTCGAGTTCGCGTTCAATGACGGCGAGAGCGACAGCGAGAGGTACTACATGACCATTGACGTGGTGCGGGTGTATTCGGTGCGCTTCGGCGCCGCGGCCTATGCGGCCGACGAGGGCGGCGATGCGGTAACGGTCGAGGTGACGCTGAGCCCGTCAGCGGCCGAAAGTCTGACTATCCCGATCATGGTGACCCCACAGGACGAGACCGTGGCGGACGACTACAGGGTTGAGGTTACGGCTCCGGATGTATGGAATGAGGACGCCGGGACCGTCACGCTCACATTCGACGGGAGCGAAGCCAACAACACCAAGACCTTCACCATCACGGCCCTCGATGAGAGAGATGAGAAAGACTTTGACGACGAGACGGTGCGACTGCGCTTCGGTAACCTTACGGGGACGGATGTGACCCGCGGCAAGCCGGCCACGGCCACGCTGACCATCATCGACGATGAAGGCGCCGTGGTCCGGGCGCGCTTCCGGCGTCTCAATAACGAGATCCTCTCCAAACACGCCCTGACCCTCGCCGACGTCACCATCGCGGCCGTCACCAGCCGTCAAGAGGCCGGACCCACCTGCGCCGACCAAGCCACCACCGGCTCCCTCGGCGGCTCCTCCTCCCTCGCCGAGATCCTCACGTCCAACGCGCAGACCCTCACGACCGGCAGTCTTAACCTCAAGCAACTCCTGGGTACCTCTTTCTTCCGGTTGCGGCTCACGGAGGATGGCTCTGGCGCCGGCCCGGGCTGTCTCACCCTGTGGGGCCAAGGCGATTACCGCAATCTCTCCAGTAGCGACGCTCAGGGCCTGGAGTGGGACGGCGATCTAGTCACCGGGCAGGTGGGCGCGGATGCGCTCCTGCAGCCGGACCTGCGGGCCGGGCTGGCCGTGTCGTGGTCCGAAGGGGACTTCGACTATACGGACCGGACCACGGGCGAGCCGTTCAGCGGGGACTATACCAGCCGGATGCTGAGCGTGCATCCGTATCTGACCTGGTGGTCGCCGGCCGGGCTGGATGTCTGGGCCACAGGCGGCTATGGCCAAGGCGAGATCGAGATTAAGGATGAAGAGGCCGGCACCCATACCAGCGATACCACCCTGCGGCTGGCCTCGGTGGGGGCCAGCGGCCTGCTGCCCATCGGGGACGCACTGATTGCCGGGGGCACCACGACCCTGCGGGTCAAGGCCCAGGCCTCGGTGGCCCAGATGAAGGTGGAGGGCAACGGCTCGCTCCTGGAAGAACAGACCATCGAAGCCCAGCGGCTGCGGCTGGCCCTGGAAGGCAGCCACGAGCGCACGTTCGCCTCGGGCGGGTCCTTGACGCCCTCGTTTGAAGTGGGGCTGCGGCATGACGGTGGGGACGGGGCCACGGGCACGGGCTTGGAGCTGGGCGGCGGGCTGCGTTATATAGACCCGGCGTTGGGGCTGACAGTAGAAGGCCGGGGCCGGGTGCTGGCCGCCTATGAGGAAGACTACGAAGAATGGGGCGCCAGTGGGCTGATCCGGCTGGACCCGGGGATTGACCGGCAAGGGCTGTCGCTGAGCCTGGTGCCGAGTTATGGGCAGACGGCCAGCGGGGTGCAGCGGTTGTGGGACCAAGGCCTGACCCAGGGGTCGCCCCAGGGAGCACCCACGACTCAAGCGCCGACCGGCCGGTTGGCGGCCGAGGTGGGCTATGGGCTGGTGGCGTTTGCGGGCCAAGGGCTGGTGACGCCGTATAGCGCGGTCACGCTGGGTGGGGGCATGCAGCAATACCGTGTGGGCAGTCGACTGGAGCTAGGCCCGGCGTTGCGTCTGAGCCTGGAAGGGACCCGCCAAGTGACCACCGTGGGCCAGGCCGACCAGGGGATCCGGCTGCAAGCGGACTGGCGGTTCTAGATTTAATGTCGGGTTACGCTTTCCGCTAACCCGACCTACAACTGCTCCAGCGTACCACCCTCACCCCCCGCTTCCTCGGGGGCAGGCTTCATCCAACGATTCCAGGAGATGACTGTCCGTCATGCTCGACAGCCCCTCTGACAGAGTTGTTCTACAAACTGTCGACAAATGTCCTGGCAGCCCGGATCAATGCAGAAAAGAGACGTTTTTGGATGGGATCCCGATCGTAGAGGAATTCCGGATGCCATTGCACCCCTAATAAGAATACGCGATCCGGCGCTTCAATGGCTTCAATGACGCCATCAGGGGAGACCGCGGTGTGGATCAGTTTCGGCGCCACCCGCTTAACCGATTGATGGTGGGAGCTATTGACCTCAACACGAGATTTTCTGGCAATGCGGCGCAAAAGGGAACGCGGGGCAATATGCACGGAATGCGTTGTTTTTGTCGCGGAATAGGCGGGCAGATGTTCAATAGGGGTGTTGAGTTGTGCCGGAATGTCTTGATACAGCGTGCCGCCCAGGGCGACGTTGATGGATTGCATGCCGCCGCAAATGCCTAACATGGGAACGTCGGCCTGGTACGCCACTTTGGCGACGCCGAGTTCCATGGTCGCCCGTTCGCGACTCATGCGTGTAAACGTGTGTCGTTGTTGTTCTCCGTATAATTCGGGCGCCAGGTCGGACCCGCTGCCCGTGATGAGGAGACCGTGCACGTGGGCCACCATCCGGCGCCATTCGGCCCTGTTCGACAACAGGGGCAAGAGAACAGGAATGCCCCCGGCAGCTTCAATCGCTTTCATGTAACGGGCGCGAAGAAAATAGGTCGGCTCTTTGCCGCCCATGTCCTTGCGATCCCCGGCATTAAAGTCAGGCGTGACGCCGATGATCGGTTTGTTCATTCAATGCCCAAGGAGAGTCACAAGCGTTACTCTAACGACTCGTGCTCTTCATAAGAAGGCTTGCCAAAAAATCGGACGGGTTTGTCGTTCCGTAAATGATCCGGGGTAAAATGACATACGTTCCATAAAAGCTGGGTTCCCACAAGGCTTTTGCAGCGTCCGTATCCCCTCCGGTCAAAACCCAGGTGAATCCGCCGACAATACCGCCCAGCCCGGCATAGATCATTTTGGTCGGAGCATAGGGAAGGGTCAGGAGCGCACTGGCTACACCGAGACTTGCGTCTTCGACAGGGTCGGTGCCCTCTTCTTCGGCTGCCTGGACCGCTCCGCACAGGAACACCAACAGACACAGCATGGTCATGAGTGATCGTGTCAGCCAGGACATTCTTCGACCGACCGGGAAGAGTCCATTTGGGGAGTGATTTCGTTTCATTCGTTCTCCTCCTCTCTTTGATAGGCCATACAAAATGGCGCATTCGGTCCTGGAATGCATCCGTGCCTTCGGACAGGTGCATCGGGACGCCTACTCTTGAATAGATACTTCATCAAGTTGCAACTTGCAAATGGCTCTCTCGGACTACTTCGCCGCGGGAGGAATGTCCAATTCGGCGAACAAGTTTTCTTTGAGCGCGTGCCCGTTCTGCCGTATGGCATTCTCTAGTTCTTGAGAAAACATATCCTGAGATAACAGGATCGTTTCCTGGCGAAGGCCTTCATCGATGGCGAGCTGCAATTTCGTCTGGCATAGATATTGGAGAAACAGCTCTTGGCCTCGTTGAAAATACTCGTCATATTCCTCTTTCGGGAGATGACAAAGGCTTTTCCGTAACCAGGGCTCTAATTGAAGGATCTGTTTGAAACGGGAGACATGGGGTTGGGTCATCTCAACCACGAGCTGAATGCCTCCTTTCCAACTTCGCTTTTTGACGTTAAACACACAATAGAAAATATCTGGATTGGTTTCATGGACGTCAGGTCCGAAAAACAACGTGGTTCGATACGGTGGAATTTTTGGAGAGGACGAGGTGGACATCGATAGCGATTTTACCATGTGTTGCATCCAATACAAGGGACTGCTCTTTGACTCCGCGTGGAGATGGCTCGGAGCCTTTCCTGCTTGTTGAACGGGTTGACACGGCCCATCGTGGTCTTTACAGTAAACTCAAGGAGTTATTGGGCGTCTATCCTTTGAAGGATTTGCGATGTTTGGGACCCTCGGATTTTCAGAACTAATCATTATTCTCGTCATTGTTCTGATCATTTTTGGAGCAGGGCGGCTTCCTCAAATTGGAGAGGGAGTCGGGAAAGCCCTGAAGGGTTTTAAAAAGGAAGTCCATGATATTCCTCCTCCTGCGGAAGAGCAAAGTCCTCAGGTTGCCTTACCCGAGCCTGATCCTGCGGCTCAGCCCGTCACTGCTCCGGGAGCGCAAGTGGCAGATGTTGCGCCTCAGCCTGTGACTCAGCAACCCTATCAGCCGGGTCCCGAAAGAACCCCTGGGACGTTAGCGGCACAGGTGTATGGTGGATTTGGTCCTGAAACGGTTCAACCTGCTCCTCAACCTGCTGCCGACGCAGGACCGGCGGCGCCTTCTCCCTATCAAGAGCGGTTTGAACCAGTGACCATGCAGCAGCGTGCCGAGAGTTCAGTCCCGCAACCGTTGGCGCAGTATCCACCTGTTCCTCCTTCGGCTATGCCTGCTCAAGCAGGGAAACGGCCGGCGGCCATTGTGAATAAAAAGGCTGTCGCTCGCGTTCAGGCGCAACGTGCCGCAATGCAGGCCAAAGCCGCCAAGGCTCAGGCCGCCGCAGGAGGTGACGACCTGCAATCTTTGGGAGAAGGATTGGGTGGGGCCCTCCGAACCTTTCGTGAAGCCACGGCGGATGTGCGGAATGCGGTTGATCCAGAGATGCGGACCATTCAAGCAGAGCTGGAATCGGCGCAAAAAGAAGTTGAACAGTCTATCGAAGTGGCGAAACAACCTCCGTTACCCAAAAATCCCCCCCCTCAACCGTAACAGTATGTTGAAAAAGCATGTCCTGAGTTGGATCAAAGGACATGTTCTGTGCAAAGACCACGGACCTGCCCTGTTAGCTCTCCTTTTCATTGGCGTCTTCTTGGCCTTAGGTTGTCAGGGAGAAGCCCCTGTTGGGGACCCACAAAAGGTCACCACTCTTCTCGTGACTCTTCTTCAAGACCCTTCCCAAGATGTTCGACGAACGGCTGCGCTCTCTCTTGGAAAAATTGCGCATTCCTCTGCAACGACGGCTTTGGTCGAGGCGTTATCCGATCCCGATCATAAGGTTCGTGAATATAGTGCGTGGGCCTTGGGACAAATAGGGGAAGACGTGAACGACGAGGCAGCCCTCCGCCTCGTAGGAGCACTAGGCGATACGCACCGTTCTGTAAAAAAGGCAGCCGCGCAGGCGTTGGGAAAAATCGGCCTTCGTCAACCAGTCATTGCAATGCTCACTCAAGTTTTGACCGCCGGAGAGAGAAGCAGCCGGCGTGCTGCCGTTGAAGCGCTTACCCAGCTTGAAGCCAAAAGTGTCTATCTGGCTTTGCGGAAAGCCTTGACCGATCCAGACCCGGCCGTGCGACAGGGTGCCATTGCTGCGTTGGGTGAGTTGGCTGATCGTCGGGCCCTCTTTGATTTTCGGCAACGGCTCTTGTTTGATGCTGACACAGGTGTACGAACCGAGGCTGCCTATCGATTAGGAAAATTGGGAGATCCCAAGGAGTTACAAGCCCTTGACTGGGTCGCACAGAACGATGCGTCCCCCATTGTTCGTTTGTGGGCCAGATGGGCCAGGGCCAATATTACTGATGAGTAAGACTCGCGGGATGAGGCCTTCCTGTTGTCCCACGAATCCCCTGTGATGGCCGGCTATTCGACTTTCGTGTCCACAAGGAGTCCGATGGCTCGGCGAATCTGCTCGCGGGCGCCCAGCAGGACCACGACGTCCCCGGCTTCGAGGAAGGTTTTGTCCGAAGGGTTGGCTTGCGTGACCCCGTCACGCATGAAGGCAATAACGGATGCGCCGGTTCTTGGCCGAATAGCCAGCTCATTGAGTGATTGACCCAGAGCGGGTGAATCTTCATCGATGCGGCAGGTTTCCACTTCCACATCCTCGAGCGGTCCGGACCGAAGATGGTGGGCGAGTTCGGGAAGTTCTGCCCGGCGGAGAAGCGCATAGCCTTCTCGCCGGATTTGTTCAGCCTTCCCAAGAATGATGTGTGTAGGAGTTTGAAACGATTGGAGAACAAGAGTTGAAATTGCAATCGACGTTTCAAATTCTTCGGGAACAATTTCATTGGCTCCGAGTTGATGCAGTTCTTCGAGCTCTTTGAGGTACCGTGTCCGCACGATAATATGGATCGTCGGGTTGAGGCTTCTCGCCAGTTGAACAATCCGCCGTGCCCCAAAGGGGTCGGATGTGGCGATCACCAGGACTCTAGCCGCTTCAATTTGGACTTGGTGCAACACCGAGGGATTGGTGGCGTCGCCATAGTGAAGAGGTGTGCCCGTCCCGACTTCTAATTGAACCACCTCGCCTTGTATCTCCAACACGACATAGGGAATCTCAAACTCGCGAAGGACTTGGGCAAGATTACGGCCGTTCGTGCCGTATCCGACAATGATGACATGCTCTCTGAGTTTCAATTGGACGGGTTCCGTGCGCAGAGAGACCCGTCCGGGAACCCAATGGCGCAGCCGTTGCATGGCTTCCGCCCGGCGTGCGATTTTGGGAGACCATTGAATCAAAAACGGCGTAATGATCATGGTCAGGACCGAGACGGCGAGAAAAATATTGTAGGTTTCTTGGTACAGAATGTCGGCCTTCAGCCCTTCTTGCGCCAGGAGAAATGCAAATTCTCCGACTTGCGCCAAGGCCACACCAGCCAGGATCGCCGATCGAAGAGGCGCGCCCGCGGCGATAACAGCCCCGGCGCCCGTCACAAATTTTCCAATGACGATCGCCCCGACCAAGGCCATGATGAGCAGGGGGTGCTCCACAAGCACTTTGGGATCCATGAGCATGCCGATCGAGACAAAGAACAGGCTGTTAAACGTATCCCGAAGCGGCAGCACTTCGGCGATGGCTTGGTGGCTGTACTCTGATTCGGAAATGAGGAGTCCGGCGATAAACGCGCCGAGTGCCAAGGACAACCCCACCAGCGAGGTCAACCACGCGGTGCCCATACAGAGGACGACGATGGTCAGGAGAAATAATTCTCGGCTTCTGGTCCGGACGATCTGCTCGAGGAATTTGGGCACTAAGACTCGAGCGGCAATCACAATCATGATCACCAACACGAGCGATTGTCCCAGGGTCAGCAGAATGCGGCCGATCCCCTCCGATTCCTGATTGGCCAACAGGGGCGTCATGAGCATCATGGGCACAATGGCCAAGTCTTGAAAGATTAAGATGCCGATGGTGGATCGTCCGTGGAGGGTGTCGTTCTCTCCCCGCTCAGCCAACGCTTTCAGGACGATGGCCGTGCTGCTCAGGGTGACGAGTAATCCCCAAAAGATGGCCGTGTTCATATCTATGTCAAACAGCAACGCCCCGCCGACGAATAAGATCAGGACGCCAAAAATCTGGGCCGACCCTCCCACAAAAAACAAGGTTTTCGAGGATTTCAATCTGGCCAACGAAAATTCCAGGCCGATCGAGAACAGCAAGAGGATGACCCCAATCTCAGCCAGCACGTGCACTTGTTCTCGATCAGAAATGAGGTTGAGCCCATAGGGGCCAACCAGCGTCCCGGCCACGAGGAACCCGGCAATGGAGGGTAAGTTGAGTTTTTGAAACAGGAACACCACCACGATGGACACGGAAAAAATAAGGATGACGTCCCTGAGTGCGCTGATTTCATCCATAATGATTTCTCTGGAAAACAGAAGAATCGAACGAAATGGTGATCCTCTCGCTCACTCAATCCCGTGACGACAGTCAGGGAAAGTTGGAGGGCGGTTTCCCCCTCTGCTGTTCAGTGAACGCCTCACACGTCCCCGGACAGGAGGTCTGGAAACCGCTTCTCGGTTCGTCGAACGACAAGCCGGTTACACTTGGAACTGCGGGCTTAAGAACACAAGTCTTGAAAGAGCCAGGGGGCTTCTTGTTTTCTTCTTGCTTCGTAGCCGGCAATATCCTTTTCGCGTTGGAGGGTCAATCCAATAGAGTCTAACCCTTGCAGAAGGCACTGTTTTCGAAAAGGATCAATGGAAAATTGAAACGTGGGTTTCTGCGGCGTGGATATCGTTTGAGCAGCTAAGTCGATCGTCAGTTGAACCTGATCATCCGCGTAAACCTGATCGAAGAGCTGCTGAATGTCTTGGGCTTCGAGGATAATCGGCAGGATGCTGTTTTGAAAGCAATTATTATAAAAAATCTCGGCAAAACTCGGAGCAAGAATAGAGCGAATCCCATAATCCAACAGAGCCCAGGGCGCATGTTCTCTGGAAGAACCACAGCCGAAATTGTCACGGGTGAGCAGAATGGTGGCATGGGCATACTGCGGTTGATTCATAAAAAAATCAGGGTTCGGCGAGCCATCGGGGAGATTGCGCCAATCGACAAAGAGCCCCTCTTTCAATCCCGTTCGATGAATCGTCTTTAAATATTGCTTGGGAATGATCTGGTCGGTATCGACATTGACGCGATCCAGAGGAGCGACTCGTCCGGTATGGATGGTAAAGGGGTCCATAGCAACAGTCCCGAGTTAGGCCCAATGACGAATATCGACGAAATGCCCGGTGATGGCTGCTGCCGCGGCCATCGCCGGGGAGACCAGGTGTGTGCGTCCGCCCTTTCCTTGACGGCCTTCGAAGTTTCGGTTGCTCGTTGACGCGCAACGCTCGCCAGGTTGGAGAATGTCGGCATTCATGGCCAAGCACATACTGCAACCGGACTCCCGCCATTCGGCGCCGGCTGCTCGAAAGATGGCATCCAATCCTTCCTCTTCCGCTTGTTGTTTGACTAGACCTGAACCGGGCACGACCATTGTATGAACACCAGGTGCCACTTTTTTCCCTTTAAAGTAGGAGGCCGCCAGGCGTAAATCTTCAATCCGTGAATTCGTGCACGATCCGATAAACACCCGGTCAATGTTGATATCCACAATAGGGGTGCCGGGGAGGAGGGCCATGTAGTCGAGCGCGCGTGCCGTGGCGTCCCGCGTTTCGACATCGGAAAAAGACCGCGGGTCTGGTACCGCGCCGTCCACACTAGTGACCATGCCCGGATTCGTGCCCCACGTGACTTGAGGGGCAATGTCTTCCCCATGCAACGTGACGACTCGATCATAGGTGGCTCCAGGATCCGTGCGGAGCCTTTCCCAATGATCGACGGCCTGGGGCCAGAGGTGTGCAGGGGGAGCCATGGGACGATCCTTGATATAGGAGAGAGTGGTCTCGTCGGGGGCCAGCATGCCGGCACGCGCTCCGCCTTCAATAGACATATTGCAGAGGGTCATTCGGCCTTCCATGGATAAGGAACGAACCGCCTCGCCCGTGTATTCCACGACGTACCCGTTTCCTCCGGAGGTGCCGATGTGTCCAATGATGGCCAGGATCATATCTTTGGCCGAACAGTGGGGAGAGATGTGGCCGTCCACGCGGATTTCCATGGTTTGCGGTCGTTTTTGGATCAAGCATTGGGTGGCCAGGACATGTTCGACTTCACTGGTTCCGATGCCGAACGCCAACGCCCCGAATGCGCCATGGGTGGAGGTATGGGAATCCCCGCAGACAATCGTCATTCCGGGCAAGGTGAGCCCTTGCTCCGGACCAATGACATGCACGATTCCCTGACGAATGTCGTGCATGGAGAACATCGTAATGCCAAAGTCGGCGCAATGGTGTTCGAGCGTTTGAATTTGAATGAGACTCAAGGGGTCCGCAATGCCCAACTTTCGGTCGGTGGTGGGCACATTATGGTCCGGGACCGCGAGTGTCGCCTCTGGACGGCGAGGACGACGTCCGGCGAGCTTGAGCCCTTCAAAGGCTTGAGGCGAGGTCACTTCATGGACCAAGTGGCGGTCGATATACAACAGGGTCGTGCCATCCGAGTCCTCATGCACCACGTGAGGGTCCCATATTTTGTCAAAAAGAGTTTGTGCCGCCATTAAACAGACCCCTTATTCGTAGGAGGCCAATATGGCGCATCAAGGGCGCAGCGTGCAACCCCTCGCACCCTCCAGCAGAACGTCGTGGACTCTCCTGTAAATGTTCACTCACTCGTTGACAGAATCAGGGGATGACTATCTTCTCCCTCTTTTGTAGCGGTGCCATTCCCCGATTAGATCCCCGATCCGGCTGAACTCCATTGTGGCCTACACGGCGACGAGAATACTGCTGGGACCGATCGCCGGAATCGTCGAGCACACCGGCTATCCGCTCTGAAGCCGCCGCCGGAGCGCCTCAACCGCCTCCGGTTCACGCCGAAGTCGGAGAAAAAGGAGATACGCGCCGCGGAGCGGACGTGGATCACGCGGCCCGTGGGGCAGAGGCGAAACTCGATGTCATCGGCGAACCCGAGCCGGGTCCGGCAGATGGCGTGGAGATAGTCCTCCGTTGCAGTGACGACAATCGTGCGCGGCAGGCCCGCGAGGAGAGCCTTCAGCCAGCCGAAGACGACGGCGGGGTCCCCTGACACAACGAACGGCTCGACGCGATGCCGAGCCGATGCGTTGTCCCGGCTGCAGACGCAGGTGAAAAAAAACGGGCAGGGCGAGAGTCGTTTGGAAAGGATATCCCCGTGCTGCATGGCGTTCTTTGCAAGGGCGCTTCGGAACGTGCCGCGTGGCGTCCAGGATTCGAGATTCTACGCTATACTGAAGTTTCAAGTCGAGTCACAAGATAACCAACGACCCCTACCGGGAACTCAGAGAGACCGGCGGTCAAGGCCTTCGAGTTCGGCAGACAGCATAGCCCGGCCGGCAACCGCTTGAGGCGCACGCCGTCGCATTCCTTGTCCCCCGGCAGGACGTCAGGGTCCGCGTGACGCCTAGAATCGATAGCGTAGGCCTACCTCGAAGAGATGAGCTTGCAGATCGGTCGTCGCCTTGACCGTATTACCTATGGCATTCCTGCCGTTGAACTCCAACTGGTTGGTTCTGAAGAAGCGGTAGCTCACCTGGACAATAATGGCATCGGTAAGCTCGTAGCCCAGTCCCGCGCCGACCTTATAGCCTAACACCGTATCGGTGCCAGAAGGTTTGGGCACATAATTATCGGGCAGTTTGGCCCCTGCTAGGGCCGCTGCTACGGCCGCGTCTACGGCCGCTTGAGGCTGCCCAGATGATTGTTGGAGCGCCCTGCCGATCGCAAGCTGGTCTGCAACCGCTTGCGCGAGCCCGTTGGTGTCATACTCCACGCCGCCCCAATCGACCTGGACGACGCCGAGGCCGCCGCCGATAAAGGGTCTCCAGCGGGAACCGGTATTGAAGTCGTACCAGACATTCACCATGCCGCCCAATTGGTCTGCCAAGCCGGACACGGGGAGGGCCTTGGCCGGAACAGCGCCATCCGGCAACGCGGGAGAGGTGATTCCGCTGTAGGTCAGCTTGCTGAGATTGGCCCTGGCAAAGAACGCCTCGCCCTCGATCCGGAAGCCGTTGCCGAATTCATAGCCCAGCATGCCACTGACCTTGAACCCAGCCTTGTACGAGTTGACGGCGTTCGCCTCGTACGAGATATCGCCCATTGGGGTAACGTTGGTCCCGCTCGTGACGCTCTCCGAGTCGTCAAGGAACATGACCGGTACGCTCAAGCCGACATACCATCTCGAATCCGACGCGCGCGCATCGGGTGTGAACGCCGGCAGAAGAAACATGGCAAGGGCGGCCCCCGCTACGATCATTCGCTTCAACATGCTTATCCGGTATGAAATACGTCTCATGGCATCTCCTCGCTTTGAACTCGACTGCTGTTTCCCCGAGTCGTGGGGTAGTAGCGTTTTGCCCCACGCGGCTTCCGTAGGGCAGGGCCGGGACACTCAGGCTGTCTGATGGGCGAAACTATAGCCCAATGGAGCTACAGAATCCAATGTCATGTATTGCACTCTTTGCAGTTACACTTAAAACTTTTTGGATGGTCCACTCGTCGTTCTGCTCGGCGAGGATGGCGCCGACGAGGCGGGGGCTTGCGGCCTCGTTGGGACGTGAGACGGAGGAGCGGGCCTGCCAGTGAGTACAATGCATGATACTGTATAAGTTCAGAAACCTTTGGCACTCCTCGAAGCAGGAGGAGAGGCCATGCAAGTCCACTACGTCGGCTTTCGCATCAAGGGATTTTATCAGGGATTCTATAGAATAGTTGACACCCTCTCCTTATTGTAGCTGCGGCATCCCGGGTCAAAACCCGGGACATGCCTTATGCCGCGATTTTTCTGGCCGCATGAGATGCGGCGGCTACAAATCAAGGCGTTTTTCTAAGAAAACCGGTCATTGTTAACCTAAAGATATAAGTCCCGTTTTATCGAGTAGCGCAATTCTGGCATCGTTGGGAGATGACACCCAAAGATGCCCACCACCGACTCAAAATTCTGCAATTCTTCGCCCGCCACGGCCTTGAGGCCGCGTACGATTCTTCCGGGAAAGGGTGTCCCGATAAGCGGCTTATCGGATGCGGTTCACGCGGTGGGAAGGAAATGAGGCATGACGAGTACACGGTTTTGCCGTGCCGTAGCTCATTCTGTATTATTTTCCATACTGCTGAGGGCTTCTGCAGGGGGCTCCAGCGGCAACACAATACGCATCTCGGTGTACTGCCCCTCCTCCGTGTCGACCTGGATGGACCCACCGTGACGCACCATGATGTCGCTGGTCAGGGACAGCCCTAGCCCGGTGCCCTTCCCCGGGTCCTTGGTGGTCACAAAGGGCTCAAAAATCCGGTGGCGTATTTCCTCCGGGATGCCGGGACCATTGTCTCGGATGCAGAACTCCACGTGATTCTCCAACTGCCGACTGGAGATAGACAGTTCCGGTTCATAATCTCTATCCAACTTTTTCTGCTTTTCGTTCAGCGCCTGAAAGGCGTTGGTGGCGAGATTCAGGAACACGCGACAGATATCCTGTGGGACGACCGTGATCTCTTCCATGTTCGGGTCCAGATCCTCCTTCAGACTCGTGTTGAAGGAGTTATCTTCGGCGCGTAGGGCGTGATAGGACAGGTCCACGTACTGTTTCAAGAGGGCGTTCAGGTTCGTCTTGCGCCACTCCCCCTCTTTGCTTCGGGAATGTTCCAGCATGCTACGCACTGTGTCGTCGGCTCGCTTCCCGTGCTCTTTGATTTTCCCGAGGCTTATCCGCAATTCATCCAGAATCGACCTGATCTCCGCAAGGTCGGTGTCCTGTTGCTGTTTCATCAGCTCCTCAATCTCATCCGCAAGCTCAATCGAGACATTGGCAAAGTTACTGACGAAGTTGAGCGGATTCTTGATTTCGTGTGCCACCCCAGCGGTGAGTTGACCCAAAGACGCGAGTTTCTGCTCGGCAATGACCTGCTCCTGGGCGTCCTTCAGATTATTCAGTGTCTGCTCCAGGGTCTCGTTCTTGGCATCCAGTTCCTCCGCCAATTTTTCCACAAGATTCAGTCGCTGTACCTCGTGGGCGTAACGCCGGAATACCTCCAGCGCCTTGGCCATGTCGGTCACCTCATCATTCCAGATGAAATACCGTATTCTCCGTGTGAAGTAATTGGCAGACCCCTTCACTGGCTTGGCGATATCATTTCCCTCGACCTGTAACGGTACCTCCAGGTCGCCACTGGCCATCCCGCGCATCGCGCTGGACAGTCCCACCAGACGGCGTACCAGATAGCGCCTCACAAACAGCGAGCCTAAGACAAAAGCGCCCATGATACCGAAAACGTTGAGCAGAATCAGCAGGAGTATCCCTGTCTGGGCGGCGGCTCGGGAAGCCTCGCTGGACTGAATGGCCTCCTCGTTGATCTGCGCAACCAGACTGTTGATCTCCGACACGAGCAATTCGGAGGTGGCATGCGCCCTTGCCAAGGCGTCCTGCTCCTGTTCCAGCCTGCTCAGCGCTTCATGGCGCAACAGAATGACCCCCTCCGGGCCTTGCCCAATCTCATCCAGACGAGTCAGGTTTTCTTCAAGCAGGTCGTCCTGCATGGAAGCCGGCAGCTTCGAATAGGCATACATGAAATTCAGAACGGCACTCTGGAATCGTTCCTCCAAGGGGGTGAGAAACTGGCGATCCGCCATAACCAGGACCTCATCCAGCAGTAACACAGCCAGGTTGGCGGACTGGTTCACGGTAATCAGATTGCGGTAGGCGGTCAGTTCGTCCTCCGACGCCCGTTCGCCGATGGGGTGGCTAGGCTCATCCAACCGCCGCAATCCTGAGACCAGGTAAAAGGCCTGATCATCAATGGCTTGGACCAGCAAACGTTCCACGCGCCTGGTGGTTTCGCCAAGCTCGTCAATGAAGACGTTGAGTGCCTGGCCAATGGCCAGACGCCGCGCGGAGGAGCGCTTGATCACGTCCAGATGCTTGCCGAGTTCCTCCAGGTGTGACCTGATCAACCGGGTTTGTTCGCCAAAGGCCGAACGGGCTTCCAGTTCCAGGATGGTGTTTTCGAGAGAAGTTGTTTCTCGAGCCATGGCTTCCACCACGGCCGTATGCTCCTCCTTCGAGGACGCCGACACCAGACGAAATGCGCCGTTGACCACGATGGCGTTTTTCCGGGCCACGTCTACAGAATTGATCAGGTTGGGCATGCTGTATTCTGCCAGCCGGATTTCGTGCCTCAGGGTTTCGTTGAAGGAAAAATAGGCCAGCAGAGTAGCACCCCCTATTTGGATAACGGCGCCCAGCAGCACGAAATACAGCCTTGCGCCGACCCCCACCCGGAATTTTCGTCCGGTTGCCGGCTCTTCAATGGCCAGAGGTGTCACCTGCCTCACGGGTGCGCTGGATTCGGTCGGGTCCCGGGACTCGGTGGGAGGGGATTCGTTCATGGTGCCGACATCTTGTCTACCGCCTGGAAGCGCCCCCTGTCATCGATGCGGGTCAGGTACACTCGGTCCGAACCCTGATTGTCATTGACGCCGTAGCGTAGATGAAACCCGCCCAGATCAATGGTTCCCGCCTGTATCAGAGCCTGGAGAAAGCTCTTCCTGGTAGGAAGCGGGCCGGCCAGCCGCAGGCCTTCTATGGCAATGCGGCCTGCGAGGTAGCCTTCCAGCGACACGAAACTCGGTTCGCTGTTGGCGTCAAATTCCTTCAGAGCCTTCTGGTATTGCGCGACGATCGGCAGGGTGGTATCCCGCGGAAACGGGACAACCTGGGTCACGTACACGCCGGTCCCGTCGGCCCCCAACGCTTTCGCCAGGGCGGTGCTGCCGATGAATGAAATGTTGATGAAGTAGGGATTGAAGTTCAGTCGTCTCGCCCACCGGATCATGGTTGCCGCAGGCTTATAGGCACCCACGATGACCACGGCCTCGGCGTTGGCGCGGCGCAAATCCAGCAGGGCGATTTTGACGGCTTCCGTGTTGCGGGTATAGTACACCTCTTCAATTAGGCTCAGCCCGTGGCGAGTGACCGCGCGGCGCAGCCCGCTCAGTCCGGCCTGCCCGAAGGAGTCGTTCTGGTAGAAAATGCTGATCCGATTTATGCCCAGATCCTCGTGAAGTCGGACCACCATTTCCTCGGTTTCCTGGTAGTAGGAGGCCCGCACGTTCACCACGTTGGGACGTTCCTTCGCGTCCCGCAGAAATTCAGCACCGGTGAAAGGGGCAATATAAGGAACTCCCGCCTCCGTGGCGACGGGTTGGGCCGATTTTGACGTTGGAGTGCCAACGGCACCGATCAGGGCAAACGCCTTGTACTCGTCAATCAGGGTACGGGTATTGACGATGGCTGCCTCTGGTTCGTATCTGTCGTCCAGCGATTCGAGGTGTAGTCGGGAACCATGTACGCCGCCGTCGCGATTGACCTCGGAAAATGCTGCGAGGAGTCCAAGGCGCATGCCTATACCCAGTTCGCGGGCCGGGCCGGTGAGTGCCGCGGACTGACCGAACACAATCGTTTGTTGATCGGAGTCCGCCTGAGCCGGGACCCACGACATTACCAGAACCACCAACAGGATCAGGATCATCCGCATCGTCATGGGCAGAGCAGGGTCGTGTCGCTTACGAGGTATCCGGAAGGGTTGCCAGAAAACGTGCCGCCAAGCAGGTAATGTCGTCCGATTGCGGGGCATCTCCGACAAATTCATGCACGGCGTCCACGATGCTCGTGACTACCTGTTCCGAACTCGCACCGGCAAGTTTGGCCAGCTTCTTGTCGAGTCGTGACTCGGTGAACTCCTCCTCATGGAGGTTTTCCGCTTCCGTGATCCCGTCCGTGTACAGGAACAGGGTGTCACCAGGCATAAGCTGAATCTGTTTATTGTGATACTGGTGGTCAGGTTGTATCCCCAGCACCAGATTACCGGTTTTGGGCACCACCTCGACCCGGGAATCGGCCCGCAGCAGTCGGGGGGGATTGTGCCCGGCGTTGCAATAGTTCAGTTCGCCACTCCGCAGGTCAAGCACCCCGAAAAAAAGCGTGATGAAGATGCAGGACGGGTTGGCCTCGCAGAGCAGTTCATTGACGGTATTCAGGCAATCGCCTGGTGTGGAGTAGTCCTTTGATGAGGCCGCTCGCAGCAGGGCCCGGGTCACGGTCGTGAACAACGCCGCAGGCACCCCCTTGCCGGACACGTCCGCAATCACCAATCCGACGTGCGACTCGCTAATGTAAAAGAAATCGTACAGATCCCCGCCGACTTCCCGGGCCGGGATGATGATAGCCTTGACAGCATGGGTCTCGCTGTCCGGCATCTCCTTCGGCTGAATGGACATCTGGACTTCTCGGGCCATATCAAGTTCCTGCTTGATGGCCACCAGCCGATCCCGGGTTTCCAGGGCAGTTTGCAGGGCGTGAACGTGCTTGATGCCCTTTTCGATGGTCGTTTCAAGATCGTTGAAATCAATCGGTTTAGTCAGAAAGTCAAATGCCCCGCGGTTCATGGCGGTGCGAATGTTCTTCATATCACCGTAGGCGGATACGATCACCGCCTGCACGTCCTGTTCAGCATCCGCAAGCTGACTCAGCATGGTGAGACCATCCATCACCGGCATGTTGATATCGGAGAGGACCAGGTGTATATCAGGGTTTTCCTTCAGCACATCGAGTGCCTCTTTGCCATTGCGGGCAAAAAGGAACTTCAGGTTCCCGGCACGGATCCGGTGGCGGAATTTCTGGCGCACCAGTAACTCAAGATCTTCTTCGTCATCGACGACAAGCACCTGAGTTGGTGATTGATTCATCTCTGGTATCGCGAGTCAGTTTTCTTCATTGTTATCATTGCCCCGACCATTCAGGCATGAGCCGTTGCTCACAGCGCCCCAAGAGCCTCGGCTCGGGTGGCGCGAATGTCCAGAATCTCATTAAACCCACTGATCTCGAAGATTTCAGCGATGTGCTCGGCAAGGGCGCAGAACAGCGCTTTGCCTCCTTCCTTCTGTGTCAGCCGAGCCGCGATCAGCAGCGCACGCAACCCGGCGCTGCTAATATAACTCAGATCCTTGAAATCAAAGATCAGAGTTTTATGACCGGCACCGATCTGTTCCTGTACGGCATTCTCCAGGATTCCCACACTGGAGCCATCCACTCGCCCGATAACGATAAGGATCGTGGCCTGGTCTGCCTGTTCGGTTTGAACAGATAGTTTAGGTTTTTCCTCCATAGCTCTTTCCTCCAATTCGGCCTCACTGATAAAGCAAGCCCCTGCACCCCTCACCCAACGCCCAGGCCCAGCCTTTTATGAGCTGTTTTCGTTAAACAAAAACATAGAATATCATTCCCCTCATTTTGCTTCAACAGCATGTGTCTGTGGCTACGCCCTATTCAGGGTCACTAGGCATAAGACACACACCAGCCCGTCCGTGTCGAGTGCTGATAGTACTCCACTGGATCCCATCATGGGGTCCGCATGGATTACGGCAGGGTTGATAGTGGCTGCATAATGCCAGCCTCCCTTCACCCGTACTCCGGTCAATACCCCTTCTGTCACGGCTTGGCTGGTTGCGTGACCCGTCTGTCTGTTGCCATTTGGAATTGGCTGTGTCTGTTGATTCAGCGCAACAAAAGAGGCCATGACGGGGCGGCTTCCATGGTATACTCAGGCAATCTATCAGTGTATGATTTGGTCATATTTGGGACGGCATAGGGGCCGTCCCCTACTGAAATGGAACAGATTCCCTTGAGCCCGGATTTGTCCTCGATTACCGAACTGGAGCGGTTCATGGAAGACTTTGCCAGTGCCCACGATCTGGATATGGGGTTGCAGAATCGCCTGAATCTGATGCTTGAAGAACTGATCACCAATAGTGTGAATTACTCCCTGCAAGCGGTGTCCGGACCGGAACTGGAGTTGTGTCTGTCTTTGGAAGGAACGTGTGTGGTGGCTCGGCTTGAAGATAACGGACCCGCGTTCAACCCGTTCGACGACGCGCCTGAGGCGGATACCACTTCGTCCCTGGAGGATCGATCTATTGGGGGTCTGGGCATCTATCTCACGAAAAAGTTTGCGGATGAATACGCTTACGAGCGGGTTGGCGAACGCAACCGCGTGACCTTGCGGTGCCAAATCGGAGAAACTCCCTAGGTAGGTTGTCCGTGTCTACCGAACGGACAGGTGGTTTAGGAGATGGCGAGTTGTCGAAGCCCCGGGGATCATTCACGTCTGGCCCATCCCAGGGACACCTTCTGTTCCTCCCCTTTGTAGAGACCTTTGTAAAACCGTCATTGGTATGAAAAGAGCCTCAACCTTCGGTCATTCCTGATCCTCGATAGATCCCTGCTAAAGCCGTTGTAGGGCCGCATCCCGGGTCAAAGCCCGGGACATGCCTTATGCGGCCAACGGCAGGCGCCATAAGATGGCGCCGCTACAAAAAAGGGAGAAGACAGACATCTCCTTATTCTGTCAACGAATGAGTGAACATTGACAATCCCCGGCGTTTGTCATCGGGGAGTGGTGGACCCATACAGAATTTTGAGGTTAGGGGAGAGGTCTGCTATACTGAGAAAATTCTAGTGTTGACAGTTTCCCGTGTCGGGGTTGCTCGGAGAGCGAACAATTGATGAATTGTTCGCCCTTCTCTTCGAACGTCCGTCTCTCAGAAAAGCAGAATTCCCTTTGTCGCCGGATGTGAGTCGTTGTCTTTCTTCTTGGACAACCTGCTAGCGAAAAGATTATGGGATTGATCAGTCAATTTTTGAGCCTCTTCTCGAGTGATATGGCCATTGACCTGGGGACGGCCCATACCTTGATCTATGTCCAGGGGAAAGGCATTGTGTTGAATGAGCCGTCGGTCGTGGCTATTGAACGGCACTCGAGTCGAATTTTAGCCGTGGGGAGCGAAGCCAAACGAATGGTCGGACGCACTCCCGGAAACATTTCAGCCATTCGTCCGATGAAGGAAGGGGTCATCGCGGACTTTGAAATGGCCGAGCGTATGCTTCGCTATTTTATTACCAAGGTTCACAATCGTACGGCGTTTGTCCGGCCCCGGATCATCATTGGCGTGCCTTCACGAATCACGCAAGTTGAACAGCGAGCCGTGAAAGAGTCAGCGGAGTTAGCTGGTGCTCGCGAAGTCTATTTGATTGAAGAACCTGTCGCGGCGGCCATTGGAGCGGGGCTGCCCATCACCGAGCCTTCAGGGAACATGGTGGTCGATATTGGAGGGGGCACGACCGATGTCGCCGTCATTTCATTGGGGGGCATTGTCTATAGTGAATCCGTGAAAATAGCTGGTGACCAAATTGACGCGGCTATTATTAGTCATGTGAAGCGTGAACATAATTTGTTGATCGGCGAACATATGGCCGAGCGAGTGAAAATGGATATTGGCTCTGCCTATCCGTTGGAAGAGAAAGCCCAAATGATGGTCAAAGGGCGGGATTTGGTTTCAGGCATTCCCCGGACCATTGCGCTGGAAGACACTGAAGTCCGGGAAGCCCTGCAAGAATCCATTGGGGCCATTGTTTCGGCAATTAAGTTGGCTTTAGAACATACCCCCCCTGAATTGGCAGGGGATATTGTTGATCGCGGGATTGTGTTGACAGGAGGCGGGGCGTTGTTACGCGGGTTGGATGCTCGGTTGCGAGATGAAACCGGGCTTCCTATTGTCACCGTCGATGACCCGCTCACTTCTGTGGTCTTAGGAGTCGGGAAAACGCTCGAAGAGCTCACCCTCCTGCGGAGTGTCTCCTCTATGTCGACCGTCAGTTCGTAAAGGAACAACTTCTTATGAGTGGCCGGTTTCGGCCTGGAGTATTTTGGGGTTCCGGCGCGAGGCGGATCAGCGTGGTCGTATTCGCGGTTGCCTTTGTCGTGTTCGCCCTCCTACCTCGGCACGCCCAATTCCTTCTCCACAAGATAGGCCAACCCTTTGCCGACATCGTCGCCATTCCTATTGAAGGGATGGCGACAATTGATCGGGGTATACGTGAGTGGTGGATGCAGTATATTGCCCTCCAGGGCGTCTCCGAACAAAACCGTGAGCTTCGGAAAAAGGTTCAGCACCTCAAAGGTGAATTGAATCAATTGCGAGAACAGGCGCTGGCTGCAGAACGATTAGCCGCGTTATTGGAATTTCAGAAGCAAGCATCGATTCAGACGGTGGCGGCAAGGATCATTGGCCGAAGTCTGTCGAATTGGTATCAAGGCGTGATTCTGAATAAAGGTGAAGATGACGGCATTCGAGTCGAAATGGGTGTCATCACGCCGACCGGGGTGGTGGGGCAAATCGTCAGAACCGCAGGATCCACGAGTATTGCCTTGTTGGCGATCGACCCGAACGTTGCTATCACGGGAGTGGTCCAACGAACGCGGGATGAAGGGATTGTTCAAGGAACATCGCAGGGCCTTGTGCGCATGAAATATATCCCCCCGCTTTCCTCAATCAAAAAAGGCGATGCCGTGATCACGTCGGGGCTGACTGGAGGATTTCCTCGAGGTGTGTTGATTGGGGAAGTGTCACGCGTTGAAGAAAGTGAAGACGGGTTGTTTCAAACCGCCGAAATCGTCCCCGCGGTGCAGTTTCGACAATTGGACGAAGTGCTGATCGTCCTTTCTCCTCGATCACCAGACGCCATGATGTCCCTTGATCAAGCGTTGGTTTCCCAAAAGCGCCAGAATCCAACTCCATGAAGATCAGTGCGTATGCGGTATTCATTCTGTTCCTGTTTTCCTTGCAGGCCACCTTGTTATATTCTTTGAGTCCCCTTGGAATCCGGCCGGATCTCTGTCTCGTCACCGCCTGTTTAGTGGGATTTTGGACGGGACGGGTTCAAGGGTTTATCGTGGGGTTCTGCCTGGGGTTTGTACAAGATTTATTTTCTGCCAGTACGCTTTGGCTGAATACGTTCACAAAAGCCGGGGTGGGATTCTTAGCCGGCGTCTTCGCGCAAAATTTATTCAATAGGGCATCCTATGCAGCCTTTTTGCCGATCATGACGTGTTCCCTTCTTTCGGCAATCGTGTTTTTACTGTCGTCACGTATGGGAATGGGCCTGGGAGAGGTGCTCTATGGGTTTTCCTCTACCTTACTTCCTCAAGCGATCTTGGATGGACTTGTGGCCATCGTGGCCAATTGGGTCATTGTGCGGTGGATGGTCGAAGCTCAAAGTGCGTAAAGGATGGCTTGGGGTTCATCATGATGATGGTTGTCGGTGAAGTACGCAATGATTGATTCTGGTCTCCAATCAACTGAATTCGCGGAAATCCAACGACGATTACTTCTCATCAAAATTGGGGTGTTGATTATCGTGGGGCTGTTGGTCGTGCGGTTATGGCAGCTTCAAGTTCGCGATGGGGCGCACTATCGAAATCTCTCTCATGATAATCGCACCCGATCGGTGTTGTTACATCCGGTTCGCGGACTCATTTATGACCGGAATGGGATATTGCTGGCGAATAATGTCCCGAGTTTCAATTTGTATGTGCAACTGAACGATGTGCCAAACCGTGAAGCCCTGATTGGAAAACTCATCGAGTTCTTGTCGTTGGACGAGCGTGAGCTGAACAAAAAAATTCAGGCCAAGGGAAGGAGAACGCTGGTCCGCCTTAAGGAAGGCCTCAGTCTCAAAGAAGCGGCTATTGTCGAATCGCATCGGTTAGATCTGCCCGGTGTGGTGATTCGTCCGGAATTTCAGCGGAACAATCCTCAAGGACCCTATGCCGCCCATGTGCTTGGCTATGTTGGGATCGTCTCAGAGGAGCAACTCGCCCGTGAAGCGTTTCAAGGACTTTCCCTGGGCAGCTTCATAGGCCAGTATGGCGTGGAACGGATCTATGATAAGGCGTTGCGAGGGCGGGCAGGGAGAAAACTCATCGAAGTCGATGCCTTGGGTCACGAGAAGCGCATGATTTCCGTGGACAAACCTCAAGCGGGAAATGATGTGCATCTCACGATTGATTTTCGTTTACAGAAATTGGCGGAAGATTTGTTGGGAGAAGAAGCCGGAGCGATTGCTGCCTTAGATCCTCAAACGGGAGAAATGCTGGCCTTGGCGAGTCGCCCAAGTTTTGATCCCAATGCCTTATCCCGTGGGTTACGTTCCAATGAATGGAACAAAATTCTTCAGGATACACGCCATCCTCTGACGAATCGAGCGATTCAAGGGCAGTATCCTCCAGGTTCCACATTTAAAATCATTATCGCGACGGCTGCCCTTGAGACCAATACGATTGACCTCACCGATACGCTCCATTGTGGTGGAGGGTTTCAATTGGGTAAGCGAACCTTTCGGGACTGGAAAGCGGAGGGTCATGGCGCGGTTAATTTACATAAGGCGCTGGCCGACTCGTGTGATGTGTACTTTTATCGCGTAGGCCATCGCCTGGGGATGGAGACGATTGCGGCCTATGCGAAACAATTTGGGTTAGGAGCGCGAACGGGTATTGACCTCCCTTCCGAAGGGACAGGGTTTCTCCCGTCCCCGGAATGGAAACGGCAAACACGAGGGGAACCCTGGTACCCGGGTGAAACCATTTCCGCGTCGATCGGGCAAGGCTATGTCACGGTTACCCCACTTCAAATGGCGAAGGTGATCGCCACGATTGGCAATAATGGGATTCCGTCTCAACCGCATGTCGTTCGGGGAGTGCGGGGGCGAGAGCGCGAATGGATTGAGCAGTGGACTCCGACGGAAGCCCCCCCCCTGACGCTCCCACCGCATCAACTGGAAGGCATGCAAGCGGCTCTTGCCGCGGTGGTCACCGAAGGGACGGCACAACAGGCTCAATCTTCGATGGTCAGGATCGCGGGGAAAACCGGGACGGCGCAGGTGGTCTCATTACGCGCAGACTCTGAAGAAGACGTTCCCAAGAAGTTTCGAGACCATGCCTGGTTTGTCGCCTATGCGCCCTTAGAAAATCCCAGCATTGCCGTGGCGGTGTTGCTTGAGCATATGGGCCACGGCGGGTCTGTGGCAGCCCCCCTGGCAAAAGAACTGATTGAGGCCTATTTGTCATATGGGGTCGATGGGGAGAAGAGCACACGGGCGTCTCGTGCGTTGCCTTCCCACAAGATGATGAAAAAGGGGAAGCGGTTGCATGGGTGAACAGTGGAGCCGCAGTCGAGGGTTAGACGGATTTGATTGGTGTTTTTGCGGTGTCATCCTCGCGTTGGCATCCATTGGGATTTTGACCATTTATAGCGTGACGGCAGAGAGTGCCGGGGATCGGTTTCCTATTTATGTGAAACAGGCGATATGGGTTGGTGTGGGAAGTTTGGCCTTTCTGGTGGTGTCGCGAATTGATTACCATAAATTAGCTCGATGGTCGTATCTGCTGTACGGATTAGCGTTGCTTCTCCTCGTGGTCGTTCTCTTCAACGGGAAGAGTAGTCGCGGTGCCCAACGATGGATCTCCTTGGGCCCCATAGCGTTTCAGCCGTCGGAATTTGTGAAAATTCCGATTCTCCTCGTGTTGGCCGTCTATTATTCCACCCAAACTCGGCGGGGTTGGTGGTATCGGGTTATCGTGCCGGCGTTGATCACCTTGCCGGGGGTTTTTTTGATTTTGAAGCAACCGGATTTGGGGAGCAGTCTCAGCGTTCTGTCGATTTATGTCATCTTGCTTTTTGCTGTAGGCGTCAAGTCTAAGGCTTGGGGGTTGGTGCTATTGTCGGCGTTGATGCTTTTCCCCTTTGCCTGGAGTGAATTATGGGGTTCTCTTCATGACTATCAAAAGGAACGGATCTTAAGTTTTGTGGATCCTGACTACGATCCGGCAGGAAAAGGCTACCAAGGGCTGCAATCTCGCATTGCCGTGGGCTCGGGGGAATTAATAGGAAAAGGGTTCCACGGTGGGACGCAAACTCAATTTAAATTTCTTCCGGAAGGCCACACGGATTTTATCTTTGCGGTCTTGGCCGAGGAATGGGGGTTTTTGGGTGGTTTGTTTTTCATCAGCCTCTTTCTCGCGTTGTTGGTATTGGGGCTGGAGATTGCGGCGAAGGCCAAAGATATGTTGGGCGCCCTGTTGGCCGTTGGGCTTGTGGGCATGTTGGCATTTAATATGGTTGTTAATGTAGGGATGACTATTGGTCTGGCACCCATCGTCGGCATGCCTTTGCCATTACTCAGTTATGGGGGGAGTGTGACTATTATGACGATGGCAGCGTTGGGACTGCTGTTCAGTGTGAGGAAGAAAAGGCTGACGTTATTGGCGTGAGCCGTTCACATGGGTTCCCTCCCTGCTCTGTGCCGGTATTGACCATTTGACGAAACGTATAATCCATGTCACGCTTTTCGGCAGATGACCCTGGGCGGGCATGGCGAGAGATTTCCCCACCGAGTCGCACGTGTCTTGGTTGAGAGAATAAAGGAGTGTAGGTATGGGCATTGAGATTGCCATCAATATCACCTCTCAAGAAACGCGCGTGGCGGTTCTAGAGAATAAGGTTGTCACAGAATTATATGTGGATCGAGCAAAGAAAAAGGATTTTGTGGGCAACGTGTATAAAGGCAAAGTCGTGAAAGTGCTGCCCGGTATGCAAGCGGCGTTTGTTGATATTGGGCTGGAGCGTGCCGCGTTTATGCATGTGTCGGATCTGTCGGTGGGCACGGAACCCGGCGATATCTTAGTGGAAAGCGATGAAGATGAGAAGGGGCCGGAGTTCCCGCGTCCTCGACGGCAAACGGTGCTGCCCATTCAAGAGTTATTGGAAGAAAACCAGGAACTCGTCGTCCAGATTTCCAAAGGCCCGATTGGAACCAAGGGCCCCCGGGTGACGTCCTATTGCTCATTGCCGGGACGGTTCCTGGTGCTGATGCCGAACGTCGATCATGTTGGGATCTCACGACGTATTGCCGAGGAAGATGAGCGAAGTCGTCTCAAAGACCTCATAAAACGCATTCGTGAGCCTGGCTATGGATACATTGTGCGGACGGTGAGCGAGGGCGTGAGCGAGGAGGATCTCAAAACTGATGTCCGGTTTTTAACCGCGATGTGGCAAGATATTTTAAAGAAGCAAGATTCCTCTCCTGCTCCTGCCGCCTTGCATACTGATTTGGACCTGACGCTTCGGGTGGTGCGAGATTTATTTACCAAAAACGTCAAGCGGCTGCTCATCGATTCGAAAGAAGAATGTGAAGCGGTCAAAGAATTTGTTCGGCGGTATCTTCCTGACCAAACCTCTCGAATTTTTCATTACGATAAAGACGAGAGTTTGTTTGATCATTTGGGGATTGAGATGGAAATCTCTCGCGCGTTGGGTCGAAAAGTATGGCTCAAGTCCGGAGGCCATATTGTTATTGATCATGCAGAAGCCATGACGGTGGTAGATGTCAACACGGGGCGTTATGTTGGAAAGCGTGATCAAGAAGAGACGATCTTGAAAAACAACTTGGAGGCGGCTCGCGAGGTTGCCTACCAAATTAAACTTCGCGGCATCGGGGGAATTATTATTATTGATTTTATTGATATGGAACGAGGACGGAATCGCGACAAAGTCTATCAAGTGCTCGTGGACGCGATGGCCAACGATAAAGCGCGAACGCGTATTTCTCGTATCAGCGATCTGGGGTTGGTCGAGATTTCTCGTGAACGCGTTCGGGAAGACTTGCTCCGGACGCTCTCGGATATTTGTTCCGATTGTGATGGCCGTGGCTATACAAGATCCGCGCTCACGGTGGTGTACGATATTTTTCGGGATATCCGGCGAATCGGACGAGCAGCCGGACAGCAAACAGTCGTGATCGGGGCCCATCCTCATATCGTGGATATGCTGCAAGATACGGAGCCTGAAACTCTTGAGCGACTCCAACGGGAGTTTAATTACCAGATTATTGTGAATGTCGATCCCCTGCTTGCTCTTGAGCAGTATGATATTGTGGTGTTAGGGAACCCCTGATCTATGGCCCTATCGGGCGCATGGCGGCGTGGTGTCCTCGCTCAACCCTCGCTTATCTCTTTGATATGGCTCGGGTTTCGCTGCGAGACGCCTTGCCCTGCATCCCGCTATCACCATAGATCAGAGGTTCCTGAGGAGAAGGTGCGGGGGTGGTCTAGCCGGCTGGGGCCCATCCCCCCTGCGTCGTGTGTGCCGTTCTTCCGTAACGCTCGCTCAGGCGAAGGGTTGGCCAGCCTTGTGTTCAAGCCAGATGAACAATGGAATCGCTAGAAGCGTGGCTGATCTTACGGTCAGTTAAAGGATTAAGTGACGGGACCATCTGTGCACTCGTTCGGTATTTTGGCGGGCCGAAGGAGGTTCTGTCTGCTTCCGCGGGTGAGTTACGGCAAGTGGCCGGGCTTCGCTCGTCCGTGGTGACCTCCTTACGAAAAGAACCTGATCCAAGCGTGGTGGCGCACGTTCGCAAAGAAATGCGGCTGATCGAAAAGGGAGAGAGTTCGATTGTCACGATTTTGGATGCGACCTATCCCAGTCGGCTGGCGATGATCCCTGATCCACCGCCTCTGTTGTATGTTCGCGGCACACTTCCCTCGTCTGACGATCATGCGGTCGCGATTGTGGGGTCGAGAAAAGCGACGCCATCGGGGATTCTCATGACGCAAGAGCTCAGTCACAGTTTGGCCGCTATGGGGTTTACGATTGTGAGTGGACTGGCGAGGGGAATTGACGCAGCCGCCCATCGAGGCGCGCTGACGGCCAAGGCCAAGACGGTTGCCGTCGTCGGGTGTGGAGTGGATCGAACCTATCCGCCCGAACATCAACAATTACGGAATGAGATTGAAGTCAATGGCGCCGTGGTGTCGGAATTGCCGCTTGGATCCCCACCGCTGCCGTATCATTTCCCTCGCCGAAATCGGATTATTAGCGGATTGTCGTTAGGCGTGATCGTCTCGGAAGCCAATCAGAAAAGTGGGGCGTTGATCACGGCACGATTTGCGCTTGAGCAGAACCGTGAGGTCTTTGCCATCCCGGGCTCCGTCAAACATGGGAAACATCAAGGGGCTCATGGGCTCATTAAACAAGGTGCCAAACTTGTTGAAGAGGCGCGCGATGTCGTTGAAGAATTGCTCCCCCAACTTGACGGACCCTTTCGCGATCAAGTAAAGAATGCCGGTTTTCAGGAGACGGCCGCTCCGGTCTTCACCACCAAGGAGCAGCAGGTGCTGGCTCTTTTTCATGATGATCCGGTCTCGATTGACGAGGTGTTGACTCAAGCGCCTTTTCCTCTTGCCGAGGTCATGAGTCTCTTGTTAAGCCTGGAATTACGAGGGTGCATTCAACAGGTCCCCGGTTCCTGTTATATCAGGAGGTCAGGTCAGGGGTAGACAAACTCGTCGCGGAACGGCGGCGTTCAACGGTCAAGAATCCCGGAAACGTATTGGTATGGCACCCCACTCGAGAGATCGCGACCGACAGAGTGATAGCGTTGGCCCGGGATGAAACCGATCTCAATTACGTAAGTGAGTAAAATGATGGGGTGTTGGACAGCGACATAAGGATACCGGATTTCTGTTCCAGGACCGAAACCCCGATAGTTTGATGATGCCTTCTCATACGTCCACTGACACGACTCCCAGGAAGAAAGCGGCTCGCCCTCGCCTTGCCGAAGGAGCGGGCAAGACCTTGGTCATTACTGAGAAGCCCTCAGTGGCCCGCGACATCACGAAGGCGCTCGGTGGTTTTCAGAACGAGAAAAACTTCTTTGAGGGGCCGCACTACGTCGTGACATCGGCGGTCGGTCACATGCTCGAGTTGGTTGCGCCCGAAGGCGTCGAAGTCGAGCGCGGTAAGTGGTCGCTCGCCAACCTCCCGGTGATTCCCGATCACTTTGAACTGAAACCGATCCAGAAGAATGAATCGCAACTCAAACTGATCAAGAAACTCTATGCGCGCAAGGATATTGACAGAGTCATCAACGCCTGCGACGCCGGGCGCGAAGGTGAGTTGATCTTCCATTACCTGATCCGCCATTTCAAGGGCTCAAAGCCGGTGCAGCGCCTGTGGTTGCAATCCATGACCCCGCAGGCAATCCGCGACGGCTTTGAGAGTCTTCGCGAAGGCGATAAATTGTTGCCACTCCAGCGTGCCGCCGTGTGTCGCTCGGAGTCCGACTGGCTCATCGGGATCAACGCCACCCGGGCCATGACTGCGCTGAATTCAAGCGGCGGCGGGTTTTCACTGACCACGGTCGGGCGGGTCCAAACCCCGACGCTCGCGCTCCTTGTAGACCGCGAGAAAGAGATCCAGCGTTTCGAGCCGCGTGATTATTGGGAGGTCAAGGCCACCTTCGCGATCGCCTCCGGCCAGTACGAAGGGTGCTGGGTTGATCCGCAGTTACACGCTCGGGCGAAGCAGGGTGCCACACAAGGTGTGGCCAAGGATCAGCATGGCACCGCGAAGCCGGAGCGCATCTGGGACAAGACCCGTGCCGAGGTCATCGTCGCGACATGTGCGAATCGGGAGGGCAGTGTTTCCGAAACCACGAAGCCATCGAGCCAGCAGGCACCGATGCTGTTTGACCTGACCTCGCTCCAGCGTGAAGCCAACCGGCGTTTTGGTTTCTCGGCAAAGTCCACGCTCGGCATCGCGCAGGCGCTGTACGAGCGCCACAAGGTACTGACCTACCCACGCACCGATTCGCGGACGTTGCCCGAGGATTACCCGGACGTGGCGAGAAAGATCATGCAGTCGTTGGTCTCGTCCAGCACCGGCGTGGGCGCCATGCAGCCGGACGGCGAGAAGGGCGACCGACCGATCAGTCACTGGGCCGAACAGGCACTCCAAAAAAATTACATCAATGGCAAAAACAAGCGTATCTTCAACAACGCTCAGGTGTCGGACCACTTTGCCATCATTCCAACCGGGGAGGTGCCAAGCAAACTGAAAGAACAGGAACTTCGCATCTATGAACTGGTCACTCGCTGGTTCATCGCAGCGTTCTACCCTGCGGCCCGCTTTGAAAACACGTTGCGCCGCACCGTCGTCGAAGACCAGACCTTTGAGACTCGCGGGCGGGTGCTGATTGAAAGCGGCTGGTTGCAAGTGATGGGGCGCAAGGAAAGCAACGAGACGTTGCCTCCGCTCTCGGGCGTTGCCCAGGACGGCTCCGAAAAGGCCAAGACGGTCGAGATCGCAATGGAGGGCAAGCAAACGAAGTCTCCACCGCGCTACAACGAAGCGACCCTGTTGTCCGCGATGGAAGGCGCGGGCAAACTGATGGAGGACGATGAGTTGCGCGAAGCCATGCAGGGTCGCGGTCTCGGCACGCCCGCGACGCGCGCTTCGATCATTGAGGAATTAATCCGCAACCGCTACATCCTGCGCGATGCCCGTGAATTGATCCCGACGGCCAAGGCCACGACGTTGCTCAGGTTGTTGCGCGCCCTCAAGATTGACGAATTGACCACGGCCGAATTGACCGGCGACTGGGAAAAGAAACTGAAGCAGATCGAAATCGACCAGTTCTCCTCCGATGAGTTTATGCGTCACATTCGCAGGATGACCTTGGATATTGTCGGTGCCGCGCGGCATTGTGACGTTGACCGGATTGACGACGAATACGCCATTCTCGATGTGTCGTGTCCCAAGTGCGGCAAGGGCAAGGTGCGAGAGAACTATCGCAAGTTTGTGTGCGAGACGTGTGATTTCTCGATTTGGAAATCCATCGCCGGGCGGGAGTTGTCAGCCAACGAGGTGACCATCCTGTTGCGTGACCGGCGCCTCGGCCAGTTGAACGGTTTCCGCAGCCGCCTCGGTCGCGAATTTGCCGCGGGGTTGATGATCAAAGACGATTTCACCGTGGCCTTTGATTTTGGTGATGCCACCGAGGACGACGACATTGATCCGGAGAATTGCGACCAACTCGGTCCCTGTCCCAAGTGTGGCGCGCTGGTGATTGATACGCCAAGACGATATGTCTGTAGCAACGGGCTGAGGGATGAATCGCCCTGCGATTTCAAAATTGGCCGGCAGATCCTGAATCGCCCGATCGATGCCGGTGAAGTTCGGCAACTATTGGGCACGGGCAAGACCGATCTCCTGCAGGGCTTCGTATCGAAGAAGAACAAACGCAAGTTCGCGGCCCATCTTACGATCGACCTGTCTGATAACTCCGGTAAATTCGGCTTTGAGTTCGCGCCGCGCAAGAACGAAGTGGATGGCGGCGGCAAGAACAAGGGTTTCGGTCGCAAGAAAGCCACTCGACGCCTCGGCGTCTGACAAGGAGATTGATCTGGAACCGCTTAGTCGGGGATTTGGTTCGCCCCATGGTGGGGGGGAGGCTTTGTTACTTCTCGGCGGTTGCTCTGACTGTCCCGGCGATCAGGAAGGCTCCGATCCACTTTTTATGAGCCAACCGCGGGTTTCATGCTTTTTGACTGTTCGAAAGATGTAAACGGTTCGCCCTTCTTCAGAATCACGTCTTCGGTAATGACCACTTCCTTGATCTCGGTTTGAGAAGGGATCTCGTACATAATATCAAGCATCACCTCTTCGAGGATCGCGCGAAGCCCCCGTGCTCCGGTTTTTTGAGCGTAGGCTTTTCTGGCAATGGCACTGAGCGCCCCATCCGTAAATTTCAGTTTCACTTTGTCGAAGGACAACAATTTTTGATACTGCTTGGCCAAGGCATTTTTGGGCTCGGTCAAAATCCGCATTAACGCTTTTTCATCTAACTCTTCAAGCGTGGTCACAACCGGCAAGCGCCCAATGAATTCGGGGATCAACCCATATTGGAGCAAATCTTCCGGTTGGGTATAGGTCAACAGGGAAGGGACGCGTTCCTTCCGCGATGCGGGCATGTCCGATTTGAAGCCCATGCGTTTTTGATTGAGGCGTCGTTCGATAATGGGTTCAAGTCCGACAAAGGCCCCCCCGCAAATGATCAAAATGTTTTTGGTGTTGACTTGGATGAATTCCTGATGCGGGTGTTTCCGGCCGCCTTGCGGCGGCACATTGGCCACGGTGCCTTCTATTAATTTGAGAAGGGCTTGTTGCACGCCCTCCCCGGACACATCGCGGGTAATGGAGGGACTGTCAGCCTTCCGCGTGATTTTGTCGATCTCATCAATATAAATGATGCCGCGCTCTGCGCGTTCCACTTCATAGTCCGCGGCTTGCAGCAGTTTCAAGATGATATTCTCGACGTCTTCCCCGACATACCCCGCCTCGGTTAAGGTTGTGGCATCGGCCAATGTAAACGGCACATCGAGATAATCAGCGAGGGTTTGAGCCAATAAGGTTTTCCCGGTTCCCGTCGGTCCAATCATCAGAATGTTGCCCTTTTGGAGCTCAACATCTCCGGTTTCATTGGCAGCGATGCGTTTATAGTGATTGTGAACGGCAACCGAGAGAATTTTTTTGGCGCGGATTTGGCCGATGATGTATTGATCGAGGTGGCGATTGATTTCGACGGGTTTTCGAAGTTTTGAGGATATTTCTTCTTTGACCTCTTGCCACTCTTCGGCCATGATTTCATTGCACAGGCCCACGCATTCGTCACAAATGTACACGGTCGGACCCGCGATCAGTTTACGCACTTGATCGCGGTTTTTCCCGCAGAACGAACACCGAAGATTCGCGTCTGATTTGACCTGCTTTGCCATGAGGGCACAGTTTGGTAAGGCGTTCAGTAGCTAGGCGCCATTCGAACCGGTTTTCTCCTTTTCCACCGTTCTCGTAATGACTTCATCAATGAGGCCATAGTCTTTGGCTTCCGTTCCTGACATGAAATAGTCTCGCTCGGTATCCTGGCTAATTTTCTCTAACGACTGCCCCGTATGTTGCGAAAGGATCTGGTTGAGGCGCTCTCGAATTTTCAGAATCTCACGTGCGTGAATATCGATCTCTGTCGCCTGTCCTTGAAATCCTCCCATCGGTTGATGAATCATCACCCGGGCGTTGGGCAGGGAATGGCGTTTGCCTTTGGTGCCGGCGGCCAGGAGAAGCGCGCCCATGCTTGCCGCTTGGCCTAAACAAATAGTCGTAATCGGTGGTTTCACATATTGCATGGTGTCGTAAATGCCGAGGCCTGCGGTCACACTCCCACCTGGGGAATTAATATAGAGGTTGATGTCTTTTTCCGGATCTTCTGCCTCTAAGAACAGTAATTGAGCAATGATGAGGTTGGAGAATATGTCATCAACCGGCGCGCCAAGAAAGATAATGCGATCTTTCAAGAGGCGAGAGTAAATATCATACGCTCGTTCACCCCGGTTCGTACTCTCAATAACCATTGGAATTAACATACGGTTCTACCCTTTCTGTGCAAAACTGGTTTTCGGGGGGCCTTACCCTTGAATCACCGCATATTGGTAGACCAATTGAAGCGCTTTTTCGGCCCGGATGCGATCCTCAAATTCCTGACGTGAACTTTGCCCACCCGATTCCACCATCTTTTGAATGTCTTCCAGCGGGACTTGAAGGCCCTGGGCGAGTTTGGTGAATTCTTCCTGAATGTCCTGGTCACTCACAGAGATCCCTTCCTTGTTCGCAATGGCTTCTAACACTAATCCAAGCTTGACGCGTTTTTGAGCCCCTGGAGCGACCTCCTCTTGGATTCGTTTCGCCTCCTGTTCCATTTGGATTTGATCATTCATCGAGAACTTCCCGCCCTTTTTCCGTTGTTCTTCCATGAGGCGTTGTCGAACCATCGTGCGAATTTCCCGTTCGATCAGGACTTCGGGGAGATCAAAATGATGCATGGACAAAAGGCGCTCAAGAATTTGATCCTTATAGCCGTCTTCCACGTCCCGTTTGAGTACGGATTCCAATTCGGATAGAATCTTCTCTTTGAGAGCCTCGAGGGTGTCATAGGCCCCGCAATCTTTGGCAAATTCATCATCTAAAGTCGGGAGAATTTTTTGCTTCACCCCAAGGATTGAGAGGTGAAACGTGACGCATTGGCCAGCCAGACGGGTATCCGGATGCGTGGCGGGATATTCTTGGCGAACCTCTGCCTGGTCCCCTTCCTTTTTCCCCACTAGCGCCTCGTCAATGGTGAGACCCAGCACAGGTTCCTGAGACCCTACTTTGTGGAGAAGGCCTTCTTTTTTCGAACCTTCCACCGGCTCACCGTCTAAAAAGCCTTCAATCGTCACGACCGCATACAGGCCTTCATCCAGGGCAGTGCCGGAGGGGGCGGCATCCAGCCGAGACTGTTGTTCTCGAAGTCGTTCCAGGGTTGTCTCCACATCTTGATCGGTAATGGTCCGGGAATCGGGCTTCAAAGAAATCGGATTGGGTGGACGATAATCATGTAATTCAATAGGCGGCTTAATTTCAACGGTGGCTGTAAAGGTGAACGAGGCGTTACGTGTGGCTTTCAATCGCTCCAAAGGAGGAATTTCAACCAGAACGGGTGTCACGCCGGCTTCTTGAATCGCCTTCTGGTAGTAGGTGGGCACTAAGCGCTGAAGGACGTCCTGTTCTACGGCCTTCGCGTAGCGTTTTTCCAACATGGCGATGGGCGCTTTGCCGGGTCGGAAGCCTGGGATGCGCGCTTGGCGTTTCAGATCGGTATACGCCCGGTCGAATTCTTGGTTGACGATGTCTTCCGGGACTTCGATTTTAATCGCACGCTTAACCGGCCCTAATTCTGTGACTTCCAATTTCATGTTGAGATCGTTCTTGTATGGAAAATACCGGAGTCAGAAGGATCGTGTGGATTGGTGCGAGAGGGGGGATTTGAACCCCCACGGTCTCCCACGAGATCCTAAGTCTCGCGCGTCTGCCAGTTCCGCCACTCTCGCTTAAATGAATCGATTCATTTTCCGAGGATCACTCGAAGCGTTACGGCTGGTTATGAAGCCTAAAATGCACCATGCTTTTGGGTTGCAGTAAACGCGACGCTGTTTTTTCTATTTACCCATACGGTGCGTAGAGTGTCAACACAGGTTCTTGCCAGAATCCAATGGAGTAGGCTATGGTGTTCACTATGGGTCTCAAAAAATTGTACATCAATATTTACGAGCAATTCATCCACACACGAGACACGTACAAAGGGTTTCATTTTCAAGAGGAGACACTCAAAAGCGTGTCGCCCCAATCTGTTTCGTTTAAGGATCGCATTAAATGGTGGACCCTTGACCGGCCTAAACGGTTAAAGATGATCAAGCAGGAACGGGACCGGCAACAACAAGAAATTCTTGCCCTCAAGCACCAGACGAAATCGTCAACCTAATCGCCTTCTTCATTCCTTGTGGCCACGACGACGCATGTCGGAGTTCGTCCCAGCGGCTCTTCAACTCTATCGTCAAGCTTTCCTCGCGACGTGGCGGTCATTGACCAGAAATTGGTTGCTCGTGCCGGCGGTCATGATCATGGCCGTTCTCATGTATGTAGTCACCGGGGTGGCGATGGCCTTCGGCATGCTCGGAGGCTTGTTCCTCGGCGTGGCCAATGCCTTTGTGGTCGGTGCGTTTCTCAGGTTACTCGAACAAGCTGTTGTGAGCGCCAGGCGAATGGTCTGGCGCGATCTGCGGGACGCGGCAGGCAGCTATTTTTGGGATGTGATCACCATTGGTTTTATTGTATGGGTGCCCTTACAAATTCTCGAATTGGGCGTGCAAACCAATCCCTATGGGCCGGTGATTGTCTCGGCGGTCTTTCTGCTGTTGTTTATTTTGCTCAACCCCGTCCCTGAACTGATGTATCAAGGGCGCTCCGGTGCCTCACTTGAGACCCTCAAAGACAGTTACGAATTTGTCTTGGAAAATTGGATTGAATGGTTTTTGCCTCTTGCCGTGGTTTTCGCTCCTTTTGGGTTGTCCTTTTTCTTTTCCATTTCGAGCCAAAGCGGCCGGCTGATCGGGTTAGATTTTTTTCGGCTGTTGGGATTACCCTTTGCCGTGTTGAGTCAGTGGTTCCAATATCTCGGGCTTTCTTCCTCGATGGCCATGAGTCTGGTTCTTCTTCTGACACCCTTCGGAGTGGTCCTGATGATGCTGTTTCGCGGTCATCTCTATAAGGCTTTGACAGGGTCCTCTCGACGACAACGACTATTTCAACAACGCCAGTTATGAGGAACCTGAAGGGGAGGCCTCTCTCTCCCGTTATTGTCATGCCAATGGTAAGCGATGTTCGCGTCAACAAGAGCCATATCCCTCAAAAACGAGTTGCCTTGTTGCTCCGCAGGGCCCATGTTAAAATGACACACTTTTACCGTAGTCCCTGCAATGCGGAGAGGTGCGAGAGTGGCCGAATCGGCGTGCCTGGAAAGCACGTGTGCTGGCAACGGCACCGTGGGTTCGAATCCCACCCTCTCCGCCACAACGTCAAGAGCAGTAAGATTGAGAATGGAGCCAGAGCCTCATCCAATGGCTGGAGAAGAGGGTGGGGTTCGAACAGGGGGTTGTGAAGGGGGTGAGCCCCCTTCATGGGGTGACCGGAGCGAAGCGAAGGCGCGAGGGGGCATGGCCCCCTAGCGGGAGCGCGGCGGGCGCCGCCACGCGACTTTGAATGCCCACCCTCTCCGCCACAACGTCAAGAGCAGCGTTGCATAGAGTGGAGCCACAGCCTCAACCAAAGGCTGGAGAAGAGGGTAGGATTCGAACAGGTTCTCCCTTTTGATCTCATCACTGACAACGGAAAGGGGCTAGGCCCTGTGCAGCAGAATCTTGTGAACCCCGCCAGGTCCGGAAGGAAGCAACGGTAAGCAGGCGAGTCTGTGTGCTACAGGATCACCTGGCCCCCGTTTTACGATCGTCATCCGTGAAGGGTGGCCACATGACTGTGAAGCCAATGGGTGAGGGATGAGGCACGTGACGCAGGACGAGTGATGGAATACCAAGTTTCCGCCAGAAAATTTCGTCCGGGTACGTTTGAAGAGTTGATTGGGCAGCCGCATGTGGTCCAAACGCTGCGAAACGCCATCCTTCGGCAACAGGTGGCCCATGCCTATCTCTTTTCCGGAATGCGCGGAGTGGGGAAGACCACGGCAGCCCGTATTTTGGCCAAAGCGCTGAATTGTGAAAAAGGCCAGACCCCGGAACCCTGCGGACAGTGCGAGAGTTGTTTGGAAATTACGCGTGGCAACTCGGTTGATGTCATTGAGATCGATGGGGCCTCAAATACCGGGGTCGATGATGTCCGGGAGCTTCGCGAAAACGTCAAATTTTCGCCCTTCCGAGGCACCTATCGGATCTACATCATCGATGAAGTGCATATGCTCTCCAATTCGGCGTTTAACGCGCTGTTGAAAACGTTGGAAGAGCCTCCTTCGCATGCGGTGTTTATCTTTGCGACGACTGAAGTCCACAAAATTCCCCCTACCATCACGTCTCGATGTCAACATTTCAACTTTCGGCGGATTTCCCGGCGAGAGATCATTGCTCGTCTCCAGGAAGTCGTGAAACACATCGATGTCACGATCGGCGAACGAAGCTTGGGAGCGATAGCCAGAGCGAGTGAGGGCAGTATGCGTGATGCCCTCAGTTTGTTGGATCAAGCCGTGGCGTTCGGTGGCAAAACGATTACCGAGCATGATGTGGAAGATATGCTCGGGGCCGTGCCTGACGAACTGGTGGGTCGAGCGGTGGAGACAGTCGTGGCCCAAGACGCAGCCGCGGCTGTCGCACTTGTCGGAGAGGTGGTGACTCATGGGTACGACCTTCGGGTCTATTGTGGGGCGGTGGTGGAGCGCATGCGCCATCTGATGATTGCGGCAGTGGTGCCTGGGTTCGAGCAAGCACAAGGCTTGATGGATTTGCCTGATGAAGACGTAAAAAAAATGTTGGCGGAAGCCCGATCGTTTTCGGTGGAGCAGTTACAAGAGTTATTTCATCTCTTTGCCCAAGCCGAAGATCGCCTTCGGTCAACGGCGCATCCCCGTTTTGTCTTTGAAGTGGCCGCCGTTCGCGCGGCGCGGCTGCTTCAACACAATGTGCAGGTTCCGCAAGTAGCCGAAACGCCCAGGGATCCTCGACCACACATTTCAAAAACGCCGGTTGAGAAGAGCGGGCCACTGTCCGGGGCATCACCGTTACCGTCACGATCACCGGACAATCGCATCAGAACCTCTGGGTCGCCCTCGGCTCCCGTGCCGAGTCAGGGGGAGGGTCAATCTCCTCCTGTGCAAAGAGCAACCCGCCCGCCGAAACATGTGGCGAGTGCTTCTCCCCCCGCACAGCCTGAGGTCAAGACGGAACAGCGCCCCAGAGTCTCTGCCCCGCAACCGAAACCACCATCCCCAGCGAGTTCACCGGCTATTCGGCAAGAAGACTGGCAGCGAGTCGTCGAATCCGTGATTCGCAATTCCCCCAACATTGGAACCTTTTTGGAAATGGGGATGTTGGTGAAAATCGAAGGCAACCAAGTCATCGTGGGGTTTCCCAAAACCGCATCGGTGGCCTGTTCAAGAATCCAGAAAGAAGAGAATCGTGCATTGATCGCAAAGGTCTGTCAGGAAGTCGCCGGGGCGACGATTCACCTTCGCGTGGTCGAGTTGACCGAAGAACCAGGCGACAGGCTCACCATCAAGCAGATGCGAGCGAAACAGCAAGAGCAAGATGGCGAGGCCTTACTGGAACAGGCACGAGCGAATCCTATGGTGAAACACGCTATGGAATTGTTTGGTGGAAAAGTGGTGAAGGCGAGTCGCGTGATGGGAAAGAAGGAGGCCTAAGCATGTCCAAGAATCCTTTTGGCAATATGGGGAATTTGTTGAAACAAGCCCAAGCCATGCAGGAACAACTAGGAAAAATTCAGGAAGAAGCGGCCGCGAAAACCGTCCAAGCGTCGGTTGGGGGCGGGATGGTCACGGTCACGGCCAATGGGGGTATGCAAATCACCAACGTGGCGATTGATCCCGAAGTCTTGAAGTCAGAGGATCCCGACATGTTGCAAGACCTCCTTGTGGCCGCAACCAATGAAGCGTTACGCAAAGCCAAAGAATTAATGGCTGAAGAAGTGAAGGGGTTGACTGGAGGGCTCGGCATCCCTGGGTTGTAACGGGACGTGGACCCACAGCGGTGTTGACCGAGACGTAAGCCTCCTTCCAAGTTTGAACACGTGCAGAACAAATCATGAGCGTGCAACAGCAGCGACAGGGATTATTGGTCAAGCTGGTGAAGGAATTTGTGCGGTTGCCCGGCATTGGGAAAAAGACCGCGCAACGACTCGCCTTTCATCTGATGAAGGTGAACAAAGAAGACGCCCTGCGCCTGGCCGATGCTATTCGAGATGTCAAAGAATTTGTGACGTTTTGCGTGCAATGTCGCAATATTGCGGAAAGCGAGTTGTGCGACATTTGCCAAGATTCGAAACGGGATCGGACCAAAATTCTGGTCGTGGAAGAACCGAGTACCTTATATGCCGTTGATCAAAGTCGCGGGTACAAAGGCTTGTATCACGTCTTGATGGGCTCGCTCTCACCGCTGGACGGTGTGGGCCCGTCCGACATTCGCGCGAAGGAGTTGGAACTGCGCGTACGAGACGGTGGAGTCAAGGAGGTCATCGTGGCGACGAATCCCACCATCGAAGGCGAGGCAACGGCGATTTATCTCACGAACCTTTTGAAGCCCTATGGGGTGAAGGTCTCACGAATTGCGTATGGCATTCCTGTCGGCATGGATATCGAATATGCCGACGACGTGACGCTGACCAAATCCATCGAAGGCCGTCGTGAACTGTAGCAGACGGATCAAAAACCCCACTCGTCGAACAGGTGTAGCCCAGGAGGCGATTTCGATAAGAAAACGTCTGAGAAAATTATGGCGACGTTGGCAAATGCCGGTTGAATCATCTTTCCGAAAGGCAAGACTCATATGAAAGTTTTTGTGAGATTGCTTGTTCTTATTGGAGTCCTCGGAGTCATCGCCATCCTGATTGTTGGCCTGTCGTTAAATGCCCTGGTCAAAATCGGCGTGGAGACCATAGGCCCTAAGGTCGTGGGCGTACCGGTGACCCTGGAGGACGTTGAGCTGTCGCTGCTGTCCGGCGGCACGGCCATGCGAGCCAGTTTGACCCAACTCCTCATCAAAAATCCTGAAGGCTATGAGACTGCCTATGCCTTTTCCTTTCCGAACATTCAAATAGAAGTCGATCGGAGCTCGGTGTTGACTGAGACCATTATTGTCGAAGAGGTGCTGATCGTGGGGCCGGACATTACCTTTGAAGGGTCACTCTTGGGCAGTAACCTCAGCGACATTCTGGACAACGTCAAACGCAACACGCGATCGAGGTCGGATGACGAGGCGGAAGAGAAAGAGGGAACGCATGAAGAAGCATCGGGAAGAGACGTTCACGTTAAAAAAGTGAGCGTGAAAGACGCGAAAATTACCTTAAGCCTCTTCGGGGGCCCCAGCGACGCCATTCAAGTGCCATTGCCAGATTTTGAATTGCGTGATATTGGCAACCCATCCGGAGGCACCAGTCTCCAACAAGTTTCAGCCAAGATTTTCGAAGCGATGTATGCGGCCATTATCAAGGCTGTCATGAAATCGGGAAAGTTGATTCCCAAGGTCTTCGAACCACTCAGTCAAGCCGCAAAGGACCTGGGGAAGGCGGCGGAGAAGGCAGGACGGGAGTTGTTGAAGGGCTTGTTTAAGAAATAATGTCCGGAACCCTAACCGTGCCAACACAAAAGTACATCTACTGGCAAGGCAAGGATATGTGGCTCTGATTCTTTGAAGCATATTCTGACTACGTGTTCGAAGGGTTGCCGAATTACAAGTTCCATGAAAAGACCAGCCTTGATACGTGAATTAGATATGAGCAAAATGCCTTTGCAATGCAGGTATAGATGAAAGTCAAAGAACTTATTAATCTTATTGAATCAGATGGATGGTTTCAGATTAGAATGCGGGGAAGTCACAGACAGTTTAAACACCAGACCAAAGCAGGTACAGTAACTGTTTCTGGGAAACCAAATGTAGATATACCGCCAGGGACTTTGAACAGTGCGTTAAAGCAGGCCGGTCTCAAATAGCGAGGTGGAGCCATGAAATACACAGTAATTGTTGAAGAAGGCCCTACAAGTTACGGCGCTTTTGTGCCCGATCTTCCGGGTTGTGTTGCTGCGGCAGAAACTAGAGAAGAAGTGCTTGAATTAATTCAGGAAGGAATCGATTTTCATTTGGCAGGCCTAAAGGAAGATGGAGAGGACATCCCAAAGCCCCATTGTGAATTTACACAAGTGGAAGTTAACGTTGTATGACAAATCATGCCAACCGTCGGGAATCTTAGAAGTAAGTATTTACTGTCCGCAATTCCAAAGTCATTTTACAAACTGAATCCCCGTCTCCTGCACCTCTCGATAAGGCAGCATCCATACGAGTGACTCGTCATGCAGGTCGCCGACTTGGATGCGGTTGCCCCAAGGGTCGCGGAAGTCGCAGCGGAAAGGAGGTTCTAACGTCAGGCCGTATTTGTTGATGAGTTTGTCCCGCACTTCATTGACTTGTGCGTCATCGCGAACCATGATGCCGAAGTGTTTCATGCGATCGGGTTGCAGGTGTTCGACTTCGAAGATGGCCAGGAATTGATGCTCCCCGAGTTTACACCAGGCGGCTCCCTCTCCTCCCCGCAGCATTTCCAGATTGAACACGTCTGAATAAAATTCCACGGCTTTCTGGGCGTCGTCGACTTCGATGACGATATGATTGCATCCATAGACTTGAACGGCCATCACTCCCCTCCTGTTTCATGATTGATCAACAGCGTCTTCGATGTATTGATCATAACAGATTATGAGAACTCATCTGTAGGGATCGACTCCGGCACTTGCAAAGAAAAACGTGGTGCTTGCCAGTGCGGAAATAGTGAAACGTCTTGTGAGAGGATGGACTTATGGGGCAAATGTTTCAGACAGAACCACCAACACTTTTTGCGCGGTGGAAGGATTAATTTTCCCCAGGCGTCTCACCAACCGTTTTTTGTCTACCGTTCGAATTTGATCGAGAACGATGTGCCCTTTCTTCCCTTGGAACGTCACGGGCACACGGGTTGGATAGGCCCGTCCCTTTGTGGTCATTGGGGCAATGATAACAGTATCGATGGTGTGGTTCATTTCATCTGGAGAAATGATGAGTCCGGGGCGGGTTTTGCGAATTTCTCGGCCAACCGTAGGATCTAAATTGACCAGGTAAACTTCAAAACGAGAAACTACCAAGTCCATTCAGTCCTATCCCACTCGGAGCCTGAAGAGAGACCAGGATCAAGAAGCCGGTCTTCTCCCCTCGATGCCATTTCCTTGAATGCCTGTTTCCAGCCTGTTCTCGGTTTTGTCAGGGAACGGATAACCAGTTGTCCGTTTTTTGCTTCCAGTTCGACGGAGTCTTCCAATTGGCATTGTTGTAAAAGGGTTTGAGGGATCCGAATGCCTCTAGAATTTCCGATGGCGACAACTTTAGTTTTCATAGAATTCACCGATAAGATTATGAATAATTACTTTGTAATTACACCAGAAAATCTTGAGTGTCAAGGCCGGTGACGGAGAAAATACGGTTACCCCATCTCCAGAAGATCGTGGTCGGGGTTGTGTTCTTTGGCGAAGTGTTTGGACCAAGGAGAGCGGAAGAGCACGATTGGGCGGTGCAGTTGATCTTTGACGATCCTGGCATCGCTCGGGGTGCGAAAGGTGTCGGGGTCTCCGACCAACCAGGCACTGCAGGCATAGGTCAGTGGCTCAAGTCGAGTCTCCACACGATATTCATTACGCAGGCGAAACTCCAGGACATCGAACTGGAGGCGGCCCACGGCGCCGACGAGGAATTCGAGCTCATCAAGGCTCCAGAGAAGCTGCACCGTGCCTTCGGTGGCCATTTGCTCCATGCCTTTGTCAAAGGCTTTGCGTTTGCCCACATCAGTGGGATGAATCTTGGCAAACACCTCCGGTTGAAACTGGGGAAGCGGTTGATAGTTGAAGCCGTCATTCAGTGAGATAGTATCGCCAATGGCAAACTGTCCTGGGTTGATGATTCCAATGATGTCCCCGGGATACGCCAGATCCACGGTGTTGCGGTCCTTGGCCACGAGACTATGTGGCCGAGACAAGCGCACGTCATGTCCCAGGCGATGATGTTTGACCACCATGTCCCGTTCGAATCGTCCGGAGCAGACTCGTAAGAAGGCCGTGCTATCGCGATGACGGGGATTCATGTTCGCCTGGATCTTAAAGATATAGGCGCTGAAGGGTCGTTCCACGGGATCCACGACGATTGCAGTCCCATCAGGCTGATCAGCCGTTCGTGGTATGGCGGCGGGCGCCATCTCCACAAAGGCATCGAAGAAATTTTCGATACCGAAGTTCGTGAGTGCAGAGGCAAAAAAGACGGGCGTCACTTCACCGTTGAGAAAGGCATCACGCGAATAGGGGTTTCCGGCCACGTCCAACAGTTCCAAATCGTGGTTGACCTCTTGCAATAAGGTTTCCTCGATCAGAGCCTTGGCTTCGGGGCTATCCAAAGAAATTTCCGTGCGGCCGGCTTTCGCGGAGCCTTGCGCCGCCATTTTTTTGAACAGCGAAACCTGTCGTGTGGCACGGTCTACGACTCCCACGAATTGTTGCCCTGAACCAACAGGCCAATTAATCGGATTGGCATGAATGCGGAGGACGTCTTCCACCTCCGCCATGAGATCGAGCGGCATGCGTCCCGGCAGATCCATTTTGTTGATCAACGTCAGGACAGGAATTTTGCGCAACCGACACACTTCGAATAATTTCCGCGTTTGGATTTCAACGCCTTTTGCCGCGTCGATGACCATCACGGCACTATCCGCGGCGGTCAGCGTCCGGTACGTGTCTTCGCAGAAATCCTGGTGGCCCGGGGTATCGAGGACGTTGATGACGGCATGTTTGTACTGGAACTGCATGGCCGACGCGGTGATCGAGATCCCGCGCTCTTGTTCCATTTCCATCCAGTCGGAAGTCGCCGTCTTGGAGCTTTTTCGGCTTCCCACCATCCCTGCAGCGCGGACCATCCCTGAATAGAGCAGCAATTTTTCCGTGACGGTGGTTTTCCCGGCGTCAGGATGACTGATAATGGCAAAGGTTCGGCGCTTTTTGGCTTGGGCCCGAACGTCGTTTTGAATTTGTGGGTCGTACGTGACCATGATAAAAATTCTGGGCTAGAGGTCTTGGAGTCGACCTTGGGCTCGCGCGAGATTCACGCGAGAGGCGTTGAAATTAAACAGCGCTTCAATGAGGTTGTCCCTGGCCTGAGCCACCGAGGTTTGGGCGTCCGTGACTTCAATATTGGTCGCCACACCAACGGCGAAGCGCTGTCGGGCGAGATTGAGTTCCTGGAAGGCCAAACGCAGTCCATCTTGGGCCACGGCGACTTGTTGTTGGGTCGACTCCAGCGTCAGCAGCGCGTCTCGAACTTCCAGCGCCACTTGATAGGCAATGTCACGAGTCCGTCAGGGATTCCTGGAGGACCACACTGCGCCTCTCGGAAATGCGCCCTTCCCGCTGCCCTCCGTCAAAAATGGGAATGGAGAGCATCAGTTGTAAATTGTCAGTGGTCACCGTTTCGTTGAGTCGATTTCCGATTCTTCCGATATCTCCGCTACCCGTGAGAGAGGGCACGCGTTCCATCGTCACCGAACTTAACGAAAGTGCAGCCAAGCGTTCCCGTTTTTTTTGGACTTTGAGTTCCACGCGGTTTTCACTGGCGACTTGCAAGGCGTCGCGGATGGTTTGAGGCGCAACTTTCGTCAACGTGAGTTTGTCGGTCAGAATGACCTTCGCGTCGAAAGGCAGGCCGATGGCCCGGCTCAAATTCAGTTGAGCCCGACTATCTTCATTTCTTGCCACGAGCAGCCGTTGTTTTTCGTTCTCTAATTGAACCTTGGCCCGAGTGACGTCCAAGCTGGTAGCCATGCCCGCGGACTTGCGCTCCATGGCCAAGCGCAGCAGTTGCTTGTTGAGCCTGACGTCTGCCAGGCGGGCTTCCACGGCTTTCTGCGCCCGTAACGTTTCCAAGTAGGCGAGGCCGACAATGGCCATGGTGTCCATTTTCTGGGTTTCCGAGTCGAGGCTGGCCACCTCGACGTTCATTCGGGCGGCGCGCCACCGTTCAATGAGGCTGAGGCTAAAGATATTTTGTGTGAGAGACACGCGGGCTTCGTAGAAATTTAGTGGGCTGGTGGCTCCTTCTTGCGTTCCACCCGGAAATGCACCCCGGAAAAACCGTCGCCGTGAGTAGCTGGTTCTGGCCTGAATATTCGGGAGTAACGCCCCGAATTGCGTGGCGGCTTGCTCTTCGGCTTGGGTAATACGCTCTCGAAAGAGCTGCACCGTGGGATTCTCATCCACGGCGGCCTGCATGGCTTCACGCATGCTGAGCCGAAGTTCGGGTGGGGCTTCCGGGGAGACGGCTTCCTCCTGCGCCCAGGAGAGCTGAGCGGCCCCACACAACGACACGATTCCAACGAGGATCATGACGAGCACGAGGGCTCGGTGGGAAGACGCGTGACTGCTGGAATATGTGTTATTCATAAACAGCTCCATCATGTCTGATGAGTTTCCGGAACCAAGCCCTCTTCTGAAGGCGCGGTCTCCTTTTTGAGTTTCCAGTCCATCACGAGGCTAAACAATGCTGGAACCACCAGGATCGTAAACACCGTCGAGAGTATAAGCCCGCCGAGCACCACGCTGCCGATGCCTCGGTACAATTCCGATCCTGCGCCCGAGGCCAAGACCAGCGGCAGCAGGGCAAAGGTGGTGGTCAGCATACTCATCATGATGGGCCTGACACGTGATCGCACGGATTCGCTGATGGCTCGACGGGCCGACATGCCGCCCTCAGTCTCGCTTTCCCCAGATTTCCAGAGATTGCGCCGGGTTGGATCCATAAAGTTCAAGGCTTGATGCACGACCAGAATGGCATTGTTGACCACGACGCCGATCAAAATAATAAACCCCAACATGGTCAAGACGTCCAAGGGTTGATAGGTGACCATGAGATTGACCACGAACAATCCGAGAATGCCGCCGGCCGCGGCTAACGGCACACTGAAGATAATAACAAAAGGATACAGAAAGCTTTCAAACAAGGCAGCCATGAGCAAATAGGTAATGAGCAAGGCGAGGAGAAGATTGTATTTCAGGGCGTCATAGGTTTTCGTGAGGTCATCCGCCGTGCCCGACAGGCGAATATTATAGAGACGACCGAGATCCCCCGCTTCTTTGAGTGGAAGGATGATCTGCTGTTCAATCAATTCCATGGCCGTCTCCAGCGGCATTTGGCTTGGAGGAATGACTTGGATGGTAATGGCCCGTTCTCGTTCAATATGATTGATTTGTTCCGGACCTGCGACGAGTTTGATGTCGGCAATGGCTCCCACGGTGGCGAGTTGGCCGCCGCGAGTAAAGATGGGCAGATTCGCCAGGTCTTGCGTTCGATCCGCATAGTCATCGATGCCGCGAATGGTGAGATCGATTTCGTCTCCTTCAAATTGGTAGTCACTCGCTTTGGCCCCGTCCACCAAGGCGTCAATGGTAAAGCCGAGTTCTTGATTCGTCATTTGCACGTCAGCCGCCCGCTCGCGTTTCAGGCTCACTCGGACTTCAGGACTGCCCAGGTCGAGACTGGGTTTGGGCCGAGCCTGGGCTTCCGGCAAAATGCCTCGAATCTGTCCGAAGATTTGTCCGCCCAGAGCCACCAGCCGATCGAGGTCCGGGCCGGTGATTTCAATATCGATATTCCGTCCTTCGCCCAACCCGCGTCGAAATAAACTGCTCTGAGTCACGATCCCGATGACCCCGGGGATCTCGGCAAAGGCTTTGCGGAAAATCGGAATCAACTCTCGGATTTGGGCGTCGTCATTCGTGCGGCCGCCCATGAACACGGAACGCCCACGTGCCACATAAAAGAAATTGCGAATACTGGGCCCATCCAAAGCGGCTTCCTCCGGGGACCCTGGCTGGGCGTCCCAATACGGGGCGAGCACGTTCTCGATCGTTTCTCCCAAGCGCACAAACTTTTCCGTGTTATACCCGGGCGGAGGAAGCACAATGCCGATGATCAGATTGCGATTTCCTTCCGGAAGGTATTCCGCCTTTGGTAACAAAAGCCACGTCAGGCCGATGGCGAACATGGTTAATCCGAGGACGATCCCAACGCGCCAAGGGACACTGCCGCACATCCGATAAATGAAATCGCCGATGCTGTCGGCATTCACCCCTCGTCGGTCGGCCATTCGGTGAGCCCGATCACCCAATTCGCCGGTGAACGTTTTAGGGCGCGAGGAAGAGCGTGTCCGACGCGTCTCGTGTTTCCTCGTCCGTAAGATTCGGGCGGACAGGCAAGGAATAACGGTGATGGAGACGATCAGACTCAACCCGACTCCGGCACTGATGGCAATGGCGATGTCTCGAAAGAGGTGTCCGGCTTGTTCTTCAATAAACACGATCGGCACGAAGACGGCAATGGTGGTGAGCGTGCTGGCCAGCACCGCGCCCCACACTTCGGTGGCGCCGTCATACGCGGCTTGAAAGAGGGGTTTTCCCGACTCTCGATGCCGGTAAATATTCTCGAGGACCACGATCGAATTATCGACCAACATGCCTGCGGCGAACGTCATTCCCGCGAGACTGATGACATTGATGTTTCGGTCGAGGGCCCACAGCGCAATGAAGGTCCCCATGATGCTGATCGGAATGGCTAATCCGATCACGAATGTCGTGCTGCCCGTGCGTAAAAACAGAAAGAGAATCGTCACCGCGAGGATGCTGCCGATTATCAAATTTTGTTGCACCAACGAGAGCGAGTCATAGATGTAGTCCGTCTCATCATAGACTTGAAAGAGTTTTAAGCCTTGTCGTTGGAGGAGCCCCTCGTTTAATTCTCGGACGGCTTCTTGGAGCTTGTGCATCGTGTCCAAGATATTGGCCCCGGTCTCGCGAATCGCATTGACGGCAATGGAATTGCGGCCCATTTCCCGGACGACGTGCAACGGGTCTTTATACGCAATGCGAACATCGGCGACGTCCCGCACGTACACGGGCGCGCCGTTTCGCCTGGCAATAATGACATGGCCCACGTCTTCGGGGCTTTGGTACTCGCCGATGGTTCTCACGACGTACGATCGTTTGCCTTCGTCGAAATCACCCGCACTGAAGTCGCGATTTTCCTGGTCCAGCGCTTGAGCCAAATCCCGCATGGTCAGGGAGCGCGTGGCCAGTTTCAGCGGATCCACGAGCACGCGCAGCTCTCGTTCGCGCCCACCGTACACGTTTGAGGCGGCCACGCCGGAAATTCGCTCGAAACGCGCCTTGATCACGTCTTCGGCAAAATCCCGCATCGTGTCGATTTCCACGAGGTTGTCTGCCAACGGTTCGAAAATAAACCACCCCATGGCATTGCCGCGCGTATCGGCACTGCTGATCACGGGTTCATCGACTTCGTCGGGATATTTCTTGACTTGATTCAAGCGATTGGAGACTCGAAGAAGAGCCGTATCGTTGTTGGTCCCCGCGGGAAAACGAAGGACGATTTTGGCGGAATCGTAAGAGCTTTCCCCAAACATCTTCTCATGCCCCTCGACGCTTTTCAGTTGTTCCTCTTGTTCATCGACGATCTCGCGTTCCACCTCTTTGGGGCTGGCACCCGGCCATCGCGTTTCCACCGTGATCTCGGCTTTGGACACATCGGGCGTCAGTTGGATGGGGAGTCTGGTGAGAGACACGAGCCCGAAGAGGACCACCAGAATGACACCGACAGTGGTCGTCACGGGATATCGGATGGCGAATTGAATGACGTTCATGGATTCGTCGCAGACGGTTCTAAAATGCGCACCGGTTGGCCCGGGAACAATCGTTCATTGCCTTCCACCACGATGGTCATGCCTTCCTGGACTTCCCCTCGACTTCAACGCGGTTGTCGAGATGAACGATCGAGGTCACCGGAATTTGCTGAGCCATCATCCCCTCATTGACGAGAAAGACAAACTCCTTGCCTCCGCGCAGCACCAAGGCATCCTTGGGAATGACAAGCCCTTCGTGCGGCCGACCTACGGGAAGCGTCACGCGGGACACCATACCGCTTTTAATAGCCAGCAAGGGATTCGGAATATCCACCTTGACCGGAAACGTTCTCGCGACTCGATCGGCTTGGGCAATCAGAGAGAAGACTCGGCCCTGGGCCTCAAATTCCGGAAGGCCGTCGAAGGTTGCGATGACGGGGTCGTGGATTTGAATATTGCGCACATAGCGTTCTGGAAGGGGCACCTCGATTTGCACATGAGAAACGTCGACCATCTCGATAATCGCCCCACCTTCTTCCACCCACTGTCCGATCTCCGTAAATGCTTGCGTAATCCATCCATCGAAAGGAGCGACGATTTTGGATTGGTTGAGCGAGTCTCGGACACGTCGGATTTCGGTGCCTAATTGGGACAGGCGTTCTCGAAGCGCCATTTCCTCGGCTTGGGCGTCGTCAAATTCTTTTTGCGTGACGAGTTCTTTTTTAAAGAGGACTCGGATTCGGCTCAGATCTCGTTTGGCTTGTCGATAGCGAGTTCTGGCCTCTCGATGTGAGGCCAAGGTTGAATCGAGTTCGATCTGCAACGTATTTGTCCGCAAGCGCGCCAACAGTTGCCCGCGTTTGACCGCCCTGCCTTCTTCTGCCGGAAAAGCTTGGACCAACCCTTCCACTTCGCTGGCCACGATGCTTCGTTTCAATGGTTCAACGGTCCCAATCAACGTGACGGTCTGATTCACTGCTTGTCGAAGAACCGGAGCCACGCGCACCGGTGTCGGCGGAGGACCTTGGGGAGGAGGCGCGGCTTGTTGCTCGCCACATGCCGGGATCGTGACCAAGCACAGGAACAGAAAAAGGGGCTGGCAGGCTTTGCGAAGACATGTCTGGAATGGGTGCATGATCGTCATGACGAGAAATACCAACGAATCAAGTGAGAGTTGGATTCACACATCTGTCCTTCAAGAGTTGACCCGATGCGTCCGGCGACTCACGCAACGGTTTCCTTTTCTAGACCACGCAAAAACAATGAACGAATCACTCCTTGTTTTTCGACAAGGGCCCCGGTGGGTTTTTCCTGCAAAATCCAGACATAGGTGGTGGCGTTCAACATGCCGTGGAGCGCGAACGCCCCGTCTGTGGGGTCGATTTTTCTGAATTCTTTGCGACGAATGCCTTGACGGATCAGGTCGGCGACCATATCGACTTGAGCCGTGTATAACTTCCAGACACGTTCGCCCAGGACACTTTTGATGGTCCATTCAAACCCACTCCATTCGGAAACGTAAATGCGGAAAAAGTCTCGATTTTGATCGGCATACTCGAGCTTCACTCGGATAAAGGCCTTGATCTTGTCGTTGGCGCTTGTCGCTGGCGCGATTGCTTCCTCAAGCAATCGCGCCAATTCTTCCAATTTGGCTTCCACAATAGAAACATAAATCTCTTCTTTGCTTTTAAAGAATCGATACAGGGTACCTATAGCAAATTGCGACGCGGCGGCAATATCGGCCATGCTGGTTTTGAAAAATCCATTTTGGGAGAAAAGACACTCCGCCGCCGCCAGGATTTCTTGTCGGCGGGCTTCATATTCGCGTTGTTTTCGTTGTGTCCGAGCAGCCATACATTCATTCTAGTAGTTGGTGAATGGGTATTCTAATAGATGAAAATGATGTTCTATAAATTAGAATAATCATTCAGCTTTTTGCAACTCTCCCCCGAAAGGAATACGCGATCACGCCAATTATTGAGATGAATCAGGAGGCTTGTGCGACTCGGCCGGGGATGGTAACGCTGGAGTGTTGTCAAGAGCAGAAGGTGTTGCCGCGGTCTTCCCATCGGCTGCACCACCCGAGACCCCGCCTGAGACGATAAAGGTCATGATGTCCGCGCTGTCGGTTTTGAGCGCGCGGATTTGACTTCGATGAACGACTAAAAGGTTGCCTGCAAAGTTGTAGGATTGCGGAAAGTACACGGCCACCCGATCTTCCAGCCCCAACAGGTCCAGATTTTGGCGCGTGACAAACCCGATTGCTTCGGCATGTCCGCCTGGGACGAGTGTGACGAGGACGGGTTGGTTAAAACGCTTTTTTTCACCCATAAACGCTTCGATGAGATCTTTGAGCGACGTATAGACCAATTTGATAAAGGGAGTGCGGGTCAGGACTTTTTCCAGAGAGCCTAAGGCTCCACGGAAGAACACGTTCGAGGCAAGGCGGCCGACAAGAATGAGCATGCCGATGGTGAGGATAAATCCAATCCCTGGAACAGGGATATTCAGCCAGCCGTCAATAACATTAAACACCAGAAAGACGACGTAGATAGTGACGGCCACCGGGACCACAAGAAACAGGCCTTCAAAGAAATTTCTCGCCAATTCCTGCATGTCCCAACGCTTGGGAATGACTTCATCTTTGATAGATTTAAGAATTTCTTTGGAAGATTTAAGAATTTCTTTCCAGTCAATACTCATTGAGTCAGCCTCTGGATCAATACGTCAAAAACGTGTCCCCGACCTGATTTACTTGACTCTAACCGGAGAGCAAGGCTTGAGACAAGGGTGGTTGTCGATTGGACAACACGATGCCGGTAAATTTGACACTCAACTCCCAAACCCGTCACAGTAATATTAAGGAACCCGAGCTTTATCCATACCATGCAGAAAGGTACACATTGTGGCAGGCGAAGCCTCACCGCGGAAACCGTCTTCATCAGATAAATCGAAAGGTCCCCTTGAAACCGAAATCCTGACGGTCCATGTTGATCGTGAAGGCCAGCAAGTCAGCGCCAAATGGGGACTGAATCCGCAATTGAAACAAGAATTGACCCCGGAAGAATGGAAAGAGGTGACGGACATTATGGGGAAAGTCACCGACATTGTGGGAAAACGGTTTTCGGAAATGTTAACGCAAGGGCCAACGGAAAGCGGCGGCAACGCGTAAACACGTAGGTTTTCCCTCAAGCCCGGCGCTGCGCTCGGAATTGTAAATATTCACTAATTCGTTGACAGAATAAGGGACTGTCTCCCTTCTCCTTCTGTTGTAGCGGCGCATGGGATGCGGTCCTACAGATGCGGATTGACCGGCAGGGCGAGGGTCAAGTATCGGCCCTTATCTTCCACCACAATACGTTTGGCCACGAGGGTAGAGACCGCGTCTTCGATGGAAGTCGCCGGAGCCGCCGCCGGATCGCCGGCTGAAGCTCGACGGATTTGATCGAGCGTTTTCGGGGCTTCATTGCAATACTCAAGGAGAAACGAAAAGGGCCAATCAAACCGTTCGCTCGTGGGGTGATCGGTTCGGCCATCGTAGACCGTCACATAACTCATGGCCTTGGAATAGAACAGAAACGGGCGGTCTTGAGAGAAATACCGAGCCCGCCATTCTTGCACGAGGTCGCACAATTGTTCGTAGAGGGCCGGGTCCACCTTCCAATCAATCTCATATTCGAAATCGTACGCAATCTTGTCCAGGTTCACTTTCTTCGCATCGTACACGTATTCGTAGGCCGCTCCCGGTCCGGTAATGCGCACGCCATACTCTTCGGGGCGCATGAAATACGGGCTGAATCGTTCCAGCCATAGTTTGCCGGTGCTTTCGGGTGGTTGGAGGTGGAGCAGTGAGGGAATCAGCGCAATCTGGCGTTGGTAGTCCGCGTTGGTTTCTTGTGGAAAGCCCAGAAGAATATTCCAGTTGATATCCAAGTTGTAATAGCGGCTCCATTTCAAGCACTGAATGTTTTGGAGCGGGCTGACGCCTTTATCCATTTCCTTGAGTTGCGCGGCGCTCAGGCTTTCAATGCCCGGCTGCATGCACTTCACCCCGCCTTGGGCGAGGGTTCGAATCTGTTGCTTGGTCAAGTTGGCTTTGGTCTCCATGAACACGTCCAGGTCATAATGACCAGCGGCAAATCGACCGAACAACTTGTCGATATATTTCAAATCGATAATGTTATCGACCAGCCGAAAGCGCGTGGTGTTATAGCGACTGGAGAGCCCATCCATTTCTTGGGCCACTTGGTCGGAAGACTTGGCGCGAAACTTCATGGCCTGCGCATTCAACCCACAAAAGGTGCAATGATGTTTTTCGCCCCACCAGCACCCGCGTGACCCCTCGTAGAGCAAAATCCGGTTGAGACCGGTAGACCCCTGCCCTTCCAGTTCTCCAACCATTGCAAAATAATCGTCGTAGTCCGGCGGCCCGACTTCGGAAAAATTGGAAAAGAGTGTCGTGTTGGGCTGGAAGTGAATCTGCCCGTCTTTGCGGTAGGCCACCCCAGGGGGGAACGCGTCTTCCTGACGGCGAAGAACGTTCTTGACCAAAGCGGGAAACACGTCTTCACCCTCGCCGACCACGACGTAATCAATCCAGGGAAACGCCCGGAAATGTTCCAAGCCCATCTCACCGTCAAAGTTGGCCCCGCCAAAGACAATGCGAACAGAGGGATACAACTCTTTAATCAATTTGGCCAGGGTCAGGCTCGCCATGTTTTGGTCAAAGGTGGACGTGAATCCAACGACTTTGAATTGCTCCCAGTCGTACGAGGTCAACAGCTCGGTGAGAAATTGTGGCGCGATGGTGTGGGCGATTTCTTCCAGATACCCCGTAGAACATCCAGCCTCCTGAGCCGTGCTCTCAAACACCGGCTTGAAGACATCGGGATACTGGGCATGCTTCGGGTTGTCTCGAAAGAGAATCGACGAAAACAACCACTCTCCGATCATGCCGCGTTTTTCGCACAACACTTCGTAGAGCGGGAGACCAATGCGCTGGGCAAAGAGCAAATTAAAATGATAACTCTTGGACCCGATGCCATGGTTCTTCAATACCCGGGACAGCGTACCCAACTGAATCGAAGGGAATTTGGAATACCCGAACGGCATGGTGACCAAGGCCACCTGCGGGATGCCGTTCGGATCGACCCAGGGTTCTTCTGCGAGCGCAGGGCCGGCTTGAGAAGCCGGATTAATGGTGATGAGGGATTCAGCCATTGCCCGTGAAGACCCGGTCGGCCTTGGCCGCCAGATAAAAATCGCTTTCCGTGAGCCCTTGAATTTTATGCGTCCAAATTTCCACTTTGCATCGCCCCCACGCCAAATACAGATCGGGATGATGGCCTTCATCCTCGGCAATCGCGCCGACCGTATTCACAAACGCTAAGGCATCCGCAAAGTTTTTAAATTCGTAGGCCCGCTCAAGGTGCCCGTCTGCATTCAGGGACCATCCCTTCTCCAACTGGCCAAGTAATTCCTGTATCTTGGCCGATTCCAGCGGCGGCACCCCGCCGCGGCACGGCACGCATTGATTGTCAGCCAAACTCATGAACGGCCTCCTCTATATATAACTTAACGATCTCCTCTCCCTCGATGGGAGAGGATTAAGCCTGCCCCCGCGGAAGCGGGGGGTGAGGGTGATCATCAAAAAGAATTATAGACCCCCAAAATGGCAAGGCACAAATGGGGTTACTTCAAAAACTCGCTTGGAGGGATTTACCTGCGCCCCCGTCTGAGATGCCACCAGGGCTTCCCCGAGGCCCTTTCCTCAGCATGTTTGAGATTGAGGCTTTCTTTTTCAGCATAAAATACGGATAATCTTCTGGGATTTGAGTGAAAAAAAGAAGGAGCACAGCTAAGTGAGAGGTAGAAAGGTGAACACGAAAAGTTATACGGCGATTATTGAGAAAGAAGGAGATGGGTATGTGGCTCTCTGCCCGGAATTGGATGTGGCCAGCCAAGGGTCTACGGTGGAGGAAGCCACTGCTAATCTCAAAGAGGCGGTGGAGTTATTTCTGGAATGCGCCGATCCAGAAGAAGTTCAACGGCGGTTGCACACCGAAGTTTTCGTGACGTGGTTCGAGGCCGCGCATGGCTAAGCTTCGTGTCTTGTCAGGAAGAGAAATCTGCAGATCCGGGGAAATTCCTCGGCTCTTAGAGGAGGGCCCATGAAACCTGTGAAGGCCCAAAAAGAGACTCAAGCGTTTACGCGTAGTGTTGGCCGTGCGTTGCGTCGGGCCGCTAAAGTTGCCCGGAAAACCGCCCTTATGCATAACACACCGATCTGCATTTGGAAGGACGGCAAAGTCGTAAACAAAAAGCCCTGATTGATTCTTTATTCCAAGGAGGTGCGCCATGGGGCCAACCAAAGCGATCGTCAAGGATGGGGCGATCTATGATGCCAAGACCGGGAAGTTGATGAAGGATGGGCTCACGACTCATGAAGAAATTCAAGACTATGTCAATCACCATTATATTGCCCTCCCGGTTGTGAATAAGGCATGCGAACCCTGGGTTCTCGACGGCGAACCCATCTATTGTTTACGGGGAACGCGGTACGAAAATCTCAAAGACGAAGTGCTTCACTTGGCTCGATGCCCGGATTGTGGAGGTATGGGGATCCGCGATGACGAACCCATGGTCGAATCGGATTGCATTCGCTGTGTCTCCTGCGGCCATGAGTTTGATGCCCACTTAGAAATGATGGAGAGTTAGGGTGTTCCGAGTTGTTCCTGTTGCTGCCCGGATGTCAAAAAATCGCTCAATAAACAGTTCTCGTTTCGCCAGCTGTCCCGTTGAGTAACGGCCATTTCGAGGAGTTAAATGAAGGTAATCTTGAAGAACCAAGTGAGCGCGAGCGGCTTTGTGAGATCTGAGGTGTTCAGCAATTTGTCCTAAGATATCAAGAGCCTGTCGGTTGGCTACTTGATAGGTAAAGCTGGGAGTGTGAATTGGTTTGACGATTCTTTTGTTTGTAATTTTCCCAACTCCAGTTATTGTTTGAACGTATTTAAGAATGCCTAGCTCTGTGTTGCTCACTGTAACGACCAGAGCACGGTATTATTTCGATTTCTTCTGGAAAGGGTGATGGTCCCTTCCCCATCGATCAACCCTGCAAGATACGCTGCTTCGGTGGGTGCCAGCTTTTTTGTTTTTCGGTAACTCATAAGCTGCTCCTTAGGGTTTTGCCGGAAGCGCTTTCAATAAAAAAGGCCTCTGGATTGTTAAATCCAGAGGCCTTTTTGGTGGAGGTGAGGGGACGGATGTTCCATGCTTTTCAGCTTGGTCCGGACTATGCCTTCATCCACGTGGGATGCGGGGCGTCTTAGCATCTTACGATGCTCCGAGTGCCCGCTCATCTCACGACCAGCGGGTCTCTGAGTCTCTACAGGGCCTGACGAGTTGGCCTCCTCAGACCCCTCGGCGTTGCCATGGCCCATTTTTTAATGGGCGGTAGGGTTCACCGAATGAGCCCCGTTATTCACCCGAGGATTGCTCCCCGGGGCGACCATCTTTTGATCGAACCCCTGTCCGAAGACATTCAGCACAACGGTCCTACGTGTGTAGTCAATGTTTTAGTATTCGCAACCGCCCACGCCCACTGACCGGCTTAGAGCGTTTGCTAGCCCAGAAAAGTCTTATCCGCCGTTGCTGAGCACCAACATTGGACCAGCCTGCTGAAGTAGCGCCTCATCCATGCCCGCAGACAGAGAATGGGGAGACGTCGCAGTCAATTAAGCTGCGAGAGCCAATGGTTCGTTGGCAATTATTAGTTTCCCGAAGGTTTAACGAGACTCCGAGAGCTCGACACGCACCGTTGACCTCTTGATCCCCGTCGAAGCCAGTCACCCCCTTTTGTGTGTAGTTGGTACATTCTCTCTCTGTGTTACTTACTATAGCCCAACCTTGATCCGATTACTAGGCGAAGAAGTCGGGGAAAAATTTCAAGGAATCATCCTAATCTCGCGTCATCTGGTTTCTCGCTAGAGGGTTTTAAGCAGGTCGCAGTCTGATGCGACTGGCTTCAACGATAGCCAACCTGCGAGGTAGCCGAACAACAACTTCGCTCTGGCGCAACATCTCCTCGATTAGGCCGAGAATGAAGATGGCTGTAGCATCGCGGGGTAACCCTAGCACAACAATGCCGTCGTAGCTTTCGGGTGGATAATTTCGTATGTCCGCGAAGCCGAAGTCACCGGTCAGGAGGCAGGCGTGGTGCTCTTGGGCATAGCGTGCGATGACCTGGTCTTTGGCACTCCTCAGGCCAACGTCTCGAACGTCTATGGCTTCATGGCCAAGTTTCTCCAGCAAGGGCTTGGCAGAACGCGGGAGATCAGCGTCGATCAAAAAGCGCACGGAGGAGGTCAGCCCATGGGGAGTGGGTGGTGGGTTTCCTGTTCAACCAGTTCTTCGGCATACTTGATGGCGGCCCGGATGTCTTCAACTGTCACCTCGTACTCTCGGCATATCTCGTCGAAGGTCATTCTGCCCGCCAGACCGCCGAGGATGCGGGTCACTGGTACGCGCGTCCCGCGGATCACCGGTTTGCCGTGTTGGATCTCCGGATCAATGATGATTCGTTCATTCATGGTTGGTCTCGTCGTCTTGGAAGAAAGCTACGATCTTGTTGTGTGATGGTCAGTTTCCGCACGGCCTTTTTCTTACTATATCGTAACCATCGCTCATGCGCTAGCGTAAAACCGGCATTTCGAAAAACCCCCAGCCGTGCTACAAAGAGCCGTTGTCACGTATGTTTTGAAAAGGAGGACTGTATGGCGTGGGTGTATTTATTTGTCGCGGGTGGGTTTGAGATTGTCTGGGCTACCGGGCTCAAATATTCGGATGGATTTACACGGCTGTGGCCAAGTGTGGTGACGGTCGCGGCGATGAGCGTGAGTATGGTGTGTCTGGCGTTAGCCGCGCGCGCCATCCCGATTGGAACGGCTTATGCCATCTGGACTGGTATTGGCGCCGTGGGGATGGCGATTGTGGGCATTATTCTGTTCAGTGAGCCGCGCGAGTTTGCCCGCTTGTTTTTTATCTTTTTGATTGTTGCGGGCATTGTCGGGTTGAAACTATCTACACCAGGCTAGCGACGGCGCTTGCACCGTCTCACGACAACCAGAGATAAGAAATCGGGGTGAGGCGTTAAATCGAGAATTGAAAAACGGGTTGGTTCCCGATCGTTTCCGCCAAAATGCCTTTTTGTTTCAGCGCTTCAAGAACGTCATGGGTCGTGCTTGTAAAGTCTTCAGGACCGGTAAAGGAGAGATCCGCCTCAATGGGGGAGGGTCCCGTCTCTTGACTCATATAGACGGTGAGCACCGGGGCGGGATGGACTAATGTGCGGATCGCTTCGACGACTTGATCAGCCGGCAGGTTGAACGAGTTCGTGGTTGAAATCAGCAGTACGCCTGTGTCGATTAACAGCCGGGCCACCTCGCCGTAGCGGCGAATTGTTTCTCGGGCGTCCCCTTCTTGCAAATCCGCATCGAGCCCATGGCGAAGGTTTTCCGGATCCAACATATAGACGTGCCGGCCTTCAGCCACGAGCGTGGATTCCACTTTTTTGGCCAAGAAGGTTTTCCCCGTGGTATCAGGGCCGATGAGGAGGACTAACGCCGCGCGGTGGCCATAGTGCTTGGCGCGATCCGCCAAGGTGACGTCACCCTGGACCCATGCAAAGTCTCGTTGTCGCGCCTCGATCCGAAGGGTCTCTTCACGATCTGGAACCATCTCGGTGATGATGCCGCCCCCGGACACGTCGTAGCCATCGACCAGGACAAAGCGCCCCGTGGTCTCAAAATCGGTGTGCAGATCAAAGGCGAGAGGGGCTTTGGCTTGTATGGTGATGTCCGCCACCTCGTTTCGCTTCACGACCGTGTTGGTTTCTTGCTGCTCCAACGAGAGGTTATTGGCATCCACGATGCGATGAATCGCTGCCACGCGGCATTCGACTTCGTGAGTGGCTAACCGAACCAGATAGGGTTTCCCTATTTCCAGGGGACGACGTCCGAGCCAAAAAAGATTGGCTCGAAAGGTCGTGGAGACGAGAGGCAGGGAATGCTCGTGACTGAGGATCTCCCCGCGCTCGACAAAAATTTGTTCGTCCAGGGTGATCCCCACGGCTTGTCCGGCCTGGGCTTGTGTTGGTGGTGCCTCAACGTTAAACGCTTCGATGGTTTGCACGACCGCGCTTTTATTCGACGGCGAAAAAATTAACTGGTCACCTACTTTGAGGCGTCCGGACGTGAGGCGTCCCGCCAGAATGCGGCGGGCATCGAATTTGTAGACATCTTGAAGAGGAAACCGCAGGGATTGTGCGGCCGTTTCAGATTCCGATGAAAATTGCGCCAGCGATTCTAACACCGTGGGGCCGGTGTGCCAGGCCATCCGAGGACTGGGAGACGCGATATTATCGCCGAGTTTGGCACTGGCGGGGATCACGAACTGAGGCGTGACATCGAGTTGGGCAAGAAATGCTCGATACTCCTTTTCAATGAGCGTGAACGTATCCTGTCGGTAGTCCACGAGGTCCATTTTATTCACGACCACGGTGACTTGTTTCACGCCCAACATCGAGAGCAACAACCCGTGCCGTTTGGATTGATCCCTGACCCCTTCCAACGCATCGATCAGCAGTAAGGCGGCTTCGGCTCGCGCGGCCCCGGAGATCATGTTTTTCAGGAATTCTTTATGCCCGGGCGCGTCGATGATGATGTATTGACGTCCGGCCCATTGGAAAAAAGTACGAGCGGTATCAATCGTCACGCCTTGCTGCTGTTCTTCTAAGAAGGCATCAAACAAAAAGGCGTATTCAAATTCTTTGCCTTGTTGGGTGCAAATGGCTTGAATTTTTTCGATCTTGCCTTCCGGCAAGGTGCCCGTGTCCGCATACAAGCGCCCCAACAACGTCGACTTGCCGTGGTCTACACTTCCCACGATGACGATGTTCATGCGGTCACGGGTATCGATGGTGGCCGGTGTTTCGATCTTACATGTAGCCATCTTTTCGGAGTAACTCCATCCCTCGGCCTTCGTCTTGAGCGCGACCGGCGCGTTCGGCCACGTTCGTGGCGCGCAATTCTTCGAGAATTTCATCAACCGTGGAGGCGGTGGATTTGATGGGAAAGGTACAGGGTGCACACCCTAAGCTCCGATACCGTGTGCCGTCGCCCTTGTCGAGGTACAAATCCATAAAGGGAATATTTTCGAGCTTGATGTATTCCCAAATATTGATTTCCGTCCAGTCCAACAGCGGGTGAATCCGAATGTGGGTGCTTGGAGGAAACGAGGTTTTAAATTGGTCCCACAGCTCCGGAGGTTGGTCGCGAAAATCCCAATCGTTGTTTTTATCTCGTGGGGAGAAATACCGTTCTTTGGCTCGCGTACTTTCTTCATCCGCGCGGACGCCGAGAATGATGCCCGTGTACCCTTTCTCCTCCAGGAGGAGTTTGAGCCCATTGGTTTTGAGTGCGGTGCAGCATTCGACCCGACCTTTTTCATGATTCATCCCTTCGGCCAGGGCTTTTGTATTCTGTCCGACCACCAGGTTGAGGCGCCATTCGCGTGCCAGTCGATCTCGATACTCGATCATGGCAGGAATTTTGTAACTGGTATCGACATGAAGGAGCGGAAACGGGACATGTCCAAAGAAGGCTTTCCGTGTCAACCATAAGAGCACCGTGGAATCTTTCCCCATGGACCAAAGCATCGCCAAGTTATCGAAGTGTTTATAGGCCTCACGAAGAATATAGACGCTTTGGTCTTCCAGTTGGCGAAGATGTCTCATGCGTGGACGACCTTTTGTTCCGGTGTCGTTGAGGCTTGTCCTGAGCCTTGAGGGCTCGCCGGGGGGGAGGCGAGGTCTGCCAACTTTTTCGCAGCCGCCCCGGATTCCAGTGCTTTTTGTGCCAAAGGCACGCCTTCGGCGATGGAGTGGGCCTGCCCCGCGGCATAGAGCAACATGGCGGCGTTGTAGAGAATCCAATCACGGAATCGTGCTTGCCCTGAGCCTCGAAGGGTTTGGGTCTTCAAGACCTGCCGAATCAGGGCCGCCTCTTGGGCCGGAACCTCTTTTGGAGAAGCTTGCCCTGAGCCTCCAAGGGCCTGTCCTGAGCCCTGTCGAAGGAACTGGGAGGGAATGGCCATGTGTTGGAAGGTGCCAAGGGGAAGCTGGGCGTCCGAGGGTTTGAGGGTAAAGGGGGTCACACGGTTGTTACGCAGTTCCCGCATAACCGTCGGGATCGCCATCGACAGTTCGGGAAATCCTTCCATCCCCTGAAAGACCAGGAGCCGGTGTCCACCGAGCATGTTCACCGCTTCCGGCATCTTTTCGAGATACGGCGGATGGGCCACGCCCACCACTTGCGAGTGCGCTCGCGTGGGGTTGAGCAGCCGAGCAACTTGATGGAACAAGTTTTGGGCGCCTAGTTGTTCGCGCAACGCTAATAACTTCGCCAAGGGGGGGTGATACAACGCGATGTCCAGGTACGCGAATCCGTTCCGTTGCAGGCTTGCAAGCAGGTCTTGCCCTTGCAACGTGGCGGGGATACCCAGTTGCCCCAATATCCGGGGAAGGTCGGAGGACGCCGTGGGATTGTCCATGCCGTGAAACAGGATGGTCGCCCCGGCGGCGGCGGCGACGATGGCTGCGGGAAGGCACACGTGCTGCGTATTGTGCTTTTCGGCATAGACCGGCACGTCGACCACGTTGATGCCGGCCGGAACGCTGATGGGGGGAACGTAGCTGCGCGTGGCGGCGGTGAACGAGGCTAATTCCGTCACGCCTTCCAGTTTAATCCGCATGGCCATCAAAAAGGCCCCGGCCTGATAGGGCGTCGCGTTGCCTTCTATCAGATCCTGAGCGGCCTGTTTGGCTTCTCCCCACGAGAGGTCTTTGGCCCCCCGTTGTCCTTTTCCGATTTTGGTGATGAGTTGGTGCATCAGCGGTGTCTACTCTCGATAAAACTCACGGTTGAATTCCAATGGTGTCGCTTGCAAAAAGGTGTTTTTTCGGGGAGATGGTTACTGATGAAGCCCACATTCGGTTTTCTCAAGACTCTGCCATCGACCAGCCCGTGAATCATCACCTGAATGAACGGGCTTTGTGCAGTGTGTGCATCCGATGCTGGGGTAGTGTTGGTCATGGAGAATGTTGTAGGGCACGTCATGTGCTTTGATGTAGGTCCAGACCTCATCGTTGGTCCAGGCCGCAAGGGGATTGAACTTGGCGAGACCGAACGTGGCGTCCCATTCAACCAGCCCTGCGGTTGCGCGCGTCGGCGACTGGTCGCGACGAATGCCGGTCACCCATGCGGCGTAGTTCTTCAAAATCTTGGTCAACGGATCGACTTTCCGAATCCGGCAGCACTGATCCGGTTGCCGGACCCACAACAGGTCTCCGAATTGATTCGCTTGCTCCGCGGGCGTCAGAGCCGGCACGACCCGAATCACCTGCTCGGCCGAGACCTTGTACCGGTCGATCAGGCGGTCACGCACGGCGTAGGTTTCCGGAAAGAGAAAATCCGTGTCCAGATAAAAGAGTGAGGCTTGAGGATTGATGCGATGCATCATGTCCCAGAGCACCATGTCCTCGGCACCGAAACTGCACGCCAACACCACCCGAGGGAAAAACCGTTCCAACGCATAAGCCAGGATCTCTTGAGGCGAACGGGCCGCAAAGCGTTCGTTCAGTTCGTGAAGGGTCTCTGCTGAAAAATTTTCTTGCACGGTTTCTGTCACGGGTGGCTCCTGATTAAGAGATGCAATCCGCAGGATGGTCAAAAAGGTCGTCCAGCGCGGCCGCAGCAAGCGAGGTGGCGAGGCGTACTTTTGAGTACGTTGAGCCTCCGAGCGCCGCGAGAACAAAGCTGGCGGGTTTTTTCAACATCCTGCCTAATTTTCCACCTTTTCCACCAGCACCTTGAAATGTTGTTCATCGGCTTCCAACGGGTCCTCGCCGAGCACCTTGTGCCCGTCGTTGCGAAGACTCATGGGCACGTTTTTAATGGGGTCTCCGGCATCCAGCCAGACTTCCAATCGTTCGCCGTCGTCCATCATTTCGAGTTTCAACTTGGTTTTGACGTAATTGAGCGGGCACATGACTCCTCGAAGATCAAGCACGGTCGCGTCCTGAACGGGTTCGCTTTCAGCCGCGGTCGGGGCCGGTTCCGTCACGGCGGGGCTCTCTTCGGAGGGTCCGAGCTTGAGGTCTTGGCCGATTTCTTCGGTCAGTTTCCGGCAGAACTCCACGAACCCTTTGGCAAAGGCCATTTTCTTGTTGGTGAATTCAGCGGAATTTTCCTTGGTGCCCAGATCACTGATTGTCCGCGCCATCCCTCGATACGCTTGAGGAATGAGCCCGTTTTGCCGAGCGGCAAACTGATCAAGTTCCGCCAACGTGTCGGCGTCGGTGTTCGGATCGATGCCCTCGGTCACGAGCAGTGCTTTGGCTCCGGCCACCACGGCTCGATAGGCCTTGTTGATAGCCATGGCAAATTGATGTTTCTCGGCCAGAATACGGGCTTGGTAGAGTTCCTGCTCGGCTTCCAAAATCCGATTGTCGATCATTTCTATGGCGCCGCCGGCACATTCACCGGGTCCCAGATCTTCAAGCGTAAATTCCTCTTCCGCTTCCCAATCAAAGTAGTACGAGGAATCCTCGGCATAGGGCGGCAGAATGGAATGCCCGAGCAGTTCTTCTTTAAGCGCGGCCTTGCCCGTTCGTTTAATAAAGGTATGCAGGCTTTCGCCTTCTTGGCGGTCTCGTCGATACACGTCAAGCAAGTGCGAGATGGCGGAAGGGATGTTCTTGGCCGGGATTTTGATCGTCATTTGTCCGACTTCCGCGGTCCCGTTGATTCGCCCTCCAAGATGAAGCTCATACACCGGGGCAATATGGTCTCCCATGCGTTTGCCCACTCCGTGCAGCCCGATGGTCGAGATATGATGTTGGGCACACGAATTATGACAGCCGCTGATATGGATCGTGGTCCCTTTCAAATCGTCGGGAACCTGTCCCGGCGGAAAGACTTCGGCTAAGGCACGGGCGACGCCCTTGGATGAGGTGATCCCGAGCCCGCAGGTGTCGGTCCCGGGGCAGGCCACGATGTCTTCGGTTTTATTCGCCCCGGGTTGTCCCAACCCGTGGGCGTCCAATTCCTGATAGAGGGCTTCTATTTGTCCATCGGACACCCAACGAATAATCAAATTCTGACCGATCGTCGTGCGAACGTTGCCATTGGAATAATGTGCGGCCAGATCAGCCACCACAAGCATTTGCTCAGTGGTAATGTCGCCCGTCGGCAGTCTCAGGACGGCGGCGGAAAACCCTTCTTGCCGTTGTTTCACCACGTTCGTTCGTCGCCACGTCGCGAACGAAGAAGCTGCCGCACCATCCGGGTGGCCGCCATTGCCGTTTGTCCCATGCTTCGCCGGCATAATCAGGGGAGCCGGATCGGCATGCGGGAGGAGTTTCAACGGTGGATGAGCCGGCTTGGCGCCGAACATGTCTTCATAGGCGGTTTCCCACCGGCGTCGAAATTCTTCAAATCCCAGTTTCTCGATCACGAACTTCATGCGGGCTTTGCTGCGGTTCTTGCGATTCCCGAGATTGTCGAAGACTTTAATGACGGCTTCGATGGACGGAATCAGTTCATCCATGGGTACGAATTCCCGGAGAAGATGCGCGATGCGCGGGGCCGCCCCCAACCCTCCGCCGACCACCATGCGAAATCCAATCGTGCCGTCCTCGGTCTTCTTCGCCAATAAACCGACGTCGTGGATGGGCGTCATGGCGCAATCGTGATTGCAGCCGGAAAACGCAATTTTGAATTTTCGCGGCAGGCTCTGGTTGAGCGGATTGCGCAGCAGGTGTTGCGCCACGGTGTTCGCGTACGAGGTCACGTCAAAGACTTCACCCTGGCAGACACCGGCCAGGTGGCAGGCCGTGACATTGCGGACGGTGTTGGCGCAGGCTTCACGCGTGGTGAGTCCCACCTCTTCGAGTTTGCGCATGACCGTGCTGATTTGCGGCAACGGCACAAAGTGCAATTGAATATCTTGCCGGGTGGTGATGTGGCCGACCCCGGTGGCATAGGTCTCGGCCAGTTCGGCGACCCGGCGCAACTGGTTGGATGTCATCCCGCCAAAGGGAATTTTGATTCGCACCATTTGTACGTCCGGCTGCCGTTGTCCATAGATGCCGTATTGCAACCGGAACGGTTTAAACAGGTCTCCGGGGATATCGCCGGCCTGCAACCGTTTGACCTCGTCTTCAAACGTTTCAATTTCCTCTTGAATCTCTTGAGGAATAGGAATGGTGTGAATTTCAGGGAGCGTGGTGAGACGGCCCGTGTTCATGATGTGCCTCCGGATGGGTGCCAATGTCATTTCGCGCATCACTGGTAACAAAAAGCAAAGCGAGTAACAAACAGCGCTTTTTGCGGTCCAAGTGCATGCGATTATTAGATCTTTTTGTTTTTTGACTCACACTACTGACTCAGTAACCACAGCACATAAATAATTCCAATACTCCACCATATCCAACTATAACTTCCTTCTTCCACTAGTCTCGCTGGTGCCGTCTCTGATATTCCATTAATACGTTCATTCACAACCATTCGAACTTCATGCTTCCCAACTTTCAAAACCTGTGTGCTGTGGGTCGTGAGATTTCCTTTTTCGCTGTGGAGATGGTTAAGTAATACTGGCAATTGAGTCCGTAGTGCTTCTGACAATAATAGTTTCTCTTGTCGTCGAAAATAATTAAGAAGTTGTTGTTTTACACCCACATCACCCTGGGATAGCCAATCAAAGCGCGCTTCCATAGAGCTTGATATCTTATAAGGTATAGCTACTTCTTCCAAATGCTGCTTTACCCTCTGGCAAACATTTTCTAAATCTGCATCGAGCCCTATATAATAGGTTTTTGTTGAGGCTGGCCCCACATGCCCCCACAAACTTTCCGTTAATTGAAATTTCGCTTGTAACGGCATGGTTGGCGGTAACAATTTGAAAAGCCTTTCAGCCACCATTCCACTCATATGAACTTGGCCATTCTTCCACTTTGGAAGTGTTTCCTCAGCATACTCCCTCGCTTTTTTCCCATTTTGTTGTTCGTACTTATCGAGAATTCCTGTCAACTCATGTGGGGATAACGAAAAAAAGTACCTTTTTACATCTTGGTCCGTGCCACCCAATTCCCTGCTCAGGGCTTCAGCTTCTTGAATATGTTCTCGGGCCTTTTCATGTCCAATTGAGCTGCGTGTGTAAGAATGAGACCGACTTCTCTTAATCATGCCTCATTCTCTACCCTTTTTTTTTAAGAAATCGAGCCAGTTTTTCAAGGAGGCCAATTTTTCTTGGATAATCAAGAACAACCAACACGCTTGCTCCTGGAAACATGAATTCCTTTTGAATATGAATTGTCGTTCCCACCTTCCCCAGTTTTTTTGCCTTTGCTGAAAAATCTTCTATGCAAGCAGTAAGTTGAGGATAGAGCATTGCAAACTCCGGTGATATTTTAGTTGATTCGGGAATTTGCCTATACAATTTGCTGATTGCCGAAGATGTCCCCGTATCATCTGGAATTAGGATCTTGATTAGTTTCACGTTAACTGTTCATCAGCGTAGCAATGAGGCGATGATGATTAACGCCAAAATGCCGCCAAAAATGTAGTATGGCGTCCAATCTTTTTCTCCAGTTTGACTTTTAGTCAATTTGCCACTTTGGGCCTGTTCAGTGTTTCCCATCATGACTTCGGTGCGCCCTACTGTTGTGGTTTGGGAATGTGTAATAGTGACCGCGTTCCCACTATCCGAAACCTCACGAGTAGCATCAGATAGGTCATCCAACGTCTTCTTTAGTGCGGCGGTATCGACATGCAACTCAGCAGCCTTTTTCTGTATATCTATCATTCCTTTTGTATATTCAATGAGCAGTTCCTTGCGTTCACTCTCAGGGAGCCAAGACAAATCTACTGATGTGGTTGGTCCAAGACTTATTTCCTTTGGCATGTTGCCACCTGATTTCGTTAAACTTTTTTCTCGATCACTTTCACTCATAATTTGTCACCTCGATCAGATTTTCGCCACTCAGAAGGAAATGAAAAATCCTTAGACCACATCCCTAGCTTGTTTGATTCGGCAAATTCTTCATCTTGCACATAGGCAGATGAATATTTTCTATAGGCAAGTGCCCACCCATTTCGTACCATCAGTTGACTAATGTCGTCACCATCGGCGGTACACTTTCCTATGAATCTTCCCCATTTGTCTTTGCCCCGCATAGTGCATTGGACTTTTGTACCAGTAAGAATAAATTCCAGATGTTCTTTAGATGCCGCCCCGCAATCATAGGATGAATCGTTTTTCTTACATGGTTGACCATTTTCCGGTGCATCGATTCCGTACAATCTTACCTTTTCAGAATTTACCTCTATAGTATCACCATCTATTACCTCCACAACTTGGGCAGCATCTGGCGATGCCTCCGGAGGGTCATTCCTTTCTTTATTAAGAATCACAATGGCGACAACTAGAGCTATACCTCCAAGAACACCAATCCCAAGCATAGAATCGCTTGGTGCTTGAAACTTCCTTTTTTTCCTTCTCCAATCATGACTCATCATCATTCATGTCGGACTTTTTGTTAGCCTGCCTTAACAATTTCAACAACATTAAATGTGATACATCGGCGCTCGTTTTTGTTCGAGCTGTGTATATTGTTCGATCAGGGATTGAAGCGTGACCGAATTCAAAATCTCCCGCTCGGCCTGGTACACGCGAGCCCATAACGTCGATAATAACGCCTCTCGATGGGGAGGCCGCAAGGACTGCCCATTCGTCCCGACCTCTCGTGTGTCCGGCTCGGCTTGGCCGTTCATCGTTTCGACAATGGCGGCCAAGGACACTTCCGCTGGGGGTTGCCGCAACACGTATCCTCCTTGTGGCCCCCTGATGCTGTCAACGATGCCGCCTTGCTTCAAGGCGTGAAGCACTTGCTCGATAAAACGCGGAGGGATGGTTTGCCTTCGGGCAATCGTCCTGGCCTGAACCGGCCCCTCCCCGTATCGCAAGGCGAGATCCAGCGTCGCAAAAATCGCATACGTCACTTTAAGCGGTATCTTGATCATCATAATTCATACATTTCCGATAGGAATTGTAGAATTATAGGATTTCGTCAACATCCTGTCAACACCATTTTGGATAGGTCATGCCCGCCGCCGTCCCCCCAGTGGTCATTGATACGAAAATAGCCTTATAGAACCCTCTCCCCTATTTCCCGCATTAAGCGGGAAATAGGGAGAGGGCAGGGGGTGAGGGGGAAAGTTGGGGTAGGTCGGATTAGCGTAGCGTAATCCGACAATCCCAGCTGTTCCGTCCTGTCGGACCATTCAGTTCCTGACGGTCACGCAAGGCCTGATCTTCTCTAACGTTTTCGGCCCGATTCCCGGAATCTTCAGTAGGTCTTCGACCGACCGGTAAGGCCTGCCGGCGACGATTGTGGCAGCTTTAACCGGGCCGATACCGTGGAGTTGTTGGAGTTGCTTTGTCGATGCGGTGTTCACGTCGAAAGGGTCGTCGCAGGCGGTTCGTTTTGTTTTCAACTTCTCCCTGAACGCCTTCTGTTCCAGGTCTTTTTCTCGCTGGCGTTTGTGCATGTCGGAGAGGAGACGAGGTTCGGTTTCTCCCCATATCCCTGCACGGTTCAACATGGCGATCGAGCGCATGTCCTGGAGTTCCTTGAGCACGGTCTCGCTTGGCGTGCCTTTAGGGTCCGGGCGGGTTTTGCCGTGTATCCTGGCCAGTCCCTGCTCCACGAGGAGGTGACCGAGATCACGGCCGTCGTGGGTTTCGATAAAGGCGTAGTAGCGACCCGTGGCCGAACGTCCCGGTGCGAAGGCGTAACTGGTATGAATGGTGAATGGCCGGGACAGGACCCGTTTGACGTATTGGGCTGCCTGTTCGCCGAAGCGCACGACGGCGCTGGGGTCTTCGAGGCCGAAGTGGTATTGTTGTTCGCGGATTCTTTCCAATTCGGCATCGGTGCCGGCTGTGGTTTCCAGGCAATCCACGTAGTAGAGCCGCAGGTGCAGTTCCTTGCCGTCGGCCTTGACCTTGAAACTGTCGCCGTCGTTCAGGTCAGCCTCGACAAGTGAGGCGTTTTCGATGGTCTCAAGCTCGGCAGCCGGAAGAGGCGTTGCCATACAGCATGAGAGGAACAGGACGGAAAACAGGCATTTCTTCATAACGGTTGTGTCGTAGTGGTACGGCCCTTTTTTTGTTGTTCGGTGAAGGAGACTGTAAAAGGTAGTCCGTCTTTTCCATCCCTGCAACCTTTCAATAGAAAGCCCGTCGGCTTCTCCGTAGTTGTAGCGGCCGCATCTTATGCGGCCTGGAGAGACCATCAAGGAAAAAGAAAGCGTCATAAGATGACGCAGCTACGAATAAAGAAGAGAGAACGGAAGAGGCCCTGAGGCGTGTCATCGCCCTTGAGCGGGGATGGCGACGCTACAATAGAAGGAGAAGATAGACCGCCTCTTATGTCATACGGCTGCTTTCATTCTTCCGCGTCTAGCCGGATCAGGTGCTTTATGAATGACGAGGTGATCTCGAAAATGAACTCGATCTCCTCTTCGATCACGGCGTCGTCATGTTTGACGTAGCTGTTGTGGTACTTGGCGTAGTAATCAACGAGCTTGACGAACATGTTGGCCAACTCGGCGGAGCCGCCTCGATTTTTGATGTAGCTGCCGAGAAATTTGATCTGGTTTTCGAGCGACTTGTCGTTGACAAAGATGGCGCGCAATAGCTTTTCAAGGGCGAGGCGCAGATCGTCGAGCAGATTGCGGTGGAAGACTTGGCTTTCGTATTTTGCCAGGGCGTCATTGTAGAGCGCGAGCGCTTCGGGGTAGCCATCCAGCCAGTGCCGGGTTTCCTCGATCAGTGTCTCATTGATCTCGGAGCTGTCGCTCTCCGGTGCCAGATGATCGTAGCGGGTCACGAGCCGGACCTTTAGCTGCTTGCGTTCTTTGCTGGGTTCGGACGCGAACGAGTGGTGATCGCACAGCTCCTTGATGATCCGATATTGTTGCGGCCCGCTGAAAGTCATCAGGTTCTCATATAACGCAGTACGTTTGTTCGGGGCCTGGAACGGACAACTTGGATGCGGAATGTTCACATCGTATTCTACCGCATAGGCCGCGGTCGCCTTTACGATATCTGAGCCGCTCAAGCCGCTGCTTGTATCGCCTAGTATGTCAGCCGCGAACTGAACGAAGTTCGCCGGAATTTTTTCACCAAACATCTTGCGGTTCCGCCTCATAGAACAGATTGTCATAGGCAAAGGCGCTTTTGCTCGCCTTGCAATCACCTTCGCTAATGCTGGTGCGGCGCAGGGTGGGATACCAACCTTCCCTGATGGTGGGGATTCGCTGGAAGAGGGCTTCGGCTTCTTCCGCGGGTGTCATGGGGTCAGGTCTTTGATTTGTTATATCAACCATTGAAGCTGGCCCCACTCCCTGCCGCGAACTTTCCTGCTTACCCGTGCAACGCGCGAACGGCGTGCTCCGGGTCGGCGTCCAGGATTCTCAACAGGGTCTTGGCGGGGCCTGATGGGTGTCGGCGTCCTTGCTCCCAGTTTTCCAGTGTCCGCTTGCTGACACCGATCAACATGGCAAAGCGGTTCTGGCTCAGGCCGACCTTTTCACGGATCAACTTGACTTTCGGCTCCGGGAACTCAGTGACTCTGGCAGCGGCTTTTTTACCTTGGACAATGTCGTCCATTTCCTGCACACTGGCCAGCAGCTCGTCGAACAGTTCATTTTTCATCTGACCACCTCTCTACTATCGATTTCAGATCCTTCTTTTGCTCTGCCGTCAGGTCTTCTTGCTTACTTTTCGGGTAAACGTACAGCATGTACAGTTGTTCATCTTCCGTCATCCAGTAGTAAATCACCCTGACACCACCGCTTTTACCATGGCCTTCCTGCTTCCAGCGAACTTTTCTCAGCCCTCCAGTGCCTTGAACGATGTCGCCCATACCTGGGCGATTCACCAAGGTTTCTTGAAGTGCTCTGTACTCATCATCGCTCATCAAGTTCTTTGATACGCCGGGTAAAAATACGGGTTTCAATAATTACCATACCTGCCAATTATACGCCATTGGCGTATGTTGTCAAATTCAGCCTTCTTAGAGAATAGCGGGGTCAGGCCTTTGTTTTTTGATGTCAGCTATTAAAGCTGAAAAAAGCCTGCCATAAATCAAAGACCTGTCCCACTCCAAGTCTTTTGGCAGGGTTCATTGGCGTGGATGCCCAATGCTTGTAATCGGGCAAAGAGGTTTCGGTCGCCACCCTTGACGGAGATTGGTGAGAAGGCGAATTCCCGTCGATGCGGATAGTCTTTCCGGAGTTGGTCGAATGCCGCTGGACGCAGTGGTTCGGGAATGGCGAGTAGGTCCCGCATCCGCGCATGGTCTCCCGGGAGGTCGTACAGAGTCGTGGTCATGTCATGGGCGAGAGTTTGGAAATCCTTGCCGGTCGCATCAAATTCAATGTGGGGCGAAGTCCCGGGTGCGAGGGTCGTTGGCAGATCCAGGGGCGGCGTCCAGGTCGGCTCAATTCCCCAAAAGCGGCAGCAGGCGTGATACAGCATCACCGTTCCATTGATTTTCCCGTCGGAAGAGTAGCCGGCAACGTGTGGTGTGCCAAGCGTCACGTGGTTCAGAAGATTCCAGTTGATGGAAGGTTCCCTTTCCCATACGTCCATGACCGCTCCCCCTACTGTGCGCCCGGTCAAAGCCTCAAGCAGGGCATCATTATCCACGACTTCTCCGCGTGCCGTATTGATCAGAATGGAAGATGGCACCATGTGAGAAAGTTCACGTTCTCCGATCAGATGAAACGTCGCGTCGGGTCCATCGAGCGTCAAGGGGACATGAAGGGTTATGAAGTCGGCTTGTATGACCTCGGAGAGTGGCCGGTATTGTCGATTGCCGGTTTCTCGCGCCAATGGCGGATCATGCAGGAGCGTCTGCATGCCCAATGCGGGCACCTTGGCCGCCACAAGGCTGCCGATTCGGCCGACACCAATGATCCCTATGGTTTTTCCGCTGAGGACGAGGCCTTTGAGGTGGGCCGTCATCAGCAAGGCCGTCAGCACGTATTCTGCGACGGCATTCGCATTACACCCGAGGGCCGCGGCAAACCCGATGTTCCGAGCGGCTAAATACGTTTGGTCAACATGCTCAACGCCCGTGGTCGCCGTTCCGACAAATTGCACGTTGGTGTCGGCTAACAGCGTGGCATTGACGTTGGTGATGGATCGGACAATGAGGACGTGGGCGTCCCGAAGCGTCTCGCGGGTCATGGCTCGTCCCGGAAGCAGGGTCACGGAGCCAAGATGCGAAAACACTTCCTGAGAAAACGGAATCTCTTCATCGACTACGAGTTGCATGGGCATCTGACCGTGATGGGATTGTGCCTTTTCTTTTGTTCCTGGTATATCATAAAATTTCATCGTTGGGTCGGGAAAGAAGGTACGCTGGTGAAGCAACCTGAATGCCTGAGTGATTGTGACGAAACATGAAGTGAGGAGGGGAGGGAGAAGTAATGGCCCACAAAACCAAAGCAACGAAAAAACCAACGGCATCCGGGGGAACGAAAAAGACCGTCACCGAACAATCGACCACACCGACCAAAGCGAAACAGACGAAAGCCGTGAAGGCTGGCCCCGCACGTTCACCCGGCCAGGTCAAAATAGGACGAAAGGCTCCGGCCTTTTCCTTGCCGAATCAAGACGGGAAAATCATGCGTCTCTCCGATTTCAAGGGGAAAAAGGTCGTGATGTATTTTTATCCTAAAGACGATACACCGGGTTGCACCAAAGAATCATGCGCCTTTCGTGATGGCTTGGATGAAATTCATGACAGCGGTGCCGTGGTCTTGGGGGTCAGTGGAGATTCCGTGGACTCTCACAAAAAGTTTGCGAAAAAGTTCAATCTTAATTTCCCCTTGCTCAGCGATGAAAAGAAAACCATGTTGCAGGCCTATGGCGTGTGGAAAGAAAAATCGTTGTACGGCCGGAAATTTATGGGAATCGAGCGCACGACGTTCATTATCGATGAGCAAGGGAAAATCGATGATATCTTTCAGAAGGTCAAAGTGGACGGCCACTTGGAGGAAGTCTTGGCCGAACTCGACGTCATGCCCTAGCCCGGTGAGAAATCCGGGCTGGCCCGGTTTTCATCGCCGATCACGGAAGCGTCCTGCTCCCCGAAAATCGCGGTGTCGTGCGCGTAGTGCTTGAACTCTAATAAATTGTGTGAAGGGTCTTCGAGAAAAAACGTCTGATGTTCCAGCCGGGTTTTGGGAAATCGACGACGAGGGTGTTGGTAAAACTTCAGCCCGTGGGTTCTAGCCCGTTCAACGACTTCCTGCCACTCCTCCTCGTTCGTAAAGATCAATCCGAAATGTCGAGGATAGATGCCTTTCTGCAGGGGAAGCGGCTCCGTTGTTAATTGAGCCACAATTTGATGCCCCTTGAATTCCAACAGCACGGCGTGCGATGACTGGCGCCCCAGCGTGCAGCCCAATCCATCCACGTAAAACCGCTTGGCTTCTTCCAGATCGTGTACGGGAAAGGACAAATGAAAGTACACTGATCCCATGAGCGCCCTCACTCGATCATATCGTTGATTAATGCAGCAAAATGTTTTTGGCTTGTTGGTGCGGAGGATTCTGCATGCGATCCAGATCTTGGCGTACGAGTCCGAGACCGGTCACGCACAGTTCAAAGTTCGAAGAAAGTTTTTGAAAAAGCACCGGTTGTTCTTGACGTTCACTGCGTTGGAAGGCGGCGACGATTCGGTAAGAACGTTTCCCGGCCTTCATGTAATTCACGAAATGATCTTTGTGGTAAATAATCCCTCCGGCTTTGAGATAGCGTAGATATTCCGGAAACAGCCCCGCAATAAACAGCGTCAAATCGCCGATGTGCCGATGAATTTCCCGTTCTCGATCAACATCGGGAGAGTCCGTCACGAGTTCGGATTCGTATAAGAGTTCGGCCACCGTTTCGACGGGTTGTCCGTGCTGATTTTTAATTTGTTGAAGATAGTCGATATGGGAGAATTCGACGAGAAGATTGGAGAGATAGTCGGTGACGTTGAAATCAGGCCACCCAAGTGACTCGGTAAAGCTGCGTTCCGTCAGCGTACCGAATAATTGTCTGAGTGGATGATGTTGAGAAACAGCGGCCGACATCCTCGCCCCCTCTTGACCCGTTCTTGCAGAGGTCCTTTTGACAACTAGCCTATTCTCTACGATTCCCTCCGGTGGCTGTCAAGAATAAATGTCACCGGGCCGTCATTTTCCAGGGCCACCACCATGTTGGCACCGAACTTGCCTGTTTGCACCTGAACGCCTTGCTCTCGAATGGAGTGAGCCACGGACTCATAGAATCGCCGCGCGGTGTCAGGCGGAGCGGCGTCATCAAAGCCAGGGCGTCGGCCACGATGGGTCTCGCCCAACAACGTAAATTGAGACACCATCAGCAGTGCTCCCTTCATGTCCAGGATCGACCGATTCATCTTGCCTGCCTCGTCGGGAAACATGCGGAGTTGCGGGATCTTGTCGGCCATATAGGAAACGTCCGCCTCGGAATCGCCTTTCGCCACCCCAAGGAGCACCACGAGCCCTTGGGCAATGGAGGCGATTGCCTGGCCATCGACTGTGACGGAGGCTGAGCGGACACGTTGGAGCACGGCTCTCATGTTTGCATGTCCCTATTCAATCCGAACGGTACGCCTGAGGGCGTAAGAACGCAATGTTAGGTGGGATGAGCGCAGCGTCATCCCACAATGCCGTAAGACGTGGGGTCATCCTAAACAAAGCAGGCTGTCGGGTTACGCCTGCCCCCCGAACGCCGGGGGCTCCGCTAACTCGACCTTTACCGACTAGAATTGCCAGTCGGCTTGCAGCCGCACGCCATACACTGGCGGGGCCTTGCTGCTCGGGGCCTCACTCCGCATTGCTTGCGTGCCCTCCAGGCTGACGTTGAAGGACGATCCGACCGCCAACGTGCTGCCCAAACGTAGCTGGTGGCCCCCGCTGCCCAGCGTGACCCCGCTATACGGCGTCACCAGCCCTGTCCCCTCTAACATCGGCAGCCCATACCCGACAACAGCCTCCATCCGGGGTGAAGCATCCGAAGTCGAAGCCTCACCAAATCCGTCCAGGCCCTGATCCCACAACTGCGTGACCCGGCTCCCGGTCTGCCCATAGGCCGGTGCCAGGCTGAACGAGAGCCCCTGCCCAGCAGCCCCCGGATCCATCCGGATCAACAGACTCGCGCCCCATTCCCGATACTCCTGTTCCCCATAGGTCACCAGCCACTGGCCCCGACCATCCACCGTCAGCCCGATCGTCGGGTCCACATAGCGCAGCCCGCCGCCCAATTCCAGCCCCGTCCCCTCCAAGCCGTCGCCGCCGTCATGCCGGATCCCTAACTCCACGGCAGGGACCAGTTGCCCGCCCGAGGCCAGTTCGTGCTCGTGGCTGCCCTCCAGCGCCAGCCGGAAGCGCCGCGCATCCAACGACAGCGGCTCGATCGCCCCGCCGTCCCCCTCGACCATGATGTTCGTCAGCAAGGCCTCACCCTTTAGCCGCAGGATCGTGGTGCCGCTCGGGAGGAGCCCCTCCACAGAGAGCACCCGGCCATTGGCCCCCACGGCGGCCGTCTGCATCGTCGTGTCGCTCACCTCGGTTTGAAGCGCACCTTGCTCATCAATCCCAAGCTCACCCCACCCATAGCCCAGCGACCCCCAGAGATTCACCCCGGCCGGCGTGGACCAATTCACATAGGGATGCACACTGGTCGTCCGGTTGGTATAGCTCCCCGCAATGGTATTGGCACCGCTCATCCCGGTATAGTCAAACGAGCCCTTGGACCAGGACGCCGCCAGCCCGACCAACAGGTCGGCGCTCAGGCGCGTATCCACGCCCAGATGGCCGCTCAAGATCTCCCCATCCCAGTCAATGTCATCGCCGCCACCGAGATTGCGGTAATCACCCCTGCCCCAGATCGCCAGACTCCCCAAGCCGGTCTGCTGGCCGTCGTTCGTGGCATGCAGCGGCAACACAAAGGATGAGCCGCCCAGGAGCCGCTCGACCGTCAGCGTGCCGTCCCGCAGTCCATCGGACACGGTCTGCATGACGCCTGCCAGGGTCTGTTGCGAGGCCAAGTTGTAGGAAGGCACCTGGCCCACCCCCGACGTCACCGCATCGATACGGCCCGTCACCGCCGTCACCGTGCTCGCCGCCATCGCCTGAGTCACCCGCAGCAAAACCCCCCGGTTGACGGCCGTCCGGGCCTGGGTCGCCCCGGTGACGTCGTCCTCAATCGTCACCTCGGTCCCCGTGACTGTAAAGCCGTCGGCGGTGCCGCTGACCGTCACGGTTTCGTCACTCTCCATGAGAACGTCCGAGATCGGCGTCAGCGTAAAAGTCGCCGTGCCGCTCAAGTCCCCAGCCTTGATAATCACCGTGAAGTCCGTCACCGGCGCAAAATCAGCGGCCGAGGCCGTATGCCCCGTAACCTCTACGGTCACCGTGGTCACGCCAACGCTCGTACCGCCGACCATCTCCGCCGTCACCGTCATGCTCTTTTCCCCACCCTCTTCGGCCATGCTCTTCGGGGCAACGTTCAGCACGATGCTTTCCCCCGCCGTGTCCTCGTCGGTCACCACCCGCGGCGTGGCGCTCACCGTCGCCGCCGCGCCGCCGCCGAGGCCGTTCTTCGCGCGCACCCCAAAGGTGTAGGCGGTGCCGTTGGTCAGGCCCGTCACGGTGTGGCCGGTGGTCCCCGCGCCGCTGGGGTCGATCTCCTTCCATTTTCCCCACTTGAGCGTGCCTTCCCGCTGCCGGTACTGCCAGGTCCAGATCACGCCGCTGTAGGGTCTAACCCAGCTCAGCGCCACCTGGCCGTCGCCGGCCACCGCGGCGAGGCCGTTCGGCGCCGCCGGCACGTCAAGACTGTGCGGGATGCTCGCGTCCACATACGCCCACACGCCCGGCCCAGAATCGTTCACCGCCCGCACCCGAAAATCGTACACACTGTTGTCGTTCAGGCCGGTCACGGTATGGCTCGTGGTGTCTGCGTCGCTGTTGGCGATGGCTGCCCAGGCGCCGTTGTCGACGCGCAGCTGGTAGCCAGTGATTGTCGTGTTGCCCGGGTTGTCCCACGTCAGCATCACCTGGCTGTCGCGGGTCACTTCGGCTTTGAGGCCGCTCGGCGCGGCCGGGACGAGAGCGTACCCGAAGACCATGATTTTCATCGAGTCTGTGTGACTAGTCCAACTCCCGGTTCCGCCAGACGGGTGCGTGTGGCGTTGATCGGCGATGCTCCACTCTGTGGCCGCGCCGGAATCTTCAGCGTTGCTTGCCGTCAAGTTCCATTTGGGGATAGTTCCGTTGCCGCTATAGGCCACGTGCACGAAGTATTGGGAGTTTGCATCCAGACGGGCGCCAAAGGGGGCGTTGAACGTCTGGAGTCCCGTCCCTATGTTGGACGGGTTGGCCAAGGTGTATTCGACCGTGTTGCTCGGGTGACCCGATCCGTTGTCTCCCCTCACCGTTACCGTCAGGGTGATTCCACTACCCGGAGCCGTGTGCGTGTCCAATTGGATACTTGATAGGCTGTAGCCCGACTTATTCGGCCCCGTGGTGAAGCCCTGAGCACAGTCTACTTGCGAACAGTCTGTACTAACGGAAGTTGTTTGGCCCGTGTTGCTCACGAGCGCCTGCGCATGCGCTGGTGCCGTAAAGCCGAGCAGCATCGCGGCGGCGGCGAGGACTGCGCCGATGACCCTGAGCCCCGGGATAGTTCTCATCGAAGGCGCCTTCCGGTATGCGCCGGTTCGACCCAGCGGGGGGTGGGCGTATTCGAGTTTCCGGTGTTGGTCGTGTTAGCCGTGGGGGAGTGGGATGTGCCGTCCATCGTGGCCGCCTCTCGCCGATAGTCGCGCTGTTCTGCTAACCGGTCGCGGGCCGCGCTGTCGATGGTGCAGCAGAGGGAAAACCCTTCCTTCCTCATGGCTTTCCCGATGCTTCCTGCTGAACGACACACCAGTATGGTCATCAGGCACGGGACGCACTCCCCCGATCAAAGGCGAGGGCAGGCTCATCGCGCCTTGTTAGGCCGCATGCGGCCTGTCCCGGGCCGTGACCCGGGATGCGGCCTAATTTGGATATTTGGGAAAAAACTTTATATGCAGAATGCAGGCCAATACAATAATATGTATGAGTCCCCCACTCCCCGAGAGATCCCCTCACATGGCACACTACGACCTTTCTGCCGAAGCTGTACTGTGAAGACTAGCAAGAATAATGCCACCTTCCTTTACAGAGCCAAGCATTGAATATCATTGAAGTTTGCTGAAACGGGTATACGACAATTTTGTCAGAGCCCTGACATCTTTGTCAGAAGCAGACAATTTTGTCAGGTTTTGAGCAAGGCGGGGTCGCGAGTGAACGGACGTAGCGAAAAGAGTGGTGCCGAAGGCGGGATTTGAACCCGCACACCTCCAGGGGGCGCTAGACCCTGAATCTCGTGCGTCTGCCAGTTTCGCCACTTCGGCACGGAGCTTGTCCTGAACGGAGTGAAGGAACTGCCACAAATTATCAGCTTTTGCCTGGAGGGGCGTTAAGACGCAACTCCACTGCAAGCTGCCGGTCATGTGGTGAGACCGCGGTTGGGCCCCTCTGTCATTCCCGATATTTTTAATCGGGAATCCAGGCCTCTCCTCTGGAGAGAGGGCGGAAGAGATGGATCCCCGCTAACCACTGCGGGATTGTAAATGTTCAGTAATTCGTTGACAGAATGAAGGGACGATCCACCTTTCATCTGGAGGCGAAGCCATGCGACACAACATCCACGACAAAACCCTCTATCGCAACTATGTCCGCAAGTGGAAATTCCTGATTCAGGAGTACGAGTTGGTCAAACAGAAACGCCACCCGAAGTGGAAAAGCCGCCGGGTCTACGGGTATATTGAGCAACAGGTGCTTCTGCCCCGGCGGCAGGGCGTCAATCGCTATGAGATTTGTCAACTCCTCGCGCCCAAACTCAAGCACCTGATCCCCTCGCCGAGCACGGGCTATCGGATTCCCCAGCGGTACGGGCTGAACCGCTTAACGCCCCCGCTGAAACAGGAGAAACGCCGCATCGTGAAGCGTAAAGCCGGGGAATTAGGGCATCTGGACTGCCATCATTTGAGCAAGGACCTCATTGCGACCGATCCCACGCGCTCTTATCTGGTGTGGCCTGTACGCGCTTGGCGTGGGCCGAGGTGGTGAGCGATCTGAAGAGTCTGACGGTGATGTTTAGTGCCCTGAAGAGCTTCAATCTGCTCCACCAGCTCCAGTTTGCGGAAGTCTTAACGGACAACGGGTCGGAGTTCGCGGCCCCGACCCAGCCGGCGGCGCACCCGTTTGAACGGATGCTGCTGGAGTTAGGGATCACGCATCGGTATACCCGGCCCTACCGGCCGCAGACAAACGGGAAGGTGGAACGGTTCTGGCAGACTCTGAACGACGACCTGATCGACGGGACGGCACCACGTTTGCCGCCTTAGCGGAGTTTCAGGACGAATTGGAGCAATACTTACTCTACTACAATGAGGTGCACCCCATCAGGCGTTGCAGGGGCAAACCCCGAAACAAATGAACCAATCTTGTCAATGAATTACTGAACACATACAGGAATGACACAGGGGTGAGGGGGGAATTGCCAACGAATTAGTGAACACAGACAACTTATCCCATCCGGACGTTACGCCTGAGGGCGTAAGAACGGAATGTTCTGTTGAACCAGCTTCCACAGGACTTCCAGCTCTTGGGATCGAAACAAGGCTTGGATGCCGACATATCCGGTCATGCTCAAGCCGATGCCTACCGTGAGCATGATGCCCTTGGCAATCCATTCGTCCGCGCGCTGCCAGACGGCCAACCCGTCAACCCACACACAGGCGAGAATAATTGGGAGCGTCGCGAGCCCGGCCCGCCCCAGCGACAGACACACTCCTCGCCAATCAATGCCGCCCAGTCGATACGTGAGAATGCCGATTAACAGACCGATATTCACCATGGCCGAGAGCGCCGTTGCCAAGGCCAAGCCTACATGCTCTAAGGGCTTCATGAGGAGAAACGCCAACACGATATTGGTGAGCATGGCGGCCACGGCCGCCAAAGCCGGGGTCTTGGTATCTTGGAGGGAATAAAAGGCCGACACAACGATGCGAATGCCCGCGAAGGCCCACAGCCCCACGGCATAGGCCAACACGGCGGCGGCGGTGGCCTGGGTGTCGGCGGCGGAAAAGGCGCCGTGTTCAAATAACAGATGCACAATGGGGTGTCGAAGAAAGATGATCCCGATCATGGCGGGCAGGATAATAAAGCCGATCATGCGAAGGCCGAATCCTACCGTGTCTCGCAGTTCATCCATGGCCCTGCGAGACGCCTGGTCCGACAGCGTGGGAAGAATCGCCGTGGCCAGGGCCACACCGAAAATGCCCAATGGAAATTGGATCAATCGCATGCCGTAAAACAGGTAGGTGGGACCACCGGGGAAATACGATGCCAGGATCGTGCTCACGGTAATATTGATTTGCGTCACGGACAGCCCCAGTAATGAGGGCACGATCAAGAGCCCGATCTTCCGCACGCCGGGATGTCCGGGGTTGAACCGCCATTGGAAGAGCAAGCCGCGTTTTTGAATGCCGGGCAGTTGAATGACGAATTGCGTCAGCCCGCCGATCACGACTCCGAGGGCGATACCGAGGACCGGCTCCTCTAAGAACGGAGCCAGCAACAGCGCTGAAACGATAATGCAGACATTAAAAAACACCGGGCCCAGGGCCGGTGCGGCAAAGGCCCGGAGGGAATTGAGTATGCCCATGGTTAAGGCCGCCAGGCTGATGAAGATCAGATACGGGAACATGATCCGAGTCAGGGTGGTCGTGAGGTGTAACCGTTCGGCGTCATCCTGAAACCCGGGCGCCAACACCCACACAATGGCCGGGGCGGCAATCAACCCGATCAGCGTGATCAACGTGACGATGGACAGCAGGGTGGTAAACACGGCGCTGGCCAGTTCCCACGTTTCTTTTTTGCTGCGAAGGGTGTGATATTCAGTGAAGACAGGGATAAAGGCGGAGGACATGGAGCCTTCGGCCAGGAGTTCGCGCAACAAATTCGGAATACGATAGGCGACAAAAAACGCATCGGCGGCAAGAGTCGCCCCTAACAGGCGTGCGAGCAGAATATCGCGCACCAACCCGAGGATTCGGCTGGAAAAGGTGGCTGCGCCAATGAGCCCGGCTGCCCCGGCGATGGAGCGGTGCTGATCGGTGTTCGGCGATTGGGGTTCCGGAGACATGCTCTATAAGCCGCCTCGCTCTTGGCGCGGGATGGTGAGTTTCGCCTTGATGAACTCCTGATGCGGCAGCTCGAACGATTTGGCGATATGGCGAATCGCTTCGATCTCGGCATGAGAGGTGTCCTCCGCGGCGTTGGCAATAGCGAACAGGCACCGGAGAAACGCTTTTCGCTCCTCGATGGTGGTGTAGTTGCAAAATCCCCTGGTGAGCCGAACCAGATCCAAGCCGTGCATGATTCGGCTATGACTCATGTCGGTGATCAACTGCGCTTCATCTTGGGGCACGTTCCAGAGTTGCCGGAGCCCCAGACTCATGGCCTCGCGTTCCCGATGACACACCTCATGATCGACCCATGCCACGTGCGCCATCAGCCCCGCCGCCAAACAGATTTTCCGGGCTTCCGTCTCAGAGATGGAAAGGGTGCGGCCTTGATGCTGTAACGCCGAAGTCAACTGAAAGTAAATCGTGTTCTTAATAAAATCCTCGATCCGATCTTCGCGCGCCCCTTGATACTGACCGGCCTTGCGTTGCAAGGTTTGCCGAAGAGGGGCGGTGAGGTGGCCTAACAGACCGGTACTGCGTCCTTCGATATCCTGACGAATGTGCTCGAGAAATGCCGATTCACTTGCTCGATCAAGCCCATCGCCCGCGACCAGTTTCTCCAAGGTCTCAAGGACGAGGCGTTTATCCTTGGACGATCGCATGCCGGAGAGGACGCGGTCGAGCAAGTCTTGGCGTTCGGCGTCGGTCACCGCATGGGCCATGTAGAGTTCCAGTTGCATCCAATCTTCCCCGGAAATATCGGGGAGCAGGAACAGGAGTTCCTTCAAGGCATTGATTTCTTCCGGCTGGAGTCGGCCGTCGATCCAGGCAATGCCGATCATCAATTTCCCGAGATCGAGGATAAACTCCTTCGTGGCCATTCTTCCTCCATTGCCCGTGGGCCGTTTTGTTACATTGACACTAAAACGACCCTTTCTATAGCATCTTTTCGAGTTCTTGTCTTGGGAAAATGCCGCATGAGACGAGGAGGGGAAATGAATCGACAACGAAGAAAGGGGAACGGGTTCACGAACCGATCATGGACACGCACGTAACGCCTGCATCGCCTGCCCCGTGGGGTCGGCTGTGGTTTTTTGGAACGGCCTTTACCACGGGTGCCGTGGTCATGGCCTTGGAAATTCTGGGCAGTCGTCTGCTCGCCCCGGTGTTCGGGACCTCATTATTTGTCTGGGGTGCGCTGATAGGAGTGGTCCTGGCCGCCATGAGCAGTGGCTATTCCACCGGCGGCTGGCTGGCCGACCGGCGCGCTCCCGGTGAGGTCTTGCCCTGGTTACTCCTGGGCTCGGGCGCCTGGACCCTCCTGTTGGCCGGTGTGGGGCAGCCCATCGTGTTTACCGTGTCGCAATGGACCTCGGATCCGCGATGGGGACCGTGTCTGGCAGCCAGTGTCCTGTTGGCGGTGCCGGCATTCGGGTTGAGCGGCGTGCTCCCCGTGCTCTTGCGATTGGCGATCGCCGATATGGGACATCTTGGCCGTCATACCGGCGCCATGATTGCCGTCTCCACCATCGGCAGCCTGGTTGGGACCTGGGGCACGTCTTTTTTCTTATTAACGTGGTTGGGGAGCTTAACCCTGGTCGCGGTCTTGGGAGTCGTGTTGGTGGTAGTGGGATTAGGGTGGTTGTGGTGGAGCCGTCGAGTCAACGCGTTGGCGCTGGTTCCTCTTGCCGGAGTGCTGGGCGGGCTGGTCTGGCTGGGGTTCCACCCGATTCTCATGCATCCTCCGGCGATTTATCAGGAAGACAGCCCGTATCAACAGGTGCAGGTACGCGACGAAAAAGGACTACGGTTTTTGGTGCTGGACAATACGTTCCATGCGATCATGTGGCAGCCCGACCCGGTGCGATTGACGCTCCCGTATAGTCAAATGATGATGGCCGCCCTGGCGCTGCATCCCGAGCCGCAACGGGGGCTGGTCCTGGGGCAGGGCGGAGGGTCTCTGGCCAAATGGTTGGAGCGGCATTGGCCGCAATTAGCCCTGGACGTGGTGGAGATGGACCCCTCGGTCGTCAAAGCGGCCGAGAAGTTTTTCGACTATCACGCTCCCGCAAACCACCATGTGTATGTCCAAGACGCGCGCGTCTTTTTGGCAAAGCATGTAGCGCGCTATGACGTCATTTGGGTGGACGTCTTTGCCCGTCACCAAATTCCGTTTCATTTAGTCACCACGGAATTTTTTGCCGAATTGCGGCAGCATCTAAGCAAAGACGGCGTCATCGCGGTGAATCTGGCGTCCTCGGATTCGGAGTTGGACCGGATCAGAGCCGAGGCCGTGGTGTCCACGATGAAAACCTCGTTCCCGCACGTGGAGACGTACAGTATTCCCGCCCCCTCGTGGCTCCGCACCAAACCCGGGTCGGCGAATCTGATCTTCTTTGCCGGTCCCGGTCCGTTACACATGGACGCCGAGGCGTTTGCCCTGGCGACGATTACCTTGCTGAATCAAGACAAAATGCCGCCCGAAGTCTTGTCCTTTTTAAATACCGCCAACGCTCCGGCATGGAATCCCGGGCTCATCCTGACCGACGATTTTTCCCCCTTCGATATTCTGCAAGGGAGCGGCTGACTCCCCAATTTTGGGTTCCCTTGAGGGGGGAGATGGGATACAATCCGCCGCGGCCCCCCCCTCGCCGGACGCAGCGCGTTCGACGCCGGGGCATATCGAGAGGATTAGAGGATGCTCCCTGTGTTACACCATCGGCAGACCCAGCCGAAGGCCACTGGCGAGACCCGCGAATAGGATAGCTGTATAGTCGAGGTTAAAGACGACCATGACTGACGCGACATTCAACTTCAGCGCCGCCGACACGCACACCACCGAACACCCCCATGCCCCGGCGCTGCGTCGAACAGGCGCGTGCAGGGGGACAATTTCCGTGAGACTCTTCCCGAGGCTGACATTGATCGGCGCATGCCTCGCCGCCGCGCTGCTGCTCGGCTTCGCGGCGCCGGGGCATGCCCAAACCGGGTACGTAAGCAACATGGGCGAAGGGTCTAGTGGATCTCAGGAAATAGACAACATTTACCATCAGGGGTTCAAAACGGGCTTGGATTCAAATGGCTACGAGCTGGAAGCCGTCGACCTGCTCATAGCCACAAGCCCGGTGAATGGAACATTTGAGGTTACTCTACGCGGAAGTAATCCCAGTGGCACTCCCCAAGACTCTCCGTTAAATAGCAGTATTTTAACCTTTGACAACCCAAGCCCCATAGGACAAGGCAGCCAAAGATTCACAGTTCCCAGTGGCACCACTTTGGCTACGGACACCATTTACTTCATAAGCGCGGAGTATACACCCCCAAACAGCGGAACTCACGTAAAACCTAGATGGCAGCATACGGGATCCAACAGTCAGGATTCCAACTTTGGTTGGGTAATCGAGAATAAACACTGGAGGGGTACTTCAGGGGGTTTTGCTCAAAATACTGGGAAAAAATTTAAAATGAGAATCCTGGCGCCCAACACCATTCCAACGGCTGCCAATCCAAGCGTGGATATCGACGAGGACGGAGACTATACTTTTGCGGCGAATATCTTCGGATTCGACGACGACGACGGCGACACACTGAACCACGTGAAGATTACCGATCTGCCTGGGCAGGGGACGCTGTTGCTCGACGGCGTGGACATCACCAGCGTCACCCCACCCCCGCAGGTGACGCCAACCCAACTCGGCGATGACGAGCTCAAGTACACCCCGCCGGCCGACGCCAACGGCAGCCCCTTCACGACGTTCAAATTCAAGGTCAACGACGCCTTGGACGACAGTGCTGAATTCACCTTCACCTTTAACGTGACGGCGGTCAACGATGCTCCCACGGTTTTCGACAGCACGGTGAACGCGACAGAAGACGCATTGTTCACCTTTGAGGTGGACGACTTCGTCTTCACGGACATCGACCAAACTGACAATGTCAATGAACAAGGCGACAGCCTGAGCCACCTGAGAATCACCACGCTGCCCGGGACCGGTAAGGGGACGCTGGAGTTCGATGGCACCCCCATCACCAGCGAAGACGTGAACGAGAACGAGTCCAAGACGGTGGAGAGGAGCGAGCTTGTTGCTGGTGATCTCAAGTACCGCCCGCCGCTCAACGCCAATGGCACAGACTTCACCTCGTTCGATTTCAAGGCCAAGGACGGTATTGTCGACAGCCTGTCAGCAGCCACCATGACCATCAACGTGACGGCGGTGAACGACCTCCCGACGGCTTCAAACAAGACGGTGGACATGGTCGAGGACCAGAACACCGTCTACACCTTTGCGGAGGCGGACTTCGGCTTCGAGGACATCGACTCCAACGCCACGCTGAACGAGGACACCACGCTGAACGCCACGCTGGCCCACGTGAAGCTCACCTCGCTGCCCGCGGCGGGCAAGGGGATGCTGTCGCTCGCCGGCAATGACATCACCAGCGCCAGTGAAGACACGCCCGAGGAGGTGACGACGACCCAGCTCACCGCTGGCGATTTCACCTATACCCTGCCGGCCGACGCCAGCGGCAGCCCCTACGCAATGTTCAACTTCAAAGTTTATGACGGCGCGGCCGACAGCGAGATTTCCTATACCGTCAGATTCGACGTGGAGGCGGTGAATGACCAGCCGGTAGCGATGAATGACGAACCCAGCACCGACGCGAACACGGTTTACGTCATTAACGTATTGGAAAACGATTCGGACGTGGACGGAGACACGCTGAGCATCTCCGCACTGGGGACGGGAGACAACGCCCCTGCCAACGGCACTGCCGAGATCATATCGTTTGGGTCAACACCTGCCGTCAGGTACACGCCCGACAACGACTTCATCGGCACCGACATGTTCACCTACACCATCTCGGACGGGCAATCTCCGGCCCTGACCGCCACCGCCACGGTGACCATGACCGTGATACCGAAGCTGGAGGGACCGATAAATCAGGATTACCCCGAGAACGGCACGACGGCCACGAACGGCACGGACAACGTGGTGGCGGTGGTGGCGACCTACAGTGCCACCGGGACCCCCACCTGGAGCCTGGCGGGGGCCGACCGCGATGATTTCAGCATCAACGCTAACGGCGAACTGAGTTTCAACAGCTTGCACAATGACGACGAGAATCCCTTGCCCGATTACGAGAATGCCACCGACGCGGACACCGACAACGAATACAAAATAACGGTGCAAGCCACGGTGGAGGTGGGCGGCGTCCCATACACGGGCACGCGGGATGTCACCGTCACCGTGACCGGCGTGGACGAGGATGTGGTGTGGTCGGTACAACAAAACACAGAGTTTTCTTTTGCGGAGAACGGCACGGCCGCGGCGGCCACCATTACGGTCACTGACCCGGAGAATGACTTTAGCGGTTCTACCTATAGTGGAGTCGACATTAGCTCGTTCAACCATGGAACGTACACTGAATCGGAAGGAGTCAGAGAACTTCCCATAACTTTCAAAAATTTACCCGACTACGAGGATCCGACCGACGAAGGTGAGGACAACGTGTATGAGGCAAACCTCTTTGCTGTAACTGGAAGCTTTGAGGATGATAATCGTAAGACGTTCACCTTGTATTTCACCATCAGGGTCACCGACGTGAACGAAGCCCCGGTGGCGGGGGATGACGAACCCAGCACCGACGAGGACACGGCGGTGGTCATCAGCGTGTTGGCCAACGACACCGACCAGGACGAAGACGCAGACGGGAACCCAAAAGACACCCTTTCCGTGACCGCGGTGGGCACAGCGGATGGGGTGAACACGGCAACCGAGATCAACCCGGCCAACGGCAGCGTCGTGATCACACCGGAGTCAACGACCACGGTCACCTACACCCCCAACGCCGACTTCAACGGCACCGACACCTTTACCTACGTCGTCTCGGACGGGGAACTGACCGCCATCGGCACGGTCACGGTGACGGTAAATGCGGTGAACGACCCGCCGGTCGCGGTGGATGACACCCTGACCATTGATGAGGGCGAGGACGCTGAAATCGACGTCATCACCGACAGCGACAGCGACGTCGACCGGGACACCCTCAGTGTGAGCGCGGTGGGGCGTGCCGGCAACGGCACCACCGCCATCAAGTTGGGGTCAACGACCACCCTCACCTATACCCCCAACGTCAACTTCGCCGGCATCGACACCTTCACCTACACCGTCTCGGACGGGCAAGACCCAGCCCTGACCGACACCGGCACGGTGACGGTCAAGGTGACGCCGACGGTGACTGGGTCGGCGGTGACTGGGTCGGCGGAGTCGCCGAGTTATGCCGAGAACGACACCGGGCCGGTGGCGACCTACACCGCCGGTGGGAACCCGAGCCCTGGGAACCCGAGCCCCACCTGGACTCTGTCGGGAACCGACGACAGCGACAAATTCAACATCGGCTCCAGCAGCGGGGTCCTGAGCTTCAAGGAACCGCCCGACTACGAGGATCCGGACGGCATCTACTACGACGTCACGGTGGTGGCGTCCGCCGACGGCGTAACGGGCATGCTGGACGTCACCGTCACCGTGACCGACGTAGCAGCCGGGAACGACCCGCCGGTGGCGAGGGATGACACTGCCGACACCAACGAGGGCACAGCCGTCGATATCGATGTGTTGTTTAACGACACCGCGCACGAGGGGATCACCCTGAGTGTGACCGTCGGGACGGGAGACGACGGCCCGAGCAACGGGACCGCCGTGCTGAAGCCCGGCCCCACCACCATGATCACCTACACGCCCGACACCGGCTTCGCCGGCATCGACTCCTTCACCTACACCGTCTCGGATGGGCAAGACCCGGCCCTGACCGACACCGGCACGGTGACGGTCAGGGTGACGCCGACGGTGAGTGGGTCGGCGGTGACTGGGTTGCCGGAGTCGCCGAGTTACGCCGAGAACGGCACGGGCTCGGTGGCGACCTATACGGCCAACGGCAGCCCCACCTGGAGCCTGTCGGGGACCGACAGCGACAAGTTCAGCATCGGCTCCAGCAGCGGGGTCCTGAGCTTCAAGGAACCGCCCGACCACGAGGATCCGAGCGGCACCGGCTACGAGCTCACGGTGGAGGCCACGATCACGGAGGGCGACAACTCCGTAACGGGTTCGCTGGACGTCACCGTCACCGTCACCGACGTGAACGAAGCCCCCACCTTCGACGGGTCCAGTACGACCCGCAACATCGACGAGAACTCGGCAGCGGAGACGGACGTGGGAGATGATGCCGTCACGGCCACTGACCCGGACACCAGCGAGCCGCTGTACTCCGATCTGACCTACTCCCTGGGCGGCACCGACAAGGACGCCTTCGACATCGAGGAAGACACCGGCTGGATCTCCGTGAAAGCCGGCACGACCCTCAACTACGAGACCAAGAACAGATACTCCGTCACCGTGGAAGTCACCGACGGCAAGAACGCCGCCGGCACCGCCGACACCGCCACCGACGACACCATCACGGTGGACATCTCCGTGACCGACCTGCCGGCGGTGACTGGGTTGACAGCAATCGAGTACCAGGAGAACCGCACGGACTCGTTGGCGACCTACGAGACCAGCGGGACCGTGGAGTGGAGCCTGGAGGATAGCGGCGACGACGACCACTTCAGCATCGACGCCAGCACTGGCGAGCTGAACTTCAACGCCACGACGTTCCCCAAGGGCCCCGATTTCGAGATTCCCACCGACGCCAACGGCGACAACGTCTACGAGCTGACGGTGGTGGCCAACGACAGCGGCGAAACAGGGAGGCTGGGCGTCACCGTCACGGTGACCGACGCGAGCAACCTCCCGGTGGCCACTGACGACACCCTGACCGACGTACCAGAAGACGCATCGGCCACAGTGAACGTCATCGACAACGACACGATCGCGGACGAAGGGTTTACCCTGAGCGTGTCTGTGGTGGGCAACCCATCGAACGGAACGGCAGCCATCAAGGAGGACAGTACCACGGAGGTCACCTACACCCCCAACGAGAACTTCGACGGCGAAGACACCTTCACCTACACCGTCTCGAACGGGGCAGGCCCACCCGAGACCGAGACGGCCACCGGCACGGTCACGGTGACGGTGACCGCGGTGAACGACCCCCCGGTGGCGGCGGATGACTTCGCCACGACCGACGGGGTGGCGGTGGTCATTGACGTGTTGGCCAACGACACGGACGTGGACAAGGGGACAACCCTGAAAGTGCCCGAGGTGGGCACAGGGGATGGGGTGACCACGGGAATCAAGATCGAGACGGACAAAGGCAAGGTCGCCATCACGGACAATGGAACCACCGTCACCTACACGCCTAACGACGACTTCGCCGGCACCGACACCTTCAGCTACACCGTCTCGGATGGGGCCACCCCGCCCTTGAACGCCACCGGCACGGTGACCGTGATGGCGAATTTCGCCCCCACGGCTTCCGGCAAGACGGTAACCAGGTTCGAGGGCATGGCCTACACCTTTAAGGTGGATGATTTCGACTACGACGACGACGACGGCCACGAACTGGACCACGTGAAGATCATCTCGCTGCCCGAGGATGCCAACGGGGCGGTCCAGGGGACGCTGTCGCTCGACGGTGTGGCCATCACCGACCTGCCCCAAGAGGTGAAGAAGAAGGAACTCGAGCAGGGCAAGCTCAAGTACACCCCGCCGGCCAACGGCAACTCCGTCACGACGTTCACCACGCCCAAGGAGGTGACGGCGACCCAGCTCAGCGACGGCGATCTCACCTACACCCCGTCGGCCAACGGCAACCCCGTCACGACGTTCAGCTACAAGGTCAATGATGGCTTCGACGACAGCAATGAGTCCACCATCACCATTGACGTGGTGTCGGTGCGTTCGGTGAGCTTCGGCGCCGCGGCCTATGAGGCCGACGAAGGTGGTGCGGTAGCGGTCAAAGTGATTCTGAACCAACCAGCGATCGTTGCACTGACGATCCCGATCACCGTAAGGGCCGGCACGGCGGAGGCGGGCGACTACAACGTCACTGTGGCCGACGCCGACCCGTACACTTGGGACCCTTTCACAAAGACCGTGATGCTGAGCTTTGGTGAAGACCAAGACACCGAGACCTTCACCATCACGGCCGAACAAGACGACGATTTCGACGAAGAGACGGTGACGCTGGACTTCGGTGACCTTAAGGAGGCGGGTGTGACCCGCGTCGCGCCGGCCCCGGCGACGCTGACCATCATCGATGATGAAGGCAACGTGATCCGGGCGCGCTTCCGACGCCTCAACAACGAGATTCTCTCCAAACACGCGTTGACCCTTGCCGATGTCACCATCGCGGCCGTCACTAGCCGTCAAGAGGCCGGGCCCACCTGTGCCGACCAAGCCAACACCGGTTCCCTCGGTGGCTCCTCCACCCTCGCCGAGATCCTCACGGCCAACGTGCAGACGCTCATGACGGGCAGTCTCAATCTCAAGCAGCTCCTGGGTACTTCTGCCTTCCGGCTGCGGCTCACGGAGGATGGCGCTGGCGCCGGCCCGGGCTGTCTCACCCTGTGGGGCCAGGGGGATTATCGTAATCTCTCCAGTGGCGACTCCCAAGCCCTGGATTGGAACGGCGACCTAGTCACCGGGCAGGTGGGCGCGGATGCGCTCCTGCGGCCGGACCTGCGGGCCGGGCTGGCCGTGTCGTGGTCCGAGGGGGCCTTCGACTATACGGACCGGACCACGGGCGACCCCTTCAGCGGGGACTATAGCAGCCGGATGGTGAGTGTGCATCCGTATGTGACCTGGTGGTCGCCGATCGGGCTGGATCTCTGGGCCACGGGCGGCTATGGCCGGGGCGAGATCGAGATTGAGGATGAGCAGGCCGGCACCTACACCAGCGATACCACCCTGCGGCTGGCCTCGGTGGGAGCCAGCGGCCCGCTGCTCATTGGCGACGAGCTGATTGGCAAGGGCACGACGACCGTGCGGCTCAAGGCCCAAGCCTCGCTGGCCCAGATGGAGGTGGAGGGTCACGGCTCGCTCCTCCAAGAACAGACCATCGACGCCCACCGGCTGCGGCTGGCGATGGAAGGCAGCCACGAGCGCCCGCTCGCCTCGGGCGGGTCCCTGACGCCCTCGTTTGAAGTGGGGCTGCGGCATGACGGCGGGGACGGGGCCACGGGCACGGGCTTGGAGCTGGGCGGCGGGCTGCGTTATGTGGACCCGGCGTTGGGGCTGACCATCGAAGGCCGGGGCCGGGTGCTGTCCTCCTATGATGATACCTACAAGGAATGGGGCGCCAGTGGGCTGATCCGGCTGGCCCCGGGCGCTGCGGGGCAGGGGCTGTCGCTGAGTCTAGTGCCGAGCTATGGACAGACGGCCAGCGGGGTCACGCAGTTGTGGGATCAGGGGCTGACCCAGGGGCCAACCCAGGGAGCACCCACGACTCAAGCACTGACCGGCCGGTTGGAGGCCGAGGTAGGCTATGGGCTGGCGGCGTTTGCGGGCCAAGGGCTGGTGACGCCGTATGGCCAGTTCTCACTGGGCGGGGGCACACAGCAATACCGCGTGGGCAGTCGACTGGAGCTAGGCCCGGGGCTGCGCCTGAGCCTAGAAGGGACGCGTCAAGTGACCACCGTGGGCCAAGCCAACCAGGGGATCCGGCTGCAAGCCGACTGGCAGTTCTAGATTTAATGTCGGGTTACGCTTTCAGCTAACCCGACCTACAACTGCTAGTGACGACCAGCCTAGACGTCGGATTACGCTGCGCTAATCCGACCTACTATCTTCCCACCCTCACCCCACGCGTCCGTGGGGGCAGGCTCATGGCGCTTCTTTTGTTCTCTCTTTTGTATTTGTAGCCGCGTCATCCCTGCCTGGATCCCCGCTAACCTTGTCCCCCGACATTTTTTATCGGGGAAACTGAGGGGAGGGGCCGACGAATTAGCGGTCACGGGATCCGGCTCAATCGTGGCGACCGGTCTTCACGTCAGTCTGCCAGGAATGGACGATGGTGCTCAGTCAGCTTGGGCGGGCCAGAACTTATAGCGGATTTGCGGTAACTGTTTGCCCTCGAAGTTTGGAATATCGTACAGGCACCGATCGATGGTTGCGACCTCTTTTTTGGTAAATTCAAACACCTTCGATATTTTCCAGAATTTATCAAAGGTAAAATAATCCCCTTTTTCCGGCTTTTTAGCCAGAGCGGCCTGCATGTGTTTAAAGCCGTCGGTGTCCACGTCCGGAATCCGGCCGTTATTTTTGTCCACACACCATTTCAGGATCTCGGCGACTCCATACATGGTGAGTTCAATTTTCACTTTACCCGAATTTGTTTCTGACATTGTCAGCCTCCTCCTTCTAAAGAGGAAATCTATAGCACATTTTCCTGAAACTCTTCCAGTCGTTTCATCAGAAAATGACAAGATTCCACGGAAATATCGTGTGTGGCGAGCAGAAATTTGATCAAAATGTCTCGAGGAATACCAATGATCCTTGAATAACCCGTTGTATCGCTTAGCCAAAACCTCGTATACTATTCTCTTTTTCGAGTATCTGATGACGACCTCAGGGCCATGAGCCCTGGATATGGGCTTTCTCATGGGGGTTCCCACGTGTCCTTTCTTCTCCCTGTGGCAGGCAACAGGCTCCGTTCCCTCACGCTTTGCGGGTTACTGCTCCTGCCTGGGTGCTCTCCCCAAGATCCCTATGTTCCTCCCGATCTGCTCTATCTCTTTGCCAGTTATGAAGTTGGGAAGAATCCAACCGCCATTCAATCCGGGGACTTTAATCAGGATGGATTTTCCGACTTGGTGACCAGCAATATCTCGGCGAATACGCTGTCCCTCTTATTCGGGAATGGTGATGGGAGCTTCCAAGCTCAAGTGTCCATTCGCGTGTGTAAGGAACCCCGGAATTTGGCCGTTCAAGATTTCAACGGCGATCGGCATCAGGACTTGGCTATCGCGTGTTCCGGGAGTAATCAAGTCGCCATTTTTAAAGGGCAGGGGTCCGGGATCTTTGAGAAAGACGCGCTGTATCCCGTCAACCGAACGCCAGTGTCCATTGCCAGTGGGGATTTCAATAGTGACCAACATTTGGATTTGGTGGTGGCTCTGCGAAATGATAAGCTGCAACTGTTGTTCGGAAATGGGAAAGGGAAATTTCATGTTGGGCCATTATATGAATATGGTGATACCCCGACCTCGGTGGCCACCGCCGATTTCAACCAGGACGGGCACTTAGACTTGGCGGTCACGAATGGCGGGCCGATGAGTAACGCCGTTTCGATTTGGTTGGGAGAGGGAGACGGCAACTTTCTCCTTCCTACCGATTATCGAACGGGTAAGCGGCCCTTATCCGTCTCCTGTGCCGACTTTAACAATGACGGCGCTTGGGATCTCTTGGTGGTGAACGGTCAAATGAACACCATCACCGTTTTTTTGGGCAATGGAGACGGAACCTTTCAAGAAGGGATTGATTCAGGCGGCGACGCCGGTCCCATGCATGGCTTGGCCCAAGATTTTGATGGGGATGATATTCCGGACGCGGCTATTGTGAATATTCAATCAGGCAGCATCTCGGTTTTGTTTGGGAAAGGAGATGGCTCATTTCATTATCCTCCGCGTCATTATCGTACGCCCCGTGGGCCCTTTGCCTTAACAACGCTGACCATCGCCCAGGGCCGAGACGAAGAACCCGGCTTAGCGGTCGTCAATAATTCGGAAAATAGTGTGTCGATTTTTCTGCATCATGGGTTAAAATTCCGGGAACAGGTCACGGAGTTGCCCTCGACCTAACCGAGCGGCGGATGCTTGGAGAAAGACGGCGGGAACACCCGACGGGAAGTTATTATGGAATGTCTCAAGTGTAAGGGGCTGATGCTGGTGGAACGGCATTACACCACGGTGAACAAACACCTCTATGCCAAGTGTCTGAATTGCGGATTTTGGTTTGATTTGGTGGATGTGCTCAGATTTTTTTATCGAGTCGTTCGAAACGGCTATCGCGGAGCAAAAATCCGGGAAACGCTGTAAGCGTTCAGCAAGGCCTTGTCCCCAACGTTTCTAATCGGGGAAGCGAACACATACAAACGGCCTACGGCTTCGAGAGAATTTTCAACCCTTCCCGAATCAATTCGTCGAGTGACGTGGGTGGAGGACTCGTTCGGCTCACTTGGTCGATGGCATTTTTGACGTCGCGATGCCGGTACCCCAAGTTGACCAGCGCTGAAAGCGCATCGTTCTGAGGGGCTTCAAACGAAGCCGGTGTGTCGCTCGCCTCCTGTGTTCCATCCTCAAGGCAGGCGATTTTGTCTTTGAGTTCCAAGGCAATGCGGCCCGCGGATTTTTTCCCAATTCCCGGAACTGACGCGAGTTTCTCTATGTCATCTGCGAGAATGGCTCCCCGCAGGTCGGCAATCTTTAAGGCAGACAACACACTCAAGGCCAATTTCCCGCCCACGCCGGAAATTTTGGTCAGCAAGGTAAAGGCCGTTTTTTCAGCGGGCGTCAGGAACCCGAATAATTGAATGGAGTCTTCTCGCAGATGGGTGAAGATATGAAGCGTCAGGGGTGCGTGAAGATCGGGTAAGGCGAAATAGGTGCTGAGTGGGATGAACACCTCATAGCCCACTCCGTTGACGTCGATAATGAGCCGTGAAGGGTCTTTGGCCGCTAACATCCCAGTCAAGTTGGCAATCATGAAACGGTATCACGTGAGAGGCGAAATGGTTAACCGGATGCCGCGACTTTTTCCATCACATCATCCGGAATGTCAAAGTTGGCATGAACTTTTTGAACATCATCTTGGTCGTCCAGGATTTCCATCAATTTTAACATTTGCTCGGCCGCTTTTTCTTCGAGACGGATTTGATTCTGGGAAAGATAGGTGATTTCAGCCACAGACGTTTGAATGTTGGCATGTTGCAGGGCAGCCTTGACCGCTTCAAACTCTGATAGTTCCGTGGTAATTTCAAAGCTGTCGCCGGACTTTTTGACATCCTCCGCCCCGGCTTCCAGGACGATCCCCAGTAGCTGGTCTTCCTCGATCGATGGCCCTTCCGCGATCAAGAGACCTTTTTTGTGAAACTGCCAGGCGACCGCGCCGGCTTCGGCCATGGTCCCATGATTTTTCCCCAGCATGTTTCGAATTTCCGAAACCGTACGGTTACGATTGTCCGTCATGATCTCGATGAGTATCCCGGTTCCACCGGGTCCGTAGCCTTCAAGGGTGAATTCCTCATAATTGACGCCGGGCAGTTCCCCCGTGCCTCGCTGCATGGCGCGTTTAATGGTATCGGCCGGCATGTTGACTTCTTTGGCTTTGGCAATGCAGGTACGAAGGGTCGGGTTCGCATCGGCATCTCCACCACCCACGCGGGCCGCCACGGTAATTTCGCGGATCAGCTTGGTGAACACTTTTCCGCGTTTGGCATCGACCCCTGCTTTATGACGTTTGATTGTCGACCAATGACTATGACCACCCATGTTATCGTTTCCTCATATCATGTGGGCAAAACGGGCGATTTACCTAATTTTTCAAGAAAAACTTCGGCTGGCTTGTATCATAGGGCATCCAGTCGTGTCAATGAGATTTTACGTAATAAATAATAGGTAATAATACCCTTTATTTTGTTGTTTGCTCGAGAAAAGCGATGAGTGCCACTTCATTCGGACCGAGGCACACAGGGAAGTTGCGTGAAGGCAGAGAGGATGGTAAGGAAACGCTATGCGAGTTGTCTTTATGGGAACTCCTGCTTTTGCCGTGCCGTCCCTGGAAGCCCTGGATCAGTCGGACTATGAGGTGGTCGGCGTGGTCACTCAGCCTGATCGCCCCAAGGGAAGAGGACAGGCTGTCGTGCCTTCCCCTGTGAAAGAACTGGCGTTGGCAAAAGGGTTCCCTGTGAGTCAACCGACGAAAATGAAAAGTCCGGAATTTTTGCAGCAACTATCCGATTGGAGACCCGATATCATTGCCGTGACGGCGTTTGGCCGGATACTTCCCAAAGTGATTTTGGATCTTCCTCCCCTGGGCTGCGTCAATGTCCATGGTTCCTTGTTACCCGCCTATCGGGGAGCCGCCCCCGTTCAGTGGGCGCTCATTCGTGGGGCTTCGGAAACAGGGATTACCACGATGTTGATGGATGAAGGCATGGATACGGGTGCCGTGCTGCTTCAACAAAAGGTTTCGATTGAACCTGAAGATACCTCCTTGGAGTTAAGCGCCCGATTGGCGAAGGTCGGTGGCGCGCTCTTAGTGGAAACGCTGAAACGGTTGGCGGAGCATTCGGTCATTCCTCGCGCGCAGGATCATACGCAAGCGACGCTAGCCCCATTGTTGAAAAAAGAGGATGGGGTGATCGATTGGACTCAATCAGCCACGGAGATTGCCCATAGGATTCGAGGTCTGTCCCCTTGGCCCGGATCCTACACCTTTCATCATGCCTGTCCTGAGCGTAGCGGAGCGGAGCGAAGGAAGCATCGCCTGATCATTTGGAAGGGTCGTGTTGATGCACAAGGGGGACCGGGAAGGAGCGATGGACAACAGCCGGGGACCATACTGGCCGTGGGATCGAAATCCTTTTGGGTCGAGACGGGTGCAGGCAGGCTAGAAGTGCTTGAAGTCCAACCTGCGAATAAACAACGCATGTCCGTGGAACAGTTTCTTCAAGGGCATGCGCTCCCAGTGCATGAGAGGCTCGGCCCCAGGCCGGAGGGTTGCGAGGCCAATCCTTAACAGCGCATGGAGCTTGTGGTATCTTGTGAGAACGTGACACCGAAGTCGAGGATGATATGAATGACCAAACCAAGCAAGCAGTAGAATTTATTGCGAAGCAAATCCAGGAACTCAAAATCATTCAACCGCATTTGGTGCAAGCCGTGAACGCGATATTGGCAAAAGAACAATTTTACAAATGGAAAAAACAAGTGGTGACGCTGGTGGGAGAAAGAATCGGACCCGGCTACCAAAAACGATTGTCCAAAGATTGGTTGGAAACGGCGTTTGCCGGAGCCGATATGTACGATGAATTGAGTGATGATATTGAAATGTGTCTTCGCCATCTGTACAAAATCTCCCAGGAAATTGAAACCCAGGGCCTTCAAGGCCCCGATTCAGTCGAGACCCCCTCAACCTGAACCGATGTCCGCCCCGCCCCCTCGTCCGCAAAAACGCCTTGGTCAACATTTTCTCATTGATCCCAATATGGTCCGAAAGATTCTGAAGGTCGCGGCACTACGTCCACAAGACGTCGTCTTTGAAATCGGACCTGGACGGGGTGCCCTCACGCAGTTGCTGTGTGAACAGGTCTCCAAAGTCATTGCCGTAGAACTCGATCGGCAACTGGTCCACTATCTTGCTCAACTCTGTGCACACAACGACACCTTGGAATTGCATCACGGGGATGCGTTGGAGTTTTCCTATGACACCCTGCCCAAGGGAACCGTTGTCATTGCAAATTTACCGTACTATGTTTCCACCCCCTTGGTATTTCGGTTGTTGCAGGAACATGATCGGATCGACCGAATGGTCTTGATGTTGCAACGTGAAGTGGCCGAGCGAATGGTCGCCAAACCGGGCTCACGGGACTATGGCATCTTGTCCGTCATCAGCCAATACTATGCAAAGCTCCGCAAGGCCTTTGTCGTACCGGCGAGTTGTTTTCGCCCTGTCCCGCAAGTGGACTCGGCGGTGATGTGTCTTGCAAGGCGGTCTGAGCCACAACCCGCCGATGCCCGTTTTGATCAGGTGTTCCTGAAGGTCGTCCGAGGTGCGTTTGCGCATCGACGCAAAACCTTGATCAACTCATATCGGGAGGAGGGATGGGAAGAACCCTTGCTTCAACAAGCCTTGGAACAGACCCATATCGACCCGCGGCGTCGGGCCGAAACGGTGACGGTCCAGGAGTTTATGGCCTTGGCGCATTCCGTCCGTCAGGCTTAGGTTCCTTCGTCTGCAAAGCCGTGGCTCACCCTCGTCTCTACGAAAGGATACGCACATATTCTTCACTAGGTATTTCGATTGATAAACACGCCCCTCTATGTTAGATTGACCCCATGCGTCTCTTCCCCAGGCCCGCCAAGAAGTCCGCTAAATCGGAAGCGCCACTCCCTACCTTTCGACTGAGTCGCGAAATTCTCGGCATTTTTCTCATCACCCTGGCCGTGTTGGTGTTTTTGAGTCTGTGGTCATTTGCACTTCAGGATGTCGGATGGTTTGCGCTCCAAGATCGCGACACGGTAGGGGAGCAGGGCAGCCTCCACAATTTGGTTGGGCTGGTGGGAGCGTATATTGCCGCAAGCTTGATTTGGGTCGTGGGGTCCGCATCATTAGCGATCCCGTTTTTAATCCTTTTGCACGGGATTCGAATCTTTCAAGAAGAACGGAAAACCGTCAGAAGTCTCCTGGGCTCCGTGCTGCTTATCCTGTGTATGAGCACGCTCATTCAGTTACATCATCCCTTCTCTGTTCAGGTGTTACAGGACGGGATCACAACGGGATTATATGCCGGGAAGGCGGGAGTCTGGATGGCCGGCGGGTTGGAGCCTTTGTTTGGCCAATGGGGCAGCACGATCTTACTGGGATCCCTTCTGCTCATCTCCCTCTTGTTCATCACGCCCTTTTCCCTTTCAGCAGGGGTTGGACGTATTCCGAAGGGCGTGGGGAAGATGGGAAAATTGGTCCGGCGTCCCGTCTTGCATTGGCCTGCTTGGTTGGGAGCAAGCTGGAGATCTAGAGCCAACAAACAGGTCAAGATCAACCGAAGTTTAGGGGGGCGAAGGGGAGCTTTTTCGTTCATGAAAAAGGAGGCCCCTTTGCAGGAGCCCCCTGCCCGTGAAAGAGATTCCGCTCCGGCTGACATAGACTTTCTTGAAGAGTCACCGAGGTCTCGGCCAGACGTGGTTCGGCCCGAGTGGTTCGGCCCGACGTGGTTCGGAAGGTGGCGAAGGGCTATCATTTGCCTGATCCCCTGGCCCTGCTTGAGCCACCCCCTGTTTCAAATTCGCAGCAGGCAGACCAAATTTTAGAGTCGCAATCCCAAATCCTGACAAATACGTTGCAGAACTTTGGTATTGCCGGAAAAGTGACGGAAGTGCACCCGGGTCCGGTCATCACCATGTATGAATTCGTCCCGGGGCCAGGCATCAAAGTCGCTCGAATCGTGACGCTCGCGCACGATTTAGCCATGGCGCTGAAAGCCACGAGTGTGCGAATCGTGGTCCCGCTTCCGGGAAAATCCTCGGTTGGGATTGAAGTTCCCAACCCGGTGAGAGAAACCGTGGCATTACGGGAAATCTTGACCAGTGAGGTTTATGTCCGGTCCCGATCTAAATTAACGCTGGCTTTGGGCAAGGATATCTTTGGGCTGCCGTATGTCACGGATCTTAAAACCATGCCTCACCTTTTGGTGGCCGGGGCAACCGGTTCGGGAAAAAGCGTGGGGTTGAACAGCATGTTGTTAAGCCTCCTCTTTTCCGCCCATCCTGACGAGGTCAAGCTGTTGCTTATCGATCCCAAGGTCTTGGAACTCCAGGTTTATGACGGCATCCCTCATCTGCTGCATCCGGTGTTGACGAATCCCAAAGCTGCGGCTCGCGGGTTAACGTGGGTGCTTCAGGAAATGGAGCGCCGCTATCGCCTGCTGGCGGAATACGGGGTTCGTAATATTCAGGCCTATAATCTGAAACTAGGAGACGGCCCCCGTGCCGTCCCGCAGAACACGCCTCCGCCTCGTCGGGACCGGCTGGGGTCGGCGGCCAAGCCGCCGGCCGAGGAAGCCGACGACCTTCAGCCGGAGGCGGCACCTCAACCGCTCCCGTACATTGTGGTGGTGGTCGATGAATTTGCCGATCTCATGATGATGTCGCCCAAAGAAGTGGAAGAAAAAATTACTCGACTGGCACAAATGGCTCGCGCTTCAGGCATCCATCTTATTCTGGCCACCCAACGGCCCTCGGTGGACGTGGTGACCGGACTCATCAAGGCGAATTTTCCAGCCCGAATCGCCTATCAAGTTTCTTCCAAAACGGACTCCCGGACCATCCTTGATGCGAACGGGGCCGAATCGCTTCTCGGATTAGGAGACATGCTGTATTTGCCCCCCGGCACCGGACGCCTTACGCGGCTTCACGGGTCCTATGTCTCCGATGATGAGGTCCGCCGGGTGGTTGAGTACGTGAAGGCACAGGCCGGCCCCGATTTTTGCGGCGACACGGCTTTCCAGGATCCTGTCACCATTGAAGAGGATCAAGAACGCGATGAAGTGTATGAGCAAGCCAGGGAAGTGGTGTTGACCTCCGGACAGGCTTCCGCTTCGCTTATTCAACGTCGATTGCGGCTGGGGTATCCCCGAGCGGCTCGAATGATCGAGCAGATGGAAGAAGAAGGCATTGTGAGTGCACCCGGACGTGATGGCCGTCGTGAAGTGTTGGGACGTCGAATGGCGCTCGAAGAGGAGTTGGGATGAAGCCGCTTGGATTGATCGTCCTTGGATGTCTCTGTGTTTTGTCTTTGCCGATGGTCGCGTGGGGCAAGGACAACCACAGTATCGAGGTGTTGGTCAAACACGTTGATGCGCAGTATGCGCAGCTCAAAGATTTCCAGGCGGACTTTGTTCAGGAAACGCGCATACAAGGATTTGACACCCCTCTTCGGTCCTCGGGGCGGGTCTATCTTAAAAAACCTGGACGGCTCCGCTGGGATTATATGGAACCCTCGGTCGAGCACATGTACGTGGATCAAGATCAGGTGGCGCTCTACGTGCCCGCACATAATCAAGTGTTAAAGGGCAGTCTCACAATGATGGTTGCGACGAAGGCCCCTCTTCAGTTGCTGCAGGGTGTTGGAAAATTGGCTGAACATTTTTCCGTGCACCCGACGGGAAATGGGGAGGTGGGGGAAGGCGGGTTGCCGTTATTGACGCTGATCCCCAAGCCTCTTCCCGATTCGATGGCGTCGTCGCTTGTCAAAGTCGTGTCGGAAATCCAACCCCGCACGTATTTGATTCAGTCCCTCTCCTTGCATGAGGGCAATGGAAACGTCTCCACGTTTCGGTTTTCCAATTTCAAGGCCAATAGAGGATTGGATGACACGGTGTTTATCCTGAATCCGCCTGAAGGGGTGGTCATAGTCGAAGATTTTCTCCCGAAGAGTTGACCGGGGCATTCTCCTTATGAACAACGAAACGGTTTCTACATGAGAGTCCTGCTGTGCTTTATTAGCGTGGCTGTGGGAACATGGCTGCTTCCCTTGCCCGTCTTGAGTCTGACCGGCGATCTGACCAACGATCCTGCCAAGGTGATCAAAAAATATCTGTCGTTGGATAAACGAGGGGCCCGGTTAACCGCGCATTCCTACGAAGTGGTCAAACCCTACGTGGCGTGGGAAAAAGAAGAGCCGGTTTGGGAACGATTCGTGGTGATTCTCGAGTATTCGGTCATCGACGATGTCACGCAATGGGAAATTGTGAGCAGCACGGAAGCCCTCATTCCCGTCACCTTTCAGGTCTTCGGAGTCGTCCATTTGGACACCGCGACGTTTTTGCCGGAGCCGAAGGAGGAAGTGTTTTTCATTCGCATTCGAGCCGTGGACAATCACTGGAAAATGGTGTCGCCGACGTTTCCTCCACATGTCGGCCGAAAACGCTTAGCGGATTTCGTGAAAGAAACCATGCTCCATGAAAACAATAAAGATCGGGTCGAGACGTTGCGCAGACTCAGAGAAGATCTTCTCAAAGCCGGCCAATCATGAACCGCGGCCCGCTAGCGGACTCTGTTCGGTTAGTCATTTTTGATTTTGATGGGACCCTCATCGAGTCAAAGCATGATATTGCCGCGTCGGTGAACCTCACGCTTGGAGATCTGGATTTACCGACGTTGCCTCCCGAACAAATTTTTACCTTTGTGGGCGACGGGGTCAAACGGTTGTTGCGCTTGTCCGTCGGGGAAGAAAATGAGGCGCGCTATGAAGAATCGCTTCGTATCTTCCGCCATCATTATCTCGCGCACTGTTTGGATACCACGCAATTATATCCAGGCCTGGACCAGTTGTTTGACGGGCGGGGTACGCGCATGAAAGCCCTGGCCACGAATAAATCGTTGGAATATACCTTGCGCATCACCGAAGGATTGAAGGTCAAAGAACAGTTTGCCACGATCGAAGGTCCTCTCGACCAGTCTGATTTGAAACCTGATCCTGGCATGTTGTGGCGGATCCTGGAGCGTCTCGCGGTTCCACCGGAAGCAGCCGTACTTGTGGGAGACAGCACGAATGACGTGCGGGCCGCCCAAGCTGCCGGGGTGTCTTCCTGCGCGGTAGGCTACGGGTACGGCAATCGAGATAAGGTGTTGGCCCTCAACCCCGATTACTATTGTGAAAAGCCGGGCGATCTGCTCTCGCTTTTGTTCGGCTAGGGGTTCTCTTTCCTCCCCCCCTCAAACAGCAGATCCTTTCATCCTCTGGCATAACGGTTCGCTAAGGGAGTAGACTAAATTCGTAAGAGAATCTTGGCGACGAACACTTGGTCAGGATAGTTGACTGCCGCTGGTCACGTGAAGGAGGGAGGCCTATGGAGATCGGAAGACGAACCGTTTTGCAGATAGGGGCATTGGCGGGGTTGGGACTCATGGTGAAAGCCATGGGCTTCTCGCCTGTGTTGGCCACAACAAAAGAAGAACCGAGTGCAATCGTCAAAGTCGTCAAAACCGACGAAGAGTGGGAAGCCCTGTTGACTCCGGAACAATACTATGTGCTTCGCGAGGAAGGGACGGAGCGGCCATTTCAAAATACCTATAATCACAACGAGACTCCAGGTACGTACCATTGTGCAGGCTGTGATCTGGCGCTGTTCTCCTCGGAGGTCAAGTATGACAGCAAAACCGGCTGGCCAAGTTTCTGGCAACCACTCTCGGATCGAGTCGTCGGGACCAAAACCGACTGGAAATTGTTTTATCCCAGAACCGAGGTCCACTGTGTGCGCTGTGGCGGCCACCTCGGCCATATTTTCGAAGATGGGCCACCACCGACCGGCCTGCGGTATTGTATTAATTCCGCAGCCCTTCAGTTTCAGGTAGCCTAAAGAGTGGTGCGGCCGAGTCTTCTTGGCCGCATGAGGCATGTCCCAGGGCTTGAACCGGGATGCGTTCCTACAGTCTACACGAGAAAAAATTCAGGGGTTTCCACCGGGAATTTGGTGGGAATCCGGGGGAGGAAGAAGGCCCAGAAGGCAGGTCTTACGCTTTTTGAATGAGGCCGGACCGTAGGCACCGGGTACAGACCCGAATGCGTTGCGCCGTGCCGTTGAGTAACGCACGAACGCTTTGGAGGTTGGGGCGAAAGACCCGTTTTGTTTTATTATTGGCATGACTGACATTATGTCCGCTCATACGTTTTTTCCCACAAACTACACAGGCAAAAGCCATGTCGGTGACTCCTCTCATTCAAGAAAAAAAGTGAAGCAGAACCCCTCTGATACCACACTGTTGCTTCTTCTGACAAGCCTTCCCGAGGGTTTTCCTGAACCTGAGCGAAAAATCTGAAGCGTTCTGGCATTCCTTGTAAACACTTTGTACTATTCGCCCTGAGATGGGAACGCACGCGCTGACGGATCCTCGGATCCCGGAGAAGTTGCAGGCTCTGTTAGACCGATTGGATCGCCCGATTCAATTAGCCTATGAGAATCAGGGGAACCCGGTGTCGCCCACGACACATCTTGATTCGTTCGTGTCAACCCAAATCGTCGAGGCGTTGCGGAATACGGTGTTTCCCGCACACATCGAGGCGGAATTATTGGTGCTGCGTTTTTTGTTTCAGGGGCAGGATCAGGAAGGGTCGGCACGGATCTCAAACCGATCTCCGATGAAGACCATCGGAGACAGGTTAGAGATGGCCAGACAGGTCCTGGGTCGTTTATCAAACATGGTGATTCAGCGGCCTTCCGCTTCCCCACCAGATTCGGAACCGACCCTTCCTCGCAGGGGTACAGCCGATCAAGGTGATTCGCGTCGTGCGACGAAGCCCCGAGATCTGTCAACCCGCACGTTACACGAGATAGACATTCGGTTTGCCAAAGGGGTGGGCCCCAAACGTGCGTTGTTACTTGAAAAATTGGGGATTCGCACGATTGAAGATGCCTTGTGGTTTTTACCCTGGCGGTATGAGGATCGCTCCCGCATCGTGTCCATCTCTCAACTGGTCCCCGGTGAAAAAGCCACGATTGCCGGAACCATTCATCAGGCCAAACTCCGGCGTACGCGACGACGTCATATGACCTTGTTCACGATGTCGGTTCGTGATGAAACCGGTGCCGTGGAAGTCGTGTTTTTCAATCAAAGTTATCTCGACAGTATACTCAAAAACGGCTCGCGAGTGGTGCTCAGCGGTCCTGTGGTGGCGCATCCTCAGAGGAGCGGGGCCCAAATGAGAACACCGCAGTATGAGGTGGTGGATGCGGATGAGGATCTGCTGCTCCACGTCGGACGCATTGTCCCTATTTATCATGAAACCCGTGGGCTGAGTTCCCGACATCTTCGCCGGGTCATGCGGACTCTGCTGGAAGAGTATGGCTCTCACTTACAAGACCCGCTTCCATCGAGTCTCCGGCAGCAACACCATTGGCCCTCCCTGGATGCGGCCATTGCGGCGCTCCATTTTCCCGGCAACGGTGAGGAGCTGTCCTTGCTCAACGACTGGAAGACGTTGGCTCATCACCGGTTGGCCTTCGAAGAAAGCTTCCTCCTTCAACTGGCCTTGGCGCTCCGACAACGCATGAATCAATCGGCGGTGCCCGGCATTGCCTTTCGGCTCACGAGCACGTTGACCGCACCGTTACAGAAGCAATTGCCGTTTCAACTCACGGAAGCCCAGCAGCGGGTGATTACCGAGATCGAAGAAGATATGCGCGCCTCCCGGCCTATGAATCGGTTGCTTCAGGGAGACGTGGGGTCGGGTAAAACCATCGTGGCGCTGCATGCCATGTTGGTGGCGTGTGGGGACGGGTATCAAGCCGCCTTGATGGCCCCGACTGAACTCTTGGCGGAACAACACGTGTTGACCATCCGGCCCTACCTCGAATCTCTTGATGTTTCCGTTGCCCTTTTGACCGGAGGGATGTCGCAAAAGGAGCGCGCCGGTGTTTTAGAACGAGTCGCCGAGGGAGACGTGCAGTTGATCGTGGGCACGCATGCGCTGTTGGAACAGGACGTCCAATTCGCCAAGTTGGGAGTCGTGGTCGTGGATGAACAACACAAATTCGGTGTGCTTCAGCGAGGAAAACTTCGAGAAAAAGCCTTACACCCCGACGTCTTGGTGATGACCGCCACCCCGATACCCCGTACCTTGGCCATGACGGTCTATGGAGATCTGGACGTGTCGGTCATTGATGGGTTGCCTGCCGGACGCAAACCCATTCAGACGCGAGTCTTTCGCTACAATGCGCGGCACAAGGCCTATGAGTTGGTGCGGAAAGAAGTCAACGCGGGGCAACAGGCCTACATCGTGTATCCGTTGGTGGAAGAATCCGAAAAAGTTGACCTCGAAGCGGCTCTGCAGGCGGCAGACCGACTACAGGAAACGGAGTTCCCTGCGATGAGGGTGGAGGTCCTTCATGGACGCATGAAGTCCGCTGAGAGAGCCAAAATCATGAAGGCGTTTCGGGCGGGCGACATTCAAATCCTGGTCGCCACGACCGTGATCGAAGTGGGATTGGATGTGCCCAATGCCACGGTGATGGTGATCGAGCATGCCGATCGGTTTGGGTTGGCCCAACTCCACCAACTTCGAGGGCGGGTCGGGCGTGGTGCGCAACGTTCATTCTGTTTACTGATCAGCTCGGCGGGCAAAAAGTCGGACGTCCCGACGACGTCGGGCGCACGCAGCTTGGAGTTGCCATTCTCCACGGAGACGGCCGCGGAACTCCCGCGCATGCAGACCAAGCCGACGCAAACCGCCGAGCAACGTCTGAAAGCGATGGTGCATTGCGGCGATGGTTTTGCCATCGCTGAACAGGATCTCCAAATTCGTGGCCCTGGTGAAATGTTGGGAACGCGGCAATGGGGGGTTCCCGAATTTCGAGTGATGAATCTTGTTCGAGATGCCGCGGTGCTGGAACAGGCTCGTCAAGAGGCGTTTGCCCTGATGAAGCAGGACCCGCAGTTATCCCATCCTGACCATCAACTGCTCAAGGCCGCCGTGTTGCGGAGATGGCAAGCCAAATTGGATCTAGGATCGATCGGATAAATGCCGATGCGAGTCGCGGGTATTGATATCGGCACCCTCACCTGTCGGTTATTAGTGGCAGCGGTTCCCCCTGAGGCCGAGGGCCCGATTCACACGATCTATTCGGACCGAAAAATTTTGCGGTTGGGAGAAGGAGTCGACCAAACCAAACGACTCAAACCGGAGGCCATGGTACGCGTGATTGAAACGATTCGGGAGTGGAAAACGGTCATCGAGAGCCATGGGGTGGAGCGGTATACGGCTGTGGCCACGAGTGCCGTGCGACAAGCCAAGAATCGGGAAGAGTTTGTGGGTCGAGTCAGGCAAGAAACGGGCGTCGAGGTCGAAGTCATCGATGGAGAGGAGGAAGCGCGACGAACTTTCCTGGGGATTCGATCCGGTCTGCCGTCAGATGTTCAGGATATCTTGGGGTTGGATATTGGGGGCGGGAGTACGGAATTCATCGCGAGCCGACAAGGGCAGCCCCTCAAGATGACGTCGATTGACATGGGAGTGGTTCGATTAACGGAACGGGTGTTACAAAGTGATCCGCCACGTGCGACGGAAATTCAAAAAGCGGAAACCTTGATCCGAGAACTCACCCGAAGCGCCCGACAGAAGATCGGCGACATCACGGAACTGACGCTGGTGGGCACTGCCGGCACGATCACCTCGTTAGCGGCGATTGCCCAAGGGCTGCCCACCTATGATCCCGCGCGCATTCAGAATTATGGTTTGGAGCTTTCGGTGATAAAGCGTATCGAGCGTGACGTGTTCAGCAAAACGCAATCGGACCGGGTCGGGATACCCGGCTTGGAAGCGGGCCGCGAGGAAGTCATTGCCGCGGGGGCGCTCATCCTTCGCTGCGTGATGGAAGAGCTGAACGCTCAGCGCTGTTTGGTGAGTGAGTACGGGTTACGAGAAGGCGTCCTGGTGCACCTCGCCCGGTCCTGCCGAGTGCATCCGTAGATAAAGCGGGTGATGTCCTCCTTCCTTCCCTCCCTTTTCTCTTTCTCCCTCATCAGCGAATCAGTTTGTCATAATCAGCATGACTGCCAATCCAGAACCAGAGCACGCCTTCAGGAACCTCTACCCCAAGAACGCGATAGTGCAGTCCCACACGAGCGGAACGAAATCTCCCAATTTCTTTAAAAGCTAACGACGGATGGGCAGAATTTGTTTTGAGCAAAGAGAACTTCTGATTGGCTAATTCTTGAATAGCCCGAGGCAGCGCATGGTAACAAGCCCAAAATTCTGGAGAGGCGAAATGCTTCAAAGTGGGGAGCAAGTCCCGGAATGGAAGGATTGAACTCCTTGGTCGGCCAGCGCATCCAGCTTGCCGGTTTGGGTAGCTTCTTCAATTTGCCGATCCCACGCCTCCGCATCAAATTCGATAAACCATTTGCGAAAAGTGTCTAGCTCAGCAGACGAGAGAGCCAATATTTCTTGTTCGATTTTTTCAACGTTACTCATGAGACTTGGTCCCTCCTGTTATCAACGAATAAAGTATATCACAAGCTAGCAGGATGCGCTCTCATAGCGCATGGTCTAGACGGTTCACCGTTGACTGTACCAGCGGAATCCTTGTGATTCTTTATAGGCGGGGCGGTGAAACCCTCCGGGTTTTTCCAGGATCAAGGCTTTAAAGTCCCACAACCCAAACCAGGCTGGATCGAGGATGTTATGGTAGTGAAGGCCGGTCAGTTTGGTGAGCATCTCCCCGAGCGTGTGCTGTAATTCCGGTTCGGTATACGCCCGCACCGCGAATGTCTTTCCCTCTGCTTCCTGGAGGCGTCGTATTGCGTAGGCGGCGCCGGTGCAAAGAACTTGAGTATCCCGTGGAATGGAGAGGAGTTGAGGAAGCGCACAGTATTGTTCTCGAAATCCGAGCCATCGGGCCGTGTGGCGGAGATAGGTGAATTGCACTTCGTATTCCGTATGGCCGGGAAGCCGCACAGGGTCAGGCCAGCCTGAATCAATCCCGAATTCAATGAGCAAGGCTCGCCCCCCCGGTTTGAGCACGCGCCAGAGTTCGTGCAGGAATTGAATGGCGCCATAGTTCAATATCGCTTCATCGGGATACGGGGTGTCCAGGGTCAATCGGAGTTTTTGGATTAGGTCCAGACTGTGCTGATGTTCGGGCGTCGCGCCCTTGCGAGTCTCCAGTTCTTCCTTGGACAAGTGGATCGGGGTCATATCCGCCAGGTTTTCATTGTCAATGACCAAGTCCACGCTGGACTCGGCTAAGGGCAACTGTTCCGCGTTCGCATTCAGGATTCGAGCGTCCCATCCCGCTTTTCTGGCTAATGCGAATTGGGATTGAAGAAAGGCTCGGGTGAGATCTAAAAAGATATATTCCACGCCGCGTCGTTCGAGTGGCAAAAATTCTTTTGCCATTTCCTGAGACAGATAACCCAAGCCTGCGCCCACTTCCACGATCCGCTGCGGTTTCGGACTCCACCATCCCAACTGCCTGAGGGTTTTGGCGAGCAATTGGCCATAGGACAATCCATGCAGTGCTTCACAGGGTTCTCGGAGGAGATGGGAAACCGTGGTTTCGACAATTTCGAAATGGCCATGATGGCTTTGAATCCCTTTATGATGAAACTCCGTGAGGTGCTCCTCGCTTTCGACGGCCACGTTTTCATGCCATTGTTCGCGCACCTTTTGGAGGAGGAGGTCCCACTTCGCATTGACGCTATGCCCGCTTGGCGGGTTCGTCCCGAAATAACACAACGAATAGCGGGGTAAAGACCACCGTTCGAGAAACCACCGTCCGGTTTCTTGATTCGAGCCACAGATCCATTTGCCAAACTGCTCGAGGAGCGCGTTGATCGCAAGGCGGCCATCCATCGCCCCCAGGAGGGAGGCGCCCATTCGGTTCAGCCGGACTAAGGGCAGATCTTCATCAAGCGGCGTGACCCACCATTCGTGCGCCCCGTGTTGGTAGACCACGAGGTCCGGCATGCGCCAGGCGCGTTGGTGGAGAATCTCGCCCTCTAAGGCAAGGGGTTGAAGGGATGAGACACGGGAAGCGGTCATTCAATAACGCGAGTCGGCGGGGTTGGCATCAAAGACCATCCGATACATGCCCGCCCAGAACTCCAACCAAGCATCGGCTGCTTCTCGGGCGCCTTCGGCCACCCGATGCAAGTCATCCACCGATCGGGTTGTCTTTCGAACGGCCTCAACCAACCAGTTGCTATGGTGTTGTTCTTCAGCCAGATGTAAGGTAAAAAATTCTAACTCTCCAGGATGAAACTGTTCATATTGTTCGAGGCCCGGCACAAAATATTTGAATTCAGAGGCTGCGGTGGTTTCGACGGCCAATGCCGCTCCCAGTGCGGTTAAATATCCGGAGTGAAGGAATAATCGTCGTAACGTGTCGAGGTAGGTCGTCACTGCAGGGATCGGGATGGTGTGTTGGACATCCTGAGGCCGGAGCCCAATGGCATACGCAAACCGCTCGAGTTGCCGGATATGCACATGGTCCGGTGAGCCACTGCCTAACTCCGAGTACAGGGTCTTGGCCAACTCGGTTCGCATTTCTATCTCGTGGATCGGGGTGTGATATAACAGTCCTTCGAGGACTTTGACGAAATGGAAGCAAAAGTAATGGTATTGCTGAACAAAGCCCCGAAGTTGTTGCGGCTGAAGTTGTCGAGCCTTAAACGTTCGGAAAAATTCGTTGGTATTGACTGGATGGGCCTGGAGTTCCAGGACAAGCGATTCGACGTCGGAGGGGGTAGCTTGAACAGGGCTCATGCAACTCACACCAGGAACGGAAAAACTCATATTACCTATGATAACGATGACTGAACCCAGAGTACACGATGCTTTTGGCCCGTCGCAAGGCAGCAAGGAAGCCGTTGTGACGACGTTCGCGGAGTTTCGTCTGTCCTTCGCTGTCACCCTGTGTGTAGGGTCGGGTCACGGTCCGGGCCATGCCTTTGCGGCCTGTTCCCCTCTTTTGTAAGGAGGGGTTAGGGGAGGTAGAGGTATTTGTAAGGCCACATCCATCGGTTCGTCCTAGAAAACTTGAGAGGGCCTTCGGCTTGCTGATACGGTATACATATCATGTATTTTTTGCTAAGCTTTTACATCGTGATTCGAAGTTTCAAAGATCGGAGTACCGAACGATTTTTCAAAGGTAAACGGATTCATGCTTTCCAGGGTTTTGTCAATCAGGCAACCCGTAGACTGACTATTCTGGACAACGCCGTAGCACTGCACGACTTATCGGCTTTGCGCAGTAACCACCTGGAATCCTTGTCTGGAGACCGCATGGGGCAGTACAGCATTCGCGTCAACCGGCAATGGAGGTTGTGCTTTCGATGGCAGGATGACGGTCCCTATGATGTAGAGATTGTTGACTGTCACTCATGAGGAGGGCGAAATGACCCAGAATGGTATGCGGCCCGTGCATCCCGGCGAAGTTCTGCGCGAGGAGCTTGAGGCGCTGGAAATGTCGGCGAAGGCTTTTGCCTTGGCCATGGACGTTCCGGGCAACCGGATTACGGCAATACTGAACGGCCAGCGTGGCGTAACGGCTGATACGGCATTGCGGTTATCGCGTTATCTTGGCACCACACCGGAGTTCTGGTTGAACCTTCAAAAGACGTTCGAATTGCGGGTGGCGGAGATGAAAACGGGTAAGCAGATCGCGCAAAGAGTAAAGCCCCGCCCCGCCGCCTAAAGCTGGCTGACGACGACACCCCGGATTCGCACGAGTAGACCAATGCTGTTGGCATTGAAGGAGCAGGAATGACAGAGTATCGCGTCAAACGCCCGTTACAACGTCCCTCCATTCATCCTGGGGAGATCCTGCGCGAGGATGTTCTGCCGGCACTGGGCTTATCGGTCAGCGAGACAGGCAAGCGACTCGGTGTTTCGCGCCAACAGTTGCATAGGATTTTGGCTTGCACTCACCCCATCACCGCAGAAATGGCGCTGAGGATCGGCAAACTTATCGGCAATGGTCCGGGTCTCTGGCTGAGGATGCAACAGAATCATGATCTGTGGCGTTTGGAGCAGGCTCTGAGAAGCGAATTGAAAAAAATAGAGACCACCGAGACGACGCTTCCGGAACATGACGTTTCACTGACAGCCGGCAATAGATAATCGAGCACACATTGGTCTGTAATTTGGCAAGTAGGTAGCCGTCACGCGGAATTTGGACTATACAGATGAACGTATGGATAAGCTTCAATATTCCATTTATCTTGAGATCTTGACTTAAAATCGTTATGATTAATAAATGATTGTCTCATTTTCAGTAGAAAACTATCATTCTATACGAGAAGAAGTCGTTCTGGACCTGCGCATTCCAGGAACCGCTCCCGACCTGCCGCGTTTCCGGCGTAGCGAAACCAATCCTGATATCAGGCTTCCTTCCGTCGTGGTGTTCATCGGACCCAACGGGTCTGGCAAAACAACGCTGCTTAGTGCGTTGAATGCTACTGCCCGAATTGCCTCATCTGCCTTGCCTACGGAGGCGAACAATCCGATTAGGTCTTTCATGCCCTTCTTTTCTCCGAAGAGCAGGGGAGAACCGACACGATTTTCATGGAGTTCGAGGCGGATTGGCTCGCGCCTGGCGAAGCCAGACAACAGTTCCGCTATGAGTTAGCCGTGGCACGCGATGTCTCTGGCTTCGGGGGCCATTCCTTCCATCATGAAGTGCTGTCCTACTTTCCGAAGGGCCGTCCCCGCCGTCTTTTCGAACGAGGCGGTCCGGGAGAGCCCATCTACGGTTCCGGCGAATTTGGGCTCAAGCCCAATGATGATCGCCTCAAGGCGGTTCGAGAGGATGCCTCGGTAATCGCCACGCTGGCCCTTCTCAACGTGGCCCCGGCCATGCGAATCGTAGATGACATGCGCTTGGTCCTGTGGTCGAGCAATATCATGTCTCACGGGAAATGGGAGCCTTCGACTGAAACGATCATCCAACTGTTCGAGCAAAGTCCCGAGCTAAGGGCCTGGGTTGGGAAGCATATTCAATCCAGCGATCTGGGAATTCAAGGCTTTGATATTAGTGACAGCTTAATGGGAGTGAAGGGGGTGTACTTCAATCATTACGGGCTCGACGAGTCGGTCGAGCTGTATTCCGAATCCAGCGGGACGAAACGTCTGTTTCATCTGTTGCCTCAAGTCGGTTTGGCACTCAACAGGGGTATTCCCGCTGTCCTCGACGAGATCGACGGCGATCTTCACGTGGATATCGCTGGTGAGGTTCTTAATGATTTTCGCTCCCGAGAGACCAATCCCAACGATGCGCAACTGTTCGTTACCTCTCACAACGTCGGTCTGCTGGACGACTTGGAGAAAGAGGAGGTCTTCATCGTGGAAAAGGACGGCAACGGTGCGACCAAGGTACACGGCGCCCAGGACGTGCGTGGCCTTCGTCGTGACGCCCGTCTGTATCCCAAGTACCGAGCCGGGGTACTCGGCGGTCTCCCGAAAATCGGATGAGAGGCGGTGCTCTCCACAGGCCGAGGCTGGTCGAACCCAGGCGAGTCATCTTTATCGGGGTCGAGGGAAAGAGCGATCGGGCCTTTGCGCAGTTCCTCCAATTCCGTTGCAACGGCGAGGGCTTGCACCTGCATTTGAACGTCACGACGGGAAGCGGAGGCGACTCCGTTTCTGTCGTCCAGGAAGCAGATCGCCGCTTGAAAAGACATCCCGGCAGAAGGGATATCAGTCACAGGCTGGTCTTGCTGGACTGGGACCGCCATGCACAAGACGTGAAGGCGGGACGTGACGCCCGAGCCGTGGCATCCAAGGCAAAGCTGGAAATCATCTTTCAGAAACCGAACCTGGAAGGCCTCCTGCTCAGACTGCATCAAGGACATGAGAGTCGGGAAATCGCGGCAGGCAACTCCATGGCAGAACTTCGCAAGGTTTGGCCCGAGTACCACAAATCATTGCTGACTGCGGACCAATTGAACCGGTGCTTTACAGTATCCGATCTGCGGCGGGCAGCCCGGCACGATCAAGGGCTGCGAAGACTGCTCGACGTTCTCGGTCTTTGAGCACCGGATCAGCGACGGGAGCCATTCTTCAAATAGCAGATTCTTCCCTTCGACAGACTCAGATCCTTCACTTCGTTCAGGATGACAGAATAGAGGACACTCAGAATGCTAGAAGGGTCAGCGCGGCACCTATGATAGAATGAATTAGCAGGCTTTTTTCATCGATCTCTTTGAAACATGGTGACTTCTTATGAATTCGACGTGCTTGTGATGGGTGCCGGGTTGGCGGGGCTGCGAGCCGCGTTGGCCGCACATGAGACCGGGAGTACAGTCGCGATCATCACCAAAGTCCATCCCGTTCGGAGCCATTCCAATGCCGCGCAGGGCGGGATTAATGCCGCCTTGACCGACCGTGGAGACAAGTGGGAAGAGCATGCCTTCGAGACGGTCAAAGGTAGCGATTATTTAAGCGACCAGGATGCCGTGGAAATTTTGGCACAAGAAGCCGGGCAGGACATTTTGGCCTTGGAACACATGGGCGTGATCTTTAACCGGAACGAAGATGGGCGGTTGGGCACCCGTCGCTTTGGCGGTCAGAAACGCGCCCGCACCTTTTTCGTCTCCGACTTTACCGGACAGGCCCTGTTGCATGTCTTGTATGAGCAGATTATGAAAGCCCGGCTGCCGGTGTTCGAGGAATGGTTTGTCACGTCGTTGGTCAAGGATGATGAGGGGTGCTGTGCGGGGGTCGTGGCGTTTGAATTGCGAACCGGGCAATTCGCGTTGATCAAGGCCAAGGCTGTGATCATGGCCGCCGGTGGCCTGGGGCGCGTGTTTGAGCCGAGCACCAATGCCCTGATTTGTACCGGCGACGGCATGGCCATCGCCTACCGAGCCGGCGCCCCGCTTATGGATATGGAAATGGTGCAGTATCATCCGACGACCTTGAAAGGCAAAGGGTTGCTCTTGAGTGAAGCGGCCCGAGGAGAAGGCGCGTATTTGCTGAATAATGAAGGCGAGCGCTTCATGGAGAGCTATGCCCCGAACATGATGGAGTTGGCCTCGCGGGACGTGGTAAGCCGGGCAGAGCAAATTGAAATTAATGAAGGCCGAGGCCTCAATGGCTGTGTGTTGCTCGATTGTCGGCATTTAGGCAAAGGACTCATCCAGGAGCGCCTCAGCCAAATTTTTGAGGAGGCGAAGTCGTTTGCCAATATTGATCTCACCCAAGAGCCGGTTCCGATTTGCCCGGGCATGCACTACATGATGGGCGGGGTGAAGACGGACGTCGAGGGACGATGCTGGGACCTTGAAGGCAGATGGCAAGGCGTTCCCGGCCTGTTTGCGGCTGGAGAAGCCGCGTGCGTGAGTCTGCATGGCGGCAATCGGCTCGGAGCCAATTCCTTGTTGGAGACGGTCGTGTTTGGTCGCCGGGCAGGCCGTTGTGCCGGAGCGTATGCGAAAACCCTTCCTCAACCCCGTCTGAGTGACAGCGTGGTGACGCATGAGGAACACAGCATACAAAGGATCTTGGCCCGGCCCACTACCGACGATACCGTCGCCCGTATCCGGCACGAGATGGGGGACGCCATGACGGAGGGGTTTGGCGTGTTTCGCGATCAAGAAGGGATGGCCCTGGCTCAACAGACCGTCAACGGTCTCCGAGAGCGATGGAATCGTGTGGCCATTTATGATAAAGGACACGTGTTTAATACGAGTCTCGTTCGTGCGTTGGAACTCGACTTTATGCTGGATTGTGCCGAAACCATTGCGCTGGGCGCTCTGACGCGAAAAGAAAGTCGCGGCGCGCATTTTCGAACGGATTGCCTCCATCGTGACGACCAACATTGGTTAAAACATATTCTGATTTATCATCGTCCCGACGGGCCGCCTCAACTAGACTTTCTCCCCGTTCGGATTACCCAATGGGAACCGCAAGTTCGGGTCTACTAATGGTCACCACGTTTCGCATTCGCCGCTTTAATCCGGAATCGGAATCGCCACAACCCTATTTCGAAGACTACCAAGTAGAGACGGAGCGATCCGATACGGTCCTCGACGTGTTGATCAAAATCCGGGAAACCATGGATGAATCGCTCACCTTGCGCTGTTCGTGTCGCGGAGCCATCTGTGGGTCCTGTGGGATGCGCATCAATGGCCATGCCACGTTGGCGTGCAAAACCAAAGTGGCGTCCCTGGTATCGTCGGGGGAGACCGTCCAGGTGGAACCCATGAACAATATGCCGGTGATTAAGGACCTGGTCACGGACATGGCTGGGTTTTGGGAGAAGATCCGTCAGATTCAGCCCTGGCTCCAGCCGACAGGCCCCGAACCGGAAGGCGAGTATCTCGCGACCCCGGACGCCATGAATCATTTGACGGGCGTCATGGGCTGCATCATGTGCGGGGCTTGCGTGTCGGACTGTGCGGCCTTGGAAGTGAATGCAAATTTTGTCGGCCCGGCGGCATTGGCCAAAGCCTATCGGTTTGTGGCGGACCCGAGGGATGGGGCCAGTGCGTCAAGGTTGATGGCGCTCAATACCCCAGACGGCATGTGGGATTGTACGCGGTGTATGGAGTGTATTGAAGTGTGCCCCAAAGAGGTGGGGGCCATGGATCGTATTATGACGCTTCGTGCCGCAGGGATCGAGCAGGGCGTGCCGTCTACCTGTGGCTCGCGGCATACCGAAGCCTTTGCGGATATTATCGAACACAAAGGGCGATTGGATGAACCGATGTTAGCCGTTCGAACGTTCGGGTTCGCTAATCTCAGGCAGATGTTCTCCTTTCTGCCGATGACCCTTCGAGCCTTGGTCCGAGGCAAACTTCCAAGATCCGGCCCCTTGTTTCGGCCGATACCGGGTATTGATCGAATCCGCCGATTATTTCAACGAGCGAAGGAGATGCGATGAAATACGCCTTTTTCCCCGGGTGCGTTTCAAAGGGGGGCTGTCCCGAACTTTATCAATCCGTAAAGCAGGTCTATCCTCAACTGGGGATTGACCTGGAGGAAATGACCACGGCGTCGTGCACGGGCGCGGGGGTGTTGCAGGAGAAAGATTTACGCTTGGGGGATATCTTGAATGCCCATACCTTGGCCCTGGCCGAACAGCAGGGGCTCCCCATCATGACGATCTGTAGTACGTGTCAAGGGGTGATGAGTCAGGCGAATCATCGGCTTGCGACGAATCCCGGCTATTTGAACGAAATCAACCAGGTCTTGGCTGAAGAGGGGCTCACCTACCGCGGCACCACAACGGTGAAACATTTTGTGTGGATTCTCTTGGAAGATATTGGGGAGCAAAAGATTCGGCAGTCCGTGAAGAGGCCGTTGACGGGATTGCGAGCGGCCCCGTTTTATGGATGCTACCTCCAACGGCCCAGTGCGGCGCTGGGATTTGAAGAACAGCCGGCACGGGCACAATCTTTAGAAACGGTGATAGCCATGCTGGGCGCCGAGGTGGTGGATTTTCCCGGCAAGGCCCGATGTTGCGGAATGCCGCTTCTCACCATTAACGAACCAGGCTCCCTGAAGATGATTGCCCATCATACGTCCGATGCAAAAGAGCATGGCGCCGATGTGATGGTGACTCCCTGCCCCTTGTGCCATCTGAATCTTGACGGTCTTCAATCCAAGGCCGCCAAACACGATCACCGAGAAATCGATTTGCCGATTTTGCATTTGCCGCAGTTGTTGGGATTGGCGATGGGACTGGAGCCAAGGGCTCTCGGCTTGAATCGCAATTTAGTTTCCACGAGATCGGTGTTGGAGAAACTCAACGTGGCGTAAACGCGGGAAGGTCGAGGATTACGAAATTTCTTTGGACACGGTTTTAAAATAGGCCAAGAGATCACGCGCTGAAAGAATGCCGACGATCTTCCCCTCCTCGGTCACCGCCAAGTGACGAATACGTTTGTCAGCCATGAGTTCTCTCGCATAGTGGGGTGAAAGCTTTTTCTCAACGGTCAAAATGGGGCTGGACATCACGTGAGCCACTGAAGTCCCTGCCGCATCATCTTGTTCGGCAACGGCCCGGACGACGTCGGTTTCTGTAATAATTCCGGAAAAATCTTCACCTTTTTTTACCAGTAACGACCCAATGTGCTGGTCCTGCATTTGTCCGGCAGCCTGTTTGACCGTCGCGTCCTCGGTAATGACGCTCAGATCGCTGGTCATCAATTGTCCGACAGTCGCCATCACGTTCCTTTTCAAGAATGGGGAAGATATGGGGCTGGAAAACGATATTTCGTATTCTAGGAAGAACCGGGAAGATATGCAAGAAAGCCGCATCCTCTGATGACCACTGACCCGAGCCATTCCGAGTGAATCGCCAGCGGTGAATAGCCTTGTCGGCGTCTTATGGATTCCGCATTTTGGCATACGTTATTGCGTGAGCGGTCAATGACGCTGCAAATGTCACAAAGCTGAATTCTTGATTTGGTTCGGTGAATTTTCCTTTCAGGCCGCCTTTTCTCTCAGACAAAATCAGACAAGTTCCATCATACAAGCGCTCCCGCATCAGGCGCTCACAAAACAGTTCGTAGCGTTTGGCGTATGACGTCGTCTTGAATTCGGGGAATACCTCAAAATGCGGCTCATCTACTTTAACGGGTGACGTGGATTTCGGTGTATCTTCCAACAGCATTAACCACCCGAGCCACGGCTTTTGTGACGGCTTAAATTTGCCTTCTCGGTACGCGGTTAGCAGATCCGTTGAGTTGCCCAACGCTTCTTCTACACGATTGTTGAAGTTGTTACCAAAAGACGGCCCGATATGGGCTTTGAATTCAATCGATGCTAAAAGCAAGTCGTCTACGACCACCAGTAAATCCCAATTTTTGGTGGGTCTGAAATAGCCGGGTAGTGTTGTCGTTCTGGTATGGATTGTAGAATCAGGCAACCCTGCCTCTGACAGTAGCTCAGTCAAAAGCTTTATGAACCCGTCAAGATGTTTGCCGCCAGTAACGGCACTTCGGTTGCCGGCATCCTTTTTCCCCGTGGTTGATCCTTGCTTCTTGTGCTGATGAATTCTTGCCTTCCAAAAATATTGAACGGCTTTCGCTAGCCGGTTTTTATATTCCATAGTCTATTTCTTTTGTATTTCCGTTTTTACTTCGGCGCAAGAGAACAATGAACTCGTCGCGTGGCGAATCCGTTTCTCTGCGATGTCACAATAAGAAGGGTCGATCTCCACGCCAATGGAGTTGCGCCCCCACTTGGCCGCAGCAACCGTGGTGGTCCCTGTTCCCATGAATGGATCCAATACCGTGTCCCCTACGAAGGAGAACATCCGGACCAACCGTGCCGCTAATTCTTCGGGGTAGGGGGCTGGGTGAAGTCGGGTCGATGCGCCGGTAATGCTGGACCAAATGGGCTGAAACCATTGCTTGTGGTTTTCATTAGAGATGACGGACAGTATCCGCATTGCGACTGTCGGGTTCCGGTATCCACCCGGTTTGCGTTGCATCAAGATGAACTCAATGTCGTTCTTGATGACTGCATTGGGTTCATAGGGTTTCCCTAAGAATCCGGCACCGTTTCCTGATACCTCAAAGACGGCATTGGCAATCTTGTGCCAGATGATTGGTGCCAGGTTATCATACCCAAGTTCTCTACAGTGGTCCTGAATAGAGGCATGAAGCGGAACGACCGTGTGTCTCCCGTCGTTCTTTCTTCGTGCTAGACAGACGTCGCCGACCACACAAATCAAGCGCCCCCCCGGGACCAACACGCGATGACAATGCTCCCAGACTTTGTCGAGTTCACGGAGAAATTTTTCATAATCTTTGATATCCCCAAGCTGATCAGTGTGATCTTTGTATTTTTTTAAGATCCAGTACGGAGGAGACGTCACCACTAAATGAATGGATTCATCTTCGAGAAACGTCAGTTCGCGTGCATCTCCTTGGACTAATCGGTGTGTTGTTGGGATTTGCTGGACTGCCGCTTCTATCTGCTTGATGAGCCGTTTGTCCTTTGCAATACGAGGAATATCAGTTTGCGGGTCTTTCAGGTCAGTGACTGAACCAGGTAGATAGCGATCATAATGAAAGACGGCTCTTGTTGCCATGGCAATTACTTCATTGATGCGTCCTGAATTGTGGAAGACCTTTATTTTCCGTACACGATACGGCACGAATTTTGTCCGGCCGACCGGTCAGGTTCCAATTTTTCAGTTCCGCAGTATAAGCCCTTTCAAATTGTCTGACAATAAATGGCGGCATTTCTTCCATCGCTCCCTCGGTTTTCTCGCTTGCAAGGTTTCATCTCGTGCGTTAGCCTGATAGGTGGCAACGCAGTGGGACACACACATTCGAGCTTGCCCTTTTTCCCTTACCCGTTCCCCAAAGGAAATTTTGACCCAGGAGTCACACCTATGACCCAATCAGTGATGAATCTCGAACGCGTCGTTAGTGGAATGCAGGAGCCGATGAAGAGGTTTATTGATCGAGTTCAAACGCTCGGCGGGGAAAATTGTTTGGCTCTTATTGGTGTTGGCGCTATTGCCACGTCAGGCTTTGATCCGGCGCGGCATACCGCACGCAGCGTCCTTGTCTTGGAAACGATTGATTTGGCAATGCTCCGGGAGCTGGCCCAAGACGGGGTCAAACTTGGGAAAGCCAAAATTGCCGCTCCTCTGATCATGACACCCATCTACATTACTGGATCCTTGGATACCTTCCCTTTGGAGTTTTTAGAGATTCAGCAGTGCTACGTATGTTTCGTCGGCACCGACTATTTTGCGGATATCGCGTTTGAGGAACAGCATATTCGGCTTCAATGTGAGCGTGAGTTGAAAACCATCTTAATCGGCATGCGTCAAGGACTCCTTGCGGCCGCAGGTCGTGAAAAACTCTTTGGGGCCATGGAAGGCGATATTGCCGAGCGGTTGATCCGCACCCTCCGTGGGTTACTGTGGCTTCATGGACAATACGACTATCTCTCGGCGTTTGAAATAGTAGGTCGGATTGAGCAAGAAACCGATCGATCCCTTCCTGGAATTCGCGGGGCGCTACAAGAAACCCGTCAGCATGACTGGAACGATTTTACACGGCTCTATGATGAAATCGATGGATTAAAAACCATGGCTGATCGCTGGTAACGACCATGGGTGAGAAATCTTGGTTAGCCATCGTTGTCCTGTTGCTCCTGCCCGCTTTGAGTTGGGGCGAGGTGTCTATCCCGGACCCCGGCACCTATGTCGTGGATAGCGCCGGAATCATTGACCCTGGTACCGAGCAGCAGTTAGAAGGCTGGCTTCGCGAACTCGAACAGAAAACCACGGCGCAGGTGAAAGTGCTGACGGTGCAGTCGACCCAAGGCGAACCGGTTTTCAGTTTTGTCCAGCGGCATGCCGAAGCCTGGAAACTTGGCCGAAAAGGTAAAGACAACGGCGCCTTGATCGCGTTGGCCCTCAAAGAGCGACAGGTACGAATTCATACGGGGTATGGATTAGAGGGTGCGCTGCCCGATTCATGGGTAGGCTCGGCTTCCCGTGCGGTCGCCTCCCAATTTTTTAAACAGTCCCAATATTCCCAGGGTCTCTTCCAATTGGCGGTCGTGACGGCCAATCAAGTCGCGGACTCCCAACAGGTCAAGCTCACCGGGATTCCCCAACACCGGTATCGGCCGAGCCGAGGTGGTGGGGGAGGTGGTTCAGTCCTGGGATCGTTGCTCATCCCGTTATTTTTTCTTTTCATGTTGTTTTCCAACATGCGGCGCCGGCGCCGGTATCGTTCCACTTGGGGTGGCGGAGGATTAGTCGGAGGCATGTTGCTCGGCAGCGCATTGGGTGGCCTAACCGGGAGAAGCGCTTGGGGCGTATCAAGCGGCGGTTTTGGTGGTGGATTCGGCGGAGGCTTTGGCGGATCGTTCGGTGGGGGCGGAGGCTTTGGCGGGGGCGGGGGCGGTGCGGGCTGGTAGCAAGGTTTGTTCATGAAGCGAACACGGCTCCATCCTGATAGGCCGGTCACTCCTCTCGCGTGGTTCGTGCATCGTACAAAATAGGTCATGGAGGAAAAAACATGAGCGCTGGACGCATATTACTCATGGTCTTCGGAGGGGTGCTCATCCTGATATTGATGCTTGGTGGCTGTGTGTATTCCGGATATAACCAAGCCATTGAGATGGATGAAGCAGTGAAAAGCCAATGGGCACAAGTCGAAAATCAATTGCAGCGACGGTTTGAATTAATCCCCAATTTGGTCAATACCGTCAAAGGTGTGGCGAGCCAGGAAGAAAAGATTTATTTGGGAGTCGCAGAAGCACGCAAAGCCTATTTTCAGGCGCAATCAGTCAATGAGAAAGCCCGAGCGGCGAGCGGGTTCGAGTCGGCGCTGTCGCGGCTGTTGGTCTTGCGAGAAGCCTATCCCCAACTCAAATCTGATCAATCGTTTTTAAAGCTCCAAGACCAACTGGAAGGGACGGAGAATCGATTGGCGGTTGAACGAAAACGGTATAACGATAGCGTTCGGATCCTGAACACCTTTATCCGGAAATTGCTGGGGAGGTTCTATGCGGGTCTGGCCGGAGTCGGACAAGCCGAATACTTCGAAATATCCGAAGAAGCCCGAGCCACGCCCAAGGTGGAATTTTAGACTGCCTTGGGTTGTGCAAGGCCACGTGTTTTCGTCTCTTCTCCCACGCGATTATGCCTGATTACCTGATTACCTGGCTTCACCTTGCCGCGGCCATCGCCCTTATCGGCGGATTGCTGTTTTCCCAATTTGTGCTCACTCCGGTGGCACGAAAGACTCCATCCGATTCAAAATCCCGTGAAGTCGTCCGCCTGTCGGGCCGCCGTTTTCGCACCATCGCGTGGGTGAGTCTCATTCTATTGATTCTGACCGGCTCGTATCAGATGTTGAATGAAAGCGGATCTGCCCGAATCGAAACCTTCTGGGGTGTGGTGTTGATGTTGAAGTTGTTTCTGTTTGCCATAGCCTTTGGGCTTCTCCTCATTCACGACTTCATTATCGATCCGTATGCGCCTTCGTCTCAGAACACCCCGCAGGCGTCCTCACCACCAACTGTCCCTGCCCGCGCCGATACTCTGCAAAAAGCCATCATCGTTTTAACGTTGGCGGTCTTGCTTGTCGCCGCGTATCTCTCGAAGATGTAGTTCGGTCTTTGTTTGTCGTCAGGGATAACCCCCCGGCTCCCTGTCGGTGTTGTCGAGGGGTGTTCTTTCGGCAACACGTTTCAGCAGATCTTCATAAACACCTTCAAGATTATTCAGTATCTCCGCGTTTGGGTAGCGAAGAACGTCGATCCCCAGCGCATGCAGTCTTTGGGTCCTGGTTTCGTCGTATTGTTGTTGTTCAGCATGTGTATCGCCGTCTGTCTTGATAGCAAGCATCAGTTCTGAGCAATAAAAATCGACAATATATCGATCGATCGGTTTTTGCCGGATGAATTTGAACTTGCCAAGCCGTTTGTTCTGCAATACTTCAAACCAGAGCCTTTTTTCTGCAGGTGTTGGATTTTTTCGGTTTTCACGCGCCTTGTCGGTCAAGGCTTTGTCGTAAGAGATAAAACCCCCCTGGCCCCCCTTATCAGGGGGGTGGGCCGGTGGTTCTTCTGATGAAGGAGATTGGGGGATCCTGTTCATCGGCATTTCGACTCTCCGTTTAGTCTGCATGAAGTCCCCCTGATAAGGGGGATTGAGGGGGTTGTCTTTTTCGGGAAGAAGGCATTTTGAATCGGCTGCGCCAGATTCCACAAGCGCCAACGAGCCAATGCCGTGGGTTTTATGCTTAAAAGGGCGTCTCTCCGTTACGCAATTTGGCGAGGGCTTGCTTGACGAATTCGGCGTCCGGGCTGCCGGGATCGAGATTGTTGTAGGTGGTGGCCCAAAATTCTTCGGTTTCCCGATACCGCTTCAAATACCATAAGGCCAACCCTTTATACCAATTGACCCCGGGTTCGTTGGGACGATCGACTAACACGATGTCGAAATGCTTGAGCGCGGCCTCAAAGACTTTGGGATCGTCGAATTTTCGTTCTTCAATCATGATCACGCCAAAATTGTAATGCGCTTCATGATTACGAGGGTCCAGTTCTAAGACCTTCTCATAGGCTTTCTTCGCCTCATCGACACGGTCCATGGCCATATAGGATCGACCGGCCAGCATCTGGCCTTGCACATCATTGGGGTTCTCTTTGAGTCTGGCTTCCAACCGCACGACCATTTCTCGTGGATCCGGCATTTTGTCAGCCATTTCGGTTTGGACTCCCACGAGCCGGTTAATAGTGCGCCATTGCAGAAAGCTATAGATCCCGATCGACAACACGATCACTACCAGGCTGACCGCGATCGCCGACCCCCAGGCATTCCCCGAGTGCTTGGGTTGCTCGGATGACGATGGTGGGTGGCTGGTTGCGGCAAGAGCTTCGAGTCGATCCAAGACTCCCAGCAAGCGCCGTTCGTCGGTGGCTTTCAATCGCTCATAATCCTCTTGCTCCAACCGACCTTGTGCCAATTCGACGTCGAGTTCTTGGAGTGATTGGAGAAGAACCTCGTGCTCGACAGAGAGATCGGCCCGTTCTTGATCTTCGTCGGCTTCCTGACCAATCAACTTGGACGCTGTGAGGTCCTTCCGCCAAAAGGGAGAAGAAATCCCGGCAATCACCCCGATGAGGATCGTGATACAGACAATGAGGAAGATGGTCGACATGAAGCTTTTTTTAGGGAAGTGTGGCGTGTGGAACGGCTAACAGGAGATCATTTCATTTATTCTGGTGCAATTCTCGCTCGATTCGACGTCGGGACGCTTCATCAAGTGTAGGAGGCGTTGGTGACTGAGGCGCAGGGGTTCTGCTCACCCATCCTTTGATTTCTCTCCATAATAAGGCGCCACCGCCGAATAGCAAAAGAAACGGGGCCAACCAGATCAGCCAATTGATTCCCTGTTTCGGTGGTTCCATCATGATGTAATTGCCATAGCGGCTGTAAAAGTAGGCCCGGATTTCCTCAGCAGATTGGCCTTGAATCACGCGTTCCCGAATGGCTTCCCGCATCTGATGGGCCAGGGGCGCGCCCGACTCCCAAATATTTTCGGTCTGGCACACGGCGCATCGAAGCGTTTTAGCAATGTCGCGCACTTTTTCATCAATCGCTGATTCATCCACGACTTTGGCCGTTCCCGCAAAGGGGGAGACGAAACACAGAATGATCAGAATGGGGAGGAGACGAAACATTCAGGTTGCCTGCCCTGAGCCCTGTCGAAGGGTGTGGTCTGAGCCGTGTAATAATGGGGTCAGAACGTTTTGCGTAAGATTGGTATAGACATTGTCCACGATCGGGCCGATCCATTTATGGCGAATGACTCCTTCTTTATCGATGACAAACGTTTCCGGCACTCCGTAGACACCAAAATCAATGGCTAACGCGCCTTTGACATCTTGAATATGCGGGAAACTTGACCCATAGCGTTGTAAATACTCCCGAGCCTTGGGTATCTCGTCCTGGTAGTTGATTCCCAGCATCACAAATTCGGGGTGATTCTTAAATTCCTCGTACAGTCTCAGCAGATTTTCATGCTCGACTTTACATTCCTGACACCAGGAAGCCCAAAAGTTTACGACAATGACTTTGCCTTTGTATTGTTCGGAGGACAACAGTTCGCCGGATTCCACATTGGGCCCCTCGAACACGGGAGCGCGGGTGTCCACCAGGACCGGCGGGATATGCCGTGGATCGCCCCACAGCCCTTGGTAAAACAAAGAAAGGAGGGCTAAGAGCACGGCAAGAATGGTGATCTGCGTGGTGCGAGTCATGAGGCAGCTACGAAGAGGAACAAGGGAACATTATTCATCCCGTCTTCGTGGTCGGAAAATGTTGAGCAAGACCCCGAGTCCCATGATGCCGCCGCCGCCCCACACCCACAGGATGAGGGGATTAATCACGCCTCGGGCGACTGCCACGCCATCGGCGGACACGTCCGGCATCGTGAGAAAAATATGCCCCATGTTTTTTGCGTAAATGGCGGATTCGGTTGTCGGGGTTTGCGAAGCATCGTACACGCGCTTCTGAGGACGTAATTTGGTGAGCAGCGTGGTGCCTTCATACAGTTCAAACACGCCTTCCTGCGCACTCCAGTTTTTTCCTCTTACGGCATGAATCCGTTCGAGTTTCACCCGATAGTCGTCGATGACGAACTCATCCCCTACGCGTAACGACACCACCTTTTCCGTTTGATACACGGTCGACGCAATAATGCCGATGACCAAGACCAGGACGCCTAGATGGGTCACGAGACCCGAGTAGCGACGTTGATTGGCGGTAAAAGCCGACAGAAAACCCTTGAGCGGGTTGATGGACTCTCGTCGAGCATACAGCGAGGAAATTTTGCCAACGTCGATAAAGATGGCGGCGCCGGAAAAGCCCACGACGAACGCGCCGGCCAACGCAAAGACACTGTGAATGCCTAACGCGAACAACACAATGGTCGAGACGACTCCAACGCCGACGGGGGCCAGAAAGTTTTTCTTTAAACTGGCCCGGGACGCCTTGCGCCACGGAATGTAGGGCCCGACCCCCATCAAAAACAAGAGCCCGAGTGCGATCGGCATAAACACCGTGTTGTAATACGGAGGGCCGACGGTGACCTTCGCCCCTTTCCAGGTTTCGATCATTAACGGATACAGGGTGCCAAGAAAGACGGTGGCCGCCGCCACCAAGAAAAATAAATTATTGAAGAGAAACATCGACTCCCGCGACACCATGGAATCCATTTCGACCTGACTTTTCAGCTTGTGGGCTCTCAGCATTAAGGCACCAAAGGCAACGCCGATGATCATGGTCACAAAAATCAGGATGTATAACCCCCGTTCCGGATCGGTGGCAAACGTGTGGACCGACGTGAGGACCCCGCTTCGAACCAGGAACGTGCCGATCAACGAAAGCGAAAACGTCACGATAATGAGGAACAGGTTCCAGACCTTGAACATCTTCCGCTTTTCCTGAACCATCACGGAATGCAAGAAGGCGGTCCCGACCAACCACGGCATAAACGAGGCATTCTCCACCGGGTCCCACCCCCAGTAGCCGCCCCAGCCCAATTCATAATAGGCCCAGTAGCCGCCCAAGAGAATGCCCGTGGTCAGGCATATCCACGCGAAAATCGTCCACCGTTGGGTGACTTTGATCCATTCTTCTCCCAGCCGGCCGGAGAACAACGCCGCCATGGCAAAGGAAAAAGGAATCGAAAACCCGACGTAGCCCATGTACAACATCGGAGGGTGCATGACCATGGCCGGGTCTTGGAGTAACGGGTTTAAATCCTTGCCATCCGGCGGGGCGGGGATCAGTCGATCAAAGGGGCTCGAGAGAAAGAGGATCAAGAGAAGGAATCCCAGGATGATCAGGCATTCCATGCCGATGAGGTACGGCATGATGGCCGGCTGGGTGCGCCAATGGAGCCAGACGGCAATCGTACTGAACGCAGACAGAATAAAGACCCACAACAGCAGGGAGCCTTCATGCCCCCCCCAGACCGCCGCGATGGTATAAAACAAGGGGAGTTGCGAATTCGAATTGGTTGCGACGTAGTGGACGGAAAAGTCACGAGCGAGGAACGAATAGATCAACGCGGCCATGCCCAGGGACAGAAGAATAAAAATGAGCGTCAAGGCCATGCGTCCCACGCGTACCCAGTCCGCATTGCGTGTCTGGAGCGCCAGACAGGACGAGGCAATGCCGAATACGGAAAGTACTAAAGCGATGACAACGGAAAAATGTCCGATTTCAATGATCATGGAATTCTTTTACCGGCGGCGTGGTGGTTTTGGCTTTATTCCACCAACGATTTCATGAAGTCCTTGCGAGGCAGTTCGACTCCCGCGCGTTTTAATTCAATGGGCATGTAGTCTTCGGAATGTTTGGCCATGATCAGGTTGGATTGGAATCGATGTTGGCCGGTCCAATACCCTTCGACCACGGCGCCCTGTCCTTCTTTAAAAAGATCCGGTGGGATGCCCTCGAAGGTCACGGGAATCGTGGCTGCCCCATCGGTTAACTGAAAGGTCAACCCCAGGCGATCCGGATACGTTTTCATGCTTCCTTCGACGACCATGCCACCCACGCGCACCTTCTTCTGATAGTAGTCTGGGGAAAAAGCTTTCACTTCAGAGGGGGTAAAAAAGTATACCACGTTTTCCCCAAAATTCCCCAGGGCAAGGTACGCTAAGGCTCCGCCCACCAAAAGGATGCTGACCATCATTCCGACCTTTTTATTTTTGGTGCCCATTACGTAGTCACTCTTCCTCGTACAGTTTGGAGGCTTTAATGTCTTCATACAAGAAGCTGACGCGCCGACTCATGGCAAACAGAAAAATAGCCAAAGGCAAGAGGCCGATAAGGTAGGCGCCGGCAATAAATCCATAGTTCGGGACTATTCCAATATCACGGGCCTCGAAGACCTGAGTCGAAGCATTCCAGGTTCCGATCAAGACCAGGATTTTTAATTCCCGAAGATTATCGGGAGGCGGGCCTTGATAGTGAACCGGAAGAGACGTGCCATTACCGAGCAGGGTGAATGTGGCTTCTCCTGCTTTACCGGTAGCCGTGAGCGTTCCGTTTTGCACCATGCCCGATACTCGGACTTCGCCTGTGGGTGCCTCCTGCTTGACCTGTTGAGGGGCCATACTGGCTAAGTTGTCTCGATAGTGGTGATAGGTGAGAACGAGTAACACCATCGCGACAATGAACACTCCGCCCCATCGGATATACAAAGTAGTCATGAATCGGATTTCGACATTTGAAACTGGCTCAAAAGGCGTCCTTTTTTCGCGTGAAGCAACCGGTCGAGATAGAGTAACTGCGTGCGGACCATTAGCATATACGAGAACAGTAAGGACATGCCGATGCTCATACACAACAGGGGCACCAAGAGGCCTGAAGAAATGCTTACCCCACGCATAGAAATCGATTGCGGTTGGTGCAGCGTTCGCCACCATTCCACTGAAAAATGAATGATCGGGAGATCGACGAACCCGATAATGGCTAGGACGGCGCCATAGCGAGCTTCTTTCTCGGGATCATCAACAAAGGTTCGCAGCATTACATAGCCAAGCAAAATTAATAATAAAACCGTAAAGGAGGTCAGACGAGCGTCCCACGTCCACCAGGTGTCCCACGTGGGTTTCCCCCAAATCATGCCGGTCACCAGCGCAAGTGCGGTAAAGGTGGCACTGAGGGCTGCCACGGCCTGGCACATGTTGTCGACAATCGGGTCTCGTTTCCACAAATACCACAGGCTTCCTATGGCCAACACGGTATACCCCAGAAGGGACGTATGGGCGAGGGGGACATGAATATACATGATCCGCACCACTTCGCCCTGGTAGTAATCCGGCGGGGAACCAATGAGTCCGAGGTAGAGCCCGACCCCGAGACACAGGACCGCCCCTCCCCCAAACCAGCCTTGAAACCGTTGTACAGTACGGATAACCCGATGAATGGTCATCGTGGCTTATGAATCCATCACTAATTCAAACATCCAAAATGACACGATCGTAAAGACCACGTCGTACACGGCCAGGAGTTCCAGCCACTGTCCGTACATGGTCAGCGGCTCTCCATTGAGGGCCCCCTTTGTGGCTTCGACCGCAGCGATCATGACGGGAACCACCAAGGGAAGGAGTAGGATCGGGAGCATCACTTCACGGGCCCGAATTTGCACTGTCAGAGCCGAAAACAGCGTCCCTATGGCGGAAAGTCCCAGAGTTGCTAGTAAAAATATTAACAGAAGGAGCGGAATCTCTTCAACGACTTCCAAGTTGAAAAGGATCACAAACATCGGAAATAAAAGGATTTCTACCACGAACATGAAGGCAAAATTCGCGGCGACCTTTCCAAGGTAGATCGCCCCCTTGGACTCCGGCACCATTTGCAAGGCTTCCAGGCAATCATTCTGAAGTTCGGTAGAAAACGACTTGCCTAATCCGATCATGCCGGTAAAGGCAAAGGCGACCCACATGATGCCCGCGATGACTTCGCGCGCGGCTTGCTGGTCCATGGAAAAGCTAAAGCTGAAAATCAAGATCACGATGAGGGCAAAAAACACCATGGAGGAGATCGTCTCACGGCTTCGCAGCTCGGTGACGAAATCCTTCCATATGATCCAGCGGATGACATTAAAAGAGGTCATCTGACTTCAGTGCCTCGACGGCAATTTCCTGTAACGCCCCTTGCCGCAGTATGCCGGCCCGACTGACAATGGGACGTGTTTTGTCGTGATCATGCGTGGAAAGGAGCACGGTGCCCTTTTCCGAGAGTCGTTCCCGAACATACTCTCGCAGGATCTCAGTCCCGGCCGTATCGAGCGCGGTAAAGGGCTCGTCCAACAGTAAGATTTTGGGTTTCGCTAACATGGCTTTGGCCAGTGCCAACCGTTTTTTCATCCCGGCGGAATAGTGCCGAACCTTCATGTCGGCAAAGGCGCCGATTGCCACGCGGTCCAACGCCCGCTTCATGTCGCGGTCCGTGGGGCGTTGTCCCCGTAGGGCAAGGGCAAACTCCAAATTTTCTTTGGCGTTTAACTCATCGTACAAATGCGTGCCATGGGCTAAAAAAATGAGGTCGGCTCGAATGGCGTCTTTTTCCTTGAGCCCATGCCTGCCGAGAATTTCATAATGTCCCGTACTGGGCCGTTGAAGGGTGGCCAGTATTTTTAACAACGTGGTTTTGCCTGCACCGTTGGGTCCAAACAGGGCAAAACATTCACCCTCCACGATGGTCAAGTTAATATTATGCAACACCTGGAAGTGCCCATAGGACTTACTGATATCGTGACACGAGAGAGCAATCATGGAAAGGAAGTACGCTTGTGATGCCGGTTACAGGAAAATCAGGGAAAGGATGGCCCAGTCGGCTGGTTAACATGTCGGGCAACCGTCGTGTGCCTGGGTTGTCTAAACGAGGCACTATACTGGATGGTCACGTCTGTGTCCACATATGTCATCATTCGGTAGAGTCTCAGTTTGAATTTGGCTTCTTCACATTCTTGACTCATATTCTGTTGAAATTTCGGGTTTCCAATCTTTTCTGATGACTGTAACGTCGAAAGCTCTTTGTTCGAGAATTGTTGAAAATCTTTCCACATGCTTTTCCCCGCAAATGAAGAGAACCGGCTATTCTGATTCGGGCACTTTTAGGAGACGTCCAAGCCAATAATGTTCACGCTTCGTCCATGATTCGTGTATTCGTCGTTTAGCCTCATCATCGGAGATACTGCGATGATGGAGCCGTTCTATCTCAATTGCAGTTTCATCCTCTATTCCATGGAGCTCGCGCTGCTTGCCGTCAGGATCACAGAAAAGATGTTTGCGAGTTAGCTCTTTCGCGACCCGTTGAGGAATCGACATGCCTTCCTCGCACCTCTTCAATACTTTCTCCAAGTCTTTCTCGATCCACGCCCCGCTTCCCTTTCTCCTCTCCAAGGTTTTCTTGTTCTCCTCCCAGGCTTCCTTGGTCATCTCCAAAGCTTGTTTGCTCAATTCCTCGGCCACCGTTTTGATGCCGTATTGACGACACACCTGCAAAAGAAAACGCTGGAAGGCTTGAGCGTCTTCCGGTTGGCATCTTGGGCTTTGTGTCTGGTATATGTGGTTGGTGCCAATGAGTGCTATCGTTTTCATCAATGATATAATATCCAAATCGAAACTGAGACACTACCCATCATTCCGAGTCGACAAGCAGGACGGGTTTCCCCTTGCTGGTTGACGGTATCGGGAATTCCTGAATAAGATGAAATCCGGTCGGGCAAACGTACACGTTAAAGAAGCAAGCGGTTTCAGTGTATAATGGGATCACGGTGACTGCATGGGTCAATAATGTGTACGAAAGGAAGGCGCTTTCCTGGAAACAACTCGGGGCCGGTTTGGTCCGCTACCTGGGAATGGTGGTGGTTCTGTCGGGAGTAGCCTGTGATTCAGGGTATTCGGATGGGCGTCAAGAAGAACCCTCGGGGAACGCCGTTGCCGTTCGTCAGGCCCCACCGACCATGGGGTCCCCGGCTCCTGGTTTTCAGCTCATTGACTTACAAGGAACGTGGCAAGCGCTTCCGGATTATCACGGCAAGGTGGTTCTCCTGAACTTTTGGGCGACCTGGTGTGGCCCGTGCCGTGTCGAAATGCCGAGTATGGAAATCCTGTATCAGGATCTCAAGAACGAGGGATTCGCCATTCTCGCGATCTCTTCCGACCCACAAGGGAGTATCGTGACTCGACCGTTTGTGACATCCAAAGGCTTGACCTTTCCGATCTTACATGATGCGGACTACCGAGTGAGTGGGAGTTATGGAGTACGAACGCTCCCCATGAGCTTTTTAATCGATCGAAACGGCACGCTGGCCCATCGAGTGTTTGGGGCGCGGGACTGGAATAGTCCGGAGGCGCGTGAGTTGATTCACGGCCTTCTCCAAGATTCGTAAAGCGATGATCAATGCCATGAATCATGTCTCCTTGTTTGCGGCTTTTAGCGCGGGCTTCCTGTCCTTCATCTCGCCGTGTGTTTTACCGTTGGTTCCTTCCTATGTCTCCTATATTACGGGGCTTTCCTTGGAGCAGTTGGTGGATGCGTCAGAGCGGCAGCGCTTTCGCAAAGCCATTATCCTGAATTCACTCTTATTTGTGGCGGGGTTTTCTTCCGTGTTCATTGCGTTCGGGGCCTCCGCAAGTTTTATGGGACAAGTGCTGTATGAATATCAGGATATCATTCGAAAAATTGGAGCCGTGTTGATTATTGTCTTCGGGCTCTACTTGTTGGGGTTGATAAAGTGGAATGTGGTGATGACCGAGCGCCGACTCTTCTCTTTTAGTAGTCGGCCCGTTGGGTATGTTGGATCGTTCCTTATTGGGATGGCCTTCGCCGCCGCGTGGACGCCCTGCGTCGGGCCTATCCTTGGCGCGATTCTGGCCTATGCCAGTACCACGGAATCCATGCAGTTAGGAATTATGCTTCTGGCTTCCTATTCCTTAGGATTAGGGCTGCCGTTTTTGTTAACGGCCTTCAGCGTTGATCGATTTCTCAACTATTTTCAAAAGGCTCGGCTCTACCTCCGCGGAGTTTCTCTGGCCAGTGGCGTCTGCTTGATCTTGGTCGGCGTGATGATTTACGTCGATTCTCTGGCACGCTTCACCAGTTTTCTCGAACGTAATGGAATTGGGTGGTATATTGGACAGTAGGGAGAGGCGTGAGCCTTTAGGAACCTCTGATTTATTGTGATAGTGGGATGCAGGGCAAGGCGTCCCGCAACGAAACCCGAGCCATATCAAATAGATAGGCGAGGGTTGAGCGAGGACACAACACCGCACTGCGCCCGATAGTGCAATTAAATCAGAGGTTCCTTTATTCGCACCACGTCCCGGGGCGACACGTCACAGCTTGGGGAACGGAAGGATTTGGAGTCAGGGCACTGGATGGGAATGTTCCCGTTTCTTCGCACCACGATCCCAGTTGACAATCGGTCACCGTTGAAGAGGCCTGCGAGACTAGCGAAGGGTAGATGGTCCCATTATTTGCGGTGTTGTTCGTTGCGGGGTAGAAACTGGGCGGCAGCACATTTCGGTTTGAGAACTCACGAGGTTGGGCCACGACGAGGTCTGGATTTTCGTCTTGAAGCGCCGCAAGGAACTTGAGCCCGTCGTCCCGTAATGTATGTCGGGGATGTTGTTGCACCAAGGCCACGGCCCAATCGCGTGCCCATTCCAGCGCACCTAACTTCTTGTACGATTTTGCCAACTGCAGTTTGGCCTCGATGGCTTCCTCCATGTTAGGGTAGGTGTCAATAGTTTTCTCGAATCGTTTTGCCGCAGCCAAGTACTGTTCTTTTCGATAATAGAACGTTCCTACCAACAAATGGTTTTGGGCGAGGTGGCGTTCACATTCTTTAATTTTGACCCACGCCTCCGCTTCGTATTGACTCTCCTGAAAGACGGCAATGAGTTCCAAAAATTCTTCGCGAGCCTTTTTGACGGGACTCACGTCCCGGTCAACCGTTTGAATCATCTTAAAATGGCTGAGGGCCAGTCGGTATTGCGCGTACGGAGCCAGGACGTGATTGCGATGCATGTCCAAAAAATGTTGATATTCAACGATCGCTTCCGCGTATCCCTCTTTTTCATGAAACGATTCCGCTCGTTTCATGATGACATTGGGGTCATAGTTCATTTCGATGGTGTCCCCGACAAAAATTTGAGCATCGGTTCTCTCGGCACCGGCCGTAGGGGAAGGCGAATCTTTGTCTGCGAACAGTGAACAGCCTAGGGTGAGGAACCCGGTAACGGATACGATGAATATCGTGATCGGATGGCGAAATACGTGCGTAAGCATATGCGTTGAAACCCTTAGAAAATTAAATCTAGAGCCGAAGCATAGCAGAGTTCTGACTATGAAGACAAGATTTACGGCTTGATGAGCAGGGGAGCCTGCTCTCTGTGATCTAACTTCAGCGGTTCCTTAACTAGGGATCTAACCCAAACGGGTAACAGTCAATGGCTCATTACTATACTAGTCGAATCTGCGGAACCGGTTCGTATGTTCCGGAACGCCAAGTGACCAATGAGGAGGTTGCAACGGAATTTGCGCTCCACGGTCAAAATATCTTTCGGCTCACTGGAATACGGGCCCGGCATTGGAGCCACGCCAACGAAACCTGTTCGCAATTGGCTGAGCGTGCGGCCCGGCAAGCCTTGGAATCCTCGGGCCTTTCGAGTGAAGCGATGGATGCCATCTTGGTGTCGACCACTTCCCCGGATACCCCGTTTCCGTCGACAGCCTGTGCTCTTCAGAAACGGCTAGGCATGCGCCGTGTTGCGGCCTTTGATCTTGCGGCGTCTTGCAGTGGCTTTCTGTACGGCTTATCCATGGCCAATGCCTTTATCCGGTCAGGACAGTTTCGAAACTGTTTGGTGGTTGCCGCTGAAGTCAAATCTCGATCTCTCCATCGTTCCGAGCCTGCGAGTGGAATACTCTTTGGAGATGGAGCCGGGGCAGCGGTGGTGACCCGAGAAGACGTATCGAATCCCAATCCGGCTGCGAACCCAAAGGTCCCTGGGATTATCGATATTCGATTATATTCAGAGGGAGCCTATCACGACCTGATTACGATTCCGGCGGGAGGATCGAGACGCCCCACGAGTCAGGAAACGATTCGAGGTCATGAACACAGTATTCGATTGCAGGGGGGAGCGGTCTATCGCGTGGCAGTCAAACGGTTAACAGAGGCTATTGAAGCGATCCTTCGTGAGACCCGAACGACCTTGCCTGAAGTGAAACAAGTCATTATGCATCAAGCCAATGGCCGCATGCTCCACACCATTGCGAAACGGTTGAGGGTACGCCAGGACCAAATGGTCTCTATTCTTGACCAAGTTGGGAACACCTCGTCGGCTTCTTTACCGATGGCCTTGGATTGGGCTCGCCGGCAGGGGAAATTTTGTGAAGGCGATCTCATTCTTCTTGGAGCGTTTGGTGGAGGATTAACGTGGGGCACGGCCTTAATTCGATGGTAATGCGTCTGTACGGGCCGGGCCATTGCCTAGTTGACGAATCCTCAATTCATGCCATAATGTCAACCAGCGTTTCACAAGCCTGCTTTTTGGAGCCGGGGATGTGACATGAGTCCTCCACCAGCCCGATTTCCCATAGACCTGAGGGGGTCAGAGTGAAAAAGATTTATCTCGCCAATCCACGGGGCTTTTGTGCCGGCGTTGATCGGGCCATTGAGATCGTAGAATTGTCGCTGAAACGGTATGGCGCTCCGATTTACGTGCGACATGAAATCGTGCACAGCCGGCACGTCGTCAATTCTCTTCGTGAACGAGGCGCGGTGTTTGTAGAGGAACTGGATGAAGTGCCGGATAGCGCGTTGGTGATTTTCAGCGCCCATGGGGTGGCCCAACAGGTGTGGGAAGAGGCGCGGCGGCGCCATTTGAAAGTCATCGATGCGACGTGTCCCTTGGTGATCAAAGTCCACAATGAAGTCAATCGCGATTACAACAATAACTACGAGCTCATTCTCATCGGCCATTCCGGCCATCCTGAGGTTGTTGGAACATTGGGACAAATTCCTGATAAATTTCATTTAGTGTCTTCCGTCGAAGATGTGACGGAACTTGAGGTTGAAAATACAGACCATTTGTCCTATGTCACACAAACGACGTTAAGCGTGGATGAATGCCGTGAAATTGTCGAAGCGCTCCATCGGCGATTTCCGGGCATCAAAGGTCCGCATCAAGAGGATATTTGTTATGCCACGCAAAATCGGCAAAATGCCGTGAAAGAATTGGCCAAATTTGTCGATTTGATCCTGGTCATCGGGTCTCCTAATAGTTCAAACTCCAATAGGCTTCGTGAATTAGCCGAACGATTTGCGATCCCCGCCTATCTCATTGATTCCTATCAAGACATCCGGCATGAGTGGCTCAAGGGGGTGGAAGCCATCGGTATCACGGCGGGAGCCTCTGCGCCGGAAGTTCTCGTCACTGAAGTGGTGTCGTACCTCAAAGGAGTCGGGGCCACAGAGGTCGAAGAGCTGACCGTCATCGAGGAAGATGTCGAATTTCTGCTTCCCAAAGAATTGATCATGCCTGGCCAAAAGCGAAACCAAAAGACTAAGGCTGTCGTATAGTCTGGATTCCAGCCGTTTCCGGTCTCTCCAGAAAACCCACAACATATATGTGGGAATTCCTTCCCCTCTACACTATTTAGTATAAAATCTTTATTTTTTTTGTCTTCTGTGGTACAGTCGCAGCACGAGTCCGTTTGTTCCATCACCTTCATCCCGCTGAGAGTTTCCTATGAAATTAAAAGCCCTCCTGGTTTCCGGATTCAAATCCTTTCCTGAAGCTCGACTTGATTTTCCCCAAGGCATTACGGCGGTGGTGGGGCCTAACGGCGTAGGGAAAAGTAATATCGTGGATGCCATTTTATGGGTATTGGGTGAGCAAAGTACCAAAGCGCTGCGTAGTGAACGCATGGAAGACGTCATCTTTAATGGGACGGAATCTCGTAAGCCATTAGGCATGGCGGAAGTCTCGCTGGTCGTCAGCGAGGTGACGAGTCAAGAGCTCGAGTCCGTCGCCGGTGTGATGGAGGAATTGCCGGGGAACAAAGAGTTAATGATCACTCGTCGGTTGTATCGTGATGGGGAAAGCGAATATTCCATCAATAAAATCCCTTGCCGGCTTAAAGATATTCGCAGCCTCTTTTTGGAAGCGAGGGCCGGCGCCAAAGGGCATACGGTGATCGAACAGGGCAATATCGATCAAATCCTTTCCGGGTCTCCCCAAGACCGCCGTACTTTTATAGAGGAAACGGCGGGAATCGGTCGCTTCAAAAAACAAAAGACGGAAGCGCTGCAGAAACTCAAAATCACGCAGCAAAATCTGACTCGAGTGCGAGATATTATTGCTGAAGTGCAAAAACAACTGCGGACCTTAACACGACAAGCGCAACAGGCCGAGTACTATCGGAAACTGAAGGAAGAATCTCGCACCCTCGAAATTCGGCTCCTGAAGAACGATTTTGAAGGCCTGCATCAGCAGCGGACGAAGATTGAATCCGACCTCGCTCTGTTGGAGTTGCGCGAGGCTGAACTCATGGCCGAGGAAGCACGCCTGATGGCTTCGTATGAGGGGGCCAAGTCGACGCTTTTACGTGATGGGGAACTCGTCGGACACACGCAAGAAGAGCTTCGACAATTGGAACATGGAATCGGGCAAGCGCTCACGACCATGGAAGTTGAACGGAATCGCGCCGGCTTGTTTGACCAGCAACGCACGCAAGCGTTGGAAGAACAGACTCGTCTCGTCACGCTTTCCGAGCAAGTCACGACGAGCATCGAGGGCCTTCAGGCGCAGGTTCAACGCTCTGAAGGAGACATGGCTCACGTGACCGGGCAATTGACGGAACTGGAGAGGGAAGAGCAGCAGCGAGGTGAGCGTCGGACTGCTTTACAGCCCCAGACCGAGCAAAGCAGACAACGCCTATTCGACCTCGCCGTCGAGCGTTCGCAGACCGAATCTCAGCGGACAAATCTCGATGCCAAACAGCAAGAACTGCTGAGCCGCATTCAAGAAGTTCAAGATGATCAAGCCCATTGTCAGCAGGAACGATCAAACGCCGAGGCGACATTGGCCGAGCAAAACGTTCTTATGCAGCAAGTCACCCAACACATGGCAGTCGATCGTGAAAATCACGAAACCCTGTCAGCCGCTACGGTGGCACTCGAAGAACGTATGCGAGAGGTCGATCAACAACGGGTTCAGGAACAAACCGCACGTGCGGCAGCCGAATCGCGGCTGCGAGCCCTTCAAGCCGTGCTTCAGGAAGAGTTGGGGTATCGGCAAGGCCAAGAAGGGAACGAACCCTCCTTACGACAGGTTTGTCAGGGGGTCAAGGAAGTGTTGGCTGAACGGTTGAAGGTTCCGCAAGAGTATGAAGTCGCAATCGAGGCAGCCTTAGGCGAGCATATTCGCGCCTGGGTTGTGCACGGGGTTGATGATATTCTGCAAGCGCTTGAGTTTGTCACGGAACATGGTTGGGGTCGTGGGACCTTTGTGATTGCGCAGCCTCCTGTCTCCTCTGCCGAGCCGTTCCTTGAGTCGTGGCCTCCCCTGCAAAAGGCGAAAGGGGTCTTGGGCAGGGCGGTCGACCTGATTGCCATCCCTGAAGATCTGAAGGGGGTGTTGCATTGTCTTTTGGGACGGGTGGTGCTGGTGGAGACTCTCAAAGACGGTTTGTCGGCGATCCAACACGTCTCTCAAGCCGATCTTGGTTTCTTGCTGTTGGTGACACGAACCGGAGAGGTGCTTGATCCTCGAGGCATCGTGACCGGTGGTTCATCCGGTGAGGCAAGCGGGCTGCTGCAACGACGGCGTGAAGTTCATTCGTTAGAACAGGAATTGTCCTCAATGGACCAACGCATTGCCGAGTCCGACCGTCAACGTCAGACGGTGCAGGAACAGTTCGAGACGAATAAGCAACAACTTCAAACTCTTGAAGCTGCCCTTAAAGAATCCGAAAAGAGACAGCTCGTGGTCGAGAAAGAAATGTCCACCAGCGCGAGCCTCCTGGAAGGTTTAGAGAAACAGTTGAATGCGGATCAAACAGAACTTGATTCGTGTCAGGTGGAACTCGCTCGGGTTCGAGAGCACGAAGGCTTGGCTCAAACGCGGCTTGGAGAGATCACGCAACAGCAGGGCGAAGAAAAACAACGGCTGGAGGCTCTGACCACGCAACTTCAAGAAGTAGAAGAAGCCATACGAGTTCTCTATGACCGATTGACGGAGACGCGGTTAACCTTAACCACGTATCGAGAACGGCATGATCGATCGCGGGCGGATTTAGACCGATTACAAGAGGAGGATCGTGGCCGGCGAGCACGGCTTCAGAGTCTTGCTGAGCAAATTGAGTCCCTTCAGACTCAAATCAGGCAGAGCCAAGAAGAACACCAGCGAGCGGATGCAGGGTTTCGGGAATTGGATGCAAAGAAGACGATCTTGCAAGGTCAACTTCGTGCCGTCGAGGAGCGACATACGAACGGTCTTGAACAGACTCGGAAATATGAACACGATCTCAATGAGAATCGAAAACATTTTTCCTCGGCCAGGGAAACGCGGCGAGAATCAGACATTCAGCTTGCTGAAATCCGGACGCGAATGCAAACCATCGAGGAAACCTTAACCGGCACCTATGGGGAATCCATCGACGAAAGTGGAGAAGGAAAGCTGGAGTCGGAGGCTTCCCAAGATCCTGGGACCGAAGGCGAAGGGCCTGAGACCTGGAGGGAAAGGTTGCAGACCATTCGGACCAGGATGGATCGCATGGGGCCATTGAATCTAGCCGCGATTGACGAGCATCGAGAATTAGAGCAGCGGTATCAGTTTCTCAGCAAACAGGAAGAGGATTTGTCGGAATCGATACACTCGCTTCGAGAAATCATCGAACGCCTCAATCGGACGACCAATCAAATGTTTCAGCAGACGTTCGAGGCGCTCCAGGAAAAGTTTGGAGAAGTCTTTTCGGCCTTTTTTGCCGGCGGACAGGCGGAGCTGGTGTTGGTCCAGCCGGATCCGGAAGAACAAGAGGAAGAGATAGGGATGGAGCCCGGCGTCGATATTATCGCGCAGCCTCCTGGAAAACGTCTCAAAAACTTGACGATGTTATCCGGCGGAGAAAAAACCCTGACCGTGTTGGCCCTGCTGTTTGCCAGTTTTCTGACGAAGCCGTCGCCGTTTTGTATTTTAGATGAGGTCGATGCCCCATTGGATGAACCAAACGTGGTTCGGTTTGCTCGATTCCTGCCTCAGTTAACCCCGCTTTCGCAGTTTCTTGTGATCACGCACAATAAACGCACGATGGAAGTCGCCGATTCCCTGTTTGGGGTGACCATGGAGGAGCCTGGCGTCTCAAAATTTGTTTCCGTACGAATCGCGGATTTCGAGAAAGTGTAATGGCGAGGGGCCGAGCGATTTTTTCCCCAGAGTGAGAAAACACGAAGCCCCATCTTCATACGAAAATGGGGCTTCGTGTTTTTGTTTTATCGCGTGTCAGACTACTCTAGTTTCGTACGCCGCTCCACACTTTTTCAGAGTCGATTTCTTTATCAGGGTTCAAGGTTCTCGCTTTGTCGAGTAAGACATCGGTGGTTTCAGGGACTTCCGGGTCAGAGATGCAACAGTCATCGACCGGGCAGACAGCCGCACATTGGGGTTCATCAAAATGCCCGACGCATTCGGTACAGCGTTCATGAGTAATCACATACACCGTATCCCCTTCGCCTTGTCCTTCGCCCACCGCATACCCTTTTTCTTCCGCGGCACTCCGAGTTTCAAAGATGGCCTCATTCGGGCATTCCGGTAAACAGGCTCCGCAATTAATACATTCTTCAGTTATCAATAACGCCATAAAGCCTCCTTTATCGAACAGACAAGAGTCTTGGATAACACAATCAATGTAAGACTCTATATTCTATGCAGCCGCAAATGTTGAGTCAACGGGACAGAAGGCCTAGAGCTCTAAGCCATTTGGACCGTATGATTCTCTCCTGATACGAGTAGGTCCTTCGCCTCCGCTCCCTTCGACTTCCCCAGGACAGGCTTTTCCAACCGCCCATCAGTCTTCAAGGTTATAGTCCCAGCCTTGGACAAGGCCTGACCGCCCTGCGACCACCAATGCTCCCCAGAACCCTTGTCCCAAGGGGAGGTTAAAAAGGGACCAACCATCAGGGGATTGTCCCCGAACGCTGAGGATTCGAGGCGGTTGGTCTGGGGCAAAGGAAACCGTCAGATGCCTCAGAGGAAACGCGAGTCCTTTTCCCGCCGCTTTGACAAATGCCTCTTTTCTGGTCCAGCAACGGAAGAATGCGGCCTTTTGTTCGGTCTGCGGGAGCTTCTGAAAAACCATGAATTCTTCAGGGCTGCAAATGCGTTCGGCAAGCCTCGCGTAATCCAAGGGATCCCGGTCCCCCTCAACATCAATGCCGACTTCAACATCGTGGGAAACCGCATACACAGCCAACTGTTGCGAATGAGCGACATTAAAATGAAGAGGTTGACTCACGGGGTCTTGCAGAAACGGTTTTCCAAAGGGACCCAATTCAAAACGGATGTCCTTGGGAGGTGTCTGGAGGTAGCGAGCGAGAATGTGTCGCAGGATCCCCCGTGCCGCCATAAAGCGTCGTCGGTGTTGGGGTATTGTAAAACGCTGCGCGCGTTCCTGTTCGTCGGGACTCAGGGTGTCTTGATAAACTTGAAGGCGTGCGAGGGGTATGTCTACAATCGCGCGCCATACGTGGGTATGGCCCGCCGAAAGGAGGTGCTCGCCCTCAGGAATGTTCCCAAAGAAAGAAGATGGGGAGGAGGGTGGGGTCAGGGAACTTTCGTGATTCATGCCTGATTCATAGGAAGACAGCAGGAAGATTTTTCTGCGTGCATTCTCCAGCGGTGGAACGGGCTAAGACGTATTGTACAGAGAAACGCATTCGTGAGGCGAGCGTTGAATCAGTCCAAAGAATCAGCGGCCTATGCCGCGTTAATCACCGCCTCGGTGGTGTGGGGCGGGTCGATCGTGGCACAGAAAGTGGCCTTGGGTGCCTTCTCTGCGGTGGAAGTGTCGGTATTTCGAGGGATCGGCGCGTTGGGGATTCTTCTTCCGTTGTGGTGGTGGCAAGACCAGTCCACCACTCGTTTGACTGTGCGGGATCTCGGGGTACTCACGGCCTTGGGGATCGCCGTTCTGGGAAATCACCTTCTGGTGTTGTATGGGCTTCAGTACATCGGGGCTGGCGCAGCCGGCGTGATTATCGGGGCCAGCCCGGCCATTACAGCCTTTCTTTCCTCATTGATGCTGCGAGATATCCCGTTTCGCCAAGTCTGGGTTGGGTGTGCGGTGTCATTTATTGGGGTGGCGTTCGTATCGGGTGGACAGGCGACGGCGGATGGCGGAGCGAACCCCATTCTAGGTGGCGGTTTGGTTGTTCTGGCTCTGATAAGCTGGGCCTTATACACCATCGGGAGCCGTTGGATGATGGAGAGGCTGTCGCCGCTTACGGTGAATTGGACGACGCTCTTCATCTCAATCGTCTTTCAAGTTCCGTTGCTGTGGATAGACCCCCAAGTGTTGGAGGCAGGCATCGGGAGTATTCCTTCCTCTGGTTGGGTGGCGTTGGTGTATGTCATTGTCTTTGCCACCGCACTTGGTCAGCAAGCCTGGCTCTACGGGGTGTCCGGTATTGGACCTTCGCGTGCGGGGGTGTTTGCCAATTTGATTCCCGTGTCTGCGCTTTTCTTGTCTTTTGTCATTCTCGGGGAATCCTTCGATCTGATCAAAGTGCTTGGCATTGGATTCGTTTTAGGCGGTGTCTGGTTAGTCAACCGATCTTCAACCACCTAACGAGTGGGGCTTCTCTGGAAGAGGGTTGCTCAAAATTTGCTCGAATGGGATGATAGTTTCACGACAAAAAACGGCTGGCTGTCGGTGCGTAACACTTTGAATGGTGGAGATTCGAATGGTGGAGAAAGGTAACGCTGAATGCTGAAAGAGCGAATCGAGGAAGTGACATTAGCGAACGAGGAATTTTATGGTGCCTTTGAAAGTTTGGATATTGGGAAAATGGATAAGATTTGGGCACATCAGGAATATGTGACGTGCATCCATCCAGGCTGGAGTATGCGGGTCGGCTGGCCGATGGTTCGAGATTCATGGGTCGTCATTTTTAATAATATTTTTTCCATGAGCTTTTCACTCACGGAATTACAGGTTCAAGTCGCTGGTGATGTGGCATGGGTGATTTGTACGGAAAATATTACGAGTCGGCATGCGGATGCGACCCAAAATAGTCGAGTCGTTGCGACCAATCTGTATGAGCGGATGGATGAAGGCTGGAAGATTATCCATCATCATGGCTCACCGCTAATGGAATAGAAACAATGTAGGGACACCCCCCTGTGGTTGTCCGTCGGGGTTAGTGTGGGAGGGCGAAGGTGTTCTGCCATTCTCCTACAACCGAATCCCGTTCCACCATCGTCATCCCGTTATATTTCCGAAACAGCCCTTTGCCACCCTTTTTTCGTCGCCAGATCACAAAATCGGCAAAATGGTCTTTGCACACGGTGCCTGTTCCGGCTGGGGCATAGCCTTGGTTCGTACATCCCTCAATCATACAATGTTGAGCATTCATTCTGTTGACTCCTTCGTGATGGTCTTCATTTCAGTATGCCCAACAGGCGTGCCGCATTGCAATGGTAGGCCGCAACACTTGCATTCTTGCTGACGGTCTGGCTATCGTAGCCGACAGGGTGATTGAGGCGAAAAGCCTGTTTTGAACGGATTGAGAAAGGAGAGTGACTTGTGGCAACAGCGAAAGATGTTTTTGAAAAAGTGAAAGAGGCGGCCTTGGCGGCGACCGGGCTAGATGAGCGCGCCTTGCAAATTGATTATGACGCCTTGGAGAAGAAAATAGCCTTGGCTCTGGGTACACGGCCCATCGCCTTCTTGCATATCAATCAATATTTACCGGAAGGGTATGAAGACCAGGGACACTTCAATGCGATCGCCGTGACGGAAGGCAACGTGGTGTATGATATGGTCATTGGCGATCAATATTTTCGCTATGATATTTTTTCCGCTGCCGATCTCACCAAATTCCAAGCCATTGAGGGCATCTATAAAGATGAGGGAAAGCGAGAAGAAATTTCCTTTTTAAGTGTGCGACTCCAGCATGGAGACGAAGCGCATATTTTGTTGGGATTAGATGATGCCCAGCGAGCCAGTGCCCTTTCTGTTGGCGGGAAACTTTCGTTAGCACGCCATCCGGAATAACCACCTTTCATATTCTTGTATTTGTAGGGCCGCATCTTATGCGGCCTGGAAGAAGGCGCCATAAGCCTGCCCCCGACCCTGATCGGGGGATGGCGCAGCTACAAATACTTGGAACTGACGCGATAAGGCCTGTCCCTTAACTCGAGGGGTAAAACGGAAGAGCCTGTACAACGGCGGGCTGACGTTGTCCGTTGATGTCCACGTCGAGGGCGGTGCCTGGAGCGGTGAAGTCTCGTAACGGAAAAGCAAAGGCAATGGTTTTGTTCAGGGTGGGAGAGTGAATGGCGCTGCTGACCCACCCGACCTCTCGCGCTTCGCTGAACACTTTGGCATGGGAAAGGGGAATCGTTTTCTCCGGTGCGTCGATCACCAAGCCTACTAGTCGCCGCTTGACTGAACCGTACGTGTCCATGCGTGCGACGACTTCTTGTCCGGGGTAGCACCCTTTATTCAGGCTAAAGGCTTTGCCTTCGAGGTTGGCTTCGGGCGGCACAATCTGTTCATTCAAGTCCGGTCCGAGTTTGGGGATACCCGCTTCGATGCGCAGGGATTCTCGTGCTTCCGTGCCAATGGCTCGTAGGGCCAAGGCTTTCCCCGCCTCCCACAACTGTCTCCAGGCTTGATCCATGGCGTCATTCGGCATCAGGATTTCTCTGTCGCATTCACCGGTTTCCTGGGTGTTGGCAATCAGGGCTGACTGCCCATTCAGGTCGTGGGTCAGGAAGGAATCCGGTCTCAAGTCGGTGACATCGACTCCCCAAGCTTGCTGAATAAGAAGTGGGGCCTTGGGGCCACTGACCAAAATAATGCCCCAGGTGTCTCCGCAGTTCTTCATTTTGGCTTTGGTGCCGTAGAGAAGAAACTTTCGAAAAGCCTCGTAGGTGACAGCCCCTAATTCGCCCATATCTTCCACAAACAGATACTCCTCAAGCCGATAGACCCGAAAGTAGCTCAGCATCTTGCCTTTGTGCGACATGAAACTCGAATGCAACCAGTGCCCGGACTGGAGCGGCAGAATGTCGTTACTGATAATGCTTTGGAGCCAGGTGACGCGATCGTCTCCCGTGACCTGCAGTTTTCCGCGATGCGAGATATCGGCAATCCCTACTCCCTTTCTGACCGCATGATGTTCGGCAATGGGATCACCATAATGGACCGGCATCTCCCACTCCCCGGCAGGGCCGAAGTGGGCTCCCAGTTGCTGATGGGTGGTATGAAGGGAAGACTGTTTCATGCCGGGGGTTGTGTCACTTCTTCGAGGAGGGCCAGGGTTCTGGCGGAAAATTCATTGCGTGAGACAATTTTGTCGATGCCGAGTTCCTTGGCCTGACGCCACGTGTCGACTTCTTCATGATTGGCAAACGCCAAGACCGGGATCTGGTTCAATGCGGTCTCGCTTTTCGCGGTCTTCAGCATGGTGGCGGCATCGAGCCCGGGGTCATTCATATTCAGCACAATGGCAGTCGGCGCATGAGTCTTTGCCTTTTCGAGGATCTGATCCGGAGAGGTGATGCGCTTGAGTGCATAGCCGGCAGGTTTAAAGGCGTCACGAATTTTCGTATAGAAAAAAATATCGGTCACACCCACGAAAACGATTTTTTCTTGTTCCACGAGTCATACCTTTCTTGTGAAAATCGGTCAACGAACAAAGTCGCAGCCCTTATTATTGTGATAGCGGGATGCAGTGCAAGGCGTCCCGCAGCGAAACCTGAGACATATCAAATAGATAGTCGAAGGTTGAGCGAGGGCACAATGCAGCAATGCGCCCGATAGTGCATAAATCTTAATTCATCAAGGTGATCAACCGCATCATGGCTCTCTTAGCCGGCGTATAATTGGAATTGAGCGTCACGGCAGTTTTGTACGCTTCGATGGCATGGACCCAGTTGCCTTTTCGTTCATAGACTCGCCCCAGATTCATGTGCGGAAAGGCCGGACTTTCATACCGTTTGGCTTTGGTGGCGCGTTCGAGCCAGGGGATCGCCTCATCTAACTGGTTCAGTTCAATGAGATAGGCCCCGATGTCATTATACGGATTCCCAAAGTCCGGGTCCGTCTGGATGGCCCGATGACATTCTTCAATGGCTTCATCCAATTGACCCATAAAGCTATAGGTCCATCCGAGGAAGGTATACGCTTCGGCCGTCGGAAAGAGGTCAATGGAGTTTTGGTATAATTTGATGGCTTCATCCAGCTTGCCTTTCATCTGACATTCGTAGGCTTGCTGGAATAAATCCCAGGCGGTCAGCTTGTCGTCTTCCCGCCCTTCACCTTGTTGAATAAAATCTTGCTGATTCATTGATTCAGGAAGGACCAATCGTGCAATGCGTGAGAAACCCTATTCACCTTTCAGTTTGTGGCGAACGAGGTCGGCTGCACGTCTTCCCGACAACAGCATCGCCCCAAAAGCCGGTCCCATACGGGGAGAACCATCGACGGCAGCCACGGCCAACCCGGTGACAAAACAGTTCGGAAAGACCTCACGGGTATTTTCTATAACCATAGCCTCGGAGCGTGCAACCCACATGGCACCATTTCCCGGGACAGTGTGATAGAGACCGCGTTGGTTGAGCAATCCGACAATGACCGCATCATGCCCGGTGGCATCGACCACGACTTTCGACTCGAGCGCGATAGGATCAACATGGATCGTATCGTGTCCTGCCATCTCCGTTGTCGTGTTATTGACGACGACGCCTTCGAGCACGCCTTCGCCGTGCAGGATCAGGTCCACCACTTTGGTCAGGTTGAGCACTTTTGCCCCTGCTTCATACGCCGAGGCAATTAAGCGGGCGGTGGCATGGGGAGGGTCCACGATCCTCATGCCCGCACATTCCTTAATGGGTTTACACGGAACGCCCATGCTCTCAAGGATGGTGTGGGCCGGTTCGCACAAGGTGGCTTTATTCATGAGGTACCCACCAGACCAAAAGCCTCCACCGAGCGCGAGACTTTGTTCTATTAAAAGGGTACGAAATCCTTGTGTTGCCAAGTCACGGGCGCAGACCAGACCGGACGGCCCGCCCCCCACGATAATCACGTCACTCTCGATGAGTTGATCAAACTCTTTATAGAATTCGCGCGCGATGTGGCGAGTCACGTCTCGTTCACGAAGCGGCGCTGGATGGAGATTGTCCATGGCGAAAACTCCTAGCAGGCTATTGAAAAACAACTCCGTTCGGGCGGTTACGGCCTTTCGCTGTGTAAATAAATTTCCCCACCTGTTTTTCGAAACTCGTCGGCTTTTTCTCGAAGCCCGGCTTCCAGAGCTTGCTGGTCAGCCATCTGGAGTTGAGCGGCATAATCACGCACATCTTGCGTAATTTTCATCGAACAAAATTGGGGCCCGCACATCGAGCAGAAATGGGCCCCCTTCGCGGCTTGGTCGGGAAGCGTGGCGTCGTGATACTCTCGAGCCGTGTCGGGATCCAACGATAAATTGAATTGATCCTCCCACCGGAACTCAAACCGTGCCTGCGATAACGCGTTGTCACGGTGTTGTGCCCCTGGGTGTCCTTTGGCCAGGTCCGCGGCATGCGCGGCGATTTTGTAGGCCATGACTCCGGCTTTGACGTCTTCTTTCGTCGGCAGGCCGAGGTGTTCTTTGGGCGTGACGTAGCACAGCATGGCACACCCGTACCATCCGATCATGGCCGCCCCGATCCCCGACGTAATATGGTCATATCCCGGCGCAATGTCGGTGGTGAGGGGCCCCAAGGTATAGAACGGTGCTTCATGACAGGTCTTCAATTGTCTTTCCATATTTTCATGGATCATATGCATAGGCACATGGCCGGGCCCTTCGATCATGACCTGCACGTCGTGCGTCCAGGCGATCTTGGTTAATTCTCCCAACGTGTCGAGTTCGGCAAACTGAGCCTCGTCGTTGGCATCGGCAATCGATCCGGGTCGTAACCCGTCGCCGAGACTAAATGAGACATCATATGCTTTCATGATCTCGCAAATCTCTTCGAAGTGGGTGTACGCAAAGTTCTCTTGGTGATGAGCGAGACACCATTTGGCATGAATGGACCCCCCTCGTGAGACAATGCCGGTCATACGGTTCGCGGTGAGGGGCACGTACGCCAACTTGACGCCGGCGTGAATGGTGAAATAATCAACCCCCTGCTCCGCTTGCTCAATCAGCGTATCCCGATAGAGTTCCCACGTCAGTTCCTCGGCTTTCCCGCCGACTTTTTCCAGCGCTTGATAAATAGGGACGGTCCCAATGGGGACGGGGGCGTTTCGAATAATCCATTCCCGGGTTTCATGAATATTCTTGCCGGTCGACAGATCCATGACCGTATCGGATCCCCACCGAATGGCCCAGATCATTTTTTCGACTTCCTCTTCGATTGACGACACAACGGCGGAATTGCCGATGTTGGCATTGATCTTCACCAGAAAATTCCGGCCGATAATCATCGGCTCAATCTCTGGATGATTAATATTGGAAGGGATGATGGCGCGGCCACGGGCGACCTCATCACGAACGAATTCCGGGGTGATGGTTTGAGGGAGCGTCGCTCCCCAGGCTTGTCCGGGATGTTGTGCAACGCCACGGGACGTGCCATTCGAATGGCCTTGAGCGTTCTCCCGTAATTGTGTTTCCCGGACAGCCACAAATTCCATCTCAGGGGTGATCATACCTTGACGGGCATAATGCAGTTGCGAGACGTTCTTCCCCTGTTTGGCTCTCAACGGTTTGCGAATATGGCCAAAGCGAAGGGAGGCGAGAGTCGGATCATTGGCCCGCAATCGTCCATATTCGGAAGAGACGTCGGGTAATTCTTCGACGTCTTCCCGCCCCAGAATCCAATGACGGCGTAACGGGGGAAGGCCTTGTTGAATGTCAATTCCCATTGAGGGATCGGTATAGGGTCCAGACGTGTCGTACACGACGATCGAGGATCCGGCGGACGCGCCGTCGTCCTTCTGGGGGGAGGAAAGAAAGATTTCACGCATGGGCACGGCCACGCCGTCTTGCTCCCCTTTGATATACACTTTCTTGGAGGCGGGAAGCGGAGTCGTAGTTAGGGGTGAAGTGGATGCATGACCATGAGACTCCTTCCCATTGCCGGAAGGGGGTTGAGGGAGTGTGGTATGGTTCATACGGAAATCCTTTCCTAAGGGGCCTCTGATTTATTGCACTATCGGGCGCATGGCGGTGTTGTGTCCTCGCTCACCCCTCGACTATCCACTTGATATGTCTCGGGTTTCGCTGCGGGACGCCTTGCCCTGCATCCCGCTATCACAATAAATCAGAGGCCCCCTGCAAATAAAAAAGCCGCTCTCCAAGTTCTGGGAGCGGCGAATACACAAGGCAGCAAGACTGTCTGTCCACTTCCCCACGCTGGCATTACCCAGATCAGGTCCTAAGGGTTGTCTTCGTCACAAAGACTCTCAGCCTGCTGGCTCCCCTAGCTATTCTTTAAACAAGGAATCGTACGCCCTGCCCTTTTTCTTGTCAATCAGCCATTGGGCCTAGCACCTGTTCATTCCCTCCAGGTCCGGGAGGGAATGAACAGGAATAGTAGGCAGTGACAATTCTTCTTAGAAAAACGCCTTGATTTGTAGGGCCGCATCTCATGCGGCCAGGAAGACTTGATAATTCCCTCTGGGAACTGTTGCAGGATGTTCAATATCTGCTACAATCGAAAGTTTAGATTGGGCACATTCTCGACCATTGAGCGAAGATAGCAAGCGATTGAGAATTTTTGAGTCACCGGAGAAAGAGGTACGTACGTGAATTCTGTTGAAACCAGAGCATTCCCTATCACCGATTATGAGTCGGTCCCAGCCGAGGAACTCTTTGACCGGACCAGGGTTGCCAAGAAGGTACTCGGTGATCAGGTGCTGATCTTGGGGCATAACTATCAGCGGGATGAAGTCATTGTGCATGCCGATCTCAAAGGGGACTCCTTATTGCTGTCCAAGTTGGCGGCGGAACGGTCGCAGCACCCCTATGTGGTCTTTTGTGGTGTCCACTTTATGGCGGAAACCGCCGATATTTTGAGCCAATCGAATCAGACCGTGATTTTGCCGGATTTAGCCGCGGGGTGTTCCATGGCGGATATGGCTGCCATTGAGCAGGTGGATCAGTGTTGGGAAGAACTGGGGCGTGTGCTTTCCGTGGAACAGGAAGTCATACCGGCGGTGTACGTGAACTCTGCCGCGATCCTCAAAGCCTTTTGCGGGGAGCATGGGGGCATTACCTGTACCTCGTCCAATGCCAAGGCCGTCATGGAATGGTGCTGGGCCAGAAGAGGAAAAATTCTATTCTTTCCGGACGAGCATCTTGGGCGCAACGTGGCCAATAAGATGGGGATTCCGCGAGAGCAGATGATTGTCTGGGATCCTTTCCTGCCTTACGGGGGGAACACGAAAGAGGCGATCCGGAACGCCAGCCTGATTTTATGGAAAGGCCACTGTAGCGTCCATCAGATGTTTCAAGCCACGCATGTGGAGTATTTTCGAAAAACCTATCCAGGCATTCAGATCATCGTGCATCCGGAATGTCACGAAGACGTGGTCAAGCAAGCCGATGCGGTGGGGTCCACCGAATTGATTATTCGTACGGTCAAACAAGCTCAACCGGGGACGCTATGGGCCGTGGGAACAGAGTTGAATTTGGTCAACCGGCTGAAAAATGAAGAAACCGACAAGCAGGTGTTTTTCCTTTCCCCCACTGTCTGCCGCTGCGCGACCATGTTTCGTATCGATGCCGCTCACCTGTGTTGGAGCATGGAAAATCTTGCGCAAGGCTGTGTGGTAAATCAGATTTCCGTGCCCGATGACGAGAAGGCCTTGGCCAGGATGGCGCTCGATCGCATGATGGCAGTCAGCTGACCGGAATGGATTCTTCCCGTCTCATTTAACATTCCTCCCTTGTCCCCTCGCGCCCCTCGTTTGAACGATGGATTATAAATCAACCCTCAATTTGCCCCAAACGGCCTTCCCGATGAAAGGGAATCTGCCGAACCGCGAGCCGGAGTTCGTCGCCCGATGGGTGCAGCAGCGGCTCTATCAACGCATTCAAGCATCTCGAGCCGGCAAACCGCTGTATGTCCTTCATGACGGCCCGCCGTACGCCAATGGCCATATTCACATCGGCCACGCGCTCAATAAAATACTCAAGGACATCATCGTCAAATCCCGCACCATGGAAGGCCTGCAGGCGCCGTATGTCCCGGGCTGGGATTGTCATGGGTTGCCTATCGAACACCAGGTCACGAAGCAGCTCGGCGAGAAGAAAAAAGACATGAGCGCCACGGAATTGCGCCGGCAATGTCGCGAGTACGCGGACAAATTTTGGAACATCCAACGAGAGGAGTTTCAACGGTTAGGCGTATTGGGTGATTGGGGACACCCCTACCTTACGATGGACAAAGCCTACGAAGCGACCATCATTCGAGAGTTCGGAAAGTTTGTGGAGCACGGCGGGGTGTATAAAGGGCTGAAACCGGTCTTGTGGTGCACGCAAGATCAGACCGCATTAGCCGAGGCCGAGGTTGAGTACATGGACCATACCTCTCCCTCCGTCTACGTGAAATTTCCGTTCAAGGCGAACCCCAAGGAACGGCTTGGTCTTGCTGGCCTTGAAGGAGTCGAGAAGGTCTCCATCGTCATTTGGACGACGACGCCCTGGACGCTTCCAGCCAATCAGGCCGTCGCCCTTCATCCGGATGTTGACTATGCCTTCTTGCGCGTAGGCCAAGAGGTATTGGTGCTCGCCGAGAAGTTGGTCGACGAGGTGACCAAAGCATGTGAGTTGAAAAACGTGACTTTCCTGGGCACCAAGAAGGGCAAGGACGGATTCGAAGGGTTGCTCTGCCAGCGCCCGCTCCTCCTTCGAGGCTCGGAACAAGCCGAGGGCCTTTCTCCGATTCTGTTGGCGGATTTTGTGACGTTGGAACAGGGAACGGGGTGTGTGCATATTGCTCCGGGTCATGGCATGGAGGACTATCTGCTGGCGTTAAAATATAACGCCCGTGCATCAGCCCGCCCATCCGAAAGAATACTGCCTGAACCGCTTCAAGTGGTGGTGCCGGTCGATGATCGTGGATGCTTGACCGATGAAGTTCACGGGTTTGCCGGGCAGCACGTCTTCAAAGCCGATCCGGCGCTTGTGGAACAACTTCGGCAACTGGACGTGTTACTCGGCCATGGATCATTGAAGCATTCCTATCCCCATTGTTGGCGCTGTAAGAAGCCGGTGATTTTTCGAGCCACGCAACAATGGTTTGTCTCTATGGAAAAAGGCCGATTACGCGAGCGGGCGCTCGAAGAAATCGACCGCGTGCAATGGATTCCAGCGCGAGGCCGCGATCGTATCTATGGCATGATTGCGAATCGGCCGGACTGGTGTTTGTCCCGTCAACGAATCTGGGGAACGCCGATTCCCGGATTTACCTGTGCGACATGCCAAACCCCGTTGATCGACTCGCCGATCATTGATCGTATTGCCGACCTGGTGAGTGAACATGGCGCGGATGTGTGGTTCGAACGATCGGCGCAGGAATTACTCCCTGACGGAACAGCCTGTGCGGCATGCGGGGCAACCGAGTTTAACAAGGAACAAGATATTCTGGACGTGTGGTTGGAGTCGGGGGTGAGTCATGCCGCGGTCGTGAAACAACACGGCGAAGACTGGTGGCCGGCGAGCTTGTATCTGGAAGGGTCGGATCAACACCGAGGTTGGTTCCACAGCGCCCTCTTGTCATCCGTGACCACGGAGGGACGGGCGCCCTATCGGGCCGTGCTGACCCACGGGTTCGTCGTCGATGGTCAGGGCAAAAAGATGTCCAAGTCAGCCGGAAACGTGGTGGCTCCGCAGGACGTCATCAAACAGCATGGTGCGGAAATCCTTCGTTTGTGGGTCGCGGCCCAGGATTATCAAGAAGATCTGCGCATTTCATCGCAAATTCTCAAGCAATTGGTAGAGGCCTACCGGAAAATTCGCAATACCTGCCGGTATCTTCTCAGCAATATCTATGACTTCGATCCGCACAATCCGGCTCATCACATTGAGATCCGGCAATTGCCGGAGTTGGACCGTTGGGCTTTGCTGCGGTTCAATCATGTCATTCGTCGCGTTCGAAAAGGATACGAGGAATTCGATTTTCGGCAGATCGTGCATGAACTGGACTACTTTTGTTCCGTGGACATGAGCGCGACCTACCTGGATATTTTGAAAGACCGGCTCTACACCTTTCGACCGGACTCACCCCTGCGGCGGGGCTCGCAAATGGTCCTGTTTCACATCGTCACAGGATTGGCTCAACTCATGGCCCCTATCCTGAGCTTTACAGCGGAAGATGTATGGGACGCATTGCCCGGAAGAGCAACGTCTCCGGAGGACTCGGTCCACCTCTCGACCTTTCCAGCGCCCATGGCGTTACCCGATGAAGCGGAACTGGAAGCCAAATGGAAACAATTACTGGCCATCCGTACCGTGGTCCTTTCCGCATTGGAACAACAGCGGCGAGAAAAAGTCATCGGGTCTTCGCTAGAGGCTCGAGTGGTGCTGAACGTGGTTCCAGCCTTGCACCGGTTTCTTCAAGCCTATGAAAAAGAGTTGCCGACGTTATGTATCGTGTCCCAAGTTGTCGTCCATCCCACCGAAAGCCCGTCCAGCGAGACACATTTGGGGAGTGACGAGGCGTTAGGAATGAGCGTGAACGTCGTGAAGGCGGAGGGAGAAAAATGTGAGCGATGTTGGAATTATCGTGCCTCCGTGGGGAGCGCTCCCGAGCATCCAACACTCTGTGATCGTTGCCTTGAGGCCGTGACGTGAACCACGGATTCCGGCGGTGGGGCCTGCTGCTTGGCGTCAGCCTCGTCATTGTGATCCTGGATCAAGTCACGAAAATCCTCATCACGCATACCATGCACCTGCATGAATCGATCCCCATCATCTCCGGGTTTTTCAACTTGACCTATATTCGGAATCCCGGCGCGGCCTTTGGCATATTTGCCACGACCAACAGCGCCTTCCGGCTCATCTTTTTTGTCGGGACGTCCATCTTTGCCCTTGGGCTGTTGGGAACGATTTTTTACCGAATGCATCCGGAGGATGTGTGGGGCCAACTGAGCGTCTCCAGTATTTTTGGAGGGGCGATCGGGAATCTTCTGGACCGGCTGCAATATGGTGAAGTCGTAGACTTTCTCGACTTTTATATGGGGAACTATCATTGGCCGGCATTTAACGTGGCGGATAGTGCTATCAGCGTGGGTGTCGTGTCACTGTTGATTGTGTTTGCGACGGATAAAAAAAGAGAAGCGCCTTCTCCGGGCTCTCCCGCAGAAGAAGGGGCCGTTGAGAGTCAGGCTGGCGTCGGGAGGAAAAGCCATGATCTGTGATCGCTGTGGAGAACTAGCCGAAACCTATATGACCGAAGAACACGGCGAAATTTGTGAAGCCTGTCTGCAAGACATCCAACAAGAAAACCGCCGGCAGTTTGGCCGGGCCCGCCCGCAAGGCCAAGACGGATAACGTTTCCTAGACAGGGGACTTCAGCCCTCCCAATTCAACATGTCGTCCTTCCTCAAGTCCCTTCGCTGACGCTTCCTTCGCTTTGCTCAGGACAAGCCCTGAACCATTGCGCCGGCCATACGCAAGCAAGCGCTGGCGGTGGTCCGCGAGCGGTACCCGGACTTCGCTCCAACCTTTACCCGCGAGAAGCTGACCGAAGGCCATGGCGACACCTTCTCCGTGGAAACCGTGCGGCACTGGCTGATCGCGGCGGGCTTGTGGCAGCCCAAGTGCCGCGCCGCCAGACCACCTACAATCTGGTGCAAGCGCGCAGGAGCCAAAACCACATCAAGGTCGAGCGCTACCAGCCGCAGGCGGTGTGATGCAATGAAGAGCAAACGTGGCATTGCAGCGTGTTTGCGGACCTGGGGCGCCCTGAAGCCGAGGCTCACCTGGTAAAGGCAGAGTTCATCGCCCGCATTGACAAGATCATTCGCCAGCGTGGATTCAAGCAGGTCGAGGCGGCGAAGTTGCTCGGACTGTCCCAACCTGACATTTCGCGCCCTACGGGGAAACTTTCGGGAGGATAAGGATGGAATCACACTGTTAGAAAAGGTGGTCCTTTTGATGCTTCGTGTTGCTCAGCATGACAGCACGGCGTAATCCAACCTACATAGCTGTTACGTGAACACGCTTCGCCGAGCGACGATGTACGTTCCGAAAACCAGGCTTAAAATGATCATGATCGTGCGGGTGGCATGAAAGCCGAAAACGACTTGGTTTATGGTTTCGCTCAGACACGCAATGAGCAGATACGCCAGATACCCCCATAAGGCCCATCGTCGCCTGCGCCAAAACCCATATCCGATCGCCCAATGAATGACCGGGTGTTGATATTTTACGAAGACGCCGGTCCAGCCTCCGAACGTCGTTCCGAATACTTTAAGGGCATAATCCGGATAAGAAAGAATCCAAATGAGGTCGGCGGCTCCCGCGACCACGAACAGGATCCCCAAGGCCCTGATGTCGGTCCCCGAGCCGGGTTTTGACCGAACGTCAATGTGCCGTGTCTCATTCGCCATGACGGCATCGGGAACGGGAATCAGGTATCCAGTCTGTTAGCAATTTTTCCCGACTGGGTTTTCCTGGAATCGATTGAGATGGTCTGAGAGCATTGCCGCGACCTTGTCCAGATCAAAGGGCCAGGCGTAGGTCAAGGTCACATCGGGATACTTCTTGCGCAGGTCGTCCATTTCCTCGGGAATCTCATATTCCGAGTGCGAGCCGCCCGGTGTGAACATGGTGGAGATCACGGTAATGTCTGTCGCGCCGTCGGCGATCTGTTGTTCAATGGCTTCGCTGAGCGTGGGCGTGCAAAATTCGTTGTAGGCCGTGGAAAACCGTGCGCCGTGCAGGAGGGGCCTGAGGCGGGTGGCCAATAATTCAAGCCCGGCTTGATAGGGATCGGTTTCCGGGGTTCGAGGCCACAGCCGGATTTTTTGGTCGAGTTCATATTCCTCTTCGGACATCGGCACTCCTGCGGCACGTCGTTGGGCTTCAAGCCGTTTGAGCTTCGTGACCAGTTCCCCGGGGTAGCCTTTCGGAATGCCTCCATGCCCCACGAGTACCACACCTTTTGTTGAATCGCTCATGTTTGCCTCTCTTTAAGTTGACGGACAACCACGGGGGGTTGTCCCTGCATTATTGTTGTTGTAGGGGACGGCCCCCGTGCCGTCCTGAATGATCTAAAAATCAGACATGGTTTCGCAACATGAGTTCCTTGGGATGGGGCGCAAGATACACCTGATCCCTCAGGTAAGGCATGTCCAACACCAGCACGTAGTGTCTGATCAAGGTGATGGGGACACTCAGCGGCACAAAGCCTTTCTGATAATCGGCAATCACCTCGTGGAGTTCCCCCCGTGCCCTGGAGCTTACGGCGCCCTTGAAATGACCAACCAAGTGTTGGAGGACGTTTACGTGTTTGCGAATGGTGGTCTTGACGGCCAGGGTCTCCATAAATTGTTGTCCGTAGGCCTGGGCCAACTGTCGAGCGGAATATTGCTTGGCATTGGCCACTAATCGACCAAGCTCTTGGTAATGCCGTCGGCTGTGGGCCAATAAGAGATATTTGTGGGCCGTATGAAAGGCCACCAGCCTCCCCTGAGTGAGCCGTGTCTTGAGTATGTGGGATTGCCATCGGTGATAGCCGAACACTCGTTCGATAAAATTTTCCCGAAGATCTTGGTCCTGGAGTCGTCCTTCTTCCTCGATAGGCGTCAAGGGAAATAGGTGTTGGAACGCATCGGCAAACAGTCCCGTCCCTTTCCCAAGGAGATGGCCTTCGCGGGCATACACGCGCACGCGCTGTGTCCCGCAACTGGGGGAATCTTTTTTAAACACATATCCGGAGAGGTTCAACGGTTGTAAGTCGCGCAACCGTTTTTTGGTGTAACGGCGCATCTGTTCAGTGTAATCGTGATGAGAACGAACCGTCAGCAAGCGCGGTTCAGCCACGTCATCGACTAAACGCATCGATTCTCGCGGTGTGCTGAATCCGGCTTCCACTTCGGGACACACCGGAACCCACTCCACGTGCTGCCCGAGCACATCCACGAGAAAATGATCCCGTTTATGGCCCCCATCGTACCGAACGGGTTCACCCAACAAGCAACGGCTGATGCCCAACCGCACGGGAAGCTCTGATGCGTAGGGTGCCTCTGCCGAGATCGGTGGTGGGTGCTTGGGCGTGACTTGAGATGTCATGAGAGGCCTTGGGTTACTCAGATTTGTTGTTCTTCGGCCAACCGTGCCTCGCTGACACGAACGATCTTCACTTCCTTGACGTCGGAAAAGGTTTTGACAAGGAGTGTGACGGATGCTCCGACCTCTCCTCGTATCATGGACACGACCTCTCGATACGTTTTTCCTTTGATAGACTGGCCGTCCACGGCTAGAATTTCCTGCCCGTGCGTCAGTCCCGCTTTGACGGCCGGTCCCAGGGGATGGGTCGCCCGGATAAACAAGCCGGCAGGATCGCCGATGCGTTCGGCCGTGAGATGCAGCGCGACCCCAATGATTCCCGGCGGGGGCAGCATGGGGTCTGCCATGTCACCGTGAGGATTCCCTTGTTGGGGATGCCCTTGCTGTGCATGGCCTTGTATTGGGATACACAACATGAGTCCCAGTAAAACGCCAAGGAGAATCCAACGTTCAACGCACACAGGGGGCTGGCTCGCCGATGAAGTCGCCAAGGTTTTCATCTTTCCTCCTTCTTTATAGGAACAGGCTAGAGCAATCCGATTAGACACAGTCCGGGGATAACCCCCACGCTCATCACGACCTCTTCTCCAGTATCGCAGAAAAAGCCGATTCCAGGTTCGGATATTTGCAAGTAAAGCCGAGTTGTTGTGCCATGAGGGGATTCACCAATTGACCATGAGTCATGAGCGTAGCCATTTCCCCTAATCCGATTTGAAGCGCCAACGCCGGAACAGGAAGCCAAGAAGGTCTTCCTAAGGCCCACCCCAACTGCAGACAAAATTCTTTCATCGTGACTGGATGGGGGGAAGCCGCATTGATCGGGCCTTTGCAAGAAGGCTGTTCAAGAATGGCTCCAATAAGCCGTCCCAGATCCTCAACGTGGATCCAGCTCACGGGCTGAGTGCCCGTGCCGATGGGACCCCCAAGAAAGAATTTGAAGGGGAGAAGCATTTTTTGTAGGGCGCCACCGTCTTTCCCTAGCACCATACTGATTCTCAGACACACGGTCCGAATGCCATAGTCGGTTGCCCTGAAGGCTTCGCGTTCCCACTCCACGCACAGGTCAGCCAAAAACCCATTGCCCGGTCCCGTCGTTTCATCGACACCATTGGTCGTCTCAAGTCCATAGAACCCGACGCCTGATGCGCTGATGAAGATGGTTGGCCGCACAGGCATGGAGAGACGAGACAACGCCTTCACAATCATCTGCGTGGTCTCGATCCGGCTGGCACGAAGAATATCCTTGCGTGCTGGTGTCCATCGACGTTCGGCGATAGAAGCGCCCGCAAGGTTGATAACCGCGTCCTGCCCTTTAAAGTGGTTTTCCAATGTACCGCAATCCAACGGATCCCATGCTTGAACAGGAAAATCGCCCGCGGCAACGGAAGCCGCCTTGTGTCGGTTTCGGGTCAAAATGGTCACCACGTGTCCCCGGGCGGCAAGAACAGGGGCAATATTCCTGCCGATAAATCCTGTTCCTCCTACCATGACAATGTTCATCGTTGGCCTCGTGCAACCGGTTGGGGTGTTGCAGGAATGTCCCTCGCACATGCTTTCACCTTCTTAAATACATTATGGGTTGAGACGATGTCTTACACAACCAATGGGGCCCCATTGACAAACAGAGGAAAGTGCGGTTAACTACAATTTGAGAATGACAAAGTCGTCATTCCGCTGAAAGAGACAAGCTGTGTGAGGACAATGGACGTCCTTCCCCAATGAAGTTTGGGAAAGGGCGTTTTTTTTTAATGTAGGGAACCATCCCGGTGCCTTTTGTTTTTTGAAGACATGGGCGGCACAATGAAACGCGATCTTTTAAAGGATGATAACAATTTCATCACCCGACTGGGTGCTATTTTAGATGGAAAGGATTCTCCTGAAACACGGATTAGCCAAGCCCTGGCCTTGCTGAATCAAGAATCTGAAACAGAAAAGGCTCCAGACCGTTCTTCTGACAGTTCCGAGTCATCCCCACGCCTCAAGCCATCAGGTGATTCACCGAAACCTTCGAGTTTCAGGAGGAAAAAGAAACAGGCGCCGTTTCTTATTGGAAACAGCCCCGCGATGCAAGCGTTGCACGCTGCCATTCAGCGGATCTCGAACACCTCGGCAACGGTATTGCTCCGCGGCGAAAGTGGAACGGGCAAGGAGTTGGTGGCGCAATCCATTCACCACTCGAGTGTGCGTGCCAACCAACCATTTGTAGCGGTGCATTGCGCGGCGGTTCCGGAGACCCTCATTGAAACAACCCTGTTCGGGCATGAACGGGGAGCCTTCACGGGGGCGAATCAGGCTAGAAAAGGGCGCCTGGAACACGCAGCCGGCGGAACGTTATTTCTCGATGAAGTCGGAGATATTCCCCTGTCAACTCAGGTGAAACTCCTTCGCGTGCTTCAAGACAAAGAATTTGAGCGAGTCGGAGGTGGGGAGACACTCTCGGTGGATGTCCGAGTGATTGCCGCGACGCATCGTCATCTCGAAGCGATGGTCCATGCGGGCGAGTTTCGAGAAGATTTGTATTATCGGCTTAACGTCGTGCCGCTCACGCTTCCTCCCTTACGTGCCCGACAGGACGATGTGCGTTTGCTCATGACGCATTTTCTCGACAAATTCAATCGCGACAATAGCCGGCACATCCAACTAGGGAAAGACCTGGTTCATATGATGAGTGTGTACCATTGGCCTGGAAACATTCGCGAGTTGCAAAATTGTATTGAACGGTTGGTCGTTTTGGCGGAGACGTCGTTTATCGACGTACAGTCCATTCCTGAATCACTCACTCCCTATTTTGACCATATGCGAACCGTTCAAGCTCAGTCTGCCACCAAGCCAAGCAGCCCTGCATCCCAACAAACGCTTCCCGCACGGTTGGATGAGATCGAACGGGATCGTCTTCGAGAAGCCCTCAAGAAAGCAGGATGGGTCAAGGCGAAGGCGGCCAGGCTGTTGGGCATGACTTCGCGTCAAATCGCCTACCGGATCGAAAAGTACCAGCTGATCGAAGAACCCTAATCGCTGGAGCACACGTGGTTCGCGTCAGTGAACCTCGTGCCGCCAAGACATTTTTGTCTCTTTGCCCACAATAGGGTGCACGATGAACAAAAATGTCCATTTGGCCGGGGGGATTGAAAAATGAGCGAGGTCTCAATAAGATAATCTCTGGTTATGCAGACACTTGACGTCAATAATCCCGGGCTCCCGGACCTTCAATTCGTGCTCATGGTGGCGGCCTTGTTCACGGCAGACATCCCGACCTTGAATGTGCCGGAAGACGTTCGCCGAATGGTCTTTGATCGCTGCTGGGCGTTGCTGCACGACACGCCCCCGCCGACGGAGAAAGAACAACGTGTGCTGGATCTCCGAGAGGGGGATGAGGTTGCCCTTGACGCGCTCGTCGAAGTCATCTGCAGCACACTGAATGCACAGGGCTACTCCCAAATGATCTGGGACCATGTGCCCAGTGAGCCCACCCAATCCACCAGCCCGGATGCCAAACCCCTGATTGACCGCTTACAGTATTGGGACCCCGCTCATCCTCCACCGGTTGACGAGCCACCCGAGGCGAGTCATAACTGATTCACGGCAATTCCTCATCGCATTTCTTGCAGAAAAGCGTTTCTCCTAACTTCTGTTCTCTCCCGTGTTGAGTCACAACCCATGCCCTTTCGCTCCAGGGCGGATTGTGACGGACGTGTTGTCCGTGGCCGCATTCAAGATCAGCGACCCAATCGTCGTGTTCGTCTTGGTGGAAGCCGATGATGCGTTGTCCCATTTTTCCTCACCTACTCTTCTTCCCCTGACCGTCATGAAGATCGTGTTTGACTCTTCACGTCCAACCAATCGCGCAGCCGGTCCCCGAGGACATTCATCGCGAGGACCACACCCATCAGAGCCAAGCCCGGGGCAATGACCATATGCGGGGCGACCAGCATATACCGTGTGCCATCCCGAATCATACTTCCCCACGATGCGGCGGGTGGTTGTACGCCTAATCCTAGAAACGACAACCCGGCCTCACCGATGACCACATTCGCCACCCCAAAACTGGCTTCGACAATCAGCGGAGCGCTGATGAGCGGGAGCAGGTGGCGAACGATGATTTGTGGCGGTGGGGTGCCGATCGCCACGGCGGCGTGGACGTGATCGCGTTCTTTCATGGAGAGGACTTGCGCGCGTGCTAATCGGGCATAGCCCACCCAACTCACGACTGACAAGGCAATGACGACATTCGCAATGCCCGGCCCCATCACGCCGGCCAGCGCAATGGCCAGCAGGATTCCCGGGAAGGCCAGAAAGATATCGATGATGCGAACGAGGAACAGATCGGTCCATCCTCCCGCATACGCACTCATGGTGCCGAGCAGGCTCCCAATGATCAGCGAAATACTCACGACGGCAAATGCCACGAGAAAGGAGGTTCTGGCGCCCACCAGCAAGCGATCGAAAATCGGCCGTCCCAGGTCATCGTAGCCTAACCATTCGTCCGGGCTTCCGGACGTGAGGATATGCGGCAGGTCGATGGAGTTCGGAGACAGAGGAAGCACGGGCGCAAGGAGAGCGAAAAGCGCCCAGAGAAGGATGACGCTGAGGGGCACCCAGATTCGCATCATGGTTGGGCTCCGAATCGGATGCGTGGATCGACCCAGGCATACACGAGATCCGTGAGCAGGTTCAGCATCACGTAGGACACGCTGATACACAACACCGTGGCTTGCACAACGGGATAGTCGCGGCGGTGAATGGCTTCGACGACGAGAGAACCGATCCCCGGCCAGGAAAATACGGTTTCCGTAATGACGGCACCGCTTAGTAACGCCCCGAGTTGCAAGCCCACTAAGGTGATCACGGGAAGCAGCGCATTCCGCAAGCCGTGTCGAACAATGACGGTCCAGTTAGGGAGGCCTTTACTGCGTGCGGTGCGCATGAAGTCTTCATTCAAGACGTCCAGCAGGGTACTGCGAATCATGCGCGAGAGAATAGACGCCAATGCCGTGCCCAGGGTCAATGCCGGAAGGATGAGCGAGGAGACCCCTTCTCGTCCGCTCACGGGGAACCATCCCAGCCACAACGCCCCAACTAATATCAGCATGGGCCCCATCCAGAAATTGGGAATGGAGACGCCAAAGAGGGCAATCCCCATGGCCCCAACGTCCCACGTGGTGTCTTTTTTCACGGCAGCCAGGACTCCCAGGGGAACGGCGAGCAGCAGCGCAAACAGCAGCGCCACGACCCCGAGTTCAACGGTGGCCGGTAGCCGTTCGAGCAGGAGGTCGCGAATCGGTCGTTTGGAGTAGAGGGAGGTCCCCAGGTCGAATTGAAACAGGCCTGCCAGGTATTGCCCGAACTGAACGTGGAGCGGCTGATCGAGCCCCAAGGCCTGTTGCAGGGATGCTTTGTCCGCGGGGTGTGCCGATTCGCCCAACATCACTTCCACAGGATCGCCGGGAACAAGATGCAGCAGAAAAAAGACGAGGCACACGACCCCGAGAACGACGCCAAAGGCCATGAGGACCCGCGATATGAGAAATCGAACGAACATAATCGGTTACAACGTGTGAGGAGATGAACGGCGGCGTATCTGCGTCAAGCCGTCATAATTGCCGTCCCGGGCAATGGTAAAGCCTTCGACCTCCCGCCGGGTGATAAAGATATGGTCTTCGTACCACAAGGGGACGTACGGCAGTGTGTCGGCAAGGTGATGCTGAAGTTGAACATACATCCGTTGTTTGGTGTCGACGTCGAGCGCCGCCTGTGCCTGGTCGATGAACGCATCGGCACGTGCATTGTGAAATCGGCCACGATTCGCCCCTCGTGGGGGAACCGATCGACTATGGAACACATAATCAAAAATATCGGGGGTTTGTATCCCCACCCACGCTAAGCTGTACATCTGGAATCTTCCGGCCTTGATATCTCCGTAAAACGTGCCCCAATCGTAACTGCGCAGGTCCACGTCAATCCCGACTTGTTGCAGTTGATATTGAAGAATGGTGGCGAGACGGACCCGAAAGGGATCGCTGGAGGTTTTATAGACGATCCGGGGCGGACGGTCGAGGGAGTATCCAGCTTGTTGTAATAACGCTCGGGCTTTTTCCGGATCATGGGTCATCGGTTTGAGATCTCGAGCGCCTGCCCAATGTTCGGGCGGCAATAATGAGTGCGCGGGTCTGGCCGCACCATCCAAGACGTACCGAATGATCTCCCGGCGATCGATGGCATAGGCAATGGCCTGTCGAATGAGCTTTTGTCGGGTCACGGCATCTTCAAAGCTGAATCCAAGGTAGGAAAAGTTCGTGCCGGATGTTCGTTGGACCCGGAGCGTCTCGTCGTTTTCCAAATAGGCGATGAGTTCCGGAGGAAGATCATTTTGGAGCATGTCGATTTCCCCGGCCATCAGTTTTAATACCCGTACCGTGGGGTCCGGGACCGTCATGAACTCAAAGCGTTGCTGATCCTGAATCCTGAGGAGGTGGAGTCGCGTCTCATCCGGTCGTGATAAGAATGAAAACGGTCCGCTTCCAATCGGGTGCTCGTAGAGCGGGTGGTGTGTGGCGATCAGGTGTGCCGGAACAATGCCGATGACGAGGTAACCGGGGAAGAGCGGCTCCGGACGGTGAAGAAAAAAGTCGAGGCTCGTTTCGTTGTGAAAGGTAATGCGGTCAATGACGGCCAACAAGGCGCGGTGTGGGGAGGCGTTGCGTGCATTCAAGATAAAGTCATAGGTGGCTTTGACATCGTGGGCGGTCAGAACGGTGCCGTCATGGAACGTGCGATGGTTCGTTTTGAGATGGAAGCGATAATGGGTGGGCGAAAGTTGTTCCCAGTCGGCTAAGGAAGGAATGGGTTCGAATGCGTCGTTGAAATCCACCAACCGGTCATAGAGCAGGCGGTTGATTCGGGCTGACGTCGCATCCGTGGCAAAGCGCGGATCAAGGTTCGTGGGCGCACTGGCCAGACCAAAGCGGAACGCGTCGGAAGAGGGATCTGTACAAGCCGAACCGGTGAGAAGCACGAGTACGAGGACACACAGCCGTTTCAAGCCGACCATGGCCCGCACCATTTCCCGTCTTGGCGGATTGAGATGAACCAAGGTGCCGGTGTCCGAACGCATGGGTGTGACCCAGTTGAACATGACGCTAAAAGAATACCCTTAAGTGGAAATTATGTTCAATCATAAAGAAGACATGCTCACGGCTGGTCCCTCTTTCTTGTGACGCGTGTTTGCGCGACTCCCAATCTCTTCTATCCTCACTCACTCACTTTTTCCCTGTCAGGTTCAGCGAGTGGAGTCCGTGTCGCCGCGTGGGCGAGACCATGGTCTGTCTTGGGCATTTGTGCTACAACTATGATGTATGCAGAGAGCAGAAAAGTTGCCATATTTCAAGACCCCAGGAGCTGGCCTGCAATGAACAGGATCACGGCTCAAGATCTGTACAATCTGACCAAATGTCACCACCGGGTCTATTTGGATACCAATGGGAACCCGGAAGAAAAAGGGGAAGTGGGGGCGTTTGTGAAACTGTTATGGGAATTAGGCCTGCAAACGGAACGTGACTACATTGCGAGTCTTGGTGATCTTCCGGTTGTGGATTTAGCGCCTCTTCCCATTGAGCCGGCCTTCCAGGAAACCGTGAGACTCATGACGGAAGGCGTCCCGGTCATCTATCAGGGCTGTCTTCAGCATGCGCACTATGTGGGCCGTCCCGACTTACTCGTGAAGTGTGAGGAGGAGGCGTCCCATTTTGGGGCGTATTACTATGAGGCGATCGATATTAAGGCTGGGAAAGGTTGGGACACGACGGAAAGGCGAACGCCCAAGTTTAAAGACCATTATGCCTTCCAAGTCATGTTTTATCGAATGTTGTTGGGCCGGATTCAGGGGTTTCTTCCGCCCCGGGGCCGGATCATCAATGTCGAGGGAAACTTGGAAGAATTCGATCCAGCCCTGTTTGAGGAGAAGTTTCAAGAGGCCTTGGCTCACACACAACGGCTGGTTTCTGCCCAAGAGACCTCCGAGCCGGTCTTAGGAAGCCATTGTCTGCTTTGCGAGTGGTTTCAACGGTGTCATCGATGGGTCAAAGAGCAGGAGGATCCAACGGGGCTCTTTTTTGTGGGCAAGCAGAAGTTTCGGCTTAAGCAAGTCGGGCTTCGGACAATCCAGGATATTGCGGACATGCGGGTCGAGGATTATTTAGCACCCGAGACGAAAATTCCACGAATGGGAGAAAAAGCCTTAACACGAATGAAACATAGGGCCAATATCCTGTTAGCAGGACAGCCTTCCATTCGGGAAGGGTACGTTTTTCCAGAACGTATGCGCGACATCTACTTCGATATCGAGGACGACCCGACACAGGGGGTCACCTACCTGTTTGGCCTCGTCAGTGTCGGCCCACACGAAGAACGTTCCTATCAATATTTTGTGGCCAGACACCCCGATGAAGAAGAACAAACGGTGCGGAAATTTTGGGAGTTTATCTCCTCGGCCGGAGACGTGACGTATTATGTGTATTCGCATAAGGAACGCAGCACCCTTCGGCAATTGATGGTCCGATACAAGTTAGATGAAGCGGTGTTCAACCACTATGTGGAACACGAATATGATTTGTATTCCCAACTGATCGTGGAGTACTCTGACTGGCCGACCTTTTCGTATAGTATTAAACAGATCGCGAAGCACATCGGCTTTCACTGGCGTGATTCCGAGCCTTCCGGAGCCAACTCCATTGCTTGGTATAACGACTATCTAGCGAATCCTGCAAAGAATGAAGGTGTGCTCAAGCGAATACTCCAATATAATGAAGATGATTGTCTTGCCATGTTTGCGGTGAAGCGATTTTTTGAACAACAGGCGGACACGCACGCCCTGCTTCCCGGAACTCCGGTGTAGGGGATTCACAAAAGAGACAGGTGCCCATGGCTCTGAAAGCCTTAATCGTGGATGACGAACAAGCGATCGTTGATCTCGTTCGCCACCACTTGGAAAAAGAAGGACTGCATTGCCTAGAGGCGTATGAAGGAGAAACGGCGCTGCAACTCGCACGGACCGAATCCCCTGATTTGCTTGTGCTGGATCTCATGCTCCCCGGCATTGACGGGTTGGAAATTTGCCGGTTGCTTCGTCGTGAGCGGACCACCGCCAATATGGCGATTATCATGTTGACGGCCAAAGCGGAAGAAGTCGATCGAGTGGTGGGATTGGAGATAGGAGCGGATGACTACCTCGTCAAGCCGTTTTCCCCCAGAGAGTTGGTGGCTCGAATCAAAGCGGTGTTGCGGCGGGGGCGCGATCCTCAAACAGACAGCATTCGACGAATCGGGGCTCTTGAAATTGACGAGGCGAAGCATCAAGTCCGCGTGGCAGACAGTGTTGTCGAACTCACGGTGAAGGAATTCGATCTGCTCTGTGCGCTGATACAAGCCAACGGGCGGGTGTTGAATCGGGAGCAAATTTTGGAAATGGTCTGGGGGTATGCCAATGCCATGGAAATTGAATCGAGAACAGTCGATGTGCATATCAGACGCCTTCGAGAAAAACTCAAAGAGGAAAGTCGCCGAATCGTGACGGTCAAGGGTGTGGGCTATCGCTTCGAGGCAGAAGGATAAATGAGGACACACCGATGTTGAAGGGCCGATTGATTCCCCGTTTCGGGTTGTTCTTGAGTCTCATGACATTGGTGGGCATGGCGGCGATGTGGCTGTTGGCCGCTTCCGGGGCGACTGGCGGGACATTCTGGGTTGGAGTCCTGGTGGTTGCCGCGTTGGGTTTCCCTCTTGGCGTGTGGTTGGGCAGACGGCTTTTGAGGCCGGTCCATGAAATCGAAACCCGTGCCGAGCGGCTGTTGCAGGGGTGGAGGGAGCAGGAGAAAAAACCCGACGGAGACGAATTGAACGGCTTGAGAAAGGCGTTGACGTACATCACGGCTCACTCCCAAGCACGGGTTCAAGTCTTGGAGTCCGAACAAGCCAAAGGCAACGCTATCCTCGACAGTATGACCGAAGGCGTGATCGCCTTGGATGGGCAAGGGCATGTGGTGCTCATAAATCCCGCTGCGCGAAGGATTCTTGATTTTAATCAGGAGGATGTAAAAGGCCGCACATTATTGGAGATTGTCAGGGATCGGGGATTGGCCGATTGGGTCGAAATGTGTCAATCACTCGACACCACGGAGCAGTGCAAGCGAGAAATTGAGCGTCATTTACCTTCTCTGAGAATTATTGAGGTCAATGCCAGACCCGTGCCTTTTTCGTCACAGCGCCAGGGTATTTTACTCGTCTTGCACGACATCACCGAACTCCGACGGTTGGGAAAAGTCCGCGCTGAATTCGTCGCAAACGTCTCACATGAGTTACGCACGCCGCTGACAGCCATCAAGGGATATTTAGAGACCGTGCTCGATGAAGCCCCGCTGGAATCGACCACGCACCGACGATTTCTGGAGGTCGCGAATAGCCACGCGGAACGGATGGGGCGCTTAATTAACGACCTTCTGAATCTTTCCGATATCGAGACAGGAAAAGTGGTTCTGGATCCCACTCCCATTAGTCTTGGTGCCTTCGTACACGAAGTCTCGGCGATGTTTGAGAAGGATGCCGCGAAAAAAGAAGTGGAGTTTGTCAATCAGGTTCCTCCCGATTTGTGTGTGCAGGCGGATCGAGATCGGCTCTCTCAGATTCTTGTGAATTTGGTCGACAATGCGGTCAAGTATACGCCGAAAGGGGGAAAGGTGAGTTTTCGGGCAGCGAAAACAAACCCCAATCAAATCCGTGTCACGATCCAGGATACGGGACAAGGTATTCCGCAAAACGATTTGCCTCGCATTACGGAACGATTTTACAGAGTCGATAAAGCGCGTTCCCGTGCGGAAGGCGGCACCGGCCTTGGTCTCGCCATTGTGAAACATTTAGTGCAATTGCATGGCGGGATGCTTCACATTGAGAGTCAATACGGCAAAGGCACGACTATTGAATTTCTGCTTCCGGCCGTGCAACTCCAACCTACTCCCTAACTCCGACATTCCTACTCCTTAGTGGCTTCCCGGCGCTCTGCCGCCAGGAGCCGATTTCAGACAATTCCAAAACAAAATTAACGGACGTGTAACCGTTCTCATACGTGACTGCAATACTCTCCTCGTATAGTGCGAATGTCGATTCTGAGGGAAATTGACTGTCCCCTTTGGCACGCCGGCAATGCCAGAGAACAAGGATCTGACCCCAAAAATTAGGAAATCCTCCGGCGCCGTAACAATTTCGTAACCTGTTTTTTACACCGGAGTAATATACAACGCTTAGAGTGCAACCACTATCAGAGAGGGTCATATGATTGAAGGAATGTTGCAGAAGGAAGGTTCACACATGATGAGACGGTTCGTATTGGCAAGCGGTACACATCGATCAACCGGATTTTTCGGTAAGAGGGTTGTCTCCCTCAGTTTCGTTCTCCTGGTAGTCGGCATGGGCAGTGCAGTCCAGAGTTGGGCGGCTTCCGACTCTATGGTGGATCCAGATTGGAAAGCCTATAGTCGGGTGAGCGGGGTCTCCGGGAATCTGAATAGCATCGGATCCGATACCCTCAACAATCTCATGACTCTGTGGGCTGAAGGGTTCAGAAAAGAATATCCCAATGTGAAGATTCAAATTGAAGGGAAAGGATCCAGCACGGCTCCTCCGGCCTTAATTGAAGGGACAGCGGAAGTAGCCCCGATGTCGAGGCAAATGAAAGCGAAAGAGATGGACAAGTTTGAGGCGAAATTCGGCTATAAACCCACCAGTGTTCCTGTCGCCGTTGATGCGCTAGCCGTGTATGTCAATAAAGATAATCCTGTGAAGTGTCTGAGTATGGAAGAAGTGGATGCCGCCTTTTCAAAAACCCGGAGGCGCAGGCATTCTGTGGATGTTGACACGTGGGGGAAGGTGGGCCTTGATGGGAACTGGCAAGCCACAAGAGTGAGTCTGTACGGTCGAAATTCAGCCTCAGGGACCTATGGGTTTTTTAAGAAAACGGTTTTAAAAAAAGGTGATTATAGAGATGAGGTCAAGGAGCAACCGGGGTCGGCGTCCGTGGTGCAGGGTGTGGCGGAAGATCGGGGTGGTCTTGGGTACAGTGGTATTGGGTATCGAACCTCAGGGGTCCGAGCGATTCCATTGTCGGCCAAAAGTGGCGAAGCGTGTTATGAGCCGACGTTTGCCAATACCTCCACCGGCAAGTATCCGTTAGCTCGTTTTCTCTACCTGTATGTGAATAAAGCGCCGGGAAAACCGTTACCGCCTTTAGTCAGAGAGTTCTTTAAATATGTCTATAGCAAAACGGGCCAGCATATCGTGATCAAAGACGGCTATTTCCCATTACCGCAAAGCTTAATCAGTAAGAAATTGGGTGACATGCAATAGTTGGTCGTCTTGTGCTTGACGAGAAAGCCAAAGCGTACTACCGTGACGCGGAAAATTTGTGACAAAGCCATGTCCGAAAGCCAAGATTTTGCAGGACATGGCTTTGTTATGTACCTGTCAACAACTCTCCACATCTCATGAATCAAGCTGACCCAACAGCGGATCAGGTTGAGATGGCAACTCCTCCCTCGCCATCGTTCTTCTCAAAGGTGACTTCAAGGACATGGCGGCGTTGGGCCGATCGGGGCGCAGCGGGTGTGATTACCCTTGGAGGATGGGCGACCATTCTCAGCATCTTTGGAATTTTTGCCTATCTGTTTATCGAAGTCGTTCCCTTGTTTTATGCCGCTTCTTGGACTCAAGCGACTTCCGTGCACATCGACACATTCGATGAAGCCGGTCTGAAGCCTGGGAACATCGGTGTGGGGATCGATGAATACAGGGAAGTGGGGTATGTGCTCCGAAAGGGGGATATTTCGTTCTATGCGTTTCCTGCCGGGACCCCGATGAGTCTCAAGTCTGTGCCGATGTTTGAGAACGGGAACATTACCGCGTTGGCCCGCTCTCCGGGGAAAGGCCATATTTATGGACTCGGGACAGTAACCGGGCGAGTCATTCCCTTGTACGTCACTTTTCGAGTCACGTTCGAAGATGACGTACGAACAATTGAACCGGTTGTGACCTCGGGCGAGCCGCTTGAGGCAGTCCCAACCGCTGAGCCCATTGCGCGAGTTGCCTACCGCGAGACGGATAGTGGAACGATAGCCGCTGCCTTGACCGAGTCAGGGCGATTGTTTCTCACAAAGATTCAAGAATCAGAGTCGGAGGGGCTGTTTGCGCTCGACACGGAATTGGAACTGTTTCAGGCTGAGATCTCCGAGGAAGGTGTGGAGACTATCTCGGTGCTGCTTCTGGATGAGTTGGGAGAAACCCTGTTAGGGGGCACAAAAGATGGCAGATTGATGTATTGGGATATTCAGGATATCCAAAGCCCGAGACTGATGGGGAGTTACTCGGCCGGGACGTCCATCACCGCCCTTTCCTATCTCATTGGCGATCGGTCCATCGTGGTCGGCACGGCAAGCGGGAAGATTGCCGTGTGGATGTCCGTGATCGACCCTGATGTGGGGGGTGATCCGCGTCTTGAAAAAATTCGGGACCTTGCTCCGCATGATGGGGCCGTGACAACGATTTCACCCTCGCTTCGAGATAAAGGATTTCTCACGGCCGATGTCTCCGGTGGGGTGGCGGTGCATCATTCGACCTCCAATCAGACGCTCATCCAAATCCCGGGGAACGGGCACGCCATTTTGGCGGCGATGTTTGCACCGAAGACCGATGGCGCCTTGGTGCTCAATGACTCGGGACAGCTGATCACTTATGACATTGAAAATGAACATCCCGAATCCACGTTCTCGTCGCTGTTCTTGCCCGTGCTCTATGAAGGCTATGAAGAGCCCCTCCATATTTGGCAATCAACCGGTGGGTCCGATGCGTTCGAGCCGAAATTTAGCATATGGCCGCTCATGTTCGGCACGCTGAAAGGGACGATTTATGCGATGTTGCTGGCGACGCCCCTCGCCGTGCTGGGAGCGATCTATACCTCGATGTTCATGAATCCGAATGTGCGCGCCGTGGTCAAACCGGTTGTGGAGACCATGGCGGCCCTCCCCACGGTGGTCCTGGGATTCCTGGCCGGATTGTGGTTCGCGCCGTTGCTGGAGACAATCTTGCCGGCCATGGTGGCCATGGTGATTGTGTTGCCGCTGGCTGTTGTGGTGGTCTGCATCGGTTGGCAATTCCTTCCTTCAACCCTAAAAGGACAATCAGGGAATGTGACAGAATTAGCGGTCTTCTTGCTGGTCCTCGGCGGAACGGTGTGGGTTTGCCTCCAGTTGAATCAGCAAATTGAACTCTGGCTCTTTGATTCGAACTACAAGCAATGGTTGCTTGCGACGTTTGGCTTGGCATATGACCAGCGAAACGCGTTGGTCATTGCCTTTGCCATGGGCATAGCCGTCATCCCCACCATTTTCAGCATCAGCGAGGATTCGCTGACCAATGTGCCGCCCCATCTGATTGCCGGATCGTTAGCCCTCGGTGCCACTCCATGGCAAACCCTGACAAAATTGGTCATTGTCTCGGCGAGCCCCGGGTTGTTCTCCGCTCTCATGATTGGGTTGGGACGGGTTGTGGGAGAAACCATGATCGTCCTGATGGCTACGGGCAACACCCCGGTGTTGGATATGAACCTCTTCAATGGATTCCGAACATTATCGGCGAATATTGCCGTAGAAATGCCTGAAGCCCCGCATGGAGGCACGCTGTATCGCTTGTTATTCTTAGCCGGCCTGCTGTTGTTTGTGTTTACGTCCATCGTCAACACCATTGCAGAAATTGTTCGGCAGCGGCTTCGGGCACGATATAGTCAATTTTAAAAGGGTTCTATGTCTGCCAAGATTAAAAAATTCCTCGGTTCAGGGACGTTGTTCGTATGGTTTTGTGGTACGGCGGTGGCCGCCTCGTTGCTCATGGTTGGTGGCCTCCTTCTCCTGATCATGATCAATGGCCTCGGGTTTTTCTGGCCCCATGCTCTTGTGGAAATGAAACTCAAGGATGGCACGCACGTTCTGGGAGAACTCAAAGGGGAAGAAGTCATCCCCTATTCAGAGACGCCGGAATTCCCCGAAGGGAAAACCCGGGTGAGGCTGAAAATTGGGAATCGTGATCTGTATGGCTTGGATTTCAGGTGGGTGGATACCGATCAAATCGTGTCGTCGGAATCCCCGAAAGACGTGGTTGCGTTTGAACGAAGAGAATGGGGAAATTTCTATGGCCGGATTCGCGAGGTCACACGCGGCGAACAAGCCGTGGCCTCGGGCAATCTTGAAGGGTGGAAGGCGTTACAGCCGCTGATTGAGCATGCCAATGAGTTGCATGACGAGATTGAATATCTTCAAAGAGACGTCATCGGCGACATTAATTATGAAATCGAAGATTCTCGTTTGAGAATCCGGGAGTTGGAATTACAGGATCACCCCCATGCTCCTGAGGTTTCCGCCCTTCAAGCTACTACGAAACAGTTGGAAACCCAATACCAAAAACATGTTGAGACCCTTCGGAAATTGAGCGATCAACTCAACGAGTACTCCGTGGTCCTCGTCGAGACAAATGGCCGGGAGCAACACCTCGCGGTTGGACAAATCGTGAACGTCCTTCGTCCCAATAACATGGACACCTTTGAAAAGATTCTCACATACTTCATCAATTTTTGGTCCGTGCTGAGCCAAGAACCGCGGGAAGCCAACACCGAAGGAGGCATTTTCCCGGCGATCTTCGGCACCGTCATGATGGTGTTGATCATGAGCGTGGCCGTCGTGCCCTTTGGTGTCTTGGCCGCATTTTACTTGCGGGAGTATGCGCGACAGGGACTGATCGTTCGGGTGATCCGCATTGCCGTGAATAATTTGGCCGGAGTGCCGTCGATTGTGTTCGGAGTCTTTGGGCTGGGGTTCTTTGTCTACGCGGTCGGCGGGACCATTGATACCCTGTTCTATCCCGAAGCCTTACCGACCCCGACGTTTGGAACAGGGGGAATTCTGTGGGCGTCATTCACCTTAGCCCTCTTGACGGTTCCGGTGGTGATCGTGTCGACAGAAGAAGGGCTTTCAGCCGTTCCCCGAGAATACCGTGAAGGGTCCTTAGCGTTAGGAGCCACCAAGCTTGAAAGTATGATTCGCGTGATCCTTCCCTGCGCTTTGCCGGGCATTTTGACGGGGTTAATCTTAGCGGTGGCGCGCGCGACGGGCGAAGTGGCCCCCTTGATGTTGACCGGGGTGGTCAAGTTGGCTCCGGCGCTTCCCTTAGATCACCATTTTCCATTTCTGCACTTTGAACGCAAGTTTATGCATTTAGGCTTCCATATCTTCGACGTGGGCTTTCAGTCCCCTAATGTGGAGGCGGCGAAGCCGATGGTGTATGTCACGGCCTTGATCTTGGTGATGGTGGTCATTATTTTAAATCTCAGCGCTGTGGCCATCCGAAATTATATGCAGAAAAGGTTCAGAGCGTCGGCGGTGTAGGTTTTACAAGGTTTCATCATTATGCGTTCTCTTATTGACACAGTATCACAACCCCATCAAACTGCTACGCAACACACTCAGACGACGGAAACAGACATGGCTTCTTCTGAACGTTCTCAAGACAAGAGAATCGATCCCAAAATCACGGTCGAGGATACCGACTTCTTTTATGGCGAGAAGCAGGCCCTTTTCAAAGTCGACCTTGCCGTCCCGAGACATCAAGTCACAGCCTTTATCGGTCCGTCTGGTTGTGGAAAATCGACGTTATTACGGTGTTTTAATCGGTTAAACGATTTAGTTGAAGGGTCACGCCTCATCGGAAAGGTTTGTCTTGATGGCGAAGATATTTACGATCCTTTAGTGGATGTCACGGATCTGCGAACCAAAGTCGGCATGGTCTTCCAGAAAGTGAATCCGTTTCCCAAATCGATTTACCAAAATGTGGCGTATGGGCCGCAGTTACAGGGAATAAAACGCCGGTCTCTGCTCGATGACCTTGTCGAAAACAGTCTTCAGGGCGCGGGATTATGGGAAGAAGTCAAAGATCGCTTGCATCACAGTGCCCTTGACTTTTCCGGGGGGCAACAACAACGCTTATGCATTGCTCGTGCCTTGGCCGTCAACCCTGAAGTGTTACTCATGGATGAGCCCTGTTCGGCGCTTGATCCCATTTCAACCGCCAAGATTGAAGAGTTGCTGCATTCATTGAAGGAACAACTCACCGTGGTGATCGTGACGCATAATATGCAACAGGCCGCGCGCATCTCTGACCTGACGGGGGTTTTTCTCATGGGGGAGTTAATTGAATACAACGATACTAAAGCCATCTTTACCAATCCATCGGATCGACGAACCGAAGATTATGTGACAGGACGTTTTGGATGATGGGATTGATTTTCAAGAAGACATGAGGGGCTATGGAACGTCACTTCGTAGAAGAATTTGACAGAATCAAAAGCAAAATTCTCGAGATGGGCTCTCTGGTCGAAGACCAACTCAGAAATGCCATGACCGCTCTGATTGAACGGAATGAAGCCTTGGCGCATCAGGTCATCGAGAACGATCGAAGGGTGAATATGTTCGATGTGGAAATCGACGAAATGGCTCTCGAATGTTTAGCCCGATATCAGCCAGCCGCCAAAGATTTACGCTTTGTGACCACCGCCATGAAGATTTCGTCTGAATTAGAGCGGATGAGCGATTTAGCGGAAAATATCTGCGAGCGAGCGATCGAACTCAACGAAGAGCCTCAGTTAAAGCCCTATATCGACATTCCTTATATGGCCGAGCGTGCCCGCCTCATGGTGAAAGAGTCGTTGGACGCCTTTGTCAAAACGGATTCGGCGTTGGCCAGGAAAGTCATTCAGGATGATGATTTCGTCGACAATCTTATGGAACAATTATTCCGAGAGTTGTTATCCTTCATGATCGAAAATCCTAAGACGATTAGCCGAGCCATTCGTCTCTCCTTTATTGCGAAGTACATTGAACGGATTGCCGATCATGCGACGAATGTCGCAGAACTGGTGGTGTATATGGTTGAAGGAAAAATCATCCGCCATACCATCCCACCTCAAGGGGTCTGAGCGTTCCTCCTCTCTCTCTTCTCGTTGACCCGGCAACGTTCCGAGTCGGGTTTTCGCGAAGTGTTCGCCGAGCGAAGCGAACCCAGCTATTTCCCCAGACATCGTTGGATTCGTGAGCCAGATAAAACTCAAGTTCGGATGGACAGTATTTTTACCTGTTTTCTCGGGACGATTTGTTATCTGAGTGTGACGTTGCCGCAGCCCTGGTGTTAACTTGTCACGTGTCAGGGTGTGTGTGAACGCCAATGAGGAAAGTGAGAGTCTCGTGGATGCCGTGATAGTAGAACGTCTTCTGGCCCTTTCGATCCGCGCGGCACAAACTCCGACCGGGATTCTTCTCAACTATTTTACGGATCGTGCTCTCTGCGTCGAACGGAAAGACGACGGATCTCCGGTGAGCATTGCGGACCGCGAGGCCGAAACCATGGTTCGGACCATATTGCAGAGTGATCCGGTCGCAGCGGAATTTGATATCTTGGGAGAAGAATTTGGACAGAAAGGAAACAAGACTCGCTATCGATGGTTGATCGATCCCATCGACGGCACGCGATCCTTCGTGAATCGGATCCCCTTATTTGGAACGATTGTGGCGTTAGAGGATCGAGAGGCAGGCAAGGCGCTCATTGGGGTTATCCATTTGCCCATGCTGAATCTGACCTATAGTGCGGCTCGAGGATTGGGGTGTTTCTGTAACGGAACATCTGTTTCGGTTTCTCAGGAAGCAGTATTAGAGACCAGCATCATTGCAACAGGAGATATTGCCCAATTCATCAGTGCAGGCTGCGAAGGGATGTTCCAGCAACTGGCTGGTGTGTGTCCTTATCTTCGGGGCTACACCGATTGTTTCGGCCATACGCTGGTGATCAGTGGATCAGTCGGCGCGATGATCGATCCTGCACTCAATCCCTGGGATGCCGTTGCCACCCAAGTCCTGGTTGAAGAGGCCGGTGGGACGGTCGTTACTCGTCCGTCTCGCGTGGAGAACAAAATCGATGCACTGTTTGGAGCCCCCAAGCTGGTCGAACAATTAGTGTCGGTACTGCACTTTTAGATGTTGCGCATTGCGGATGGGTTGGATCGAAGTCACTTTTCCATTATCCAAGATATCCAGGTCACGCTCGGGGAAAAAGTGAACATCGCTCTCCATGCGGTTAACCTTTCGTCAGCTTCCTGAGTTGGGCAGGTTCCAGCCACCATTGTAACACGCCGTTCCCGCGTCGAGGTTTTCCGTGAAACCGGATACAGCACGCGCCGGCTTTTTTGAACGACAATCCCGCAACGGGCTGGCCCAACAGCATCGTTCCGGCGGTATGCCCCAAATGCGGTTCATGGCCGACGCAGAGCACGCAGTCATCATCGGAAAACGACATCAGCACGTTGAGGAAATCTTCCGGAGAGGCGTCCGACCGCAGTTCGGCACATTGTTGGGGTTGCCCGGCAAAGCCCAGCGTTTCTTTGGCAATATCGGCGGTCTGTCGGGTCCGGAGGTAGGGGCTGCAAAGGAGGTGAGTGGGGGTGACGTCAAGCCGAATAAAGCCTTTCACGGCTTTTCGTGTTTTCTCGATGCCCTCGTCGGTCAAGGGACGCGAGTGATCTTCCTTTTGCCAGTCTCTCCAATCAACAGCGATGCCATGTCGGAATAAAATACAATCCATTGGTGGACCCTCGGGAAGGAAAGGATTGTAACAGAGGAAGTTGAAGGAAAAAAGACGAAATTCGGCAACGTCTGGCGTTCGGAACAAGGCCCGAAGCCACCCTTCGGCCATTTGACTGCGGCAGGAATTGCCCGTGCAAAGAAAGAGGATTCGCGCCATGATTGTGGTCGTTGTCGCTGATTAGGTCCTTGACATGGAGAGCGTGTTCGGAGATTGCGAGGCGTCAGAGACAGTCTCGGATTTCGTCGGGGACCAGATCGTGGTCATATCGGAAGAGAGTGTGCGTGAAAGAAAAGACATGGCCTGAGTTTGGGGTTCGTGAAAGCGGACGCCTGACCGTTAGAGGTCGTCGACGGCCACCGGATGCAGCATGTCTCGAACGGACAGGACCCCGACGATCTCGTTTTCCCGCGTGACTGCCAAGTGGCGCGTGCCGTGTTGTTGCATCATGTCCGCGGCTTCGAATAACGGTCGGTCCTGGCCGATCCCGATGACCGGAGCGCTCATGACCTGTCTGACCGGTGTATGTTCGGGAATTCGGCTCATCGACACCACCTTTTTGACGATGTCGGATTCGGTGACGATGCCGATGATGGTGCCCTGCTCTTTCACGAACACGCTGCCCACGTTCAGGACGCGCATGAGCAGGTAAGCCCCGAACGCGGTTTCATCGCTTCGAACGGAAATCAGATCTCGTTTCATGAGTTTTTCAATGCGAAGCATAAGTCTCCTTTCTGCTTATCGATAGAGTATCCACGCAATGTGAAGAGAAGATGTCCTTGACGTTAGAATCGAGTAAACAAATGTCGAAATCGCCGGAACGCTCTACGGAATCAGGGAAATCAATCGTGACGTTATGCTAGGATTGTCCCCACATACGTTCGTGTTTCATCGCATGACATGGTCTTGCCGTCAGCTGATATTGATGACTCGATGCTGCGCTTGTAGTAAAAATCGTAAGAAAGGAGTGAGAAGAGGGATGAAAGTCTTGACAGGACTCGGATTCAGTATGATTTGGCTGCTCGTTGCTTGCGGCGGCGGCCCACAAGTCGTGACCCAGAAGGTCTATGAGGACCCCAATCGGGAGGTCGGGCTTCAGGCTGTTTCCGAGCGGATTCAGGGGAGAGGGTTTTCGCATCCGGCTTACCTCAAGAAGGCCGATATTGCCAACGTGATGAAAGGCCTGTACGTCGAAATACAGCGTTCCTCCATTTCCCTGCCGTTGTTAGGCGGCGGCGAATCAGACCGTTATCCGGCCTTTAATAAAAAAGAAATCGATTTTTTTGCACCGCTGCTTGCCAGGGGGCTCAGTTTGGCGCAGCCGAACGAAATCATCACCTTTTATGAGCGCGGAGAGATTTCCCGCTTGCACGAATTGACGACTTCCGGAGGGATGTTTATTCAGGGGGATGTGCTGTACGTGATCCTGAGTAATCATGGGGTCCAGACCGAAATCTGGCAGGATGTCGAAGAATACCAATCACCCGTCAGGCACCAGCCTCTCAAACAAATTGATCCACAACCCGGGCGACTGGTGTTTGATCCTGACCAATTCATGGTCCCACCGCAAAAAGAAACCTTCGCAACACTTGCCCAAGGAAAGCCGTGGCAAGTCGGGATACGATTCAAGGAATTGCCGTAACGGCTTTCACGGTTTTAGCGAGCCTGCTGCGGGGTTTCGCCCCCCCGCGACGAGGCCCTTCGCTCTGCTCCCTTTAGCAGAACTCTCAGGGCAGGCAGGGCAAGCTCAAGATGACAAAGCCCAAATGAATTGCCTCAAAGACAAGGTCTTTTCTGTCTGGATTGGATAAACCGGAAGGGGATCCGACAGGAGGAGTGAGGACTCCTCAGAAGGAGACATCCCACTGTAGGCGGACGCGTTGTTCAGCATAGTCTTTGGAGTTTCCATCTTCATGCTCGAGCGTCAGGTGCGAGGCGTCGAGCGTCAGTTTGTTGCGATGGCCGGCAAAGAACCAATTGAAGCCCGTGGTAAATTCCTGGCGCATGTCTCCGGAGGCGTCGGTGTTCGGGTCGACGTGTGAATACCGGAAGGCTATCTCCAACGGCTTGGGAACGGCCGAAATAAGACCGTGCGGGAAATAGCCGACCTGTAAATAGCCCCCGAACATATTCGTTTTCCCTCCATTGACCGGTGAACTATCGGAATCCTTGATTTTTTTCCAATGGGTTTCATGTTGCCAGGCAAACCCGCGATACTTGAAGGCCGACCCGATCTGCATCCCGCTGACTTGGAACCGGCCCTTTTCGACATCTCCTGGCGATGGAAAATCGGCATTATCGCTATCTATATTCCCGCACCCGCCAGACGACCATCGCGTACATTTACCCTTATTCGTATATGCGCCGAACGAGACACTTGCCGTGGGTTTCTTGTGGAATGAGACGTCGCTTTGTCGCCATTTGAGCTCCCGGCCGAACACGTTCCATTGGAGGCGCCCCATATACATCATGTTATCGTCATCGTTGGCCACACCTCGACCGGCGCCGGTAAAGATCCCGAGGTAATAGTTTGCATCAAGGACCGTGCCGGGATTCACGCGGCCGTACAACATCATCCCCATTTGACGGTCGATCGTAAACACCCGATTCATGATGGACCGTTCCACCATGGTCTGATTGCCTGAGGAGTCGACCCGCTCTCTGCTGTAGTTGATTTTCCATTGGCCGATCCGCAATTTGGCCCATTTGAATTTTTCCAGCATGATGCGCCAATCGATCAGACGGGTGGAAGCACGTGCTTGATCGTTATCATCGGTACGCATGGGGGGCTGCCAATCCACTTCGAGGTAATATTTGATCCAGGGTTTGTACCCATGCCCCCCGACCTTCATCCGGACCCGGCGAAGTTCGAAGGTACTCTCTTCATCATCGCTGAAATGGCTTCTCTTCCATGGGTCTCCCCGTTCGGGGAAGGTATACCGGCCTTGAAACCGCCACTGGATCATGGTTTTGAATAACCCGTCCGCGGTGGCCAGGGTAAATCCCTTTTTTCCAAAGCCGATTTCGACCCCGGATTTCTTCTTGGCTTGCTCAGCAGCTTTTACGGTTTGCTGCTTCTCTTTCACGACATCGACTTCGACCTCGGGTTTCTTCTTGGCTTGCTCAGCGGCTTTTGCGGCTTCCCGCTTCTCCTCCTCGGCTTTGAGCCGAATCAACTCGTCCTTTGTGATGATGCCTTTTTCCAGCAATATTTCCAGGAGTAAATCCCCGGCCGTTGCCACTGGCGGCAACGTCATGGAGGCCATCATGACAAAGAGTGCCATAATTCCAAAGATCCATCGCTGAATGCTCATAAGGCAATCTCCCTCGGATGAATGGTAAATGGTATGGAAATATCGACGTGCGTCCGATGCAAATTCATGCAGGAGAAGGTTTAGAAAATTGTCGTTACGGTGGCGTTACGGAGGAATCAACGGACCGTAAATTATCGGAACGAACAGTTGATTATCGGAGGATGCACAAGAAAACGGGGCGGGGAAGAGAGGAACTGGATCACAGAAGAGAAAGGGCAGGCGCGCATCGATTACGCAGACAGGTCCTGAATTAACCGGCTTCTTTCAAAGGTGGCAAGACCACCAATTCCGAATCGTGTGCAATGCGAAGAAAATCCCGATCGGCGGTCAACAAGGGGAAGCCCTGTTCAATGCAGACTGCGGCAATCAGACAATCGACGGGACCAGCCTGGACCCCTTTTTCCCGACACGCGGTTCTTAGACGGGCTGCCTCGATATGGGTCGTGCGGTTGGGGACGAGGAGTGGGAAAGGCTCCAGACTTCGCGTGAGGCGTTGGAACTGGCTCCGGGAACGAAGGCCATCCAACAGTTCTTGGAGAATATTGCCGATCAGGAATAGACCGTCTTCAGCCGTCAGGTGGCGGCGAAAGGCCTGGACGAATGGATTGTCGACTTCCACCTGCGGTCGCCGCAGGATTAGGGACCACACCGACGTGTCAACGACGAGATTCACGGCCGCGCCGATCAGCTTTGTGATCCCAATCCTCGCGAAATTCAAACGTCCCGCACGCGCGCAGGATTTTGCGTTGCTGCCGTCGTTGGATGAATTCTTCCAACGCTTTGGTCACGGTTTCCTTTTTCGTGCGGAGCTTTCCTGCTTGAACCGCTTTCTGTAACAACCGATCATCAATGGCTAAATTGGTCGCCATGAGGAACCTCCATGTGTAGCGTCTACACATACAATAGGCAAGCCGGACCTTCTTGTCAATGTGCCGTGTTCGTTCAGGGTAGGTCGGGTTAGCGTAGCGTAACCCGACAGCTAGCACCAAATGCCGGAAAGGAGGCACAACGCGTCCACTTTGTCAGTCTGAGCAAAAGGAACGCATCGCTCAGCCGTCGTTGTTGAACGGCTTGCTCGTTATGGGTTTGATGGGTCGGATGGTGTCGGGTCGGTCTCGGAATCATCGAAGCGGCGTTTGTAGATCAATTGTCGGCCCACTAAGAGGAGTCCGAACGCGATCCCCAATGAAATCGGAACGAACAGGCCGGAGAACAGATCGTGGTTTTCAATCCAGCCCAGTGTTTCCATGGCCTTGAACACGTAACTTCCGAGACCGCTCAGGTAATACGAAATGACGATCACCGATAACCCCTCGACCGTATGCTGGAGAATAGCCTGACGGCGGGTCGTCTTCTCCATGCTGCGCAGGATCTTCAACATCTGATTTTCCAGCGCCAGATTTTGATCTTGCAGTTGGAGCTCGACCTTTGTGCGAATCACCGCAATGGATCCTTGAAAATCATTCACCAGGGCATTGATTCGCCTAATGAATTGCTGGTACCCATCGGCAACCCCGATGGTTTTTCCGTCCACGTATTCGGAGATTTGTCGGCAGCCTTCGAGGGCTTGTTCGTGCAGCAACGCCAGGTTTGCTCGAATGATGCGATCGTACGGCAAGGAAGCGGAAAGCTTGTACCGCATGGATTCGGCCATGCGACTGACTTTCATAAAATCTTGCGTCATCACGGTGAGCCAGTGCTGGAGTTTTTGCGGTGTGGCGGTCTCAATCTCCGTGGCGATGACTCCGCGTTGATACAGATGACGTTGTTCATACTGTTGGGCTTGGTCCACGGATTGGGCAAAAGCGTGAAACGGAAAGAGGATCAAGTGCGTATAGTTTTCAATGGCCACGAGGGTATCGATGGTGCGGCCCACGTGCGTGAGCAACACGTCAAACGACGGTGAGAGGATGAGATAGCGTTCGCGTTTATACTCATCCGGGGTAAAGGTGGTCATCACGGAAATGTCCTGCCCGAAGAGCCGGCTTCCATAGAGCTGGGGCCCAGGAATCGTGTTTTTGACTTCTTCGATGCCCAGCGTCGTGTGCGGCAGCACCAACATATCCAACGCGTTGACCTGAATGCCCAACGGTGACAACGGCATGGCATAGTCGGGAAATTTAAGCGGCCCGAATTCGAGCGGTTTTAATTTATCGTCGGGGATGTGCCATACCTGGTAACTGTAGTATTCGGTGTGGGCTTCCCACGTGACGAGCAATCGGTCCCCATTGGGTGCAACTTTGGCTCCATGGCCAAACTTTTCATGAATGACGGTATGTTCTTCAGGTATATCCAGGCCCTGCAGAAGATGGTGAAACTCCTGACGGCTTTGGGGGCGATCCAACGGAGGGTTTGCCATATGATGGGCGACATGGTGAATGTGCGTCGGCACATCAAACCATTCTTCCAAATATTTTTTGGAAGGTTCATGCAGGTGCCGCAGAAACCCTTGGTTGGACGCTGGAAGTTTTTGACTCATGGTATTGGCTCAGGAAGGCTATCGCCGATCCTGCCTCCTGCCATGTTCTACCGAATCCCTCGAACGGGATCAAGGTGAAAACGCATCAGCCCTCCCTGAAGCCCTTCGATTCTCCCTCGTCAGAGGGCCATGGGCGGGTGAGGAACGTTGACGCACTGTACCGGTCTGATTAGAGTGCAATTTTCTCATTTTTGGTCGATTGACGGGTGCAGTCCTTAAAGAAAGAACGCCAACCATGAGTGACGTGTGGACATCTCCAGCGGTGTTTGAAACGAACCTCGCCGGTCTTGGCCGGAAGCGGCAAGGCAAGGTGCGGGATATGTACGACCTCGGTGACAGCTTGTTGTTGATCGCAAGCGACCGAATTTCGGCCTTTGACGTGGTTCTGCCAGAAGGGATCCCCGGCAAAGGCTACGTGCTCACGCAATTGTCGAAGTTCTGGTTCGATCGCCTGTGGCAGGACGGCGGCCTGGTGCCGCATCACCTGCGCACCATGAACCCCGAGGAATTCCCCGAGTCGTGCCGGCCTCACGTAGATCGTCCTGGGCCGCAGCATGATCGTGGAGAAAGCCGACCCGTTGCCCGTGGAATGTATCGTGCGCGGCTACCTGTCCGGGTCGGCGTGGAAGGAATACTCGACGCGGGGGACTGTTTGCGCACAGCCGCTCCCCGCGGGATTACGGGAATCCGATAAACTTCCGGAACCGTTATTCACGCCGTCGACGAAGGCGACCGAAGGGCATGACGAAAATATTTCCTATGACACCATGAAAGACCTCATCGGCGAAGAATTGGCGGAACACGTCAAGAAGGTCAGCGTCACGCTGTATCAGCGTGCGGCTGCCTTGGCCGAAGAGCGAGACATTCTCATCGCCGATACGAAATTTGAATTTGGGCTGCATCGGGACACAAAGCAGCTGTTGGTTATCGATGAATTACTCACCCCGGACTCTTCACGGTTTTGGCCCAAGCAGCACTATGAGCCTGGGAAGTCGCAACCCAGCTTTGATAAACAATTCGTTCGAGATTATCTGGACTCAGTGGGCTGGGATCGGAACCCGCCCCCGCCCCATTTGCCCGATGACGTTGTCACGCAGACCAGTGCGAAGTATCGAGAAGCCCTGGAACGTTTCCTGAGCCCCTGAGGGGTCATCCTGAGCCGTCCTTCTATCATTCTGAGCGTAGCGAAGAATCTCTCCCTCAACAATCGAATGCCTCAAAAAGCAGATCCTTCGCTCCGCTACCCCGACCTGCCGTGCGAATTCTCATCCTGTTGAATAAATTCGACGATTCGATTTTCGGCCCAGTGCGCGTCTTCGCTCTCACGTGCTTGTTGGAGAAAGCCGCAGTGTCCGCCCTTCGCGGAGGTGATGAGTTGAATGCGGGGATTGGTACGGATGCGCGGGACATCAAACGAGGCAAGAGGAACAAAGGGGTCGTCTTGGGCAGTGATGAGCAAGGTCGGAACTCGAATGTATTCGAGCACGTGACGGGACCCTGATTGTTCATAATAATCGGCCGTATTGCGGTAGCCCCCATCGGGAGCCGTATACGCATCATCGAATTGAGACAAGGTGCGAATGTGTTTCAAAAGGGACAGGTCCCATTTCCCTGGAAAGAGTTTCGCTTTGCGTTCGAGTCGCGCCTTGAGCTTGCGCACAAAGTTTTGGTGGTAGATCCAGTTACGCCGTTGCTCTAAAGCCGCCACGCAAACCGCAGGATGGACGTTAGGACAGACGGCGGCCACGCCTCGTAGACCGGGACAGGTCTCCCTGGCCTCTCCTGCCATTTTCAATGCCAGGTTCCCACCCATCGAATACCCCACGACCCAGAGAGCCCGGATGCCATCCTTCTCGACGAGTTCGTCGGCGACGGCCCGAACGTCTTGGCTCAATCCCCCGTGGTACAGAGTCGGAGTGAGGTGTTCGGTGCCGGCGCAGTTTCGTTGATTCAAGCGGATGACGTTCAATCCGGCGTGCCAGGCCTTGTGAGCGATGCCTCGCATATAATGAGAGTCATGGCACCCCTCTAACCCGTGAATCAGGATGAGCCCGGGTGCCTGACGGTTCGGTTGCCAACTGCACACGCCTTTGACTTGCGATTGGGGATCAACCTGGAACAGGCGGTCCGCCATCGGCACGTTGGCGAGGAGATGGGGCCGGCGTCGATATCGAGACGCCAGGGTTTGGAGATGGGGATTCGTCAGCCAAGGATGTGGGGTAAACGGTAGAGACAAATGGTTCGTCCGCATAGCAAATCGCATTCCACGTTGCCCATGTCGATTGATCTTCAGCCTACCAAAAACATACGTCACAATGCTTCCCTGGTTGGTGCCCACTCCATGTTTGTGATAGAGATGCGGCGGTGGGAGGCTCGCCGTCGGAATAAACCCGAGAGATAGGTCACGTGGCTGCGAACAAGAAACCGTTTCAGTGGAATAAAGAGACGATCATCATCGTCGGGCTCATGTGTGTGGTGTTCTTTTGGACGCTCAACCGGATTGAACCGGACCCTGAGCCCCAAGAGGAAAAGATTGAAAAACCCAAGAACGAGGCGGCGAAGGCGGTGAATAAAGCCAATGTTCCATTGGCCACGGGAAAAGAGCCCATCGACAAAATTTTTATCCAGTCCGGGTGTGCCGCCTGTCACATGATTCCGGGCATTCGTGTCGCAAAAGGGCGGGAAGGGCCGAAGTTGGAATTGGGCACGAACGCCCGCCGGCGCCTGGCCGATCCGAACTATCACGGGAAAGCCAAAACCGAGTGGGAATACGTGCAGGAATCCATTCTGAATCCGGGCGCCTATATTGTAACGGGGTATCCCGACCGCGTCATGCCGCGGTGGTACGGCCAAAAACTCACCGCCGGCGCCTTGGACAAGATTATTGCCTATCTTCTGAAGATTGAAGAAGTATCGTAACAAAGCGCACGTCATCGGGGCCAAGGTCAAGTTGCAAGTGAGACGGAGCCATACCCTTCTGCCTCCCTGTCTTCTTTTAAGCTTGCATGAGGGCTTTTTAGGTCTTATCATGTTATAACGTTAAAACGTTATAATGCTACGCGAGGAAATTTATGACAAATAGCGCGCGAACGACGGTCTACTTGAACCCCGGGGTCTATCGTGCTCTGAAGTTGAAATCGGCAGAAAGCGACCGAACGCTCTCCGATATCGTCAACCAAGCGGTGCTTGAACTGTTGAGGGAAGATTCACTCGATTTGGAAGCCGTTGGAAAACGGCGAGGGGAGCCTAGTCGTTCCTTCGAGGAGGTGCTCAAGGATTTAAAGCGTGACGGTCTCATATAGTGTCAGGATCAAGAAGTCAGCAGAAAAAGAGTTGCGGGGACTTCCGAAGAAAAATCTGAACAAGTTTTTTCTCGCATCCGTACTCTTGCTGGCAACCCAAGACCTGTTGGCTGCGAGAAATTGGCCGGAGGGGATTGGTATCGGATTCGTCAGGGAGATTACCGGGTCGTATATGTCATCGACGATGATGAGTTGCTTGTGGAGGTCGTAAAGATCGGCCACCGCAAAGAAGTTTATCGAGGGTCGCGATGAACGCACAACTTCTGATTCATGAAGTCTTTTTCTCGTACACGTGTCCCTGGGGATCATCCTCATGTTTTAAATCACACGCAGTGCTTGTCCTGCCTTTTGCAAGCTCCGCACCACGTTCTCCAATTGATCTTTCGTATGCTCCGAGCTGACGGTAAGTCGTAGCCGGCTGCTGTGTTTGGGAACAGTGGGCGGGCGGATGGCGGGAACATATACGCCGGCTGCGAACAAGGCTTCCGACATCTTCACAGCCGTCTCCGGCGACTTGACGATGATCGGCAGGATCGGGCTTTGCGTGTCGGTCAATGGCCAGCCCATATCTTTCAGTGCTGCATAGAGAGCGTTTCGGTTGGTCCAGAGGCGTTCCCGGCGAGCGGGTTCGTGTTGAATGATCCGAATGGCCTCGGACGCGGCAGCGGCGATGGCCGGTGGTGCTGCGGTCGTGTAGATAAAGGCTTTTGACGTATTGATCAGATATTCTTGTAAAGAAGCTGTTCCCGCGACATAGCCTCCGCTTGTTCCAATCGCTTTGCTGAGTGTTCCCATTTGAATCACGTCTTTTGGGTTCAAGCCGAAGCGTTCAACCGTTCCTCGACCGTTTTCCCCCATGACCCCGGTGCCGTGGGCATCATCAATGACCAGCGTGGCCTCATACTGTCGGCAGAGCGTCAATAAATCCGGGAGTGGTGCGAGATCGCCATCCATACTGAAGACCCCCTCGGTCACGACGAGGGTTGGCCGAGCGTTCTCCCGTGTTTTAAGGAGTTTTTCTAGATGCTCGGTATCGTTATGATGAAACACGTGCAGCGTGGCTTTGGCCAGTCGACATGCTTCGATGAGGCTGGCGTGACAGTAGCGATCGGCAAGGATGAGTCCATCCCTGTCGATGAGTGACGGGAGAAGCCCCAAGTTCGTGGTGTATCCCGTGCCAAAGGTCAGGGAGGCTTCGACTTGTTTGAATTGGGCGAGGTCCTGTTCCAGTTGGTGGTGGGGCGCCATGGTGCCGGAAATCAGGCGGGCGGCCCCGGCGCCGACCCCCCATTGTTCGATCGCCTCGATGGCCGCTCGGTTGACGGCGGAATGATTGGCCAACCCGAGATAATTATTCGAGGCCATGGAAATGAATCGGCGGCCTTCGATGGTGATGGTGGTATCCGAAGGCGACTCCACGATCCGTAGCTGCCGACGGAGGTGTCGGGCTTCTAAGTTTTTTACCTCTTGTTCAAAGTCGCGTAACATGAGTGCAGGTTCGGGTGAGTAAAATTACCGTCGTAGAGGAGCCTGGGGGTATCAGGCTACGAAGTTTTTGAGACGTCTCGCCAGTAATAGGGATTGACAAGCTTTGAGTTGACTTGTGGATAACGCAGGTTTATCATTATTCATTTAATGCCACAACCACTGGAAACAATTGAGTTTCTTGGCTAACAAGAAACATGGGGCGGCGACAAATATCTTCAACCGAACCGCTCATGGTTCAAACAGATGAGGGAGATCATGGCACAGCTTACAGGAGCCGAAATTTTTGTGGAAGCCTTGAAGCGAGAAGGTGTAAAAACGATTTTTGCTCTTCCCGGTGGGGTGGTCCTAAAAATTTTCGACGTCCTGCATCAACAAAAAGACATTGAAGTCATCTTAACCCGACATGAGCAAGCGGCCGGCCACATGGCGGAAGGCTATGCGAAAGCCACGGGGAAACCCGGGGTGGCCTTGATTACGTCGGGGCCCGGCATGACCAACGTGATCACCGCCTTGGCCGATGCCTATATGGATTCCGTGCCCATGGTGTGCTTTTCCGGGCAGGTCCCCACGGCGCTCATCGGGAACGATGCCTTTCAAGAAGCCGACAATATTGGCCTCAGCCGTCCCTGCACGAAATATAATTTTTTGGTGAAGGACGTGAACGATATGGCGCAGACCATCAAGGAAGCGTTCTACATCGCGTCGACCGGCAGACCCGGTCCGGTGCTGGTGGATATTCCCAAGGATATTTCCATGGCCAAGGCCGATTTTAAATATCCGGACTCCGTCTCGATTCGCGGCTACAATCCGACCTATGAAGGCAGCAAATGGAAAATCAAGCAAGCCGCCGATGCCATCATGAAGGCTCGCCGGCCTATCTTGTACATTGGCGGGGGAGTTCAGTTGTCCGGCGCTTCCGCAGAGGTTCGCGAATTAGCCGAAATGACCCAGATCCCCGTGAACCAGACCTTGATGGCCTTGGGGGCCTTCCCCGGTCAACATCCGTTGTCCTTGGGGATGCTCGGCATGCACGGCACCTACGTGGCCAATATGGCTATCCATTATTCCGATCTTGTCATTGCGGTAGGCGCCCGGTTCGATGATCGCGTCACCGGCAAGGTGTCCGAGTTTTGTCCGAATGCCAAGATTATCCATATCGACATTGATCCGACGTCGATTCGCAAGAACATTCACGTGGACGTTCCCATCGTGGGTGATTGTAAATGCGTGCTCCAGGAATTGAACAACGTGTTGCGCGCGACGGTGAACGGTGACCAGAAAGAATTGCGCAAGCCGTGGTGGGATCAACTGAATGAGTGGAAGACCGCTCACCCCCTGAGCTACCAGCAGGATGCCGACAAGTTGATCAAGCCGCAGTATCTGATCGATCGGATCTACCAACTGACGAAGGACCGCGACCCGATCGTGTCCACCGACGTGGGGCAGCATCAGATGTGGGCGGCGCAATACTTTCATCTCGCCAATCCGAATACGTGGCTGACGTCCGGCGGGTTGGGGACGATGGGTTTTGGCTTCCCCGCGGCCCTAGGGGCACAGGCGGCCTTTCGGAATCGACTCGTGTTGTGTATTGCGGGTGACGGGAGCGTCCAGATGAACACCCAGGAATTAGCCACGGCCGTGATCGAAAAGCTGCCGGTCAAAGTGTTTATCATCAATAACCGGTTCCATGGGATGGTGCGACAGTGGCAGGATCTGTTCTATGAAGGCCGCTATGCGTGCAGCTATTTGGACAAATCTCCGGATTTTCTCAAACTCGCGGAAGCCTATGGCGCGGCCGGCCTTCGCATTCAAAACGTCGGTGAAGTGGATGACGGGATTCGAGAGGCGATGGCCATTGATAAGCCGGTCTTCATTGACGTGCCGGTGAACCAATTCGAGAATTGTTATCCCATGATTCCGGCCGGTGGCTGCAACCATGAAATGATTCTGGAAGATCCTCCCGAGTTGCAGAAGCGACAGACATCGGAAGCGGGGGGAAAAGAGGAGAGCAAGGACACCATTTTGACGGCGTAAGGAGCCGGAACGAAGCGGTTTTGAACGGCGTAAACGAGAAAAGGGTAGAGTCGTTGTGGAACATATTATTGCCGTGACATTAGAAAATAAATCCGGGGCGTTGTCCCGGGTCGCGGGCCTGTTCAGCGGGCGGGGGTTTAATATCGAAAGTTTGTCGGTGGCGCCCACGCTCGACCCGACCGTGTCGATGATGACCGTCGTCACAAACGGGGATGAGCGCATCATCGAACAAATCCTCAAGCAATTGAATAAAATCATCGATGTCATCAAGGTGGTTGACCTCAATGAAAGTGACGCCGTCAGCCGTGAGAGCGCCTTGATTAAAGTGCACGCCCGGTCGGAGGATCGGGCCGAGGCCCTGCGGATTGCCGATATCTTTCGAGCAAACGTGATTGATTCATCCCCAACGTCATATACGATTGAAGTCACGGGTGACGTGCAGAAGATTCACGCCATGATCCAGTTGCTCCAACCCCTGGGCATTAAGGAAATCGTCAGGACCGGCCGGATTGCTATTGCACGAGAACCTATTCGCACGGTGGCGAATCAGTCGCGTCCGCTTGCCAAAGCCAACTAGAAGCTATCTCATACGATGTCATTCTCCCGGCATTTTTAATCGGGAATCGAGTGCATGTGTAGGGCGGCATCTTATGCCGCCAACAAAAAGCGCCATGAGCCTGTCCCCGACCCTGATCGGGGAATGGCGCTGCTACAAAAAAAGGAAAAGAGAGTCAGCTTGCGCGTTTATTCCCTAAGGAGTCGGTTATGAAAATCTTTTATGACAATGATGCGGATTTACAGAAAATTTTAAAGAAGAAAGTGGCGATTATTGGATTTGGCAGTCAAGGCCATGCCCATGCCCTGAATCTATTGGACAGTGGTGCCGATGTCGTCGTTGGGCTACGGGAGGGTTCGTCCTGGAAAAAGGCCGAAGCCACGGGCCTCAAAGTGATGCCGGTGGCTGACGCCGTGAAACAGTCGGACGTGGTCATGATCCTGGCCCCGGACGAAGCGCAGCCGGCCATTTATCGGAATGATATTGCTCCGTCTTTGAAGGATGGAGCGTTTCTGGCTTTTGGTCATGGGTTTAATATTCACTTTGGACAAATCCAGCCGCCAGCCCACGTCAACGTGTTTATGGTGGCGCCCAAAGGACCCGGCCATTTAGTCCGTTCGGAATATACGAAGGGAAGCGGGGTTCCGTGTTTGTTGGCGGTCCATCAAGACCCCAGTGGAGAGACCGCTCAAGTCGGGTTGGCGTATGCCTCCGCTATTGGCGGAGCACGCGCCGGTGTCATCGAAACGAATTTTCGTGAAGAGACTGAAACCGATCTCTTTGGGGAGCAAGTCGTCTTGTGTGGGGGCCTGACCTCTTTAATTCAAGCGGGGTATGAGACCTTAGTCGAAGCAGGCTATTCCCCTGAAATGGCGTATTTTGAATGCTTGCATGAAGTGAAACTGATTGTCGACTTAATCTATCAGGGTGGGATCGCCAACATGCGGTACTCCATTAGCACGACCGCCAAGTACGGCGACGTCACCCGAGGACCGCGTATCATTACGAGCGAAACCAAACGAACCATGAAAAAAATTCTTGGGGAAATCCAAAGTGGGCGGTTTGCCCGAGAATGGGTCTTGGAAAATCAGGCGAATCGCCCCGTGTATAATGCACTGCTCAAACGAGGCAAAGAGCATCCCATCGAAGAAGTCGGGGAGCAATTGCGCGGGATGATGCCCTGGTTGCACAAAGACAAACTCGTGGATCAGAAAAAGAATTAAGCAGGGGGATGTTCGCGAAATGAGTCAGAATGGCTGATCGTGCAAAAGGTCTCCCCATTGCTCCGGAAGGGTTGCCTTTCGTCATGGGAGCGGCGGCACCGGCTGCGTTAGCCCGGTTGTTGGGTTGGCGAAAAACCGCCATGGCTTTTGGCGCCTTCGCGTGTTTTACCGGCTGGTTTTTTCGAAATCCTCCTCGTACGATCCCGCGGGGTGACGACCTGATTCTTGCTTCCGGCGACGGGGAGGTGCTCTCGATTCAAAAGGAATTTGAACCAAGATATTTGAAAGAGCAGAGTATCCGGATCAGCATCTTTCTCAACATTTTTGACGTGCATATCAATCGAATGCCATGTGCGGGTACCGTGGTGGATATGGCCTACCAGCCGGGCTGGTTCCTCGACGCGAGCAATCAGGAAGCGACGGTTCATAATGAACAAAATGCGTTGCTGATTGAAACCCCGTCGAAGAAAAAGGTGCTTTGTGTGCAGGTCGCGGGGCTCATTGCCCGGCGTATCGTGTGCTGGGTACAGCCGGGTGATGCCGCTGTGCCGGGTGAACGCTTTGGCCTCATCCGATTCGGCTCTCGGATGGATACGTATTTTGACGTTGAGAGCCGAGTCCGCGTCAGAGTCGGAGACCGGGTCAAAGGTGGAGAATCCATACTCGCGGAGTTCACATGAAAGGCCACATATTTCAAAGTCGCATGAAGGGGCGGATTTTTAAAAATAAAGAGGGGAAACGCCGCCGGGGAGTCCATCTGATCCCCAATATCCTCACCACCGGCAATTTGTTTAGCGGATTGGCCGCGGTGGTGTTGGTGTTTCATGGTCGCTTGGAAGCGGCGGCGATTGCGATCTTGATTGCGATGGTGTTCGACGTCTTGGACGGCACGTCCGCCCGTTTGACTGACAGCACCAGCGAGTTTGGAGTGGAATACGATTCGTTATCGGATCTCATTTCATTCGGGCTCGCCCCGGGCTTTTTGATTTATGCGTGGGCGCTGAAATCCCCCGGGATGTTGGGGGCGGCGATTATGTTCGCATATGTGGCCTGTGGCGCACTTCGCTTAGCCCGGTTTAACGTCATCGTGGCGAGCAGTGGGGATAATCGATTTTTTACCGGGTTGCCCATTCCGGCGGCGGCCGGTTTTATCTCGACGTTTTATATTTTCAATAAGCACATCGGCCACCTGTCGGAAGATGTGCTGCCCCCGGTGGTGATTGCGTTGAGTTTGTTGATGGCGTTTCTCATGGTGAGTACGGTGAAGTACCGCAGTGTGAAACAGTTGAAGTTTGAAGGCCAGCGTCATTTTATGTATTTAGTCTGGGCTGTCTTGATTCTGGTGTCCGTCATGGCCTATCCTCAACTGATGTTGTTTTTGATTTGTGTGGGATACGTGAGTTCCGGTTTGTTGGAGAAAGGCTGGAGTGTCGTCACCGTTGGAGCAACACGAGAAACGCAGGTTCGGACGCCTGTGGTGTCGGATTCAGATGACTGATCGAATGGATCAATGGCAAGGAAAAGGAAGGGGCACCCTTCTCTTAGTCGGTGACGAGGTGCTCACACTGTTCGGTCTTCTAGAACCATCAGTGACCCCCTAATGACCCCGAAACAGGTAGAAAGCCTTCACCTCATCGGGGTGAAGGCTTTTTTATTGTTGGGGCCGGTTATGATTGAAGAGGGCTGGAAGCAAGGCTTCATGAGCGTCGATCCGGGCGTGCCTTGTCGGACAGCCGTGAATCCCCTTGTGAGGAGCATGGGCAATGAGACGACACATTAGAATTTTTGATACGACCCTGCGAGACGGCGAGCAGTCTCCTGGAGCCAGCATGAATGTGGAAGAAAAAGTGTTGGTCGCCAAACAACTGGCTCGCTTGAACGTGGATATTATTGAAGCCGGGTTTGCTTTTAGTTCTCCCGGCGACTTTGAGGCGGTGCAGCGCATTGGGCAGGAGGTTCAAGGCCCAACGGTCTGTAGTTTGGCACGAGCCAAACCCGACGATATTGATTCGGCGTGGAAGGCGTTGAAAGGGGCACCCAAGCCGCGTATTCACACCTTTTTATCCACGTCGGATATTCATCTGAAACATCAGTTTCGCATGACGAGGGAGCAAGCCCTCACTCGTGCGGTCGAGATGGTGCAACGTGCGCGAAGCTACGTCGATGACGTCGAGTTTTCCCCGATGGACGCGACGCGGTCGGATGTCTCCTATCTGTGTGAGGTGGTGGAAGCGGTCGTTGATGCCGGCGCGGGTACGGTGAATATTCCCGATACGGTGGGGTACACGACCCCTAAGGAATTTGAAGAAATTATTCGCACACTCCGGACGCGAGTTCGTGACTGCGATCGAGCGATCATCTCCGTCCATTGCCACAATGATTTAGGGTTGGCGGTCGCCAATTCCATGGCTGCCATCCATGCGGGGGCCGGACAAGTGGAATGTACCGTCAACGGAATCGGCGAACGAGCCGGCAATGCGTCATTGGAAGAAATCGTGATGGGGCTGCGGACCCGCAAAGATTTTTATGATGCCGAAACCCAAATTCGCACTGAAGAAATTTCGAAGGCCAGTCGTCTGGTCAGCAAGATCACGGGGATGGTCGTCCAACCCAATAAAGCCATCGTCGGGGCGAATGCGTTCGCTCATACCTCCGGGATCCATCAAGACGGGTTGCTCAAGGATAAAAACACGTATGAAATTATGCAGCCGGCTTCCATCGGGTTAACGCAAAGCCGCTTGGTGATGGGTAAGCTGTCCGGTCGCCATGCCTTTCGGGCAGAATTAGCGAAGTTGGGATATTCTCTCACGGACGAAGAAATGAATGCCGCTTTCGATCGATTCAAACGGCTTGCGGATCAGAAAAAAGAATTGTTTGAGGAAGATTTGGAATCGATTGTTTCTGAAGCCGTCACCAAAGTTCCCGAACGGTATTCGTTAAAAACCATGAGTACGCAAAGCGGGACGAATCAAGTGCCGACGGCGACCGTGGAATTAGAGGTGGATGGACACATGATGAAAGAGACGGGGACGGGCGATGGTCCGGTCGATGCGGTGTATCGAACGATTGCCCAGATCACGCAAACCAAAAGTAAATTGTTGTCCTATGTGGTCAAAGCCATCACTGGGGGAACGGATGCTCAAGGAGAGGTGTCGGTGCGGATCGAACAGGACGGCGAAACCGTTACCGGTAATGGCGCGAATACCGATATCATTGTGGCATCGGCCCAAGCCTATTTGAATGCCCTCAATAAGCTTGCCTCGCAGTTGGAGCGTCGCGCCAATATGGGAGACAAGATTGGGCTCTGTTGACCGATCATAAGGAAAGGTGGGGACGTCTGTGCTATGAATAAGAAGATCGCAGTGTTAGCAGGGGATGGCATTGGCCCGGAGATCGTCCCGGCGGCCATCGCGGTGTTGGAGGCAGTCGGGAAACACTGCGGCCATGCTTTCGAGTTTTTTCCCGCCGCGGTCGGCGGCAAAGCCATCGATGATACGGGATGGCCCCTCCCGGACGAAACCGTGCAGTTGGCCAAAACCAGTGATGCGGTCTTGTTAGGGGCGGTGGGCGGACCCAAATGGGAAGGGCTTGAATATGAGCGGCGACCGGAACGAGCGTTGCTGGGCCTGCGAGAACGGCTCGGGCTGTTTGCGAATCTTCGGCCGGCCAAACTGTATTCGGAATTGGCCGATGCCTCGACCCTCAAACGCGAGGTCATCGAAGGCATTGATGTGTTAGTGGTGCGTGAGCTGACGGGAGGCATTTATTTTGGTACGCCCAAGGGCGTGGAGGCGACGCCGACCGGCCATCGTGGCTTTAATACCGAAGTCTACACCACGGAAGAAATTACGCGGATTGCCAAAGTCGCCTTCGACATCGCACGAAAGCGCCGGGGACTCGTCACCTCTATCGATAAGGCGAATGTGCTGGAATCCTCGGAGTTGTGGAGGAAGGTCGTCATTGAGGTCCATCAAGACTATCAAGACGTGGAACTGCGACACATGTATGTCGACAATTGTGCGATGCAATTGATCCGGAATCCCAGACAGTTTGACGTGATTCTGACCACGAATTTGTTTGGTGATATTTTAAGTGATGAGGCCGCCATGTTAACCGGATCGATTGGGATGTTGCCGTCGGCGAGTGTCGGCGCCGCCGTCGGCATGTATGAACCCATTCACGGCAGTGCGCCGGATATTGCGGGAAATGATGTGGCTAACCCCATTGGCATGGTTGCTTCGGGCGCGATGATGCTGCGGTATTCGTTTGACTTGGGGAAAGAAGCGGATCTCATCGAAAACGCTATTCAAACCGTGTTGGGACAAGGGTATCGAACCAAAGACATTGAAGCGCCGGGGACCACACTCGTTGGCACGAAAGAGATGGGCACCCTTATTATTCAGAATATAGGCGGAAGGGAAGGGTGAGATGCTGAAAGCTATTCAAGCCGGCGCTATCGGTACCATCGCCGGGACAGGGGAGCCCGGTTGCGCGGGGGATGCCGGTTCGGCCACCACAGCCCTGTTAAACGAACCGAAAAATATTGCCCTCGACGCTGCCGGCAATCTCTACATCGCCGATTCGGAAAATCATTTGGTTCGAAAGGTTGCTGCACAGACCGGGATCATTACGACGATAGCCGGAACCTGCCTGCGCGATGAGCCCTCTTCGAGGCCTGCCGAGCCTTTACTCGAACGGTTGGAAGACGATGAAGATCCGTTGGCGGATCCCGTGGGCAACCCAGGTGACACCTACGCGCAACAACCCGACTTAAGTGGAATGATCCGCTATGTGGCTGGGACGCAATCGAAGGATCAGCGGTTTTCAGGGGATGGCGGCCTGGCGATCAATGCCGCACTCAATTTTCCCTCAGCCGTGGCTGTGGCTGACGATGGGACGGTGTATATTGCCGATACGTGGAATCATCGTATTCGCCGGGTTGATCCTCACACCGGGATCATCTCCACCATAGCGGGAACAGGCCAGGCGAAATTTTACGGCGATAATGGCCCTGCCGTAAAAGCGGCCCTGAATGAACCTGTCGCCTTGGCCCTCGATGGGCTTGGCCTTTTGTATATCGCCGATCAAAGCAACAACCGGATCCGAAAACTTGATCTGACCTCCGGCGTGATGACGACGGTCGCAGGGACCGGGGAGTCGGGGTATAACGGCGATGGTGCCCTTGGCCCTGAAACCGCGTTAGCTGGTCCCAGTGGTCTTGCCGTTGATCACAAGGGGAATCTGTACATTGCCGATACGTTTAGTGGTCGGATTCGAAAGTGGGATCGAGAAACCGGAATGATTGCCACGGTAGTAGGAGGAACGGGTGATTTTCGATTGGCACCGGGTGAGAATGAATCCTCTCCCAATCTGTCTCGCCCGTATGCCATTGCCCTCCATCCCGACGGCCGTCTGTTCATTACGGATAGCGACAACCACTTGATCCGGGTTTGGAATCTTCAGAAACAAGAAATGTCGCTCCTGGCCGGGAATGGGAAGGCAGAGTTTTCCGGTGATGGGAAGAACCCTGTGCACAGCAGTTTGAACTACCCGTTCGGTGTTGCCCTTGACTCCCGAGGACATGTGTACATCGCGGATACCTTTAGCCATCGTATCCGAGTCGTGGTGAATGAAAAACCATGAAATGACCACTCCCAATAAGATGAAGAAGAAATCGGCTTATACCGTCGCCGTCGTCGGCGCCACCGGCGCCGTGGGCACGGAAATGCTCTCAGTCTTGGAAGAACGAAAGTTTCCCGTCGGACAGGTGTGCCCGTTAGCTTCGTCCAAGTCGGCAGGTGGAGAAGTGTCGTTTCGAGGTGACGATGTTACGGTGAAATTGCTCACTCAAGAATCGTTCTGTGGGGTCGATATCGCATTGTTCTCGGCCGGCGCCGCAGTGAGTAAAGAGTACGCGCCGGCTGCCGTCAAAGCCGGGGCGGTGGTGATAGACAATAGTTCGGCGTGGCGAATGGATCCGCACGTTCCGTTGGTCGTCCCCGAAGTGAACCGCCACGATCTTGAAAAACACCAGGGCATTATTGCCAACCCGAATTGCTCCACCATTCAAATGGTGGTGGTTCTCAAACCGTTACATGACCATGCCACGATCACCCGTATTGTCGTGTCGACCTATCAAGCGGTTTCCGGCACCGGGAAAGAGGCCATGGATGAATTGGCGGAACAGTGTCGACAGTTGTTGAACTTCGGTGACATCGCACCAAAGGTGTATCCGCACCAAATCGCGTTTAACTGCTTGCCTCACATCGACGATTTTTTACCGTCGGGCTATACCCAGGAAGAAATGAAGATGGTCAATGAAACACGAAAAATTCTGGGCGACCCATCGATTGGGATTTCCGCGACCACGGTGCGAGTGCCCGTGTTTGTCAGTCATGCGGAATCCATTAATATCGAAACGGAAAAAAAGTTGTCGGTGGCGGAAGCCCGAGCGATTCTCTCGACCGCCCCAGGCGTGCAATTGTATGATGATCCCTCGCGCGCGGTGTATCCCCTGCAGATTCATTCGGCAGGAACGGATGCGGTGTTTGTGGGACGGATTCGCGAGGATGATTCCATTCCCCAAGGCCTCAATCTGTGGGTGGTGGCGGATAATCTTCGCAAAGGGGCTGCCCTCAATGCCGTCCAGATTGCCGAGGAATTGGTGAGGTGAGCTATGCCGGAGTTCAGCGGTTTTGGGAAAATGCTCATCTTTCTGGGCTTGGGGATTGTCGCCCTCGGCCTCATCATCTCGCTGATCGGCAAGTGGCCGAGTGAAGGGACCGGGCTCGGCTGGCTGGGAAAGCTGCCAGGCGATCTTTTTATCAAACGGGATAATTTCACCTTTTACTTTCCCCTGAGTACCAGTATCATCATCAGCATTGTGGGAAGTCTCCTGCTCTATTTCCTCATGAAACGGTGAGGCATGTTTATCTCCTCCCCGGCCAGAATCCTTCTGCTGCTCATCGGTGTGGGGCTAGGTCCTTTTCTCGCCTCGGTTCACGCATCGGATCGCATTCGAGTTGCCCTTTCTGAACGGGCCGACCATGTCACGGTGGCTTCTGCAGGAGACCTTCGTCTCGAACTGCCTTCCGGAGATCGAATCGATGTCGCTTCCGGGGTGACGATTATTCGGAAGGGGAATGAGTTGCAAGTCGATAACGACCGAGCACGAGGCAGCCGTCTTGCGATTCACGGGACACACAAGGAACTGGAGGTCACTCTTCAAGGACAGACCCTTGGTTCGACGAGGCAACAGTGGGTGGTTCATGGTGGTCTCGATATCACAGTCCAGGAGGCGCACCTCTTGGTCGTGAACATGGTTGATCTCGAAGATTATGTAGCTGGAGTCGTGAGTTCGGAAGTCAACCCCGGCTGGCACGAAGAACTCTTGAAGACACAGGCCGTGGCTGCACGGACCTATGTGTTGCACAAGAAACTGGAAAATGAGAGTCAACCGTTTGACGTATACGCGAGTGTCCAGGATCAAGTATATACGGGCCGTCAACATGTCGATCACGCCGTCCTCGATGCCGTGAGCCAAACGCGTGGCCAAGTTCTCACCTATGAAGGCCGCCCTATTTTTGCAGCCTATTCGTCCACGGCTGCCGGGGCAACGGAAGATGCCATGAATGTGTGGTCCAAAGATTTGCCCTATTTAAAAGGGGTGGATTGTCCATTTGATCAGGAGGCGCCTCGGTATCAATGGCAAGTAGCCATCCCGTTTGACACGGTCGAATCCCAACTCAGAAATGAAGGGTATCCCATTGGCTGGCTTGCGACGCTCACGCCCTATCGCATGACCGACGCCGGTCGGGTCAAGGAAGTGAGGATCCTGCATTCCCAAGGAGAACTCATTGTCACAGGGCAGGAGCTTCGACGTATCCTCGGGTATTCCAGAGTGTTCAGCACCCAGTTTGCTATTGAACGGATTAACCGAGACGTGGTGTTGACAGGAAAAGGGGCGGGGCACGGGGTGGGCCTTTGTCAATGGGGCGCTAAGGAAATGGCTGAGTTGGGTTACCCCTATCAATCCATCCTGTACTATTACTATCCGGGAACGGAGATCCTGCCACGCGATCAGGTCATCATGCGCCCACCGGCTTTATAGCCCATTCCCGTAGGCCTCCCACCTGTGCTTGATGGCCCCGTCTCATTTTCGTTGACATGGGTATCTGCTATGCGACTTTCCGAGTTTAACTTTCCTTTTGATGAATCGCTGATTGCCGATCACCCGGTTTCTCCGAGAGATCATGCTCGATTGTTGGTCGTGCCGCGAAAGAGGGATCCTGCGTTTCAACATGCGCGAGTGCACGATCTGCCAAACTTGTTGCGGTCCGATGATGTGGTTGTGTTGAATGACACGAAGGTGATGCCCGCCAGACTCTCTGGCACCAAACAGTCAAGTGGTGGAAAGGTCGAAGTGTTATTCGTCCGGCCTTTGGAGGAAGCGGTTTGGGTCGTCTTGTTGAAAGGCCATGTCGACATTGGCCAGATCGTGCAATTTCAAGATGAGGCGACCGCCGAGGTCTTGGAACGGAGTCAGGAACGAACGGTCCTTCGGATCGATACACAGCGGTCCATCAAGGACCTTCTCGACAAGATAGGAGAAGTCCCTCTCCCGCCCTATATCAAACGTCCGGCGAATGAGCAGGACAAAGAGTCCTACCAAACGGTCTTCGCGCGATCAGAAGGGGCCGTTGCCGCGCCGACCGCAGGGTTGCATTTCACGGAGCCATTATTCGTTGCCCTCAAGCAAAAGGGTATCCAACTCGAGACCGTCACGCTGCATGTCGGGCCTGGGACATTTCGTCCCGTCACCGTTGACAATATCGAAGACCATCACATGACGGCCGAGTGGTTTGAAATTTCCGAGGAAACGGCCAAGCGCCTCAATGCGGCAAAGGCTGAAGGTCGGCGAGTCGTGGCGGTCGGAACGACCTCGGTTCGGACGCTGGAATCAGCGGTCAACGAAGGCGGAGAAATTCAGCCGGGTCCTGGTGAAACCCGATTGTTTATTACGCCTGGGTTTCGGTTTGTAATGGTCGATGCTCTGCTGACCAATTTTCATCTGCCGCGCACGACATTGCTCATGCTCGTCTCCGCCTTCGCCGGCCTCGACCAACTGCGAGCGGCTTACGAAGAAGCCATCAACGCACGGTATCGGTTGTATAGCTATGGCGATGCCATGTTGATTCAGTGAGGATCGCTTCGTCCTTGTGTTTCGGCAAAAGGACGAAAACCATAGGGTTCAAGCCAGTTGGGGTGTGAACAGGAGAAAAGACTCGTTCTTTATCGTGAAGGCGGGAGCTGAAACTCTTAGAGAAATTCCTGCAGAATCTCGACGTCAGAAGAATTGCGTATGGCGGCTTGAAAGGCTTCGAGGGCGCGCTGTTTCTTTTGGATCAGGAGTTGCAGCCGGATGCGTGCATTGATCCTTTCGATTTCTGTTTCGTCTTCCAAGCCCGCGGTTTGTCGCGCGGCAAGTTCCTTGATTTCTTCTTCTTCCACGGGATTGAGGGTCGCCACATCTTGAACAAGAAGCTGAACTTTTTGCCTGCGAAGGTCTTTGATCAGGTCCTCTTCAAACTGAGCTGGAGACATTTCTCTGTTACGAGCCAGGAAGCGGTGATAGAGCTCTGGATTAAATGCCCCATCTTGTTGGAATGCCTTGATCTTCATGATGGTCTGTCGCAGTTCGTCTGGATGCACGTCCAGATTCAGATCATCGGCAGCCATGAGCCACAGGTTCTGTTCGACCAAGGCGTTCATGACGGTCTGCTTGAGTTCTTCTCGGTCGGGGACTTCTTGCTTGAGCTCATTCCTATAGAAGTCATCAGCCCTGTTATACGCCGTACGGAATTCCTCTAGCTCCACTTGGTATGAACCAATCACGGCCACGACATTGGGTTGTTGCGAGGTGTCATACCCAAACCAGCCCATCCCGATGGTAAAGGTGACCGCGATCACCAAAATGATGATCTTCAGAATCCAAGGGTGTTTTGTCGAGCCTTCGCGAATCAGCCTAATCATCTTTTATCCCATGAATTGATCACGATACGAACGATTGTACGCAGGGCTGGATGGGGATGCAAGGGCCTGTGGCAAGGGGAGTGTTCCGCAACTCATCGGCGAGTCGCGCAGTTGGAAAAAGCACCTGAGCGGGTGCGTGAAGGCCCTACTCTGTGCCTGATGACTCATGTTGACGACGTGTCCTGACGAGTCCATTTGTACGAATTTCGGAGACTTTGTTACACTGAATACGTACTGGGGGCTATGGCGAGAAAACAAGATTGGACTGATGAATACATTCAAGCGTGCTGGTGTTCTTCTGGCCTTGGTGTGCGGAGTGTGGGGTGGGAGCCCGAGAATCGGCTTTGGCGAGTCCGTGACAGCCCAGGCACTCGGGCAGGAGGATATCGCCGTGACGATTCGCATCGAGAGCCGTCGGTTTATTCCCCATGTGGTGCACCTTCGCGTCGGGCAACAAGTTCGTCTTATTCTGAAGAACGAAGATGTCGAGCTCCATGCTTTTGTCCCCACGAATCTCTTGGTTCGGACGAATGTCCAAGTGAGTGGTGACGGGGCGCCACAGTTTGGCAAAGATGGGCTCCGCCGAGTGTTGATTCCTTCAGATGGTCAAGCCGAGTTGGTGTTTGTGTCGAAGGAAGCAGGCTCCTTTCCTTTTTTCTGTGATTTGCCAGGGCATATAATGAACGGGACGATCGTGGTGGACGGCTAATGAATATGCTAGAGTGAGATTGGTTATTGTGCCCTATTATGGTTTTGAAGAGGAGAAGTGTTCATGAGGTATCGCATGGTTCATTTTCGATACAGGGGACGGACTCGCGCAGATCGCCAAGAGCAATCCCGGGGTTTCAAGATGCGTGGTCTCAGCCTGGGGGCCCTTCTTGTCGGGCTGTTTGGATTAGGTGCGAGCAATCCTTCGCATGCTGCAGAGCCTGTTCCGGCTGCACAAAGTCAGGCGGCAGTGCAGGTGGTCCAAAACTACGTCCACGCAGTGGCTGGCCGGAATCCCGCTCGAGTGGCCCAAAACGATTTTGTCTGTCTATTGAAGATGGTGGAGGCCGGCGCCACAGGGGAAGGGCATTTTTTGCCTGGCTCTGATCCGGTGTATTCCTGGTGTTGGGATCGGCTTGTTCACGCGCATGCGGACGTGATCGAGAGCCGCGACCGGGCACTGGATGAGTTATGGCCGGGTGTTGGGAAGTTGGTGAATTTTCAAGATTTTAAACGATTCGAAATCTCGGAAACCCGCGCACATCAGCGAGCCCCTTCCTTCTTTGTGATGCCTGAGATCGGTGACATGTCCGAGTCTCCCGGGTTTACCCTGGAAGTGCTCAGTACGGGACCGCTCCCCCATGCTTCCTTTCAGGTTCCGGGGTCAGATCATGTGGTTGCTGTGCCGACAACGTTGGTCCGGGTACGAATTGCGTATCCTGATCCGATGACCTCACCAGCGGCCCATGGTTCAGGTCAACAAGATTGGGTCGTGCCTTATAAAAAACCGATGCATCCGATAAAGGCCGTGACCGTGAAATGGGTCGTGTTGTCGGGGTTATTCCAGCATGGGTTTCCCGTGGATACAGCCGCGCTCAATATTCCGTTGACATCTTCCATGGGGACGCCGATTCCTTTTGTTGTCGACGCCGGTGGGTTTGAGCAGAAATCTACGGAGTTTTGGAGTCCGAATGAAACGCAAGCGGCATTGGCGGCCGGGGTCACACGGGCGAAAACGTTGCCGACGCGTCGGGAGCGGATCTCTATGCTCAACCGGGTTTTGGCAGTCAACCCCTCGTACGTGGAGGGGTTACAAGCCATTATCTCAGAACTCTATACCGGTCTGCTGGATTTTGGAGCACGGACGCATGGCGTTCAGGTGGAGAGCGGTCCGCTGTATCAGGAATTTAACGCACTCTATTGGACCATCCAATCGCAAACCGACCGGATGGATATTTCCCTTGAAATGGAAATGGGGGGGAAACTCGACCCGACCCCGGCCGATTATCTGTACCGCTTGATTCCCGCCATGGAAACCCTGGTTGATTTGCAACCAGGGGATTTTGAAACACGATTGAAGCTGGCGATGGCCTATCGGTGGACGAACGACCCGCTTACGTCCATCATGGCTCCCCAGCAATTGCTCTCGGAATTGCCGACGGACCAGCCCCACATGCGGGCCAGGGTGTTGATGTCCCTGGCCTGGTCACGCATCAGTAAGGTCGCGTGGAGTCGTTTTTTTGATGATCCCGATATTATTCAGGGCTACGAAGAAGCCGATGAGGCCTTTACGTTGTCCTCTGATCCCTTGATCAAATTCTCCGCAGCCTATGCCAAGGCGTACAGTTTAGCCTTTCGCCCCAAACGTGATAATCAGGCGATGTTCGAACTGTTGAAGGAAGCACGACACTGGTATCAGCAGATTCCAGGAGCCACAGACCGATCCTGGGTTTTTCTCCTGCAAAATGATACCTTGAAAGGGTTGGTGGAAACCGATCCGACTTTTGACTCGTTGGTGGCTGCGAATTCGTAGCTCCAACGTGTTCCCATTCATTCGATGGGGGAAATTTATGCATTCAACTACAAGGAGGTGGGTAATGTTGCGTTCGATGCGTTCAATGAGTTTCATCGTGCTTGTCAGTGTCTTCTTTATTGGATTGATGATCACTCCGGCCATGAGCGAGGGCAATGGCCCGGCGGATGGCTTCGGTCTGCACGTCCAGGCTCCGCACATGATGGCCAACGGACAGGTCGGTGGCCCATACCACCATTATTGCAAAGGCATTTCCAATGAAATCCTCCAATGCCTTCTCTTTCCGTCCACCGACCCCAAGGCTCCTTTGATCGGGGTGGAATACTTCGTGGCCAAAGACTTGGCCCGTAAGGAAGTCCCGCTCATCACATGGAACAGAAATTTCCATGACCATGAAGTGGAAATTGCCACCGGTCGCGTGCTCATTCTGGACATTGAGGATAAAAATAAGGTCGCGGAAATTGCTGCCGTTGCCGCGCAAACCGACGGCGTCATTTATCAACTCTGGCAACCTGGCCAAAAAGTACCTGATGGAACGGTGACGATTCCGAATGCGCTTGGTCACAAATTCCGAACCGAGTAGCGTCTCGACGGTGCGGGAACGCCTCACTTCCCGCACCATTCCTCTCCCCCCAGGTTTTTTTTACAAAAGGAAGGGTCTGGTGCGATTCACTGTCAAACAATGGACAAGCTATGTCTTGGCTCTGTTCTTGATGGGAGGGTCGGTGGTCTTGGGGGCTGATTCTGCGGTTCTCAAGCCGCGCGTGCCGCCTGATCAGATCGAAGAAGCCAAAACGTGGCAGAACCCTTTTCCCAGTACTCCTGAACGTCTTGAACAAGGGAAAAAGATTTTTCACGGAAAAGCCTTTTGCGTGACGTGCCATGGCAAGGATGGCAAGGGGTTGGGCAATATTCCAGGACTGCGAGGAAAATTGCCGAGAGATTTTACGGATACGGTTTGGCAAGCCGCGCGAACGGATGGCGAGCTGTTTTGGATTTTGAAAAATGGCAGCCCGGGCACGGATATGGCGCCGTTTATTCCGCTTGTGTTGACGGAAGAAGAAGCCTGGCATGTTCTGTTGTATGTGCGTGCCTTTGGCCGAACGTAACACGTTGTCATGAATGGTCGTCTAGGGAGGAGTCGACATGAAGCATAAGTTCCGGTCTTTATCGAAAATGATGGGAACGACATACAGGGTTGTGATCGTCGGGGTCTGTGTGAGCCTGTTGGTATCCTCACCTCTTTGGGCTGCCGATGAACAGCAGGTTGAAATGATGGTGAAGCATGTCTGCTCGACTTGTCACAAATTTCAGGGTGAGCCGGAAAGCCGGTTCAATTTGAAAGCTCCGGATTTGATGTGGGCTGGGAGCAAGTACCAGCACGCCTGGTTGGTCGGGTTTCTTACCGGGAAAGAAAAAAGGTTGTATGCCAAAAGCTATCGGTGGGATCAGGGGTGGGAACCGGATGTGCACATCACTCTTCCGGAAGATCAAGCCGAGGCGGTCACGACCTATTTAGAAAAACAGTACATTGACCCACGCGTGACAGTCGGCGCGTTTGACGTTTCGAAGGTGACCAAAAAGGAATCGGAGTTCGGCGCCCTGGCGTACAAGGAGCATGCCTGCATCGGATGCCATACCGTTGAGGAAAACGGTCAACTGGTCGGTGCCCCGCACAGTGTCGACTTAGCGGAGGCCGGGCGGCGCTATAATCCAGACTGGCTCTTCCGGTTTGCGCTCAATCCACAAGATTTCACGCCTCACAGCGGAGAATTTTTGGCGGATGCCACGGAATTCGGCGTACGGGCGATTGTCGGGTATCTCATGACCTTGGGCGTTTCGGATTTCAGATATAACGAGCCATGGACCAGCCAGGAGTTTGCGCAGGCAAGCGTGGATCGTGGAAAGGTGGTTTATAAAGAGTACTGTTCGCAATGTCATGGCGCGACGGGAAAAGGGGATGGTCCGGCTGCGTCAGGGTTGAGTCCCAAGCCGGCGGTGCATGCGAAGATGGCCTTTGACAAGTTGCCGACGGAATATCTCTACAACGTGATCTATCATGGTGGGCGAAGCGTTGGAAAGTCCACCAACATGCCGTATTGGGGGCTCACGATTGGCCAGCAGGGGGTGGCGGACGTCATTGCGTATCTGAAAGCGACGTTTAAGGGAGTGCCGGAAATGACGGCTGCCACAACAAGGAGCGGCCCGTCAGGGGTATGCCCACAGCCACGCAAGACCAAACGAGCGCCGGGAAAGTTTCGGAACATGACGAATCCCTTACCTGCGAATGCGGCCAACATCAAAGCCGGCGAAACATTGTTCCAACAAACGGCTCAACCCTTGGCGTGCTTCAACTGTCATGGAACCAAAGGTGATGGACAGGGACCGATGGGGGCCGCCTTGCATCCGCCTCCACGGAACTTTACCTGTGGGAAAACCATGCAGGATATTTCCGATGGTCAGATGTTTTGGATCATTAAACACGGCTCCAAACGTACCGGTATGATGGCCTTTTCCAATATGCCCGATAATCAGATCTGGCAATTGATTCATTACATCAAGACGTTGGTGAAATAGGAAGAAGTGAGGGAGCTATGTTTGCGGGGTCCCCCCCCGCGACGAGGTCCTTTTGTTTCGGCAAAAGGACCCCAAACCATTGCCGCCCGGGCGTGGCCCTGCGGCCGCTACAAGAGACATCCGTGTAGCTATGTGACGACCGACTGATGGTACAATGAGGGGGCATGAATTCCTTTCCGCACATTCCCACTGTCGATCCTCTCGCCTTGCCTGGTCCAGAGCCCATCTTGCAGGGATTCCTGTTGATCGGGTTTTTACTTCATGCACTCTTTATGAATCTCGTTCTTGGTGGCACACCCATTATGGTGGTGACTGATTGGCTGGGGTCTGGGACCGGTCGCGAACGCTATCGACGGTTAGGTGCGGCGTTGGCCAATATGTTGCCGTGGTTTCTGGTGTTCGCCGTGGTTTTGGGAGTGGCCTCCTTCCTGTTTGTCCAAGCGGCATACGGTCTGGTGTTGTATCCCGCCATACTCCTTGTCGGCAATACGTGGATCGCGGTTCTTGGCGCCATCATTATCGGGTATTGCGGGTTGTATGCCTATAAATATTGGAGAGTGGGTGGCCGTCCCGGCCTTCATCTCGTGCTTGGAAGCGTTAACATCGTTCTTTTTTGGGGAGTGGCATGGATCTTTGTGATGGTCGGCATCTTGATGCTGAATCCGGAGCACTGGAAAGACATTCAAGTTAGCGGGTTGCGTGGAATGTTTTCGCTTCCTTCCCTGCTCCCACGGTATGGACATATGGTCCTGGCAGCCGTGGCAGGGATGGGAATCTTTCTGATGTGCTATGGGTTGTACCTGGGTTCGAGCTATAGACGGCCGGACTCTTCGGGAGATGAACCGACAGAAGACGATGCGACCTGGGTAACCAAGTATGGGGTGGCATGGGCCTTGGCCGGTACGTTGCCTCAAATTGTGGTTGGACCGTGGCTCTTGTTGTCTCTACCGGATGGGGTTCTAGCCGAACTCATAAGCGGGCAGAACCTGGGTTCTCTTGCGTTTTTTGTGGGACTCACCTTTGGATTACTCAGTCTGGTGTTCTTAAATGCGGCATTGATGATTCCCCACGTGCGGGGAATGGCTTTGGCCGGTATTGTGAGCGTACTGGTCACCGTGTGCCTGATGGTCGTGGTTCGAGACGCGGTTCGCCAATCTTGGTTAGCGAAACACTCTGCCGCGACGCAACTGAGCCCTGACTGGGGCGCCTTGGCGATGGGCGGCGTTGTCTTTGTCATGGGCCTTGGCCTCATTGGGTATGTCGTGCATGCCTGTTGGAACTCGCCTCCTTCGCGCCGCCGTTCTTAACGAAATCTCCAATTCAACAGAATAGTTGTTGCGTGCTTCCCCAGCTTATGCCGGCAGTCCGCTTGCACGCCGAGCCGATGGGGCAGCAGCGCAGACGGGTTGACAAACGAGTGACATTAGGGGTGCATTAGTGTATAACCCTAGGGTAAAAAACGGTTAAGATTCCAGGAATCATGAAAGTTCCAGCCCTCCACGTGCTGATGAGAGCATCCCGCAGTCCTTCTTGTGACCTGGTTCGAGAAGGGGCGCTGCGACCATTATATGGGGTCATTGTGCTGAGTGTGCTCTTGGCCTTCCCGGCGGGGAGCTGCACAACCCTTCCCGAATTCCCTCCTTCACCAAAGTCAACGGGGCGACTTCAGAGTGAATTCCCCAAGCCGCCGGAGCTTCAGCCTGATGCTCGTTCTACGGAGATGGCCTCCCGGGAAAGTCCTGCATCAAAGGTAGACCAGCCGTTTTCTGTTGAAGATCGAATGTCGCTGGGAATCCCTTCAGGACTCTCCTTTCCCGACGCCAAGCCTGCCCGGGTTTTTAGTTTTCGGGCGCGGGAAATGCCGTTGGTGGATGCCTTACGCCTGTTCTCGCGGGCGAATACGCTCAATATTGTTGTGGAGCCGGGGGTCGAAGGCGTTGTGACGGTCGACTTTCAGGGCCTTGATCTGGAAAAAGCCATGGCCGCGTTGTTGGATACGCAGGGCTACTATTGGGAAAAAGATGGAGAACTGCTTGTCGTACGTCGGCTGCAAACACGAATCTTCACGCTGGATTACATTCGTCTGGAACGTTCCGGTAAGGGACACAATAAAGCGCAAGTCACCTCCGGGTCCGGGAAAAGCGAGGGGCAGGATGCGGGCGAAGTGATATTGAGCCAACAGGACGAGATTAAGTTTTGGGAAGAAATTGAAAGGCAGATCCACACGCTCCTCTCGACCGAAGGGCGCTTCGTGGTGAATCGTTTGTCCGGCACCATTCAAGTCACGGATCTGCATCGGCGAGTTAAAGATGTTGCGGCGTTTCTGGCCAGCGTCCGCAGTTCACTCTATCGACAGGTCGAGATCCAAGCCAGGATCTATGAAGTCGCGCTCCGAGATGATTACAGTCTAGGATTGGATTGGAGCCGGATTGATCTCGCGACCCCCAAGGGCAGTTTTAATCTTGCCAACATCATCACGGCGCCGGCCGGTGGTTTTGTCGCGCGCGCGGCTACCGCGGCCTTTAGTTTTAATGACGGCGATTTTCAAGGTGTGATCCAAGCCTTGCAGGAGCAGGGTGACGTGCAGGTGGTGTCTCAGCCTCGGATTCTGACACTGAATAACCAACCGGCGCTTTTTAAGGTAGGGACCGATCAATCCTTTTTTACCTCAGCTATCACGCAAGGGACGTCAGGGGCTGGAAACATTATTACGGAGCAAGTGCGGACCGTGACATCGGGTTTCGTCCTCTCGGTGACTCCGCAAATTTCCCAAGACGGGTGGATCATGATGGATGTGTCGCCCATTATCACCCGGTTGACCGATACCGTGAAGTCACCCAATGGATCCACTGCGCCGGTTTTGGATGTAAAACAGTCCGGAGGGCTGGTCCGCGTCCGTGATGGACAGATCGTGGTTATCGGCGGGCTGATCCAAGAGCAACTCACGAATACCGAACGGAAGGTGCCGTTGCTGGGCGATATTCCCGTGCTAGGTTGGCTCTTTAGCGGTACCTATCAGACCGAGAGAAAAACCGAACTCGTCATTTTCCTCATGCCCCGTATTCTGGAGGTGACGTGATGGACAAACTCGATCTGAACGTGTGCTACGAACGACTGGGTTTCACCGAAGCCCCGTTTCAGATTACACCGGATACCGACTATTTTTTCCCCGCGCAGCAGCATCTGCACGCATTGGAGCATTTGCAATTTGGTATCGCCAGCGGTGAGTTGACGATGTTGACCGGTGAAGTCGGGGTCGGGAAAACGCTGGTGTGCCGGTACCTGTTGCGGCATCCTCCGAAAGGCATGCGCTTTGCCTACCTCTTGAATCCCGATCAATCGTACGTGGATCTTTTGGGTTCGATTTATCGGGACCTCACCGGGCGGGTCCCCGAAGAGCACAGTATTGGAGCGCTGCAACGGACATTGTCGCATGTGTTACTGCGATTGGCCGAACAGGGTGAACGTGTGGCTGTCTTGGTTGACGAGGCGCATCGGTTGAGCGGGAAAGTGCTGGAAGGACTCAGGCTGTTATCAAACTTGGATACCGAAAAAGAAAAACTTATGTGCCTGTTATTTGTGGGACAACCCGAACTCGAGCGTACGTTGTCCAATCGCGTGCTTCGCCCCCTGTCGCAACGCATCAGCATTCGATTTAGATTGAAGCCGTTCGATTGTCGAGAAACCATGCAGTATATCCGGTATCGCCTGCAGGTCGCAGGCCCACGGACCCGATTCCAATTTCCTCGCAGCGTCATGATGCTCACGCACTGCCTGAGCGGAGGGGTGCCTCGTCGAATTAACCAGATTTGCCATCGTTCCCTTCTTGCGGCCTATGCCAGCCGCCGATTCGAGGTCAGCCTCCGCATGGTCCTGCGTGCAAGACGGGAAATCATCGGCCTGACGTAAGGCGTCAAGACAAACACGTCTTTTCCGAAAAGAAAACAACGACAGAAGAAGAAAGACGAACGACGAGAGACGAGCAATGAGTATTATCACCGATGCGCTGAACCGGTTGCAGTCCGAACGGGCTCGACGCGCACGGCAATCCAAGGGTTCGGTGGCGCCAGAGAGTGCGGAAGCCGCCGATTCCCAGGAACCAGATTTTCGCCCGCCTCAGAGGTTTCGTCTGTTATCCATCATGGTCGTGCTGGGGGGTGTTGGGATTGCGGCCTATCTCTGGGGGCTGCCCCTTATGACAGATCCAGACAAGGTGAGCCCGGAGCATGAGGCGGTGAAGGAATTGAATTCCGTGGAACACGTTCCGTCTCGGATCGTTGAGTCGATTTCTGAAAAACGGAAAGAGTTTTTCGCAGCGACTTTGGTCGAGGCAAGCGACGTTTCTAAGCCGAAGGAGGCGGCTTCGGCCACAGTCCTCAATCCGTCGGCAAAGGCGAACCCATCGATTGCCAAGCGTGCACCGGCTCGGAACCCGCGTTCCTCTCCCGGTGTTCCGTCAACAGCGGCACCGTCACCGGTGCACAACGCCAATGCGGCATCATTCAGTCAACAGAAAACCCGTGTTCTTCCATTTTTTCGGAATGCCACCCCCCTGCAAGTCAAGTTAGCCCGCGCGCAATATTTCATTAAGAACCGGCGATATGCACGGGCCATGACCGTCCTGGAACCCCTGTTTGTAGAGCCGCCTGAACCCTGGGAGCCTTGGTTTTGGTTGGGAACGGCGCAATTGGGGTTAGGCCAATGGGAGAAGGCTCGAGTGTCGTTGGTGGAAGGGCTCGCTCGTGATGCCACAGTGCCTCAATTGTGGGTGCAACGTGCCCTGGTGAGTCAACAACAGGGCCGATTCGGCGAAGCATTGGATTCCCTCCGGCAAGCAGAGTTATTAGCTCCGAAGCTTCCCGAGGTTCAACTGAACTTGGCGTATTCTCTCGAAGTGGAGGGAGACAGGCTCGTCGCCGTCAAGCATTACCGGATGTTTCTGACCTTGACCGAAGGCAAAAAATCCTACCACGCAACCCGCAAGAAGGTGCTGGATCGTATCAGTCGGTTAAGAAAAATCTGAGCCGTTCCTTTGTCATTCCGAACGTAGCGCTTGTCCTGAGCAAAGCGAAGGAACTGTCTCTTGCTCAATAACCAAACGCCTCAAAAAGCAGATCCTTCACTTCGTTCAGGATGACAAAAGGAGGGTTTTTCTGTAGGGCCGCATCTCATGCGGCCTTTCCCTGTAGCCGCCCAGAGGAAGAAGGCGCGATAAGACATGTCCCTGCCTTGTGCCACTACGCTGAGGTTGCGCTCAACATGACAAAAGCGTGGTCAGTCCGTGCAGGGTGCCTAGCCTCTGCGGAATGTGCTTCGGAGTGCGTGGAAGAGTTGAGCCAGTCTTCCCTTTGGCTCAGGATCAGGGTGTTCTTCCCACAGTTCCTGGTTGCCTAAATACGCTTCTCCTCGAAATTGGAGACGGCTGCGAAGTTGGGTGTAGCCCCGGTCCTGTAATTGGTTGATGAGCATGGCGGCGGCGGCGTGTTCAGTGACTTGTGGCTCGGTTTCCAGAAGGAAGTGTTCATACCGAAAGATGGCCTGAAACGTTCCACTCAAGACTTTCATTTCCACCTGTCGATTAAAGCCTCGGCCCAAGTCATCGAGTCCGGTAAGTTGATAGGTATTGGTCGGGGATTCCATGTGATCGACCGGTGTGGGGTGAGGCGTTTCTGGGAGAGGCATGTATCACGAATGGAAGAGCCCAAAACAGTTTTGTGCTAGACCATCCTGAGGCTATTCCGACTCATCAGAGATCTTTTTCAAGCGTCGGTCCAGCGCAAACCGAGTGAGTCCTAATTTTTGAGCGGCTAAACTTTTATTCTGTCCACAGAGTTTCATCACTTCCTCAATGATCGCGAATTCAGTATCCGCCAGCGTTTGCTGACCTAACGCCATTTCCAACCTGAAAATCGGTTCGTCGGTTTGAGTTGTGGATGAAATGACTTTTTGGGTTTCCTCATGGAGTTCCCGTGGCAAGTCCCCAGGCGTTAACGTTTTTCCATGACAAAAGATCACGGCTCGTTCGATGATATTTTCCAGCTCGCGAATGTTGCCCGGGTAGGCGTAGCGCTCGAGGAGTTCTCTAGCACCTGTGTCGATCTCGCCAATGTCTTTATTGATATCCCGGCTATGGTGAGACAAGCAGTGAAGACTCAGGGGATAAATATCTTCAACGCGTTTTCGCAGTGGCGGAAGTTCCAAAGACACGACGTTGAGCCGAAAAAATAAATCCTCCCGAAAAGCTCCTTGGCTCACTTCCTTTTTCAAATCTCGATTCGTCGCGGCAATCAGCCTGAAATCCACCGTAATATCTTCTTGGCCCCCCAGCCGTTTGAATGAGCGTTCCTGAAGGACGCGAAGCAGCTTGGCTTGCATTGAATGATTAAGATCGCCAATTTCATCTAAAAACAGCGTTCCCCCTTCAGCTTGTTCACAGAGTCCGGGTTTTCGCTGGGCGGCTCCGGTAAACGCACCTCGTTCGTAACCAAACAGTTCGCTTTCAAATAATTCCTGGGGAATGGCCGTGCAATTCACGCCGACAAAGGGCGCATCCTGTCGTGGACCATTGTGATGAAGGACGCGGGCAATAAATTCCTTGCCTGTTCCGGTTTCACCTTGGAGAAGAACGGTGGCTTTCGCGTTTTGGCTCAATTCTTGAACCTGAGCGACCAGCCCTCGCATGCCGGGGCTGTTGGCGATGAGATCCTCGAGTGCATATCGACCGGCACGGCCTTGGCTTTCAAAGCTGACCCGGCGACGGAGGGTTAAGTAGTCAATCGCTCGTTCGACAACCGGACCGACACCGGACAGATCAATACTTTTGATCAAAAAGTCGTAGGCCCCTAATCGCATGGCTTCGACGGCGTCTTCAATGGTCCCGTAGGCGGTCAAAAGGATGACAAGCGTTTGCGGGGCTTTGGGCCGAATATGTTTGAGTGTCTCGATGCCGGTCATTCCTGACATTTTCAGATCGAGAAGGATGCTGTCGGGAATATCGTGGTCCAATCCCTCGAGAAGAGCTTCTCCGGAATCAAAGCTTCGCACGTCGTGCCGGCCACGAGTTAATCGGCGGGTGATCGACGAGCGAACGACTTCATCATCATCTGTGACAAAAATTGACGCGCGCATGTTAGGCCACGGTTGTGGGCTGTTGTTGAAGGGTTAACGGAAGCCAGATGGACATGACTGTTCCAACCCCCACTTGACTGTCGGCCCGGATGCTTCCCCCATGAGCTTCAATGATATTTCGGCAGATGGCTAATCCCAACCCGGTCCCTCGTCGTTTCCCCATCGTAAAAAAGGGATCAAAAATTTTCGGGAGATCCTCCGGAATGATTCCTTTTCCATTGTCATGAATGGTGGTGAGCAGTCCTCTGTACCCGTCCCGTAATTCCTCCAGGGCTTCTACCCGAATTTCTCCGTGCTCTCCTAACGCCTCGACGGAATTGTGAATCGCGTTGAGCACCACTTGCTTGACCTGATCACGATCGGCTTCGAGCGCAGGAAGTTCCGGGGAAAAGGTCGCGGTCACGTTGATGTGTTTCTGGTCGACAGGATGACTCAACTTCCATTAACGTTTGAACGAGGGATTGCGCTTTCAAGATTTCAGCGTGCTGTTTTTTATCATGTTCCACCATCTGGGCGAGGATCCGTCCAACCTGTAACACGCGCTGTTTAGCTGCATGATAGGGATTCAGAAATTTTGGTTGAAGGGTTACGACGAATCCGCGGAAGCCGGTCTCTAAATCGACAGTCAGTCGCAAGTAGTCGGCGGCAGTGGTTTGCACGTGATACACCTGGTTGAGCCGGTCTTCATCTTGAGAAAAGGTTTGAACGCTATTAAAGGTGACGATGCTGAGGACACCGAGAGTGAGAATAGGAATAACCGAGACAAGAAGGAGCTTTTTCTCAATCGGAAGGTTGTTAAATCTTCGAAAAATTCGCATCGTGAGGCTCTGTCCGTAATCTTAGGGTTGACTCGTGGAGGTGTCAATCCGGAGGTGAAAATTTTATCACGATTGACTCGCATAGGGTGTCAGAGATTCGTGACGGCCCTCTGGTGAGTCGGCCCCCTTCAGGTATGATGATCCTTCAGTCCGAGGAAATACCAGGTTTCTCATCAGAACATTCGTGATATGAAAGACATGAATCTACGAACAGTCGGTTTGTGCGGGGTGATCCTTTTGGTGGGGATGGTGTTGGGATGGGCCATCAGTACGCAAAGACTTCCCGTCCAGGGTATTCCTGCAAGAACCGTTGCTGATTACCTCCACGGGGTGATTGAGGCCGATCGGACTTTTTATACGCAGCACGTTGTTGAGCGTATGGAAGCCATGCTTATTGTGAATGCTTCCGAAGAGTGGGTGAATGATAAAACCCTGCCTTTGCCCGCCCAATTTTTACACGAAGCGTCTCGAAGCCTTCGTTTGCGTGATGCTCTGTTTCGCTATCGGTTGGTCAGCCTCTGGCCTCTCAATTCCCGAAATGCTCCCGGTTCAGATCACGAACGGGAGCTGTTGGAACAAGTCGTCAAATTCGGCGAGGTGATGGAGGGAGAAGTGACGCTGAATCACAAACGCTATTTTCAGGCGATCTATCCGGACCGAGCCGTGAGTCGAGCCTGTGTGTCTTGCCACAACGCGCAACACCGAGTCTCCGAAGCGTGATTTCAAACTGAACGACGTGATGGGGGGGCTGGTCATCGAAGTGCCCTTAGAGTAACAGGACGTTACCGATCTGTTGAAAAAGTCCGCGCTCGGTATTCTTGGTGCTTGAAAGCCTTCACGTCCTTTTTTGAACATCCTGCCAAGAATGTTTCTGCCGATTTCCGAGACATGTTTCCTCCAAAAGGTTGTTGAGAAATTCTTTCGGTCTCTGCTATGTTTCCGAGCAATTTGGCTGACGGCAAACCGGTCATGATGAATCACCCCTCAATAAAAATTTTCCTCTTCAGCAGCGTCGCGCTGTTGCTCGGCTTTCCTGAACTCAGCTGGGGTTCGGAGAGTGCGGCCGCGCAGGTGGATCTGACCCAATCGGCCGTCGGATACTTTGCGCTGGGCATCTTCGTCTTGGCCTATGCGTTGGTCATGGCCGAGGAGTTTACACACCTCAGGAAATCCAAACCCGTCATGTTGGCTGCGGGAATCATTTGGGCGTTGGTGGCTTGGGCGTATCCCGGCAATGATCCTCATGTCGTTGCACAAGCGCTGCGTCACAATATTCTCGAATATGCGGAATTGATGTTATTTCTGCTTGCCGCCATGACGTACATCAACGCCCTGGAAGAGCGGCTGGTCTTCGAAAGCCTGCGATCGTGGTTGGTGCGCAAGGGATTTACCTATCGCCAACTGTTTTGGCTCACGGGAGTCTTGGCGTTCTTTATTTCGCCGGTGGCGGATAATCTGACGACGGCCTTGCTGATGTGCGCCGTGGTGCTTGCGGTTGGGTCGGATAATCCTCGGTTCGTGAGTTTGGCGTGCGTCAACATTGTCGTGGCGGCCAACGCGGGAGGAGCGTTCAGTCCCTTTGGCGACATCACGACGCTGATGGTGTGGCAAAAAGGAATTGTGGATTTCTTCACGTTTTTCCTCTTGTTTGTTCCCTCGGTGGTCAATTACGTGGTGCCGGCCGCATTCATGCACTTTGCCGTTCCTCGGGTGTCGCCGGCGCCGTCGGATGAAGTGGTGGTCATGAAGCGGGGGGCACACGTGATGATGCTCTTATTCTTTTTCACCATTTGTACCGCCGTGAGTTTTCATAACTTCCTGCACCTCCCGCCCATGGTGGGCATGATGACCGGCTTGGCCTACCTGGGGTTTTTTGGGTATTACCTGAAAAAGACACACAATACATATGTGGAGCGAGGAACAGGGGGTGCTCAGAACGCTCGGGGAGTTCATGGCGACGTGGTCCCGTTCGATATCTTTCAAAAAGTTGCCCGGGCGGAATGGGATACCTTGCTGTTTTTCTATGGGGTCGTCCTGTGTGTGGGAGGGTTGGGCTTTCTCGGCTACCTCGCGGTGGTGGCGCAGGTGATGTATATCGGATGGGGTCCCACGCTTGCGAATACGATGGTCGGGATCTTGTCCGCCATCGTCGATAACATTCCGGTGATGTTTGCCGTGCTGACGATGAATCCCGACATGTCTCAGGGGCAATGGCTGTTGGTGACCTTAACGGCCGGGGTTGGGGGGAGCATGTTATCGATTGGGTCGGCCGCCGGGGTGGCGTTGATGGGGCAGGCACGAGGCAAGTATACGTTCTTTGGTCATCTCAAATGGACACCGGTCATTGCGCTTGGTTATGCGGCGAGTATCCTCGTTCATCTGTGGATTAACTCGAGTCAATTTTGATGCACGTACCCGCGAGCCGTCTTTTGGCGGAACGAAAACCCATTGCTCCCCGGACGCATGCGGGCTACAATTCGGCGAATAACAAAGCAGGGGAGGCAATCCGGATCTTGGAATAATCCGAGTGGCTGTTGAGAAAGGCCTGTCTGCACAGAGTCCTTAGCTTGTCACCCTGAGCAACGCGCCGAAGTTGTCATCCTGAACGAAGTGAAGGATCTGCTTTTACAGGCGTTTGGTTGTTCAGCGAGAGATTCTTCGCTTTGCTCAGAATGACAGAAGAGAGGCCCAGGGTAGGCAGGAAGTTCTTTGAACGGACGTATCAGGCATGTAGGGTGGCTGGTTGTCGGCTGTCTGAGGCCAGAGACAGTACAAGCCGGTTGATCATTCAGGAACCTGCTCTCTGAATGGCAATCGGCTTTTTTTCTGCCACGTACAGGGTAAATGGGGTGACGAGCATGAACACTGATGGAACAGAGATACCGAGAGGAACGCTTGCGGGGCTTCAGCAAAACTGGAGGTCTGACCTTCTTTCCGGATTCCTTGTTTTTCTGATTGCGCTTCCACTGTGTTTAGGCATTGCGTTAGCCTGTGGGTATCCCGCCATTGCCGGCATCTTTACCGCCATTATCGGCGGCATGTTAGCCACGTTTTTCAGTAATTCAGAACTCACGATCAAAGGCCCGGCTGCTGGACTCATCGTGATCGCCATCGGCTGTGTGACTGAATTCGGGTTTACCGGCGGGAAGGATCCTGCCGCCGACTTTCAAGCCTATCGGTTAGCGCTTGGAGTCGGGGTGGCCGCAGGCATCATTCAAATTTTGTTCGGGGTATTCCGTGCCGGGATCCTTGGGGAATTTTTCCCGACGACGGCGATCCATGGGTTATTGTCAGCCATCGGGGTCATCATCATCGCCAAACAGTTTCCGGTGGTCATGGGGCTGAGCCCAGAAGGCAACCCATTAGAGTTGTTGGCCGGTATCCCGAATTTTGTCATGGAGATGAATCCCAAAATTGGCTTGATCGGGATCGTGAGTCTTCTCATTATGTTTGGGTATACGCTGATCAAAAACCCCAAATGGAAAGTGATTCCGGCGCCGATGATTGTGTTGTTCGTCGCGGTGCCCATGGGGCTGTATTTGAATATCAGTCAAGAAGGCACCTACACCTTCGGTGACCAGACGTATGCTTTGGGAGCAAAGTTTTTGGTGGATGTTCCGAAGAACATGTTCAATGCGCTCACGTTCCCGGATTTCTCAGGGTTAACGACTTCGATCGGAATCAAGTATGTGATCATGTTTGCCTTAATTGGGAGCCTTGAGTCGTTACTCAGTGCGAAGGCCATCGATCAGATCGATCCCTGGCAGCGAAAGACGAATTTGGATCGAGACATGCTTGCCGTGGGCCTCGGCAATACGCTGGCAGCCTTGGTTGGTGGGTTGCCGATGATTTCGGAAATCGTTCGAAGCAAAGCGAACATCGATAATGGGGCGAGGACGCGATTCGCCAACATGTTTCATGGGCTGTTTCTGCTGGTATTCGTCGCCTTGATTCCAGGGATTATCAACCAGATCCCCCTGGCGGCCTTAGGCGCGTTGTTGGTCTTTACGGGGTTTCGGTTGGCGTCTCCACAAGAGTTTCTCCATATGTATCATTTGGGAAAAGACCAGTTCATTGTGTTTGTGTCCACGATCGTCGGCGTGCTTGCCACAGATCTCCTGATGGGAATCGCCATTGGAATCGGAGTCAAAGTCGTCATTCATCTCATCAATGGCGCCCCGGTCCTCTCGTTTTTCAAATTGAATGCCGAGGTCACGCATGAAGATGACCACTCAGCGACCATTGTGGTGAGAGAGTCCGCCGTCTTCAGTACGTGGATTCCCTTGCGCAAGCATCTGCATCGCTTTCTCCAGGAAGGGAAAACAGTCACCCTGAATCTGGCCGAGACGCGACTCGTCGATCACACCGTGATGTCGAAACTCTATGAATGGATCAATGAATTCGAAGAAAAGGATTGTGAATTGTTCATTCGGGGGTTGGCCCAGCACCGACCGATGGCTGACTCTATCGTGGCTGCTCACGTCAAGCCTAAGGGCTAGAGGGGGATCCGCATCTCCTCATTCTTTTTTGACGAACGACAAGCCACAGCTTGCGGTTTTCTCCTCCCATTTCCCTCCACACCCATCGCCCTCATAGCCCATGGCGCTTCCATGATTTTGGTGCGATTTCGCTCATCCGAGCATGTGCGTTTTTGCGTGTTTCCTCCTCATTGTTAGCCGATCTAGCGTTTTCTATTCATAACCAATTGTTTTTTAACGTTTTATTTAAAAATATTCTTTTGTAAAACTTGGCACCTCCTTTGCTTAATACTACAGATAGTTCTTGCTCAAACCTTTGGAGGGGATATCATGAGTGAATTTAGTATCTTGTACAGAAGTCTTCATTGTGATCAGAAAGCATCGAAGAAAACCGAAAAAAACGAGTCGTCCTCTCAAGCTAAGAGTGGTGCTAAATCTGAAGCGATTATCAACCCATTTCGTGCGTTGATAGCCAAGATTTTCTAAACCAGTCGTTTCTCTCCGAAAGCCGAAGGCATCCTTAGGCCCTTCCCCGCCGGGAACATGCTCTCGTAACCCTTTTCGTATCGTTCCACATCCAAATTTTTCCTAAATCCTCTATCCGAGGGCTAGAAGTCCTTTTTGGATTTTCCTGCCGATAGAACGTTGAAATTTTTGTGAAGACTGTGGTGGGCTAGCGAAAGGTATTGTCGAGGTCGTTTTCAAGAGTGAAGACAATCATCCGCTCACCGCTGTGCGTTTCGATGTCGGTGAACAGGCCCGTGACTTCTGTCCCGGCGATGGCTGAAATTTGACTGCAGAGGCGTTCTCGTCCTTGTGCGATCAGGTTCTGCCGCATGCGTTTGACCATATCCACGCCTTCGGTATTTTTCGCGAGTTGGCGTTCGGCCGGAGTCAGGACGCCCTTGAGCCTCACCAGGACCATGTCACGAAGGATGAACGCCTTGACCTCCGTCGGTCCTCGCCCCATAAATTCTTGTTCGAATTTGATGACGGCATTGCGGATGGCTGTCTCAGACTCGCCTTTGGTCGATCCATTCTTCATAGGGGGAAAAGCTTTTGACTGAAATCTCTTGAGCCCGTCTGCATGTCCCTGATATAACAATGGTATAAGCAGTTCCTTTGGATAGGTCAAGGAGAGTCTCCTGCTTCGCCAAGGCAATGTGCAGTCTGAAGGCAGAGAGATTGAGCCTGACCTGCGAACGAAGGCTGTGTGGTGGCTGGCTTCCCGATAAAGCGGCCAGCGACAGTACAAGCCAACCGTGTTTCTTCTGAGATGGATGGAACGAAAACGGTTGGCTTTTTTTATGTTCTCTCCTAGCGAGGTACGAGCAGTTCTATGAGCACCACGTCGATGCATACGCTTTCCCAGGAAGAACGCGATCGGCTCCGCCAGACGGTCGCCCAGGCCAGCGAACCGATTCCACCTTTTTGGCCCATGCAAATCATGGTTGCCCAAAATCCCATGCACGGATTGGAATATCTTCCCTTTGATCAGGCCGTTCAAAAAGGCAAACAGCTTCTTGGTGGAAATGGGTACTTGCCTAATGAAGAGTATCGTCAGTTCTATCGAACGGGACGCATCACAAGCGAACGTCTCACCCGGGCTTTCGCGCGAGTGGGCCCTCGACAAGAAACACAACAGGCTGTCACGGTTGGGAGTCGTCGGATCACGGCCGATGAGGTGTGGTATTTGCATGTGGTGTTTGGATTTGAGGCGTTGGAGCCCGCACTGCTGCAATGGGAACTCGGCAGTGACGGAGCCACGAAACGATTTCGCCACGACCTTCCTGATGAATCCAGACAACGAATCATCGAACGAACGCTTCGAGAGTGTGAGCAATGCCGGGATCATCCCGAGGAGGCGTATCTTGCGAATCTGTGGCAAGCCACATTGGCGGCATTAGGGCTGTCCGATTCGCTGTCCGGCGACCACGCAGCCGGGCATGCAAGCCCAAACGTGTCAGAGAGGCCACACACCTCCCTCGACATTGCCTTGCCGGCTCAGCGAACCACCAGCGATTGGGTGGATGTCTTGGCTGGAACAACCCTCGTCGAACAGATCAATAACCAACTCATCAAATGGTTTGCGGCGTTTGTCGATGAAGGATTAGCCGGATGGGAAATGCCAGGCAGGCACGGGGGGTTCTATGCGGCCTGGCGAGAGCTTGCGCAACATGATCAGTCCGGCCACTTTTTGGGCATTCGAGATTTTCGGGAGAAAGTCAACGATCTTCCGCCTGAGCCTGAGGATGCGATTGTGTCGAGTCTGCATCGTCTGGGCGTTCCTGAGGAGCAATGGAGCGATTACCTTGCGCGGCAGTTATCCCAATTGCCGGGTTGGACAAGGTTCGTTCGCTGGCTTGAGACAAATCCCGCGTATCATGCGCAACGAAAACACCCTGTTGATGTCGTTCAGTACCTAGCGGTGCGCTTGTTTTATGAATCCGAATTGACGCAGGTGACCTGCCAGCGAGAATGGGGGATTGACGGAATCGTTCCGGCGCTGGTCGCCTACTGGCGGGAGCGTTCGGATGAGTACGGGAAACGGATGGGTCTGGGCTCACGTGCGGTCGATGCCACGACACAGGCTGTCTGCCGCGATGCCTGGCGGCTGTTTCACCTGGCCCAGGTGTCGGAGTTATCACCTATCGAGATGTCCGATCTTTCCGCGGACGATGCGCAAACGTTGTTGGGATGGCTGGATGCCTTTCCTCCGGACCGGCACGGCCCGGTGTGGCTTGAGGCGTATGAAGAGGGCTTCCGGGGCGAGATCATCCAAAAACTCTCGGCGCATCGAGGGACCGTACCGCCGCTCGACACACGCCCCCGCGCGCAACTCGTGCTCTGTATCGACGTACGCTCGGAATCCTTCCGGCGACACGTCGAGGCGCAAGGCCCATATGAGACGTTCGGGTTCGCCGGGTTTTTCGCCATTCCCCTCAGTCATCAAGCCTTTGACAGCGAGGAGCGGGCTGCCTTGTGCCCGGTCTTGCTGTCGCCCAAGCACGCGGTGACGGAAATTCCGCGACTCGGCGAAGAACGGGCCTTGCAGCAATATTCGACGGGCACTCGATGGCATCAACTGGGCCATCATGTGTTTCACGATCTGAAACATCACCCCGTCGGGTCGATGATGCTGATTGACGTGCTGGGATTTTTCTTCAGTCTTGGGTTAATCGGCAAAACGCTGATTCCCAAAGCGTTTCATGCGATTCGATCAAAACTGCAGGCATGGGCTGCCTCTCCGGTTCCGACACGGGTCGCCGTGGCCGCACCTTCCGATCCCGGCAATCCCCAATGGGCCGAGACGAAGCCCGAAGGGATTCCCGCCTGGCTCGCGCAGGGCTTCTCGCTTGCCGAACGGGCCACGTTCATAGAAACCGGACTCCGGGTGATGGGGTTGACCCGGAACTTCAGCCGGCTGGTCGTGCTCTGTGGGCATGGGAGTCAGACGGACAACAATCCGTATTTTGCGGCATTGGATTGCGGGGCCTGCGGCGGGAACCACGGAGACGCCAACGCCCGCGTGTTCGCCGCCATGGCCAACGAACCGGCGGTTCGTTGCATCCTCAAAGACAACGGAGTCGTCATTCCCGAGGACACCTGGTTTCTGCCGGCCAAGCACAATACCACCACTGATCGGGTGACGTTTTATGATCTGGAAGAATTCCCCGAGAGTCATGCAGAGGATCTACGAGTGTTGAGCCTGGATTTGGAGCAGGCGGGCATGACCCAAGCGTTGGAACGATGTCATCGCATTCCAAGCGCGCCGACCGAGATTTCTCCTCAACGGGCGTTGGCTCACGTCGAGGAGCGTAGCCGTGATTGGGCCAATCCTCGACCGGAATGGGGGCTGGCCGGCAATGCGGCCTTTTTAATCGGGCGACGAAGCCTGACCAAAGGCCTGAGTTTAGGCGGTCGCGTCTTCCTGCATTCCTATGATCCCATTGCAGATCTTGAAGGTGCCCTTCTCGAAAAAATCATGACGGCCCCCTTGATCGTCGGAGAGTGGATTAACACCGGATATTACTTCTCATCCGTTGATCCGTGGCACTATGGAAGTGGCAGCAAGGTGATCCACAATGTCGTGTCGGGGGTGGGCGTGATGCTGGGAAGCCAAAGTGATTTGCAAATCGGATTTCCCTTGCAGACGGTAAACGACGGCGACGTCCACTATCATGAACCGATGCGGCTCCTGGGCATGATCGAAGCGCCGCCGGATCGGATCTCGTCCATCATTCAGAAACACGCCATCCTGCAGCAACTCTTCCACAACCAGTGGCTCAACCTTGTGGCCCTGGATCCATACACTTTCGAGTTTCATCGCTATCGTCCCGATGCCACGTGGGAACTGATTGGATGAGAGACGGGTATAGCTCCCTCTCCCCAAGCGGGAGAGGGTCGGGGTGAGGGACATTTGTGCGCGTTGCCGGCATGGTATAATCTCGTCATCGGTTTTTGTGATGATTTCCGGATAAAGAGAAGGAAGGTACGATGCGAGTTCAACGGTCCTTGAGTACTGTCTTGAGAAACCCCATTGTCCTGGCGATCGGAAGTTTTGTCTGCGTGTGCCTGGCGTTAGGCGCGAGCGCGACGTTCTTTCAGCCGTCCACGGTCACTCAGGCTTCGGAAGAGGAGGCCGCATCATCGGTTCAGCCGGCCGTAGTTCAACCGGCCGCCTTTTCTCCGCCCTCCACGAGCGAAGACCTCCTCAGTTTCAACCAGCATCTCATCGCGATTGCGAAAAAAGTCAAGCCCGCGGTGGTCAATATTTCCATCGTGAAGACGACCGCCCCGCGAAGTTCTCCTTTTCCCCATTCTCCATTCTTTGACGACCCCTTCTTTCGGAAATTTTTCGGAGACCGGTTCAGAGAGGAACGCCGCCAGGCGCCCAAACGTCAACAACAGGGCATGGGGTCCGGGGTGATCGTCAACCCCGATGGATACATCGTCACCAACAATCACGTGGTGGCGGAAGGCGATGAAATCCAGGTGGTGTTGGGGGATCAACGGAAGTTCGAGGCGGAATTGATCGGCACCGATCCCAAAACCGACCTGGCCATTTTAAAAATTGATGCATCGGGTTTGCCCTTTCTCTCCTGGGGCGATTCAAGCACGTTGCAAGTCGGAGAAATGGTCGTGGCCGTGGGGAATCCCTTCGGCTTGAGCCAGACCGTGACCATGGGCATTATCAGTGCCATGGGGCGGACTGGCGTGGGGCTTGCCGATTACGAGGATTTTATCCAGACCGATGCGGCTATCAACCCGGGGAACTCCGGCGGGGCTTTGGTGAATGTGCAAGGAGAACTCATCGGCATCAACACGGCCATCTTTACCAGAAGTGGCGGGTATATGGGAATCGGCTTCGCCATCCCGAGCAATATGGCCAAAGGGGTGGCGCAGAGTTTGAAAGCCTACGGCAAAGTGGTGCGGGGATGGCTCGGGGTTTCCATCCAAGACCTGTCTCCCGATCTTGCCAAACAATTCGAGGCGACAGACACCAAAGGTGCTTTGGTGACCGACGTGGTCGAGGGGAGTCCCGCACATGACGCCCGGCTTCGACGGGGTGATATCATTCGTGAATATGATGGACGCCCGGTCGAGAATTCAACCAAATTACGCACCTACGTTGCCGAGACTCCTCCCGAGACCAAGGTGGATGTGCGGGTTCTTCGTGCAGGCAAACAAGAGCGCCTCACCGTCGTCATTGGACAGATGCCCAAAGATTTGGCCGGGCTTGGCGAGGTGGGCACCGTTGGTGACCGTCATGCCCTGTCGGGGTTGACGGTCGAATCAGTTTCTTCCGAGCGTTCCTCTGCTGAAAAGGGGGTGCGCGTTTTAAAGGTCGATCCCGACAGTCGTGCTGCATGGGCCGGCCTCCGAAAGGACGACGTCATCCTGGAAATCAACCGGATCACCATCAAGGACGTGGAAGACTTCGATCGCGTCACCAGTCGACTCGAGGAAGATGATGCGGTTCTGGTTCTCCTCAGGCGAGGCCGCTCGATGCTGTTTTTATCACTAGGCGGAAAATAACAAAACGTATGCCGGAAGCCGGTCTTGTCCAACAAAAACAGCAGTGCCTGGGGCACTCTTGTTCTTATTGGAATTTTTTTCTGTATGAAGCAAATCTGTTGTGTCATGAGCACAATATTGGTATAAGGGGCCGCAAATAGAGAGATCGGGACGCTGTCCCGGGGAGGAACCCTGGCGAACCGATTCAGTGTCCCCGTGGCCGGTAGGGTGACCGCCTGGCAGGTGAAAGGGTGGACACAGTACAAGCCAACCAGAAGCTGTTCGAATAATGCATTCGAGGCATCCGGTTGGCTTTTTTTGTGAACGACGTTTGCGTTTGTGGAGCCAGACCCATGTCGGCAAGAACGTTCATTCTGAAAACCGTCGCCTTATTCGGGCTTTGGGTCCTGCTTTCCGGCAAGATTGACGCGTTCCATCTCTCCGTCGGGTTGTTGGGTGCCGCCGTGATCGCCTGGGTTAACACCGAGCCGCGACGCTTGGATGAACCGCCGCTCCCTCTTGTGCGTCTTGCCTTCTATGCTCCTTGGTTATTCTGGCAAATTGTGAAGAGCGGTCTTCACGTCACCAAAGTCATTCTCGATCCGCGGCTGCCCGTCAATCCCAGGCTCATCAGGTACCCGACGAACCTTGGAAATAATCACGCCGTGGTGTTGTTGGGCAATTCCATCACGTTGACCCCGGGAACGGTCACGACTGACGTGGCCCCCGGGGAATTGGTGGTGCATGCCCTGGACGATCAATCATCCGGTGAACTGATGTCGGGATCCATGGAACAAAAAATTGCCGACGTCTTCCATTCGAGGAGGAAAGCCTGATGTTTACGGTGTACCATTTTGTCTTTGTCGTCCTCGGCATTCTTATCCTTGTTTATATGTATCGGGTGTTTGAGGGCCCCACGGTCTACGACCGCATCCTCGGTCTGAACGGGATTTCCACGAAAGCCATTATTTTGTTGACTATTTTGGGAAGCCTGTATGAGCGATTGGACATGTTTGTCGATATCGCCCTGGGGTATGCCGTGCTCAATATTATCGGCGGCCTGTCGGTAGGGAAATATCTGGAACAGAAAGAGACCACGGAATGTTGACCATCGACATTACCTTGATCGGGATCGGACTCTTTTTCCTGACGGTCGCGGCTATCGGCATGATTCGGCTGCCTGATGTCTTTTCCCGTTCTCATGCACTGGGCGTTGCAGACACCCTGGGCGCCTTTTTTGCCTTGACTGGCGTAGCCTTTTATCAAGGCTTGACGCTTGTCGACGTGAAAACTTTGTTGATTCTCCTCGCGCTGTGGCACCTGAATCCGGTCGTTTCCCATGTGACCCTGAGAGCCGCGCTGCGAAGGGGCGTGCGACCCTGGACACGGGAGGACGCGTGAGCCTGCTCGACGATTACCTGCTCCTTATCCTGGCCGTGGTGACGGCCATGGGGGCCGTGTTCATTCGTGACCTCTTCGGCGGCGTGCTCATCCTGGCCGCCTACAGTTTTTTCCTGGCGCTGCTCTGGGCCGGACTCGGGGCCGTTGACGTGGCCTTCACGGAAGCCGTCGTGGGTGCCGGGCTTTCGACTGTGTTCTTTCTGGTGGCCCTGTTCCTGACTTCCCATCAGGAAGAAGGCCGGCTGAACACGCGGGATCGGGTGGCCGCGTTGGCCGGCCTGGGGATCCTGGGTTTTCTGCTTCTGTACGGGTCCGTGGATTTACCGGTGGTCGGAGATCCGGCGTCTCCGCCCAATGCCCATATCTCTCCCGTCTATCTGGAAAAGAGCCTGGAGGACACGGATACTCCCAACGTGGTTACGGCGGTGCTGGCCGACTATCGGGGTTTTGACACCCTGGGCGAAACCACCGTGATCTTTACGGCAGGGATCGCCTGCTGGATGCTGTTACGGAGACGAGATGATCCGGCCTCATGAGAGCTTGATCGTTCACGTCCTTGCCCGGGTGTTCACGCCTGTTATTCAACTATTTGCCCTGTATGTCCTCATTCATGGACACGAGAGTCCCGGGGGCGGCTTCCAGGCGGGCACGTTGTTCGGGGCCAGTCTCATTTTGCTGGTTCTTGCCTTCGGCATTGAGCATTCCCATGCCGTGTTGGAACGGCGTGCGATCGTGTGGGGCGGGATCGGTATCCTGCTGTACGCCGGTATCGGCCTGCTGCCCCTTCTGCTGGGGGAGGCCTTTTTGAATTACGCGGCACTGCCCATTCCGGGCATGGACGCCGCCGCACGGCGGCACTGGGGTATTTTGGGCATTGAAATCGGCGTCGCGGTGGCGGTGGCCGCCACCGCGGTTTCGATTTTTTATAGTTTGCGTAGCGAGGAGCCCAGGCGTGACTGATCTCCTTCTCCATCGTCCCAATTTCGTGGCGTTCATCATTTTGTTCCTCCTGGGCATGTATATCATGGTGCTTCATCAGAACCTGGTCAAAAAACTGATCGGGATGTACCTCATGCAAACCAGTATCATCCTGTTCTTCATTACGCTGGCGGTGAAGAAGGACAGCACCATCCCGATCCTGTTGCCTTCCGCCACGGCCCTGGGCCCCGATGCGTACGCGAACCCGCTCCCGCACGTCCTGATGCTCACGGCGATCGTCGTCGGCGTCAGTACCCTGGGCGTCTCACTCGCCATGGTCATCGCCCTGTACCGGGAGTACCACACGTTGGAAGAAGGTCAGATGCTCGGGAAGCAGTCATGATGGCCAACCTGATCGGGTATTTGTTCGCCATTCCCTTTTTCGCAGCAATCCTGATCCCGGTTGCCGGATTCAACTATCCGAAAATCTGCAGGCCGATTGCCCTCGGCGCGCTCCTGCTGCTCAGCGTGGTCTCGGTTGTGGTGTTGCGTGAAGCCGTATCCCATGGCCCCTTGTCTCATGAATTCGGCGGGTGGCCGCCGCCTATCGGGATCGAGTGGGTAGTGGACGGATTCAGCGGGCTGCTGATGGTGACCATCAGTGTCGTTTCCCTGATTGCGCTTCTTCACGCGGGACCGTTGGTGGAAAAGGAATTGCCGGGGCGGGTGGTCCCGTTTTATGCCTTGGCCCTCCTCCTGGTCACGGCCCTGGGCGGCATGGTGTTGACGGGGGACCTGTTCAACCTGTTCGTCTTTTTGGAGATCGGCTCGCTGGCCGGGTACGTCCTGGTCGGAGTCACGGGCGGCCGGTCCCTCGTGTCGGCGTTTCGCTACCTGATTCTCGGCACGATCGGGGCTTCGTTGTATTTGTTGGGGGTGGGGTATTTTTATGCGGAAACCGGCACGCTGAACATGGCTGACCTGGCGGCGCGGCTGCCCGAAGTTATCGACTCCCGGGCCGTGCTCACCGGGTTGTTGTTCATCGTCCTGGGCCTGGCCATCAAGATGGGGTTGTTCCCGTTACATGGCTGGTTGCCCGATGCCTATACCCACGCGCCCGATTCGTCGACTCCGTTACTGACCTCGGTCGTGACGAAAGTCCCGTTGTATGCGTTCGTTCGTATTGCCTATTGGATTTTCGGGATCGCCACGCTGAACGCGCATATCCCGATCATGGAGGTGTTGGGTTGGTTCGGTGCCCTGGCCGCGGTGGTCGGAGCCTTTCTTGCGGTGTCGCAAGAGAATTTCAAGCGCATGTTGGCGTATTCCAGCGTCTCTTCCATGGGGTTGTTCGTGGTGGGCTTCAGCCTGGGTACCAAGATGGGATTCGCCGGCGGCTTGTTCTATATGGTGACGGATACCTTGATGAAGGCCGCGCTGTTCGGGGTGGCCGGAGCCGTGATCTATCAGGGCGGCATGGCGACCATTGCGGATCTTGCCCGGTTGCGCCGGTACATGCCCTGGGTGCTGGTCGCGTTGATCGTGTCGGCCTTGTCGATGATCGGCGTTCCTCCGACCGCAGGATTTTTCGGGAAATGGTATTTGGTCATGGGTGCCCTGGAAGCCGGACAGTACGTCGCCGTGGCTGCCATTTTTGCATCGAGCCTGCTGACGGCCGTGTATTTTTTTCGAGTGTTTCAACGGGTGTGGGCCGCTCCCCTCCCTTCGCCGGAGCCTGTTCTCCGGGAAACACCTTTTCCGATACGGATGAGCCTGGGCGTCCTGACGGTCGGGATTTTGGTGTTGGGTGCGGGAAGCGATCTGGTGATGGGCATTATTTTTGAATCGGCGCTTCCCGCTAACTTGAACTGAGCCGGTCGATATGGCGTTTCTGTATCTCTTCATCCCGCTTCTTCCGCTGTTGGCCTCCGTTGCCCTCGCCTTGGGCGGCAGCCGCTTTCAGGGGCACGGCCACAGGGTCGGGATTCCCGCCATTGCGGGGTCTTTCGTTCTGTCCGTCCTGGCTTTTGCGCAGGTCTGGCAGTCCGGTCCCATCGACGTGCCGCTCTATACCCTGCTGCAGTCCGGGAGCTTAACGATTGACTTGGGTTTGTTTATCGATCAACTCACCGTGTTGTTGCTTCTGCTGGTGTCCGGGGTCAGTGGCCTGGTTCACGTGTACTCGTCCCGGTACATGATCGGGGATCCCCGATATAACCGGTTCTTTGCGGTCATTGCACTCTTTACCTTTTCCATGCTCATGCTGGTGATGAGCCGGAATCTGCTCATGCTGTACGTCTTTTGGGAAGTCATGGGCTTGTGTTCTTATCTCCTGATTGCGCATTGGTCGGAACGACCCGCGGCCTGCGCTGCAGCGACCAAGGCTTTTTTGGTTAACGCCGTGGCCGACGTCGGGTTCGGCCTTGGCGTGATCCTGACCTTTGTGACGTTCGGGACGCTCGATATTCCCCAGATCCTGGAACAGGCACCTGCCCTGTCCGACCATACGGTCAACGTGTTGGGATGGTTGGGCCTCGACCTGCAAGTGCGGGCCGTCACGCTCATTGTGCTGTGTTTGTTTACGGGTGCGATGGGGAAATCCGCGCAACTGCCGTTTCATGTTTGGTTGCCCTTTGCGATGGAGGCTCCGACGCCCGTGTCGGCGTTGATTCATGCCGCGACCATGGTGAATGCCGGGCCGTTCCTGTTGGTGCGCTTGAGCCCGTTGCTCGTGCTGTCGCCTGTCGCGATGGCGGTGATCGCGATCATCGGGGCGAGCACCGCACTGTTCGCGGGCCTGGTCTCGCTGACCCAGTCCGATATCAAGAAGATCCTGGCTTATTCCACGATGAGTCAAATCGGCTTCATGATCATGACGTGCGGCCTGGGCGCGTTCGTCGTGGCGATTTTTCACCTGCTGGCGCACGGTTGTTATAAGGCGTTCTTTTTTCTTTCCACCGGCAATGCCCTGCAATCCGTGCAAACGGCTCGTGAACATGGGGAAGCCCATCCCACGGCCCGGGGTATGGCCCCCTTGTACGGCGGGGCCTTCCTGTTGGCATGCCTGCCTCCGTTCATTCTGTTTTCGGGACCGTATGAATCCTTGTGGGGGGTCACGGGCTTCGCCTCCGCCACTGTCGGGTTTCGGGTCATCGGCCTGGTCACGGTGTTTGTGGCTGCCGTGTATCTCTTCCGCAGCGTCACATCCGTCTTTGTCCATACCCCCAGGACCTATTGGTCGACTTCAGGGCAACCGGACCTGGAGCAACGGTCCATTCACCCTCGGTTCATGGACCGTTCGATCCTGGGCGGCCTTGTCCTGGCGACGGTTTTGCTGGGGGTGATGTTGGTCCTGTTTTGGAGTTGGTTCGCCGGTTTCCTGGCCCCGGCGGTCACTCCTGCCGGGGTCGCGTCGGGTGAGGGACGTGCCGGGGCCGGGTTCCCGGTTTGGATTGCGGTGTCGGTCGGCGTGGCTTTTGCAGGTTGGATATTCGCGTATTATTCGACGCAGTCGCCCTTTCGACAACGGGTGCCCGAATCGGCCGGCAGGAAGACACAGTTGTATGTCCTGTTTTGGAACAAATTTTACGTTGATGAGATCTACGACGCCTTCGTGGTGGATCCCACGATCCGGTCGGCGCAGCGGCTCTCCCGTCTGGCCGAGACGATGAGGGTGCCGCAAATGCTCGACATGCTCAACCGTTGGGTGACGGTTGTTGAAGAGACGTTGACCGCGCTCGAACCGAGCCTGGTCGGACGGAATATTCTCGTGCTGATTTTCGGGTTCGTCGTGACCATGAGTCTTCTGTTGCTTTAAGCGGGAGGACGTGCACGGTTCGGCAGCGTCAGGAGATTTATCGATTCGATGTTTGCAGATCACCTTTTGAGTTGGCTGATTGCCCTTCCCCTGCTGGGGATCGGGGCGGTGTTGTGTGTCCGGGGCGAAGACATGGTCAAGCGTATCGCCTTGACCGGCACCCTCCTCACCTTCGGGGTGTCGCTGGTGGTCTGGGGATGGTTCGAATCCGCCAGGGTGGACATGCAATTCGTCGAGCGATTCGAAGCGATGCCGACGCTTCAGGTCCATTATGCCGTGGGCGTCGACGGTATCAGCCTGCTCCTTGTCCTGCTCACGACCCTGCTGAGTCCGATTGCCGTGCTTTGCTCCTGGAACGCCGTGCGGACACACGTCCGAACGTTCATGGCCCTGATTCTTTTGTTGGAATCTGCGGCGCTTGGGGTGTTTCTGTCACTGGATCTCCTCTTCTTCTACGTCTTCTGGGAACTCACGATGGTCTGCGCCTATTTCCTGTTGGTGGTCTGGGGAGGACCGGGTCGTAGCGCGGCCGGTTTGAAATACGTCCTGTACAGCTTTGTGAGCGGGCTTCTTCTGTTGCTTGGCATTGTGGGTCTGTACGTCTCAGGAGGACAGACCTTTGACCTGGTGACGTTGTCGGACCACGTCATTGACCCGGCCGTGGAGTATTGGTTGTTCCTCACGTTTTTTTTGGCGTTTGCCATCAAGGTGCCCATGCTTCCCTTTCATTCCTGGTTGCCTGATGCCTATGCCGAAGCACCGATCGCGAGCGTCATTCTGTCCGGGGTGTTGACCAAACTGGGAGCCTATGGGTTTCTGCGATTGAGTCTGCCCCTCTTTCCCGGGGCGTCCGAACAACTGGCTCCGTTTATTTTATGGTTGTCGATCGCGGCCATTCTCTACGGCGGGTACATGGCCTTGGCGCAGTCCGACATCAAACGGCTCGTGGCGTATTCTTCGATTTCCCACATGGGATTCGTGACCCTGGGCATTTTCGTCTTCAACAGCCAGGGCCTCCAGGGCGCGGTGCTCCAGATGTTCAACCACGGCATCACCACCGCTGCCTTGTTTTTGGCCATCGGGCAATTGTGCGACCGCACGGGCAGTCAGTCGATTCATGACTATGGAGGGCTCCACAAACCCATGCCCCGGTTCGTGGCACTGTTTTGTCTGTTCTCCGTGGCGTCGTTCGGCTTGCCGGGTACGTGTAATTTTATCGGTGAATTCCTGGTGCTCGTGGGTACGTCCTCGGACAGTTTCGTGAAGGTGTTGCTGGCCATGGTCGGCATCGTCCTGGCGGCTTCGTACACGCTTTGGATGTTGCAGCGCGTGGCACTGGGACAGTCTCGAACGCCAGTTGCCGCACGGCTCCCGGATCTGAACTGGCGTGAAACGGCAACCATGATTCCGTTGGTCGTTGTCGTGTTTTGGGTGGGGTTGTACCCGGGGCCCTTCCTCAACGCGATGGATGCGAGTGTCACGGCTCTCATTCAACACACGACAGGGGGGCTTGCGGTTTCCCAACTTCCGCTCGGCCCCTGACAAATCGTGATGGTTTCTGTCAAGTGAAAATTTTCGTCTCCCTTGACTTGTTCCCTCTTGAGCCTTATCAATTTTAGTATGAATACATCTCGTCCCTTAACCCATGATGAGAAAAAAGCTGCGGAGGCGGCCTACCGGGGTCGAGCCTTCGATGCCTCGTGGTCGCAGTCTGCTCGGGTCGTGTATGACGGCATTCTGACAGCCCGAGGGTATGCGGTGGATGCGTTTGACTTGGGTCTCGTAGACCAAGAAGCCGTGACGGAGTTCGAATCCCCCGAAACCTTGTTTGCGGAGACGATGGGTCCGGCGCTCCCGTCTGAAGAGGAAGGGGAAGGTGAGTCGGCAACGGCCCGTCATATTCCTTCTCGCCAAGAAGCCATCGAGGCCGGGTTGCTTGTCGATGTCACTAAGAAGGCCAAACGTATAGGATTTCATGTGGCGGTCGGGATCACGAAGTCTTTGTGGGATCGGAGCATCACGAAGTCCTTGGATCTCGATCCGCATGAATGGGATCTCCGTGTCCGTGATATGTTGTTGGCTGTTCGTCTGAGAGTTGCCGGTCTGGGAACGGCAAAGCCATGGGTTGAAGTGCCGGTCGTGTTTCCGTCAACGCAAGGCGAAGAACCACCCAACGTGTTTTCCATCTATGCGTTATTTCATAAAGATCCGGTTGCCGAAGAATGTTTAACTTTACTCCATCCCAACGAATTGTCTTCAATTCACCCCTCTTCTTCTCATTCCGAGACGGAAGAAAACCCGTCTTTTCCCATCGATTCCCTTTAAGGGGTCCCATTTTCTCTTCCACGTTTGTGCTCTCTGTAGGGCCGCATCTCGGGTCACAGCCAGGGAATGCCTTATGCGGCCAAGAAGAGGGCGGGATGAGATCCCGCAGCTACAAAAGAAGAATAAATATGCTAGGGTGACGTCTATGCCGTACCATCTCAAGCTGTTATTGAATGCCGTGCTTGGTGCCATGGCTGTTGCTGGTGGGCTCTGGCTTCTTCAAGGAGGCCTCTCCCTAGCCGTGACCGTCACCGTGGTCGTGGGGCTTACGGTGGTGTTTGCGAAGACCTGTCCCGGCGTTGCTCAGGTGTGGATGTGGTCGACCTTGCTATTGGGGCTTGAAAGTCTGGCGTGGCCTTTTCTCCTGTTAGGCGAACTCCAACAATTTGGTCCCGAACCTCCTATTGAAGAGATGAGCAAGGTCTTTACAGCGGTGTTGTTTGGGGTGTTTTCAGGAATTTTTTGGCTGACCTTTGCGTACGGGCTGTATCGTCGGACCCAACCAAAAATCGAAGAACCGTCTTCCCCATTAACGCCGAATCAGGCCAAAGCCAAGCGAAAGAAACAACGGTAACGGCTATTCCGCTCACGATCTCCCGATCATTTCCTATAATATTTCCAGCGGATCGACATTGACGGCAAATTTCATGCGTCGATAGGTTTCTTCCTTCGTCATCGACTCAAGCGTCTGTCGAACGAGGGTTCTCCCGGCGGCACCGTCTGTAACTTTGACCAAAAGATGATAGCGGGACAGTCCTCGCGGCTTGGGCCCATGCAAGGCAAGGGGGCCCAGGATGGCGTCATGTTCATGTTGTTGCATCTCTCCTCTCGCGATCATGTGTGCGAGCTGTCTTGTGAGATGCTGCTGCCATGTTTTTGCAGCCTCCTCGGTTTCCGTTGCCTCTTGGCCTGATACGTGCAACTGAATGAGATGCCCAAAGGGTGGATACCCCGCCAGTTGGCGAAAGGCCAATTCATGGTCATAGAAGAGCTTGGGCTGTTGTTGGCCGATGGCGTGCATCACCGGGTGGGAGGGCAGGCGTGTTTGAATAATCGCGGAGCCGGAGAGGCCGGGAGTCAGCAGATCGACGGCCTGTTGTACATGGTGAAACACGCGTTCAGAGGACCGAAAGTCTGGAACGTGAAGGCCTGCGTCCGCATAGGGGATGCCGACGCATCTCACCGGCGTGAAGGGTGAGGACTGAAAGAGCATTTGTGTCCCAACGACAATCTGGATCTTCCCTTGGGAAAATTGCTCTCGGATATGGCGTGCAGCGGATTCGCTCTTGATCGTGTTGCCGTCATAGCGTCCGATGGTTGCATGGGGGTACAACCGTCGCAATTCTTCTTCAAGGCGTTCGGTGCCGAATCCAACCGGCTCTAAACGAATGCCGGAACAGGATGGACACGTGGCCGGCATGGGCTGGGCCTGCCCACAATAGGGGCATTGCAGTTGTGATTGTTGGAGACTCAACGAAATCCGGCAGCGCGGGCATTGTGGCGCCATTCCACAATCCCGACAGGTGAGGGACGAGGAAAATCCTTTCCGATTGTGATAGACAACCGCCCCGCCACCTTGGGCCAGGGCCTGCTCGATGCCGTGCTGCAAGGCATCGGAGAAAATCGTGCCAAACGAGGTGTCTTGAAGGCTGATCATCTGAATCGGATTCGTCCGCCCGGCGAAAGCCCGTGGAGACTCGTCGTCGTTCGCAAAGCGATGGACGGTCTCAAGTGTGGGGTAAGGCGTGTGCAGCACGAGTACGGCGTTGTCCAACGCGGCTCTTTTTCGTGCGACCTCCCGAGCATGATAGTGTGGACTGGGATCTTCTTTATAGGCACTATCCTCTTCATGTTCGACCCATACGCAGCCCAGGGAAGGGAGAGGAAGGAACAGCGCGGATCTGGTCCCCACGACCACGGGATAGTGCCCTTGTTTGATGGCTTGCCAGTGTTGAAAACGCTGTTTGTCTGAAAGGCCGCTGTGAAACTCTCCTATCGGACATTTCACCGAGTGCTGAAGATGAGAGACCAACTGCGCCGACAGGTTGATATTCGGAGCAATCACCAGGACCGTGCGTGCTTGGGCCATGGTTTCTCGTATGACTGTGCCTAACAGGGGGTGCGGAAATTCCAATTCAGTGGTTAGCACCTCACTGAATCGTTTCGCCTGAAGGTTCTGCTGAAAACGGCTCAACCATGAAAAAAGGCCGGGACTTTCATCCGGGACTTCCGGAAAGCTCTTGACGGGTGGCGTTGGTGTGGGGTCGATTTGAAACGGCAGTTCGGTCCAGTCTTGCTGGTCCTGAATCCATTTGTGTCGTTTGAGCCTTTGCAACACCGTGGAGGGGTTGTCCAGAAGCGTGTCAATGGTTGATTGCGCCAGGCCTTTGGGACGTTTGGCAAGAGCGGCAAGGAGTCTGTGCGTGGAGGTGCCGGTCCGAATGGTTTCCAAGCGTTGTTGCCCTTGCGGGGTAATGGCCCAGCGGGTGCTACTGTGAAAGGGGAGTCGCGGCGGCTGGACAAGCGCCAGGCAGTTTCCTGCCGGGGCCAGATAATAGTCGGCCATCCATTGCGCCAAGGCAATGAGATTGAGATCCAGGTCCCATTGAGCGGACGTGATGAGATGGAGTTCGCGAATGCGGCTCGGATCAATAGGAGGTTGCTTCGTGTTCTCGGTAAGAGAGACAATAATTCCCGGCTTGAGACGTGGCCCGAACGGCGCTAAGACCCATTGCCCCACTTTGGGCCTGGAACTCCACGCCTGAGGAATACGATAAGTAAATGATTGAGAGAGTCTGGGGGGAAAGACGACATCGGCATATGATGATGACATACAGGCTATTGTGCCAAAGGAATCATGACCTCACAACGAAGGGAATCAGGTTCCTGAGAAAAAACCCTGAATCTCGTCTGAATCCGGGGAGTAGGGAGCTGAACCCGTGGGTCCGGCCACGTGCCTGCCGAGTTGAGGGTTTTCTATTATAATACCCACATGGAACAGGCCTCATGAGGTCTAGACTCGGGTGACAGATCATGACTAAAAAGAGAACATGGAAAGGTGCGCTTCCCGTGATGATTTGGGTTCTTGTCGAGACCATGGGTGTGCCGACCTTGCCGGTGTATGGACAAGAACATTCATTGAATGCGACCACGCCCTCGAGTCATTCGACTTCTCGGGCGCCTTCCCAGTCTTCTCAGGAAACGCATTTGCGAGATTTCTCGCCTCTTCCGGAAGAGCCCGAAGAGTTTGACGATCGTGAGGTCAAGGCGTATTACGACTGGCGCAATGACTTATTCTTCAGGGAATTTGATATGAACGGGGATAGTGTGGTGAACTATATGACGGCCCGACGAACCTACAAAGTCTGGCTGGATGAATTCGGTACACCGGTCGTCGTGACGGTGGGGGCTCCGTTGTTCTATTGGTTGGATCTCAACGGGAATGGGGAATTTGAAACAGGCAAAGGCGAGATGTGGTCGGACCCGGACGAGGATGGCATCACCGGAAATGAACGTATTTATGATACCAGCCATTTAGAAGAGCAGCCTTCGCGTATTCCACAGTGGTCCGCGCCCTCTCCGTAATCCCTTGTCGGTCTTTTCGACTGTTAGGGATTGAGACGCTTATCGAAAAACCCGCGAAAGCTTTCTTGAGATCACCATAGGTAGACTTACGCATCTAAATTCTTTTAAGATGGTGTCTTGACGGAAGAAGGGGGAAGGAGCAATGCCAAGTTCCACTGCCGGAATAAAGTCGGTCATTCGAAAGAGCGTTCGGACCGCGATCCACAACACATTGGCATCAGTGATTCAGGAAGTCACGGAGGAAGAATTACGGACGGCCTTAAAAACGAAAAACTTTCGTGAGCCTCTGATGGAGATGGTTCAATCCGAGTTACGGCTTGCCATCAAAGACTTGGCGAAAAACGGGAAACGTACCCGGTCCTGACAATTTCTCTCCAAGGCTCTTCCTCCGCGCTTCTCACGGACTGCTTCTATCATGGCGCTTATCTATGAATCACGTTCAGCCTGATAAAGAAAAACAATCTGACGGAAAATCGCCGAAACGCATTCAAACGCAGATCCATCGGCGGAAGAAGGCCAAGGCGGTCTCTCCCCTGATAAATGAATGGGAAAGTTCGCAATTGTTGCCTCCCAAAGACTTGAAACGTCCGCCGCAGGATATGCGGAAGTCATAAAGAGCCCTTCCTTCTCCTCTCTCCTCTCCATTCTCTCTTCCGGTATCCCGGAAAATCGTACGTACGGGCCCCCGCTTCGAGGGTGGATGCCGATTCTTTCCCCAGGGGAATGACGGCATTGGGGCTTTTGCTAACGGGATGGTAGGTCTTTTGTTCTCTTGATTCGTCCGAAAATGTGGTGCTACGATGCAAACTCCTGCGAAAAGATTGAAGTTTTTGACTTTTGCGAGGTCAAATTCTCATGGCCAGTGAGTTCGATCTGTTTTTAGACTATTTAGCGAAATATTCGCCAATTGTCCTGTTTATTATACTGGCGCTGGGGTTTGGTCTGGTGACGCTTGCCCTGAGTTATCTCGTCCACCCGAAATACCCGGAAACTGAAAAATTAAGCGTCTATGAATGTGGTAGTGAGCCTTTTTCTGATTCTCGTATCCCGTTTCCCGTCCGGTATTATGTCATCGCGATGCTGTTTGTTATTTTTGATATTGAAGTCATTTTCCTCTATCCCTGGGCTATCACCTTTGACCAACTTGGCGTGATCGGCCTCATTGAAATGATGATTTTTATCGGTCTTTTTGTCGTGGCCTATGTGTATGCGTGGAGAAAAGGCGCGTTAGAGTGGGACTAGAAACGAGGAATTTATGGGGCTGATACAAATAGGGAAAAAGCATGAAAAAGACGGCGATATCGGGATCATCATGCTGTCTCTGGAAAAAGCTGCAAATTGGGCGCGGAAAGGATCGCTTTGGCCGATGACGTTCGGGTTGGCTTGTTGCGCGATTGAGATGATTGCCGCGGTATCCTCTCGGTATGATATCGATCGGTACGGGGCCGGCGTGTTTCGTGGCTCTCCGCGCCAATCCGATTTGATGATTGTGGCGGGGACGGTGTGTCGGCGTATGGCTCCGGTCATTCGAAAAATCTACGACCAAATGCCGGAACCCAAATATGTCATTTCCATGGGGTCCTGCGCGACGTCCGGGAATATTTACGATAGCTATAGTGTGGTCCAAGGCGTGGATCGATTTGTTCCCGTCGATATTTATGTGCCTGGGTGTCCGCCGACCCCCGAAGCCTTATTTGATGGGATTTTAAAACTTCAGGATCAGATTATGCAGAAGCGGGTCTTTACCAAACAGCCCGAGCAGGTCAGGCCCAAGGATAAGGCAATCGGATAATGCATCCCCTTGCTGAAACAATCCAAGCCCGATTTTCCGACGGGTTCCTGAATGCCCAAGAATGGCGTGGCGATCTGGCCGTGACGGTGAAACGCGAAGCCTTACATGCGATCTGCCGGTTCCTGAAGGATGATCCGTCCATGGATTGCGATTATATCGTGCATGTCAGCTCAGTGGATTGGCCGGATGAAGACGAGCGCTTTGAAGTCGTCTATGAAGTCTCTTCCATCCGCCATCGTCATCGCCTTCGCGTGAAAGCGCGGGTTCCGGAACACGATTGTTATGTCGATTCGTTGACGGATATTTGGCCGGGTGCGGAGTTTATGGAGCGGGAAGTGTTTGACATGATGGGCATTCGTTTCAACAACCACCCGGACATGCGGCGAATTTTGATGCCGGATGACTTTCCCGAAGGCTATCCGCTACGAAAGGATTTCCCGCTGCAAGGGAAGGGATGGCGCGATACGTTTGATTTTCTGAATGAAGGCACAGCCTCCTAACGGGTAGGCGGCACCCTTCGAGAGCAAGAGCAACCATGGCGCACTTACAGGACCAACGCGAAACCGTCTATAAGGTCGATCCGGCGCATCCGGAGACTAAAAATCTTCCGATCCTCCGGACCGAGGAACTGCTATTGAACATGGGGCCGCAGCATCCTGCGACGCATGGTGTGCTGAAAGTGATCCTTGATCTTGAAGGAGAGCGGATTATGAAATCCACGGTTGTGATGGGCTTTCTCCATCGGGGCGTGGAAAAACTCGCCGAACATGGGACGTATCATCAATTTATTCCTCATACGGATCGTCTCGACTATGTCTGCGCGATGTACAACAACTTTGCGTATTGTCGGGCCGTTGAGAAACTGATGAACGTGACCGTGCCCGAGCGGGCGGAATATTTACGCACCCTTGTGGCGGAAGTCCAGCGGATTATCGGGCATTTATTTTGGTTGGGGACGCAAGCACTCGATATTGGTGCGATGACCGTGTTTTTCTACACGTTTCGTGACCGCGAGATTCTGCTTGATTGGTTCGATGAACTGTGCGGGGCGCGGCTGACGACCAGTTGGTATCGTATTGGTGGCGTGGAACGAGATTTTACCCCCTCACTGGAGAACAAGATTCGAGACTTTCTTGCGTACTTTCCTCCCAAGATTGATGAATATGTGGTATTCCTGGAAAAAAACCGTATTTGGTTGGCTCGGACCGTGGGTGTGGCGGTCATCTCGGCTGAGGATGCGTTGGGTTATGGGTTGAGTGGGCCGACGCTACGGGGTTCAGGCGTCGATTATGACTTACGCAAATACGAGTCGTATGGGGCCTACCCCAAGTGCGAGTTCAGCGTGCCGGTCGGCAAAAATGGCGACACGTATGATCGGTATTGGGTCCGCATTGAAGAAATGCGCGAGAGCATCAAGATCGTTCGTCAGTGCATGGAGCAAATGCCGAAGGAGGGGCCTGTGATGGCTGATGTGCCCAGCGTCACGCTGCCGCCCAAGAACCGGGTGTTTACCAATCTCGAATCCATGATCCAGCAATTTAAACTGTTTTCACAAGGGTTCGATGCGCCACCCGGGGAAATTTATTGTGGAACGGAAGCGCATAAAGGTGAGCTGGGGTTTTATATCGTGAGCACGGGAGGCGGGAACCCGTATCGCTTAAAGATTCGGTCCCCGTCCTTTATCCATATGGGCGCGTTTGATTATATGGCTAAAGGATACATGATCGCCGATGCAGTCACGATTTTTGGGTCGTATGATATTGTGATGGGAGAATGCGATCGATAACAGACTGTTCAAAAAACCCACCAGCGGCGTTCTCGTTGCTCGAAGGCTTCAACGTACTTTTTCCGTACGCCTCAGCCTTCTTGCTGCCTGCGGCCTTGCTGGTGGACTTTTTGAACAGCCTGTACAGTTGGGTGAGTAGAGAGAAAACATGATGAGCTCCTGAATGCAGGGGCGGGAGAAATAGATGGCACTCAAACCAGTCACGACACCCGATACTGAAGCCACGACGATTGAGTTGAGTATTGACGACGAAACCGTCACCGCGAAAGAAGGGGTTTCGCTGTATGACGTGATTTCCAGCATGGGCAAAATTGTCCCGGCTATGTGTTATCACTACACCTTTGATCCCTTTGGCTCTTGCGGTATGTGTTTGGTGCTGCAAGAAGGCAAGAAGTCTCCGGTGCGTTCTTGCACCGCCAAAGCGACCGAAGGGATGGTAATTCGTACGGATGGGGACGATCTGTTTGCGGCTCGGAAGAAAGCCGTTGAAAAACATCTGTCCGTGCATCCGCTGGATTGTCCGGTCTGCGACGCCGATGGGCATTGCGAACTGCAAGACATGGCATTCGAGCATCAGGTCACCGATCTGGCCAACGCCAAACAGAAAAATATTCCGGAAGATACACGCAGTTTAGTGCTCGACTTCAATATGAATCGCTGCATTGCGTGCGGGGAATGCATCAATATTTGCAAAGACGTTCAGCGCATTGACGCCTTGCAGTTCATGAAGAAGGGCGGGTTTACGCAAGTGGTGGCGAAGGGTGATCACGCCCTGGATTGTGAATTTTGCGGTGATTGCCTCGCTGTCTGTCCTGTGGGAGCGATTACCAATAAATTTTCAAAATACGTGTATAAACCCTGGCAACTCCGAAAAACCACGACTACCTGCAATTACTGTGGTGATGGCTGTCAAATGTATGTGGAAACCAAGGATACGGAAGTCGTGCGGGTGACCTCTCCCTTATCCTGGAAAAACAAATGGGGTGATCGAGGGGATACGATCAACGGTCATGCAGGGATCTGCGTGCGGGGGCGGTTCGGTTTCCAGTTTATTGATAGTAAAGATCGACTGAAGGAGCCGCTCATTCGAAAAGAGACGGGGCTGGTCCCTTCCCCGTGGATTGAAGCGTTAGATACGGCCGCCGAGCGGCTGACGCAAATCAAAGGTCAATATGGGTCTGATGCCATTGCGGGTTTGATGACCGCACGATGCACGAATGAAGAACTCTATGTCTTCCAAAAATTCATGCGGACCGTGCTCGGGACCAACAATGTCGACAGTAGCGCACGGTATGGTCATATGAATTTTGTGCGGGCGGTTCATCATGCCCTCGGGATCAACCGTATGATGAACACCTCCGCGGATCTCACAAAAGCCAAGGCCATCTTGGTGGTGGGGGCCAACATCACGGAAACGAATCCCGTGGCCAGCCTGCGAGTGAAAGCCGCGCTAGGGACCTATCAAGCGTCGGTCATTGTGGTGGATTCCATGCAAACCAATCTGGCCAAGTTAGCGTCGCATCCGACGATGGTCAAACCGGGTACGGAGGGAACGCTCGTCAAGGGATTGGTCAAATCGGTCTTGGAGCAAGATCTCATTGATCCTGATGTCGTTGCTCAAGCGCCTGAAGCATTGGCTGCCCTGAAAGCGGCCGCTCATGCGGTTTCTCTTGACACCGTGGCTGAGGAAACGGGGGTCTCGATCGAGACGATTCATGAGATTGTCAACGTTTTTGCGGAAGCCCCGCGCTCCGTCATTGTGTGTGGAGAAGGGATCGTGCGCCAGCCCAATGGCTATGACAATATGTTATCGCTGATCGATCTGGCTTGGGTGACGGGGAAATTGAATAAGCCCGGGTGTGGGATTAACACGTTCGCCGAAGAGGGGAATGAACAGGGAGCCGTGGATATGGGGGTCGCGCCGGAATTCCTTCCAGGACCAGTGGCCTATGATCATGCCACGGCGCACCAAAAATTTTCTGCGGCGTGGGACACGACATTGCCGAGTGCGCAACCCGGCAAATCCCTCATCGAAATTTTAGAGGACTGTCGTGCCGGAAAAATTAAAGCCCTCTACGTGGTAGGAGAAAATCCGTTGGCCACACTGCCGAAATCATTCGGCGTGGAGGAGGCATTGAGTCAATTGGAATTGTTGATCTGTCAGGATCCCTTTCTGACAGAGACGGCGCAACATGCGCACGTGGTGTTCCCGGCGTGTACGTTTGCGGAAAAGGACGGCACCGTCACCAATCAAGAGGGGATGGTTCAATTTGTCAGGCCGGCGTTGGACCCGTTGGGCGAGAGTGCGTTGGATTGGCATATCATGGTGGGGCTTGCCAATAGCATGGGGCATTCGCTGCCTTATGAAACGACGCAAGATATTCAAGCAGAAATTCGAAAGCTGCTCCCCGGCTACTATAATCTCGGCCAACCCCAACCCGTCGTCGCCGATCCTACTGCGTACCTTCAAAACGGCTACCCGGATTCGGTCGGCGCCCGATATGCCGTCAATGGCAATGCCCAAGGGGCAGGTCGTCCCTATGGGCTGAAATTGATTCAACTCATCTATCATTCAGGGAAACTGTCCACGAAAGCTTCCGGGTTGATGGATATTTCGCCGAATACCAAAGCGTTACGGATGTCCCTGGAAGAATGTGAACGCTTGGGCCTTGCTGAAGGCGGCCGTGTGCGCGTGACCTCGGATCAAGGAAGCCTGGAGTTAGGGGTGCAAGCTGATGGCAGTGTGTTGCCGGGAACCTGTGCATTTCCTGAACATTTCAATGATCCTCCGGTCAAAGATTTAGTCCGGGTTGCCGTGGATCCTGTGACGCGCGTTCCCTATTTCAAATTGACGCGGGTGACGATCGAAAAAATTTAGGAGAGTCTCTTTTTTATGGATACTCCAACTCAAACGAAAAAATTCTGGGACGCGGTATTGTTCCGCGAAATCTGGAAAGCGATGAAGGTCACGTTTAAGCATATGTTTCATCAACCGATGACCTTCCAATATCCTCGTGAAAAGCGAACGATCCCTGATGCGCATCGTGGAGCATTGGGCTTGTTACGGTACGACAATGGGCAGGAACGGTGCGTCGGGTGCGACCTCTGCGAGGTCGCCTGTCCGTCTCGGTGTATCAAAGTCATTAGTGAAGAAGATAAGACTCTGCCGCTGCAACGGTATGCGTCCGAGTTTTATATTGATATTACCAAATGCGTGTTTTGCGGGTATTGCGTCGAAGCCTGTCCGGTCAATGCGTTGGCCATGACGAAGATGTATGAGTATTCGACTCATGATAAACGAACCCTCCTCTTCGACAAAAAGCGACTCTACGAAATAGGCGAGCAACATCTAACAGACGCCAAAAAGTATCTCTATGCCCATAATCAGGAACAAGATGATGAGGAGAGTCGCGCCTACCGCTATAATTTCCCGCAACCTATAGGAAAAACCGAGGCCTCTGACTCTTAGTATTTCACGATGATCTATTTATTGTTTGGGTACTTTGCAACCGTGAGTATCCTGTCCGGGATTTTCACGATTGCCTTGAAAAGTCCTGTCCATTGCGGCCTGAGCCTGCTCTCCTTACTCCTGCACGTGGCCGGGCTCTTCGTCTTACTCAATGCCGAGTTTCTCTTTGCCGTGCAAATCATTGTGTATGCCGGGGCCATCCTCGTGCTCTATCTCTTTGTCTTGATGTTGCTCAACCTGAAAACCGAAGAACAGTATCTGCATAAGAAATATCCCTTTTTCCTGTTCGCCGGTGTCGCGATTCTTGGCGAATTACTCATTTTGGTGTTTCAAACCCCCTATGGCGGGGCCAAAGGGACCGCGACCCCGGAGGTTGTGTTACAGACCGGACCGAGTCATGCCGTGGGCATCACCATGTTTAGCGACTATTTGTTGTTATTCGAGATCGTGGGGGTCTTTCTCTTAGGCGCAATTATCGGGGCGATTGTATTGGCCAAACCCCCGTCTATTCCGGCTCCCGGGGCCGATAAGCCAACGTAAGCGGATCGTCATGATTCCTCTTTCAGCATATGTGGCGTTGAGTTTCATCCTGTTTATGACAGGGTTGCTAGGCGTCCTGATTCGCCGGAATTTTATTATTGTCTTGATGTCGGTGGAGATCATGTTGAATGCGGCGAACATCAATCTTGTCGCGTTCTCCCATTATCTCTCATCGATGGCCGGCCAATTGGCAGCGTTGTTTGTGATCGCGATTGCGGCCGGTGAGGCCGCCGTGGGCCTGGCGATTATTATCGTGGTGTTCCGTGGAAAAATTGCGACGAACGTCGACCAGATCAATCTGTTGAAGTGGTAACGTGTCCGATCTTCTCGTCATTCTCATACCGGTTTTCCCTCTCGTTGCGGTGCTGATCAATGGCCTGCTCGGTCATCGGTATGCCGTCGACCTGGCCGGCCGTCTTGCGGTCGGATCCGTTGGGCTCTCCTTTCTTTGTGCCATCACGGTATTACTAGGTGTTCTCTCCGATCCCACTCCCCGTGAAGTCATTGCCTATTCGTGGATTTTCGGCGGCGACCTGCATGTCAATTTTGGATTTCTGATTGATCCGCTGACCGCCGTGATGTTGATGGTCGTGACCGGGGTTGGATTTCTGATTCACGTCTATTCTATCGGGTATATGCATGGAGAAGACGGATTTACCCGCTTCTTTGTATACATGAATTTATTCATGGTCTCCATGTTGTTGCTCGTCATGGGGAACAATTTCTTGGTGCTCTTCATCGGATGGGAAGGGGTCGGCCTCTGCTCCTATCTCTTGATTGGGTACTACTTCAATAAGGTCTCTGCGGCCAAGGCTGCCACCAAGGCGTTTGTGGTCAACCGGATTGGCGACGCCGGATTCCTGCTCGCGATCTTTTTAGTCTTCGTCAATTTTAAGACCTTGGATTACTTGAAAGTCTTCGAAAATGCGAACCAACTCTCCATCGAAATGGCCACAGCCATTACGCTGTGTTTGTTAGTCGGCGCGATCGGGAAATCCGCCCAAATTCCGTTATATACGTGGCTGCCCGACGCCATGGAGGGCCCGACGCCGGTGAGCGCATTGATCCATGCCGCGACGATGGTCACGGCCGGGGTGTATATGGTGGTACGCACTCACGTGTTATACGATATGGCCCCCGTGTCCATGGCCACGGTGGGGATCATCGGTGGCCTCACCGCGTTATTTGCCGCAACGATCGGACTGGTGCAAAACGACATTAAGCGGGTGCTGGCCTATTCAACCGTCAGTCAGCTGGGCTACATGTTTTTGGCCTGTGGGGTCGGGGCGTATATTGCCGCTATTTTCCATCTTGTGACCCACGCATTTTTCAAAGCGCTCCTTTTTCTTTCCGCCGGTGCGGTGATCCATTCGCTCGAAGGGGAACAGGACATTCGAAAAATGGGAGGGCTCTCTAAAAAAATTCCTATCACGTACACCGTGTTTCTCATCGGCACCTTGGCGATTGCCGGCATTCCTCCTTTGGCAGGGTTTTGGAGCAAAGATGAAATTATGGCCCATGCCTTTCTCCAGCATCATTATGTGCTGTATCTCTTTGCGGCGATTGGCGCATTCCTGACTTCCTTTTATATGTTCCGTCTCACCTATCTCACGTTTTACGGGCAGTCCCGGGTCGACCCGAAGGTGGAACAGCATATTCATGAGTCTCCACCGGTCATGACCAGGCCGTTAATCATCTTGGCGGGGCTCTCCGTGCTGGGCGGGTTTCTGGGCGTGCCACCGGAACATGGCTGGTTCCAGGGATTTTTGGAATCCGTGGCCACGCCCTTGGGAGTGGTGCCTCATGACGTCAGCATGGGGACCTTACTCGGCTTGATGGCGGTGGCCATTAGTATCGCGTTGGGTGGTTGGGGGTTGGCGCACTATATGTACGCGATCAAACCCACGATGGCAGAGGACTGGTCGAAACGGTATGCCGGAGCGTATCGAATTATTTTGAATAAATACTATGTGGATGAACTGTACGATGCCGTCTTCGTCGAGCCCTGTAAACGGCTTGGCCGGATATGGGATTGGATTGATCAACACGTGATCGATCGCTTCATCAGGGGGATCGGTCGTGGGACAGACATCAGCGCGGCAGGAGCGACCTGGGCCGAGAAACACGTGATTTATGGGGGGCTCAATGTGATTGGGTATGCCAATCATTTGACGTCCTGGTCATGGCGGAAATTGCAAACCGGGTCAGTCAATCATTACGCCGCCGTGATTGTTATCGGTCTTTTTCTTCTCACGCATTTTCTCTTAGTGTGGTTAACCGGAACATCGATCTTATAGGGTTGAGTCATCGGCGATGCTTGAAGAACTGCAATTTGGATTCCCGATTTTGTCGATACTGCTCGTGCTTCCGCTTCTCGGGGCGATTGTGTTGTGGACGCAACGGGATACCGATCTGATCAAGAAGTCTGCCTTGGGAATCGCGGTTCTCGAGTTAGGCCTTGCCGTGTTCTTGTTGCTCCGGTTCATACCGGAATCTGCGGCCATGCAATTCAGCGAACAACTGAATTGGATTCCAGATCTCGGTATTTCCTATCACCTCGCCGTCGATGGCATCAGCGTCTTGTTTGTCGGCCTCTCGGCCTTCATCATGGTCCTGATCATTCTCTATTCCTGGGATGCTGTTCAGGAAAACATCAAACCGTACTTTATGAGTATCTTGGCGTTGGAAACGACGATTATGGGGATTTTTGTTTCCATCGACCTGATTCTCTTCTTTGTGTTCTGGGAACTCATGCTCGTGCCCAGCTATTTCCTGATTAAACTGTGGGGCGTCGGCGAGGAAAAAGAATATGCCGCACTCAAGTATGTGTTGTACACCTTGTTGGGCAGTGTGTTCATGTTGGTCGGCTTCGCGCTGTTAAGTTTGAATTACCACGAGGTCACGAATACCTACAGCTTCGACTTATTAGCCTTGTTGCAAGTTCCCGTTCCGGTCGAGGATCAGATTCTCATCTTTTGGCTCATCTTTATGGGATTAGCCTTTAAGGCGCCGGTCTTTCCTTTCCACACGTGGTTGCCGGATGCGCTCGTGCAAGGACCGATCGGGATGTCCGTGGTGTTGGCGGGTGTCAAGTTGGGAACGTATGGATTCCTTCGGTTTACCTTCCCGTTGTTGCCGGAAGCCTCGACACATGCAACCGTGGTGGCGATTGTCATGGCCTTGGCCTTGGCCGCCATCATCTGGGGCGCGATTATCGCCATCATGCAATCTGACTTCAGACGCCTACTCGTCTTCAGCAGTATCAGCCATTTGGGGTTTGTCGTGTTGGGCTTGTTTGCCTTGAATTTCCAGGGTCTGCAAGGCAGCTTGCTGCAAATGATCAATTTAGGTTTTACCACCGCAGGGCTCTTTTTCTTCGCAGGGTTTCTCTATGGCCGGCTCGGCAATACGCTCGTCGAAAATTGCGGAGGCCTTGCTTCAAAAATGCCCGTACTGGCCACGTTCTTTTTGATCATCGGGATGGCTTCGATAGGATTGCCCGGAACAAATGGATTTATCGGAGAATTTCTGATCTTGCTTGGCGCCTTTCAAGCCCATTGGGTGTATGGTGTCGTGGCCGTCTCGGGGGTGATCTTCGCGGCAGTCTATTTCCTGTGGTATTACGAGCGGGCGCTTTTCGGACCCATCGGCGAGAAAGTTCCTCAAGTGCTCAAGGATCTGACGCAACGCGAATCGATTATCGCCGTGTCTCTGTGTGTGATGATTTTCTGGATCGGGTTATACCCCTCACCGTTTTTGCGAATGGTCAATGGATCAGTGCAGGCCGTCGTGGATCGGTTGGATCGCGGGTCGCTCGCAAGTATTGAACGAGACCGGATGCTGCTGTCTCATGCCTTAGCCCATGAACCCGGAGGGAAGGACTAAGCGATGGGAGAATTGGCCTTACTGGCAACCTTGTTTGCCCCGTTCCTGGGGGCGGTCGTGTTGCTGTTTATTCCCAATCGTGAACCGCTACGGGTGCGTGCTGTGGCCGTGGCCTCCGCCGGGACGGCGCTGCTCGCCTCTCTGTACGTCTTTCTGGCCTATGATCCCAACCAAGGCGGCTTTCAATTTATCACCAAGTGGGCGTGGTCCGAGGAACTGGGCATCGCGTTTCATATCGGGGTGGATGGAATCGGGGCTCCCTTGGTCTTTGCGTCGGCCATTCTGCTGTTTGCAGGTATCTTTATTTCGTGGCACATCAAAGATCGCACCAAAGAATTTTATATCTTCTTGTTGATTCTGGCGGCGGCGACCATCGGGGTCTTCATGTCGCTGGACCTGTTCTTCCTCTACTTCTTTTATGAAATGTCGGTGTTGCCCATGTATTTGTTGCTGGGCGTGTGGGGGAGTCATACCAAAGGGTATTTGGGCATGACCGATTCCGAAGGCCGCAAGCTGAGGGATTCGGTCGGGTTCATTCTGAACTTCGGGGCGAACAGCAAAGAATACGCCGCGATGAAGCTCACGCTGTTCCTCTCGGCAGGGGCGGTGTTCGCGTTGATGGGCATCCTGCTGATTTATCATTTCTCGCCCGTCCAAACGTTCGATATTTTGGTGCTGCGGGAAGTGGCCCATTTTGATGGAACGATGGCGACGATTATTTGGTTGTTGGTCTTTTTCGGCTTTGCGTCCATCGCGCCCATTTGGCCTTTGCATTCATGGTCTCCCGTCGGTCACGCCGCGGCCCCGGCCGCGACCAGCATGTTGCATGCCGGCGTGCTGATGAAACTCGGCCATTTCTCGATTATTCGCGTGGCGTATGAAATCCTTCCCGAAGCCACACGAGAGCTCATGCCCATCGCCGCGGTGTTGTGTGTGTTCAGCATTGTCTATGGCGGGTTTGTCGCGTATTTCGCCAAAGATACGAAGTATGTCATCGGCTATTCCAGCTCCAGTCACATGGGCTACGTGTTCTTGGGCATGGCCGCCTTGGATTACATCAGCCTGACCGGGGCGGTGATTTACATGTTTGCGCATGCCTTGGCCACGGGCATGCTCTTCGCCATGGCAGGCTGGGTATATGACCAAACCCATACCCGGGATATTCCATCCCTGGGCGGACTGGTCAAGAACATGCCGTTCTTGGCCGGGGCGTTTATTATCGCCTGTATGGCATCGGTCGGTATGCCGGGCACCGTGAATTTTATTGCCGAAATTATGATTATCGTCGGCTCGTGGGAGAAATATCCCTTCCAGGTGGTGGTGGCAGTGTTGGGGATCGTGTTGACGATGGCCTATCTCTTTAAAATGATGCGCGGGTTGTTTTATGGGAACATGTCGCCTGAATATGCGCATGCCCGTGACACATCGCAATGGGTGGATCGCCTTCCGCTTCTCGTGATGATTGGCTGCAGCATCTTCTTTGGCATCTTCCCCATGCATTTTTATCACGTCGTGCGATCGACGGTCGTGCCGATGTTGGATCGAATCAATCACGTGGCTCCGATGATCACCCAAAATACCACCGGGCTGTTACCGTAACCTGATGTTGCAAAACCGTACCCAGTCATGACGTTTGATCTCACCCTATCGGGCTCAGACCTCCTCCTCCTGGCACCTGAGATTTTCCTCACCATCTGGTTGTGTGTGGTGTTGGCCGTCGACTTTACCTTTAAACAGATCGATCACGAAAACCTGGCCTACCTGAGTGTGGCGGGCATCATCGTCACGCTCATTAATCTGATCTGGTTTGATTACACCGGAGTCCAGGGCGCGCTGTTTAAAGACACGTTTGTCCTGGATGGGGTGGCGATCTTCTTTAAGATTTTTGTTTTGATAGCAACGGCGCTGGTCTTGCTGGCTTCGATCGATTACGTCAAATCGTTCAAGTTTTTTAAAGGCGAATATTACTTCCTGGTCATGATGTCGGCCTTGGGCATGATGTTTATGGCTTCGGCGCAAGACCTGCTCTCCGTATTCGTCACGTTGGAATTTTCCACCTTCGGCTTTTATGTCCTGGTGGCCTATCTGCGGGAAGATCAGAAATCCAACGAAGCGGGGCTCAAGTTCTTCATCCTGGGCGTGTTCGCTGCGGGGTTACTCGCGTATGGAATCAGTCTCGTCTATGGAGAGACGGGAACGCTGGTGTTTTCCGAAATGGTGTCGATGCCAGGCAGCTATGGGTTAGCCATTGGCTTCATCATGATCTTTGCCGCCTTAGGCTTTAAAATTGGTGCCGTGCCCTTTCACTCTTGGATTCCCGATACCTATCAAGGGGCCCCCACCCCCATCACCGCTTTTCTGTCGATCGCGCCGAAAGGTGCGGCGTTGGCCATTCTTATTCGAATGTTCTATGTCGCGCTCGTGACATTTAAACCCATGTGGGTCCTCTTGTTTATCGTGGCCTCCATCTTGTCCATGACCTATGGCAACATCGTGGCCATCGCCCAGAAGAACATTAAACGATTACTCGCCTATTCCGGTATTGCTCAAATCGGCAATGTCATGATCGGCCTGGCGGCCGGTACCAAACGAGGCAGTGATGCGATGCTCTTTTATTTGCTCACCTACCTGTTTGCCAACTTAGGCGCCTTTGCCGTCGTCATCGGCGTCAGCAATCTGATCAAGAGCGATGAGATTGAAGATTACAATGGGTTGAATCGACGATCTCCGTTTCTCGCGGCCGCCATGCTGATCTTTCTGTTGTCACTCGCCGGCGTGCCACCGCTCGCGGGATTCATTGGAAAACTCTATATCTTTGTCGCAGCGATCGAACAAGAACTTTACACGCTGTTGATCGTCGGGCTGATCAATATCGTCATCTCCTTGTACTACTACCTGGTCGTGGTCAAAAAAATGTATATCAACGAACCCACCGATCCTACGCCGCTCTCGGTATCACCCTCACTGAAAGTTGTCATTTTCGTGAGTATCGCCGGCACCCTGCTTCTCGGTATCTACCCCAAACCCTTCATCGACTGGGCCGTTTCCGCCACGTTGATGTTCTCGAATGTGAGTGCTCCCACGGCGGCAGCCTCCGCGTTGACGTCCTTAGTGGGCGGATAACACCGACGAACGTCGCTGGCTCAGAAAAATAGCACCCTCGTAGACCTCATTGTATTGATATTTCAAGACTGCGTCCGAGTGCGGATGCAAATTTTTCTAAAGTGGACAAGCGAATGTCTTCGGCATGATTTTCAATTCTGGAAATAGCGGATTTCCGGGTATGCAGTTTCTCAGCCATTTTTTCTTGCGTTAAGCCTGAAGCTTCACGAGCCTCCTTGAGCAGTACCCCTATTTTGAACGCTTTGTAGCCCTCATCAAAGCCATCTTTGAACGCAACGTCAGATTTCTTTCTTTTTCGGATATAGGCTTTTAGATCACTCATTTTGAATGTCTCCTGTTGAGATAGTCTTTCTTACGATTTTCAGCGAGCTTAATTTCTTTCTTGGGGGTTTTCTGAGTTTTTTTCTGAAACCCATGAGTTAAGACAACCGCGTTACCGCCATCCAGGAAGCCCAGCAACCGAAAAATATTACCGCCTGAGGGGACTCTGACCTCCCAGATACCGTCTGTATTGACCAGCTTCTTGAAATATTGGACAGGGACTACATCAAGCTCTTCAATGAGTTGCAAAACCCAAGCAGTTTTCCGGGCTTGCTGAGACGTGAGACCGTCCAGGAATTTCTCAATAGGACATTCCCCGGATTTGGTACGGTAGAAAACTATTTCTCGCACGAGTTATGTTAACGTATATGTGAACATTGTTCAATGTATTGTGGAGAAAACTGTAGGGCAGTTTGTGTTTGAGTGCCAAGTGACAGACCTTTCTGTTATCGGCAGCTATGTTAACTATACTCCACATTTATAATATATATATGGAGTATGTATCTAAGAGAGAGGAAGCTGTCAGGCCTGTTGATGCAGAAGAAAAGAGAGACAGATGGGTAGGGACTTTTCCAAACTGAAGCGACCACGCTACCCGATGCCGGATTTTGTCAAACAGGCTCTGGACGAAAAAGGCTTGATGGAAGCCTATCAAGAGCGTCCCGCGTATCAGCAGAATGACTACATCGGTTGGATAAACAGCGCCAAGCGCCAGGAGACAAAAGAAAAACGGCTGCGCCAGATTCTTGAAGAGCTCGAAGTAGGCGGCGTCTACATGAAAATGAAACATCCGGCATCGGCATAGAAGTACATTTGCTCCATATACGCGTATCGTACCCTAACAACAGCTTCAACTCGAACCGACTTTTTCCTGATCTCCCAAAGTCTGACGGTTAAACTGAGACGCGGCTGCTTTTCAGATGGAAAAGACTACGCTGGGGACCCGTTAAGAACGCTGTGCATTCAGCGATCTGATCCCGACCTTGTTTTGCAGACTCCACCTCAAGGGGGGAATGATCCGGTAAAAGAAATCGAGCGGAAGACTCTATTTGGCCTTTTTCACGTAGACCTTATACACCGTTTTGGGATCCGTCTCTTCCTCTTCGAGCCCGACCCATTCGTGGCCGGTGGTTTGGCACCAGGCGGGCATGTCTTTTTTAATCCCTTCGTCGTCGGAGAGGACTTCGAGGACCTGGCCTGTGGTGAGTTCTTTAATTTTCTTGGAGGTGAGAATAATGGGCATGGGGCAGAAGTACCCCAACGTATCGAGGGTGATATCGTATTCGATCATCGAAAATAACTCCTGTGTTCGATTGACTTAAATAAACAAATTCACTGAGCCGTCTTTGGCTTCCGCAAGGTAGGTTGAGACCCCGGCGAGTTGGTCCACGCCGTCGATCAAGGTCTCCTTTGAAATTCCCAGTAAGCCCAATGTGGTCGTACAGGCGATCATTGTGACGCCGAGATCTTGCGCGGTTTCTATCAGTTCAGGTACCCCGGGCATATGATTGTCTCGCATGACCTTTTTCATCATCGTGGTTCCCAGCCCACCAAAGTTGAACTTTGAAAGGGGCAGGCGCTCGGCCCCTCCTTTGTTGAGCCAGCCAAAGGCCTTGCGAAGCAGGTCTTTGGCTGCACTGGTCGCCCCGGGTTTGCGAATGACGTTCAGCCCCCAGAAGGTGAAGAACATGGTCACGTGCATGCCCATGGCTGCGGCTCCGGTGGCAATGATGAAGGCGGCCATGGCTTTATCCATATCTCCGCTCAGGAGCACAATGGTCACCCGATCCGGTTTGGATTCTTGAAGCTCGGCAAGGGTCGCGGCTGGTTGGACTTGCGTCATCGTCATGGGATCACCTGTTCTGAGCGGCTAGAGGGTTAGGGGCTTGAGGCTCGTGAGCATGAAAGCCTATCAGTAGTTTTGACTATAATATCACCTTTTTGAGGTTGTCAACAAAGCACGATTTCAGTAAACAGGGATATGGCCGGCATTGTCGAGAGTATTCCCAATTTTAGTGAAGGGCGTGATCCAGGTGTAATCGAGCAACTCAAGAACGCGCTTGCCTCGGTTCAAGGGGTTTCCCTGCTTGACCAGCATCGGAATGTGGACCACCACCGATGCGTCCTGACCGTTGCCGGGTCTTTTGAGGCGATGGGAGAGGCCGCTTTTTCAATGGTTGCCAAGGCTTCGGAATTGATCAATCTGAAGAATCACGTAGGCCAGCACCCTCGTCTCGGGGCGTGTGATGTCTTGCCGTTTGTTCCGCTGGCAGGCTCGACAATGGACCAATGCGTCCAACTCGCTCGGCAGGTCGGTGCTCGTATTGGACAGGAACTTCGGATACCGGTTTTTCTCTATGAGGAAGCCTGCGATCGACCCTTTCGAAAGCGATTAGAACAGATTCGGAAGGGGGGGGTGGAGGCCCTGATGCAGCAAATGGCAACTGATCGGGCTTGGGCTCCGGATTTCGGTCCGGCCGAGCCGCATCCGACGGCCGGCGTGATCGTCGTCGGAGCCCGGCATCCGCTCATTGCCTTCAATGTTGTGCTGCAGAGTCACGATTTGTCCCTTGCGCAGACTATTGCCAAGACCATTCGTGCGTCTAATGGCGGACTGCCGGCAGTCAAGGCCATCGGGCTGGAACTGAAGAGCCAAGGATACGTGCAGGTGTCAATGAATCTCACCAACTATCACCAAACGCCCGTTCACGTGGCTTTCGAAGCCGTGAAACAAGCGGCGGCCCTTCAAGGCGTCGCCGTGGTGAAAAGCGAGCTGGTGGGGTTAATTCCTCAGGAGGCCTTTGCGCAGACTGAGGGGCACGATCTTCGGGTTGATTCCTTGACACAGACTCAAATCTTAGAGCATCGACTCAGACAATGTCGGTTGGGGTAAGGCCAGGCAGAAGGCCTTGCGACGCTTGGAGGAACGATTGGAACGCCAGGGCGAGCCTGCACCCTAGCAAGGCGGGTCGTGAGAGAAGAAGACGGTTAGGCCCCGAGCAGTTGCGCAATCTTCGAAACGCCATTGTGAAAATCCTGTTGATTCATCGTCGAAGGCCCTGACAGCCGAATCGCAGGTACGTCACCTTCCGGATAGTCGACAAAGGGTTTCACAATAATCCCCAGTTCGGATGCAAGCCGTTTGGCAAACTGTCCATGATCCAGGTCCTCCGCTCCTTTGAACGTGAGGATGCCGGGAGCATGGGGTCCCTGCCATTCCATGAAATGACAATTCGGAGCCCCGCCCAGCAGTTCCTTTGCCGTTTGTCGAAAGGCCGGCTGTGGCTTTGCGTTGATGCCCTGTTGATGTCGTTGTTCGCAGGCCTTGGCGAGCCCCGCAATGAGCCCGATGTTGTGCGTTCCGATTTCAAATTGGAATGCCGGCGACCGACCTTGGTGTTCTCCTTCAATCGCGCGGTAGCGAGGATGCGTAAAAAATCCCTCACGTACCACCATTGCTCCCGTTCCGAGAGGGCCTTCACACCACTTGTGTCCGGTAAAAAAGTAGCTGTCGAAATCGAGCGCATTCAGATCCACGGGGATATGGCCAACGGCTTGTGCGCCGTCGATGATGACCAAACACTGTCCTGCTCTGGCCAATGAGGCCACTTCATGGACCGGGAAGACACGACCGTCAACGTGCGACACGTGGCTCATCACGATGGCTTTGACGCCGGGCCTGTTGAATTGTTCCTGCAGCGCATTCAGGAACGTTTGAAGGGACGTAGGTCTGACGGCCTGAATGTGGACTCCATCGTGTTTGAGCGCACGAAGCTGTCTCGTGATGGAAGGGTTTTCGTGTGTGGTGGTGAGAATGGTATCACCCGGTTCCCATTTCAAAGAAGAGAGCGAGAGATAGTGTGCGGTGGAGGCATTCGTGATAAACGCGATGGTCGAAGGATCACCCACATGTAACAGGGTGCCGACTTTTTGCCGACAATCATGAACCTTGTGAAGATACCACTCAATGCCGGCTTCCGAATACAAATAGTGTTTGAACTCGGTCAGCGTCCGTTGGACTTCCTCTTCAGCCTTGGCAAGAGTCGGGCACAGGGCTGCGTAATTCAGATAGATCATGGGAATCCATCAGCCGGAAGGCTTTTGGGCTAAGGCGAGACCGTGAAGGTGGTCAGGGTCGGCATACCAGGCAACGGGGCTGAACCCCGCACGGGTTAACAGTGCCTCTACGTGGGGACGCGTATATTTCGTGCTGATTTCCGTGAGGATTTCTTCCCCTTCCTCGAGACGAAGGGTTAACTCCAATTCGGGAATAGGAATCACTTGCTCTCGAACCGATCGAAGGTGCATTTCAATACGATACTCGTCATGATTAAACCGAGCCACGTGGTCGAAGGCATCAGGATCGAATTCGGCTCCAATCACGGTCTTCAACACGAACAACATGTTTTTGTTGAAAGCGGCCGAGAGCCCAGCCGAATCATTATACGCGGTTTCTAAGCGCTCCACGTTCGTGATGAGTTGAACCCCAAGGAGAAGAAAATCGCCTCGATCCATTTCATGAGAGACCGACGACAGAAATGCCGGAGCGGCTTCAGGTCCCAAGTTGCCGATGGTTCCGCCCAAAAGCATGACCAGGCGTCGTCCGCCCTGCGGAATGTGTTCCAAATGGGCCAGGAAATCCCCAACCACGCCATGAACCCGTAACCCTTCATATTCCTCAACCAGTTCTTGCGCCACTCGTCGCACGATGCCTTCGCTGAAATCAAACGGCACGTAGAACCGTAGTTGGTTCGCCCGAGCCATGGCATCCAACAAGACCCGGGTTTTGGTCGCGGCTCCGGAGCCTAACTCGACTAATTCCTCGGCACCGGTTTGGGCGATCACGTCATCCGCCACGGTTTTGAGCAATTGATGTTCGGTGCGAGTCGGGTAGTATTCGGGCAATTCACAGATTTGTTCAAATAGCGCAGATCCTCGATCATCATAAAAATACTTCGTCGGCAACTTCCGTGGTGTCGAAAGCAGTCCCACGCGAATTTCTTCCTTGATCGTATCGGGATCTTGGTTGTTCAGGTGTACGTCGATAATAATATTGGATTGATCAAGCATGAAATCGCATCCTTACCGTTATGAAAAGATGATGGGTATTGTCGTTGAGAGGAGTGAATGTGTAGGGTGCCAACTGTAATGGGTTGTCCCCATTTGTGCAAGATTCAGAGTGATACGCCATGCGGTCTGATCCACGTTTCCACTTTGCCGAGAAAACCGTCGATCACCAACGCCAGAGCCGCCGCGGGCAACGCCCCGGAAAGGATCACGGTGGTGTTGGCCATTTGTAATCCTGCGACAATCGGTACGCCTAAGCCCCCCGCTCCAATAAACGCGGCAAGCGTGGTCGTGCCGACGGTGATGACGCCGGCCGTTCGGACGCCTGCCATGATGACGGGTGCGGCCAACGGCAGTCGTACCCAATAGAGTATTTGCCATTCCGTCATGCCGAGCGCACGAGCCGCTTCCACGGCCTGAGGTGCGGCATCGCGAAGGCCTGAATAGGTATTTCTGAGAATCGGAAATAAGGAATAAATCCATAAGGCGATCACAGCCGGCAGCATGCCGATACCGAACACCGGGATCATAAAGGCGAGTAATGCGATGGAAGGGATCGTTTGCGTGAGTCCGATGCCTCGAATGACGGGTTCGGCAACCGTGTGGTGCCGTTCGAGAAGCAATCCCAAGGGGACAGCCAAAAGGATCCCCAACCCTAAAGCCAGCCCGGCCAGGGTAAGATGTTCGACGGTTCGATTCATCAGCGTCGTTCGCTTCGACCAAGCATAGGCAAAGAGTCCTTCTTGATGAGGAATCGGTTCGTGGTCGGCGTCATCGGTGACAAAAAGGTGGAGGGCCGACAAAGCATCGCGTGCCACCACTTCTATCGACTCTCCACCTTCTTGAAGACGATAATTCAATTGCCGCATGGTCTTGGCATCAAACGCGTTGGCTAGTAATCCCAAGATCGATCCCAACTCGGGGTGCTGCTCAAGCGTAGCGCCTCGAATTAATCCAGATGCTTCATAGGGCGGGAAAAACAATTGATCATCTTCGAGCACCACGAAGTCATACACTGAAAGCCGTCCATCGGTCGTATACACGTCGAGCACGTCGATCTCACCGGCAGCGGCTGCCTGGTATTTGAGAGATTGTTGCATGGCCTGCACACGTTGAAAGGTGAGACCATACCGGGTTTCAAGACCGGGTAATCCATCAGGCCGGTTGATAAATTCATACCCGAACCCTGCCGTCAGGGAAGGCGAAATCCTAGCAAGATCTGAAATGGTTTGCAGAGGAATGTCGGCCGTTCGAGAGCGAGGAACCGCGAGCGCATAGGCATTCTCAAACCCCAACGGATTCAGCCACCACAAATCCCAACGCTTCAAGAATTCTGAACGGACGACGTTGAGCGCCGTTCGGGAATCTCCGGTCGGCGGTTGCTGAAGAATACTGACGAGCCCGGTGCCCGTGTATTCGGGATAGAGATCTATGGCACCGGTGCGAAGCGCTTCAAAGCAGACCTGCGTGCCTGCCAACCCCAATCGCCGTTCTACGGAAAGATCCGTGCGAGCTTCAATGAGTTGAGCGAAGATTTCGGCCAGAAGTTTGTTCTCCATAAAATTTTTCGATCCAACGACAATGCGGCCTTCCTGGGAAAAGCCCGGTGTTGCCGAGGAAAACAGCATGGAGAAGACCAACCCCAGCGTGCTCAGAAAACGAATCGAGCGGGTAGGCCTGGTCATGTGTGATCTCCATGAGATCGATGGTGAAGCAATTGCAAAATATAGTCGTGGGCCGGGGTGTTGAGAAGTTCGGTCGGGCTCCCGATCTGCAAGAGGTGCCCCTCCTTCAACACCGCGATGCGATCGCCGAGTTGGAGCGCCTCATCGATATCATGCGTGACCATGACCATGGTTTTTTTGAGGTGTTGCTTAAGCCCCAGGAATTGACGTTGGAGTTCGTGACGAGTAATCGCATCGAGGGCGCCAAAGGGTTCATCGAGCAATACGATCTCGGGATCGGCCGCAAGGGCTCTGGCAAAGGCCACACGTTGTCGTTGCCCACCGGACAGTTCAATGGGATAACGCGTTCGAAACTGGTGCGGGTCAAGATGAATGAGCTCCAGGAGAACGTGCACTCGGCTCGTTCTTCGTTTCGGCTCCCATCCGAGCAATAACGGCACCAGGCCTATGTTTTCTTCGACCGTCCAATGCGGCAGCAATCCGGCATCCTGCTGCACATACCCAATGTGGCGACGGAGCGCTATAGGGTCTTTGGCTCGTATCGATTCTCCATGAATGCGGACCTCTCCCGAACTGGGATGAGTCAATCCATTAAACATGCGGAGCAGGGTCGTTTTGCCTGATCCGCTTTCCCCAATCAGGACCAGGGTTTCGCCTTGAAGCACTTCGAGATCGATGTGTCGAAGGACTTGAACGTCAGAGCCGAACTCCTTGTTCACATCGTGGACACTGAGGACAGGTGGGTTCATCATTAATTTTTTCTTGACAAGACCAACCATGGATATATTACAAAAGACCAGGCGAGAGAAGCCATGGCCTCTCTCGTGCCATGCGTCAATGTGGAATCTGACGTCGTCTCATTGTAGAAGTTCCGGTGCCTGTTCGCGTCAATGATTATGCCGCGTTTAGTCGAAATACGAAAGGAATTAGCTGCAGCGCGGGCCTGTACCGATTACATCTTTTCCCTGTTTCAACCGGAGATGCTCTATGAGCGCCCCATTCCGGAACGCCATCGTGTCATTTTTTATGTTGGCCATGTAGAGACGTTTGATTGGAATCAGATTTGTCGTTGGACATTGGGGCAGCCCTCCTTTCATGACACATTTGATTCGCTGTTTGAGGCAGGCATTGATCCAGCGGTAGGCTCAGAACAAGAGGATACTCCCTCGGAATGGCCTTCGCTCGAAGAAATCCGACGCTATAACCTCAGGGCTCGGGAGTCGGTTGATCACGCGCTGGAAGAAGCTCCCGACACCGTCCTTCGCATGGCTGTTGAGCATCGTTGGATGCACGCCGAAACCACGGCCTACCTTCTACACCACGTTTCGCGCAGTGGGAAAATTTCGCCTCCGTTCTCGCCACCGCCCGACATGCCGCCTCCCAGGCATACCATGATCGATATTCCCAACGGCGTCGTGACCTTAGGCCGACAAGACGGATTTGGTTGGGATAATGAATTTGGCGAACAGCAAGAAGACGTGCCGGCCTTTGCGATCAGCAAATATAAAATCACCAATCAACAATATATAGAGTTCGTTGAACAGGGCGGTCCTATCCCCCCGTTTTGGGTCAAACGGGGAGATCGCTGGTTTTTGTTGACGATGTTCAAAGAAATTCCGCTTCCCCTGCATTGGCCCGTCTATGTGTCCCTGAGAGAAGCGCAGGCCTACGCGCAATGGGTCGGCCTCTCGCTTCCGACTGAAGCGCAATTTCATCGGGCGGCGTACGGCACGCCAAGCGGTGAAGAACGCGCCTATCCTTGGGGAAACCAGATCGCCAATGGGGTTCACGGGAATTTTCATTTTCGGTTTTGGGACCCGATCCCGGTCACGGCAAATCCTCAAGGGGACAGCGCATTCGGGGTGTCCCAATTAGTGGGGAACGGATGGGAATGGACCTCGACGCGTTTCCATCCCTTTGAAGGCTTCGAGCCCTATCCCACCTACCCGGGATATTCCTCTCGCTTCTTCGACGATGATCATTTCATTGTCAAAGGGGGAGCCCCCACCACGGCCTCATGCCTGTTGCGTCGATCATTCCGAAATTGGTTTCGCCAAGGCTATCTCCATGCGCACGCCGGCTTTCGGTGCGTCCGGAACACCTAACGGACCCTCTGATCGAAGCAGATTATGGTTATGACCAGGCCACACGCCGCTGGCCAGCGTTCATGACAAAACCTGTCTTGATTCGGCATTTTGTTGAAATGCATGAAGAACGAATGCTCTCCGTCGCAGGATCTGCCACGGATGTCGACTGACTCCCGCTTCATCTGCAAGTTATTCTTTCGAAAATTTGGATTTGCGCTGCCTATAAGATTTTCAGGCTGCTCAAATACAGAGGCCCTTGGAGTGAAGACCTTGAATTTATGACTTTGGAGGATGGCCTCAGACTTTGCCTTGTTTTCTTGACGCACTTCCTCTGCCTTGCTATATTTCATTTCGCTGTGTCTCTCAGGTGGCACAGTGTCTGGTCTCGTCCTAATGTAAAACATCATAATCAGGGGAGTGTACAATGGTTCAGCAATCTCACGGAAGAAACATGGGTGCCCTCTTGGGGCTCCTCATGGTGCTAGTGGCAACTTCGGCTTGGGCCGATTCAGGGTTCTATGTGGGGGTAAAAGGTGGCATCGACTTTGGGCCAGACATGGAAGTAGAAGGACTTAGTGGGTATGACCCAAAGCCCACAAAGTATACTCTAGACGACGATATGGGACCAGTGGTCATGGGGTCGGTGGGGTACGCTCTGGGCAATGGGGGCCGGCTTGAGGGTGAAATTTCATGGAGACGGAATACCCTTGATAAGTTCTCCGGTGGTGGTATATCGATAGATACAGAAGGGGATCTTCAAAATCTCGCTTTCATGCTCAACGGGGCCTATGACTTTCACTTCGATTCACCGATCACCCCCTTCGTGATGGGTGGGCTTGGGGTGGCGATAGTCGAAAGCGAAATAACCAAAATTACAACCGATCGCGGCCCCAAGTATCCAAATTCAGAGAACGACGACACTGTCTTTGCGTATCAGGTCGGTGCTGGGTTATCGTATCAGGTCACACCGAAGGTTGCCTTTGATGTATCCTACCGATTCTTCGGCACGCCAGAGTTGGATTTTTATGATACCGGGAAGGTCACGAACATACATCACAATGTCCTGGTTGGACTCTCCTATTCGTTCTAGCCTATTCCTCAAGGGTGGTACAGCCATTGTGAGGATGCGCTTGTGTACCACCCTTTAATCTTTTGTCAAAAATATATAATTCCTTTTAGTTGTCTATCAGGAAGAGGGGGAGTGTCAATGCTCACTCATTCGCTGACCATTCAACTGCGCAATGCTCCTGTTGAGGAAAGCGACCAGGACAAACCCGGGGTGATTCTCGATTATGACAAGGATGGCAACATCGTCGGGCTTGAAATCCTGAATGCCTCCAAGTAGATAGAAAATCCTCGGGCCTTGGAATATGCGGTGGCTTAGTCCACTTGTTGTGCGACGAGCCCTCATGTCGAGCCATTGCTGGCCGCTTGAGTCTGCGGTCGCCTTTTAAAGCCCCCAACGGACAGATCTTTCCCATGCTGGAGTCCGCCTCGGAGTCATCCGCTAGTAAAGTTGGTCCTGTCAGATTTTCCAGGTCCACCTCATTAATGCATCCAAGTTGATCTTCTGGAATCGGTGATCACGCCTCCGGCATACGGATACGTTCGACTAATTCCCTGATCTTTGCAGGCGGCGGCGTGGTGCATTGCGAGACCGTCAGCGCGACGGTCAGGTTCAAGACCATGCCGACTTTCCGCTAGGGTGAGACGAGGAACGTCCCAACGCATCCTTCGACACTACGTTCGCTGAACGAGGACGAAGCGGTTGCCAAAGACTTGGCCGCTTTCCGATTACCCCACACAGACAATGATGGAGATTCGCTGAGTTGGTACCCGTCGTACGTGCGCTGCTTGCGGAGCGTGCCAGCTAGTCTCCGGGTACGGATGAGGGACTGCACGCATGCCCGAACGGTTACGGCGGCTGTCTGAGCGATATGCAGTGGAGGTCGTAGTGCGGCGTATGTTGGCGCGAATGCTTACGAGCGGCACAAGGCTCTGAACGTTCCGCCACGCATCGTTCTCACACTACGGCCTACAGGTAGCGGATTACTGTTGCTGGGCCGTGTATCGGAAACTTCAGATGGGGGAAGCGACCTACTTTGATCTGATCCGGTCGGCGGTACGAAGTGAATTGATATATTCCGTTGCGGGATAAGGCACGACTACTGATGGGTTCCTTGGCTACCAAAAGCCCCCCCGACTACTCCATTTTCGGAGAGAGCCCCTTGGGCTTTTGTCATCGGGGGGGAACCTTTGTCGAAACAATAACATATCACAGGCTAGGCGTCTGCCATTACGAAGGATAGGTGGCTACCAGAGGCGGCGAACGCCATATTGGTCGAAGAGTGTTTCAATCGAGATAAGAACGAGGTCGCGCCCAAGTGCCTGGGCTATCAGCATCCGGTCGAAGGGGTCGCGAAGGGGACCCTGCAACGCGCCGGCGCGGGCTGCGTCCTCCACGGTTATTGGCAGCCCCTCAAAGTTCTCATCGGCTATGTGGCCGGTAATGTCCTCGGCTAACCCCTTCGCGTCCGTGAGTCTACGGGCCCGGTATTTGGTGGCGATTTCCCACGCCGACGCTGCGCTGATCAGGACGTCGTTGTCCCCATCCGCTATCGCCTGCCGAGCGGACGAGGATAAGCGTTCGTTTCCGGCGAACCACCAAATGAATGTGTGGGTATCAAGCAGAAGGCGCACAGGCTACGCCTTCCCCTCCCATGTGGCCAACTCCTCCTCCGGCAGCGGGTCAAAGAAGAAGCTGTCGTCGAAAATAGCATCGTCCAGCTTAATCCGGCCTTTCCAGGAGCCGAATTGCCGCTTGCCCCGCTTTTGGACGCGCACGAGCCGTGCCACCGGCTCGCCGTTGCGGGCGATGACCACCTCCTCGCCGGCTTCGACTTGCAAGAGAAGGCGAGACAGGTTGGTCTTTGCTTCATGGACGTTCACTTTTGCCATAGCGGGCTCCTTAATGACAGTCTTAGCTAATTACATGACTAAGAGGAGAATTGTCAAGCAGATATTGGCTAGGCGCCGCTCCTGCCGGAAGTCGCGATGCACAACCGAGGTGGCAAGGCCGGGATGATATTCCGAGACGAACTCAAAGGAGCGCTTGCGTGGTTCAATCTCTGGATGACGGACAACGTCATCTGCTGGTAGCAATGGTCATTTACCAAAATCCTTCTCTGATAGGTATCCAAGTTGATCTTCTGGAATCGGTGATCACGCTTCCGGCAGGCGGATGCGTTCGACTAATTCCCTGATCTTTGCCGGCGGCGGCGTGGTGCATTGCGAGACCGTCAGCGCGACGGTCAGGTTCAAGAACATGCCGACCGTGCCGATGCCTTCCGGCGAAATTCCGAGAAACCAGTTGGCCGGGACGTTCTCCGCCATGGGGTCGATAAACACGCCTTTGAAGTAAATAATATATCCCATGGTAAAGATGAGACCCGTCAGCATACCGGCAATGGCCCCCCATTTGTTCATGCGTGTACTAAAGATTCCCAGCAGGATGACCGGGAACAGGGACGAGGCGGCCAGTCCGAAAGCGAACGCCACCACCTGGGCCACGAAGGCCGGGGGATTGGACCCGAGATACCCTGCGATGGCAATGGACACAGCGGCGGCGATGCGGCCGGCGGTCAATTCCTGTTTGTCTGACAGGTTTTTCGCGAAGGTGCTTTTTAAGATGTCGTGGGAAACGGCAACGGAAATGACCAGTAACAGTCCCGCGGCGGTAGAAAGAGCCGCGGCAATGCCTCCGGCGGCAATCAAGGCAATCACCCAATCGGGCAGGCCGGCAATTTCCGGATTGGCCAGAACCATGATGTCCCGATCAACGTAGACTTCATTGGCAAAGGGCGCACCCTCGGCAACGTCGCCGGGACCGGGATTCGTGACCAGGCGCCGGCCCGATTCCCCACGGGCATCACGATCAAAGACGGGTTTGCCGCCGGCAAAGGCACTGCCGGCAGCGTGTTGGATTTTGCCGTCGTGATTGTGGTCGTACCAGGCGATCAAACCTGAGTTTTCCCATGTGCGAAACCAGCTCGGCATGGTTTCATAGGCGGTCCCGGTGCCATCGGTGCCATTGACGGTTGTAATGAGATTCAAGCGCGCCAGCCCGCCGACGGCAGGGGCGACGGTATATAACAGAGCGATAAAGACCAGTGCCCAGGCGGCGGAACGTCGTGCATCTTCCACGCGGGGCACGGTAAAAAACCGCACGATCACGTGGGGCAGGCCGGCGGTCCCCGCCATCAGAGCAAACGTAATGGCCAGCATGTTGATCATGGAACTATCGTTGAAGGGGTGCGTATAGGCGTTGAACCCCAGATCCATGAGGACCTGATCCAGTTTCAGCAGGAGATACCCGGAACCATCCGCCATGGTGGACCCCAGTGCCAACTGCGGGACCGGGTTGCCGGTCAATTGTATGGAGATAAACACGGCGGGAACGGTATAGGCGAAGATCAACACGCAGTATTGCGCCACTTGTGTGTAGGTAATGCCTTTCATGCCGCCGAGCACGGCGTAGATAAACACAATACACATCCCGACGGCCAGACCCACCTCGATCTTCACTTCGAGGAAGCGGGAAAACACGATGCCGACCCCGCGCATTTGTCCCGCCACGTAGGTAAAGGAGATGAAGATGAGACACATGGCGGCCACGAAGCGGGCCAGGTCCGAGTCATACCGTTCGCCGATAAATTCCGGCACGGTGAATTTGCCGAACTTGCGTAAATACGGAGCGAGCAGCATGGCCAGTAACACGTACCCACCGGTCCAGCCCATGAGGTACATGCTGCCTTCATACCCGAGAAAGGCAATCAGTCCCGCCATGCTGATAAAGGAGGCGGCTGACATCCAGTCGGCCGCGGTGGCCATGCCGTTGGCAACGGGTGGGACGTGTCTGCCGGCGATATAAAACTCGCTGGTGCTGTTGGCACGGGCCCAGAAGGCAATCCCGATATACACCACAAACGTGAACCCCACGACGAGAGCCGTCAAATCCTGTAGACTCATTCGCCGTCCCGTGTGTCACGCTCGGCCCGGTAGCGTTGATCCAGCTTGGTGACTCGCCAATTGTAGAAGAAGATCAGGGCGACAAAACCATACATGGCACCCTGTTGCGCGAACCAGAAGCCCAGTTTGTACCCACCGAAAGAAAAGTGATTGAGTTGTTCGACAAAGAGGATGCCGCAGCCATAGGACACCGCACCCCAAAGCGCGAGGCATAAGGCAATAAGCCGCAGATTAGCCTTCCAATAGGCGTTGGAACGAGTGCTCACGGTGTCTCGGTTTTCCGTTGTGTGATGGCCGATGGTTGCCCGGATGGTTTGTTGTAGCAAACACACGGGCGGTCGTGAATTCCGAGAAAATCCGCCCTTGCCTTTTGCCTATTTCGCCGAATAATGGAACAGGGGTTCAATCTGACGTATAATGTCACGTTCATCAACAATTTTACACAAGAAGCAAGCTCTATAAAACGATTTTCAATTGAACAAGAACTTTACAGGGAGGCAATCATGAATCGAGCGCAAGTCTTGCAGGTGCTGACTCGGGTCAAACCGGAATTGGCACAGCGTTTTGGCGTCGTCCGGTTGACCTTGTTCGGCTCCACAGTCCGTGATGAAGCGCGTCCTGACAGCGACGTGGATATTGTGGTGTCGTTCGATGGTTGCGCTACGTCGCGGCGTTACTTTGGGGTGCAGTTTCATTTGGAGGATGCCTTGGGCTGTTCGGTCGATCTGGTGACAGAAAAGGCTCTGCGGCCCGAATTGCGCCCTTTCATCGAACAAGAGGCGGTGCATGTCTGAGCGTGAATGGGGTTTTTATCTGGACGATATGATTGGCTTTGCTGAAAAAGCCATTGCCTATACCAACGGTCTCGACCAGGATGGATTCGCAACCAGCGGTCTTAACTACGATGCTACCGTACACAATCTGGAGTTGCTCGGCGAAGCCGCCACGCATATTCCATCCAAGGTCCGCGATGCGCATCCTGAAGTCCCTTGGCGGCAGTTAATTGCGACTCGTAACCTGCTGATTCATGGTTACTTGGGAATTGACAACGATACCCTCTGGAGCATCATCACGGACGATATTCCAGTCCTGCTATTACAACTTCGGAAACTCAAAGATCAGGTTTGATTTGCAAACAAAAACTCTAATTGCCATGAATCGGCAAGAAAATGAAAACACTTTAGACGTTGACTAGAACCTTTTCGCTCATTGCTTGAACCATCGAGTTATTGTCTGCCGCATCAAAGTTTCCTGTCTTGCTTTAAAGCCCTCAATGGACAAATCTCTCCCATGCTGGAGTCCGCGTCGATGGTACAGGGAACTCCGGCATGTCTGGCACGATACCCGTCTGTTGGTCTTATCCGCGCAAATTGCGGCCATTTATGCGGCTGTGCTTATTCCTTTTAAAGTGGGGATTCCGATTATCCCCGGCTTTGTGGAGTTGAGACCGGCCAACGTGATTCCCATCGTCAGTTCGCTCCTTTTTGGTCCGGCCGCGGCTTGGGGGGCAGGGATCGGGAACGTGATCGGGGATTGTTTCGGAACGCTGGGCCCGGCCAGTCTCTTTGGATTCCTGGGAAATTTTCTTTATGGGTACGTGCCGTATCTGTTGTGGGGAAACCTGGGGTGGTTGTCGTCGGGTCGAGAACCCATGGTGCGTTCTTGGAGACAAGGTGTGGAATATGTGGTCATCTGCGCAGCGGCTTCCCTGGTGTGTGCCGTCACGATCGGATGGGGTGTGGAGCTTCTGGGCCTCCTCCCGTTTTGGCTTTTGTCGCCGGCTATTTTTTTAAACAACCTGGTGATGGCTCTGTTACTCGGCCCGCCGCTTCTGTTGTTCCTCTATCCACGAGTGAAGCAATGGAACCTGTATTACGGTGATCTGGCTTTCGGAGGTCAAGCGAGAAAGAGGCAAGACCTTTCCGACGGTCCACTCCCTTCGGTTTCACCATCATCGTCGCAATCGACGAAAGCCGCGTCCATTGCCATATCCATTCAGGACCTTACGTTTCACCCGATTCATGCGGCGCATCCCGTCCTCAAACACATTTCCTTAGACATTCAACGTGGAGAATTGGTCGTGCTGATGGGTCGGACCGGATCCGGGAAGTCCACCTTGTGTTATGCCTTGAATGGGCTGGTTCCGCAATTTATCCAAGGCGACTTTGTCGGCACGGTGATGGTCCAGGGACAACCCACGACTCAATCCCCGGTGTGGGAACAGGCGAATAGAGTCGGGATGGTGTTTCAGGATTTTGAGACGCAATTGGTCTCGACCAATGTGGAGGCGGAACTTCGATGTGCCTTGGAAGCTCAGGGGGGGACGCGCACCTTCGTCAACGAGGAGTCCTTCCGCGAGCATATACGACACCTTCTCAATCTGGTCGGGCTGTCGGGTCTGGAACGGCGTGATCCCTTTTCCTTATCCGGAGGGCAACGGCAGCGCTTGGTGGTGGCCTCGGTCCTGGTTCGGGAACCTCAGGTAATCGTCATGGACCAACCGCTGACCGATCTCGACCCTGAGGGCAGACAGCAGTTTATCCTGCTTTTGGAAGAGCTGAGAGCAAAAGGGATCACGGTCGTCATTGCTGAACATGGGGTCGAAGCCTTGATGAAGGCAGACCGAGTGTATGTGCTGGATGAAGGGGAAATGATTTGGCAAGGGACCCCTCGTGACATTCTCAGTCGCCCCGAGTTGGCAGAACGATACGGAGTGAACCCCTACCCGTTAGCAGCATGTTTTCAAGGCCATGGGGCTCAAGCCTTACCAGCCACGGTTGAAGAAGCGTGGCAACGAGCAGATACCCTTGGCCTGACCATCGTCGCGCCGCAGTTGCACGAGACGGGTTCAGACATTGTCCAATCCGAATCTTCTGCACACGTGCTTGAACTCAGCAACGTATCGGCTCATTACCAGCCCGATGTTCCGGCGCTCTCTCAGGTTTCTTTATCGTTTCGGGCTGGGGAATTTGTCGCGATTCTTGGGCAGAATGGTTCGGGAAAAAGCACGCTTGCCAAATTATGCAATGGTCTTCTGTTGCCATCGGAAGGCCGCGTTCTGGTTCTCGGAAACGATACGCAACAAACCGGGGTAGGCCGGTTGTCGTCGATCGTCGGGTATGTCTTTCAAAATCCCGACCATCAGATTTTTGCGGAAACCGTGAGTAAAGAAATCGCCTTTGGCGCGCAGAATGTGGGATGTTCACCCGATGAATGCGAAGCACGAGTCACCGAAGCGCTTCAGGCGGTCGGGTTGACCGGGGCCGAAGATCGGGATCCCTTTTCTCTGACGAAAGGCGAACGACAGCGCGTGGCGGTCGCGTCCATCCTTGCCGCCAAACCTCAAATCTTGATTGTCGATGAGCCCACCACCGGGCTTGATGCAGAGGAATCGGCTCGCATGCTGAACATGATGCGCATGCTGAATCAACAAGGACATACCATTCTGATGATTACACACGACATGGGGATCGTCGCAAACTATGCGACACGATGTGTGCTGATGCGACACGGCACGGTATTGGCGGATGGTCCGACTCGAGAAATTTTTTCAGATCCCGAACTCGTCCGGTCTGCGGCCTTGGCGTTGCCGGCACTCACTCGGTTTGCGCACCGGTGGGGCGTGACGTTGTTGACGGTTGGGGAGGTGCGAAAGGCCTGGCACGTGCCATGAATCTTTCATTGTATGTCGATGCTCAGACGTGGGTGCACCGGCTCGATGGCCGGACCAAAATCCTCTGCCTTCTTGGGCTCTTTTCATTGAGCTTGATTTTTTCAGACCCGGTGTATTTGTTGGGGCTCTCCGGAGGTGTCTTGGGGCTGGTCCTCTGGGCTCAAAGTCTTCACAATTTAAAAAAGATATGGATTTTGCTGGTGTTATTATTTGTGTATAACGTGGTGCTCTGGCCCTTTTTTGTGGAAGGGATCACCCCATTGTTCACGATTGGCGGGATAACCGTCATGCAAGAAGGTGTGCTCCATGGCATGGGCATGGGCCTGCGGCTGAATGCCATGCTCATCAGTGGCATCGTGCTCTTGTCCACCACGGCCATTGAAGAGCTTGGCGAGGCCTCGAATCGATTAGGTATGCCCCGCTCCCTGGGATTTTCGTTATCGCTCGCCTTTCGATGGGTTCCAAATTTGCTCGGCTCGATCGGGGCCGTGATTCAGGCCCAGCGGTCGAGAGGGTTGGACGTGCAATCAAAGGGCGTGTTTGGCAAAATTCGCCGATATCCTCCGTTGATTGTGCCTTTGATCGGTCATACCCTTCGTCAGACCAATCTTCTCGCAATGGCCTTAGAATCAAAGGGATTTGGGGCTGGACAAGTTCGGTACCCACTGTTTGTTTCGAAAATGAACAGGTCCGATTTCGTGGCACTCATGGTGATTGCGGCCCTGGTGATGGGCAGTCTATGGATGAGGCTCAACGGGTATGGTACTATTTGAACAAGAAAGGATGACGTGCTGCGGACCTTCCAGGGGCTCGTCCAACTTACAGTGTTTATCAGGAAAGGTGGTGGCGGGATGAAAGGAGCTGTCGCTATTTTAAAAATTCTTAGTGCCGTTTGTGTTGTCCTCTTGATGCAGAGTCCTCATGTGTTAGCGCAGGACGGGGCATCGAACCAACCCACCAAAACCATTGTCGGTGATCTGCTGGATATTGATCGAGACCTGTATATTGTGCGGGGCGAACGAGGCGAAATTTACATCGAGGCCACGTACAAAACCGAGGTGACGGAAGAATTCGGATACGGGGATCGCATCAAAGCCCTGGTCCTCATGAACAACAAGGCGTTGAAAATCGAGCGCGCGGGGCCCGATGACGTGCCGGGGGTCACGGAAAATCTACCGGTGACCGCGCAAGCCCCTGGAGCCCAAGAGGGAGGCAAGGAGCAAGCTCCTGCGCCTTCGGTTCAGCCCAAGCAACCGGAATCCAAAACCATTGTCGGTGATCTGCTGGATATTGATCGAGACCTGTATATCGTGCGCGGCGAACGAGGCGAGATTCATATCGAGGCCACGTACAAAACCGAGGTGACGGAAGAATTCGGATACGGGGATCGCATCAAAGCCCTGGTTCTCATGAACAACAAGGCGTTGAAGATCGAGCGCGCGGGGCCCGATGACGTGTCGGGGGTCACGGAAAATCTGCCGGTGATCGCGCAAGCCCCTGGAGCCCAAGAGGGAGGCAAGGAGCAAGCCCCTGCGCCTCCGGCTCAGCCCAAGCAGCCGGAATCCAAAATCATTGTCGGTGATCTGCTGGATATTGATCGAGACCTGTATATTGTGCGGGGCGAACTAGGCGAGATTCACATCGAGGCCACGTACAAAACCGAGGTGACGGAAGAATTCGGATACGGGGATCGCATCAAAGCCCTGGTTCTCATGAACAACAAGGCGTTGAAGATCGAGCGCGCGGGGCCCGATGACGTGTCGGGAGTCCACATTCAATGATGCAACTTCATCACCGAGTCCCGACCAAGGTTAGGCCCAGGCATCATCTTCTGGTGAAGATGGCTCGGCCCAATTGGCAATGGGAATGGCAACCACTGGGTCGGCCGGGACAAAACCGAAAATTTTCGAATAAAAATACAGCTCATTGTCCAAGACTTGCTTGATGTGCTCGGCTCGTCGAAACCCGTGCTGCTCACCTTCAAAGGCAATATAGGCGACGGGAAGCCCTTTCGATTTCACCGCATTGAACATGCTCTCCGCTTGGTTCGGCGGGACCACTTTGTCCTCTAATCCCTGAAAAAGAATGAGGGGAGAGGAAAGCCGGTCGGTGAAATGAATGGGAGATCGCTGATCATAGAGGTCTTTCCGTTCGGGTAGTGGGCCGATGAGACGATCCAGGTACCGCGATTCAAACTTATGGGTATCCCGAACGAGCGCCTCGAGGTCCGAGACGCCGTAGTAACTGGAACCAGCCGTAAAGCAATCGCGAAACGTTAAGGCGCATAACGTGGTAAAGCCCCCTGCGCTCCCCCCTGTGATGGTCACGCGAGTCGGATCCACGGCATCCCGGTCGATGAGTGCCCTGACCGCGCTGACGCAATCATCGACATCAACAATGCCCCACTGACCGTTGAGGCGTTCTCGATAGGCCCGGCCATATCCCGTGCTTCCGCCATAGTTCACATCGAGTACGGCAAATCCTCGGCTGGTCCAATATTGAATCATCAGGTTAAACGTAGGGGAAGAGGCGCCGGTTGGGCCTCCATGGCTTTTGACAAAGAGTGGAGGGCGCTCTGCAGAGGGGGCTTGAAAATCTGCATTGTGTGGAGGGTAATAAAACGCATGCCCGGTGGCTCCGTCTTCGGTCGGATAGGTGATGGCGGAAGGCACGGAAAGATACTGGGGTTCCAAGCAAAAATCCACCGAACGTCGAAGGACGGTCACGGCTTGCGATCCCGTATCGATCTGAAGGAGCGCCGTGGGGTCGGATGGAGAACTGGCCGTACACACAATTTGGGACTGATGAACGTGGATGTCGTCGAAGGTCGTGTAAGGCAGCTCAAATCGTTCAAGCGTGTTTTGTGCCGTGTCTAAACGTCCCAGATGCCAGAAGCCATGTTGGGTATAGGCACAGATCAGGTGGTGAGCCGACTCGAACCCATAGAGCCTTTGGCCAAACACCCATTGTGGTTCGCCGAACTCGGCATCCATGGGATAGAGAGCGGCCGCCTTCTCGTTTTTCAATCGATACAGGTTCCACCAGCCGGATTGGTCCGACACAAAGTGCAATTGGCCGTCCGGAGACCATTCCGGTTGAAAAATGGAGATATCGGTGCCCCCGGCCACACACCGTGAAGTTTGGATCGAGCCGTCTTGCCGGAGGTCGGCTACCCAGAGTTCCGTGCCGTCCCATGGCATATTGGGATGGTTCCAGGTCAGCCAAGCTAACCGTTGCCCATCCGGACTCAGGCGTGGCGAGGCATAAAAATCATTCCCGGAAACCAGAATATCACCGGATGTTTCACATGGGTTGCCGTCAAGAGAAATGCCGACGATGGTGTTGTGGGGCTCTTGGTCGGAATGGGTATGATCTTCACGAATGCAAATAAGCCGATGGCGTCTGTGGTCCGTGAGCCCATCGGCATAGCACAGAGGGGCGTCTGCAGTGATGGGTTCAGGCACTCCACCTTGGCGCTGTCGATACAGCCGTTGATCGGAAAAATTAGAAAAATACACGACCCCTTCCGAAACACAATACGCTCCTCCTCCGTATTCATGGACTCGAGTTCGAACATTCAATGGGGTAGGGGTAAGGGTGTGAAGGGTCCCATCGGCATCCCGTTGGACAACCGTATTCCTCCCGCCCTCATTGGGACGGCCTTCGACCCAAAACACCTGATCCCCATCGAGGGCGATTTGTCCGAGTTTGATTGATTCTGAGACAATTCGGTCTGAGGTAAGAGGGGAGTTCCATGACCCGTAAGGAGTGATAAGCGGATTCGACATAATTTATCCGTGACGGTTTACGAAGGTATGGATACAGACAAAACAACTAGCAAGGGAAGGGAGTCGAAGAGGGGGGCTTGCCGCGAAGGGCTAAGTTTGAACGAGAGTACAGCGACGATCGCATGCTCGTGAGGCAATGGTGACCAGGTCGCTAATATTGTCGAGGCATCGTCCGCAACAATTATCTTCGTCGTCGAGTCCCAGCGTGGCAGCGAGTTTGTTTGGGCAGGTCATACCGGCGCGGCCCAGGCTCTCGACGTCCGATTCTTTAATGCCTTTACAAACACAAATGTACATGATGCTCACCGAATACGATATTGATTTCCGTTCTCATCTATTGGAATTGTAGTCGAATCGGCGGCAGGTTGTCAAGCCAGAAAAATAAGAAATTTTCCCCGCTGTCGGCTTGGGATATCGGCATCATATTGACGATTGACGTAATGCGTCAATATATGTCAGGATAGAAGATGATAAAAGGGTTTAAATGTAAGAAAACAGAGCGCCTGTTCAAAGGTGAACGTGTCCCTGCTTTCTCCGGTTTTTCCAGGCAGGCCGATAAGCGGCTGAGGATACTGGATGCCTCTGAAACACTTAACGCCTTACAAGCCCTGCCGAGTAATCGTTTTGAGGCGTTATCTGATGATAGAGCAGGACAATACGGCATACGCGTGAATCGACAATGGCGCGTATGTTTTACGTGGGACGAAGGTGCCCATAATGTGGAAATCGTAGATTCCCACTAGGTGAATGAAGTGAAAGACGGAAAGGTAAAGTGATGCTTATGGCTAGAGAACCAATCCATCCCGGCGAGTTTCTAGCAGATGAGTTGGAAGAAATTGAAATTACGGCAACTGAGTTATCACGTCAGATTGACGTGCCACCTAATCGTATTTCGCAGATAGTTCGTTGTAAACGTGATATTACAGCGGATACCGCCTTGCGCCTTGGTCAGTTTTTTGGGACTGGGCCGGAGCTATGGCTCAACCTTCAAAAGGCTTATGATCTGGACAAGGCCAAGGCCGCACTGGGGATAAAAATTCGCAAAATACATCGCTGGCAACCCGAAGTACATACGGCAGGATAATCTCCGGAAAAATGATTGAACCGGCCGCAGATGGCGTCGTCCTGACCGTTCATACTCAGCCCAGGGCTTCCAAAACGGAATTCGTGGGGATCCATGGTGATGCGTTGAAATTTCGAATCGCCGCGCCTCCCGTCGCAGGGGAGGCCAATGCCGCCTTATGTGCGTACCTTGCCGAATTGTTTTTCATATCGAAGTCTTTGGTCTCCGTATTAGCCGGAGACACAAAGCGGAAAAAGCGAATCAAGGTCATTGGAATCAATCGATCGCGAGTCTGCGAGACATTGAACATCTAACAGCTTATTGAAAGACTCTATGCAGAGAGGCGTGACAAAGGTTTGCAACCGCCCTGGCTGCTTTTTATAATTAAAGGTTCTCTAATTTTTCGTCTCTCTCTTGTAACCAATGGACCAATCTTCCTTTCCACAAGCTTTCCAGGCGCAACTCGCAGCTCGGCTGAGTGCCGACAGTGCGCAAAAAGTCGCCACGGCCATTTTTGAGGCAGGTGGGGCCGACCACGTATCCGAATTATTGAAAGAACTTCAGGCGTGTTCGGCGAAACTCGCGGGGCAGGCCATAGAAGCGCTCCCTGAAATGTTGGAACGGTGTGGTCCCAAGCTGGTCGTCTCATGGATGGATTTGGCCATTACGCTCGCCGGGCTCTCGGGAGCGATGACCTTGAAATACTTGAAAGAGAGCCCATGTCTTTTGGGGGTCATGGATTCTGCCGTTCTTCGTCAAGAGGTGATCAATACGACGCTGGAAATCGCTGATAACGATTCGGAGTTTGCGGCCAACTGTGCGTTTGAATTCTTCCGGAAGGCTCCGGAATTGTTGCTCATCGATTCACAAACCGATCTGGCCCAGTGGGCAAAGATCGGTCAGGAACTGACGGATTGGAATCACGTGTTAGGCATTGAGTTTATTCGGGAATGTCCACGGGTGGCGGAGGTGCTGGCTTTGGAAGAGGTTCGTCCCTGGGTGGCCTTCGGCATGAAACTGATCACCCAAAATAGTTTGGGGAAACCCGATTATGTGGGGATTCTTGAATTTTTTCGCACGAGTCCCGGCCTGATCGGAGAAATCGTTGATGCGGACTTGCACTCGAAAGTTGTGAGTGTGGGCTCGACCCTCGCGGATCAGTCTCCTGAAATAGCCCTGACCTTTTTGGCTGAAGCGCCGAGGCTCATGGCTCTGCTGCCATCGGCGGAACGGCGCATGAAAGTACTCCAATACGGAGGGCTGCTTGCCGAACGAGATGCCGATGTGACGATGGAATATTTTCGTCGGACTCCGGAGGTGGTCCGCCTTTCCGATGGGGCAGAGGGCCAAGACGAGGCCTTTGAAACATGGTTCCGTGGCGGCATGGAAGTGCTGGACTATAGCCCGGAGGGGGCTCGCGCGTATTTCGCTCTTGAAACCTCAAAGGCGTTGAGTTCGATTGAACAGGCGATCAATGGCGTGCCGCTTCGACAAGTGGCTCGCTCGCTGAAACTGTTTGCCCACATGATCTGCGGCCAATCGGTGCAGATCGAATCCTTAGTCGACTCAGCACAGCGGGTTCGTCTGGATATGAAACCCGAAGGGCCCATTGTCTATTTGCCTTCGATCATGAATCGGTTTTCGGAGAAAGACCATAATGCGCGAAGCTATACGGTCATGGTCGCACATGAGGTCGGGCATTTGGAGTTTGGAACGTATCGAATCGATATGCAGTTCCTTCGGACCTTGGCTCAACAGGTTGTGGATCGCTATCAACGCAGTGATGAGGAGGCGGATATGTCCCTTCTCCCTCTCCCAGGGGACGAAGGCCTAAGGCCCCAACTCAATGCGAGTGTTCCGGAAATCAATTGCTTAACGGACTTCTTTTCCCTCTATCCTCAAAAAGGGGTGATTCAGGATCTGTGGACCATTCTGGAAGACGCGCGCGTGGAGTTTTTGTTGCAGCAAGAATATCCAGGACTTGGAAATGATTTGGCCGCCGTGTCCCAGGCGTCGGTGAAGACTCGCTCCTTGCTCCATGGCATGACGGCTAGAGAGATGGTGCTGGATCATTTACTGCTTCTGTTTACACAACAAGGACCTGGAGAACAACAGATTCCGGAAAATCTTCAGCGCGTTGTGGATCGATGCTGGGACTTAGCTCGGACTATTTGGGACCCTCATGCGACGAACGAGAGTTCAATTGACTTGGCCGACACGATTTATCAATTGTTGGATGAGATGATCGGCAGCTTGCGTACGACTGTTTCAGATGAGGCGGATGCGACTCAACAGCCCGAGCAGGAGGAGTTGGGCGCAGGCCCTCGTGCGGCTGAAGAAACCACGGGAAGCTATCGAGTCATTACGAATTGGGCCTATCGAGGTGAAATGAATCCTGATTTCGTCCATGGAGGATCGACTGAGTCAGACGACGAATCGGATGCACCGGAACAGGCAGGGCCTGATGGAGAAACTGCCGACGGGCCTTCTCTCTCTCCGACACGTCGAACTGAAGAGATTCGAACACAGGAAGCTCATCAAGAAGACACCAGTGAGCAAGTTTCGCAGCGGTCTGGCCTTGATGAGTATCTCCATGTGAAAGGCGTAGGCGATGGGCTTTTGCCTGTTCCGTCCGGTCAAGAACGGACGTATGTGTATCCGGAATGGGATGGCGGGATTCAGGACTATCGGCTCAAATGGTGTCGGGTGGTCGAGCGTCCCGGAGAGGAGGGCAGTCAAGATTTTGCACAACATGTCTTGGAAAAACATGCCCCGGCCATACGGGTCTTGCGTCGCTATTTTGAAACCATGCGGCCGACTGCCATGCGGCGAGTCCATGGCTATGACCATGGCGAACAATTGGATTTGGATGCAGCGATTCGTCATGTGGTGGAACGGCGGGCAGGAGTGGACCCCTCCGACCGAATTTATGATCGGAGGGATAAACGTGAACGCCAAGTTGCCGTGGCGTTTTTGGTTGATATGAGCGGCTCAACGGGCCGGCAATTGGAAACGGGACAACGTCGTGTGATCGATGTGGAGAAGGAAGGCTTGGTCTTGCTCACCGAGGCCCTAGAGGCTATTGGGGATCAATATGCGTTATATGGGTTTTCCGGCCAAGGGCGGCATCAAGTTGATTTTATGGTGCTGAAGGATTTTAGCGACACCCGGCGCTATCAGATCGGGCAGCGCATTGCGGCCATGACGCCGCTTCAGCAAAATCGTGATGGGGCTGCGATTCGACATACCGTCCAAAAACTGCTGCGCTGCCCGGCCCGGCACCGGTTGCTCATTCTTTTGAGTGATGGGCGACCCCTTGACGGAGACTATGGAGAGGAATATGCCTTGGAGGATACCCGCATGGCGCTTCGAGAGGCGCGACAGCAGGGGATCAGTCCCTTTTGTTTAACCATTGACCAACAGGCGAGCGGCTATCTCAAACGCATGTATGGAGACATTCAATACCTTGTCCTGGATGATGTCCTGACCTTGCCTGAACGGTTACCCCGGGTGTATCAACGATTGACAGGAACCCCGTGAGTCGTTGTTCGTCTCTCCTGCGCGTATTCCGGGAAAAAGCGAAAAGACGAAAGACGGGTCACGGATGAGGCAACGTGATGGTCGATGAATCCCAACAACGAACGGTTCCTCCATGGCTGTATAAGCTGTTTACCGGGCATCAGTATCCGTATGTCCGTCGCTTAGCCAAATTTGAGAAAAAAGATCGGAAGATTGGCGAGTCGAGTTCTGAGCCATCTCCTGAGGAAATTGATGCCAAATTCTGGGAAGTGTATCCTCAATCGTCCGCCCGAATTTTGCAGGAAGTGAAACGGGGGATGATTGTCGGTTTCACGGAATTAGGGACCTATCCACCAGGGGGCTATCAAGAATTGGTTGATACACCGGAAGAGTTCCTTGCCCGAGAATATGGAAGAAAAAAAATTAAAGTGAATTTTTATTATGGAGAAAATTTCGTCTGCACCATCAATTTCAAAGTCGGAGGGTGGGCCAGTCACGACGATGACTAGAGGCGATCTCATAATCTGTCGTCCTGAGTCTTTCTGTGTCATCCTGAGCGAAGCGAAGGATCTGCTTTTAGGAGGCTCTCGTTTCTTGTACGAGTTGAAACAACAATCTAATGTCAGGTGAGTCATGAGTCGACAGAAAATTACCATCGTCGGGGCAGGAAACGTTGGGGGATCCGTTGCGCAGAGACTGGCCGAAAAGAGTGGGTACGACATCGTCCTGGTGGATATTGTCGAAGGCCTGCCGCAGGGCAAAGCTTTGGATTTGGCGCAAGCAGGCGCGGTGTGCGGCTATGACTCTCCGATTCGCGGGACCAATCGGTATGAGGATACGGCAGGTTCCGACGTGGTGGTGGTGACGTCCGGGATTGCCCGGAAGCCCGGCATGAGCAGGTCCGAATTACTGGAAACCAACATCAACATTGTTCGATCCGTCGTGCAGGAAGTGGCCATCCGTTCTCCCGCGGCCGTTCTGGTCATCGTGGCCAATCCGTTGGACGCCATGACGTACGTCGCCTATCGGGTGAGCAGGTTTCCCAAACAGCGAGTCGTGGGCATGGCCGGGATTCTGGACTCCGCCCGGTTCTGCACGTTTATCGCCCGGGAGTTGAACGTCTCAGTCCACAACGTCCAGGCCATGGTGCTGGGCGGGCATGGAGATGCGATGGTGCCCCTGATTCGCTATACGACGGTGGCCGGTCGCCCCGTGGATCAATGGATGTCGCAAGAGAAGCTCGAGGCCATCGTGAAGCGAACGCGCGGCGGTGGCGGAGAAATCGTCAGTCTCCTCAAGACGGGGAGTGCGTACTACGCACCGGCGGCAGCGGTGGTCGAAATGGTCGAGGCCATTATCCGGGATGAACACAAAGTGCTTCCCTGTGCGGCGCTGTGCGAAGGCGAGTACGGCCTGAAAGGGACGTATATGGGAGTGCCGATACGATTAGGGAAGACCGGCGTCGAAGAAATTCTCGAATATGAACTGACGCCTGAGGAAAAAACCGCGTTCGAGATTTCGGCCCAGGGTGTCAGGGAATTATGCCAAGAGGTCGATAAAATCCTTGGCTTGTAATTCTCTACGGTAATTTCTCAGCCAGCACCTTTTCCGTTTGTTTCCTGCGGTAGGTATCGAACCACCTCTTATGACGAAACAAGATCCTCTGCATGAGATCATCTTGATGCTCATCAAGCCAGATAGATTTCCACCACTTCCTCACGTTCTACCCGGACCTCAAGTGAAAGTACGGGGAACGCCAAAACCCTAAAAACATCAGGGGGCACTTATGCGGTTAAGTAAAGTCCAGATATACGGATTTCGTTCGATAGAACAAATGGAAATCGCTTTCGACGGAAACGGGCACAAAATTCTGGTTGGCATAAACGAAAGCGGTAAATCAAACATATTGGATGCTCTGTATTTGCTATCCGGCAAAATAAATTTTGAGGAAAAAGACAGGAAGGTTTTGTATAACGGAAATGCATTTGTTAGATTTCAATTTGAGTTAGACAACGACGAAATCGAAGAGTGTAGAACTAAATTCGTTGAGAAGTTTCCTTCTGGTGAAGACGCAAAATTGACTAAGGATCATACGGTCAAGTCATTCTTTGAAGAACATTCAAAATATATTTTGTATAACGTTGAATGTGGCAAAAATGGTCAGTGGACATATTGGCATCTAGCTGAAAGCCTGAAAATCCAGGACGGTTGGCATTTTGTAAACGAAGACATAGGCCAGTACGAAATCCACGAAGAGATTCCCCCTGGGAAATACATTAATGAAGAATATATTGGAAACCGTGTCAATGCACTGGACCGTGAAGTATTAGAAGATAGCCTACCGTCTATAAGCTTGGAAGATGTCTACAAATTTCTACGCGGAATAGTAGGGGAAGTAGCCGCGCCGGCTGATTACGCCTTCCCAATCCGTTATTGGCGATATGATGCGCAAGAGCATGATTTGCCTCGTAGCATCGGAAGAGATGCATTTTCCAACAATCCGGATTCCTGCATTCCATTAAAAAACATGTTTCGATTGGCTGATACTCAGGAAAAGGAAATTCACCGCAAGATTTCCGAAGCATACAACCTAGGGCTCAGTCGATTTAAGAGTCTATTGGACGATGTAAACGAGAAGACAAATGACTACATCAAGAAATGCTGGAAAGAATATCAGGAAGAATACGAAAATGTAGAAATAAAATTATGGTCGGACGGAGAAGAGATTGCAATCGGGATTCAGGACACAAAAAGTACATTTAGCTTTGAGGAACGAAGCGACGGGTTCCGCAGGCTTGTTTCATTTTTGCTGACAATAAGCACTGAATTTGACAAAGAGCAGTTTGCAGACATCCCTTTGATTTTGATTGATGAACCGGAAACGGGACTCCATCCAAGCAGCGCGAAAGATTTGAAATACAAACTGATAGAACTAGGCCAACGAACTTTAGTCATTTACGCCACTCACTCGATCTCAATGATTGATACGGAGAACATAGAGTACAATTTAATTGTCTCAAAGAGTGAAGAAAAGACCACCTTTAAAATAGCCGAAGAGGATAGCACATCACCCGCTGAGATCATATATCAAGCAATCGGACATTCAATATACGAAGACCTAAAAAAGAACAACATCCTGCTGGAAGGATACACGGACAAACGAACTTTTCGATTGTTTATGGAAGGTCGGGCTTGGAAAGACTTCGGCATAGGCTACTTAGGAAAAGGGAAAAATCTTGAGACGATCACTCCCCTCCTTGATCTAGCAAGCCGAAAATATTTTGTGCTTTCCGACGCAGATGGGGACGCGAAACGTGGAAAGAAGGAGAGGGGTGATCCTCCTTATTGGTACACCTACGAAGATTTGGGCAGCAAGGCTATTACTGTGGAGGATTTCTACCAGAAAGCTTTCTTCAAGGGTATTGTTCAAGAGATTCTTGGTAAATATGGATTTCAAGCGGAACCATCAGTTCTGTCAGAAGAAAATAACAGAATAGAAGCCATCAGAAGCTGGCTCTTGAAAAAACCGAAAGCATTCCTTGATGAAAGGGCAAAAGCAAACGACCTTGAAAATGCTGCTCACATGGTGAAAAACATCATTAGGGATATAAAAATAGGGTGCGCAAAGGCAGTTACAAAAGAAAAAGTGAATAAGGGAAAAATAAAAAGTGTGCTAGATGCTCTATCGAAAAAGATAAAAGATAGTCAATGTTCTAAGTGAAACGTGGCGTGGCCCTGCGGGTCCAAGGTCTTCTAGTCTTTCCGGGCTGCTTTCATCCAAACTTCCGGCGTGCGGGGAGTAATCCAGTTTGAAAAGAAGGCACGGTGCTCTGCTTGACGAGTCCGTCTTGGGAATAGACCATACGAAAAAACATCGATTGTTTCAATGACCGAAGGAGCGGAATCATGAAACTAGCAACGATTGTATTGGTCCTGTTCGTAGTCTTGATGACGGGGAGCCTGAGTACGAGGGCGGACAGCGGAAACCCATTTGGGTTCGAGACGAATACCCATCCCCTGGAGTATGAGTATTGCAAGAAAGACAAAGATTCTAAACATGCTGGTTTAAGAGGCTATGGATATCAATGCAGTTCTGCTCCAAGACCTCACCCTGACTTTCAAAAGTACGCTTTAGCATTTGTCGAAGATGTTGGTCTCTGTCGCATTTTTGCCACTGGCAATGTTTTTCCTTTCGACAAGAAGTTACCGGAGCTTGAGAAGGTCAAAGATCAGATCGCTGAAAAATACGGCCCATTCACTTCTCAATCGGGGCAAGATTACGAACCTGTTTACCATTGGTCGTCAGAGGAAGGTTTTAACGGATTAGGCGATGTCAAAGCCATTCAGCTCTCGTCCAACCGATCAGGCAATACGTTGAAAGTCTTTGTTGTTTTTGCGCTACGAGAAAATCAGTGCCAAACAGCAATTGATGACAAAGCGAAACGCGCATTTTAGGAGTCTAAGTTAGAGCGGAACATGCAGGAACAGGGGGAAGAAAGCAGGGGGATTCTCGCGGTATAAGATCTGTTACAAAAGGCCGAGAAGGGAAAGCCAGGAAACCGTGAAATGCCCCGTCAATACTGTAGTTTCTCTGCCAAGACTTTCTCCGTCTGTTTCCTGCGGTACTCTTCCAACCGTTCTTTGACTGCCGAATCTGCGAGAGCCAGAATCGCGGCTGCAAATAAGGCGGCATTCGCCGCCCCGGCTTCACCAATGGCTAGGGTGGCGACGGGAATGCCTTTGGGCATTTGGACGATGGAGAGCAGGGAATCGAGGCCTTGGAGCGTTTTTGATTGCATGGGCACGCCGAGAACCGGCAAGGTCGTCTTTGCCGCAATCACTCCTGGTAAATGCGCCGCCCCACCGGCTCCCGCGATCATGACACGAAGCCCTCGTGACTCGGCTTGGCTCACGTATTCGAATAGGGCATCAGGTGCCCGATGAGCGGAAATCACACGGCATTCATTGGCAATGCCCAGCTGAGTCAGCGTCTCACTGGCCAGCCGCATGACCTCCCAGTCGCTTTTACTGCCCATAATAATGCCGACTAAGGGTTTATCCTTTGCTGAAGCCACAAGCGTTTCTCCTTAATCGAAGTTCGAGAGTTCCTGGCAAAGTTGGAGAGTTTCTGGCAAACGAGTTCTCCGCAATAGCAGGATGAGAGTGTACTCACTCATCATTCCATTTACAATCTTACAATCGGATGAAGGGCGGACGATGGTCTCCTCGACATGGAAAGCATGGGGCTTCCTCAAGGCTTCCTTCTGTTTGCCGAATGAGTTTGATAGAGTCTAACTCATTGACGTTCAAAGGTTTTTTTGGTCTGTGTGTCAGGGAAAGGCTTGACGAGATTAGGCAGAGCCTCGTATAGTCGGCTCCACGAATTTGAGCACGATGAATCAGGATTTCATCCAGGATTGCAGTATTTTTTATGAAAAAAGAGTTCCCACTTCGGGTACTGACTCCACTCGATGGTGAGCCTTGGGATATTGACGGCTACATCAAAGGTGGCGGGTATGAGGCTTGGCAGCAGGTAGTTCGAGACTCCAATCCCGACAAAGTTATTGATGAGTTGAAGCGAGCGTTTCTCCGGGGTCGAGGCGGAGCCGGATTCCCAACGGGCTTGAAATGGGAAAAAGTGGTTCACCATTGGGTGAAAGAGAGATATTTTGTCTGTAACGCCGGCGAGCACGAGCCAGGCACCTTTAAGGATCGTTATCTGATCCAACACCACCCGCATCAATTGATTGAGGGGTGTTTGATCGCGGCTTTCACCGTAGGCGCTCGGGAAGCGTACATTTACTTGAATGCCGAATTTCTGGAAGCACGGGCGAGTTTAGAGAAGGCCTTGGAACAAGCCCGTACGCGCGGGTTTCTTGGTCAAAATGTGATGGGTTCCGGTGTTGACCTTGAATTAGAGATTTTCGAAGGTCATGGAAGTTATGTCGCCGGAGAAGAAACCGCGATGTTGGAATCCATGCAAGGCCGCCCTGCTCAACCCAAGGAAAAGCCACCGTTTTACCCAACTGACTTCGGACTCCATGGGAAACCGACTCTGGTGAATAATGTCGAAACTCTGTCCCACGTCCCACACCTGCTTCGCAAAGGGGCCCAATGGTTTACGGAAGTGGGAGTAGAAAAAAGCCCGGGAACGATGTTGTTTTCGTTGAGCGGGCCCGTGAATCATCCAGGAGTCTATGAACTTCCCTTGGGCACGCCTCTTCGTCATTTAATCGAAGAATGTGGGGGAGGCCTTCCTCATGGCCGGACGATCAAAGCGATCTTTCCGGGGGGACCGTCCTTTTCAATGGTGGGGCCCGAAGATCTTGATCTTCAGATGGATTTTGATTCCTTGAAAAAGGCCGGGACCGGGCTGGGGTCGGCAGGGGTGATTGTCGTTGATGATGCGACGTGCATGGTGGCGCAAACGCTCAAGCTCTCGACGTTTTTTCGAGAAGAAAGTTGCGGGCAATGTCCACCCTGCCGGATTGGAACGGAGCATCTTGAAGAGCTGGTTGCGAAAATTGAAGATGGAACCGGGACGCAAGAAGATCTGGATAAACTCTTACAGATTTGCGGTTTTGTCAAAGGCACGGGATATTGCACGTTAGTGACGGGAGCGGCCGTCTTAGTCCAAAGTAGTCTTCGTCTGTTCCGGCACGAATTTGAGGAACATGTCGCCAAACAGGCCTGTCCTTTTAATCCTACCGCCACGAAACCGGCGGTTGCCGTTGGGTGATATCTGATGCCGCGTGTCACCTTTATTCATCCTGAAGGCACAAACGGTGAGGTTCCGGAGAACGTCACACTGCTTGAGGCTGCCGAGTATTTGGGCTTTCCGCTCAATCATGATTGCGGAGGGAGTGCCTCGTGCTCGACCTGCCGTGTCGAAGTGATCATGGGGGGAGAGCATTTATCCGAAATAGATTTTGAAGAGCAGGACTTGCTCGATCGCGAAGCGCTGACCGAACCCTATCATCGCCTCAGTTGCCAAGCCACGGTTTTGGGAGACGTCGTGGTCCAGGTGCCTGAAGAAAAATGGGAGCCCACGGCTGCCGATCAGCAAGACTCCTCAAATGCCACCAAGAGCTGACACGTGACGATGATCGGAACGGATCGATCTCGATGAAGGAAAAAATCTGCGTCACCCGTCAATACCGGTTCTGTGCGGCCCATCGGTTGCATACGAATGCCCTGCCGGAGGATGTCAATCAAAAAATCTTCGGTAAGTGCAACAACCCCAATGGGCATGGCCATAACTACACCGTGTTTGTCACGGTGGCCGGTGAACTGGATCTTCAAACTGATGAAGCGACGAATGTCCAAGCCTTGGACCGACTGGTGAGCCAAAAAATCGTGGAACGCTTCGATCACCGTCATCTGAATCACGATCCGGCATTTCAGCATCTCGTGACCACCGGCGAAAATCTCGTCAAGTTTATTTGGGATGAGTTGGTGAACCACATCCCGGTGGGACGGTTGGAAAAAATCGGGCTGATTGAAACGCGTGACAATTATTTCGAATATCAGGCCGGCCAGTCCGTTTTTCCTGAACACCAATCTGCCTAAGAAAGTTTCTTTTCGTTCTCCATACCCATATGAGCAAGCGTCATTCTCCCAAGGAATCAACGCGGCAACGTGTGCGGACAACCAAGGCTGCCCCAGGCTCCGACCTCACCCCTGGCGACGGCAAATCGTTACAGCCGCTGATCACGCAACTCTTGAAATTGCTCGGAGAAGATCCGACGCGCAGTGGGTTGGAGAAAACTCCTGAGCGAGTCGCCCAAGCACTCACGTTTTTGACGAAAGGGTATGATCAAGACATTCGGGATATCATCAATGGGGCATTGTTCCCTCTCGAGTATGACGAGATGGTCATTGTCCGGGATATAGATTTTTACAGCTTATGCGAACATCATCTGCTTCCGTTTTTTGGAAAGTGCCATATCGGGTATATCCCGGATAAACGGGTCGTCGGCCTCAGCAAAATGCCCAGGATCGTCGAAGTGCTGAGCCGACGGCTTCAGGTTCAGGAACGCCTGACGGTTCAAATTGCCGAGACGCTCAAGGAGGCGCTCACCCCCTTGGGGGTGGGAGTCGTCATCGAAGCGCAGCATCTGTGCATGATGATGCGCGGCGTTGAAAAGCAAAATGCCATAGCCGTCACGAGTCATATGCTTGGGGTGTTTCGCAAGCAACAACAAACCCGCGATGAATTTTTGAAGCTCATTGGTCGATCCGCCTAAGCCTGGGTCGGGGATGCCTGGCCACTCCCTCTCCCCGACGTGGGAGAGGGCTGGGGTGAGGGGGCAAGGTCGGAACGGTTGTCCGTGTCCTGAGGACGGGCGGGCACGCAGGCCCGCCCCTACAAATCCAAATTTTCCAACGATGTCAAAAAAGTCAGGATCGCCGCGTTGAAGGCGTCGGGATTTTCCATGTTCGAGAGATGCCCGGCGTGAGGGATACGCACAAAGGTCGACCCGGGGATTTGCTTGGCCATGCCTTCCACCTCCTCGGGTGGTGAGGCGACATCCTCTTCACCGACGATCACCAAAGTCGGAACGGTGAGGCTTGCTAGGAGCGGAGTGGAATCCGGTCGTTCTTCCATGGCCATGAGATCGCCCACAATCCCGGAAACCTGATTGCTGGTGATGATCGTGCGTAAGTGATCCTGTAAGTCCGCGCGGTGTTCACAAGAAGAGGGACTCAACAATTTGGGCAACATGAGATCCGCAATGGCCGACACCCCTCGGCGATACGCGATTTGGGCCATGGAGAATCGAGCGGCTTTGGCTTCGGGAGTATCGGCAGTCGCTCGGGTATCGGCCAACACGAGAGATTGAAAAAGCGTCGGGTCCTTTCGATAGAGCGCAAAGAGGATATATCCCCCCATGGACAGTCCGACGAATGCCGCCTTGGCAATGCCCAGGTGATCCAGCAAGCCGTTGATGTCCTCCGCAAACTGATCCAAAGTATAGCGCCACAGTGGAGCCTCGGATTCGCCATGCCCGCGAAGATCGATCGTAATGACTCGATATTGATCCTTGAGCCCGGCGACCTGTGGGGCCCACATCGTACGATTAAGCGGAAACGCGTGGAGAAAGATAATCGGGGCCCCTTGGCCTTCATCCGAATAGGCCAAGCCGATGCCGTTGACGTGTACTTTCATCAGCTCCTCCAAGGCTTGACGTTGTGCGGCAAAGCCTGTCTTGAGTGTGAAGATGATGGTTTGCAGGATTTTGACTGACGTTATAGCATAAGATCTTTCTTGACTCCTACCGGCCGGAGGCTGAGGTGCCATGGCTAACCCTGACGAGCAACAATCCGAGCTGTTTCCTACCCCAAGAACACAAGAGTCTCCAACAGAGACCTCCTCACACCGTCCGTTGCCTGAACGGTTACGCCCGAAGGATTTTTCAGAATTTGTCGGACAGGATCATTTGTTGACCGGCGAGCGATCCCTTCGTCGTGCGATCGAACGGGACCAGGTCCCGTCATTCATTCTTTGGGGACCGCCCGGCTCTGGAAAAACCACGTTGGCGCATATCATTGCCCAAAAAACGAAATCGGCATTCGTGGCGTTTTCCGCCGTGGTCAGTGGAGTGTCCGAGCTTCGAGCGATCATCAAAGAAGCCATACAGCGACGTCGAATCCATGGCCAGACCACCATTTTGTTTGTCGATGAAATTCATCGGTTTAACAAAGCGCAGCAAGATGCCTTTCTGCCTCATGTCGAGAAGGGAGAGATCATCCTCATCGGCGCGACAACGCAGAATCCTTCCTTTGAAGTCATTGCCCCCCTCTTGTCTCGTGCCATGGTCGTGACCCTCAATGAGTTGGATGACGACGCGATGGGCATGATCCTGGATCGAGCGCTGAATGACGTCGAGTGCGGGGTTGGGGAATTTGGGGCGACGCTGACCGACGAGGCGCGACTGTATTTGATTCGGTACGGGAACGGAGATGCCCGGTCAATGTTGATGGCCTTGGAATACGTGATTCGGCAAGCAGGCTCTGCCCTTCCTGAGCCGATCACTCTTGCTCGTTCCCAGTTGGAGGGGATTCTTCAGCAACGAGTGAGATATGACAAAGATGGAGAAGAGCACTACAACCTGATTTCGGCCTACATCAAGAGCATGCGGGACTCCGACGCCGATGGAGCATTGTATTGGTTGGCACGGATGCTGGAAGGTGGCGAAGATCCCAAATTTATTGCGCGACGCATGGTCATCCTCGCCTCGGAAGATATCGGCAATGCCGAACCCATGGCGGTGGTCGTGGCCACGGCAATTTTCCATGCCGTGGAAATGATAGGGCTCCCCGAAGCACAAATTAATTTGGCGCAGGGGACCACGTATTTAGCGTCATGTCCCAAGAGCAACGCGTCCTATGTCGGACTGATCGAAGCACGGAAGGATGCCAAGGCATTCGGCAATCTGCCTGTTCCCTTGCATTTGCGGAATGCCGTGACGTCGCTGATGAAGGACATGGGATACGGAAAGGGCTATCGCTACGTCCATCACGATCCGGGCGCCCAAACCGAACAAACCCATTTGCCGGCGGAGCTGGACAAGAAAAAGTATTATCGACCGTGACCCGCAGGGCGAGTCGTTAGCCGACCTGTGTCAGTTGGTGTTTGAGGTCCGCGAGTTCGGTGGAGAGGGTCGACCAACGGTTCGTCAGCAGTTCCAGTTCTTGTTTCCAGCGTTCATGCTCGTGATGCAACTCGTTCCACTGAGGGAAATCCTGGTAGAGCTCCGGAGCGGCGAGTTCTTCGGCCCGGGCGTTAATCCGGTCTTCTAAGGCCGCAATTTCCTCTTCCGACCGTACCACCTGTTTTTCCAACCGATTGATCGTTTTGGTCATATCGCGGCGAGAGGGTTTGCTCGATGCCGGTGGTGCCTCTGTCGGGAGAGGGGTGCTCTGGCGGGTTTTTCGTTTTTTCTCCTTGGGGGCAGCAGGAGCTTGAGCCTCTTCTTGCGCTTTCAACGCTTCGAGTTCTTGTGCGCGTTTCCATAAATAATATTCATAGTCTCCCAGGTAATCTTTGGCCCGGCCTTCTTCGATCTCCACAACCCGAGTCGCGACTCGACTTAAAAAAATCGGATCATGGGAGATGAACGCGATCGTGCCTTGAAAGTCGAGGAGCGCATCGGTGAGGACGTCCACGGAGGCAGGATCCAAGTGATTGGTGGGCTCGTCCAACAGGAGCGTGTTGGCCGGTTCCACGAGCATGCGAGCCAAGGCGACTCGGGTTCGCTCCCCACCGCTCAGGGCCTTGAGCGGCTTTTTCTGATCTTGTCCGGAAAAAAGAAAGACCCCGGCTGTACTACGCAAAAAATTGGTCTCGGCTTGAGGAGCGGCTTCAGTCAATGATTCCAGAATCGAATGCTCGGGGTTCAGGATCTCGGCTTGGTGTTGGGCAAAATAATGCAGCGTCACGCCGTGGCCCTCACGTCGCGTGCCGGCCTCAAAGGGTAACACCCCTGCCAACATTTTCAACAAGGTGCTTTTCCCTGCACCGTTTTCTCCGACCAAGGCGACCCGTTGCCCGCATTCAATGGAAAAGTGCAGCCGCTCATAGACAACTTTTTCGCCATATTGTTTTTTGACATTGTTCAGTTCCAACACCTGGATCCCACTCTTGGCAGGTTGCGGAAACCGGAAGCGAAGTCGTTTGGGGTCCCGCTTGGTTTCGATGAGTTTGATTTTTTCCAACTGCTTGATGCGCGATTGTACCTGTTTGGCTTTGGTGGCCTTAGAGCGGAATCGATCCACAAACTTTTGAACGCGCGTGACCTCCTTGGCCTGACGCTGTGCGGCCGTTGCTTGTTGGACATCGAGTCGTGCGCGTAAAGATTGAAAGGTCTTGTAATTTCCGCGATATTCTTGAATATCATGATTGCGGATTTCCCAGATATGCGTGGTCAACCGATCAAGGAATTTCGTATCGTGGCTAATGATGAGCATGGTCGTTTTCGAGGCAAGCAGAAAGGATTCGAACCAGGCCTGTGTGGGTTTGTCCAAGTGGTTCGTGGGCTCGTCGAGCAGCAACACGTCGGGGTTGGCAAGCAAAAGGTGTCCCAGCGCCACCCGCATGCGATAGCCTCCGGAGTAGGTTTGCAGATGGCGATTCCAGTCCGTGTCTCCAAACCCAAGTCCCGATAAAATCCGTTTGGCTTCATGTTCGGGGTATTGCTCGCGATGGGCCGCCTGAAGCACGGTCAGGTCCGTGGGTGCGTCGAGCTCTTGAGGGAGATACCCGATACGGAGCCAAGGCCGTTTTCGAATAGAGCCCGTATCAGGAGAATCCTCGCCAATCATCATCCGGAGCAACGTAGTTTTTCCTGTTCCGTTTCGGCCGACGAGGCCGACCCGGGTTTCCGGACGGAGGTGGGCCGACGCCTCGGAAAAGAGTGTTTTCGTTGGATACTGTTTGGTTAAGGATTCAATATGGATCATCGTTCAATCCGGAAATACAGAGGTGGCTCGGGCTCTGTGCTCTCAAAGCCATGGATAGAGAAAAAATAAGAGAAATCGAGGTGGGGTCCGACCAACTGCTACGAGTAGTTGGTGGAGCTGGCCGGGATTGAACCGGCGACCTCGTGAATGCCATTCACGCGCGCTCCCAACTGCGCCACAGCCCCACTCAGCGGTGTTTTCGGAAAAAACAGGTAACAATTAAACAAAATTGAATCTAACATGCAGGGTAGGATCGGTCAAGGCTGCGAGTTGAGATCGGCCAGTGTTTCAACGGCCAGTGGTCAAAAGAAGTTCTAGCCAAGACGGGTGTTTCTTTGCTAGAGATAAGCGGAGCGTTTGCTGCCATTTCCAACAAAAGGATGAACCGGCATGAGTGACGTCAGAGTTCGTTTTGCACCGAGTCCCACGGGGTATCTCCATATCGGAGGCCTTCGTACGGCTTTGTTCAACTGGTTGTTTGCCCGACGTCATGACGGAAAATTTATTCTGCGGATTGAAGACACGGATCGCGATCGATCAACAGATACAGCCATCGAGGCGATCGTAACCGGCATGCGCTGGGCGGGACTGGATTGGGATGAAGGTCCCTATCGTCAAAGCGACCGGCTGGATCTGCACCGACAAAAAGCCATGGAATTGCTCGAACAGGGCAAAGCCTATTGGTGTGTGTGTACGCCGGAAGAACTTGAAGCTCGGAGGAAAGAGGCCCAGGCCAAAGGCGAATCCATCAAATACGATGGACGATGTCGGGAACGAAGCCTGACCGCTCCCACGGAACCGGCGGCGCTTCGGTTTCAATCTCCTCAAATGGGACAAACCGTTGTCGAGGATCTGATCAAAGGCACCATTGTGTTCGAGAATGCCGTGCTGGACGATCTCATTATTCTTCGATCGAATGGTTATCCCACGTATAATCTATCTGTCGTGATCGATGATGCGCTCATGGGGATCACGCATGTGATTCGCGGTGATGATCACGTCAATAACACGCCTCGTCAGGTGCCTTTGTTTGAAGCGTTGGGGTATCCGGTGCCCAAGTTTGCCCATGTGCCGATGATTTTGGGTTCGGACAAATCCAGGCTGTCCAAACGACATGGAGCCACCTCGGTGCTGGCGTATCAAGAAATGGGATATTTGCCGGAAGCGCTGGTGAATTATCTGGTCAGGCTGGGGTGGTCGCACGGCGACCAGGAGATTTTTTCAATTCAGGAAATGATCGAGAAATTTTCCTTTGACACCGTGCAATCATCCGCAGCGGAGTTCAACCCGGAAAAACTGCAATGGCTCAATGCCGAATATATCAAACAGGGCGAGCCTCGGCATATTGCGGAATTGTTACTTCCATTTTTGGAGAAGCAAGGGTACGACCGAGACGGACTCGTTCAACCCCAAGGTGGCATCGAAGCGGCGGTCCCTCACCTGTCCGAGCGTGCGAAAACGTTGGTCGAAATGGTGGAATGGACCTTGCCCTATATTACCGAACCCGTGGCGATGGATGAAGCCGCGGCCGGAAAGTTTCTCACCCCCGCGATTGCCCCGAGTCTCAACAAATTTGTCGAACGAGTGAAGACCGTGGACCCCTTTTCCAAAGAGACGCTCGAGCCCGTGTTTCACACCATCCTTGAGGAAGACCATCTGAAGATGGGGAAATTCGCCCAACCCCTTCGCATCGCCCTTACCGGAAGAACTTTCAGCCCCGGCATTTATGAAGTCATGGAATTACTGGGCAGGGAACGGACCCTTCAGCGAATAGAGCAGGCGCTCCACAGAATTCCCTCGTCGTGACAAACGGGACAAGCCTTGAAGCCCCCCCCTGCTTGTCATTCCGAGCCTTTTATTTGTCATTCCGAGCGCAGCGAGGAATCTCGTCGTTTAAAAACGAGACCCTTCGCGTTGCTTAGGGTGACAAAAGGAGGGTTTCCAGGATGACAGCGAAGGGAGTCTGTCAAAGGAAAGAATCTCTCCGGTTCCTTGACTGCCTGTCAGGGCTCGATTAAGCTTTTTCAGAAGTTGGGGGATCGTCTAAGGGTAGGACATCAGATTCTGGATCTGATTGTGAGGGTTCGAATCCTTCTCCCCCAGCCAATTTCCCACCTTCATTAAAAAAACTGTCATCAAAACCATCATCTGGAGAAGGGATTCCGGGAGGGGCGACGATGGATGACCAATATTTTTATGGCGCGCTGTTGCTGATCGTCGGGGTGATCGGCTTGCTGGTTTTGTTCAAAGGGAAGAAGCCCTATTAGAGGTTCCTTAGGTCGGGACGGTCCCATCGGTTTGAATCGTCCTGACAGCATGGTAACGATAGATAAGGGATATTGAGCATGTCCACCCCTCAGTCGGTTTCTAAAGACTTTATTCGCGCGATTGTGGCGCAGGATCGAGAGACACAAAAATTCGGCGGCGTCGTGCATACGCGGTTCCCTCCGGAACCCAATGGCTATCTCCATATCGGGCATGCCAAATCCATTTGTTTGAATTTCGGCATTGCTCAAGAATTTTCCGGGGGCCTGTGCAATTTACGGTTTGACGACACCAATCCCACCAAAGAAGACGTGGAATACGTCGAATCCATTCAGGAGGATGTGCGTTGGCTGGGCTTCGACTGGCAGGATCGGTGTTTTTTTGCGTCGGATTATTTTGAGCGGTTGTACGAGTACGCGGTGTTGTTGATTAAGAAAGAAAAAGCCTACGTGGATAGTCTAACCGCGGATGAAATTCGTGCCTACCGAGGGACCTTGACGGAACCCGGAAAGGAGAGCCCGTATCGCACGCGACCGGTTGAGGAGAACCTAGCCCTGTTCTCACAGATGCGTGCCGGCGACTGCGAAGAAGGGGCTCACGTGCTTCGAGCGAAAATCGACATGGCGTCTCCCAATATCAATATGCGCGATCCCACGCTCTACAGAATTCGTCGGGTTTCTCATCACCGGACGGGAACCGCGTGGAATATCTATCCCACGTATGATTTTGCGCATCCGCTGTCCGACTCCCTTGAGGAGATTACGCATTCCCTCTGTACCTTGGAGTTTGAAGATCATCGGCCCTTGTATGATTGGGTGCTCAACGAATGTGAAGTCACCTGCCATTCTCAACAAATTGAATTTGCTCGCTTAAACCTGACGTATACGGTGCTGAGTAAGCGGAAGCTGTTGGGGCTCGTTGAAGAAGGGCATGTGTCGGGATGGGATGATCCGCGCCTTCCCACGTTGATGGGCTTGAGACGCCGCGGGTATCCCCCGGAAGCGATCAGACGTTTTTGCGAGCATATCGGGGTGGCGAAACGCGATAGCGTGGTCGAAGTGAATTTGTTAGAGCATTTTGTCAGGGAAAATCTGAATGCACGTGCGCAACGAGTCATGGCGGTGCTCCGACCGCTTCGTGTCGTCATTACCAATTACCCGGAAGGCCAGGTGGAAGAATTACAGGCGGTGAATAACCCTGAAGATCCTGCGATGGGAACTCGAGCGGTTCCGTTTTCTCGTGTCCTCTATATCGAGCAAGAAGATTTTCGTGAAGATCCTCCGAAAAAATACTTTCGTCTTGCGCCAGGGCAAGAGGTGCGTTTGCGCTATGCCTATATCATTCAATGTGTTGATGTGATCAAAGATGAGCAGACGGGAGAGATCGTCGAAGTTCGGTGTACGTATGATTCGGAGACGAAAAGTGGATTGGAGCGGGCGACCCGAAAGGTGAAGGGCACCGTCCATTGGGTATCGGCGGAGCACGCGCTTGAGGCGGACGTGCGTTTATTCGATCATCTGTTCTCGGTTTCAGATCTCGGCAATGAAGAGGCCGATTACCGTAGCCTTCTGAATCCGAATTCGTTGATCACGTTGACCGGCTGCCGCGTTGAACCGGCGTTGCAGGGAGCCGTCACGGGCCAACGGTTTCAGTTTGAACGGCAAGGATATTTTTGCGTCGATTCCGATTCCACCAGCCAACGCCTCGTGTTTAATCGCACCGTGGCGCTTCGAGATTCCTGGTCGAAACTCGAACAAGGTCAACAGAAATAAGAAGGGAGCAACAAATAGGAAGGTGGGTCCTTCCGAGTTGCTATTGGACGAGCATGTCGAAACTTTGGATGTTCAGCGCGTCATAGATTTGTAACGAAGCCTTGGATTTGTTCAAGGTGTAGAGATGCACCCCGAGAACTTTGTTGTCCAACAAGTCCAAGACTTGTTCCGTTGCCCAATTGGTCCCGATTTTTTCAGCTTGGGAATCATCCTTTGCGCCTGTTACGGCCCGCAGCAGCTTTCCTGGAAAACGCGCTCCTAATGCGAGTTCTCCCATTCGTTTCATGCCTTTGAGCGAGGTAATGGGCATGATTCCTGCCACGATGGGAATATGCACCCCGGCCAGTTCGCACCGCTCGCAATAATCATAAAAATCACGATTATCAAAAAAGAATTGTGTGCAGATGTAATCGGCGCCGGCATCCACTTTGGCTTTGAGATGATCAATTTCTTTGAGCCGATTGGGTGTATCAGGATGGCCTTCGGGAAAACCAGCGACCCCAATCCCCATATGGGGAAAATGTTTCTTGATGAACGTGACCAATTCCAAGGCATATCGAAAGCCGGGCTCGGACTGATTCTCGAGTTCTTGTTTGGGAGGATCCCCGCGCAGGGCCATGATATTTTGAATGCCGTGTTCGTCGTATCGTTCAAGAATCTTGAAAATTTCCTCTTGGGTTGACCCCACACAGGTGAGATGCGACACGATCGATAAGTTTGTCTCTTGGTGCAATTTGACGACCAGGTCATGCGTGCGTTCACGCGTTGACCCGCCCGCACCATAGGTGACACTGACATAGGCAGGTTTCAGGGGAATTAACTTTTGAATGGTATGAAACAACTCCTGCGATGCCGCCTCACTTTTGGGGGGGAAAAACTCAAAACTGATCGCAGGCTGGTTTTGCCGAAACACTTCTGATATATGCATGCAGGACCCTTTTCGTAAAATGACACGTGCTATTTTCACCTAACAGTACTAGACAAGAGGAGATGAGGCAATACCTTAACGGATATGACCGTCGCGAAGCCCTTGTGACGGAGCTTCACGGGTAGTAGGATTCCAGCACTCAGGTGAGATTGACCTATCAGTCTCGGGAATGTGAGACCCCACGTCTCACGTGGATGCCATTTTTTAGCTATCGAGTGGACGTGATAGAAATCGCTCTTCTTCAAGGCAGCCTTCTCAAGGTTGAGGCTCAGGCCATCGTGAATGCGGCTAACAGTCATGGCCTCATGGGAGGAGGGGTGGCTGGAATCATCAGGCGCGTTGCGGGGTCACAAGTGGAAGATGAAGCGCGTCGACAGGCGCCGATACCCGTGGGACATGCCGTGTTGACTTCGGGTGGGCGTACACACTTTGAGGGGATCATTCATGCGCCGACCATGCCTGAACCGGCTATGCGCATTCCTGCCCAGAACGTGAGATTGGCCACACGAGCCGCCCTCCGTCTTGCTGATGAAAAAGGCTTTGTCTCCCTCGCCATTCCCGGAATGGGCACAGGGGTTGGCAGGGTCGTCCCGGAGGAAGCCGCGAAATGCATGATTGAAGAAATTCGCCAATTTCATCCTCAATCCCTGCAATCGGTCATTTTAGTTGATATTGATCCTGTGATGGTCCAAGCCTGGCAGACTGTTCTGTCGCACCCTATGGCACTCGAAGACGAATTTTGCGACATCGTGAAAAAAGCTCGGATGGGGAGGGGACAATCGATCGATCGCGTGGCAGAAACCGCCCATCTTCAGAAAGACGAGTGGGAGCGCTTGGAACAAGGGACCCGAGCCCCCTCGGAAAACGAAGTCCATGCCATTGCCCAGGCCCTTGCTCTCAAAGGCGAAGCGCTTGCCGCAGTTTCCGTACGGGGATGGGTGCCAATATCTTCTCCGGAGTGGGTCTCCTCTCTCGTGGTCACGGTTCGTGGTGACATTGGAGGCTACGAGGTCAAGGGGTATGTCTTAGTCGACCCTCAAACCAAACAGGCCGTCTTTATCGATACGGCGTACAATGCGGAGGCCATGTTGGCGGTGCTCGAAGAAAAAAACTCGACGTTAGTCGGCGTGTGCTTGACGCATGGGCATATGGATCATGCCGGTGGATTGGATCGTATTTTGTCCGAGTGGCCTGTTCCGGTGTATCTTGGACATGGAGATTTCCCGCTTTTGCCCTGGAAGCCTCCACAAGAATCGGTCGTCGTTCCCCAGGATTCCCAGGTCCTTGTCGTGGGAGACCTGGGAGTAGAATGTATCGCCACGCCCGGTCATACACCCGGAGGATTTTGTTATAAGGTACAATCTCAGGGACAGGCGCTTTGTTTTGTCGGCGATACTCTGTTTGCCGGATCCGTAGGGCGCTCCAATCCTTTTTCTTTGTATGCGGATCATTTGGCTTCGGTTCGCCGGCGTGTGTTGCAGTTGGATCCGGACACGGTGTTGCTCCCGGGGCATGGCCCCCCTACAACGGTAAAAGAGGAACGAGTCACGAATCCCTTTGGATGATGCCACAATAATTTTCCGCCTCCAATTCGTCATCGTTTATGGACCAACAACAATTTCCGCCTGAACAGAACAAGGGGTTTCTCGATGACCCGTCGAAAGAGGATCGGCCTCGAGATCCCGATGAATGGTCGCCGAAGTGGGAACATGCCGTGGCCGCACCCGAAAGTGCGGTGTCGGGCCTGTACCTCCCGCTCGGCTTGTTTGTAGTGACCGTCTTCACCACGCTTTGGGCGGGAGCGTATCAAGTCAATACCGAGTCCGTGTCAGGCGCATGGGATTTCCTCGTTCGCTATCCCGGCAACTTGCTGGATGGTTGGCCATTCGCTGCCACGTTATTGGGTATCCTCGTCACCCACGAATTCGGGCATTTTTATTTGTCGCGTGTTCATCGAGTCCCGGCGTCTCTTCCGCTTTTTATTCCGGGTCCTCCTCAATTTATCGGGACTTTCGGCGCCGTCATTCGAATGCGCTCGCCCATTATGAATCGCCGTGCACTATTCGACATCGGCATCGCCGGCCCGATTGCGGGATTTATCGTGGCGGTACTGGCCTTGATCATCGGGCTGGCATATTCAAGAGTCGAATCCAGGATAGGCCTCTATGGGTTGCAATTGGGGGAGCCGCTGTTGTTGCAATTTTTCGCGTGGATCATGTTTGGACCGATCCCCGACACGTATGACATCGTGTTGCATCCCATTGCCTTTGCGGCGTGGTTCGGCTTCTTCATTACCGCGTTGAATTTAATTCCGATCGGACAACTCGATGGCGGACATGTGGCCTATGCGCTGTTTGGACCTCGTCAACGGACCTTGGCGTTCACGATGATTCCCATCTTGTTGGTATTGGGGCTTTGGGGTTGGCCGGGTTGGATTTTGTGGGCGGTTCTGGCCGGCTTGGTCGGTATTGGCCATCCGCCGGTGATTGATCCAGGAGCGGAATTGGGTCGTGGTCGCATATGGGTAGGATGGGGCGCCCTTGCCATTTTTCTCATCAGCTTTTCCCCTGTCCCCTTTTATTTTGGCTGACGGTTGACACGCAGTCATGGTTCAAAAAAGAAACAGGCAATCTCGATGAAGCGTTCCGGTCAGTTGGAATCCTATATTCGGTCGGTTCGACCACGGTTCGAGGAAATGCTCGGACACGTGGTGGAGATTCCATCGGTGAGTTCCGATCCTGCACGAGGGAAAGATATTGCCCGAACGGCAACCGTCGCGGCGCAGTATTTACGGAGTCTCGGTGCGCAGGCGAAGATTGTGACGACCAAAGGCTATCCCGTGGTGTCGGGAGGCTGGCAGGTCGGGAAGCACTACCCCACGTTAACGATTTACAATCATTTAGATGTGCAACCTGCCCAGGAACCGGAGTGGAAACAAGACCCGTTCATCTTTCGAAAACAAGGAAATTGCTATCGAGGCCGAGGCACCACCGATGATAAAGGCCCGGCGCTGACGGCGCTCCTCGCCGGCAAGTATGCCGTGGAGCAGGGCGTCCCTTTGAATATTCGGTTTCTCTGGGAATTAGAAGAAGAAATAGGCAGTCCGAATTTTCAGGATGCCTTGGATCAACGGAATGTGGTCCCGCGCCCTGATTCCGTCCTGGTTTCGGATACTATTTGGGTCTCGCGCCAACGCCCGGCGATTTCCACGGGGTTACGCGGGTTATTGGCCGTTCGGCTGACCCTTCGCACGGGAACCACCGATGTGCATTCCGGATTGACCGGAGGCGGTGCCAGAAACCCACTGGCCGAATTATGCGAAGCCGTTCAGGCGTGTGTGGATGCCCGCACCGGCCATGTGACCATTCCGGGGTTTTACGATGAGGTGGTTCCTCCCACTGCCGAGGAAATGAAGCAATTTCTCGCTTCGGGATTTCAGGTCGACCGATTTAAAAAGGCGTATGGGTTCCGGTCGATTCGGACGGAAAACCGTTCGGACCTGGTTCAACGGATTTGGGCTTCCCCCACCTTTGAGGTGCATGGATTGGTGGGAGGGTATATGGGGCCTGGCGTGAAAACGGTGGTTCCTCCCTTTGGTGAATTAAAGGTGAGTATGCGGCTGGTCCCGAAGCAACATCCCGCCAAAATATTCTCCCAATTACAACGCTATCTCAAGAAACAGAATCCTGATATTCGGATTGAAGCCGAGGGGCAACTCGAACCGTTTCGTGGAGTGACACAGGGACCGTATGCGCACGCGCTCCACCAAGCGGTGCGGACAGGATTTGGAAAGAACCCCTCACTGGTCCGAGAAGGAGGCTCAATCGGCGCCGTTTCTTTGATGGAGCGTACGTGGAAGGTGCCCATTCTCTTTTTCGGGCTGAGTCTTCCCGAGCACGGCTACCATGCTCCGAATGAAAATTTTGATTGGGGGCAGGCTTCAGGCGGGATTCGCACGTTCGTCGACTACTTCTCTCGCGTGGCAAGAATGTAGTTTTTCACTCATTCGTTGACAGAATGAGGGGCTGACCGCACCAGAATTGTCATTCCGAGCTTGTCCTGAGCAAGGCGAAGGATCTTGCGAGGAATCTCTCCCTCAACCACCGAACGCGAGGAAAAGCAGATCCTTCGCTTCGTTCAGGATGACCACTTTGGTGTTTTGTGCAGGCTAACAGCGGGTATGGCGATGCTCTCCCGCCTTGGGCGTGGCTGCGACCCAGTGCCGAATCTTTATGGTACGGCGAGGACTGTTTGAGCAAAGCGAGTTCCGCAGCCCTAATATTCGGGACTGGGGTAAAGGGACCCGCAGGGCCACGCACGGGCGGAAATGGTTTTGGGTCCTTTTGCCGAAACAAAAGGGCCTCGTCATGCGGGGGCGAAACCCCGCAAATGTAGCCCCAGACCCTTCACGCTTTCCTTCGAACTAAAATCCGTAATGGCGTGCCCTCGAACCCAAACGTTGCCCGGAGTTGGTTCTCCAGGTAGCGAAGGTAGCCAGGGTTGAGCATGACTGATTTGCCCACAAAAAGGGCAAACGTCGGCGGTTTGACTGCGACTTGGGTGATAAAGAGAGATTTCAGCGGATTCCCTCTTTTAGTGGGAATGACGTTGTCCGCAAGAGCTTTTTGGAGGAATTGATTGAGGCGACTGGTCGGCACCCGGTACGAAAACGCGTCCATGACCCGGGTGACGGCGCTGAACAGGTGATCGATGGTTTTGGGCGCAAGCGCCGACCCGAAGACAATGGGCACAAAGGTGAAAAAGGGAAAACGTCGTTGCAATTCCAAAGAAAACTTCACTTTGGCATCGGGTTCGTCCCGGCGCAGATCCCATTTGTTGACGAGCATGACGCAGCCCCGTCCTTGCCTTTGGATCAGCCCCGCAATCTTGGTGTCCTGTTCCGTGACGCCCTCGACTCCATCGAGTAATAACACGCCGATATCCGACCGCCCCAACGCCTTCATGGTCCTGGCGACGCTATAGCCTTCGATCCCCGGCTCCACGCGCCCGCGACGTCGCAACCCCGCCGTATCCGTCAACAGAAATTGCCGGCCCTCGCGTTCCAGGTGCGTGTCAATGGGGTCTCGCGTGGTGCCGGGCACGTCGCTGACGAGGACCCGTTCTTCTCCCAGTATGGTGTTCACCAGCGTTGATTTGCCGACGTTGGGACGTCCGACCACGGCCACCCGGGTCGTGGCGGTTTCTTCCAGGTCCTGATCGAGCTCCGGCAGGAGATGCAGGAACGCCTCGAGCAATTCATCCACCCCGGTGCCGTGTTCCGCTGAAATGGGGAACAGCGTGTCCTTCCCGAGATGATAAAAGTCCGCCAGCAGGGGGTCCAGGGTCGGGGAATCGATTTTATTGATGACCCAGAACGTGGGTTTGTCCACACCGTGGAGCCCGTTCACGATCTCCTGATCCAATGGCGTCAGCCCGGCCCGGCCGTCCATGATCACCAGAAGAATATCCGCGGTGGCGAGTGCGACTTGCGATTGTTGACGAATGAGCCCGAGCATGCCTTCGGTGGAGGTGGGATCGAGCCCGCCGGTATCGACCACCTGAAAGCGACGGCCCTGGTACGTGCACTCGGCATAAATCCGGTCGCGGGTGACGCCCGGCTTGTCGTCGACGATGGCGTTTCTGGTCCCCAGAATCCGGTTGAACAAAGTCGATTTGCCGACGTTCGGTCTCCCGATCACGGCGACGAGCGGAACGCCCGATGGTCGCAAGCCGGGCAGGAACGTTTGGGGACCTGATCGAGTTGAGGTTTTTCGTCTCATTTCTTTATCTCGTAGCGGCGCCATCTCATGGCGCTGTGTTCTTTCTTTGTCTTTGTCTGTCATCCTCGACATTCTTAATCGAGGATCCAGGATTTTGTCTTGTCTTTTGTAGCCGCGCCATCTCATGGCGCTTTCCTGCAAGCAGCATAAGATGCTGCCGCTACAAATGGAAAAGAATGTTCTCCGGCAGGGAGAGGAAATGAAGAACCGAAAAACCAGTCTACGGGCGGGTAAGGGGAAAAGACAAGTCGTTACATATGGAGGTGTTGTATGGGCGCGGCGCGATTCCGAGTTATGGCCCGAGACAGGCCGATGCGGCCTAAATGCGGACTAGCCCAGCGCCGTAGCCGGTTGGACGTCAACGGTCAGCCGGTGTTTCTCCCCGGCCAGCTTGCGAAAGTCGCACTCGACCTGGATGCCGTGCCAGAATTGGTCTGACTGGCCGAAGAAGGCGCCAAAGCGAATCGACATGGCCGGTGTGATCGACCGGCGGCCATGCACGATTTCATTGATCGCTCGCGGAGCCACTCCGATGGCACGTGCCATGGCGTTCTGCGAAATCACCATGGGCTTGAGGTATTCCTCAAGCAAAATCTCACCGGGTGTGATGAGCTTGTCCATGTTCATGTCCATATCCTATAACGTCATAGGGTAATTTTCAATGATAATCGACGATCGCCACCTGTTCCGGCCCGGCATCCGTCCACCTGAAGACGATGCGCCATTGGTCGTTGATACGAATGGAATGGAAACCCGAGAGCCTCCCGCTCAGAGCTTCAAGCCGGTTGCCGGGCCCCACGCTCAAGGCCGCTACCACTGTGGGGATAGGGAGAAAACAGTAGGCGCGATAAGATCGGGCGGCTACAAAAGAGAGAACGCGGCTTTTTCTAAGCAGTAGGGAAGGCTTGCCCATAGCAAAGAGGGCGTCTATTCTTACCAAGACTCGCGCATCGGTGAAGTGTCTTTGCGACGAAAATCGTTCATCAAACTCTCTCCGTGAGGGATACAAAGGAAAATAACCATGTACGCAAAAAGGATTCAGATAGACAACTATGGTCCTATAGATCACCTTGATTTTGCATTCCCTTTCGAAGGTGATGCCCCAAAACCCATTGTGCTGGTTGGGGAGAATGGTTCGGGAAAGAGTATTTTGTTGTCCCATATTGTAAATGGATTGATTGCTGCTCAGAGCAGTATTTATCGGGAAACCCCTGAAGTAGAAGTGGACAAAGTATACAAACTCCGGAGTAACTCTTACGTCAAATCAGAAAAAGAATTTTATTTCTCGAGGGTGGATTTTGAAGATAACTTGTTCATAGAGGAAATAAGGTCTCTACGCTTAAAACGTGAGGCTTCAGATGCTCCGTCTGGACTTACAGGGGCAGATGCTAGAGCTGCCTGGGAAAAGATGGAGCGCGATAAATGTGACTACATCGATTCCCCTTTTTTTATCAATCCACTTCTCTCTACGGAGAACAATCAAGAAGAGAAGATTAAGGGTATCTTTTCCCGGAACTGCATCCTCTACTTTCCTCCAAACCGCTTTGAAGAACCTGCATGGTTGAATGAGGAAAACCTAAAGGCTAAAGCCGAATATATGAATCTAAAACATCTCCAAGGACATACGGACCGCAAGGTTATCAAGCATTCACCGCTTCGCGATAATCAGAACTGGTTATTTGAAGTTCTTTTTGATAGATGCGCCTTTGAAGTTGAAATCTCTCAAGTTCCTTTGAATACAACGGATGAAAATCAAAAACCTCAAAATATTAGGGTTCCACTCTTTAAAGGTTACCGCGGAAAAGCAGCTTCTATTTACGAAAATATACTTAGTATTATTCGTCTAGTTTTTCAGGAAGGCGGGGATCTACAGTTCGGAATTGGGGATAGACGAGACAGAAAATTTTTTTTAATGCAAGGGAACAAAACTCTTGTTCCCAATATCTTTCAACTTTCCTCTGGTGAGACTTCCTTGCTGAATCTGTTTCTCTCTGTTTTGAGAAATTTTGATTTATCCGGCACACCTTTTACCAAAAACCAGAACATCCGAGGGATTGTCATTGTGGATGAGATTGAACTGCACCTGCATGCAGTTCATCAGCATGAAGTGCTTCCTAACTTGGTGAAAATGTTCCCGCGTGTTCAATTTATCGTCACAACTCATTCCCCGCTTTTTGTCCTTGGCATGGAAAAAACTTTCGGGAAGGATGGCTTCGCACTTTACCAGCTGCCTCAAGGAGAACAAATCGGTCCGGAAGAGTTCGGCGAATTTGGCAGCGCCTACAAATCTTTTAAAGAAACAAGGCAGTTTTTGAATGACGTCCAAAATGCAATCAAGGAATCCCAAAAACCAGTCCTATTTATAGATGGCGAAACGGATGTAAAGTATTTACAAAAGGCCGCTACGTTGCTTGGCCGACAGGCAACACTTCAAAGGGTTCTATTAAGGGACGGAGAGGGATTTGGAAACCTGGATAAAATTTGGAACAAATTTGATTCCAAACTGTCCGAATTCAGGCCACAAAAAGTCATTCTTCTTCATGACTGCGATAAACCTGGCTGTAAAGAAAAGGGAAACGTTTATAGGCGAAGTATTCCCAAGAAAGATGACCATCCCCTGCAGGCAGGAATTGAAAACCTGTTTGAGAAGACAACTCTGAGAAGGGCGATAGAAGGCAAAGATGAATTCATAGACATCTCTGGAGGCCATACAGATACCATAAGAGGAGAAACGGTGCCGATTCCTGAAAAGTGGACTGTTAACGATGATGAGAAAACGAATCTCTGTAATTGGCTTTGTGAAAACGGTACGGCAGCGGACTTCAAACATTTTCAAGTGATATTTGATCTGTTGGAAGAAATCCTCACCAATGATCAAGAAATAACCACTCCGGTAGCTGCAGGCGAATTACACTAGCCGGCAGACATTGCCCTTCCCTCCAATGTAGCTCCACATCGAGCGTTAAAGCACTACTTAACGCGCCTTCATTCGTTGCCAGAACGAGGGGGAGCCTCCCCTTGCCCTCCTTGCAAAGGGCAGAAACGGCAAGTGCCATAAGGCATGTCCCAAGCTTGGACCCGGGATGGCGCGGCTACGAATGCAAAGACAAAAGAGGAAAGACACTGGATCCTCGATTAAAGATGTCGAGGATGACAGAGAAGGGAAGGCAGATTCCTCGCTACGCTCGGAATGACCGAAAGGGGGGAGAGGGTGGTTTTATTTGATCCGTTACTCGATACTTTTCAATTTCCCCGTCACGAATTTGTGGAGTGTGCTTGAGATGAGGGTTTGGTAGGGCATCCCTTCCTTTGTCGCCCTCTTTTGCAGGCGGTTCAAGTCGCGTGACGAGATCCGAATGTTGATTCGCTTGTCCTTTTGAAGGAACTCGTGGGCCGCCTCTTCCAGTTGACGCTTCGCTTCTTTGAAGTTGTTGATGCTTGTCAATTCCCTGCGTTCAAAGTCCTGGAGGATCTTCACTTCTTCCCGGTCTAATTTGAGAGAGTTTTTCATTTGAGGTACTCCTTCTAGGCAAAGGGCTTGACCTCCACGGCAAGCTTCAGCCCGACGCTCTCCAACACGGCCTCAAGAGTGGAAAAGCGAGGATTGCCCTTGCGGGACAGCGTTCGGTACAAACTCTCACGGCTCAGTTGCGTATCCTGAGCGAGTTGTCTGATGCCTCGGGCCTTTGCGACGTCGCGTAGGGCCAACAGGAAAATATCTGCCCCATTTTCGGATGTGTCCTCCAGGGCAGCGTTCAAATACGCTGCGGCTTCTTCAGGATCCTGGAGATCGTGAGAGAGGATCTCTTCGTACGGAACGGTTCGCCTTGCCATCTGCTTATCTCCCCATGTAATCAGCCCAATAGTCTTGAGCCTTTTTGATATCTGCCGCTTGGCTCACTTTCGTTCCTCCGCACAAAAGGAGGATGAACCGCGAGCCGTCTTGTCCGATATACACTCGGTAGCCCGTACCGATGTCGGTGCGAAGCTCTAACACCCCGTGACCGACGGATTTGTGATCCCCCAAGTTGCCCAAGCGGAGCCGCGCTATCCTGACACGGATGCTATTTCGTGCTTTCTGGTCCGTCAGCTTGCGCAACCAATCCGCAAATGGTGTACGACCATCGGTTGCCACGTACGCGACGATTTGTCGAGGTCGTACCTGGGACATATGACATAGTAGCGTATAGGCTACTTTTTTGCAACGCTCTTGAGGTGATCAACTCCCCTGTAACGGCCATAGTGTTAGTAGTTCTTGGCTGTCCTCCTATTCAGGTTCAGGTCGCGTGTGAGGGATTGGTGGTATATTCCAGCCGCCGGGGTGGTTGCGGGAAAGTGGGCCAAGTTCGACGGTCGCGGGGTGACCGGCTTTACCGGCGATACGTTGGGTCGTTGCTTGGGAATGAGAAAGAAAAAGCGCCATGAGATGGCGCGGCTACGACTACAAAAAACAAAGACTAAGAAAAGACGCTGGATCCTCGATTAAAAATGTCGAGGATGACAGAAGGGGAGTCGAGGATGACGGATGGGAGAAGCAGATACTACGAGATCCTTCGCCTGCGGCTCAGGATGACAATGTTGGTGCGTTACAAATGCAGGTGTTTCATGGTGGCGGCGCAGAGGATGATGAAGACGCCTATCACGAGGCCGGCTTTTTGGAAGGGGATGGGCTCAATAATGTGCTCTTCTTTTTCCTGTTCGTCTTCGTCGCCCGTGGGCTCGATGGGAAAGATGACGGTATACAGAAACAAGGTCAGAATGCCCAGGACCAACGTGAGTTTAATAAAAAAGACGGTCAAATATTTGGCATTATGGGACAAGCCGTTGCCGGTCTGCATTTCCATGAGTTCTCCCACGTAATGCAGGTTGATGCCGCCGGTGAAGAGGATCACCAGCAGCAGGATGCCGACCACCTTGCGATATTGCTTGTAGAAGGTGTCGCAAATAGGTTTGATGTATTCCCTGGGAACGGACGATTGGAGCCCCGGCGTCACCGCCAGGACCAGAAAGGCAAGTCCTCCAATCCAAACAATGGCCGAGAGTAAGTGCAGCCAGTGATTGAGAATGGGAATGATTTTATTGAGATCGGACAGCGTGGCCAGGAGAGCATTCATCAGAATTTAAACACCGGTTTCTCGTTGCCGAATCGTTTTTGGCGAAGCTCTTCCATCAATTCAACGGTGATAAGGGAGATCTGGTGCTCGCGGGCGTGGCGTTCCACGCCTTTTTTCACCATGGCACGCAGGAAGTACGGGATCCGGCTCAACCGCGTCTCAGCGGCTTCCTCCCATTCCACGGGAACGTCTTCGGGCACGTTGAACGCGACCTGGATTTTTTCCCCGCCCTTGGGCGTATACAAGCACCACTGATCCTCATCCATCCAGTCTCCGTGATCCACGTAGGGGCGGGCCCGGCAGCCGCCGCAGATCTCGCTGTATTCGCAGTCGCCGCATTTGCCCTTGAGGTGGGGGTAACGGAACGAGTTGAAAATTTCCGACTTTTCCCACAAATCCACGAAACTGGTGTCTCGGATATTCCCGGCTGACAAAGGCATATAGGGACAGGGGGTCAGATCGCCATTGGGGGTGACTCGTGCATAATTCGTCCCCGCCAGGCAGCCTCCGCCCATGTATCCTTGGGCTTTGGTGATCGGGGAATTGGGATCTTTTTCATAGGCGAGCCGTTTGAAGTGCGGGGCACACCGCGCGCGCACCAGCATGTCCGAGTACCGGTCCTGGGTGTCCACCAAGAAGGCGAGAACTTCTTCATACTGTTCAGGGGTAATATCGGTCAATTCCTCGCCGCGGCCCGTGCACACCATAAAAAAGACGTTCAACACGCGGGCGCCCAGTCCATGGGCCCAGTCGATCACGTCCGGCAATTCCTTGTAGTTCATCGGTTGGGCACTAAAGTGCACCTGAAATTGCAGGCCGTTTCGTTTGCAGGCTTCGATTCCCGCGACCGCCGCTTCCCATGCGCCGGGAATGCCGCGAAACGCGTCATGTTTGCCGGAGTCGAGGGAGTCGATGCTGATGCCCATGCCCATGACGCCGATCTCCACGAGTTCAGCGGCGAGGCGATCATTGATCAGCATGCCGTTGGTGCCGAAGACGACCATGAACCCCTGGCCCACGGCGTAGCGGGCAATGTCGAGGATGTCCGGCCTGACCAAGGGTTCGCCCCCGGTGATGACCAGCAGGCACCCTTTATTGACCTCGGCGATCTGGTCGATCAACCGATAACATTCTTCCGTCGAAAGTTCATCCGATCCCCCACCGGCCTTGGTCGTGGCATCCAAATAACAGTGGCCACACTTCAGGTTGCAGCGTTTGGTGAGATTCAGGGCGACGAGGTAAGGCTTGAAATCATCGACGGTCCGGCCGTCGTAAGGATTGGCTGTGGGAGAAGAAAACCCGGTGACGTGGTTTCCCGGATCTTCCCGTAGCGGGGAATTGATGACAGGGAGTGATTTGCCCATAACGTAGCCCGCTCCCTATGGTTGAGCACCCGCGCCAGTCAGTTTGGCAATGATTTCCTTGACGTTGCCGGACTTCATGGCTTCTTCCATGGTGTGTTTGGCTTGCTCGATCCCCTCGTTCGCCACTTCGAGGGTAATCTGGGTGGTCCCCAGCTTTTCGGCATGCTTAATGATGAGAGCCTTGGTGCAATCCCGCATAAACCCTTCGGGGGCCCGTTCCAATCGTGTCAACGCCTCGGCCTCCCAACGATAGGGAGAGTCGGGTTCCGGCTCGCTCGTCCGGGGTGCGGGCTGTTCCTCCGCTGATTCCTTGTTGGCGAAAATCGGGGTATAGTCTTCGTTGGCGGCTTCGTCAATCATGGGTGAGGCATACTCCAGCGTGATGGTGGTCATGCCGAGTTTTCTCGCGGTCTTTTCGATCTTGGCTTTGGCGCGGCGACGTTGGAAACCCGCAGGGACCGCCCGGATGGCTTCCTTGGCGTCCTTGGTCCATTGCATGGGCACGTCGTCATAAGCCATTTGCGTTTCCAGGACCCCCTCCTGCTTAGCTGCCGCGTCGAACATGCTTTTGTCGACCGTTTTGAAGCCGTCGCCCGCTCCCCCGCAAATCGGACATTTCACGGGTTGGGAGCCTTTTCCGATGTACCCGCATCCATCGCAGACGTAATACGGCTGGGCCATGCGATCCAAATAGGATTGGGTGGACGGGCTCACGGCCGGATTCGCGGCAGGCTCCTTTTCTTCAACCACTTGGTTGACCATGCCGCTGAGGGTCGAGCCCATAAGATCCGTCGCCACGGCGTCGTCGGCTTGCATCTGGTTGCGGTCGATCCCGGCCTCGTCGAGTTGGCCGCCCAAGGCTTTCATCGCATCCATGGCCCCTTTCGGCAAAATATCACCGACCGCGTTATCGACCACCGAATTACTGATAATGGTATGCCCTTTTTCAATGGCATAGCGGTGAATGGCGGTCTTGGCGACGCCACGCGCAAACACCGGAACCTTTTCCATCCGAAGCAAGGCTTCCTCAGTCCAGGCAATGGTATATTCCGCTTGGGTGTCGATCGGCGGTACGAATCTTTTATTGGAAATCAGGACGTTACAGGTAACCGCCCGAAGCAGGTTCTCGGTGTTGCTGCCGATATCCATGTCGTCGTCGCTGTGCACGCCGATGCGCCCGACAATCAGTAACCAGGGTTTTTCTTTCCGAACGTATTGGAGGACTTTTTCGAACGCCTTCCCATCCAGGAGCGTGGTGCGGATGTCCGATCCTTCTTCCTGGGCCACTTCGCGGGAAATATCCAGGTGCGATTGGTAGATTTTGGCCAATCCGCTATCGATCACTTCCTCATGGAGTTTTTCCTGTTCCTTGAAGCGAAAGACCTTGCCGGCCTCTTCGTTCAGGACTCCGGAAATGCTGTGAAAGGCGGCATAGTGAAAATACGGATCGAAGGCGGAAATGGCCTCAACCGGCTTGTTCAACGCTTTCCCCAGGGCAAGCCCGGTTTTCAATCCGCCGAAGCTGTACGGGCTGCCGTCCACGGCCACGACGATTTTCCCGCCGTTCATGGGCTTCAGGTCTTTCACAATAAACATGTCCGAATTGCGAACCCGGCGCAGGACCCGTTCGGTATTGCTGCCAATGACGGAATCCTTCACGGCGCCCACTCCCAGCGACCCCATAATGGTCAGATCGTAGGCATTGGTATTGATATCTTCGGCCAACACCTTCCAATTGCGACCTTCCAGGGACCGTCGTTCCAGGGGGAGATTGGATTCAGTACACTTTTGATCAACGTAGTCGAGGTAGGAATCGGTAATGATCTGGAGCCCTCGTGTGATGAGGGAATCGTGAATCTTGCGTTGACGGTCGAGCTCTTTTTCGTCGTGATATTCTTCAGGAAGTCCCGCTTCCATTTGCTTGAACCGCTTATCATGCATTTTGGCGGCATAGACATGGCTGCCGACGATTTTCGATCCAAATTCCTGCGCCAACTGCACGCCCAGATCGACGGCCATATTCGAATGGTCTGAATTGTCGACCGGGATGTAGATGGTTTTATACATAAGAAGCCTCCTTACGAAACTTCATCTTTAGTCGAATTGGGTCTCACACCTTCGGTGGAATACGAAAAGTCACACCACGAGTGCCAAAAAATTGGAATCGGATCTTAGCACCTGCTGTTTGGGCAATGCAACATGATTCCCTTCCTCTTTCCCCCAATCGTTTGTGAACTCAACACAAGCAGACAAGAGCAGACAAGAGGCGAGCACGTAGATGTTCATTGAGTGTTTTAAGAGAAGGAAGACAAGCAAAAGAGCAAGAGAAGAAGCCAGACAATCACGAAGGAATCCGAGGACTCATTGAAATTTTTTTGCAATCCGTTTAGGGTACCTCCATATTGAGGGTGCCGAGGGGGCGCTCATAGCTCCCCCTATTGCCCATATTGATTGCTCCTATTTTGGTAATCCATTTTTGCCCATACACAAGAGGCTTCCAACCGCTTGAAAACAATGAAGTTTTGCCGAAACGGAAATTTTTTGTTTGACAAACCTACCTGTTTTTTCTTTATGGTAGTACGTATTCAGGCTCTCCGCCTGAGAGTTTTGGGCGTCCCAATTCTTTAACACCTCGCCAAGGCACTCCTCTCCGACAGGATGAGCAGGGGATGCCTTTTTGTGCATTTATAGGGAAGGGTAATTGTAATGAGTCAACAGAATTTTTTGTTTACTTCTGAGTCCGTGACCGAAGGGCATCCGGACAAAATTGCCGACCAAATATCCGATGGCATCCTGGATGCCATTATGGCTCAAGATAAAAACTGTCGGGTGGCTTGTGAGACGATTCTGACGACCGGCTTGGCGTTTGTGGCAGGAGAAATTTCCACGAAGGCGTATGTTGAAATCCCCGATATCATTCGAGAAACCATCCGTGAGGTGGGCTATTCCGATGCCACCTGGGGGTTTGACCACCGCACCTGTTCGGTGTTGACGGCGATCGATGCCCAGTCTGGCGATATTGCCATGGGCGTGGATACGGGTGGAGCAGGTGATCAAGGATTGATGTTCGGCTACGCCAGCAATGAGACGAGCGAATTGATGCCCATGCCGATCGTGTTGGCCCATCGCCTGACGAAACGCCTGGCTGAGGTCAGGAAGACGAATCTGTTGCCCTGGATGCGTCCCGATGGGAAGTCTCAAGTGACCGTCGAATACAAGAACGGCAAGCCGGTCCGCATCGATACGATCGTGGTCTCCACCCAGCATAGTGACAAGGTGACTTCCAAGAAAATTGAGCAAGACATTAAAGAAAAAGTCATTAAGCCTGTGATGCCGAAAGGGATCTTTGATCCGAACAAGGTGACGTTTCACATTAACCCGACGGGGCGGTTCGTGACAGGGGGGCCCATGGGCGATACCGGGTTGACCGGTCGCAAGATCATTGTCGATACCTATGGTGGAGTCGGGAGCCATGGTGGCGGGGCTTTTTCAGGAAAAGATCCCAGTAAGGTGGACCGATCGGCTTCGTACATGGCCCGGTATATCGCGAAAAATATTGTTGCCGCGAAATTGGCCGAGAAATGTGAAGTGCAATTAGCGTATGCGATCGGGGTGCCGGAACCCGTCTCCGTGCTTGTCGATGCGAAAGGGACGGAGAAAGTCGCGATTGAGGTCATCGATAAATTAGTCAGAAAACATTTTCCGATGACCCCGCGTGGGATTATCGATTATTTAAAACTGCGACGCCCCATTTACAAACAGACGGCCGCCTATGGGCATTTTGGGCGAAGCGGCCCGGGGTTCACCTGGGAAAAAACGGATAAGGCCTCCATTTTGAAGCAGGCCGTCGACGTGCACTTATAGGGCTGACGTGTTGAGCGAGCCTAAGCAAAAGGGAGAGACAGATTATGGGTACGGCTATGCAACTTGAAAAACCTGTGTGTGATTATAAGGTCGCGGATATTAACCTGGCCGACTGGGGTCGAAAAGAAATGCGAATCGCCGAAACGGAAATGCCGGGGCTGATGGCATTGAGGGAAAAATATCGAACGGTACAACCTCTCAAGGGCGCAAGAATTCTCGGGTGTATTCACATGACGATCCAGACGGCCGTCTTGATTGAAACCTTGATGGAGTTGGGGGCGGAAGTGCGGTGGTCCTCTTGCAACATTTTCTCCACACAAGATCATGCCGCCGCCGCCATCGCGAGCCGAGGCATTCCGGTGTACGCCTGGAAAGGCGAAACGCTCGAAGAATATGAATGGTGCATCGAGCAAACCATTTTGAAGGATGGCCGGTCTTGGGATGCCAATATGGTCTTGGATGATGGGGGCGATTTGACCCAGATGCTCCATGAGAAGTACCCGACGATGTTGGACAAGATCCACGGAATCACGGAAGAGACCACAACGGGGGTGCATCGTCTTCAAGAGCAGTTGGAAAAAGGGTCCCTGAAAGTTCCTGTCATTAATGTGAACGATTCGGTCACGAAGTCGAAAAACGATAATAAATATGGGTGTCGACACAGTTTAAATGATGCCATTAAGCGTGGCACGGACCATTTATTATCAGGGAAGAAGGCCTTGGTGATTGGGTATGGAGACGTGGGAAAAGGATCGGCACAATCCCTGTGCCAGGAAGGCATGATTGTGAAAGTGTCGGAAATCGACCCCATTTGTGCGATGCAGGCCTGTATGGATGGCTTTGAAGTGGTGTCGCCCTACAATGATGGGATCAATACGGGGAAAGTCGAAGATATCAACAACGCGCTCTTATCCAATACGGATCTTATTGTGACGGCCACCGGCAATTATAATGTCTGTGATGACGCCATGTTACAAACCCTCAAATCGGGAGCCGTGGTCTGTAATATTGGCCACTTCGACAATGAAATCGATACGGCCTATATGCGGAAACATTGGGAATGGGAAGAAGTCAAACCGCAAGTTCATAAAGTCTATCGTAACGTCCTCGCCAACGACCATCTGATCCTTTTGTCCGAAGGGCGTTTGGTGAATTTAGGAAACGCGACAGGTCATCCCTCCCGGATTATGGACGGGTCCTTTTCCAACCAGGTCCTCGCGCAAATTTACTTGTTCGGGAAGAAATTCGCCGACACGCCCGGGGCTCCGGTCACCCTCGAAGTCCTGCCGAAGAAGCTCGATGAAGAAGTGGCCGCCCATATGGTGCGAGGGTTCAGTGGCACGCTGACCAAACTCACCCAGGAACAAGCCGCCTACATCAATGTGCCGGTCGAAGGCCCGTACAAGCTGGAAACCTACAGGTACTGATTGTCGTCGCGATCGGTTGAGGGTCCGGAAGCCGTGAAGCATCTTCTGCTCTCTGGCGCAGAACAGTCTCGCCGGTTGTGAATTGACAAAATCTCCTGGAACTTCCTATAGTGATTAGTGATTCTTTCGAGTAGCCAAGCGGAATGCTGGGGCAAAAGCCTCATGCAGCCGATCGAACAAATGGCCTAAATATCCGGCCTGTTGGGGCTTTTTCCAGGTTGCGAAATTCCGTGGACCGGCATACAGTACTCGGACAGTCAAGTTAGAAGAGAAACTTTATATTCTGGAGTTGGGGAAGTAAGCCTATGTCGACGACAATGTATCAAGTTTTACGAGGTCCGGAGCATTTTCTCCCCCCGGCGGCAGCGAGTATGGGCATTCGTCTGCCGGACCCTGGGCAAGCTCATATTCATGGGAAAATTGTCAATGAAGATGAGGCCATGGAAGTCGCGGCTCGTCAGTTTTTATCTGCCAAAGTTCCCACGATTTTCCCCGGTCCGCTTGTCCTGTGGGCCTGGAATGAAAAAGCGGCCGGAAAAGCCACGGCGGTCAGGCATCTCTATGAAACGCTTAAGGCGTCCGTCACCCCGTCCCAGCAGGCGATGCTCATTCCCATGCCTGATTACCGGCCCAAGTATCCGAAAATCAACCCTGAAGTCGAAATCAATCCCAATCATCCCAATCTCACTATTTGGCATAACAAGATCGACACCTGCATGTTCGTCGGCGTTCACTGTCACCAGGCGAACCTGTCCCTCAAGATTATTCGTGGAGGCACCTATTGTTATACCATGGCCATGTGCGCCCAGGCGGGCCATGAAGACGCCATGTTGTCTTTCCGGGATGCCACGGCCGAGAAGATCATGAAATTGGCCGATTGGGTGAAAAAATTAAAAGGGTCGGTCGAGCCGCCTAAAGACGACTGAGGCTTGAGGCCGGGGCAGAAGACATTTTTTCATTTCTTTACCATTCGCAAAACGTTACAATAGAACAACACGTCGTTCAGATGAAACACCCTATAAGAAAAAGCCGGTAGTCCTAATACAGAAGGAGACGCAATCATGGCAACTCAATCGTTAATCGGGACAAAAAACAGAGCCGGGCAGGTGGTGACGGATGCCTGGAAGCTGTTGCATGAAGCCGAGCGAACTCCCTGTTTTTATACGGGCAGTGAAGTCATTAAAGAAGCGGTCAGGCGTACGAATTGCGACGTCATGATTGCGTATCCGATTACCCCGCAAAGTGAAGCCGCGGCGTTGATCGGAGAATTGTTTGCCGAAGGGTTTATCGGAGACTACTTTCGCGGGGAAAGTGAATTCGCGGTGATGTCCCAATGCGCCGGGGCGGCCTTCGGCGGTGCGCGGGTGTTCACCACAACCGCGGGTCCGGGCACCATGCGCGCCATGGAGAACTTTCCGATGTGGGCCGGGGCGCGTCTGCCCATTCAAATGATCGTGACCTGTCGAGGCATTAACTCTCCCCTCTCCATTCAGCCGGATACGTTGGAAATCTCGTATCTCTTGAACACCGGGATGCTGGTCTGGCATGCCGAGACGGCGCAGGATTTTTATGACTGGATTTTAAAAGGGTACATGGTGTCGGAAGAGCCGGACGTGCATTTGCCGTTGGCGCTGTGTTGTGACGGGTTTTTCGTGACCCATACCAAAGACATCGTGAACCTGACGCCCGCCGACATGTGTCTGCCGCCCTATGATCCGTATCGGTCTCCCGTGCCGTGTATGGATATGGAATGTCCGCCGGTCCGTATGATGCGTGACCCATTCGTCATGAAGAGCAATTATATTAGTTATGCCACCCATGCAAGCTGGCAACAGGAGGTGTGGGCAGCCATAGAGCGGTCCAGAAAACACACCATTCGGTGGTTGGACGGCCTGATTGAAGTGGACAAGCCCGATGCCGACGTTTTGATCGTCGCATCCGGTACGGCGGTTTCCCAAGGGCGTGAAGCCCAGATCCTCTTGGAAGAAGAGGGCATCGACGTGGGAATCGTCAAAATTAAAGTGCTTCGGCCATGGCCGGGAGAAGAAATTCAGGAAGTCACCAAGCATGCCAAACATATCATCGTGCCGGAGTTCAACGTCACTGGTTGGCTTGCCAAAGAGATTCGTGCCACGATTACGAATCCGGAGCGAGTGTATGCCGGTCCTCACGTTTGCGGGGGCATGACCATGCCGCCGGAAATTATTACGGCCGACGTCAAGAAGCAATTGGGCATTAAATCCGAAAGCTTGGCCGGACGCGGAAGCTGACATGGTCTGTGTCGATCACCGCATCTGTCAAACCGGCATGCGGAATTAATGTGGAAATTTTGAATATGTGTTTGTTAGGAGGCGTCCATGAGTAAAGAACGAATTAAAATAGCTCCGGAAATGTTCGATATCATGCCACAGGAGTATCAGGATCTGGTCGAACGAGCGACCTATGGTAATGAACACCGCGGGTGGAAGGATATCGGGACCTCGAAGGAATTGATTGAAGAGCATTCGTTGTGTGCCGGGTGTCCGGAGTCCATGGCGTTCCGGTACATCCTGGCGTCATTGCCTGCTCCGGAAGATACCGTGATGGTGGGTTCGACCGGCTGTACCAGCCTGGTCTTTCCGCACGTGGGTGTCCACAATATTCATTCCCTTTTCGGCAACCAGAACGCCATTGCCTCCGGGCTCAAACGCGCCCTTACGGTGCGGTTCCCTGGACGGGTCAAGGACGTGGTGGTGCTGGCGGGTGACGGGGCAACGGTCGATATCGGCCTGGATATGACGCTGCAAGCCTGGTTCCGCCAGGAAAAATTCACGACCATTTGTTTTGATAATGAGCTCTACGCCAATACGGGCGGCCAGGAGAGCGGGTTGATGCAAAAAGGGTTCGTGGCCAAGATGGCTCCCATGGGCAAAACCTTTGAAAAGGTCAAATTGCCGGAAATCGCGCGTGAGTCCGGATGCCACTACGTGGTGAATTGCACGGTCAGCAAACCGAACCTTGTTGAAAAAGTCATCAAGAATGCGATCCACGTGGCTCGCGAAATCGGCCCTACCTATTTGCAGCTTTATACCCCGTGCATCCTGGAAATCGGGAAGAACAGCATGGAAGGCTTGCAGGAAATGCGGGACGCTGAAAAGCCGACCGAACGCTTTGCGTATAAAGAGTACGTCAGCGATCAAGCCAAAGAGTTGTTGACCGAATTGGCGGCCAAGGAAAAAGAGAGAAAAGCCGCCTTGAAAAAGCAATTGGCGGGACAGGCCTGAGCCCTCCTTACTGAATGCAAAAGGGGAAAGCATCATGATCAAGCGGAGATTGAATATTCGCATGTCGGGTCTTGGTGGACAGGGTGCCGTGACGGCTGCGCACGTGTTGGCCATGGCGGCGAATCGTGATGGGAAATTTGCGATCTCGAATCCATTTTTCGGTGCGGAAAAACGGATGGCGCCGGCCGAGAGTTATTGTCGGATCGGCGTGAGCCGGATCTATGATCGGGGGGAGTTGGTGTTTCCCGACGTGATCGTAGTGTTTCATCCGCAGGTGATAACGATGGGCAAGAGTTATACCATGCCGTTTTACTCGGGTATCAAGGAAAACGGAGTCGTTATCATTAATTCAGACATGCCGTTGTTGTCGGATGAGGACGTGAAGCGGTTACAGGATCTGGACGTGGCGGTGTTTTACATCAAGGGAACCCAGGTGGCGTTGGAAGTGGCGGGTACGGAGCTTTCCACCAACATGACCATGATCGGGTCGGTTGCCGGTATTACCAAATGCGTCTCCCTGAAGGGACTCGAGGGGGCGCTGCAAGAGCGGTTCGGGAAAAAGTTCGTGGCCTCCGGTGGAACGGCCACCTTGGATGAAGCCATCAAGAAGAAATTTGCCAAAAAAGAAATGCTGTTGAAGAAAAACATGGATACGGTCATCAGGGCATACGAAATGGCTGGTGAATGGGCGGAAAAGAACAACGTCGAGTTGGCCGTTGCAGCGGCATAGATAATACGGGGGAAAGGCTAGTCATTCATGTATAACGTAGCGCAAGTGATCGATGAAAAGTGTGTCGCCAAAAAAGGGTGCCGGTTGTGCATCATGTACTGCCCCGAGGCCAATTGCCTGGACCTGAACGTTGAAAAACAGGTGGCGGAAGTGATCCTCAACCGGTGTAAGGGTTGTGAGTTGTGCAAAGTGGTTTGCGATGCGGCAAAACATATGGCGATCGACATGGTGGCGGTGAGTGCCGACGGCTCCTTGATGGACAAGGCAGGCGAAGCCGCCGGTTTGGGACAAGCCTATCAGGGGTAATTTCACACATCAGATATCGGCATAGGGCCCTGCGGCAGAATCCTTTGCTTGTCGCAGGGCTTTATTTTTTCTCGATAGAGCCCCCCCACGCTAGTCGAATAAAATAGAGGATGTGGACATGAGCGACGACCTCAGACAACTCATGGGCGAGATTACCCAGCAGATGAGCCAATTCCATGACCGATTGGAGAGTCGCGCCCAAGAAATGGAACTCATGGGCGGAGATTCCGATGTCGCCAAAAAATTGGCCATGGGCGCCGATGCCATGAAAGACAGCGCCAACATTTATTTATCATGGGCACGGCACTACGTCGCGTTATCCGAAGGTGGCGCCGCGGAGGCCGAAGAAGGCGAAGAGGATTCCGACGATTTTCAGTTTTAGTCTATGAAACCGTTGTCGGCAGGATCTATTGATCCATTTCAAAATTATGTTATGATCACTCTCCCACTCCACCATTGTGGGGAAAAAGCCAACAATCGTGTTCCTCGGTAGCTCAGTTGGTAGAGCGGTCGGCTGTAGAAAAAGGTGTGTGGTAGCACGCCGGATTGCAGCTTCCACGGGAAACTGTGGTTGAAAAATCGGGTGAATTCAGGGAAGCCTTCCCCGGGTTCGTGGCGAACTCGGAAAGGGAATCCTGAGCGAAGCTTGCCGAAGGGTCTTGGGTAGGCAAGAACGTGCAGAGACTAGAGGTTGAGGAACCCAATCCAATAAGACCTCACAAGCGCCCGACACCCTCCTCTGATTCGTCAGGCGGGTGATGAGATAGTCCGAGCCCAGTAGAAATACTGGGAAACTCGTAACCGATTGGTCGCAGGTTCGAGTCCTGCCCGAGGAGCCAACTTTATAGCCGCTCGTCTCAGCGGCGTGTTAGGGAATGCGAGAGCCCCGAAGGGTGACCCTCGTCGGGGTTTTCTGGAGGTAACCCTCGCCGGCGACGAACATCCGTTGCCGCCTGCTCGACGCCCTGCAGCAGGGCGCGGGTACTAGAATATCGATGCCTTGAGAAATGCCAGGTTTCGCCAAGCCTGCACGGTTGTAACCGCCTGTTGATTTTAGACCAGGATACAGTCGTACGAGATTAACCTACACAAGGTTAACCACCTTGGAGTGGCCAGTAGGCGACTGCCAGGCAAGTTCTCAGGGTGCCACTAACCAATAACCAAGGAGTTTGTTTCTTATGCCTTTTGAATCTCTATCAACATCAACCCGTCTACGTCCATCTAACCGTACGCAGCGCCACCAGGCCGTTTGCGCTGTTTGCGATACGTCTACAACCGTCCCCTTCCAGCCAAGCCCGGACAGGCCGGTGTACTGCCCCCCGTGCTTCAAAGCTCATCGCAACGGTCTTTCCCCTGCGTTCAACGCACCGGTGAGTGAATCATGTGTTGCCAATCATATCCCTGCCGATAGCGCCCACGCCGATGCTGCCGTGTTTCCTGGAATGGCGTTGAAGGGTGCGACCAGAGCAGTGCTTTCCAAGATGAACATCTCAGAGCCCACGCCCATTCAAGAGCAGTCCATCCCCCATCTCCTAGCGGGGCAGGACTTGATCGGGCAGGCGCGCACGGGGTCTGGAAAGACGCTGGCGTTTGCCGTGCCCCTGGCAGAGCAGTGTGACCCGTCGGTCCGGCAGGTCCAGGCGCTTGTGCTGGTGCCCACCCGGGAGCTGGCCATTCAGGTGTCTGGAGTCATGAAGGCTCTGGCTTCATCACAGCGGCTGCGTGTGACGTTACTGTACGGCGGCCGGTCGTTGAGGCCGGAGTACACGGCGTTGAGAAACGGAACCCAGATCATCATCGGCACTCCAGGCCGTACGCTGGACCATCTACGGCAGGGCACACTCGACCTGCGATCGGTACGATTCCTTGTGCTGGATGAAGCGGACGAGATGCTGGATAGAGGGTTTGCCCACGACGTGGAAGCCATCCTGAGCCAGACGCCATCCGGTCGGCAGACGGCGCTTCTCTCCGCAACCATGCCTGATTGGGTGGCGAAGACCGCGAAGAAATACCTGCGGAACCCCGTCACGGTGAAAGTGGACGCAGACCTGCAGGCGCTGCCCACTGTGGAGCATCTGGTCTATAGCATCCAGAAGAGCGACAAAATAGAGGCTCTCAAAACGCTGTTAAACCAGCGGGACGGCGCTCCGATTATCGTCTTTGGCAAGACCAAGCACGGCGTCAATAAGCTGGCAAGACAGCTCGACACGTTGGGCTATCCGGTAGGGGCGCTCCAAGGAAATCTTAGCCAAAACGCACGTGAGCGTGTGATGCTGGACTTCCGTTCCGGCGCCGCGCCGATTTTGGTAGCGACAAATGTGGCGGCTCGAGGCTTGGACGTTGAGGGCATTGGCCAAGTCATCAACTATGACCTGCCGGACTCTGAACAACTCTTCACGCACCGGGTCGGACGGACTGGCCGCATGGGCCGCTCCGGAGAAGCGGTCACGTTCATCACGTCGGACGAAGAGCGGAAATGGCGTGAGATTGAGCGAGGCCTAGGCCGCCGGTTCACCCGCAAGTTATGGAGTACCACCCGTAAGGCAGAGCCGCGTCGAGAGAGGCTCCAGCCCTAAGACGGTTCATCATGGCGCGGTCCGTTTGGAGGAGTTGCTGGTCTGCGGGCCGCCGGTAGCCATCCACAACTAGATGTTTTCAAAGACTTAACCGACTGCCAGGAGAAGTCCAGAGAGGGGTAGTCTGTCCCCGCGGGAGTAGGTCAGGCCGGTGTCGGGGAGCTATTCGTGCGTTCCGGCATCGGATCCGGCGGCCTGCCGGGCGGCTTGATGCTTCCTTTCGTTCTGGTCGAGATGCCGTTTTCGAAGCCGGAGATTATGCGGCGTGACCTCGATCAGTTCATCGTGGCGGATGAACTCGATCGACTGCTCCAAAGACATGCGCAGCGGAGGGACGATCTTTTCATAGGCGTCGGAGCCGGCGGCGCGCATGTTCGTCTGCTTCTTCTCCTTCGTGATATTCACGTCCATGTCCGTGTCGCGGCTGTTCTCTCCGACGAGCATGCCCCCGTACACTGCATCGGTCGGCCCAACGAACAGTTGCCCCCGTACCTGCAGGTTGATCATTGCGTACCCGGTGACGCAGCCGTTGCGGTCGGCGACCAGCGCGCCGGTCGTCCGATGGACGATGTCGCCCGCCCAGGGGCGGTATTCCATGAACATGTGCGTAAGGATTCCCGTGCCTTTTGTGTCGGTGAGGAACTCGGTCCGGTATCCGATCAACCCACGACTGGGAACTTCGAACTCCAGACGCACCCTTCCCGAGCCGTGGTTCACCATCTTGACCATGACGCCCCTGCGCGGGCCGAGTTTCTGAACGACGATTCCCATGTACTCTTCAGCCACGTCGATGAGAGCCAGTTCGTAGGGTTCGTGGGTCGTGCCTTCAACGGAGCGGGTCAACACCCGCGGCATGCCGACTGAAAATTCATGTCCTTCCCGCCGCATCTGTTCAATCAGAATTGCCATCTGCAGTTCTCCCCGGCCGTACACCAGGAAGCGATCGGGAGATTCGGTAGTCTTCACCCGCATCGCGAGGTTGTGCTGCGCCTCTTTGAGCAGTCGCTCCCGAAGGTGGCGTGAGGTCACGTACTGGCCGTCCTTTCCGCAAAACGGGGAATCATTGATGGAGAATTCCATCGACAACGTGGGTTCGTCCACGTTGAGCATGGGCAGCGGTTTGGGGGCTTCACCGCCGGCGATGCTTTCCCCCAGCCCGATACCGCTCATCCCCGCCAGCGCAACGATCTCTCCGGGACCCGCCGAGGGGACCGGGACTCGCCCGAGGCCTTTGTAAACGAACAGTTCCGCAATGGTGGCCGAAATCTGATCCCCGTTACGCCGGCACTGGGTGACCGCCTGTCGGTTCTGAACCGTGCCGGCCACGATGCGGCCGACCGCCAGCGGCCCGCGGTAGTCGTCGGGCTCGACGTTGGTTACTAGGATCTGTAGAGGGTGGTCCGGATCCCCGGAGGGTGGTGGAATGTGCTCGATGATCATCTCGAACAACGGCTGCAGATCGGAGAGCTCCCCGTCGGGTGATCGAGTGCATCTTCCTTCGCGGGCGACGGAGTATATGACCGGAAACTCGATCTGTTCCTCGGTAGCGTCCAGGTCGATGAACAGGTCGTAGACTTCGCTCAGGACTTCAGAGGGGCGCGCATCTTGACGGTCGATCTTGTTGATCACCACGATCGGGGGCAGTCCCAACTCGAGCGCCTTCGACAGCACGAATCGCGTCTGGGGCAGCGGTCCTTCTGCGGCGTCGACAAGCAACATGATGCCGTCGACCATCCGCAGGGTGCGTTCGACCTCGCCGCCGAAATCGACGTGACCCGGCGTGTCGACAATGTTGATCTTGACGTCCCCGTAGGTGATGGCGGTGTTCTTCGCCATGATCGTGATGCCTTTCTCGCGCTCGAGATCCATCGAGTCCAGAATTCGTTCACCGACGTCCTGGTTTTCACGGAACGTTCCGCTCTGCCACAGCATCGCGTCCACGAGCGTGGTCTTGCCGTGGTCGACGTGCGCAACAATGGCGATATTGCGAAGATTTATCACGATACGGAAAGGAAGACGTCCATCAGGCATTTCCCCCTTGCTTGAAGCGCTCAAGTACCTCAACGAGGTCAATCAACGGCACAACCTCGCCCTCTCGTCGGGATTGTCGACCTGCGCGGCAGAGCATGGTTTTTCCTGACTGACGTGGTCAGGTCACGGTGACAGAGGGTATTGTTCGAACAGCTTGAACAGGCAGGGTATCATCTCGATGTTGCTCATGTCACATAACCTAACAAAAACCCCCGATGACACAAGCGAAACTTTCACATGCATTCCATCGAGGGACACGTGCATTGGTGCCGCTTCCGCTCACGTCACTGTCTGGTCCAGACCAACGGCTGGGGTGCTCCCACGGAGGCGTGTCGTTTTATTGTCATTGCGAGGCTGCCGCAGGCAGCCGTGGCAATCTGGGAAGGTTGGCTGGGGTTTGCGAGACCGCTCTGCTCGCTTATCCACTTTTCCCCGCGCGCCTCGGGCAGCTTGTCCATTCTCTCCGTCAATGTCGTCATCTTACTACTTCAAACTGGTTGCGGCTCGTAGCGCTCGACCTCGATCTCATCCTCACGTGCTTGTGCCTGCGCGATGTCGTAGGCCGCCTGCAAGCGTATCCAGGTCTTCGTCGTAGAACCGAAGGCTTTCGCAAGCCGGACCGCCATGTCGGTCGACATGCGAGCGTGACAATTCACCAGGTTCGAGAGTGCCTGGCGACTGACACCGAGGATCTTCGCACCTTCGGTGACGTTGAGACCGAGTGGTTTCAGACAGGACACACGCACCACTTTGCCTGGGTGCGGCGGGTTCTTCATAGGCATGGTGGTTCTCCCTTCATTTATCTATCGGAAGCGCCGTATCATCCATAGAACGTAATGTGTCAATCGATGCTTATCAAACCTAACAGCCTGAAAGCGTCGTTGCCAGACGCACATCAGGATCAGGCGAATCCATTCCTTCTTTGGCCTGGTTTACCCTCTCATTCCTTGTTATATTTCTCACACCGCTTGGGTGAATTCGTTGGGATCAACAAAAAAGTCAGACATCAGGAGTCTCTTCATGAAAAATGCCGTACCAAGAACATCGTTTGTCCTGTTTCTTTTGCTCAGTGCCGCAGGAATCGCCGGCTGTGCCTCGAAGCCGACCTTGGAGACGTTCCGGACCGATGGCGCTCCGTGTTACGACCGCTCGGTTCAACCCCAAACCTCGGTCGTGGATAGCCACCTGCACTTTCGTCCCTTTGGAGGTCCCGTGCTCCCGTTCGAGGAGGTTGTCTCTTACCTCGAAAAGACGGGAGTGCTGTTCGTCAATATTTATGGCATTGGGCAGATGCTTCCGGTGTCGTCGCCTTGTACGTACTATCTGGACTGTCCCGGCACGCCGGTGATACCCACGCTGAAGAACGATTTCGTCAATGCCGCCAACTACGTGCTGAAGGCTCCGCCCAGCATGCACATGACGCTCTCGATGACCTTTCCGGATTTGTCGCGTCCGGAGTCGATTCTTCCGGGCATGCAACTCTTGGAGGAAGAATACCCCGATACGTTCATATGGATGGGCGAAGTCAATATGGTGAAACAGGCGTTGTTCGGCAACGGACATGAACCCGTTCCGCTAGCCAAACTCACGGAGTGGGCGGCCTTCATGAAAGTGCTGCGGGAACGGGACGTCCCGCTCGCGATTCACGCGGATTTGGGGAACGACAAGAATCCGACCAAATACCTGCCGTTAATCAAGGAAATGTTGCGGTTGTATCCTGACAACAAGATCATCTGGATGCATATGGGGCTGTCCAGGGAACTTGTCGACATGAACGCTGCGCAGCACATCCAAACGATGAAGTCGCTGTTGGATCGCTATCCGAATCTGATGGTGGATATTTCCTGGCGCGTGATCGACGACCACTACTTCTCAAGCCCGGACAAGCGGGCGCTCTATGTTCCGTTCATGAACGAATCCTCCGAACGGATCCTGCCCGGAACGGACTTCGTGGCTTCAGGGAACAAGAGCCTCGAAACCTATCGAACAGAGCTGTACGTCACGAGTCGGATCAATCGTTATTTGAACGACAACGCCTTCCGGAACATCGCCTTGGGGCAAAACTACTTCCAGCTGCTGGGTCTGGATTACACGGCGCCGCCGGTGTGTGCCAATCGATAGCCGCGATACGGGAGGTTCCGAATTGACTTTTTGTAGATATTAGACTAGTCTTATATCTAGTCATTAATAGACATTTTAACGTACTGGAGGAGTCTATGACCAGGACCTGGCAGGTGCAGGACGCCAAGGCGCGCTTCAGTGAGTTGCTCGAGACGAGCCTCGCCGAAGGACCGCAGGTTGTGACCAAGCGGGGCGTGGAAGCAGCCGTGCTCGTCCCCATTGACCAGTGGCGGCGATTGGAGAAGATGGCCAGACCAGACATCAAGGAGTTGCTGCTCGCGCCGGAAGCGCGCACGGATGCGCTAACGCCGCCGCGTGAAAAACATCGTCATCGGGTGTCACCGGCTTTCGAGTAGGATCGTGTATCTTCTCGACACCAACGTTGTTTCGGAATTGCGCCGTCCCAATCCGCACAAGGGCGTCCTGAATTGGATTGAGGATGTGCCCGCCGATCAGCTTTTTCTGTCCGCGGTGACGGTCGGAGAGATCCAGGCCGGTATCGAGAACGCCCGCAGGCAGGATGTCGGCAAGGCCGACGAGCTGGAAGCTTGGCTTGGCAGGGTGCTCACCTCCTATAGTGTGCTGCCGATGGATGCGGCCGCATTTAGGGAATGGGCGCGGCTCAAGCATCGACAGTCGGACACCCTGATGGAGGACGCGATGATCGCGGCGACCGCCGTGGTGCACAGACTGACGATCGTGACCCGGAACGTGCGTGATTTTAGCCAACTCGGAGTGGACTTGTTGAACCCATTCGAACACCGAGGAAAGGCAGAGCGGTAGGCTGAGGGGAAGAGTAAGAGGCTAAACAACCTTCATCTGGAACATCGCAGAGATTGCCACGCTCGCTTTGCGCGCTCGCAATGACAGGGGAGGGCACCTTATGATCGGTCGGAGCTTAATGCCCTTCCTTGACCAGGTTTTTATTCCATTCGGGGATTTCGACTACGAGGTCGGTTGATCCATCGGGTACGCATTGGCAGGACAATCGTGATTGCAGGGTGATGGCGGGGGCTTCATCGAGCTGGTCCAATTCATCGTCCGTGGCTTCACTGCAGGAATCCAAACCCTCCTTCACAATGACATGACAGGTCGAACAGGCGCAGACTCCGCCGCATGCATGTTCGACATCGATTCCCGCTCCCATCGCAATGTCCAAAACGCTGCCGGGTTGGCCGGTTGGTCCGTACGGGATTTTACTTGGATCAACCTGCACCTCAAGGGTTTCGTCCGGTAGGTTAAAGGTCACCGTGAAAGGTTTTGTGGCCGTTTTGACTTCGATTTGTTCGATATATGGATTACTGCCTCCCATCTGGACTCCTTTTCACCGTAAAGATTGAAAAATGAACGAATTATGCTGTATTTTCAATAAGATAACGATTATAATTGATTTGTGAGTCAATCTCCGACTATTTTAATCTCCGACTAGAATACTCTTGACTACGAATGAATGTCAATGATAGGATTTGCTCCGATGGTTTTGGTCGGAGACTTATTCACTCCACGTTTTTGTGAGGAGTTATGCTGAAGCTTTCGAAAAAAGCTGATTATGCCTTACTGGCTCTTCAATACATGGCCACGGTTCAAAGTGGAATCGATGCCCACCCACGTGTAGTGAATACCAAGGAAATTGCCGAAGAACATCATATCCCCGTGGAATTATTGGCGAAAGTACTGCAGACCCTTGCCAAGCATCAATTGATCGAAAGTCATCATAATGGACCCAAAGGGGGCTATGTGTTGGGGCGTGAACCCAGAGATATTACCATGGCACAAGTGCTGGAAGTCATAGAAGGTCCCTTGGGATTAACGGATTGTTCTCATGAAAAACATGATCAATCCCTGTGTGAGCAAATGGACCGCTGTAATATTCGAACGCCGCTGTTCAAAATTCAGGAAAGTATCTTCCAATTGCTGAACAGCATGTCCATTGAAGATTTATTAGTTGAGGAAACACCCCTGATTATCGTCGAATCTTTAAAGCCACAAGGAGTACCATCATGAAGTTACCCATTTATATGGACAACCATTCGACCACGCCCTGCGATCCTCGTGTGGTGGATGTGATGCTCCCATATTTCACTGAAAAGTTTGGCAATTCCGCGAGTCGGAATCATACCTTCGGCTGGGAAGCCGAAGAGGCGGTGGATCAAGCGCGCAAACACATTGCCAAGCTCATAAATGCCGATGCCAAGGAAATCGTGTTCACAAGCGGCGCCACCGAGTCCGACAATTTGGCGCTGAAGGGTGTGGTCGAAATGTATAAGGAGAAAGGTGATCATATCATCACCACTTCGACTGAACACCGCGCGGTGATCGATCCGGCGAAGTCATTGGAGAAAAAGGGCATTAAGGTGACGTACTTGCCCGTCGATAAAACCGGCAGGGTCGATCCGGATGATGTGCGGAAGGCCATCACGGATAAAACCATTTTGATTTCGATCATGCTGGCGAATAATGAAATCGGCACGATTCATCCCATCCAAGAGATCGGCAAGATTGCGAAGGAAAAAGGCGTGCTCTTTCATTGCGACGCCACGCAAGGCGTCGGGAAAATCCCGGTGGACGTCCAGGAACTGGGCGTTGATCTGATGTCCTTTACCGCCCATAAGATTTACGGACCCAAGGGTATCGGGGCGCTGTACGTGCGGCGGAAAGCGCCTCGCGTCCGATTAGCGCCGATGATCGACGGGGGCGGTCATGAGCGAGGCATGCGATCGGGCACTCTCCCGGTTCCGCTCATTATCGGGTTTGGAAAAGCCATTGAGTTGTGTGCGCAAGAGATGCCGACGGAGTCCATTCGCATGATGGCCCTTCGTGATCGTCTGCAAGACGGCATCACGGCTGTCTTGGAAGAAGTCTATCTCAATGGACACCCTACGGAGCGTCTCCCGGGGAATCTGAACCTCAGTTTTGCGTATGTCGAAGGGGAAGCCTTATTGATGGGGGTCAAGGAAATCGCGTTATCGTCCGGATCGGCTTGCACCTCGGCCACGCTTGAGCCATCATATGTCCTTCGGGCCTTGGGAGTCGGGTCCGATTTAGCGCATTCCTCCATTCGATTCGGTATCGGTCGGTTTACGACACCGGAAGAAGTGGAATATACCATTACTCGGATGATTCAGGCGGTCAATCATCTTCGCGAAATGTCGCCCCTCTATGAAATGGCGAAGGAAGGGGTTGACCTCAAGTCAGTCCAATGGGCGGCTCACTAGGCAGAGCATGACATTATTCGAATGTACCGTTGTTATAAATTTCTGGGGACAAGGAGGGTGGTACCATGGCATACAGTGAAAAAGTGATTGATCATTATAACAATCCACGCAACATGGGATCGTTCAAGAAAGAGGAAGATGGTGTGGGGACCGGAATCGTCGGGGCCCCTGAATGCGGCGATGTGATGAAGCTGCAAATTAAAGTTGAAAACGACACCATCGTGGACGCGAAGTTTAAAACCTTCGGGTGCGGGTCGGCTATTGCCAGTTCCAGTTTGGCCACGGAGTGGTTGAAAGGCAAAACCGTCGATGAAGCGGGACAAATTAAAAATACCGAGATCGTGCAGGAGTTAAACCTCCCCCCGGTCAAAATCCACTGTTCCGTGTTGGCGGAAGATGCGATTAAAGCCGCCTTGAATGATTACAAAAAGAAAGCGGACACCGAAGAGAAGACCGAAGAACCAGCCGCCTCAGCCGGTGCCTAACACATGGAATTGCAAGGAGCGAAGTGATGGAGACGACACAAACCACTCAGACCCCCCTGGTCACGTTGACGGAGGCCGCGGTTGTTGAAGTAAAACGGCTCATGGACATTCAAGATCTGGCCGAAGGGGGCCTTCGTTTGGGAGTCAAAGGGGGCGGGTGTTCCGGGTTAAGTTATACGGTCAATTTTGATGAAAAAATCGGCGAGTTCGATACGGTGTGTGAGCAGGACGACGTGAAAGTCATTGTCGATGCGAAGAGTGCCATTTATCTTGAGGGCATGCAGCTTGACTATCAAAAAGATATGGTCAGTGGGGGATTCAAATTTCTGAATCCCAACGCGTCCAAGACCTGTGGGTGTGGAGAATCGTTTTCAGCATAAGACAGTTAACGGGGTTGCTTGACAATTAGGGAGCGAACCGGCGGGCATGGTGAAGTTTTGCCATGCCCGTTGTGCGAGTGATGGAATGAGCGAGGGCATACCACAACCGACTTCAGGACGGACCCGCGATCTGCCGATGGCCCGCAGTATGTGTTGGCATTGTCAATCTGAAGTGTCCGGCGAGTATTTTTGTGGTCAGTGCGTCAAGGTGCAACCGCTTTCCAAGGAACTCGACTATTTTACCTGTCTGAACTTGCCTCGCAAATTAACCCTCGACGAACAGGCGCTTGAAGAAACCTTCTACGCCTTAAGCCGAAGCTTTCATCCCGACTATTTCGCGATGAAAGACGACGGTGAGCAGGCGATCAGTCTCGGAAACACCGCGTTGTTGAACACGGCGTATCGGACGTTGAAAGATCCCGTCCAACGAGCCGAGTACCTCATTCGTCTCGAAGCAGGGTCGGCCAAGGATATTCGGACCTCCCCTCCGGCTGACCTGTTCGATGAAATTTTAGAGCTTCAAGAGGATTTAGAAGAGTTTCGGTCACTGCCCTCCGAGGCGTCCGCCGAACGGCGGCAAGAACTGCTGAAGAAATTACAAGCCGACCGCCAGACGCTCGAAGCGCGAAAAGCGCAAATGGAACGTCGCCTGTTGGAGCAGTTCAGCCGATGGGATGCCCTGCCAACCGAAGCCGCAGGTGATGCAACCGTTCAGGCGCAAAAAGACGCGGTGCTCACGGGCATGCAGGAAATTTTATCGCACCGCACGTATGTGAAGAATATCGTGAATGATTTGGCGGCGGCGACAAGCTGAACAGCCGAATCCAGAAGGAGCGTATGGCACCGATAGTCGGCATTGACCTTGGAACGACGAATTCATTAGTCGCGTATATGGCTGGTGACCGTCCGCAGGTCGTACTCGGAAAACATGGCCAAGCCAAGGTCCCTTCGATCGTCGGCCTCACGGATAATGGGTTCTTGGTCGGAGATCCTGCCAAGGAATATCTCGTCCGCGATCCGTCCCGCACGATTTATTCCGTGAAACGGTTCATGGGGAAAGCCGTGGCGGACGTGGCGGAAGAATTGAAATATTTCCCGTATACCTTACAGGAAAAAGGCGGAGTGATTCGCATTCAAGTCGGAGAGAAAACCTACTCTCCTCCGCAAGTCTCCGCCATGATTTTAAAAGAACTCAAGCTTCGGGCAGAAGCGCATCTGGGTGAGGAAATTACCAAAGCCGTCATTACGGTCCCGGCGTATTTCAATGACAGCCAGCGACAAGCCACGAAAGATGCCGGCCTCATTGCCGGCCTGGAAGTGCTGCGCATCATCAACGAACCGACCGCGGCGTCGTTGGCCTATGGGCTGCAAAAAGACACGCAGGGGTTCGTGGCCGTGTATGATCTTGGAGGCGGAACCTTTGATATCTCCATCCTGAAACTCAAGGATGGCATCTTCGAGGTGCTGGCGACCAACGGGAACACGCATCTCGGCGGAGACGATTTCGATCGACGGTTGGTTGATGCGGTCATACAGGACGTCGATACTCGGCATGGCGTCAAAGTGGAAGATTCGCTGGAACTGATGCAAACCGTTCGGCTTGAAGCCGAGAAGACCAAAATCAAATTGTCGGATGAGCCGCAGGCTACTATGGCCTTTTCCCTTCCCAATGGAAAAGGGACCTATGAACGAACGTGGTCACGTGATGAATTCGAAGCCTTGATCCTGGACTTGGCCGAACAAACCATGACCCCCTGTCGCCGCGCATTGAGCGATGCGGGATTGGAGACCGGTCAAATCGACGAAGTGATCCTGGTCGGCGGCAGCACTAGGATGCCGTTGATTCGATCCCGCGTTCAGGAGCTTTTTGAGAAGACGCCCCATTGTGACCTGAATCCCGATGAAGTCGTGGCGCTGGGGGCTGCGGTCCAAGCCGGCATTCTGGCCGGTGAGAACAAAGACATGCTCTTGCTCGACGTGACCCCGTTGTCCCTGGGCATTGAAACCATGGGCAATGTCATGAGCACCTTGATTCGTCGGAATACGACCATCCCCACGAGTGCCAAGGAAATGTTTACCACCTATGTGGATGGCCAAACCGCTGTGGATATTCATATTTTGCAAGGCGAGCGCGAGCTTGTGAAAGACAATAGAAGCCTGGCCCGATTTCAGCTCAACGTTCCGCCGTTACCGGCAGCCGTTCCTCGCATTGCCGTGACGTTTCTGATCGATGCGAATGGCATTCTCAATGTCACGGCGTCCGATATTCGGACTGGCGAGTCGCAATCCGTTCAAGTCAAACCCTCCTATGGGCTGACGGATGACGAAGTCGAAACCATGATTCGGGAATCATTCCAATTTGCGGCGGAGGATATTCAGGCGCGTCAGGTGATTGAGGCGAGGACAGAGGCCAATGCCATCATGATGGCCACCGAGAAGGCGCTGAAACGGGCAACGGATCTGATCGCGACGGAAGAAATCCAATCCATCCGCAACGCCATCGAGGAACTACGTGTCGCCAAAGATCAGGAGGATCATCGACTGATTCGGGCCAAGATTTCAGATGTGGAAAAAGTGACCCATCACCTGGCTGAAGTCTTAATGGATGCCACGCTCAAAGAAGCACTCGAAAACAAAAAACTGTCTGAAGTGACGGATTGACGGTGCGGCTACGCGCCGAGGAGCACCAAATGTCTCAAGAGTTAACATGGGATATGGCCGAAGACATTGCGATTCGACTCCATGAAGAACATCCGGACCTTGATCCGCTGACGGTCCGCTTTACTGATCTGCATGAGTGGATTGTAGCCTGGCCTGAATTTAGGGATGATCCCAAGAGTTCCAACGAAAAAAAACTCGAAGCCATTCAAATGGCCTGGCACGAAGAATATCAGGACGCGCAATAGCAGAAGGGTGAACACCCTGTCCTGAGAGAAGCCGACCTCCTATCCCATCCAGCCTGACACATGACCGGCGTTTCCTGCCTGCAGGTTTGAACCGTTTCTCTCGCTCCCTCCGCCCCTACGGGGTTTCGACGGCTGGGTCGAGTTGATCAAACTCATAGAAATCTAAGGGATCGGCTGGCTGGCTAGTCTGACGTTGTGGAACCGTTCCGTCAGCAAAGACTTCAGTCGTGGTGTCTTTTGATGGCTTGTCGACAATGGTGCCGGTTTGTTGGTCAACTTCGACAAACTGTATGCCCTCCGGAACCGAAAAAGTCTGAACGGGGAGCATTTTGAGTGCCGCCGCCATGAAGTCTGTCCAAATGGGAAGTGCGGCATGGGATCCGGATTCCACTTTTCCGAGTGTTCCCACGTTATCAAATCCTACCCATACGCCGGTGACGAGATTCGGCGCATATCCAAGAAACCACGCATCGCGGTAGCTGTTTGTGGTGCCGGTTTTGCCGGCCAGGGGCCGCCCGATTGAGCGCGCGCGTTTGCCTGTTCCGCTTTGAATGACATCCATCATCATGTGTGTAATCAAATAGGCGGTTTCTTTGGAGACGACTTGCCGGGGTTCGAATATGTGTTGTTCCAGAATGTTGTCCTGCTGATCTTTGATCAGAGAAATGGTGTAGGGTTCCAACGCAAGTCCCTGGTTGGCAAATACACCATACGTCGCGGTGATCTCTTGAAGCGTCACGTCTGAAGAGCCGAGCGCCAATGACAGGTCAGGGCTTAATGGGCTTCGAATGCCGAGGGAGCGTGAAAAATTGATGACGCGGCGAATGCCTATTTGTTCGAGCAAGCGGATCGTTGCCGCGTTTCTGGAGTGGCGTAAGGCTTCTCGCAAGGTGATAGGACCAAAAAAGCGTTTTTCATAGTTTTCCGGTTTCCAGGTTTTTCCAGGCTCTTCCTGCTCGTACACCACGGGAGCATCGAGGATGAGCGTGGCGGGTGTCAGACCTTGATCGATGGCTGTGGCATAAATGATCGGTTTAAAAGCGGACCCGGGTTGCCGGAGAGCCAGTAAGGCGCGGTTGAATTGACTCCGTTCGAAATTGTACCCACCGACCATCGCTCGAACCGCGCCGGTTCTGGGATCAATCGCAATGAGCGCTCCTTCGACCAGGGGGGTTTGATCCAGACGGAATCTGATCGTATTGTTGCGGGTCGATTTCAACGAGACTTCGATCACGTCTCCCGGCCTGACCAATTGCCGGGCTGAGGCCACGGGAATCACGTTTGCTTCGGTGACTGCCGCTCCTTCGGGGATCCGACGCTTCGCCCATCGCATGTCCGGTAAGGTGATGGTGCCGATCAGGTCATGCGCCAAGACCGTCATTTCCTCTTGGGAGACATCCACGACAAGGCCTTCCATGATTTCCCCAAACGCAGGGAAGGCCGCGGGGGGCTCTTCGGGCAGCGTTGCCGGTGGATCCTCATGACGGATCGGCCCGCGCCAGCCCTGTCGTTTATCGAGTTCGCGCAGCCCCTTCCTTAAGGCCTCCTCGGCGAGGTGTTGCATCTGAATATTCAGGGTGGTGGAAACCCGCAGCCCTCCTTTATACGCCATGGCCTCACCGTATTCGTTGACCAGGTGTTGGCGGACATCTTCAAGAAAATACGGGGCCACGCGTTCGAATGATTGACGGGTAAAGGACAGTGAGGTGCCGATCGCCTTCCGGGCGAGAGGCGCCGTCAGAAAGCCGGCCTGGACCATCCGTCCCAACACGTGTTCTTGGCGTTTCTTCGCGAGGGTGTAGTTTCTGTAGGGGGAATAGGTATTGGGGGCCTTCAGCAGTCCGGCGAGAAATGCCGACTCGGGTAGCCCTAATTCGGATAACTCTTTCCCAAAATACGTTAATGACGCGGTGCCAACCCCATAGGCCCCATGGCCGAAGTAGATCTGATTGAAATACATCTCGAGAATTTGTTCTTTCGTCAGAATAAATTCCATTTTCAGGGCAAGAAAGAGTTCACGTATTTTGCGCTGGAAGGTCCGTTCCGGGGTTAAAAACAGGGATCTTGCCAGTTGTTGGGTAATCGTACTGGCGCCTTCAACTTTTCCTCCACGTTTGAAATTCGTCCATGCGGCTCGAAAGATACCCCAGACGTCCAAGCCCGGGTGCTCGAAAAACCGGGCATCTTCGACTGCAATGACGGCGTTGATTAAATGCTGGGGAACTTCACGAAGGGGAGTCAAAATTCTGCGTTCCACATAGAATTGTCCTATGACCTGACGGTTATCCGCCTCCACCTTTGTAATCAGACTTGGTTGGTACTCCTGGAGCCCCCTGAGCGAGGGAAGGCCGGTTGCGACATGCCAGGCCAACGCCCCTGCTCCTCCGACTGTCAGCCCGCTGACAATCAAGACGGGCCACAGGAGGGATTTTGTCAGACGGCGGGTTCCTAAAGCTTGGAGACGAGACTTCAACGTGGGCATTGTCAGGTTCAGAGGTTATTTCTCTAGTGGATAGGGCTTATATGAAATTACGATACCCTTGGTTGATTCAAAAGACAAGCGCCCTCTGCCTGGTTGACAAACTTTTAAAGGGCGTGCTACGAAAAAAGTCCTGCAAACAACGCAGTTGGGCGTTCTGCCCATTTCTATTATAACGAATTCAAGAAGGAGGCTGTTTGATGTCTGATGTTGCTTCGGAAATAAAAGTTGGCGATGTTGCTCCCGGTTTTACCCTGAAGAACCAGGATGGGAACGAGGTCACGTTAAGTAGTTTTAAAGGTCAGAAGAATGTGGTCTTGGCCTTTTATCCCCTGGATTGGAGTCCGGTCTGTACGGGTGAAAATAAATGTTTGACGGACGATTTTCCGAGCTTTTCCGATGCCAACGCCGAAGTGTTCGGTATTAGCACGGATAGCTTTTTTTCTCATAAGGCCTGGGCCGACTCACTCGAGTTGAAACACACCTTGTTAGCCGATATGCATCGTACGGTCTGCAAGGCCTATGGCTTGTATTTTCCAGACCTCAATTGTTCCAAACGAGCCACGGTGATTGTGGATAAAGAAGGCAAGGCGGCCTATGTCAAAGTGCAGGAAATCAAAACGGCTCGGGATGACAAAGAGATTTTGGACGTATTGAAACAGTTGAGCTAACGGTTGTGTTGAGACGTGTTGAAGGGGGATTCCACGAACATGGGATCCCTCTTGATTTTCGAGGATACCGACAAGGAACGGATGCAAGATGGACGGAACCGTAGAAAACGTCACTGACGAAAATTACGAAGAATTCAAGGCGGCGGAAGCGACCGTGGTCGCCTATGGCATTGCCTCCTGCGAACCCTGTACGGCCTATGATCCCATCTTGGCAGGGGTGGCCCAGAAGCTTCCCAATGTTCGCATTGGAAAGGCCAAGATGCATGTGCCCGGCCGGTGCCGGGCAATCAAAAAACAACACCAGTTTGAAACGTACCCCACCACACATCTCTATTCCCGAGGGACTCTCCTGCTCACCCGTGAAGGGAAAGTTGAAGAAGATGAACTGATTTCCCTCATCAAGCAATACCTGCTCGATTCCTGGTCCCGCGGCCTCACCCGAAAGCCGTACTAACCTCACAAAATCGCCAAGGCAAAGTATTCAAGCGCCTCCAGGGTGGCTTTCCCCTCATCCGTGAAGCGTTCTCCTCCGCTCGGAGTTGCTCTCCTATGCGTGGCCAGAAATGTGCGAGAGTTTGGGCAGGATGGGAAGATTGAGTCGGTCCGGCAACGGCCAGGAGAACTCTCATGGTTGCCGTCATTTATAGGGTTTGTGGGAGTTCGTGGTTTCAAAAGGCACTTGTTAAGGAGAAGCAAAAGCTCCATGTTATTGTAGAAATTTGACACATATTAAATTTTATGTCCCAAATCTCTACATAATGCGTAACATTGTACACTCATCATTCATGTAGGTGTCCCATGGCAGCACACACCAATTCCATTTTGATTGTTGATGACGACCGGGAAATGCGAGATCTTCTCAAAGACATATTGGAGGATCACGGCTATCGGGTCGCCGTTGCTCGAGAGGGGCGAGAAGCCCTTGATCATCTGGGGAGTGGCGACCATCTCGTCGTGCTCACTGATCTTCAGATGAAGGGAATGGATGGATCCGAGCTCTTGCACGAAATTGTCCAACACCATCCCGCCTGCAACATCATCATGATGACGGCATTTGGCACCGTCGAGTCAGCGGTGGATGCGATGAAACAGGGGGCCTTCGATTATCTGACGAAACCCATCAAAACCGATGAACTGTTGGTGACCATTGAGAAAGCCCTCCGGGAGGCGTCCCTTCGACAAGAAGTAGCGCAGCTGCGGAAGCAGGTCAATCGTGAGTACGCCTTTGACCAAATTCTTGGGAAAAGCAAACCCATGCGGGAGGTGTTTGATCTCATTCGCCGGGTGGCCGACGCCCAAACGAATCTTCTCATTACCGGCGAAAGCGGGACGGGAAAAGAGTTGGTGGCCAAGGCCATTCATTTTAATGGCCGCCGAAAGGATGCGCCGTTTATCGCGGTCAATTGTGCGGCGATTCCCGAACAGCTGTTGGAAAGCGAATTATTCGGACACGTGAAAGGGGCCTTTACCGATGCCAAATCGGATAAGCGCGGCTTGTTTGAAGAGGCGCAGAAGGGCACGTTGCTTTTGGATGAAATTAGTGAACTGCCCATGATGCTGCAAGCGAAGTTATTGCGTGCCGTCCAAGAACGGGAAATTCGTCGAGTGGGCGCGACTCGATCCATTCCCGTGAATGTCCGGATTATTGCCGCAACGAATTTGTTGTTGGCGGAGGAAGTGAAGGCCAAACGATTTCGGGAAGACTTATACTACCGTCTCAACGTCATTGAAATTCGGCTTCCTCCCCTGCGCGAACGCAAGGAAGATATTCCGCTGCTGTGCGACATGTTGTTTCACAAGGTGGCAACCGGCCGGGACAAGCAGATGAAAGGCATAGCGGAATCAGCGCTGGGGTTGTTGATCGATTACCATTGGCCCGGCAACGTTCGGGAATTGGAAAATGTGATTGAGCGCGCCGTCACCTTGGCCCCGGGTGAGATGGTGACGGTCGAGGTGTTACCCACGGCCATTCGCGAGGGGAGAGCAGAACGGCAGTTGATTGAGGAGGGAGTGGAACGGTTGCTTTCGATGGACGACGTCGAGCGCGTGTACATCAAAAGGATTTTAGAAAAGACCCGAGGCAATAAATTGCAAGCCGCGCAGATCTTAGGGATCGACCGCAAGACACTCTACCGGAAATTGGGAGAAATGGAACAATCAGGTTCCTGAAGGAACCCGTGGGTATAAGCACGTCATGGCGTCTCACCCTTCTAAAGCCCAACTTGCGAAAGAGGTAGAAACCCTTCGACAAGAACTCGCCGACCTTCGCTCTCAGCAAACCATACAGCAACAAGCCCCAACAGGGTTGCACGCCGTTGAGCTCCAACTGGCCGGCATCGTTCATTCGGCCATGGATGCCATCATCACCATGAATGATGAACAACACATCGTGCAGTTTAATGCGGCCGCAGAAAAGATGTTCGGCTGCTCAGCCAGGGAAGCGATGGGGAAATCCATTGACCGGTTTATTCCGGAGCGCTTTCGAGCCACTCATCGCAAGCATGTGAAGAGTTTTGGAGAAACCCGCGTCACCGATCGTCGCATGGGAGCCTTGAGGGCCATCTCAGGGCTCCGGTCCAACGGGGAAGAATTTCCCATTGAGGCGTCTATTTCTCAAGTCAAGGAGGGCAAGCACCGATTTTTTACCGTGATCCTTCGCGATATCACGGAGCGGAAAGAATTAGAAAGTCAACTCCGTCAGACTGAACGATTGGCTGAATTGGGCACGCTGGCCGCGGGTATGGCTCATGAAATCGGAACGCCCATGAATGTGATCCTGGGGCGAGCCGAGTACTTGATGCGAAAGACGTCGGATGATGCCACCAAGCAAGGCTTAACCACCATTGTGGCTCAAGTCGAGCGCATCACAAAAATCATGAATCAGTTGCTGAGTTTTGCCAGGCGAACCCCCATTGAACGCCGTCCGCTCGCCGTGTCTCCGGTGGTGCACGATATCTTGGACGTGGTGCAAGAACGACTGGAAAAGCGGGGCATCCATCTTGAGGTGGACGTAGAGTCTGCCTGTCCGCACGTCTTTGCCGACCGAGATCAAATGGGGCAAGTGATCCTCAACCTCGTGATGAATGCGATTCAAGCCATGCCGAATGAGGGAACCCTCACGGTCACCCTCACGTCCGATACGAAACACGTTTATCTTGCCATTGCCGATACCGGGTGCGGGATCTCCCAGGACAATATCCCAAAGGTATTTACGCCGTTTTTTACGACCAAAGGGGTTGGCGAAGGGACGGGTCTGGGACTGACCGTGGTCCACGGGATTGTGCAAGAACACGAAGGGTCAATCGTTGTCGAAAGCGAGCCCGGTAAAGGAGCCACGTTTACGATTTCTCTCCCCGTGGTGGATTGACCAATCCCTCATTCCCTCTCCATTTACTATCGGAAGTAGTAGACCGATTCTTGAAGCTCGCAGGAAGAAAGAAAGTTGCCGGAAGGAAACCTTTGTGTTACCATTTGAACAATCACAACCCAAAAACACCAATACCAAACTAACCACGGAGGTGAACCATGTTCGAAGCTAACAAACATACTGTATAAATCGTCGGAGGTTTTTAACGATGATGGCGCCGAGTATAGAGATTCGAGAATTTTATGATGACAAAGGCGTAAGTCCCTTTTCGAAGTGGTTCAATGGGTTGAACGCTCAAGCAGCAGCTAAAGTAACTGCCAATCTGGTAAGAGCTGGATTGGGGAACTTTTCGAATAGTAAGAGCATCTCTGGTGGAGTTTATGAATTCCGAATTGATTTTGGTCCAGGGTACCGAGTTTATTTCGGGAAGGATGGAGAAAAGATCATTATTTTACTTGGTGGTGGAACCAAGAAAAAACAGAGCGTCGATATTCGAAAAGCTCAGGAGCTTTGGAAGGAATATAAAGAGCGAAAAAAACAGGAATAAGAAAAATGGCATTAACAAGAGATTTTAAGGAAACAATAAAAAATAGAGTTCAAAGCGATCCCGTTTTCAGAGAAGAATTGTTAAAAGAAGGGGTGCAATGTTTGGTGTCTGGTGATATGGATACGGGCAAAACGATTTTGCGTGACTATATCAATGCCACGGTTGGCTTTGAAGAGTTGGGTGATCTTACAGATAAGTCTCCGAAAAGTTTGATGCGGATGTTTGGTCCCAAAGGAAATCCTCAGGCCAAGAACCTTTTTGAAATTATTGAGTGTTTGCAAAAAATAGAAGGCATCTGTTTGGAGGTAAGGACAGTTCATTGAAGAGTCACATGTTTACCCTCCGCTCCGGGAAAGGAACCACGTTTACGATTTCTCTCCCCGTGGTGGATTGACCAACCCCTCCGAAGTCGTTGTCCCTCAAAAAGTCTTTTATCAGGCAGTTGGATCGCAAGGTTCTTGTAGCTGCGCGATCTTATCGCGCCTGTTCTCTGTGCAATGGGACGGGGAACAGGATGGGAAAAGCTACAGCCCCGGGCTGATTATCCTGCGTTTCCTGGGCATCTTCTTTTTGGGTTTTCCCCACGTTTCTTTCAGCACCGTCTTCCACTCCTCGCGGGAGACGGCCGGCATCGTCTTAATGCGAATATGGCCCATCGAGGCATTCAGCAGAGCGGCCTTCATCGCCGCGCGATTGTGTGGAAATTCCCAAATGGCCACGACATCATAGTCACCCAAGCAATAATAGGCGTGAAGCAATTTGCCACCCAAAGATTCGACGTTCTGTTTAACTTTGTCGGCCCGTTCCACACCCTTGGCCTTCATGGTCTTCAGCCCTTCATGGGTAAAGTTCACTAAGCTGACGTAGATAGGCATGGTGTACCTCCTGGATGATGCAGTGAATAATGAACCCACTCGTGATGGAGAGGCGCGACGAGTATTCTAAAGCAAAACCCCAGTCTAAGAATAGGCCCATTTAGCGCCAGCACCACGGTACCCCGGAATCCTTCATCGTTGGGTGGGTGGGGCCACATGCCACAGAAGCACCCGGGGCTCTGTGGATATTTTCAGCAGATCTCCGAGAAATAGGGGCAGAAAACTTTTCGCCCCTCCTTCATTTCTCTCAAGTTTTTCCACAAAAATCTCTTGGCATGGTTGTTGCTTCTCATTCCTTTGCCGGGGAAGGACTGGGTGTGATGGAGCGGCTCCAAAATGCCCAATCTCCTTTGAGAATGTCTCTTCCCCGGCTCTTACAACGAGGGCCGGATGTGGATCTATCACCGAATCAAATTCATGTGTTGAATCATCAGGCCCCGTTTGAGGGGCATGGATTTTTTATTCACCTATTTTTGTAACGAGGCCGGACAATGTTTTACGTCACACGGGTCACATTCGCAGTGACGGCGGCCGTGGCGGTGTGGGGAGGTGCCCTGCTGTTCGGCATGAACTCTCCCGCCAATGCCCAGGATGCTTCTCCTCGTGCCCATCAGGTGGCCATGTCTTCTCAATCCCCAGGGTGGGCTGAACGGCTCAAAGGGCAAACCATCACGGAGAACGCCGTGGAAGGACGCGCTGAGCGTGCAGCTCTGGTCGAATTGCAACATCAGCGTTTGATGCAACAGATGCAAAAAGACATGCAGCACAAGGGCGACACGTCGGGTGCCTTCAATACCATGTCGATGATGCACCAGTATGGGGCCGGGCCGGCCAACGGCTTACTGGCCTCCAATTCCGGTGTCGAGCCGGTGTCGATGAAAGGGGGGATGTGCCCCAACACCGCACCGGTGAGGCAATATGACATTTCCGCCATCAACGTGGAGATCACCTTGAATCAATGGCTGGATTTCTATCCCGGCTATATGTATGCCCTCACCGAAGACGTTCCGAACATTCGTGAAGAAGAAGCGAAGAACGCGGAAGCTCGGGAGAAAGAAGGACATCATGACCCAGGGGGCGTCAAAAACGGGATCCAGGATCAATGGATTCAACCCTTGGTGATCCGGGGCAACTAAGGCGATTGCGTGAAAATCACGCTTCGGAATCAGTTGGAATTTGGCGAAGAGGTCAGTCTGCACATCAACGGGTCGGACATGGTCATGAGTCACACCGGTCAGCCGGCGACCACGACGAATCCGGATTCGGTGGCCGCTGGGCCTTCCGAAGATTGTGAAGAGAATTGTATTGGCGAATCCATTGAAATGGAATGGTATATCCATCCGGATACCCAGGAGGGTGGGCGGCAATTCCATACGTATAGTAATGACCGGGAACTGACGGTCATGGGGTTGTTTGGAGTCTTTGTCGTCGAGCCGCGCGGGTCGGAATACTATGATCCGTTGGGAACGGGTCCTGCCACGAAGGACAGAAGCGGCTGGCAGACGATGATCAAAAACGGCACGGGCCCGGATTTTCGGGAGTTCGTGTTGATTTATCATGAGGTGGGCGATGAAGCGTTTCGTCCGGTGAACAAGCATGGCGACTTCCTGCCTCAACGCGATCCGCTGACGGACGCCTATCGTCCGGGAGCACGCGCCTTGAACTATCGCAGCGAGCCCTTCGGCATTAACAATATGCACGTGCAACATGAGTACTTTGGATTTGAATTGGACGCTGACCAGCGAGTGGTTGGATGATGACTTTACCAATTTCCAATCCTCCAAGATCAACACGCATTTCCACTTTTTCCAGTTTGACAATCAGGCCTCTGACGGCGTGATTTCGGGTATGTCGTATGAGCAATCGATGCGACCCTTCACGCAGTTTACGAAAGACACCGATAAAGGGTTGCCGGTGCCGATGAATGCGAAGATCACCAAGATGGCGAAAATGGGAGAGACCACCATTCACGTGACGAACGCTAAGCAATATCACGTGGGCATTCCCATTTTAGTGGGCGCGGATAACGTGACGGGGAAGGAAGTGCTCCGTATCGCCGAAATTGGTGAGAAGACCCTGACGTTCGACACGCCGCTGAAACATGCGCATTCGGTCGGCGACATTGTCACGGTGGAATATGTACGGCAACGGTTCTGGGTGGACGCGGACGTGGGCAGTGTGTTCTGGCACGACCACGCCTTTGGCGGCACGACCTGGCCACACGGGGCCGTGGGCACGATGATTGCCGAACCCTTCGGCTCCACCTGGCATGATCCTCAAACGGGCGACCGGATCAGGACCGGCCCGGTGGCGGATATTCACGCGACCGAACGGGTTGGCCATGATGTCGCCGGCAGCTTCCGTGAATTGATGGTGCACATCATGGATACCGTGCCGCATACGGTGAACGTGGTGACGGCCGGGAATCCTCCCGGGCAACCGGTGGACGTCGCGTTGGAAGCGGGACGGACGGTGTCGTTCCAAATGCCGCCGAACGATCGGATCAAAATGACCCCCATGCCCTTCCTCAATGGAGGGACACATACCACCGGGGGGGCGCTGAATTTCCGTGCCGAGCTGTTTGCCCAACGGTTGGCCAACAACCCGGATCCGTCGAAGATTTTCAGCAGTCGCGTGCACGGTGATCCGAGTACGGCGATGCTGCGAGCCTATCTCGGCGATGCCCTGGTGTTCCGGTTGTTGGATGTCACGATGAATGAAAGCAATGTGTTTACCATTTCAGGGCATACGTTCTGGTCCGAACGGTATGCGCAGGAAGCCAATCGAAAGAATGCCCTGCATGTCGGCATCGCCGAGCGGTACGACCTTGTGATTGCCGAAGCCGGTGGCCCTCGCCATCAATCGGGCGATTACATGTTTTTCAATGGGCGGAATTCCAAGTTCTCGGAAGGGGCGTGGGGTATCATCAGAGTGTTGGATACCCCGATTTCCGATCTTCAACCGCTACCCAACAAGGCGTATGGCAGAGAAGGCATTCCGGAACGGCTTCCGGTTTGTCCACCGGATGCCCCGGTGAAGCACTTTAATGTGGTGGCGATGGATCATCCGGACATGAGCTTCAATTCCAATGCGCCGGAGACCATTGAAGTCGACTTTGAGCGAAAGATCGAGCTGCGCAATCCGGAGGCGAAGATTTACGTGCTTGAGGATGACGTCAAGACGGTTTCCGGGGATGCGCAACCCATGCCGTTGACCCTTCGGGCCAATGTGGGCGATTGCCTCAACGTCAAGCTCACGAATAAGCTCAAGGATGGACAGGCGTCGTTCTCAGCCTTTGGGTTGGCGTTTGATCCGAAGGATTCACAGGGGGTCAACCTCGGCAATAACCCTGGAGACCAAACCGTGGCTCCCGGGAAGTCTCGCACCTACACCTACTATGCCGATCCCTTTAATGGAGAGGGGCAAACGTTGGTGTGGGACTGGGGGAATGTGGCCACCAATCCTCGGAATGGGTTGTTCGGCGGAGTCATTATCGGTCCCAAAGGCTCGACGTATCGTGATCCCAAGACCGGGGAAGACATTTCTCTGAAAAATAGTTGGAGCGCCGATGTCATGATTGATCGCACCATTCCGGGGAATGAAGGTCGCGAAAACTATCGTGACGTGGCGTTGTATTTCCAAGATGAGGACAACATCATCGGTACCAGCTTCATGCCCTATGTGCAAAATGTGGCTGGGTTGACGGGGGTGAACTACCGAGCGGAGCCGTATCTGTATCGTGAAGAAGCAGGGTGCTCACTCGGTCGCATGTTCCAACCCTGTGAAGTCGATAATCCGCAAGATCCCGTCACGCCGATTATTGCGGCGCATGCGGGCGATCAAGTCCGTATCCACGTGTTTGGCGCCAGTAGCGAACAGAACGGGATGTTCACGGTAGAAAAACACGAATGGCCCATTGAACCATTCCTGCCGGGAGCGGATATGATCAGTACCGTAGAGTTCGCCGGTTCGGAAGGGTTGGATGTGTTCCTGCCATCGGCTGGAGGGAAATGGGCGTTGGCTGGGGATTATGTGTGGAGCAACGGACGGCTCCCTTATTCTCAGTCAGGGCAATGGGGTTACCTCAGGGTGCTCCCTTCCAATGATCAGCGAATTCTGCCACTCGGCGGTGGGTTGCCAAGCCTGCGCCATGTGGAAGCTGATCCATCTGAAAGCCTCAAGGCCACACCGGCGTCCTTTAAGTAACGGGGGGAATTCGTCGGATCAGGAGGAATAGGGGAGCCGAACTGGCTCCCCCATTTTTTTAGACACATGAGAGGGAAACCATGTGCCAACTACTCTTCAAACTCGCCCTCATCAAGCAATACCTGCCCAATTCCTGATCCCCAGGCATCCCCGCTTTTTCCTTCTGTCATCCCCGTATGTGTTCAATAATTCGCTGACAGGATGAAATGCTGACCACACCAGAATGGTCATTCCGAGCGAAATAAGTGGAGTAGGGAACTGACCTCATCGTCGTTACCTCTGTCTCGGCATTTCGGCAAGCTCTATCAAACCGTAAAGGTATTGAACCGTGTGTCTTGTAATAGAGCCCCCTACTTGTACTGAGACCATCGACTGAATCTGAGATAACAATTTCTTCGTTCTGTTCTTACCTAACTTTCTTGTTCGCTCAGATAAATATTCGGGATGAGTCAATGATTCGCCTTGTTCCAGAAGTGTTAGTTGGTCGATAGTCTTGTTACTTTGCGTGCAATATAGGTTGACCTCTATCCGGTCAAGAAGAAATTCCAACTTGTCGTCCGACTCCTCGCTAGAAACCAGTCTGTCAATATAGTCCATAACCTTAGCCACAGGGTGCTTTTCTTTAATGAATCCCCGATAAAGCATTTGGTTTTTTAAGCGCAAAACAATCAATACACCTAGAAGGTAGGGATACATAACGTGTCGTTCCTTGATATTTTTCCCGACAAAAGCCATGGCCCTGATGCAGTAATCGATATCCCGAAGAGACAGGTCCAAGCGGCTGCAAAAAAGAGGAAAGAAACCATGAAAATTATTGAAATCACTCTGATGGACTTGGTTTTCGGCATTATTGCTCAGTTTAATAAAGAACTCATTCAATTTGTATCGTCCAATCAAGTGTCTGCAAAAGGTTTCCGAATTCGCTTCCGGTAACAGGAATTCCATATCGAAGAAGCGCCGAAGATAGACATCCGCTTCTATGTCTCCATAGACTGATTTGATTGACGAACATAGCTCGTCGCGATTGACGCCGAGAACGAAAACCATGCCGGGTATGTCGAAAATATGCTTGACCCTTTCCAGCAGTTCGATGGCGAAGGTCGGGCGGCACCTGTCGAGTTCATCGATGACGAAAACCAGTGGTTGTTTGGTTTTTTCTTTTATTTTGGTGGATAATTCCTTTAACCGCGCTTTCAGTTCATCCTTCTTTTCCCTCTGACGTGAATATTCTTCCAAGGTCTTGTCAGTGAATTGTTCCAGAGTCTCATCGGGAAAAGTCAAACCGGTAAATTTGTTCACTACACTCTTAAGGTTATGTGTGAACAGAACTTTTGCGGCGTTCTTGATTTTCGTCATACATTCTTGAAATTCGTTTCCTTTCAAAGAATCTGATAGCTGGCCTATAATAGCGACCAGGGGATTGTCGCAAAAATCATCCTCCCACGCGTTGAAATAAATCGCCTTGAAACCCTTCTGCTCCAATTGTTTCTGCCAGCGCTTGAGAAAAAAGGTTTTGCCCGTCCCCCAGTATCCGTTGACGCCGATGACCAACGAGTCGGACCGCTCCCGAAAAAGATTCGTCAAGGCTTCAGCGACCTTAGATCGCTCCAGGACATCATCCGCCCACGGTTGTTGATCCTGAATTTCAGATTCCGGCAATTTCAGACACAACTCTTTTCTGAAATCTTCGGCTTTCAGTTGATCTTCACTCATTTCTGTTTTCTCCACGATTTTTCCGGCAATTCCGGAGCAATCCTTCAAGCCCCCTTCATAAGTGCTGATCTATTAGCCAATTCATAACGTTCCCGGCACACTTTATGGGAAGCCTACGTCTCAGTTTCTTCGTTGAGAATAGAAAGATACTGCTCATAGACGAACAGCCGGTCACGGCGCTTGCCGGTGATCTCCCGCGCAATCCCTTGTTTGGCGAGCAGTTCCATTGCCGCAGCGGCTGTCTGAAAGGACAACTTGGTATCACGGCACGCTACGGGCAGCGATAAAATCGGCTGTGCCTTGAGTGCGTCGTGTACGCGCAACGCCGACCCGGTTCTCCGGCCCCCGGCTGCTTCAATCCGGTCGTGGTCATCATGGAACATCAGGGAGAGGCGTTGGGCAGTCGAGACCGCGCCTTCGGCTGTCAGCTTCACTCCTTCGAGGAAGAAGGCGAGCCATGCCTCCCAATCGCCGGTGCGGCGCACGTGATTCAGCAGGTCGTAGTAGGTATCCCTGTGTTGTTTGAAGTACAGGCTCAGGTACAGGAGCGGCTGGCGCAGTATGTTGGCATGGCACAGTAGCAGCGTTATAAGCAATCGCCCCACGCGCCCGTTGCCGTCGAGAAAAGGATGAATGGTCTCGAACTGCACGTGTACAAGCCCCGCCCGTAGCAGTACCGGCAATCCGTCGGCCTTGGCGTGCAGGAAGTTTTCGAACGACGTCATGCAGTCTGGCACGGCGGTATGTGGCGGTGGGACAAAAACGGCATTGCCGGGCCGGGTTCCGCCGATCCAGTTCTGCGAGCGGCGAAATTCACCGGGTGCTTTGGTGCTACCCCGTCCGCCCGACAACAGCACACCGTGTATCTCGCGGATCAGGCGATTCGATAGGGGGAAATTTTCACGCAGGCGGCGCAAACCGTGTTCAAGCGCGGCCACGTAATTCGAGACTTCGCGCACGTCGTCAAGCGGAACTCCTGGTGCTTCATCCAGTTCAAAGAGCAAGAGGTCAGACAACGACGACTGCGTGCCCTCGATCTGAGAGGAAAGCACCGCTTCTTTGCGCACGTAGGCATACAGAAAAAGCGCCTTGTCCGGTAGGAGCGTCGCGACCCCGTCGAGGCGGCCAAGGGCAAGCACAGCCGATTCGAGCATCTGTTGTAGCGAGCCGTCCAGAACCAGGGTGGGTTTTGGTGGCAGCGGTGCTGGTATAAAGGCGCGAACGCGCTCACCACCGATGCTCGTTACTTCATAGCTGCCGCTTTCTTCGCGTTGCATGACGGACAGTCCTTATTCATAGTTTTGCAATAACAAACTTCGCTATTTAACTTTAATTGATAAGTTATAATAGTAGGGAGATTCGGCGCAAGTCTAGCGGAGCTGGTTGCGAAGCAAACGCCGTGGATCGCACATCTTAAACTGTGATGCGTTCACGACTCCGAGCCGGCCACGAGAATCTCATCCAATTTCGCGCTGCTACAACAGGGGCTGTGTGACTATTCCGAATAGTCCAGGGTCAGTCCATGATGATCTTCAAGCCTGAGTTGTTCGAGACGCCCACCTGAAACATCGACCAATTGGGACCAGAGGACTTTGGCCAAGGTTGATAAGGTCACCGGCTGAGAAGCGAATTGTGGGTGTTGGGATAAATTCGTTCCCGTCAGGTTGTTGAGGACCTGGGTCTGTACCCGCTCGTCTAACGCCACGATATCCGTGACGCGACCCGTCATAGGATCAATCGGGCCTCGAACCGTGACGTCCAGCGAAAGGGGCCATGTTTCCATGTGGGAAGAAGCACAGGTCCGATTCACCGTCAGGGCATACTGGCGAGTTAACAGGGCCTCGGCCGGTTCCGCATCTTCCCTTGATGCCGGGTCGGTCTTTTTCGGCGGATAGAGTTCGGCCCAGAGGTTTTCCCCTTCACAAAGCCGTATCGATTCGATGTCTTGGGTCTCGGGGCGCTCGCGGAATTTCCTCCACAGCACCAAGGCAAGATTTTCAGTGGTAGGGACAAGATGTTCAAAGTACGGTGTATCGAAATTGAGGTGTTTGTGGTCGAACTCTTCGAGCACGTCCGTCACGATTCGTTTGAGGTCGTACAAATTAATAATCATGCCCGTGACAGGATCGACCCGCCCACCAAGGGTCACTTCAAGGAGATAATTGTGCCCATGCTCCTGAGAACAAGGGCCAAAGGCCTTTTTATTGCGAGCCTCGTCCCACTCGGCTTTGAAATACCGGTGGGAAGCGGAAAATTCTATTCGTTTCGTGAGGGTCGATCTTGCCATGCTCAATGAAAGGAAACCGGCTCTGAAGAAAAAGGCCAGGAATTCTGCCTAAGAAATAGGCAAGAACCCTGGCCTTTTTGAGGTCGAACTTGCTGGGATTAGGTGCTAAAGGAGCTGCCGCAACCGCATGTGCTTTTCGCTTGTGGGTTTTTAATCGCAAACCCTGAGCCTTGCAGGCTATCGACATAATCGACTTCCGCGCCACTCAGCATAGGGGCACTTTGCGAATCCACAATGACTTTGACCTCGCCTTTTTCAACCACCGTGTCATCGTCATCCATTTTGGATTCAAAGGACATCCCATATTGATAGCCGCTGCAACCGCCGCCCTTGACATAGATCCGTAATCCGATGACATCGGATTCTTCATCGTGTATCAATTCTTTAATTTTTTCTTCGGCAAGTGTGGTGATCGTGACCATAAATCCCTCCGCTCAAATATGAGATGAATAGATATCGTGTTTTTCAGATTCTCAAAAACCCAAAACTTTCTCCTGATAGAGATTCATAATAACCACCCCTCTGACGGAAGTCAATTTTTGTTGAAGGAAAAATCTGAAAAAATAACGACAATTAGGCCTCCAGGTCCTTAAGCCACTCTTTTTGCATGGCAGGGGGGACTTTAGCCTCTGCTCTATAGTTCTCATGGGTAATCCGAATGTCGGCATGAGACCCATCCGCTTTAAGAGCTTCCAGAAAAGACGGAGGAACCATAAACCGGACAAAATGGACTGCACTTATTTTATCTTCCTTGCTATGGCCGGCTTCGAAAGCGGCAAACACGGCTTGGTCCTGAACAATAAGAGCCAGGGTGTCTGCTCGGTCGAAATGCTGAAAGGAGTCCAAGATTTCTTTGATGTGCTCCTGAGTCGTAATTTCAATCATCACGGTGGCACTGAGTTCACCCGTTTGAGGAAGAAGGGCATTGTACACATCAAGTTCATCCTGAATTTTCGACGGCTCAAAAATGCGTTCGGCGCGAATCATTTCCTGAATTTGGAAAAGCAGCGTCTGCCGATTCTCAAAAACCAGCGTGACTAAGGGGCCGACTTCAATCCGGCGTCGTTTTTTGAGGGCAATAATCTCCTGGCGAAACTTCGTGCGTTGCACCGCATAGTCTGCCTGGGAGAGGAGATCGGATTGAGTCAAACGGTTCATGAGGGAAGGTTATACGCGTCCCGAATAATTTGAATAGGATGTTGAGTCGTTGGCCTGTTTTCCGACGGCGTCGCTCCTGCTTGATCGAGTTGCAGAGCCGAAAGAGGGCAGTCCGACGCCACCAGATTCGGGTCACAGTTGGAAATGGCCCGGACGGCCTTTTGGGCAATTTGCATGGAACGATCAAAAAATTCGACTTTAGCTCCCCAAGAGCCATCGTGGCCGGAACATTTTTCAATCACCTCGACCTGAGCGCCTGTGAGTTCCATGAGTTCTTTGGATTTAAAGCCGATATTCTGATCACGTAAATGACAGGGGATTTGGTACGCAATGCGCTGCCGTGTTTGCCTAAATTCCATCGACAACGCCCCGTCTTTCTTGAGCCGCATCAGATATTCACAGATATCAAACGTTCGTTCAGCCAATGTCGTCATGTCGCGCGTCGGCATCAAATACGGATATTCTCGTTTGAACATGAGACTGCAACTGGGGGTCGGCACGACGAGGTCATATCCTTGTTTGAGATACGGCAGAAACAGTTGTAAATGGTGTGTGGCAGTCTGCACCATGGTGTCGGTATCACCGAGATCAAAGGACGGCATGCTGCAACAGCGTTGTCCCTTGGGTATGACGACCTCCACGCCATTCTTGACGAGCACCTGCACCGTCGCTTTTCCAATATCGGTGGCTTGATAGTTCACCATGCAACTTGGGAAAAGCACGACTTTGTGCTTGGCGGTCTTGGGTTGCAGCGTTGGGCCGTGTTTGCGCCACCACTCGGGAAAGTTTTCTCGAGAAAAGGCAAGCACGTGCCGGTCCCGGTGCAGGCCAATCAGTGTTTCCAACAGGGTTCGTATCCATGGCGTCGAGAGAGCCCAGTTGGTCAGCGAGGCAGTCAGGCCTCCCACTTTTCCAATCAGATCCGTTTTGATCAGCAGACGATCGCGCCAAGAGGCGCCCTGTTCCTTGACCCGTTGCTTTTTCCATGCGGCCATGAGACGCGGGAAATCGATTTGGTAGTCATGGGGTGGCGTGTACGGACAGTGGTTGTAACAGAGCTTGCAGTAATAACATTCCCTTTCGACCTGTTCATAATCCGCGGCGGTTATTTGGGAGACGTCGCTCTCATACTTATCAATGCGATCCAACAGCGTGTTGAAGGAAGGACAGAGGTTGAAACATCGACGACAGCCGTCGCAGACGTCGAATATGCGATTCGTCTCCTCTACGAGATCGTCTCGCGTCCAGTCAGGGGAGATGAGGGGAATACCTTTCAACGAAGATCCTCAAATGCTAAGGGAAAAACAAGTGAGGCGGAGTAGTTCAAAAGGCGGCTACTCCGCTCCATTGTTGTGAAGCAGGGATTACGCGTTGTTCAAAGATTCCAGCCCCTTGGTGAAGCGGTTGGCGTGGGAACGTTCCGCTTTGGCCAAGGTCTCAAACCATTCTGCCAACTCTTCAAAGCTTTCTTCCCGTGCGGTTTTGGCCATGCCCGGGTACATTTGTGTGTACTCGTACGTTTCTCCTTCAATGGCCGCTTTGAGATTCGATTCGGTATTTCCAATGGGTTCACCCGTGGCGGGATCGCCAACTTCCTTCAGAAAATCCAGATGGCCGAAGGCATGGCCGGTTTCGGCTTCGGAGGTATCACGGAACAACCCGCCGATATCCGGGTATCCTTCAATGTCGGCCCGGCGCGCAAAATACAGATAACGGCGATTGGCTTGGGATTCTCCGGCAAAGGCGGCTTTAAGATTGTCATGGCTTTGTGTTCCCTTGAGACTTTTGCTCATATCATCCTCCTTTTGTGTTGAGCTGTTAACGCGTGCAAAATTTTGAAGAGGTGGTGCGGCCTGACGGCCGACATCCTCGACAGTATTCATAAAAGACCACTTGATGATGGACGACCTGAAAATCTGACGGGATTTACCTGTGCTGAGTCAGGCGATTCAAGGGGGAAAGAGCCGGAAGCTTTCGGGCTCTTTCCCCCTTGAATCCACTTAAAACAGACCAGGAGAGGCGTGTCCGGACGATGCCATGAAAAACAACATGGGAATGGAAAGCATCGTATTGGTCCGTGAAGCCAGGAGGGCCATGCGGGCGGACTGTTTCTTTTCATCCGCCGAGGCTTCCTTGAGTCCCAGGACCTTTTTCTGATTGGGCCAGATGATGCCCCAGACGTTGAAGAGCATAATGGTCCCCAGCCAAGCCCCCATCCCGATGACGGCATCCTGTCCCTGTAGGGCGAACGCTGAACCGAACCGGGCCTGGTTCATCAGGAGCGCGGCACCGAACACCCAGGTGGCAAGGGCGCCCCAACGGAACCACCAGAGCGCATTCGGGACTAAATGTGTAAAGGCCTCCGCCTTGGTTTCAGGGGTGACTTTTCCCAGAAAGGGAACTTGAATGAAATTAAAGTAATACAAAATGCCGATCCAGGTGATACCCGCCAGAAAATGTCCCCATGCTAATAAGGTTTCCATTGTGTATCCTCTTTTAGTTGATTTCAGGTAAGTGAGAAATGTTCAAGAAAGTCTAGACAAGCATTTTCACCACAAAATACAGAACGACAGTCAGCACGAATCCTGCGGTTATCGTTCCAGGGATCGAGTCGAGTGGATTCATGGTGTCCTCCTTTAGATTGGGCGACTCTCGGCGTTGTTGCGTTGTCTGAAGGGAGCGGCCTCCGTTCGTCGCAGAGGCGATGAGCCGACGCCGCCTTGGATGGCAATTATACCCTATCCTATTCCATGGGGCGACTGCAAGAGAGAGGCTCGTTCCGTGCTTCATGACGCCGTTACAAATATCCGGAACGGGCGCCATCAAATCCGTTCACCATAGGGAGGCAGGGTGGTGAGGCGATGATCGTCTACGGCTCCACCGACGGTGAAGTGATACAGGGATTGAAATTGCGTGTCGGGATACCACCCAAGCACGCGATGCACGGGATCATCGAAAAAACACCCAATGCCGGTTGCACGGACACCTGCCGCTTCCGCCTCGAGGTACAGCACCTGACCGATGAGTCCGGTCTCCCAAAACAAGCGTTTGTAAAACCACGGTCCATGTTTCTCCAACGATGCCTCGAACTCCGCAATCATCCCCAATGAAAACGCACTGGCGCCCGCGACTTCCTGATGGCAACTGACCTGCATGGCAATGCGTTGGGCATTCCCGTCTTCCAACAAATACAACGGAAGCGATCTTGGACAATTCTCGGGAACGGTCCAGACGAATTGCTGATGCAGGGACTGTTGAAAGGTTGCTTTGAGCGCCGGGTCGGCATTTCGCAGGAGCATGTACATTCCGGGCAGGAGCCCCTCGACTCGATGCACGAAAAGAGCCAGGTGGATGGTGGGATCCCACGGTAGCGAATCCCACGGCATGGGCCGTTGTGGAACCGGTCGATCCGGGTGAGGCATGACACGCCCCAGCATCGTGAAAAATTGTTGTGCGGAAATCGATGTTTTTCCGTCAAACGCCACGCCACTCCGTCGTTGATGGATGATTTGGTGCGCAGAGATCGTGGTCGGCGCCTCTCCGCCCTGTTCCGGGAGAGGTGCAGGGGAGGGGGCAATTCCAAACACCGACGGTTCCGTGGAGGTTTTCCATGACGCCTTGGTCACGTCATCGATAATTTCCCAGGGAACGGGGTTGTCCCGACTCAACCGATTCGCGTTGCCTTGCCAGCTTCCTTGTCCCCAATTCTCGAGAGTGGCTTGATCAATGGCGATCGGCAGGGATTCCAGCGGGGAGTCGTGTGTAGGACAGACGACACAAATCAGTTCGGGAAATTCTGGTTCGGTGCGTTCAAATTCATGCAACCGGTGCAAGCCGAGAAGAGCGCCAACCGTTGGGTCATCGAGCCCGGCGAGAAGAAGGACTCGCCAACCGAGGGCTGCTCCCGCAATCCGAAGCGTTCCCAGCGCATGGCCAATGTCATGTTGGCAATAGCGAAACGCGCGTTCCCCATACTTCCACGCTTCCCGCCAATGGATCGAACTCAGCCCGACGAAAAAGGATTGCGGGGGAAAAGGTTGGAGGAGTGCCTCAATGAACGTGTTCGAACCATGTAGGCGGTGTTCTAGACCATGTTCTTTGGGTGCATAGTGATAGAGTCCCGGCTTCAGGGGAAGATCGGCTATTTCTTTGATCACCAAATAGCCTTCCGTGGGATGCAAATTGCCGCTGGAAGGATTGCTGCGTAACGCCCAGCGATTTCCCCCGTATTCTTTCCACGCCGTGATGGAGAGGCTGTATTCAAAAAATCGGGAAAGACTCTTCAGGCTTAAGGGTTGAGGAGGAAGCGGTTGTGCTGAAAAGAGCGATTCATAAGAAGGCGCAACGGGATCATCGTCGGCCGTGAGCAGCGGTAAGGTGTAGAGCGAAGCGCCTTCATATCGCCGAAAGGGATCAGGTTGGTTGGCCCAGTCCATATACCCGAGGGCGCGGGCATATCGGTTAAATTCATGCTTCGTTTGCTCATGGTACTGTTTCACGAGTTCGAGGGGGTTCATCGGATGTGGATTCTACCGCTCCCTCGCACCTTCAGACAAAGCACGGAAATCGTCTCTCCGCATTTGTAGGGCCGCATCTCATGCGGCCAAGAGGGAGGCGGGATGAGATCCCGCCCTACTACACGTCTAAATTGTCGGCAAGTGAGGCGTTCGCCATCAGAAACTCATACCGAGCTTCAGTGCGCTTGCCCATGAGATCATGGAAGGTACGGTCGGTGTCGAGTTCATCTTGAAGTTCGACTTTCAGGAGTTGGCGTGTAGCAGGATTGAGCGTCGTTTCTTTGAGTTGTTGGGGAAACATTTCGCCGAGACCTTTGAACCGGCTGATGAGCGGCGTTGTCTTGGCACGGGCTTCGGCCAGAATTCGTTCTTTCTCTTCATCCGACCCTGCCCAATGGACGGCCTTGCCGATATCGATGCGGTATAACGGCGGTTGGGCAATATAGATGTGCCCTTGTCTGATCAATTCCAGTACATGCCGGAAAAAGAAGGTGAGAAGCAACGTGCTGATATGGTAGCCGTCAATGTCCGCGTCCATGAGCAAAATAATTTTGTGGTACCGCAACTTCTTGAGATCAAAATCCTGCCCGATCCCACAGCCAAGGACTTTGACCAAATCCGCCAACTCTTTATTCTCCACCACCTTGCCGAGGGTGAGCTCCTCGGTGTTCAGCACCTTGCCCCGGATAGGGAAGATTGCTTGAGTTTTCAAATCGCGCCCTTGCTTCGCGGTTCCTCCGGCGGAATCGCCCTCTACCACAAACAGCTCACTGACCTCAGGGTTCGTGCTCTGGCAGTCCGCCAGTTTGCCCGGCAGATTCAGGCGATGACTCACAGCGGATTTTCGGATGACCGCCTTCGACGCCTCACGAGAAGCTTCTCGTGCGCGAGCCGCTAAAATCATGCGGCCGACCAAGGTTTCGGCAATGGTTTGATTTTCGTGCAAAAAGTTTTCCAGAGCCGGTCGAAGCGCGTTGTCCACGAGCCCCTGCACTTCGGGATTATTGAGCCGTTCTTTGGTCTGCCCTTGAAATTGAGGGTTCAAGATGAGCACGCTCAGGACGCAGGCTACCCCTTCGCGGATATCTTCTGCTTGGATGTTGAGTCCTTTCGGAGCGAGGTTGTGCGTCTCCATATAATGACGCACGGCTTTGACGATGCCGTTTCGCAATCCTAATTCATGCGTGCCGCCACTCGATGTGCCCACGCCGTTCACGTAACTGCGGACAAATTCAGCCGGTTCATCCGTCCATTGCAAGGCGACTTCCATGGCGAACCCTTCGTCGTTTGTCGCGGGTGTGTCTTCGCTATGTAAGCTGCGTTCAAAATAAAACACGAAGTCGGCGGTGGGTTTGTGCCCACGGTCTTTCACGAGTTTGGTGAGGTATTCTTCAATGCCCTGTTCATGGACAAAGTGGTGCGTTTGCTGCGTGGGTCCATCCTTAAAGGAGATTTTAAGTCCTTTATGAAGATAGGATTTCGCCTCGAGGGTGTCTTGCAACAGGGTGGAGTCGAAGGTCGTATGCTTTCCAAAAATAATCGGGTCAGGACGAAAATACACCGATGTTCCCGTGCCTCGTGCCGTGTCTCCCTTTTTGACCGGTCCCAGGGGTTTGCCGGCCTGATAACATTGTTGCCACTCATGCCCGTGCCGTTTGACGGTGACTTCCAAATGATCGGATAAGGCATTGACTACTGATGCCCCGACCCCGTGCAATCCGCCTGAGTGAATGTAGCTGCCGGTTTCGAATTTTCCGCCGGCATGGAGTGTGGTCATGATAATTTCAAGCGCCGACTTTTTGTATTTCTTATGCTGATCGACCGGAATGCCGCGTCCGTTATCGGTGATGCGGATGCCGCCACCCGTCTTATCAAGTTCAACCGTGATCGTCGTGGCATACCCGTTGATGACTTCGTCAATGGCGTTATCCACGATTTCCCACACAAGATGATGCAGACCGGTCTTGTCCGTCCCGCCGATATACATCGCCGGTCTCCGACGAACGGGGTCAATCCCTTCTAAAACAAGAATCTCGCTCGCGTCGTATTTCGTGGCCATGATGAACCGTTAATCCTTGTCCAACAGGAATCGGCGACCTTAGTTGCCGTTTTTGTGATTTTCTGAATCGAGGACCGGGAGCTCGACGGGTAACGTTTCAGCCCCTTTCAGGGTCCCGCGTTTAAACAGCACGTGGCCTTTCCCACCGCGGCTGACGGGTTGATACTTCCTCATTGAAATAGGGAGCTTGCCGCCTTCTTGTTTCAAGACGACCAATTGGTCTTGCTTTCTGGACAAAATGCGTACAGCCAAGACTCTATCCGCGCTGTCGAGTTTGATGACCGTCACACCTCGTCCCGGACCGGAGAGCATGCCCACTTCCTCGGCTTTGCACAGCAGAACGCGTCCTTGTTGAGAGGCGACTGCGAGGATGGGTGTTGCGGCGGAGAGATCCAGGGCTTCGATGCTGACGATCTCTTCATGGTTCCGGAGTTTCATGAATTTTCGACCGAGTCGAGTTGAGGGCTCCTTGAAAGGGGCTAAGTCAAAGCGTACGCCCATGCCGGCTGATGAGACGGCGATCCCTTGCTGAGAGGAAACGGGATCGGCGCCTCCTGCCGTTGGTCCGTCGAAGAGCGGGAGCACCGGTGCCATGGGTTGCCGAGGCTCCGGTGGCGAGGAATGCAATCTGGGGTCTGAACTGAGGGCTGCGATGATGCGTTCCCCGTCTTTAAATTTAAACAACTTTTGTGCGGGATCTCCATAGCCGCTCCGAGCCGGGGGAAGATCACCAATGCGAATGGTGTACGCGCTGCCGAAATTCGAAAAGCACACCATGGTGTCCACTGTGCTGCCAATTAAGGCGGTCAGAAGGTTGTCGCCTTCCCGGAGCCGCGTTTTCGACAAGTCTTTGACCATCCCGACGCGGCGGATCCACCCATCCGTTGAAATGGTGATCACGGCATCTTCTTTGACGATGTAGGCCTCAGGGTCGAATTCGACTTCGTCGCTCTGGCGACGCCCGACTTTGGTCCGTCGTTTGTCGCCGTAAGTCTTGGCGAGGTCTTGGAGCTCTTTTTTGACGACATTCCATAATCTCGTCTTTGAGGCGAGGAGGGCCTTGAGGTCCTGGGCTTGCTTCTTTTTGTCGACAAGCTCATCCAGCATTTTTTTGATTTCAGTACGAGACAGCTTATAGATCGCTGTTTCCAAAATCGTGTTGGTTTGGACGTCATCGAGTCGGAAACGGCGTTGCAGCTTTTCGGCGGAGTCCGCTTTGCCTTCACTTTGACGAATGATCGTGAGCACCTGGTCTAACGCGTCAAAAATGATTTTAAAGCCCGAAAGGGTATGGATGCGTTGTTCCAATATTCTCAGATCATAGGAGAACCGGCGCGTGACCGTTTCAAAGCGAAAGTCGATGAACTGTTCAAGGATTGCTTTCAGGGTTAAGCATTGAGGCCGTGTAGTCGTGGCGCTCGAGGTTGGAATTAAACACGTCAGATTGACGGAAAAATTGTTTTGGAGCGGGGTGTTTTTAAACAGGTAGGCCATGGCCAGGTCGGCATCGGCATCTTTCTGAAGCTCTAACACGATTTGGACGTCGGTCGTGGATTCGTCGCGGACATCGACCAACTGCGGCACTTTTTTGTTGGCGATGAGTTCGCCGATGCGTTCGACAACCGTGGCTTTGTCCACGGCAAAGGGTATCGAGGTAATGACGATTTGGGATTTGCCATGCGAGGAGGGGACAATGGTGAACTCCCCGCGCAAGCGAACCAACCCCTGGCCGGTTTCATACATCTCACGAAGCTCGGTCCGGTTGTTCAGAATTTCCCCGCCCGTGGGAAAATCAGGACCTTTAATCGCCTTCATGAGATCGGAAATCGTGCATGTTCGGTCATCGACCAAGGCCACGGCTCCGTTGATGACTTCCTCAAGATTGTGTGGCGGAATGTTGGTGGCCATGCCCACGGCAATGCCGGTGGACCCATTGACCAACAGATGGGGAAACGGAGCAGGCAGGACCAGCGGCTCTTTATCCTTGCCGTCATAATTGGCCTGGAAGTCAACGGTGTCTTTGTTCAGTTCGTTCAGAAGCTCGATGGCGACCGGGGTGAGTTTGGCTTCGGTGTACCGGTAGGCCGCAGGGGGATCGCCGTCCAGGCTGCCAAAATTGCCATGGCCATCGACCAGGGGGGCACGAAGGGACCACCATTGGGCCATGCGAGCCATGGCGTCATAGACCGCGGAATCCCCGTGGGGATGCCATTCGCCAATCACCGACCCCACGACTTTTGCGCTTTTAATGGGTGGCCGGTCCGGCGATAACCGGTGGTTGTGAAACATGGAGAACAAAATTCGTCGCTGAACCGGTTTCAGCCCGTCCCGCACATCAGGCAAGGCGCGTGCGGTAATGACGGACAATGCGTAGTTCAGGTACCGCTGACGCGTGGTTTGATCGAGCGGCACCGTGGTGATATGGGCTCGGGCGGTCTGCCCTTTGGTTGGAGTGCGTGTTCGTGATCGTGCCATCAACAGTTTTCTAGAAATGTGGTCGTGGGGCGGGGGACAAGGGTGAGGAGGAGGGGCCCATCTGGCTTGGAAGGACCGATGTCGGAGCAGCCTCGTCGTTCTTGTGAAGGAGAGTACTTATGTGGGATTGCACCCAACGGCGATCCCACCATTCCATGGGATTGATCTGTACTCCGTGAAGCAGCAGGCTAAAATGCAAATGATCGCCCCCGGCTAAACCCGTCATGCCTGATCTTCCGATTATTTGTCCTTTGCGGACACGATCTCCTTTCTCGGCGGCGAACGAGGACAAATGCGCATACAACGACTGAAGCCCATAGCCATGATCGATCACAATGGTATTTCCGTAAATGCCCAAATACTCTGCCAGCACGACTTTTCCATCATTAGCGGATTCCACGGGGTAGCGTTTGGTGACGGCCAAATCAAACCCTAAATGATATTGCGTGTCCACGACTTTTCCGCGATAGAGATATTTGCGGTGATCGGCAAACGCCGCTTCCACTTGGGAGTTGGATAATTGGATGAAGGCGCCCTTCCACATGAGCTCAGGTTGGCTGTTCAAGGCAAGGGCCGTGAGTTGATCGGCAGTCTGTTTTCGTAACACATTATTGACTTGCAGAAAGTTGCGAAGCGGATCGGCCAGGTCTTCGATCTCAGGGGTCTGAGCAATGATGGGGCGAATGATCTGCTCAATGAAGCGATCGGAAATCGTAAGGGTTCGGGATCGCCACTGTTTTGGAAGGACGGTGACATCAAGCCTTTGTTCTGCATGATTGCCTAAGCCGTCGTCTGCAACGAGTGTCACCGGGGTCGAGGCCGGGACATGATGAGGAAAGGCAAAGAGTGAGAACACGCTAAAGTCTTGATCAGAGTTTGGGTACCCCGGGAAAAAGGCCTCGCCGATTTGGACTCCGTGTCGTTTGGCATCTTGAGAGACGCGGTACACCACAGCCCCCGCTCCTCCTTGTGAAACGGGCAAGGGCGTTGATAACACTTCCACCCGTGGGGGAGTAAATTTTACGGTTACATCTTGTTCGATTTGTGTCCAATTCCCTTCAAAAAACCCTCGCCAAGAATAATCTCGTGCCGCAATGACCAATTTGGCCTGTCCTCGCCGTTTGGGGATGGTGTCGTCACCAAAGGGAATGATGCCGAGATCAAAGGTGTGGTGAGCGCCACCTCCTATAGAAAGGGTTGCTTGTGCGGGAAACTGTTCTTGCGCCAGGGTGTAACTCTCAAGGTTTTGGACAATGCGGACGGTGATCTCCTGGAGACCCGTTCCTGTATCCTCGATGTGGAGCGTCAACGGGGTCGTCGGGCCGGCCTGGGCGAAGGGCTCGACCAACGTGATACGAGGCGGGGTCCCATCTCCCCATCGATAAAAGCCCACCATGACCAGGTAGAAGGCGATGATTGCGAGCGCGATTGTATAGAAGATGGTTTTTTTATTCATGTTTGACACGTAGAAGGGAAATAACAAGATACAACGATTCCGTCAACTAAAGAATGGGCGGGTGCGGCGGGGTTTCCCATTCTTGGGAAGATGCGGCAGACGTCCCCCGTGCTTCACAAGAGACGAAGATGTTACTTTTTCGTACGTGCCGGGGTGATCTTGTAGATTCCCCCCTCGTGATCCACGACGTACAGTTCGCCTGCTTCATCCTCCCCAAAGGAGGAAATTTTTAAGCCCGAGGCCAGAAGGACCTGAGGTTGTCCGTCGATCAAGCCCATGATCCGGCCGCTGCAGTAATCTCCGAACACATAGGTTCCCTGTAGGGAACCTATGTGTTTCCCACGATACACGTATCCTCCCGTGACGGCACAGTCGGGCCACTGATTCCGATATTCCGTCACGGGGAGGGTCAGTCCGGCCGTGGCGCAGCCTTGAGAAGGCCGAAAACAATGGGACCCTTCCATGATGCGCCAGCCATAATTGTTCCCTGCCTCCACCACGTCGATTTCTTCCCAACGATGTTGTCCCACGTCCCCAGCCCACAATTGCCCTGTATGCCGGTCAAAAGAAAATCTCCAGGGATTACGGAAGCCCAGGGCAAAGATTTCCTGTCCACTTTGTTGCCCGGCAAAGGGGTTACCGGAAGGAATGCCATAAGGATCTCCCCGATCAATATCGATGCGTAACATCTTGCCCAGCAGGGTGTTTGGGCTTTGCCCTCGATTTTCCGGGTCACCGCCTGCTCCGCCGTCTCCCGTGGCAATATACAGATATCCATCAGGCCCGAAGGCCAGCATCCCTCCGTTATGATTGGCATAGGGTTGTGGAATGATTGCCAGGGTTTTTTCGTTTTGGAGGGCGTGGTTGGGGTGTTGTGAAACCTGAAATTCGGCAACGATGGTTGCTCCATCCGGTTTTCTTGTATAATTGACAAAAAACCGTCCGTTTTTCGAAAATAGTGGGTGAAACGCTAATCCCAGGAGCCCCATTTCCCCACCGAAGTTGACCCGGGTGGAGATGTTCAGAAATGCTGAGGGCTGCAGGGCGCCGTTCTGAAGGATTCTGATTCTTCCCGGCTGTTCCAGAATAAAGAGCCGGTGGCTGTGGTCGCCCGCATGCCCGATAAATACCGGTTGGATGAGCCCCTGCGTGAGGACGGGAGCGAGGGCGATTCGTTGAGAGGGAGGCTGAGGGATTTGAGCCAACGCCCACGCAGGATGTGCCGACAGCAGGAAGAAGATGGTGAGCAAAGGTGCCAGAGTGGTCATCCTGAACGAAGTGAAGGATCTCGTAGTTGAATCATGCGTAGGTCGGATTAGCGAAGCGTAATCCGACCTACGCATGATTAGGATTGCACACCGTTTGCTGTCCTTGTTATAACTCAAGTTTACTTTTACCGAGGAAACCATGATTCTCAAATTTGAAAATGATCCGTTGGATTCCGAACATGCCGGCGGACATTACTATCACGTTTGTCAGGGACGGATCCAGGAGAAGGAATTGTCTGTCCCTCCACCAGAGCAACCGTACGAATGTCCGGAATGCGGCCTCGATCTCGAAACGGAAGATTTTTTCCTAGCCCAACAACGCGGCTGGTCGTGACGGCTTGTGCGGTTGGGAGTTTCGTGTATTGGGGAAGGCGGCTGCCGTGATCGATATGATCATGACAGACTATGGAATTCTGCGAAGAGGTGTCGTATGACTGGGAGCAGCGGTCGGAAAACCGTGTCGGTGATGCGTGGAGTCATGATGTTATGTGATACCTGTTACCAGGAAGTGCTCGAGGAAAAATTGACCGACAACCGGAACTATGTCGAGAACCACGAGGCGCTGTTCGATGTCTTATGCCCGGGTTGTGAAGATATCAACCGCCCGTTGGTCGATGATATGTTAGGCAGTTCCGAGTAGAAGTTTTCTCCATGCCCCCCAGACGTTTTTGAGTGGCCAAATGGTGGGGGTTGGAGTAGAGTAGCTCTTTGTTGGGGAGCATGGATCCATAGTCATTCTTGGTATGAAGGAGAATCTCATGACTGCGCGGCATCACGTGACTTTGATGACTCTTGCGGCCTTTTGCTTTTTGGGACTCCCGGCGGACTTGCTCGCCCTGGATTATTTCCCACCCGCACTGAACGGTGATCCCAGCCGCTCAAGCGGGGAAATGCCTTCCGGGGAATTCGACAAAGGTGATGAAGAAATCCCTGTCATGGAGGAAACGGTCGTCGAGGGCGTATTTGTGGACCCTTTCGATACCGTGAGCGAACCGGTTCGAGATCCTTGGGAGTCCTTTAATTCGAATACATTTACACTCAACTATAATATCGATCGCTATTTGCTGAAGCCGCCGGTCAGAGTCTATTCCTTCATGGTGCCGCCCGATGTTCGAGATTCTTTAGGCAATGCGTTTTATAACGTGGGTTTTGCGTCACGATTTCTCAATAGTTTCTTTCAGGGAAAATTCGATCGGGCCGGAATAGAACTGCAACGATTCCTTCTTAATACGACCCTTGGTGTGGGAGGCCTTTTTGATGTTGCCACATATATGTTTGAGATTGAAGCACCGCCAATGGAAGATACCGGTCAGACCCTTGCGTCATATGGGCTTGAGTCCGGGCCCTATTTGGTTCTGCCACTGCTTCCTCCCATGACGGTTCGAGATGCGGCAGGGCGTGTCGGCGATATTTTTCTGAACCCTGTCAATTATTTTATTCCGTTTTTCCCGAACGTCGGCGTCAATGGGATGAATCGCTTTAATGAGCATGCCGTCAACATCGAGACATTTGAGGGTATCGAAGAGTCCACCATCGATCTGTATGGGGCTGCCCGATCGGCGTATTTCGATCGTCGGGGTCAAGATATTCAGGAGTAGCCTCCTCAACGCGACTCCCGTCATTTCTACCCTTCCTCACAACGCAGACAACCATTTTCAAGATCGGTGTTTCGACGGGCCGGGCCTGTGGGCACGGGCGATCCCTGGACAACAAATTCAAAATAATGCGAACATTGACCAGAAGGATTCTGCTCCATCTCCTTGTCATTCTGAGCGAAGCGAAGAATCTCTCACTCAACAATCGATCTGTCAGCGGGGTTGCTCGTCGCACAAGAAAGGGATGACCAGAGATGTTCGAAGAAGAAAAAACGTTTACCCTTCGGTTTAATCTCGTCGCCGGGTTCCCGGAAGACTATGATGGCGACGACGATGGCTATGCCTGGCTGCATGATTGGGAGACCCGGGTCAAACCTGAATTGCTGAAAACCGTGGTTGCTTCCCTGCGAGCCCATCCTTCCTGGGCCGTGCATATTCGCAATCGGGGGATGGCGGCGACGGATGAAGTGGAAATTGCTTTGGAAAAAACATTTTCAACGGATGAGCGATCGTTGCCGGGCTGAACCGGAGGGTAGAGGGACAGTCATGATCAAGTGCACCAGACGCGTATTCAAAAAATGTATGCTATGCGGCGTGTTGGTGCTGGCCGGTGCCGGTCCCGTCCTTGCGCAAAACCTTGCCTTTACCCCGGTCTTGTCGGCGCGTGTCGGCGCGCATCCGGAGGGGCTCACGGTTGGAGATTTCAATGAAGACGGACGGCTGGATATTGCTACGGCGAATAGCGATTCGGACGATGTCTCGGTGTTGTTAGGGAATGGAAACGGCACGTTTCGATCAGGCTATTCCTTCGGTGTGGGAGAGAGTCCCATGTTTCTTACGACAGGAGATCTTAACCTGGATGGGAAATTGGATCTGGCCGTGGCCGAGACCGGAGCCGATCGTGTCGTCGTCCTGTTTGGAAAAGGGAATGGTCTATTCGACGAACCCGTGCCGTATCCTTCAGGGAAGGGACCGACTTTTCTCGCATTGGGTGATGTTGACGGGGATGAAGATTTGGATATGGTCGTCGTCAACAGCGGACGATTCGGAAATTATCCCCCGTTTAGTTGGTCGGTCTTGTTGAACAAAGGGCAGGGAGATTTTGTGCTGGCGCAACACGTTGAAGAGCAAGGCCGGGACGGCTTGTTCCCCACCGGCGCCTCGCTGGTGGATCTCAATGACGATGGGTTGCCCGATGTCACGTTGACATGGAGCCAGCCGAGTTGGCGAACGCCGAATGGGTATGCGTCCGTATTTCAGAATCAAGGACAGGGCACCTTTTCCTTCTGGAAAAAGATTCAAGCGGGGTTTACGTTAAGTGCCGTGACGCAAACGGATTTGGATGCCGATGGGAATCTCGATCTCATGGTGACCAGTTTGTTCACCGACAGCATCAAGGTGCTTCTTCAGCTACGCCCCGGCCAGTACACGAAACCCGCAAACCTGGAGGTAGGATTCAGCCCCGTGGCGTTGAGCTACAAAGATTTGGATGGTGACGGTCATCGTGACCTGATTTCCACCAATCGGGCCTCCCATAGTACCTCCATCCTCTTAGGACGCGGAGATGGTTCGTTTCAGCCAGCCGGGCACTATGCCGTGGGCGCTGTTCCAACCGCCATGGGGATCGAGGATTTTGACAATGACGGGTTGCCCGATATTGTGACGGCCAACAGTGGATCCGATGACGTGTCGATTCTTTTGAGCGGAAAGGCGGTCATTCCTTCTATCAATTTGAGTGCCGACACCATCCGGTTTGCAGAGGACTTCGACGCGCCGGCTCAACGGACGCTTCAATTGACCGTCTCCAATGTGGGGCTCGGCTCCTTAAATATAGCCGATATTGTTTTGGAGGGATCTCAGGCCTTTTCCGTTGACCAAGAATCCTGTGCCGGGGCCACCCTGACCACGGGAGAACTCTGTGCGTTGCACATTCACTTCAAAAGTACGGCGCCTGGCATGCATCAAGCGCTGCTGCGTATTTTCGACAATGCGCCAGGTGGCCCACGAATCGTGACCCTAAGCGGAAAGGTCAAAGGCTGACATATGAAAGAAACCGATCACGAACGGTTGGAAATGTTGTATGAACGTTTTTGCGACGTCTGTCTCGTTGAAAAAGAAGTATGGATGGAAATTTTCCTGCCTCCGCAGGTTGCAAAAGGGGTAATCCTGACCAATGTGCAAGAGAAATACGAAGTGGTCATCGACGATCCCACGATTGAGGAAACGCTTGACGCGAACATTCCCCTCGGCAAATCCTCTTTACGAGCAGCCATTCAGGAATACAAAGATCATATTAGTTTTCATAAAATCTAGGTGTTTGGTTCGGGAATGACCGCCCCAATGAGTGAGGCAGGACTGTTCCCGAGAGGAAAACGATGACGGCTCCTGACTCGTTTATCAAGGCGCTTCAGCATGAACCCATCACGTGTCTTCGGGCGGCTTGCCCCGGACATGTGGACTGTACCGAGGTCTCTCACCCTCAAGATCGAGTGAAGACGTATCATCTTCGATGTGATGCATGCGGGTGGGAAGATCGTGTCCATGGACAGGCTGACGGCGCTGCCCAGTGGGAGGAGGTCGAATTGCAGGCTATTATCGATGAACATCTTCTGCACCTCCAGCCCGTGTGTCCGTATGATCACGCTCCTGTGGTGTTTACCTCTCTCCCCAATCCTCGCCGAAAAGCCAAGTATCGCATCTCTTGCTTTTATTGTGGGCGGCAAGTCGAAATAGATTGGCCTCCGCGGTCCTGAAAGAATGTATCGCCCACCTGCCGGTGGTGTTACATCTCCCAATTGCCTGTCACCCCGAATCGCACCCACGTCCCCGGTGATTCAAACCCGAGAAAATCTTCATACGTCGTGTTGGTTAGATTGTCGACGGCCCCGAAGAGTTTCCATGCGTCGTTCAGAGTATAGGTGGTGGCGAGATCGACTCGATAATAGCCCGGCACCCTGGTTTGCGTCGTGGGAATTTGGAAGTCAAAGCGTTTGCCCACGGCTTGGAGTTGGCTGCGTATGGTCAAAGCGGGAGTGGCCTGTATCTGGATCGCAAGGCCTCCCGATAATGCGGGACGGTTCCGAAGCGGGTCGCTCGTCCCTGAGATTCGGGTGTCGAGGTAGGTAAACCACCCTTCGATAGACATCTGCGGCAAGGGGGTGACGGCCACATTCAACTCGATCCCCTGCGTCCTGACGGGGTTCAAATTCACCAGACGCAAGAGATCGGAATTGAAGGCAATTTGATTAAAAAAGGTATTGTGAAAGTAGGTCACCTGGATTTCAGTATCCCAAAGGGAGGGCGAGTGGAGGAGGCCCACTTCCCACCCGACACTGGATTCGGGAGACAAAGTCGAATCTCCCACGGAGGGATCTCCCAGGGCATTCAGACTCGGCAGTTTAAACCCCTCGCCATACTGCGCCCGGATGGTTGTTCGTGGAAACGGGGATACGCTGATAGCGATACGAGGGGTGACTTCGAGCGGAAAATCCTCCGGGCGATCTACTCGAATGCCCGCACTCAGCCGGACCTGCTCGTGTGGGGAGATAATCGATTCCAGCATGACTCCCGGCGTTGTGCGTGATTGTGCGAAATCCGTCCTGGCTTTTGACGAACCACCCAAGTGGGTCAGGTCCTGAGTTCCGGTTCGCGTTCCGTTTTCGTGAACCAATTGAACCCCGCTTGCCACTTTCAACCATGGCGTCAGGGAAGTCCGAAGCGTCCAATGGAAGCGCATCCGGGTAAAGTGCGTCTGAAAGACGGTCGGAGGGATTCCGGGCGTGGGAAGCACCCCCGGGTTCTCGACCTCCTGTTTCCGATGGAACACGTTGCCGGTCAGTTGATTCTCCCAGTTGGGAGCAAGCGGGAACGTCAGATTGAATCCGGAAACGATTTCGTCCGTGCGCCGCTGCTCCAGCTTACGGAGAATGGCCAGGCGTGTGCCGCCACTGCCTTCCGGAAAGGACCGGGTGTCGGTTTTCGTGTATTGTCCCGTCAGGTCGAACTTGATCGACTCTTGAGGCGACCAGCTCACATTGCCTCCGATCGTTCCGGAAGCAAACCGGTCTCCCATGACTTGACTATCGTTCCGTGCAAAGGCGGCTGAACCGGCATATCGGAGTTGTTCGGTGGACCCCGATGTTTGCAAGACCCCGCGGGCATAACCCCATTGCCCTCCTTCCGCTCGAACAACCATGCCGTCCGTTGCCGTCCCTTTTCGGGTAATGATATTCACCACGCCGGCCATTGCGTCGGAACCATAGAACACGGAGGCCGGTCCTTTGACGATTTCGATCCGTTCAATACGTTCGGGAGTCAGAGACGACAAGTCGACTGATCCGCCACGCTGGTTCGTTGGGTCGTTCAACGGAATGCCGTCCAACAACACCATCGTAAAATTCGGATCAGCCCCACGAATATAGAGTGAACTGATGCCGCCCCGGCCTCCCATGTCATCGACAAAAATCCCGGGCGTTTGTTGCAAGAGGGGGCCGAGCCTGAATGGCTGCTGAGAGTCAAAGCCTTTTCGCGTGAATACCTTGGTATGGATGGGTGATTGCGATTGGCTTGTCGGAAGGGCCGTGGCTGTGACCACAACAGGGTCGAGCGTGTCAAAAGGCAGGGTTGCCGCCAGCCCGACTGAAGGCAAGAGACAGAGTGTGAACCCCAGGAATCCGGTGTCGGTGAAAAAAGATTTCTTAGAACACCCCAGAGGAAATAGCTTCATGAGGCCTTACCCATACCGCGGTCCCGGTGCCCGGTTCAAAATGATGTTAGCGAACGTCAAAGGGGCACTCCTCTGAAGGACAGGCCGGCTGTCTTCTTGTGGAATGTGTCGGTGCTCCTACGGGTTTCTTTTCTTCTCATCAAAAGTCGATCTGTGTTATACACAACCCGTTATTTTCTTACAGGACAATATCACCCCTTTCCCATCGGAATACAATCGTCTGTGGTGCCTAGGGCAGTCGTGAGCCGCGTGGGAGCCATGGTTTCGTCATGAGCAACATTCGATACCGTACCGAACCCGCACTCTCGGACCGTATGCCGGCTTGCCTTCCGTTCTTGATCGTGAACGAGGCCGCCGAGCGGTTTAGTTTCTACGGTATGCGAACCATCCTGGTCATCTTTATGATCCAATATCTTCAAAATGCGGACGGCGCCTTGGATGTGATGAGTGAACCCGAAGCGCGCTCCTATTATCATCTTTTTACTTCTGCGGTGTATTTTTTCCCGGCGATCGGGGCCCTGATCGCGGATATCTGGTTGGGGAAGTACCGAACGATTATGTCCTTGTCTCTGGTGTATTGCTTGGGACATTTAGCCCTCGCAATGGATCACACCAGGGTCGGATTAGCGGTGGGTCTTACGCTGATCGCCGTGGGTTCCGGCGGGATCAAACCCTGTGTCTCCGCCAACCTCGGGGATCAGTTTAGTTCAGCCAATAGTCATTTACTCAGCAAAGCCTTTTACTGGTTTTATTTTGCAATCAATTTCGGCGCGGGGCTTTCAACGCTCTTGACTCCGTGGCTTCTTCACCATATCGGGCCCCATCTGGCCTTTGGAGTGCCAGGGTTGTTGATGCTGATTGCGACGTGGGTCTTTTGGTTGGGGCGGCGGGAATACGTGCATATTCCCGCCAAGGGCAGAACGTTTCTTCAAGAATTACTGACACGCGACAGTCTTCTGGCCATGTGGCGTCTCACGCCGATTTATCTGTTTGTGGCATTTTTTTGGGCGCTCTATGACCAAACCGGGTCGGCTTGGGTCCTCCAAGCAAGAAAGATGGATTTACATTGGATGGGGGTGGAATGGCTGCCGTCGCAAATTCAGTTTGTCAATCCTTTTTTGATTATGCTCCTCATTCCGCTTTTTGCCTATGGGCTCTATCCCTCCATCGACAAGGTGTTTCCCTTAACGCCCTTGCGGAAGATCAGTATCGGATTTTTTATAACCGTCATCGCCTTTGTGATTTCGGCGGTGATCGAGATGCAGATTGCCTCGGGCCTGCGGCCGAATATTGTCTGGCAAATTGTCGCGTTTGTGGTGATCACCGCAGCGGAGGTCATGGTCTCGATCACCTGTTTGGAATTTTCCTATACCCAAGCGCCACGGGCCTTGAAATCTTTTGTGATGGCGCTCTTTCTCCTCTCGGTGTCCCTCGGGAATGCCTTTACTGCATTGGTGAACTATTTCATTCAGAACGAGGACGGCAGCGTGCGGCTGGACGGCGCGGATTATTATTGGTTTTTTACGTTAGTCATGTTCGGCGTGTCGCTTCTCTTTATCGCGGTGGCCAAACGATACAAAGGCAAAACCTATCTTCAGGGCGAGGAAACCTAGTGGATCAGCGGTGCAACGCGGGGATCAGGATTTGGGTTTCTGACTGAGATATAAGACTTGATTGACCCGGAAGGCTTGGATGTACTGCTCGGCCGTAATGTGCTGTGAATGAAAACAGCGTCCATCGAAAATGATCAGACGATTGGGTTTCATGTTGATGAGGAAGAGGAGTTCCCAATAGCCGTTCCCGTCGTTGATATAGGTATTGTCTCGGTTGGCAAACAAGGGGTTAAAAATCATACTGTTTTGAAAATTGTCATACCCCTCCGCACTGCTGAGAAATTCATCACTGAGTTCCAGGCGATCGGCCAGCGCACGAATCCCCTCGTCGGGAACGATGGGCACTCGTTCTAATCCCGTTGGAATATGACGGTACAGGCCGGTTCCTCCCATGCAGGATTCGGCAGGGTTCAGGTAGACCATGGCGGTAATGTCTTGATCGATATGGGGCTGACGTTGCCCGATGTTGAGGCGGTACTTCTGGTTGGTGATACCTTGAAACACCACTGGCTGTGGGTGAAAAAACGGGTGCAGCCGCATGCCCAAGAAGTCACTGATCGCATCCACGATTGGTTCGGTATCGACGTTTACCGAAGCCCGAACGCCGGGAAAGTTGCCGACAATCTCGAATCGATCGGTATAAGGAAGCTCTAACGCCAGTTGAAGAACCTTGTCGGGGTACTGATAAAACTGGTCGACCATGACGACCTTGTGGTGGCCCAGGCCTACATGGTCAATAGACACTTGGCAGTGAGGATTAATCGCAAAGGTTTCAGGCGAGGATGGCACGAGGACTCCCTGTCACGTGATGGGTTTCGCCCATGGTGCGCTATCGGATCCTGATGCGTCAATGGGGCTGTTCCCCATGCTTCTGCCACGAACCATGTCAGGCTCCGAGTCGTCGGGACCCTCTGTGGTACAATAAAATACAACACGATTCCTCTTTTCCGAAGGGCTCATGGAAGGAGCAGGGTATGACCGTGCCGTACCGCGACATGTTATCCAAGATCCGCGTCTGCTTTCCTCAACCGGTTTCCGATCGGGTCCATGATAGCTACTTTGTCCACAGTGTCATGCGCGCGATGGATGAGGTGGATGCGCTGAAAAGTGAGCGTCCCATTCTGGGGCAGCGAACACCTCTGGACTATGCCAAGGCTCGGGAAGCGAGTCTTCCCGAAAGCGGCATGAGCGTGGAGGACGTCACCAGTGATCTTGTGGCGTATTGTTCAGGCTTGACCATTCCCGGGCATCCCCAGACTCAACAGAATGTGGTCCCACCGCCGACCATCTCCTCTTTAATCGGGGTTCTGTTATCTTCCTTATATAATCCCAACCTCGGATGGGACGAATATAGCCACCGCCTGGCACTGGCAGAAGTGGAGATGGTGGCAATGAGCGCGCGTCTGGTGGGGTATGAGCCCGATCGTGCGGGAGGGGTTTTTACCTTCGGGGGGACCGGTACGACGTTATATGGCGTCAAAATCGGATTGGAAAAAGCGATCCCCGGCGCCATGGCCTCAGGCGTGCGAGAGGAAGCGGTCGTCTTTGCCAGCGAGACCAGTCATTATTGTCGATACAATATTGCAGGGTGGTTGGGACTCGGATCGAAGAGCGTCCTCACGATTCCCACGGACTCACGGAATGCCATGAAAGTAGAGGCCTTTCGAGACCAAGCCAGAGCGGTCCTTCAACGGGGAGGGAAAATCGCGGCTATTATCGCGACCTTGGGGACCACCGATGCCTTCGGGCTTGACGATCTTGCCGGGATCGTGGCGGTACGCGATGAATTGGTCGAAGAATTTCAGCTTCCGTACCAACCTCATATTCATGCCGATGCCGTGATCGGCTGGGCCTGGTCGGTGTTTAACGACTATGACTTTGAGCATAATCCCTTAGGATTCCGGCCGCGCACCATTCGCGCGTTGGCAGGGGCGCGTAACCCTATCCAGAGTTTGTCTCTGGCAGACAGTATGGGGATCGATTTTCACAAACCCGGGTTTGCGCCTTATATCTCGAGTCTGGTGTTGTTCAAAAATCGTGACGACCTGGAATTCATCCGTCGGCCTCAAGAGCAGATGCCGTACCTCTATCAGTTTGGAGCCCATCGGCCGGGGATGTATACCCTCGAGACCTCTCGAGCGGGAGGCGGTATTCTTGCGGCGCTGGCGAACATGAAATTATTCGGGAAGCAAGGCCTGCAAGTCATTATCGGACACATTGTGGAAATGTCGCAGCTGCTCCGTGAACATTTAGAGGGTCATGATTGCACCACGGTCTTGAACCGAGAGAATTTTGGCCCGGTTACACTATTTCGGGTCTATCCTCGTGGAATCGACACGTTTCGGATCAAAGAGGCGGAAAGCAAAGACGTGGCCTATCGAGAGATGCTGGCCTCACATAATGAGTACAATCGGAAGGTGTTCCACTATGTCCATCAAGAAGCGATGGCAGGCCGAGGAGCGGTGTTATCCTTAACGGATTGCTATCGTACCTCGAAATACGGAGAACCGATCGTGGCGCTGAAATCCTTTATCCTCTCACCCTTTGTCGATGAGGAAATGATCGAAGTGGTCGTGCAAAAGGTGTTGGAAGCCCGGAACCGGATCGAGCGGTAGGCGCCTCCGGGGTCGTGGGCTAATGCGTATGATCGCTCAACAGTTCGAGAAAACGCGGTGCTAAGAGGCGGCTTTGGATCATCAGTAATCCGCGTTCCCCCAGCCCTCGGTAACTCAGACTAATGGCGGTTTCCTCGAGGCGCCAGAAGTATTCTTGGTTCAGCCCACGAATCATCGAGCCGGGGCTGTGTTGAATTTCCCCGAATTCCGACTCTAACGCTTGCTTGATACGGTTGTGCGTGGCTTCATTTCGGTATCGGATCATCACACGAGCAAATTGGGCGTCGATGGCGTAGAGCTTGATAGCCTCGACCGGTTCGTTCGCAAAATGCGGAGGGTGTTCCTTATATTGATAAATGTCGATCCGACCGTCAGGCTCGACGAGTACGAGTTGAGACAATTCAGCCAACGCACTTCCCCAGGGAATTCCCTGAAAGCCCGGGGGTGGCGTGGGAGCCATATTTGCAGCGAAGAGAAGTTCAGGGAACCAGATGAAGAAGAGGAGAAGCTGAAGGCCGATATGCCATGGGCGCGGAACACGACGTGCAAGCATTTTTCCACACTACCACCCTCCTCTTGAGAACTCAACGGGCGGTTTGTGCCGGTTGCCTAGTCGATAAGCCTGAAAACGAAGTATGTGAAAACAGGGAATTGAAGGGAGTTAGAGCACAGAGTTTACAGAGAGAGGCACGGCATGAATCGAATCTTTTCCATTGGGAACAAGATCGGCTAAATCAGTTTCATGCTTCTCATGAGGTCCTAGCAGAGTCCAGGCGTCCGGATTGTCCAAGATCGCTTGGACGAGTTGGGTGTGGAGGTGATGGCCTGAACATTTGGCAATAATGTGGCCGATAATATGGAGGCCGAGGAGAGACAGATCTCCGATGAGGTCTAACACCTTATGGCGAACACATTCGTCCGGGAAACGAAGCTCCTGTTCATTCAAAAATCCGGCGTCTGTAAACACAATCGTGTTGTCTAAGGAACCGCCTTTTCCTAAGCCGCGGGCCCATAAGGATTCCACTTCATGTGAAAACGCAAAGGTTCGAGCATGCGCAATATTGGCCTCAAACTCCACCGCGGACCACTCGTGTTCATAGGTTTGCTGCTGAATCAACTGATGAGCGTAGTCGATCGTATAGGTGATTTTAGGAAGGGGTGAGGGAAAAATGGAGACCCCTCGATTGTGATCGCCGATATGAATGGGTTCTAAAATTTTGAGATAAGTTCGAGGACGTTCTTGGGTCACGACTCCGGCGAGTTGAATGAGCTTGGCAAATGGTGCCGCACTGCCGTCCATCGCCGGGACTTCTTCTGAATCGATATCAATAAAGGCATTATCAATTTCTAAACCCCAGAGGGCCGAAAGCACGTGTTCGGTCGTTTGGATTTGGAACCCATTGGAGCCGATCGCCGTGCAAAGTTCCATGGGCCTAAGATTGCGAATCGAAGCCTGGCACGTCTCAACATGACTGTTGACTTTCCGTCGAAACACAATGCCATTGTCCACAGGCGCCGGAGAAAGACTGACCTGTGAAGGACGGCCAGAATGGAGGCCAACTCCAGATAGCGATACGGTTTGTTCGATGGTTTGTTGCCGCTTCATATCTTTTCATTGATACTTATGCAAATAATGGGCCATAAAAATTATACTGTAAGTTTACATAACCTATTGAAAGATAATGATAAATAAGTTGAGGCGGTGTGAAGGTGGTGTGAAAAATCAATAGTGGTGTTGTAAAAAGACAACATAAAGGGCATGACAGCAATAAAAGAGAATGAGTGAATGACGGTCAAGATCGAAAGGGCTCCAATAAATATCGCACGGAGTCGGGGAACTGACCGAGGTCGTCGGTGCGTGCGAGTCCGGTGATAATCCCACGGTGTTTTTTGTGCAGTCCTGAGTCGATAACGGCCTGGACGTGAAGTTTCCATCTCAAGGAATCATTGCCAAAAAGTTGTTCCTGCTCCTCGGCCGTTTTGGTTTTGAACAAGGCGGAGAGACACCGTATGGTTTTTTCGACGCTATCATAGGGCGGAGCGAGCTTCAGCGCAGCATAAAATGCTTCCAGGTTCTGCCGGAATTCGTTGAGGAGCGTCTGACAATCGTGCTGTGACATGACGGGGTCAAGCCTCATTCAGGCGGGGAGTCTAGCATAAACGGATTTCTCTGTCTTGGAACGGAGGAACCCCTTTTGGAGTCAGTCAGAAAACAGGCAGGGTGGTCGAATGTGGAGACGAAGACGGAAAGAAGGTCAAGAAAGGAGACCGCATCACCGAACTCGTGAGAGTCTGGAAGAGGTTGCCTTATTCAGAATTACTGAACCCGTCGAGATCATACTCTTTCCCAATCATGACCAAGACATCCCCTTTTTCGATCATATCACCGGGAGAGGGAGTGAAATTAAAGGTATCCTCCTTCTTTAATTTTCCCTTGATCATGCGATTCACTTGTTTCTTGATCCCGATGATGTTGAGGTTGTGCAGTTCGCGGATTTTGGTTTCCTCAATGCTCATGCCGGAAAACCGATCCGGCACGGCGACCTCCTCAACACTATAACCGGGCGCTAATTCGAGATAGTCCAACACCTTGGGGGAGACCAGTCGATGAGCGAGTCGGATAGCGGCATCCCGTTCAGGGTAAATCACTTCGGTCACTCCGAGATTGCTCAGGATTTTTCCGTGAAGGTTGGTCACGGCCTTGGCAATGATGGAGGTGATCCCCATTTCGGCCAGCGTTTGGACGATGAGGATGCTTGCTTCAATGTTTTCGCCGATGCTGACCACCGCAATGTCGACATTTTGCGTGCTGACGGCTTTCAGCGCGCGTTCATCCGTCGCATCGCATTGAACCGCAAAGGTCGCAATATCGCTGATGGCCTGAATTTTCGACTCTTCTCGATCAATGGCGAGGACTTCACACCCCTTTTGCACCAAAGATTCTGCGACACTATATCCGAATCGGCCCAGGCCGATTACCGCAAACAGTCGCTTCATGGTTGTATGCCACTCATTTGGTGATATGGGTCGTGGTGGAAGCCGCCCTACCTATTCTGAAGAGGGGGGGGCTTCAGGTGGGGGTGGCGCGTTTGATGGTTCCGGGCTTTTAAGAAAAAAGCTTAATAAGTCAATGGGCAAGGGAAACAGGATCGTGGAATTTTTGTCCCCGGCGATATTCATCATGGTGTCCATATACCGTAATTGCAGAGCTGCCGGATTCTGACTCAGAACCCTGGCAGCATCGGAGAGGCGTTGGGAGGCCTGAAATTCTCCTTCGGCATGGATGACTTTCGACCGTCGTTCCCGCTCGGCTTCAGCCTGCCGTGCAATCGCCCGCTGCATTTCTTGAGGGAGATCCACATTTTTGACTTCGACGGCGGAAACCTTGATGCCCCAGGGCTCGGTGGCTTGATCGATAATCCGCTGCAAGTCGGCATTAATCTCATCTCGCTTCGAGAGCAGGTCATCTAGTTGACTCTGGCCCAAGACGCTCCGCAAGGTCGTTTGGGAAATCATGGAGGTGGCGTAATAATAGTCCTCCACCCCAACAATAGCTTTTTCCGACTCCACCACGCGAAAATAGATGACCGCATTGACCTTGACCGACACGTTGTCTTTCGTAATGACGTCTTGGGGAGGCACGTCCATGGTCACGGTCCGGAGGCTCACGCGAACCAGTTTATCGATCAACGGGATGATAATAACAATGCCGGGCCCATTCCGCCCGATTAAGCCCTTGGCCAGACGGCCGACCCGAAAAATGACGGCTCGCTCATATTCTCGCAGGATATACAAGCCTTTCGAGATCAGAATGACGAGTCCTAAGAACAAGACAAACAGCATAGTGGGATTGAACAAGGATTCCATTTATCGACTTTCGTTTTGAGGCTCTACGGGTTTGACATGGACCGTGAGCCCCTCAATTTGTGTGATTTGAATAGGCTGTCCTGCGGTCACCGGCGCTGAACTGACGGCATCCCAGATTTCACCCTGGATAAAAATTTTCCCATTCGGTGTCAAATCCGTTTTCGCCGATGCCATGCGGCCGATCATCCCTTCGCTGCCGGTGGACGCCTGCCGGCGTAAGGCACGGACGCCGAAATTGACCACGAGAAACGTAAACCCGACCGCCAAGGCGACAATAGGAAGAATAACAGACCAGGAGATCTGATAATAGGGGAAATCCTCGTTGAAGAGAAAAAGCGACCCCAAAATCATGGCGGTGACCCCGCCGATCGCCAACAGTCCGTAACTGGTGACGGTGACCTCCAGAATTAACATGACGATGCCCAAAATAAACAACAGCATCCCCGCATAGTTCACGGGAAGGGACTGGAGGGAATAAAAGGCGAGAATCAAGCTGATGGCGCCGACCACGCCCGGTAAAATCGCGCCGGGGCTATAGAGTTCGGCAATCAACCCAATGGTTCCAATGGTCATGAGCACGTACGCAATATTCGGATCGCTGATGGCTTTCATGGTTTCAAGTCGCCAACCCATGGGAAAATCCTGGGTGCGAGCGTCTTGCGTCCGAAGGGTCACGGTCTGTTCACCAAGGGAGAGTTGCCACCCGTCGAGTTGTCGTAAGAGGTCATGGAGGTCTGACGCAATAAGATCGACCACGCCGAGCTCTTGGGCTTGCGTTGCGGTGGCCGAGACACTTTTTTTCACGGCATTTTCCGCCCATTCGATATTCCGGCCTCGACGTTCGGCAATGGAATGGATATAGGCGACCGCATCATTCTCCACCTTTTCCTTCATCACCTCGTCCATTTCCCCGCCTCCCATGGCCACGGGGTGGGCCGCTCCGATATTGGTCCCTGGAGCCATGGCCGCCACATGCGCCGCTAAGGTGAGGAACACCCCGGCCGACGCGGCACGCCCACCGGTAGGGCCGACATAGACGACAATCGGAATCTGGGCGCCGGTGATATCTTTAATCATCAAACGCATCGACGTGTCCAAGCCCCCGGGCGTATCGAGTTGAAAGACGAGAAATTGAGCGTGTTCCTTCTCCGCATGGGCAATGGCTTCGTGGAGATATTCGGCAGCGACGGGATTGATGACCCCTTCATAGGTGGCGGTCATCACCAGAGAAGGTTCAGCCTGAGCAAGGCCGATTGGAAGAGAGAAAAACAGAACACTTAGCGCAATGAACGCGCGTTTTTTCCAATTTTGCCACACGGAAACACGGGTATGCCGAAACTGGGGCCAAAACCGGGAAGGAATGGTGCGAAAGATATTCAATGCGGAGGAAACCTCCTACAGAAACAATCTTACGGGCATCTCCCGAGGCTGTCAAGAAAACGGTTGTTTGTTCAAAGAGTTGGCGTCGGTTTTCAACGGACCGTCCCACTCTTCTGAGTTGCAACCCCCGGGGCAGGCTCCTAGAATGCGACCGATGCACACGTTTCAATCAGGCCAACGAGTCCATTTAGTCGACAAAAAAGGGCGTCAGTATGCCTTCACGCTCAAAGCCGGAGATCGGTTCCAACATAGTGGAGAGACCATTCTTCATGACGACCTCATCGGACAGCCTGATGGGACCACGGTTCGTTTCTCAAGGGGCAAGACCATGGTCGCGTTCAGGCCCACCTTAGCGGAATACACGCTGAAGATGCCTCGAGGGGCGCAAGTCCTGTATCCCAAGGATATCGCCATGATTCTCATGTGGGCCGATGTATACCCCGGTGCTTCCGTGTTTGAAGCGGGTGTTGGATCTGCGGCTCTGACGTTAGGCTTGCTGCGTGCGGTGGGCGACCGCGGGCGAGTCGTGAGCTATGAAAAACGGGAAGACTTTGCTCGAACCGCGATAAAAAACATAGAGCGCTTTCTGGGCCCCGTTGCCAACTTCCATTTAGTGCAACGCAATGCGTATGAAGGCATTAGCCGGGACGTGGAGGGAGCTTCCCAAGCAGTCGATATATTCGATCGGGTGATTCTGGATTTGCCCGAACCCTGGAACGTGGTCCCTCATGTACCGGCCATCCTTAGATTGGGCGGTATTTATCTGAGCTTTGTCCCGACGGTTCCCCAAGTGGTTCAGACGGTTGACGCACTTCGACAGACCAAAGCCTTCGGGCTGATCCAAACCTTCGAGACCCTCTTTCGCAACTGGAATATCGACGGGCGCAGTGTACGACCGGACCTGCGGATGATTGCCCATTCCGGATTCATTACCGTAGCCAGGCGCATGGAAAAGGGCGAAGCCTCTGCGGAGCCAACCCCTGTTGCCGTGTCCGGTGATGAAGGTGAACCTGAAGACCCGGTGTGTGATGGTGGCTGACCCCGTTCCGTGCCATGCGGATTTTATGGAGTAGGGGGATTCGTGAGGCGATGAAAACGCTGCTCATTGCAGATGATGAACCGGATCTTCGGTTGTTGCTTCAAACCACCTTGGAAGATCCGGCCTATCGCATTCTGGAAGCCTCGGACGGGGAATCGGCCTTACAACTGGTCCGGCAAGAACAGCCTGACGTGGTGATTCTGGATCGGATGATGCCTAAAATGAGTGGCCTCGAAGTGGCCCAAGCTATTCTGGCTGATCCCGCCACCCAACATATCCCCCTGATTCTCCTGACAGCCTTGGAGCAGCCTGCGGCGGGTGACGGGGAGCACGCTCCGGAGGTCTTTGCCTATCTGGTCAAACCCTTTAGCCCCTTGCAACTTCTCGAAACCGTCCAACATGCGCTCAGCCAGAGGCGAACGGCCTAGCAGGATGTTGAAAAAATCCGCCAGCGGCGTTCTCAGCCCGTTGTCGCCTTCGGGCTCACAACCTTGGCGCTCTTCGCGCCGTTCGCGCTCACGTACTCCGTGTACGCTCCGCGCGCCAACAGACCTGCGGCCTTGCTGGACAGGCCTTTTTGAACATCCTGCCTTGCAACTGGTGTTTTGAATGAACGGTTCCTCTGAATTTTCGAGTTTTTTTAACAGTCCGTTAGCCCTTGGTTGCCAATGAAACTCTCTCAGGATTTTGTCCCGGATGATGATCTGAATAAACAACTTCGTTCGGCCAAGTCACAACTTGCCCTGTATGCCAAAGATTTGAAAGCCCTCTTGGTTCGTGAACAGAAAAAATCACACAAACTGGAAACGACGAATCAGCAATTGCAGGCCTATGCCCAAGACCTGAAGGCGGCCTATACCGCTCAGCGACAAAAAACACGGGAACTCGAAAAAGCCTATGCCGATACGGTGGTGCGCCTGACCCTGGCCTCTCGGTATAAAGACGAAGAGACCGGCGCACACATTCAGCGCCTGAGTCACTACAGCAAAATCCTGGCGCTGTGCATTGGACTCGATGAGCATGACGCACAACTGATTTTCGATGCGGCTCCCATGCATGACGTGGGGAAGGTCGCAATCCCCGACAGGATCATGCAAAAACAAGGGCCGTTGGATGAACAGGAATGGGACATCGTCAAACAGCACCCGATCTTGGGGGCCAATTTGTTAACCGGTTCCCCGTCGTTGTTACTGCAGACGGCACGAGATATCGCCCTCACGCATCATGAACGGTGGGACGGGAGTGGCTACCCGCAAGGGTTGAAAGGTGAGGCCATTCCATTAGGCGGACGCATGGTCATGTTAGGGGATACCTATGATGCGCTTCGGAGCGTGCGACCGTATAAACCGGCCTTTTCCCATAAGAAAGCGTGTGACATCATTGTCAATGGAAATACGCGAACCCATCCTCGGCATTTCGATCCGACGCTACTCGAGGCCTTTCGGGAAAGGCATCTGGAATTTGATCGGATTTTTTCGGAAATCAGCGAGGAAGATTCGACGTCGAGGAGTGACCTGAATCAGCACCCCTGACCGTAGGGGCAGCTTAAGGTGTAGGGCCGCATCTCATGCGGCCGGAAAGAAGCAATCTGGACTGTAGGGCCGCATCTTATGCGGGCCGGAAACGCTCATCGTCCAGGGAAATCAACCGGATATCCGGCCTCATTCCAGGCATTCATGCTGCCCGCGACATTATATACATATTGGTACCCCAGCCCAGCCAGTGTTTCGGCGGCGATGTTACTCCGGTGGCCGGATTGACAATACACGACAATATGATCATCGAGCCTGGCACCGATTTCCACATGGCGGCGGCCGATCTCCCGAAAATCAATATTGCGATCCGTGCCGGGAATGAAGCCCGTCATATGTTCATCGCCGGTGCGGACATCAATAAGAAAAAACCCTTTCTGCTGGAGGCTCGGGGCTTTTTGAAGTCCGCCGTTCAACTCCTGGACGGTCAGAACATACGTTTGTTGGGCCGAGACGGAACTGCCTAACATGACCAGCCCGAGTGCGAGACCTATGAGGCCCGTAAGGATTGTCTGGATCTTCATCATAACCTCCCTGTCGAAAAAGTGTGGAGGAGAATCAGGAACGACTGTATGAAGCAATTTTTGTGTCTAGAATATCCTATGCCCACTTTTGGAATCTGGTCAAGAGCAGGAGTGGCCCTCATTGTCGTGATGGGACTTTATGGGTGTGGCGGCGGCGTGCAGGTCATTCGAGAGAGCCCGGAATCCGGGGTTGCAAGGTACGTGTACAAAGGAAAGGATGGGCACCTGAGCACATCCAAACGCGTAGAGGCGTTTGAAAAGATTCGCGAGTTTTGTCGTGGCCCGTATCGGGTGCTCAAAGAAGGAAAAACAAAAGGCCGTCAACGAGTGGTCGAGGGCATGGGGGGAACAGAAGTGATGACCGAAGACTGGTGGGGTATTCGATTTCAGTGCAAGGAGTAGCCGTGCGATCGTGGCCGTTCGACACCGCAAAAAGGAGGTGTGAAGATGTTTGGTAATCCATCGTTGACTACCCGAATCGCCATCGGAAAGGCCGTCGGCTTCCTGATGGGCCTAGTCGGCTTTGTTTCTCTACCCTGGTTTCTACCCGAAGCGGGTTGGCTGATCCGATGGGGAATCTTGCTTTGGTACACCACGCTGGGAGCGATCATCGGGGTGTTCGGTGTGTTCACTTGGCATCCCGTTTTGAAGCTGCCCATGCCTTGGTGGGTTCGCGCCCCGTTTCTTGGAGCCTGGATGAATTTCGTCCTGACATTTTTCGCCTACGACACGATGAAACAGGTGATGGAGGCCATGTTCGGCCTTGATGGCGTCCTCAGCTCACCATTCTGGTTCGTGGCCGATGGCGCTGTCGCCGGGCTTATCATCGGCTATTGCGCGACACGCTTCGGCGGTGAGGGCGTAGAGACCGTTGGCCGGTGAAGACCCCGGTGAACGGTCAGTTGCTGTCCAGGGAGTCGTCGCCTTTCCAGGACAGCGGCATCGTCGAAAACCTCCTCGAAGTCTGGATTTTTGAATGGGACGAATTGCAACAGACGATAACCGCTCAGAAGGTCTGCAACAGCCTGCCAGCCCTTTCCTCTCTGGAGTACTGTGAACCGGATTCTTTGCAGCGCCCTGCCACCGGCTCTATAACATAAGGGCTAACAGTGATGTTGTGCTCAAGCGATAGGTACTGTCTTCAGATGAGCCTCAACGGCCTGTACAACTTCGGTGGCGAGCGGAAGGTTCACCTTTTCGACGTGCCAGTGCTGGTGAAACAGAGCGACGGTTTCACGGGCGGTATCGAGAACGAGCCTTTCCGGCAGCAAGGCCTTAGCGGCAAGATGGGACAGTTCATCCTCTGAAAATTCAGAAAAGCGTTTGGTCCGGCTGAAATTCAGGGCGGCCTTGCCATCCGGGATGTAGGCGATTGTGGAAACAAAGTCATAGGCTGGCGCCAAGGCGACATGCCGCCGGTCCGGGTAGATCAGCGACCAGTTCTTCAAATGCATGTCGGCATTGCCGATGAGCGTGTTGAAGGTCAGCCGGCGGATAAACTCGGCGATGTCCGCTTCGCTGCCCTCGACGCCGATGACCCTACCGATGCTACGGGCGCTGGCGTTCTTGTACTTGTCCTCGGGATAGACACCGAATACCTGCGCGAAATCCTCGACGTGAACGGCACCGCCGCCCGGCAACCGGTCGAAGCGCTCGATCGCAAGCGCCTGCCCTTTAAGAGTACCGATACCATCCGGTAAATTCCTGATGGCATCGATATCGATAAGCTGCATCGCGGGTACATCCATACCAATCAGCCGGGCCAGGGTCATCATCGAGAATTCGTTCTCTGGGACTCCCGCAAATTCGCGGGAGGGTAGTTTGACGATCCACGAGCCGCCGATGCCCTTGGCCGGGATGGTCAGCCCTCTACCGGCCTCGTCTAAGGCTGAAAATTTGAGTTGCACACCGGCCAAAGAAAAACGCAGGGCGTTATCGCGGCGATCATCATCATGATCACCATCACCGGTAGCACCCTGATCATTGGGCGGCCATGCTTCGCCATCTGCCGGCCTGATCGTGATAGCGCCCGGCAGGTCCAGGCCGAGCACCCAGAGCAGGTAAAACTCGCGTACAGGTTTCACCCCTGCGCGCTCGGCAAGATAGGTGCGCATATGCCCTTCGGGCAACAAGTTCGAGAAGAACGGCATTGCGCGAGTCTGGGTGGGCCTGAAGGCGGTGATCAGCTCACCGAGCCGATCCTTGAAGCCCAATCCGAGCACGGGCCGCTTTTGGTCCGCGACATAGGCATCCTTGAAGGCAAAGAGCATTCGGTCACCGTCGACATGGGTGAGCGTGCCGATCGGCTCGTTGTAAAGCAGAACATCGAGGACGTTCACATCAGCCATGATTGTCCTCTTCGAGGCTGTAGGCCGGGCGTACGGGCTCGGGTTCATCGCCCGCGATCTGTCCATGGGCGAGCGCATTACGCAGCGCCCCAAGCCGGGACAAGGGTTGGCGGATAGTGTCTGGATCGATGATTCTTAGCAAGGACGCCTTGATGGCCTTATTGGCATCCCGGATAGTCTGGACATTGAGTAGGGAAGGGGGAAAGTACGAAAGTTCGCGCACCTGACGCTGAAACTGCGCCAACTCTTTTTTCGACAAAACGTCGGGCGGCAGATTGTGGATCGCGTTTTGCAGACGTATGAGTTCCCTTTGGGACTGATGGGCAGCCTTGGCTCCCTGCGTGGTGATGGCTGCGACGCTGCCTACAATTGCCTGAACCGCTAAAAAGGACTTGCGGGGCACGAGGATTAGCTCTAGATCAAGGGCACGGGCAAGCGCGACCAGACTTGAAGCCCTGAGATCGACAGCGCCGTTCTCGATCTTCGAAATATGGCTCTGCGGCACGCCTGATTTAGCGCTCAGCTCGCGCTGGCTGAGGCCTTTGGCTTCACGGGCGATCCGCAGCCTATTGGCTATATGTTCAGTCGCGTAGCTCACGTTCATGCTCTATTCTATATTAAAATAAGAATATAATATATTTTAATATATCATTATAGATGTCTATGCGCAATATAGTGATATATAAATATATATTTATTGTATTAAATAATATTATTTAATATATCAATAACTGTGTGGATTGGATACAGGACAGCGTTTTTCCGGTTCGCGTTTCCTGCTCTTGTCCGATGCCTCCAATAGCGCTTCCCGGCTATGGTCGACAACCTTCGCGAGTCCGGCCAATTTGCCCGGTGCGATGAAGAACCTAAGAACAGCGGGTTGGAGGCTTCGCTTTACTCCCTTCCCTTCTGCTCAGGGCAAGCTCAGGACAGGCGTTTTTACAGCTTCTGAACGGGAAAGACGCTGCCCGGCTATTGGCTGGGGGTGGATGAGGTCTTGGGTTGGGCGGCTTTTAAGTCGTCCATGGTTAGTAGACTCACCAAGGACACTCCTTGCGCTTCGATTTTCTGTTTACCTTCTTGTTCTTGCCGGTCCACGATCACCAGGGCATGAGAGGCATGAAGTTGCGCTTCTTTGGCGGCCTGGATGGCTTGCAAAACAGACCCGCCGCTCGTGAGCACGTCATCGACGACTAACACGCGAGCATTGGCTTTGACCGCGCCTTCGATTCGTTTCCCCAGTCCATGATCTTTGGCTTGTTTGCGAACGACAAAGGTGTCGTAGGTTCTGGAAGGTTGAGTCGCAAAGGCATAATCGGATATAGCTGTTGCCAAGGGGATGGCTCCGATCTCCAGGCCACCCACCGCGTCAATGGAGAGGTCGCGGATGGCCTCACACGCGAGTCGGGCCACGAGCCACCGGGCATCGGGATGCGCGAGCAGAGCCCGGCAGTCCACGTAATAGGGACTCGTTTCTCCGGAGGCCAGCACAAAGCCTTTCTGAGGGTCCCATTGAAAGGCATGGTATCGCCAGAACAATGTTGCCAGTTGTTGTGAGGCGTCCATGAAAAGCAGATCTAGCATTTGAGGATGAAGGATGGCAATGATGAAAATTGTGGGGAAAGGCCTTGGATTCCCGATTAGATCCCCGAGCAGGTCGGGGACAAGCGTCGGGAATGACACAAGGGAAAAGCGGGAATGACAGAGACTGCCCATGTTTAAAATAAAAAAGCGGCCGCTTAAAGCGACCAAAGAGCCTCAACTCTATAACGTGTTGGAGAATTACACGGATTTCGATCCTCCGGGGAACGTCATGGTGTGCGCCATGGCCGGTGAAGAAAATATCGAGCATCATGCCAAGATTCTCGGGGAAAGTTATGAGATCCCGGTTGACGACATGCAACGGTTGTTAACGGAAGGCGGGTTGTATACGTATCCGGAAACAGGGGGAGTGGTGACGCGCGGGTTGTTCGTGTGCCGGGTCGATCCGACCGGACAGGAGCCCAAGCAGACCTGGGTCTTGGATTTGGAACAAACCGCGCAAGCGGAACAGCTCGCGAGGTTTTCGGATATTCCCTTAGCCGAGGCTGTGGCGCGAGTGTTTTACCGTGGGCTCTCCGAGGAATTGCAAAAACGCCTCAAACAGAAAAATCTCGGGCTTGATTACAGCAAGCTGGATCGGTCGGTGGCTCAAGGGGGAGACCTTCGCTATATCGATTTTCGTAAAGACTGGTCGCCTTATTTCAAACGCAAGTGTTCGATGCCGGATGGCTCCATGGTCGAAACCGGCGGGATCCAGGAATTTGCCGAGCTTCACGGCATCACGGTCGGGCAGGCGCAGACGTTGATGGAGGAGGGAGGCACGTTGGACCTTGAAGACGGGGTGCTTGCGTGCCAGGTGATTAATAATCAACCGACGGCTGCTCGTTTCAATGCCAAACAATATGCCAAGGCCAAAGAGTTGATGGAAACCCAGGGCCTGCACATCATGGATGCGCTGAGCGAGATGGCGTTGAACGATCCTGTGCTGATGCGCGCGTTGAGACGGGCCGAGCAGGAAGGTACGGAGTGACAAGGAAAGCCGCGATGACGAAGAGTGCAAGGATGCTGGTTCTCGGCGTGTGTGTGTTCATCGGAATGGGTGTGAACCAGGTGTCTGGGCCGGTCGTTGAACGGGCTCATGCGGACGTGGTCTTTGCGGGCATCGCTCGGGATGGTGCGCCCATGGTGGTCATTCCAGCCGGTCCGTTTTTCATGGGCGTGCCCAAATGGGCTCGGGACGGGGGGGTGGATGAATACCCTAATCACGAAGTCGAATTGGACGTCTATTCCATTGACAAATATGAAGTGACCAATGGTCTGTATTTGGAATTTATTCGCTCGACCGGCCATCGAACGCCGTCTCACCCGACCGACTCCTCGAAAAATTTATGGCAAGGGGGATTGATGCCGGAGTCCATCGCTGCCTTGCCGGTGGTCAATGTGGATTGGTTCGATGCCGATGCCTATTGTCAATGGGCAGGCAAGCGGTTGCCGACAGAAGCCGAATGGGAGAAAGCTGCGCGCGGAACCGATGATCGACGGTTCCCGTGGGGGAACGTCGAACCGACGCATCGGCATCTTAATTTCAACCAGGCTTGGCAGGGTGAAAAGACCTTCGTGCCGGTTGGGATTTATGAAAAAGGCAAAAGCCCATACGGGGTCTATGATATGGCGGGGAATGTCTGGGAGTGGGTCGCAGATTGGTATGACGCGACGTATTATTCCAAGAGTCCACGCCGGAATCCTCAAGGGCCTTCAACAGGGACTCGGCGGGTCATTCGCAGTTCCGGGTGGCAAGTGGAAACCCCGCAAGTGAGAATTTTTACTCGGGTGGCCAGCAATCCACTCGACCGGAATCATTCGACCGGGTTCCGATGTGCCGTTGCTCGTCCGACGCCGTAGAGTTAACCCCGCGGGAGGATAATTTGCTGTAGAGACAGGCGTACTGCACAACGCGCCCCACACTGCGGAGATGACAATACATAGAACGCGGGGATGACAGTAAAAACCGGTAATGATAATATCTGATAGATAAAATCTAAATTTAGTTCTTGACAGAGGCGTGCGTTCCCGTTAGATTCTCAAAACAGAGCGGGAATGTCAGAACAAAATATGAGGAAAATTAACTGGTTAGAGAGAAAATGGTCTTCCTCGCCTGCTACAGTTGTCTTTACATTCTGCCTGTTCTGTCTCTCAGGGTTTTTCTTTATCTCCGGCGAGGTTGTTGCTTCTGGAATACAACAACCGCTCAATGTCGCGGTTTCGTCTGGTCTGGCCCCGCTTGCGAGCCAAACGGGTCTTGTTTATTTCCCCGTCCAGGAACCTGATTCCCCCACTCGTCAAGCAAACAGAGACTCTTCCTCCCTTACCAAGCCACCAGGATGGCGTGATGGGAATGTGTTGGCGGCACCCTCACGTGAAGGGGAAGCTGAAGCCGCGATCCTGTATGACGATATTCCCGTTATCGTCAATCCTGAGGTCGAACGCAATATTCACTACTTTCAAACCGTTATTCCTGACCGCTTCCAAGCATGGTTAACTCGATTTTACCGATACCAGCCGTTACTCGAGCAGATCTTTGTCGAATTGGGCCTGCCGCAGGAATTGATTTATCTGTCGTTAGTCGAAAGTGGGTTTAACCCAAGGGCGTATTCGCGGGCGCGAGCGTCAGGTCCTTGGCAATTTATCAAAAGCACGGGCCGGATGTATGGGTTGACGGTCAATTGGTACGTGGATGAACGTCGGGACCCCATGAAGTCCTCGGTCGCGGCAGCCCAACACTTGCGAGATCTCTATGACCGTTTCGGCTCATGGCCCTTGGCCCTCGCGGCGTATAATGCCGGTGCCGGGAAAATCAGTCGTGCGATTCAAAGAACCGGGACCCGGGATTTCTGGAAAATCGCCCGGACCCGCTTTATCCGCCGGGAAACACGGCAATACGTTCCCAAATTTATGGCAGCCATGATTATCGCGACGCATCCCGCGCTGTTTGGCTTTCACTCCCCTTCTCAAGCGGTTCATCAATACGAAGAAATTCGCATGAACATGCCCGTCCATTTGCGATCCGTTGCCAAAGAGACGGGGATTCCCTTTGAAGAGCTTCGGCGGTTAAATCCTGAACTCCGGCGCAGCATCATTCCACCGGATCAAGATGGCTATTATTTAAAGGTCCCCGTGGGAATGGGAAGGCATGTGGAGCAGGCCAAATCCCAAATGACAAAGTGGACGCAACCCCCGTCTCAACTCACGTGGTATCGTGTGCGGTGGGGAGACAGTTTGTCGGTGATTGCGCATCGCTTCGGGACGAGCGTCAGGACATTAAAGAGCCTCAATGGTCTCTCAGGGAGTTTGATCAGGGTCGGACAGCGGTTGCGCGTCAACGAAGATGTCACGGAGATTGGCGAGGTACGATGGTATCGTGTGCGGCGCGGCGACAGCCTCTGGGGTATTGCCAAACGGTTTCAGGTGTCGGTGCAGGATCTGAAGATATTAAATAATTTACGAAGCAGTTTGATTCGAGCCGGGCGGATGTTGATGATCGCTTCCTGAGAAAGCACCCGCTGTCTCTCCTCTGTTATTCCTCGGTTCCTTGTCACTCCTGAATGCCTTCTTGTTCGGTTCCCTCCTCACGGGCTTCACCGGCAGATTCCTCCGGAGGCGGTTCAAGAATCTTGATTCGCAAGGCGACTTCACTCGCATAGGGCGAGGTCGGGTATTCATCTAATAATTGTTTGTAACGGGCGAGTGCCTGGTCATCGTGGTTTTCATATTCCTCAAGCTTTGCGAGTTCGAAAAGCGCCTGATCTTTGTTGAGCGTTTGGGGAATGTGAAGCACTTGAGTATAGGCGTTGATTCCTTTTTCGCGTTCACCATTTGCCAGATAGGTGGCCCCCAGTCGTTGGTAGACCAACCCGAGCAGAGCGGGAGGGGTTCCCGCTTGGTTGATGAAATGCTGATACGCGTCAATGGCCCCGGCGTGGTCGTTTTGTTCGGCTAAGGCATTGCCAATAAAATACCAGGCCAATTGAGCACTGGTGGTCCGAGGAAATTCCTCGAGGACTTGTCGATACAAGGTCACGGCTTCTTGGAGCTTCTCTTTTGCGGCATCGACATCCTCAAGGGATCGGTCAAGGTAGGCTTGAGCGGCTTGATGTTCAAGGGCTAACGCATCTTGCTCCTGTTGGTATTGTAGCCAGAGAAGGCCCCCCAGAAGGATCATCACCAGGCCCGCGACGATCATTCCGGTAATGATTGCACCACGATGGAATTCGGCGAATAGCCACACCCGTTCGCTTCGGGACAACAATTGCGGATTTTCCGAGGCCACCTGTTTACTGATATGTCTAATTTTGTATGTCATTGTTCGATCTCAGCCGTCACCAAGACTTTTTTCTGACATGGTTCTGAATGACGAAGTCCGAACTTTAAAGGGTCGCACCCGTATTTCTCAAGCGTATTGTGGATTTTTGTGCCGACGTGGTGCATGAAGCGGTCTGTATTCCTTACGGTTGACACAGTATACTTGGCTGATATAATTAAAAAAACATCAGATTTTTGAATGCATGGGGCGGATAGCTCAGTTGGGAGAGCGCTGCCCTTACAAGGCAGAGGTCGCAGGTTCGAGCCCTGTTCCGCCTACCATATTTCAGACTATTCATTAGACCTATAGAGTCGAACGTGAACCCTGAAGGGATTCTTGCCCATGCAGGGGGTTCTGTTCGACATCACAATCAAAAGGCTACCTCTTTACGTGAATGGGGCCGTCGTTCAGCCAGGTTAGGACGCCAGATTGTCAATCTGGAAGTCGCGGGTTCAAATCCCGTCGGCCCCGCCATTCACTTCGTCAGCTTTGTAGCCGTTCTATGATCTCACTGACACGGTGAGTTTTCATTTTTCACATTACAGGTTGATCATCACGTCCAATGTTCTCAACCGATCCTCTTGAACTGCTTGGTTCCCTAGGGCCAATCTCTATCATCGTGTTATTGATATTGTTGGGGTTTTCTGTTTTTTCGTGGGGCATCATCCTGTATAAATGGCGCCTGTTACGCTTGATCAAAAAAGAGGAACGACAATTTCTTCAAACCTATCAAGAGGAGGCGTCGCTCAGTGAAGAAGCTCTGCAACAGCTTCAAAGCGTAACCACACAATGGCCCAATAGCCCTAGCGGTTCAGTATTTCTTGAAGTGTTGAGTCGTATGGGTCATGTCAATGTCAGCGACGTCACCATGACGACCCAGAAGGCGTATCACTGGCCAGACCGACAATATTTGGAAAAAGTCATACAGTATCTTGTTCAAAAGCAAATCGCCCGGCAAGAAGCGTACCTGCCCTTCCTGGCAACCACGGGGAATATTACCCCCTTTATTGGATTATTGGGCACCGTCGTTGGAGTGATTCATGCCTTTCAGCAAATTGGCATAGAAGGTACAGCCAGTATCGCTTCGGTGGCTCCCGGTCTTTCCGAAGCCCTCCTTGCGACCGCTGCCGGCCTGTTTGCCGCGATTCCTGCAGTCATTGGGTATAATTATTATCTCTCCCAAATTCGAAAAACCGTATTTGGCGTAGAAGCATTCAGTATTGAATTTCTGAATACCCTTGACGCGAGAGCCCCTGAAAGCAAAAAGCCAAGCAGTCGCTCGACGACGAAGCCTGTGGGTCTCCCACCCACCCTGGGACCTGAAAGCAAAAAGCCAAGAGGTCAAGATCGCTTGTGATTTCTGAATCCCGTCATCGTCGGTTTCTTTCTGAAATCAATATTATTCCTCTCGTTGACGTGGTGCTGGTGTTGTTGGTGATCTTTATGGTGACGGCTCCGATGCTGCATCGGGGCATTGATATTTCACTCCCGCGCTCGCAATCCAATACCGTCGTCCCCATGGAGCGTCTCGTGATTACCATTGAACCTAACAGACGGGTCTATTTGGGAAACAATCTTGTCACGTTGATTCATTTACGGAAACGTTTGGGTGAAGCCAAAACGCTGAACCCATCCGTGTCAGTGTATCTTCGAGCCGATCGGCAGGTTCCCTATGGACGGATTGTCCAGATCATGGATGAAGTCAAAGGGGCGGGAATCGAACGGTTGGGCATGGTCACGAACCCCCAAGGGACTGTGGTTGAAGAAGAGGTCTTTGATCCTCTGTAAGTTGGAATGATGCAATGTCGTATGCAGCGCCTTTCAACCTTTTGTCGTTTCATGTGTCGGGCTATGCCGACTCGCTTGCAACACGGCTCACGTGGCCCCTTGCCGGTTCGTTAGCCATTCATGTGATGGTGTTGATCGCGCTTGTGGGTTTGCGTTTCGGCCCATCGCTCGAACAGCCTTCAGGGGCTTATCAGGTCGCTTTGGTGACGCTTCCTGAGATCTCGGGGCCCCGGGCGAAGCCGAGGGTGCCGGAACTGGTGACGGATTCACTCATGGGCGCGCTGGAGTCCGTGGTGGTGCCAAAGCCGCGAGCCATGACAGTGCCTCAACAGGCGGTGCCGGCCGTTCCAGCGCCTCTTAGGCAATTGCCTGCTTTGGAGATGAAAGCTCAAACAATCCAAGCGCCCCCGCAACCTCCGCAATTAGCTTCAGGGCCAGCGACCAGGAAGTTAAAAAGTTCCACTCCTCTCCCAAGTGTTGCCCCTCTGGCCCCAACACTGAAGCAGGCTCTCGGCACCATCGTTGTTCCCAAGAAACAAAAGCAAGCTTCTAGCCACGTCTCAGTGAGTCCACCTGTCAAATTGGACCGTGAGCAGAAACAGGACACAATCGAGACTCCTCGATCACCAGGCATTACCTTGCCCTCCCCACTTCCTTCCCGAGCCCCTCTTGTAGCTCACGCAGCGCCGGTTTCACGAGAAAAAGAGGCGCCGCTGCAAACTGCGCAGAAAAGCCCGACCGCGGAGTCGGTAATGCGGGCGATTCAATCGACGGTACAAATCCCTGAGACCAAGCAGCGGCCGGCGGAAACCGTATCAGAAACGGTTCCATTCATTCCTGAAGCGTCACCAGAACAGTCAACGGCGGCCGAGGCTCAGGATCTACATCACACTGTCGTGCCGCCGAAGGCTTCGCCATTAGCCAAGCTGCCCATTGAGCAAGAGTTGGTTATGATTCCCATGACAACACCGAAGCCTGAATCGGATGGTAAAATCGCCGACCTCCCTATTCCCCAGGGACTAGCTTCGGAGGCCCACCAACCGGTTTCCCAACAAACGGAGAGTGGCACGCAGGAAACGCTGACAAATCTGCGGGCGAAAGGATCTTGCGAAGAGGGCTATTGGAAGGAAGTAATCGAAAAGCGTATTGAAGAAAAGTGGCACCCTCCTGGCGGTGAATTGTCGCTTCAAGTGGTCTTGGCTTTTCGCGTCGAGCGGAAGGGTCAGGTTACGGCGCTAACCGTCGTCCGATCCTCGGGAAACGACTATTTTGACTTAGCTGCTAAACGTGCGGTCGTTGCATCCAGCCCATTACCGGCCTTTCCCGAGAATATAACGAAACCATCTTGTACTGTCCAACACAGGTTTACGGGCCAGCCGAGTCGATGATGAAAAACGCAACGTACTCAGTCCTGCTTGTCCTCTCTTTCGCTCTGGTCCCTCTGTTCTTTGGGGATGCGGATGCAAATGCAGCCGACGTGTTTCTGGAAACGAGCCGATCGGAATTTCAAAAAATTCCCATCTGGATCATGGGGTTCGCTGATGGTGAGACTCAGCCACAGGATGATACTGAAATCGGCAAACAAGTCGTCGATATTCTCAAGGCTGATTTGCAGCGTACCCAAGTGTTCGAGGTCATTGACCAATCAACAGCAACTCTCCCGCTTTCTAAAGCAGGGTGTCGGGGAAAGGACCCTCTGGCGAAAACCAAGGAAAGCGGGGCTTCGGTGGTTACCTGGGGAAGGATCGGTCGAAAAGATGGAAAATTGGCAATGGAGGCCTGTGCCTATGATGGAGGAGAGACAGACTTGATAGCAATTGGTAAACGGTATACCGGTGGTCCGATTACCATAAGGCTTCTGCGGTTGATGGTTCATCGGTGGGCTGATGAACTGGTCTCGCATTACACGGGGGATCCTGGTATTGCCCAGACCCAAATTCTCTATGTTTCTGAAGATGAGGCCGGCGGACGAGATTTGTTTGTGATGGATTATGATGGGTTCAGTCCCAAACGTGTGACGTCGGATCGTAATTTAAACCTCATGCCGACCTGGTCGCCTGATCGGCGTTCCGTCGTGTATACGACCTATCGCCAAAACAATCAAGAAATTGTGCAGCTCGCATTGGACAAAGAGAACAAACGAATCTTGGTGCCTCCTGAAAGTTTGAATATTACTCCGGCGTTTTCCCCGAATGGTCGACTTTTAGCGTATGCTTCTGCCAAGGATGGGAATTCCGATATCTTTATGATCGGCTTGAAAGCGGAAAAGAAAAAGCAATTAACCTTTCATCGCAGTGCAGACTTATCGCCGACCTGGTCGCCGAATGGACGAGAATTGGCTTTTACTTCCGATCGGGGCGGTGGACCGCAAATTTACATCATGCGTGCCGATGACTCCTCAAACAAGGTCCGTCGGTTGACCTTTGAAGGGCATTATAATGCCGCACCGGCGTGGTCTCCGCGGGGGGATTGGATTGCCTACGTCTGTCGCATACCCGGCGATGGGCTTAAGTTATGCCGGATTTCTCCGGATGGAAAACAACGTGTTCAAATTACGAGCGGTCCCCCTAGTGAAATCGATGATTCTCCTTCGTGGGCGCCGGATGGCCGTCACTTGGTCTTTAGTTCGACTCGAGGTGGGCGGAGTCACATTTACATGATTCATTTCGATGGCACGGGGTTGGAACAGTTGACGAAAGAAGGGAGGCACCATAGTTCTCCTGCCTGGTCTCCATTATAATTGTTTCCTGCCGAGCGGCCGATATAATCGGGCTATCGGCAGAATATCAACCGTGCCAATGACCAAAACTCGGCGGACTTCTGTCGTGAGTCGACCCGTTGTCTTCCTGGATGCAGGAAATGGGAAGCCATGCAAGAAGTGTTGAAGAATCGTAAGGGAGCCAAAAAACCATGTGGATTGATCGTGTTTTTTCCTTGACCCCAAAAGGCTCAACACGAGAAGCCGGTCGTGACTGGAAGGCAGGATTGTTCCTGACCTGTTTGGTGTTCAGCTTAACTGGCTGTGCCCAGCAGTCCGACTTGGTGAAAATGGGGGAAGACTTTGAGGGCAAAATCACCAAATTGAACCAAGAAGAAAAAGCGTTGGCCCAAGTCCTTACGAAAGCCAACCAGGACATCGCCGCTTCCCGAACCGCCTTGGCGAAACAAAAAGCCGAATTAAATGATCTCATGAATGAACTCCTGAAGGCACGTGCGCAACTCAAAAGTGAGTTGCGCAGTCTACGAGAGGAGAACTTGCCCAAAGTAAGCGGTGAATTGGAAACACAATTACATCGTCTTAATCAGGCCCACCGGAGAGTCGATGATCTGGCGGGTGAAGTCAGTGCTCTGGAGGAACTGCGGGAACAACGTGATGCCGACCTGTCAAATCAGATCACCGCGTTGAACAAAAGCCTTGAGACTGCCCGCCAGAACCTTGAGAAGGCCCTGGAGCAGCGGGGCCAAAAGGTGAGTGCCCAGTTTGCCGAGTTTCAAAGTTCATTGGTTCAGTTTAAGGAAGCCTTGGCCGGGGTTGATCAACGATTGGGCGAGGAAGGGAAGCGGGCAACGCGTTCTGAGACGAAAATACGACAAGACTTCGACAAGCGACAGCAAACCTTTCGAGCGAAACTCGATTCTGATACTCAGGTGTTGAAAACCTATTTGGAAACCGAGGTAAAAACTGCAATCGAATCCCTCAATACGGCACTGAATGAGGGCAATCGGAACTTGAAGGCTAACATTGATGCCCAAGCGATACGATTGTCAGAGCTCAATGCCAAGCTGGGCCCTGAACTCGCGGGGCTCCGACAGACCGATACCCAGTACGGCAAAAATCTGGAGGAGGTCACCCAATCTTTGGCTCAACTCCGTGATGTGCTGGGGACGACCGGGACCCAACTCGGCACCAAGCTGGATAGCCAAGGAAAGGAAACGGCACAACGGGTCAAGCAATTACAGAGTCGGTATGAGGCGTTGGCTAAAAAGTTAGATGCCGATATGAAAGGCCTCCATGGGCATTTGGAAAAAGAAGTTCGACCGAGTTTGGAATCGATTGTGAAAGCGTTTGAGCAGGAAAAGGATCGAGTCTCTCAGGAGGTGATAAAGCTCGAAACCGGTCTCCAGTACGTCGAACAAACGACCGTATCGAATGTCACCCAAACTCAAACGCAAGTGGAGGCTCAAGCCAAACACGTTCAAGAATTGAGTGAAGCAGTAGCAGCCATGCGAGGGGTGTTGGATTCCATGGCCGGCATGTTGGGGAAACGCAGTGATGACCAAATGAATCAACTAGGGCAGTTGCTGGCACGAATGGAGCGATTGGATGCGGAGCAGACATCGAATGCCCAAGCCGTCTCAACGCATCTCACTGAGGTGACGGCGAGCGTGCAATTGTTGGAGCAGTTCAAAACCACGGTGGCCACCAGACTGAATGAGCAAGCCGCGCGGCTGCAGGCTCAGGCCCAGCAGGTGTCGGAATCGTTAGGGGCGTCCTCGGCCGTTCCCGGCCTTCAACAGGAATTACAGGCCAACGTCAAGCAGTTGAATGACTTAACCGAATCCGTCACGCAGTTAAGAGACGTGATCAAGGCCATGGGCGATAAGCTGGGCTCCAAGATCGATGAGCACGAATCCCAACTCATAGAGGCGGAGCAGATCCTCAAGAACTTTAGGTAACCGGCTCACCCTAACCCCGTTCCCCTTAGCCGGAGAGGGATCAGTCGACGGCTCACAAGAATTTCGTAACAAAGCGTTTCACATGGAGTTTGTTGAATCCAAAATCAAAGTCCTCCCGGAGTCTGTGGCTTCTCAAATCGCTGCTGGAGAGATTGTCGAACGTCCGGCGTCAGTCGTAAAAGAATTGCTTGATAATAGCGTGGATGCCGGAAGTACGGTGATTTCCATCGATATTGTTAACGGCGGGAAGACTCTGATTCGGGTGATCGATGATGGTGAAGGGATGAGTCGAGCCGACGCCCTGTTGGCCTGCCAACGATTTGCCACCAGCAAAATCAGTCATCAACGCGATCTTTTGAGCATTGCCACGTATGGGTTTCGTGGGGAGGCCTTGCCTAGTATTGCGGCGGTTTCACGCTTTCGGATGCTCACAGCCCAGCATCATTTGCTTGCAGGGACCGCTGTGGTCATTGAGGGGGGAGCCGTCCAATCGGTTGAAGAGCGAGGCGTCGCACCAGGGACACGAATTGAAGTCGAAGAGTTATTTTTCAACACACCAGGCCGACAAAATTTTTTGAAGACCACGGCAACGGAGTTTTCCCATATTACTCATGTTGTCCAACAAACCGCTCTGACGAACCTTCACACGCAATTGCGATTGACGCATAATGACCATATGGTGTTCGACTATCCCAAGGTCACCGCGTTAGAGGATCGACTGCTCCAAGTGTATGGCCCGAGAGCCATGGATATGATGCTGCCCATTCACTATGAACAGGCAAGCCTGCACGTGCGAGGGATGATCATCAATCCGTATCATTCGAAAACCAGTCGGATCCCCCAGGAAATTTTTGTGAACCGACGTGCTGTCAAAAATGCCACGATTGTGCATGCTATGTATGAATCGTATGGCTCCTTCTTACCGAAAGGACGGCATCCGACTTTTGCGATCATGGTAGAAGTCGAAGCCCATGAGGTGGATGTGAATGTGCATCCCTCAAAACGGGAAGTGAAGTTTCGCAGCCCCGACCTGATCCATCGAGCGATCAAAGCCGCGGTTCGTGGGCCACTGCAAAAAAAAGTTATGGGGTCACTGTCGCCAACCCTTTCCTCCGCACTCGAAGAAGAGGTGTCGGATACCGTCGAGCAAGAGAAGTCCAGGCAGGTGGGGATGAGCGAGCCGTTTCTCGAACGGTCGGGACGGCTTGCCCCTTCCGGTGAGTACGAAGACTCAACGGGTTCCGGGAGAGGACAAACAAGGGGCGTGGACCAAGTCAAAGAATCACCGTTACTCTACTCCCTTGAGCCTGAAGCTCATATTCTTGGACAAATCCATGCGACCTATATCGTCGCTCAAATTGGAGATGAATTGCATGTGCTGGACCAGCACACGATTCATGAGCGCGTGCTGTTTGAACGCTTGTGGAGAGATTGGGAGGGCCGTCAGATCCAGACTCAGCCGCTCCTGATTCCCGAACCAGTGGATATTCCGATCTCGGCGGCGACCCAGTTAGCAGAAATCTTGCCGGAGTTGGCCAAAGTAGGGCTTGAACTTGAGTGCTTTGGCCCGTCCTCTTTTGTTATTCGGGCAGTACCGGCGCTTGTCGGACAGATGGACTATGGCGCCTTACTCGAAGATATCTTAGAGGATCTGTCGGAGTGGAACTCCGTTGATTCTCTCGACAAACGTATCCGGTCCGTTCTGGCATCAGTAGCCTGCAAGGGTGCGGTACAGGCCGGCCGCCAGATGGAAGTGCCGGAAATGAAACACGTGGTGCAAGATTGGCTTCGTGAAGGGGTTCCCATGACCTGCCCACATGGCCGAAGGATCTCTTTGCGTTTTGGCAGTGAAGAACTGCATCGAATTTTTCGGCGTCTATGAATCCACCACTCGATCATCACCTTTCTTTGAAAAATAGAACTGGGATCTGGACCTTGACGGAGTCTTCTGCCGTGTTGAAGCCCCTTGTCATCCTGGTGGGACCTACGGCAATCGGCAAGAGTCGTATTGCCATTGAAGTGGCCCAAGCCTTGGGAACGGAGATATTGACTGCGGATTCGACACAGGTCTATCGAGGGATGAATATTGGGACGGATACCCCCTCGGAAGAGGACCGACAACAGGTCCCCCATCGGTTGATTGATCTGGTGGAGCCCGATGAGCCGTTTAATGCCGGCGAGTTTCGGCGGCAGGCCCTTGAAGAAATCTCTCGTCTGTACGAAAAAGGTCTTCTTCCTTTGGTGGTTGGTGGGACGGGGCTCTACGTCCGGGCGTTGTTGCATGGGTTATGGGCCGGCCCTCCCGGAGATCACACCCTTCGCCGGAAACTCGAAGAAGAAGCGCGTGCCCGGGGAGGGGAATCGATGTATCAAGAGTTAAGCCATGTGGATCCTGCCACTGCGCGTCGCCTGCATCCTCGCGATACCGTGAAAGTGCTGCGGGCCTTGGAAGTGTATCGGCAAACCGGCATTCGTCTTTCGAAGGCCCACGAAGAACATCGCGGACAGGCAAAACCCTTTCGTGCCCTGGTGTTGGGGCTGACCATGGATCGGGCTCTTCTCTATCAACATATTGATCATCGGGTCGATGTCGAGTTGGCAAAGGGATTGGTTGACGAAACCCAGACCCTGTTGGCGAAGGGATACTCCAGAAATCTTGTCTCGATGAAAAGTTTGGGCTATCGTCAGATGGCAGGGTATCTGGAAGGAGAGTGCTCATTTGACGAAGCGGTGAGACGATTAAAGCGAGATACGCGTCATTTTGCGAAACGGCAAATGACGTGGTTTAGAAAGGAACCAGGTCTGATGTGGGTAGAGGTCCAACCTGACGAGTCCGTTCAATCGGTTTCTCAACGCGTCATAAAACTCATCGAACGATTTGTGAAAACCCTTCACGCATAATCAAGAAAGAAAAACTCTGTGCCAGCGAAGCCACGTGCTGATATTGCCGTCATTGGAGGCAGCGGGTTGTATGAAATGGAAGGCTTGGAACACGTTCGAGAGATGCGTGTGTCCACCCCGTTCGGACGACCTTCGGATGCCGTGATTCTGGGAACGTTATTCGGAAGGCATGTCGCGTTTCTCTCGCGTCATGGGCGAGGGCATCGGATCAATCCCTCCATGATCAATTATCGGGCCAACATCTATGCGCTCAAATCACTCGGCGTGACGCGGATTTTTTCTGTCAGTGCGGTGGGGAGCATGAAAGAACGCATCCACCCCAGTCATATTGTCCTTCCCGACCAATTTATTGATCGGACAACCAAGCGAATGAGTACATTTTTCGATCAAGGGCTTGTGGCGCATGTTGCATTTGCCGACCCTGTTTGTCATGCCTTGGCTGATCAGCTGGGTGAGGCGGCCAAGTCGGTGGGTGCCACGTTCCATGTGGGTGGAACGTATCTCTGTATCGAAGGGCCGCAGTTTTCAACCAAAGCGGAATCATTGCTGTATCGACAATGGGGTGTGGATATCATCGGGATGACCAATGCGACGGAAGCCAAGCTCGCCAGGGAGGCAGAAATCTGTTATGCGACGTTGGCCTTAGTCACGGATTATGATTGTTGGCATGAGAGTGAGGAGCCCGTCTCCGTCGAAGCGATTTTGAGCGTGATGCATGCGAATGTGGCTCAGGCCAAAAATCTCCTCCGCTCCGCCATCCAACGGGCGGAGGGACCGAGAGCCTGTCCATGCGCGACGGCGCTTCGACAAACCATCGTGACCGCACCGAAAGCCATAACGGCTTCCGTGAAGCAACGCTATCACATCTTTTTGAAACAACCGGCTGTGAAGAAATCGAACAGGAGTGGAGGACATGGGTAAATTGTTAGTGGTGGGTTCTGTGGCGTTTGATACGGTTCGCACGCCTTTTGGGGAAGCGACGGAAGTGTTGGGAGGGTCGGCCACGTATTTTTCAACGGCCGCCAGTTTTTTTACCGGCGTTGATTTGATTGCGGTGGTTGGAGAGGATTTCCCGGAAGAACATATCGCATTTTTGAAAAGTCGCGGGATCGATTTATCCGGGCTCGAACGCCGCAGTGGAAAAACCTTTCGATGGCAAGGTGAATATACCTATCAGCTCAATGAGGCCCATACTCTTGATACCCAACTCAATGTTCTGGAGTCCTTCCGCCCTAAAATCCCGGACCACTATCGATCTCCCGGCATGTTGTTTTTGGGGAATATCGACCCTGAGCTCCAAATGGATGTGCTGAATCAAGTCGAACGGCCGCCCATGGTAGCCTGTGATACCATGAATTTTTGGATTCGTGGAAAACAAGAAGCCTTATGGGACGTCTTGGAAAAGATTGATGTGCTCATCATCAATGATGGGGAGGCTCGTGAACTCGGCCAAGATTTCAGTTTGGTCAAAGTCGCAAAAGATGTTCTGGCACGCGGGCCCAAATGTCTCATTATTAAACGTGGGGAGTATGGCGTCTTGATGTTTCATGAAAAACAAGTCTTTGGCGCGCCGGCATTTCCGTTGGAAATGGTGCAAGATCCAACCGGTGCCGGAGATACGTTCGCCGGAGGCTTTATGGGGCATCTCGCATCCACAGGAGATTTTTCTGATATCGGCTTAAGGCGAGCGATTATTTTCGGAAGCGTCATGGCTTCCTTTACCGTGGAAGGCTTTAGTCTCGACCGCTTGCGGCGACTGGAATATAAAGAAATTGAATCTCGCTTCCGAGACTTCAAACAGCTCACCCATTTTGAGGACCTTTCGTGAGCACTCACTATTCGTCACGTTTTGTCGGTTGTCTTGTTCTCCTTTTCAACATCGGAGCACATGGATTCATTAGGCAACAAGTTCCAAACGGCCCGTAAGTCTCAAGGGTGGACCCTCGAGCAGATGGTCTCGATGACCCGAGTCCAAGAGCCGTATTTGAAGGCTTTGGAAGAGGATCGTTTTGATCGGTTGCCCCAAAAGGTCTTCGCCAAAGGCTTTGTGCGATCCTACGCCCGTTCGCTTCATCTCGATGAAGAAGAATGTCTGCAGTTGTTTTTAGAATCTTCTGTGTCGTTCTACAAAAAAAAGGGCGAGGATCGGCAGCAAATTTTTCTACGGATAGGAGACGATCCTAAAGGTAAGACCAACCGAAACATGGTTGTTATTCTCATTGTGTTGCTCTTGCTAGGGTTGTTGGTGCTACTCTACCAACAATTCCCTTCACCTTCCACGGATTCCCGTTTTTCGCAACGGACCACGGACCAACAGGCTGTTGAACCCCAACATCGCGACGAGGCTTTATCGGAATCAGAAAAAATTGGTCACGCGAACGAACCCGGCGATAACCGCCCTTCCTCTTCGATCACACAGCAGACTGACGCCTCAACGGTTGCGAAGACAGAGACAGCTCACAAGCCGGACCTCGCTGAGACTTCTGCGGAATCTTCATCCGATGATGGGGCGCTCACGTCTCCTTTAGCATCTCCTGAATCCGTGATGTCCGAACCTCCGATTTTCTTTCCCTTGGCAGGTTCCGAAGAGGGCCCGGTCGTTCTTGAACTACGGGCTTTGGAAATGACCTGGGTCGTGGTTCGTTCCGATGAAGGCGATCCCCATGAAGCCTTATTGCAATCAGGCGAAATTGTGCAATGGCAGGCCCGTGATCGGTTTCTGTTGACGCTGGGTAATGCCGGAGGGGTTGAGGTCAGACTCAATGGCCAGTTGCGCGGTCCTTTTGGTAAAACGGGCATTGTGGTTCGAGATATAGCATTAAGACCGTAACCCGGCTTTCTCACCTCTGATCGTATGCGAGACCGCAATTATCCGTCCTGACAAAAAGAATATTTATTTTTCAATGAGTTGCACGAAAAGGCGCTTGCCGATTTTGATTTCTTGACAGGGGAAAATCACATTGATATGTTCCACAGGTTTAGAGTTTTTGAAATTCGTTTTGATGAGGGGGTATTATAAAGACGTTGCTGTTCTGAGGGCCTTCACCCTCGATCAAATGGCCTTCCAGACAAGGAATGCAACAGGGATTCATTATCAAAGGAGGGATTCATGAAGAAGTTTTTAGCGATTTGTAGCTTGTTAACGGCGTTTGCCTTTGTCGGTGGCGAGTTGGTCTTTGCCGGAGCCGAAAAAGACCCGTTGAAGCCGCGGGTTCCCAGGGCTGAGCGGGGGAAGGCCAAGAAAACAAAGCCACCCGTCGCGTTGTACAAGAAAACGAAAAAAGCCTCCGATGCGATCGTTGCCGAAGGAAAGAAAATTTTTGAGGGTAAAGGCACCTGCGTGAATTGTCATGGGAAACTTGGCGACGGTCAGGGTCCAGCCGGAAAGGTGTTGACTCCTGGCCCACGGAACTTCACCAACTGCAAATTCCACAAGAAACGGAAAGATGGTGAATTGTTCTGGATTATTAAGAATGGCAGCCCGGGAACCGGCATGGTGCCCATGGTGCCTGCGACCATCACGGAAGAAGAAGCGTGGAAGGTGTTGGCCTACGAGCGAAACTTCTGTAAGAAATGGCGCAAGAAGAAAAAGTAGTTTTGTCACTTGAGTAAGTGCCCAAAGCCCCGTTTAGGATTGGCCCTGAACGGGGCTTTTTCTCTTAATCAAACGTGCAACGCATACCACCAACGCTCTCATTCAAATTCCTGAGCCGATGCCTGCTCTTTCTGGTCGTTGGCGTGGGGCCCATTGGTTGGGGTGCCTGTCCTAACCTGGGCTTGGCCGAAGAAGCGCAACCGTTACGCCCCAGGGTCCCTGTGAGTGAAAGAACATGGGCCAGAAAATTGGTCCCGCCCTTTGGTTCGACGAAAACGGCTTCGCCTGAGATCATTGACGAGGGAAAAGCGCTGTATGAAGGAAAAGGGACCTGTGTGTCGTGCCATGGAGAAGCCGGCTTAGGAAATGGGCCAATCGGCAGGCGCTTGAATCCTGGGCCTCGCAATTTCACCAATTGCAAGTTTCAGAAGAGACGACACGACGGTGAATTGTTTTGGATCATTAAGAACGGCAGCCCGGGGACCGGCATGGTGCCGATGATTCCGGTGACGATTACCGAAGAAGAAGCCTGGAAAATATTGGCCTATGAACGAAGCTTCTGCAAAGACTGGCATCGGTAACGATCCTTTTCTTCTCTCAGAATGTTCACGGTGGTTTCGAGTACGTCGTCTAGTTGACACCCGGAAGAATCGTTGACTAGACTCGGCTGTTCAATGACCCAGAGCTATCTAGAATGGTTTTCATGTATTAGGGGAGTGCAATAATGGCAAACAAGCGAACACGAGATGAGGATAAGACTGCCCTTGAACAAAAGGTCAAGGAAAGACAAGCTAGCAGTGAAAACCCCGAAGGGGAAAAAGATGTGCGACAGCTACGAAAACGCCTCAAACGTGTACAGCGAAAAATTCGTGGCAAAGCGGCACGTATAGCCAAGGCTGCTGGGAAAAAAGCCAAGGCGGCATAACCTCAGAATCCTAGAGAGTGACGATGCGTCTACTGAATTCAGTGAAAGGGGAACGTTCATGACTGACGATATGAAATCTTCTGCCGAAGATCCTCAAACGCAAGCTGAGGAAACCGATGCTGCTGCCGGCGTTCAAGATGAAGTGACGGATGAATTTGTGGATGAAGTATCGGAATCCTTGTTGGACGGCGACGACGTCACGACTGCGGAGGCCGAACAAGGCGAGGAGCAAGGCGAAGAACAGGCAGAGGAAGAAGAGCCTGAATTCGAAGAAGAGAAGGTCAAAGATGAGATCGATATCCAGATCGACCTTCTGCAGGACAAGGATTGGGTCGTCCGACGCGAAGCGGTCGTCACCCTGGGGGAAATGGGGGATGAGCGCTGTGTGGAGCCAATAGTCAACGCGCTTCGTGATGGGGATTGGCAAGTCCGGGAAGCAGCGGTTGAAGCTATTGCTGGAGTGGGGTCTCCCGCTGTCGAGTTGTTGATCAGGTACATACGCGATTGGGAGTCCAGAAAATACGTGATTCAGGCGATGGGGAAGGTCAATGATGAGCGGGTGTTGGATCCCCTGATATCGATGCTGCACAATGATGAGTTTAAGGATGATGCCACGAGGGCCCTTGTTGCGTTGGGGAAACCCGCCGTGCCCAAATTGATTGCGGCCTTGAGCGATAAAGAAGAGTTCGTGCGCAAGCAGGCTATTTTGGCTCTGGGCGAGATTAAGGATTCGGACGCCGTCGATCCCTTAATTGCCATGCTCCACGATCAGGATTGGTTTACGCGTCTGACCGCAGCGGCTGCGTTAGAAAAAGTGGGGGACTTGCGTGGACGGGATGCGATTAAGCCCTTGATGAAAGATCCGGACCTCGTCGTTCGGATGCGGATAGAACGTATTCTCGCAGGGTGGAAACAACAACCGGCCAATGCCTAAGCGGGCCTTGTCGTCTAACGTCTTCAACAGCCTGTGTGTGAACCTCGACCCGCGAGGCCGGCCTCGTGCCGCCTGCCTGTATCACTGTCACAACAGTGAGTCTAATTTTTCTTGAGCTTCCTCAAATTTTTCTTGAGAGATGGCTTGGCCGTCGGCTAAGGATCGTTGAAGATCCTCTATCTTCGACATGGCTCCATGGAGTGCGTCCGAGGTTTCTTTCCCCTTCATCTTGGCGGCTTGTTTCAAGTGATCAAGGGTTTCGTCCAGTTCGGTTATGGCTTCATCATATTTGCCGTCTAAGATTTTGGCCTTGCCGTCCAAAAACCGGGACTTGGCTTGTAAAAATTCTTTTTGAAGGAGCAGTTCTCCTTCTTCCAGGCCAATGGTTTGCTCTATCACCTCTTGCGACAACTCCTGGAGTTGCTTTCTGACCTCCTCCGGTGGTTGTTGTCCCACGTAATATCCCGCCCAAAAGGCAGCACCCACGATCAAGACGCTTGCTAAGAATTTTTTCATCATTTGGAGGCCCTACCTGTGGTTTTGAGTATTTGGTTGCAGATGAAGCCCTATTATGGACTTTGTGGGGAGAAAAAAAAAGAGTGAGCAGATTTCCTTCGAAAACAGGGGATTCGAAAACGTAAGACCTTTCAGGAACAAAACTTCGTGACTAGGCGTTCCCAACGGGTGGGTCGGCCTTGCCTAAGACCTTGGAGGATTCGATGGCAAAACGATCACCCACGATCTTGGCCACGCGGTTCATATACTCGGTGAGGGCTGTGACCTGGTCGGGCTTCAGGTCTCGGCGAAATTGTGGAAGCAGACCCCACCGGGTTTCAAATTCTGCGCCTGAGATTGAAGCGACAACGCTGATCAGTTTGATCAGTTTCGTGCCGTGAGGGCCGGTGGAAGGGGCAGAGGATTGCCCTTCTGCTTGAGGTTGAGTCTCAGGAGACGTCTCTGCTTCGGGTTCCGAGGGTTTCCTTTCAAAGAGCGCTGTCAACGCTGGAATCACGGCACTGATACAGACAGTGGTTGTCGACGTGATGGCTTGGTTGTTGGCGGCACCGGTCCGGCCGGCCACGCGTTCACCAACATGTTGAAAAAAAGCATTTCGCTCTTTGCTGTCTTCCGAAAACACAAATTTATAGTGTTCATAGATCCGGCGGCTTTCAGCCACGGCCTGGCCAATGGAGACAACAATTTCTTGATCATCGATTTGAGAGGAACTCAGAGAGGGAGCTAACAGGATTTTGAGTCGCTCACTTACGTGATCTTCAAGACTATTCATGAATTCAGGTTGCTGTTGGATGGAAACGTAAAACGCGGAAATGCGATCCGCCAGATTAAACAGGACCTTCAGAAATTCCAAATAAATGTCCCATTCTTGCTGTTGATTGAGTTTGATTGAGGCGGCTGAATCGCTGCGTTTAATCAGCGTAACGGATTCCCGGCATACGTCCAATATGGTGTTCGACAAGTCTTTGAGAATGGGTTCGTACTCTTGGATGGAATGCTTCATGAATTGAAAAACCTGAGGCGTATCTAAGCAAATGAATGGACGGCTTCGCAAGTTTTCCCATGAGGATAAAAACGGTTCACGGTCGCGGCCCAGGTCCGTCATTGCATAGGACTAGGCCCTATGTTATACACGACGGACGGAGTGGGGCTAGTGTAAGAGTCCATTCCCATGAATCAATCTTCTCGCAAGCCCTTGATGGACTCTGTCAACTCCGATTCTAAAGTCTACGTGCTGAAGCGACCGAGTGCTGAGGCATCGGTCAAACCCCTTTCTCGAGATTACGCGCAGGAATTAAATCCTCAACAACTCGCCGCGGTCGAAGTCGTCAATGGTCCGGCCTTAGTCATTGCCGGGGCCGGAAGTGGCAAAACCCGGGTCCTTGTGTATCGCGTGGCCAGGCTGATCGATATGGGCATCGATCCGGCCTCGATTCTTCTGTTGACCTTTACTCGAAGGGCGGCTCAAGAAATGTTGGGGCGGGTAAGGCTGCTGATTGGTCCACAAAGCGATCGAGTGACGGGAGGGACGTTTCACTCCGTGGCCAACGTGTTGCTCCGTCGCTATGGCCGAACTATCGGCTTGGAGCCGGGCTTTACCATTCTGGATCGTGGCGATTCCGAAGACTTGGTCAACCTCGTTCGTGCCCAAATTGGTCTCACCGAAACCGGCAAGCGCTTTCCTCGTAAAAAGACGATTGCCGATCTGTTCAGCAAACGTGCCAATACCCTCCAATCACTCGAGGATGTGCTCTTTGCCGAATATAGTCATTTTGGAGACTATCTCGGCGAGTTGACCAAACTGCAAGAAGCGTATGAATCAACCAAGCGCCAACGGCAGTTAGTCGATTATGATGATCTGCTGACCCGCCTTCGGGAGCTGTTGACTGTGGATGAGCCGGCCCGGCGGATCATCTCGGATACCTATCGCTACATTTTGGTCGATGAATATCAGGACACCAACCGGCTCCAAGCCGAGGTGGTGCGGAACTTGGCCGCCACGCATGAAAACGTGATGGTCGTCGGGGATGATTCGCAATCGATCTACTCATTTCGTGGCGCCACGTTTCGGAACATTATGGAATTTCCCACGTTGTTCCCGGGAACCACAATTTTCAAGCTGGAAGAAAATTACCGCAGCACGCAATCCATCTTGGAGTTGGCCAACGACATCCTTAAAGGCGCGACCGAAAAATATAGTAAAACGTTGTTTACCCAAAAAGGGCAGGGTGAACGACCGGCCTTAGTCCAAACGGTTGGTGAAAACCCGCAGTCTCGATTCATCGCGCAGAAAATCTTGGAGTTGCGAGAGGAAGGCGTGCCATTAGATGACATCGCGGTCCTGTTTCGCTCCAGCTTTCACGCCTTTGATTTGGAAATCGAGTTGTCCAAACGGGACATCCCGTTTATCAAACGAGGCGGGTTCAAATTTATTGAAACGGCGCATGTCAAGGATTTACTGGCACATTTGCGTATCGTGCATAACCCGTTGGATACCGTCAGTTGGAACCGTTCGTTGCGATTGGTTGACGGTGTGGGTCAAAAGCGGGCGAGAGACCTGATTACCCAACTCGTGATCAGCGAGGCTCCGTATGAGGTGTTGCGGCAAGGGGGCGGTCGGTCGGCCTTGGGGTTGCGCAACCTCGCTTCGGCGCTGGAATCCGTTGGCCATGCGGAAGACGAATCGCCTGCCGATCAAGTCAATCGTCTTCTGGAGTATTATTATCCAATCCTCAAAGAGCAGTACGATGATTATCCCAAACGCATTCGGGATTTGGAGCATCTCATGGTCATGGCGGAGCGCTATAGGGGCCTGGAAGAGTTTCTGGCCGATCTGACGCTTGAACCGCCCAATGAGAGTGTGACGGATATCGAAGCCCCGGACCATGATGATGAACGGCTCGTGTTGTCGACCATCCATTCCGCCAAAGGGCTTGAATGGCAGTGTGTGTTTGTGATTTGGCTGGTCGATGGACGGTTCCCGTCCTCCTATTCATTTCTGACCGAAGAAGAACTCGAAGAGGAACGGCGGTTGCTGTATGTTGCGGTGACCCGGGCCAAGCAACTCCTCTACCTGACGTTTCCCATTCAAGTGTATGATAAAGTCACAGGGTCGGTGCTCTCGAAACCGTCTCGATTCCTCGATGACGTCCCTGCTTCCCTGGTCGAAACCTGGAACGTGGTTGAAAATGGTGAACCCTGGAGGTAAGCAGCCGTGATGCGGGGAACGATAAAATGGATTTTGGCGATTCTTTTATTAGGGCTCGTGCTGAGCCTGACCAAGTTTGCCCACAGTGCTCAGGGTCCCAACAGGACCATCAATACCTGGGTCAATCTCATTGAACAAGCCGAATCCTTAGACCTGCCGACCGGGTTTCTCAAGGAAATTGATCCCAATTTTGTCACCGTGGTATTCGAAGACCTGCGAACCTATGCCGCAGAATATCATCCTGAAGATCATCGCATGATTTTGAACCTGCGGTTGTCGTTCAATAAAGCCGGTGGGGCGTTGATGGATCTGGATCGTATGACCCACCATGATATTAGTCTCTTGTATCACGAACTGCTCCATTCTTATCTGGATTACATTTTCAATGGTCCGGGTCCTGAGACGTTGAGTTCCCAAGCGAATCGAGTCCTGGCTTCTGCCCAAGAGCACATGCGCTGTCATTATCGTTTTGTGCGCATTAACCCGATTCGTCAACGTCGGGATACGACGGAAATCCGTTTTCTTTCCGAAGAAGATGCCTGGGAAGTATTAAACGAAACCTGGGCGGTGTTTGTCGGATGGCAGATTTGGACAAAGTTGGAACAGCATCGTACGGTCAAAGGGATTGGCCCATGGACCGATCCCCTGATCGATGATTGGGCGGGGCTCCTGTCAAAGGCCAATACGAGCGGAGAATTACTCGGATATTACGAACCGGACGATCCGGAGGAGCGACAAGTGGCGCGCAAACGGTTTATTGCGCCATCCAATGGGTTGACCTCGGAAGGCGTCAAACTCTTACTTGAAGTTGTTTTAGAAGAGCCCGCTGCGGTCGTGGATGAAGGCGGCTTTGTCATCAAAGACACCCAAGATACCACCACCGAAAAACTTCCGTGTGATTAGACTATGGCGCTAGACAACCATCATCCAAAGATGCTAGCGTCGCTCCGGGCGTTTCAGACTTGAACTGACCAGGGTCGAAAGAGAAAGCGCCTGTAGCTCAGTGGATAGAGCACTGGCCTCCGGAGCCAGGTGCCGCAGGTTCAAATCCTGCCAGGCGCGCCATACCATCATGTTTGACATCTTACCTTTTGAGTGGGTCGTTAGCTCAGCTGGTAGAGCAGCTGACTCTTAATCAGCGGGCCACAGGTTCGATCCCTGTACGACCCACCATTTTTCATCAGATCAGACCCTCCCTCGGGCCCAGCAAGCGGGCAGAAAATCCTGCCCGCTTGGCCTATTCCGTTTTCACGTGAAGAACAAGATGGCCGTCACAGGCCTTGCGGCGAAGCGAGGCTTATTTCAGCATTTTGACGTGGCCTAGCAGGATCTTCGAATTCTGAATATCAGGATTATCCTTGCCGAGGTCTTGAGCCTTTTTAAACTCCATGGCCGCTGCCTTGTGCTGATCCGACTTGTCCAACGCGAGCGCGAGGTTGTAGTGCGCTTCTCCTGACGCCGGATCGGCTTCAACCGCCTTCGTAAAGTGCTCAACAGCCTTATCCCAATGCCCCTGGTTGTAATGCTTGATGCCTTCACTGTTCGACGCATGGGCTTTGGAGTCAGAAGCGGTCATGAGCGCCGGGGCAGCAACGGCCGTTCCGACTTCGAGACCCACGGTAGCGAAAAATGCAATGAAAGAAGCACAAAGAATCAGTCCGACGAACCTCTTCATCACGCAACCTCCTTTTTGAAATTTGAATGAATGGGTATGACTTTCTTGAAACGAGAAATAACCTATTTTACTCCATTTGCCACCGCATTGGTACGCGTTCTGCACAATGACCGGACAAAGATGTATGAGGGCAAGCGAAGTTATTCGGAAAGGGTGACGGGGTGCGCCGGAGAGGGCCCTATGGGGATTCCGGTTTGGTCGCAATGGCCATATTGAGAATACCGGTTTTTCTCACGGCATCCATGACTTCAATCACGCGACCATGGGAGACCGCCTCATCGGCGTTGATCATCACTGCGGGCTCTTCCCCGTAGTACAACAGCCCCTGTAGCCGTGGCTCAAGCTCGGAGACCGTTATGGCGTCTTTGTTAAAGAACAAGTCGCCTTCGTGGGAGATCGTGAGCGTGACTTGTTCAGGAAGGTCATCGGTTGAGGACCCCGCTTTCGGCAGGTTGACGGGCATGCCTTTCTGCAGAGTCATGGATAGTGTGGCGATCATGAAAAACACCAACAGAAAAAACATGGTGTCGATCATGGGAATAATTTCAATGCGGGCTTTTTTCTTGGCGGCGGGAGGAATTTTCATGGGAACACCTGCGTAGCCGCTTCTTGTAAGGCACATTCGGTTTGTGTGGCATAGTGTTCAATTTGTTCGGTCAGGCGTTCCGTGCGAGCCAGGAAATAGTTGTAGGGGATGAGAGTCGTCACGGCAACGAAAATCCCGGCGGCCGTGCATATTAACGCCTCGGCGACGCCACCCGTGACGGCGTGAGGTTGGCCGATACCTTGAATGGCCATGATGCCGAAGGAATCGATCATGCCGATGATCGTGCCCAATAATCCCAATAAGGGTGCAAGCGTGATGATGGTGTCCAAAGCGGGCAGACCCCGTTTCATGTGACGTAATGCTACCATGCCGGCGGATTCCATGGCTTTCTCCGGCATGGAGGCGCGCGCGAGGATGCCTGCCGCCAAGACGTGCAGGACAGGATGAGGTTTGTCTTTGTTCAGCGACAATGCGTCGGTGAATTTCCCTTGTGTGATGAGTTTGACCATATGATCGGCATTCTCGAGAGCAGGCAAGTGGTAAAAATACCATCCCCGCTCCAGCGTGATGGCAACGGCCACCAAGGAGCAGGCGAGAATGGGAATGATCAGCCATCCGCCTGCTATCAGAATTTCCACGAAACCCAGTGACATTTCAATCATGAGAAAGTGTCCTCGTTGTTGAAGGATTATGATCGTTGTTTTGTTAAAGAAAACTTGATGGGGATTTCCACGAGGCTGCGAATCGGGATGTTTCCGTCTTTTGCGGGGTGAAAGCGCCATCGTTTCAACGCGTTCATTGCAGCCTTATCTAAAACCTCATACCCGCTGCTCCGTTGCACGGTGATCGTATCCGGCCTGCCGTTAGGCTGAACCGCCACGCGAAGGAGTACCGTCCCTTCCCATCCTGATTGTTTGGCGATTCTTGGATAGACCGGAGGAATGGTTCGTCCGAGACCAGCGTTTGTTTTTAGCGGCCCTTCGGACGTCGCGACGGACCGTAATGTTTTTGTTGTGGTGTCCGAAGCGAAAGTTGACGGGGAAGGCAACGGCGGGACCTTGGTCGAGATTCCCCTTAGGGCAGCAATAGCAGAAAGGGCCGGGATGGTCATCGATGGATTTTGAACCGTGGTTTTGGTTTTTGTCGGAGGGAGGTCGCTACGGGCCACTTTCGTGAAATTTTTCAGTCTCAAGGTGTCGCTGGCGCGCTCATCTTGAAGGATTCGTCGTTTCAACGGTGCAGGGGCTTGTTGGGGTGGCGGTTGTGGAATGACCTTGGCTATCTGGGGCAGTTGAGCAGGAAGACGGACTTGTTGCAGCGGCACAATCTGTTGCGGTTGGACAGGTTTTTGCCGCCGTTGGGTTTGGAGCATGGGAGGGGCCTGGGGCTCCGCTTCTTTCGGCTCTGGTGCCTGGGTTTCAATGAGAGTGACCTTGACCAAAGGCCTGGATTTTTCCACGCTGTGAGAGAAGTGCAAGAAACTCAAGAGCGCAATGACGCCAACGTGTAGCAAGACAGACCACGTCCCGAATCGCAGAAAAGACGTTTCAGGATAGGACATGCCCGGATGGTGCATATCCATGGATACGCTGTCAGTCATGAACCGGTTTTCTTGAGCAAGTTGCGGACTCGTTCGTCTTTCCCGCCAAGCTCGACATATTTACGGTATTGGGCGAGGGCGCGAGTCGTATCTTTGCGATGAAACTCATAAAAGACCCCCAGGTTGTAATACCCTTCGACTAAATTCGGGTTCAAGTCCAAGGCTTTCAGATACTCTTGCTCGGCTTGGTCGAGCTTGTCGAGGTTCGCAAGAAGCACACCCAGGTTGAGATGGGCTTCGGCATGGTTCGGGTTGAGGCGAAGCACCTCCTGGAAGTGGGTCGCCGCTTGTGGGGTTTGGTCTTGGCCTTGTAAGAGAAACCCTAAGGCATAATGCGCTTCAAGCAGGTCAGGCTTTAATTGTAAGGCCGTTTGGTACGCCTGAATTGCCTTCTTCTCGAGATTGTCTTTTTCAGCCAACTGGGCCAACAGCAGCCAAGCCTCGGTATCCTGGGGATCCAGGTTCGTCAATTCCTGCAGTTGCTTTCTCGCTTGGGTCGTGTTCCCTTGGCGATCATAGAGGGTCGCCAGATTATACATGGCGGTCGTTTGTTGAGGATTCAGCTTGAGCGTGGCCTGGTAGGCGCTGATCGCTTCCTCCTGTTCTCTCAGTTGGTCGTGGATAAATGCCAGATTCAGTTGCGCCTCACCGAACTTCGGATAGATCTCCAAAGCCTTTTGGATGACCCCTTTGGCCGCTTCCAGATCCCTCTGATGTTGATACACCAACCCCAGATCCAGATAGGCTCGCGCGAAATTGGGGTGCAGGGCCACGGCCTGTTTCAGGTGGTCAATGGCCTGTTGAGGTTGTTGCAAGCCGGTAAACGAAATGACGCCCAACAGATGGTGCGCAGCCGCAAAGCGCGGAAACACCGCCAGGGCTTCTTGCAGCGACTTGGCCGCTTCCCGGAACTTTTGTTGTTGAAAGTGGGTCAGGCCTTGGTTATACAAGGTTTGGGCCTCATCCGCCCGGCTTGTAAGAGGAAGGCCGAGACCCAGCGTGAGGATCAGGACACCGATAGGAATGGTTTTCAAAAGCCGTATATTCATAACGCCTCTGCTCGTCAAGGGGTTCGTAATGAAAGCGTTCTTTCTTTGTGAGAAGTCGACTTCCAGGGCTTAGAAGGCATACATGGCCCGCAGGTAATAAAATCAGCCGTTGAATCCATAGGGAGAAGACTCAGGGTACTTTGCGCCCGTTTTCCCTGCGTGGTGGTATCGAAAGCGTTGGAGTAGAACCGCACGCTCGTGAAGCATTGCTTAATCAACGCGCATGTTCCTCAAGGTCAAATCTGATGGGTAGGTCAACCGTAATGGGAATCGGAAATTCCCCGTCCCTCGCCGGATCGAATCGCCATGTTTTGACTGCCTGCACGGCACTTTTGTCAAGGGAAGGAAACCCTGAGCTTTTTTGCGTTGTTATTTTTTCCACAACGCCTCTCCTATTGATGGTGAGTCGTAACACGACCGTGCCTTCCCATCCCTGCTTGCGGGCGACTTGCGGATACAGGGGACGTTCGGCTTTGATTAGCCTGCCTGTTTTCCGAAGTCCTTTGCGGTCCGCAATAGCATCTCGAACAATTTTAGGAGAGGCTTGGGAGACTGTGTGGGTTTTGGGGATATCGGCTGCAATGAGGCCGTTTAATGGCAATAACGTCGTCGTATCCGGTTTGGGTATACTGATTTGCCGCTCCTCTTGGATGACGATAGTGGCCGGCACTTCAATGGTCTCGAGGGTTTCGATGGGTTCGTCCAAGAAGTCTTGTGCCACCGCTGAGGGGAGCCAGACGACACAGCCCAGTAACATCACAAGAGAAGAGCCTATGGCCTTAGAGAATACGGGAGTCATTTTGCTGATTGTTCCAGTTTCCTCAGACGGCGTTCAACTGCTGGGCAGGTAGGGTTTGTAAGACAGAGCCGCCAAACTGACAATAATTTGTCATTTTATCATATGGAAAAAGAGAGCTTCAAACGATTTTCAGAAAACCGGTTGCCTTCGTTCAATCAGTTGATTCATGAAACCATTCAGGTATACTAGCCAAGAAGGCGTTCTGCCCCGAGGAACACGTTGCCCTTCTAGAGGGCACCTTGAGTTCCCATTTGTCATTCTGAGCCGCAGGCGAAAGAACCTGTCTTTTTCAGGGATTACAGACAACCCCCAAGTTTAAGTTCATTCCTCTAGAGGTGTTGACCACAGCATGTTCGTGAGACTGCTCAATCTTCTTTTTGGAAGCAAAAACGATCGTGAGTTGAAGGTTCTTCAACCAATCGTCGCGCAGATTAACGAGTTGGAGCCTGGCTTGCAGTCTCTTTCGGATGAGGCGCTGACCGATAAAACCCAGATTTTCAAAAAACGCCTTGAGGCGGGAGAGACGTTGGCTGCCCTGCTCCCCGAAGCCTTTGCCGTGTGCCGTGAGGCCTCCCGTCGCAAAATAGGTATGCGGCACTTTGATGTCCAACTCGTGGGGGGCATGGTGTTGCATGCGGGGAAAATTTCGGAAATGAAGACTGGTGAAGGAAAAACGTTGGTCGCCACCCTTCCCACGTACTTAAATGCGTTGGCGGGTAAAGGCGTGCATTTGGTGACGGTCAATGATTACTTGGCGAAACGTGACACGCAATGGATGGGCCCCGTGTATCATGCGTTGGGATGCACGATTGGTGTGATTCAGCATGAATCCTCGTTTCTGTTTGATCCTGAGTATGAGGCGGTGGATAAACGCTTAAATTATCTTCGTCCTTGTACGAGGCCGGAAGCGTATCGTGCCGATATCACCTATGGCACCAATAACGAATTCGGGTTTGATTACCTTCGGGATAATTTAGTCATCAATGATCTTCGTCAACGAGTCCAACGAGAGTTGTCTTACGCGATTGTGGATGAGGTGGACAGTATCCTGATTGATGAAGCGCGAACGCCGCTCATCATCTCCGGTCCGGCCGAACAGAGCACTGAATTATACAATCGGATCAATCGCCTCATTCCCAGACTCAGTGCCGAACGGGACTATCTCGTTGAAGAAAAATCGAGGACGGTGGCGCTGACGGAAGAAGGGAACACCCGTGCAGAAAAAATGCTGGCGGCGGATGGCCTGTTGGCAGGCGATAATCTGTATGACCCTAAAAACCTTGATATCGTTCACCATGTCATCAAAGGCTTACAGGCTCATGCCATTTATAAACGCGACGTCGATTATGTTGTCAAAGATGGAGAAGTCCAAATCGTGGACGAGTTTACGGGACGACTGATGCCGGGCCGGCGGTGGAGTGATGGGTTGCACCAGGCGGTCGAAGCCAAGGAGGGCGTGAAAATTGCCAATGAAAATCAAACCTTGGCGTCCATCACGTTTCAAAACTATTTTCGGATGTATGAAAAGTTAGCAGGAATGACCGGAACGGCGGATACGGAAGCGGCGGAGTTTGCCAAAATCTACAATCTGGATGTCAATGTCGTTCCGACCAATCGTGCGATGATTCGACAAGATCATTCGGATGTGGTGTATCGGACGGAAAAAGAAAAATTCGAGGCCATTGCCCAAGAAGTCATGGAATACCATGAACGGGGGCAGCCCGTGCTGGTAGGCACGATTTCAATTGAAAAGTCAGAGCGGCTCTCAAAAATTCTCAAACACAAAGGCGTGAAACATCATGTCCTGAATGCCAAGTTTCATGAAAAAGAGGCGGAGATTATTTCACAGGCCGGGGGAAAGGGCTCAGTGACGTTGGCCACCAACATGGCCGGTCGAGGAACGGATATTATTTTGGGTGGCAACTCGGACGCGTTATACAAGCAGCAGGTGGTCTATCAAGGCGAAGATCTGACTGACGAACAAAAGCAAGCGGCATTTGAAAGAATTACACGGCAATGCGCAGTGGAAAAGGAGGAAGTGCTGGCGTCGGGCGGGTTGCATATCGTCGGCACCGAGCGGCATGAAAGTCGTCGGATCGACAATCAGCTTCGAGGCCGGTCCGGTCGTCAAGGCGACCCCGGGTCGTCTCGCTTCTTCTTATCCTTGGAAGACGATTTGATGCGCATTTTCGCTTCTGAACGGGTCTCCAATCTGATGTTGAAACTTGGTATGGAAGAGGGCGTGCCGATCGAACATCGGATGGTCAGCAAGTCCATTGAGAACGCCCAGAAGAAAGTCGAGGCGCATAATTTTGAGATCCGCAAACACATCCTTGAATATGATGATGTCATGAATAAACAGCGGGAAATTATCTATGCTCATCGAGCCGGTGTCCTTGCGGGCGATTCCGTTGAAGCCGATGCGGAGGATTGGCTCGTCGACGTCGTGGATTCCTTAATCAATACCTACTGTCTGGAAGAAGCCTATGCCGAAGCCTGGGACTTGGAGGGGTTGCGTGAAGCGGCCCTTGCGCAATTCGGCACGGAAGTCGTGGCGATCGAGGACATGTCGGAGATGGGACGGGATGGGCTGCGAGAGGAATTGCGTGAACGCGTTCAGAAGCTCTTTACCCAACGGCAACAGGAACGGGAAGAACAAATCGGTGCCGAGATCCGCTCTCAGCTTGAACGGAGCTTGATGTTACAGGTCATTGATCATCATTGGAAGGAACATCTCCTCGGAATGGATCAACTCCGAGACGGCATCGGGCTCAGAGGCTATGGGCAGAAAGATCCGCTTGCGGAGTATAAACGGGAAGGATTTGACATGTTTGTCGCCATGATGGACCACATCAAGTCCGATTCACTTGAGCGATTGTTTAAAGTCCAAGTGGTCAAAGGGGAACGACCTCCCGTTGAAGAAGACGACACTCTGTCCTCCCAAATGGTCTTCAACCGTGGAGATGGTGAATCTGCGTCACGGCCGGTACAACGGGCTCAGGCAAAAGTCGGCCGAAACGAACCGTGTCCGTGTGGCAGCGGTAAAAAATACAAAAAATGTCATGGGGCGTGAGTGACGAAAATTCGTCCGTTACCGAGAAACACGTTCATTAACATTTAGAGACAGTTTACTGAATGATCAATTTTGGGGCTTACCAATTAGGTAAACTGTCCCTAAATGCTATCCCCAAAATATAAAAAAATGGCATCTTTTTCCTTCATCAGCTCCATTATCCTGCTCGCCACTTCTTCTTGCTGCTTTTCTAGTTTAATTCCAGAGTGTTAGCTGGTCCTTCTTTCCTTGACTAACGGTCGATGGATAGCTAATTTATAGAGCTTTTGGCCCATGGAGGCTATTCCCTTGGGTCTTATGGGGTTGGGGGTAAATGCGAGATTCTTTGCTTCGCTAAAAACGAGATTCTTCGCTGCGCTCAGAATGACAAATAGGGGGCGCGCAGAGTGATAAATAGGGGGGCGCTCAGAGTGACAATACAAGGCCAGGGGGATGACAATAAAGGCATGGAAGCGCCACATTCTCCTTTAATGAAGAAAATAACCACGCTCATTCGGGAAACGGGTCCGCTGACGTTTGCGCGGTTTATGGAACTTGCCCTTTACGATGACGAGCATGGGTACTATATGACGGGCGGGGGACGGTCTTCCTCCACGGCTTCTCCTATTGGTCGGGAGGGAAGCGATTTTTTTACCGCCCCGTGTCTGTCCCCTGTGTTGGCCAAGTGTCTGGTCCGTCAGTTCGCGGAGATTGATGAACAACTCGGCCATCCCCCTGTTTTCCATCTTATGGAAATGGGCCCAGGAGAAGGGGTGTTGCTCAGCGATATGTTGCAAGAGTGTCACGAGCAACAGGCCTCGCTTTTTCACCGTTTGTCCTGCATCCTGGTCGAACGCAGTCCGGCCTTTCGCCGCCGACAACGGGAAACGCTGGCTGCCTGGGATAAGCAAGAGGGGCTGATTCGATGGGTTGACGAGCTTCAGACGGTTTCGGACGGAAGCCTGACAGGCGTGTTGCTCTCGAATGAATTAGTAGATGCGTTTCCAGTCCACAGAATTCGCATGGTGCAAGACGGTCTGCAGGAATTGTACGTGACTAGCCACAACCATGACTTGCAGGAACGATGGGGAGAGCCGTCGACGCCTGAATTGTCATCGTTCTTATCCGACCTGGGCGTGGAATTGCCCGGCGGGTTTACCACGGAAATCAACCTGGAAGCCGTGAAGTGGGTCAAACAGGTCGCCAGGGTGCTTGATCGTGGAGTCGTACTCACGATTGATTATGGCCACACGGCCCAGGATTATTTTGCGCCTGAACGAAAGAACGGAACCTTGATGGGGTACCACCGACATACGGTGTCGACGGATCCCTATACACGTGTCGGGGAACAGGATTTGACGGCGCATGTGAATTTTTCAAGCCTTGCGCACACCGGCGAACAGGTCGGGTTAACCACCACGGGATTTACGAATCTGCAGCATTTTTTGATGAGCGTGGGAATCGATGAATTGGTCCAAGGGTGTGACCAAGAATCGGCAATGGTCCAAGCGGCAGCGCAGTTGTTGCGACCTCATGGCATGGGCACCACCTTTAAAATTTTGATGCAACACAAAGGGCTTGTCATTTCGACGCTTCGTGGTTTACAACATCGTCCGTTTTTTGATTCGGTGTTCGCGACAGTCCATTAACTGTAATGATCGGATAGGAGTGTGATGATCAACATCGGTTACATGAGCCTGCCCTCGCGAAAGCGGGGGGTGTACTGAGATGGGCGGCGAGTCGGTTCCTCTCAATTATATCCCCATCGCCATCTTTGCCATCATTGCGCTGGGGTTTGGCGTGGTGTCGCTGGTGGCAGGATGGATCGTACGACCCAGTCGGCCCTATCGCGCGAAACTTCTTCCGTATGAGAGCGGGAGTCCGCTTTTTATGGACGCCCGCATTCAGTTTCCGATGCGGTATTACATTATCGCGATGTTGTTTGTCGTGTTTGATATTGAAATCGTCTTTATGTTTCCGTGGGCGGTGGTGTTTCACAAGTTAGGACTTTTGGGACTCATTGAAATGGGCGTCTTCATTGCTATCCTGGTGGTTGGGTTTTGGTATGTCTGGAAAAAAGGTGCATTGGAATGGGAATGAGGCCCAGACGTTGTTCCGTGTTCTGCGGTTCCGCCCCATGCACGTTTGTTCTGCTTTTCGTGTGTGCCGTGGTTGGGCGGGTAGTTCCGGCGCCGGTGGTTGGCTTTTCTCGGCTGTCGCCGGCATGACAAAATGTAACTTTTGGTAGGGTGACAACTATGAGTATGCTTGAACGACAGTTTGAACCCAATATTCTTACCACCAATCTTGATTATCTGGTGAGTTGGTGCCGGAAGTCGGCCTTATGGCCGATGACGTTCGGGCTCGCCTGTTGTGCCATTGAAATGATTGCGTCGGTGTCCTCCCGGTATGACATCGACCGATTCGGGGCCGGGGTCTTTCGTGCCTCTCCCAGACAATCCGACGTCATGATCGTGGCCGGAACCGTATGTCGAAAGATGGCGCCCGTGATTCGGCGCATTTATGATCAAATGGCCGAACCGCGCTATGTGATCTCCATGGGGTCCTGTGCGACCTCGGGCAATCATTACAATAGTTATAGTGTGGTGCAGGGGGTGGATCAAATCGTTCCGGTCGACGTCTACGTGGCGGGATGTCCCCCGCGTCCGGAAGCGCTGTTGGATGCCTTGATTAAGTTGCAAGAGAAAATTCAAAAAGAAAAAGTATTTGTGAAATAAGAGTGAGAGCCCGAGTTATGAAAGACAAGAATACATTGGTCATTATCCTCGTAGTATTTGTCGCTTTGGTTGTTCTGTATTTTGTCGCTTCTCCCTATCAGAACTGCATTAGACAAGGGATCTCAGTGGGGCATTGCTTACGATTGACTTCTTGGTGAGTGTTCGAAATGCATCGAGTTCTTGAAACCTTACACGAGCGTTTTCCCGAGGCCGTCCTGGCTGTTCGTGAGGATCCCAAGCGGGGAGACCTTTCAGCCCAGGTGCGAGCGCAGGATCTCGTCGAAGTGGCGCGATTCCTTCATGATGATCCGGGGATGGCCTTTGATCATATTACGGACATTTGTTCAGCCGACTATCCTGATGATCTGGAACGGTTTGAAGTCATCTACCACTTCCTCTCCCTTGCTCATCAAACCCGGATTCGAGTGAAAACCCGAGTGCCGGAAGAGAAGCCCACCATTGGGACCGTGACGTCCATTTGGAAAGGCGCGAATTTTCTCGAACGCGAAGTGTTCGATCTGATGGGGATCACATTTGAGGGGCATCCGGACTTACGACGGATTCTTTTACCGGAAGATTATGCGGAAGGCTATCCCCTGCGAAAGGATTTTCCCACCGAAGGCAGAGGGTGGAGAAGTACCTTTGATTTTCTTCCCCGCTTGGATGAACCGGAGAGTGAATGGACGGAACGTGAAATTCCGCAAGATCAGCGGCACGTCTTTCTGGCCGGGGATGATCCTGACTCCTCCAAGCGCACGACCGAATTGTTGCTCAATATGGGACCACAGCACCCCAGCACCCATGGCGTCTTGCGGGTGGTGTTGGAACTGGATGGCGAGCGAATTACCAAGGCCATTCCCGACATGGGGTATCTGCATCGCGGCGTCGAAAAACTCGCCGAAGGTCTCCATTATATGCAGATCATCCCGCATACGGATCGCTTGGATTATGTGTGTGCCATGACGAACAACTATGCCTACGTTCGCGCCGTTGAAAAATTGGTCGGCGTGACGCTGCCGGAGCGGGCCGAGTATGTCCGGACGATCGTGGCCGAAGTGCAGCGAATCGTCGGCCACCTCTTTTGGTTAGGCACGCAAGCCTTGGATATTGGGGCCATGACGGTCTTCTTTTGGACGTTTCGTGAGCGGGAAGTGTTGCTCGACTTCTTTGAACAATTATGTGGCGCGCGATTAACGCTGAATTATTATCGCATTGGGGGGGTGGACAGTGATCTCACCCCGGAACTGATTGAACGCCTTCGTGGTTTTTTGAAAACGTTTCCTCAGCACGTGCAGGAATATGACACGTTGTTGAAAAAGAATCGGATCTGGGTGGCCAGAACCAAGGGCGTGGCGGTCGTGTCCGGGGAAGATGCGATTAACTTCGGGCTCACGGGGCCGACGCTTCGTGGCTCGGGAGTGGCCTATGATGTGCGCAAACTCGAGCCCTATGGTGTCTATGACCGAGTGGAGTGGGACGTGCCGGTCGGCAAAGACGGAGACACGTATGATCGGTATTGGATTCGTGTCGAAGAAATGAAGCAAAGTGCTCGAATCATTGCGCAATGCTTGGATCAGTTGCCGGAGGGCCCCATTATGGCGGATATGCCCCAGGTGATTCCCCCGGCCAAACCCAAGGTCATGCGGGACATGGAAAGCTTGATCCATCATTTCATCATCTTTACACAGGGATTTAAGCCACCGAAGGGGGAGACCTATTGCGGGACGGAGGTGCCCAAAGGTGAACTGGGGTTTTTCTTGATTAGTGACGGGAGCCCGCGGCCCTATCGGATGAAAATCCGCTCACCCTCGTTTGTCCATATGGGTGCGTTTGATTTTATGGCCCGCGGCTATCTGATTTCTGATATTATTACTATTTTTGGCACCTATGACATCGTCATGGGTGAATGTGATCGGTGAGTGGTCGGCGAGCGACGACGTCTCATTACGCAGGATGTCCCATAAGGCAGCATGGTCTTCGAGAAACATCAAGACACCATTGACGAAATTCTGAGCCGATATCCGGTGAAGCGCTCGGCCCTCCTTCCGTTGTTGAATTTGGCGCAAAAGGAAGAGGGGTATGTGAGTCAAGCCGCCATGCGGGAGATTGCCGGCATTTTAGATATCACCCCTCCCCAAGTGTTTGAGACGGTGACGTTTTATACCATGCTCAATCTCAAACCCATCGGGAAATTCCATGTCCAAGTGTGCCGGTCGTTAATGTGCGCGCTGGTTGGGGCCGACCCCCTGATTGAATGGTTGCACAAACATTTGGACGTTGGTGTCGGCCAGACCACCAAGGATAAACTGTTTACCCTGAGTACGGTGGAATGTTTAGGGTCGTGTGGAACCGGGCCGATGATGCAAATTAATGACGACTATTATGAGCGGCTCACAGAAGAAAAAGTCGGACAGATTATCCAAGCCCTACGAGAATCCGGCGATTGTTCACTGAAAAGCGGTCCCTTTATGTTTCCCGAACGGGGTGAGGGCGTCGTGACACAATGAAGACCTTTGAAAAGATTCTCTTAACCAATATGGAACAACCCGGCTACACGGGGGCTCTTTCCGATTATGAAGGGACCGGTGGGTATCAGGCGTTGAAAACCGTCCTGGGGAACGTGCCTCCCAATGACATTATCGAGATGGTGAAAAAATCCGGCCTGCGGGGTCGGGGCGGTGCAGGCTTTCCCACCGGGGTGAAATGGGGCTTTATTCCCAAAGACCATCCCGGTCCCAAATACCTGTGCTGTAATGCCGATGAGAGTGAGCCGGGTACGTTTAAAGACCGTCAATTGATGGAGCGGGATCCCCACCAAATCCTTGAAGGCATTGCCATCTCTTGTTATGCCATCGGGGCGCAAATGGCCTACATCTATATAAGGGGTGAATTTCGGCTTGCAACGAAAATCCTGGAGCGTGCGATTGCCGAAGCAAACCAGGCCGGGCACTTAGGCTCCGATATTTACGGCAGCGGGGTCACCGTTCATATCTACGTGCACGCAGGGGCTGGAGCCTATATTTGTGGTGAGGAAACCGCGCTGCTCGAATCGTTGGAAGGAAAACGGGGGAAGCCTCGGACGAAGCCGCCGTTCCCGGCCACGCATGGCCTCTATCAGAAACCCACGGTCGTCAATAATGTGGAGACGCTGGCCAATATTCCCCATATTGTGAATCGAGGGGCGGAATGGTATGCCTCCATCGGCGCGCCGCCTAAGAGCACGGGAACACGGGTCTTTTGTTTGAGTGGCCATGTGAAACATCCGGGGAATTATGAATTGCCCGTGAACGCGACGTTCCGCGATTTGATTTATGAGCTTGGGGGAGGCATGCGGTCTGACAAGCCGCTCAAGGCGTTTATCCCGGGCGGGGCCTCGGCGCCGTTTTTGACCCCGGACCACATCGATGTTCAATTGGATTTCGAGTCGGTGGCCCTGGCGGGCTCGATGTCGGGGTCTGGTGGGATCACCGTGATGGAAGAAGGCACGAGCATGGTGTGGGCGGCCCTTCGATTGATGGAATTTTTCTATCATGAATCCTGTGGAAAGTGTACGCCTTGTCGGGAAGGCAGTGCCTGGATTGTCCAGATTTTACAACGAATTCTGAACAAGCAAGGACGACCGGAAGATTTACGGACGCTCACGGAAATTTGCGAAAGTATCGGCGGTCGAACGGTATGTGCGTTTGGAGATGCGGAAATCGCCCCGGTTCTCAGTACGTTGAAATATTGGCGGGACGAGTATGAGACCTTGATTGAAGAGGCTGAGGCGCTCAAGGCGAGCAGGAAAGAAATCCCCGTCCTCAGTGTGTCGTAAGAACCGACCATGTCGAACCCACAACCCCCCAACATGCTGACGGTCACGATCGACGGAATACGTACGCAGGTTCCGGAAGGCACGCTTGTGATCGAGGCGGCACGACAAATAGGCGTGATGGTGCCGCATTTTTGTTACCACCCGAAGTTGGAACCCGACGCCAATTGTCGGATGTGTTTGGTGGAAATCGAAAAAATTCCCAAACTCCAGACCTCGTGCAGCACGCGGGTGGCCGAAGGCATGGTCGTGCGGTCGTCGGTGCCGCATGTCGAGGCCGCGCGGAAATCAGTGTTGGAATTATTGTTGAGCAATCATCCACTCGATTGCCCGGTGTGCGATCAGGGCGGCCGCTGTGACCTGCAGGATTTTTCGCATGAGTACACGCCTACCGTCAGCCGGTTTAAGGATTTGAAACGGGTATTTCCAAAACAGTACCTCAGCCCGGTCATTGAAACACAGATGAATCGTTGTGTGTCGTGCATGCGCTGTGTGCGGTATTGCGACGAAGTGATGGACGCTCAAGCGTTGGCGGCCGAAGGGCGTGGCACGCTCACGCAGATTACGCATTGGGCCGGCAATCAACTCGAGTGCGACATGTGTGGCGGGTGCATTCAGATTTGTCCGGTCGGGGCCATTACCAGTCGGTTGTCGATGTATGACTTTCGTCCGTGGATGCTGAAACGAACGGAGACCATTTGTTCTTATTGCGGGGATGGATGTCAGATCACGGTCCAGCGAAAAGATAATCAATTGATCGAAGTGAATTCGGCATTGGGGGCTGGCCGAAACAACGGAGATCTCTGCGCCCGTGGGTATTTCGGCTATCATGCCAGTGTTCATCCCGACCGCGTGCAGCATCCGCTCATGCGTCAGGCCGATGGCTCCTTTACCCAAGTCACGTGGGAAGAAGCGTTGGAACACGTGGCCCGGCAGTTCATGGCTATTAAAGCGGCGCATGGGGCCGATGCGATCGGCGGGCTCATGACGGCTCGATGTACCAATGAAGATCTGTATCTGTTTCAGAAATTCATGCGTCTCGTGATCGGGACGAATCAGATCGATAGCAGCCCACGGTACGGGTATATCAACGGCGTACGAGCGCTCCGGCGGGTGCAGGGCACCCATCGATGGACGGTTCGATATGAGGATATTGCCCAAGCCGACGGCATCATGCTGATCGGCACCGCGATCAATGAGGCCAATCCCATTACGGCCCTGCAGGTGAAGCAGGCCGTGAAACACGGTGGGGCGCAACTGATCACCCTTGAATCACTGCTTCCGGCCCGCTCGACGGTGAGTAATATTGCGACGCTTTCCCGGCATCACCTGACGGTGAAGAGCGGACAGTTTGCCACGGCCATCCTGGGGCTTTTGAAGGCCGTGGTCGAGTTACACCTGGTCCATGAGGAAATCGCCAAACAGGCGCCGGAGTTTGTGCAAACGATACGGACCAACGTGGCCCAGGTTTCTTGGCAGACGATCCAAGAACAGTCCGGTCTCCCGCAAACGGATTTTGAAGCGGCGGCCCGGACGTATACGCAGGCTCAACGTGCCGTGATCTTGGTCGGCCGGGATGTCCTTCGTTCGCTTGGCGGAGAAGGGATGGTGACCAACATCCTCGATCTTCAGATCCTCACGGGGCATCTCCAGAGTCGAGGCTCGGGGCTTGGCTGCTTGGCCGAAGCGAATAACGAGCAGGGCGCCGTGGAAATGGGGGCCGTTGCCGAATATTTCCCGGGTCCCGCCGATCTTCATGATGAAGAGAGGCAGGAGGCCTTGGCGCAAGCCTGGGGACAAGCGGTTCCCAGTGGAGCCTCGGCCACCTTGCCGGATATGTTGAGCCGGGCCAAGGCCGGCAGTATCAAGTCGTTGTTTATCGTCGGAGAAAATCCGGTTGAATCGTTGCCGGCCGATGCCCATGTGACCGAGGCGCTTGATGCGTTGGAGTTGTTGGTCTGCCAGGAACTGTTTTTAACGGAAACCGCGAAGCGGGCGCATGTCGTCTTTCCGGCGTGTTCGGCCATGGAAAAGGACGGCACGTTTACCAATACGGAAGGCCACGTCCAACCTGTTCGCCAGTCGATTGAGCCGGTAGGGGAGAGTCGGCCCGATTGGGAAATGTTTTCGGCCTTGTCGGTGTTGATGGGGCATCCCATGGAGTACGGTGAAGTCAAAGAAATCTTCAAGGAAATACGTGGCGTAATTCCGGGGTATGGGCTTCTGGGCCCGGCTGCCGCACCACCAAAAGTTAACGCGGATGTGGTTGCACACTACGTGACAAGGGGGTTCAAGGAGGATATCGATCGGCGGTATACGATCGATCCGCCCTCCTCCGCACCACAAGGGTCGATGACGTTGCGGTTGGTCCAGTCTCTGTATCATTCTGGAAAATACAGTACACGCGCGAAGGGATTGATGGAGATTCAAGGAGAAGGTCTTCTTCAAATCAATTCCGATGAGGCCCGACGATTGGGGATTGAAGAAGGTCATCCCGTTCGGCTCTCGAATGATTGCGGACAAGCCACCGTTTCTGTGAAACTGAATGATCGTGTGCCCGATGCCGTCGCATGGTTTCCCGAACACTTCGATCAATCCGTGCGGTCGTTATTCTCGTTGAAGGTTGATCCGCATAACCATGTGCCCGCGTGGAAGGCGACGGCAGTCAATATCGTCGGGGTTCGTTGACGGCGTATTCGGAAACCGGATGATCGTATTCATCTATTTGTCTATCCAAGCCTGTCCCGGGCTATGACCCGGGATCAAATCGAGGAGCGTTCCTGTGTTTGATACCAGCATTAAATTGGCCTTGACCTTATCGCAAATTGGGGCCGTGATGGGCGTGGTCCTGCTGACCGTGGCGCTCCTGACCTTATTGGAACGAAAAGTGCTCAGTTGGATGCAAGACCGTATGGGTCCGATGGAAGTAGGCCCGTATGGAATTTTGCAGCCGGTGGCTGACGGGCTGAAATTGTTTTTCAAGGAAGACATCATTCCGGCCGGTGCGAACAAGATTCTGTTCAGTCTGGCCCCTATTATCGTGTTGGTGCCGGCCTTGATCGGGTTTGCCGTCATTCCGTTCGGCCCGAACTGGACGGTCGAGGTCCTGGGGGTTGAATTTAAGCCATTTGTGATCAGTGATATCAATATCGGCGTGCTGTACGTTTTGGCGTTTACGTCAATCGGCGCGTATGGGATCATCCTCGGTGGATGGGCCTCCAACAGTAAATACTCGTTGTTGGGCGGACTCCGGGCGGCGGCCCAGTTGATCAGCTATGAACTCAATGTGGGGCTGGCGATTGTCGGGGTTCTCTTGTTGTCGGGGAGTTTGAGTTTGGTCGTCATCACTGAATCGCAAGCCGGCGGTTTTTGGAATTGGTTTGCCTTCGATCCTTTACCCTTTCCGCAATTCATCGCCTTTGTCGTCTTTTTGATTGCCTCCGTGGCCGAAACCAATCGGCTTCCCTTTGACCTGCCGGAAGCGGAAAGCGAATTGGTGGCGGGGTTCTTCACGGAATACAGCGGCATGCGGTTCGCGTTTTTCTTTATGGCGGAATACGCGAACATGATTCTGGTGTCGTGCATGGCCACCGTCTTGTTCTTCGGTGGCTGGCATGCCCCCTTTCCGTTCTTGCAAGCGCCCGGGGATTTTGTCTGGATTACGGGGATTTTCTGGTTTACGGCGAAAGTCTACTTTTTCTTATTTTTGTTTTTCTGGATACGTGCCACGCTGCCGCGATTACGGTATGACCAGTTGATGCGGTTTGGGTGGAAGGTGCTGTTGCCCATTGCCTTGGGGAATGTGGTGGTAACGTCGATTTTCGCCTACATCTTCCCCAATTCGTAACGCCGAGGTCGAGATGTCGATGACACTCAAAAAGTGGGTTCAGTCTCTCATCTTTTTTGAAATCCTTATGGGAATGAAAGAGACGCTCAAGCATTTGCTGAGATATCGCCCCATCACCTTGGAATATCCCCATGTCAAGAAACAGCTACCGGCCAATTATCGAGGAATGTTGGGGTTGCTGCGATACGATGATGATACGGAGAAATGTGTGGGGTGTGATCTGTGTTCGGCGGCTTGTCCCTCTCGTGTAATTCGCGTGGTGAGTGCCGAGGTGCCCGGAGAACCCACGAAGCGGTACGCCAAGGAATACTATATGGACATGACGCGTTGTCTGTTCTGCGGGATGTGCGTCGAGGCCTGTCCGGTGGATGCCTTAGGCATGTCGCAGGAATTTGAGTGGGCCGTCTACGATAAACGCCAGTTGCATTTGAACAAACAACAACTCATGGCCATCGGAGATCGAGCATTTCCGGAACGGGAAAAACGATTGGAATTTCAGCATCCCAACGTTGCCTATTTTAACGTTTCCTTCAAAGATATTCCGGAAAAGGAATTTTAATTTTCGCTCGATTTGCCTGTTCCGATGCCCCTCCCCCTGTCTAGTCAATGCGCATGTGTCGTTAACGGGAGCAACGTGTAACGGTGGCCACATTCGTCTTCTTGTACTTTGCCGCAGTCATTCTGGTTACCGCTTCGCTCGTCGTCCTGTTTCGCAACCCCATCTATAGTGCCCTGTCCTTACTGGTCATGTTTTTTCATGTGGCCGGGTTATACGTCACGCTGCATGCCGAGTTTTTAGCCGCCATTCAAATTATTGTGTATGCCGGAGCGATCTTGGTGCTCTACTTGTTCGTCGTGATGCTGCTGAACGTGAAACGCGAAGAGCACTATAACCAACAGGGGGCGGTGGCGTTGTTTCTCGGTGTGGTGTTGTTGACCGAAGCCGTGTTGCTCGCGGTCAGTCGTGGATTCACCGTGGCGTCGCCCGGTCCCGGACCGGAAGAAGCGACCAAGGCCGTGGGGAATACGGAATCGATCGGGGAAGTCTTGTATTCCACCTATTTATTCCCGTTTGAAATTGCCTCGCTCATCTTGTTGGTGGCCATGATCGGCGCGGTCATCTTATCCAAAAAGGGAATCATGGAGTCGAAGTCCTCATGAGCGTGCCCATCGAATTCTATATGATGCTGAGCGGGCTGGTGTTCATCATTGGTCTCGTTGGCGTCCTGGTCCGAAAGAACCTGATTATCATCTTGTTGTCTATTGAATTGATGCTCAATGCCACGAATATCAATTTTGTGGCCTTTTCCTCCCATTTCGGCAACTTGGCCGGGCAGGTCTTTGTGTTCTTCGCCTTGACGGTGGCTGCCGCCGAAGTGGCCGTGGGCCTTGCCATTATTATTGCCCTTTATCGTCATCATGCCAGCATCAATGTCGATGATTTCCGTTTGTTGAAGTGGTAGTGCCATGCTGTATGCCTTGATCCCCCTCTTGCCCCTTCTGGCTTTTATCGTGATCGGCCTGACCGGGCATGTCTTGAAGAATCGTGCCCATCTGATCGCCGTGCCTGCTGTTGGGTTGTCCTTCCTGTTATCGGTTCTCGCCTTTTCCGAAGTGGCCAACGGACATGTGCTGGAAATTCCTTTGTATACCTGGGGGGCTTCCGGTGATCTCACCATTCGTCTTGGGCTTTATGTCGATCAGTTGACGGCGGCCATGTTGCTGTTGGTGACCATCGTCAGTGGATTGGTGCACGTCTATACCATTGGGTATATGCGTGGCGAACCGGGCTACGCGCGGTTTTTTGCCAACATTGCGTTGTTCACGTTCTCCATGCTGATGCTGGTCATGTCTGATAACTTCCTCCAACTGTTTGTGTTTTGGGAAGCGGTCGGGCTGTGCTCCTATTTGCTGATCGGCCATTGGTATGAACGGCACACGGCAAGGGCTGCGGCAACCAAGGCCTTTGTCGTCAATCGAGTCGGCGACTTTGGATTTCTGCTCGGCATCCTGTTGGTGTTTGCGGTTTTTGGGACCTTGCAGTACCAACCGGTGTTCACTGAAGCCGCGGCCAAAGCCGAGGTCACGATCGATTTGCTGGGAGCATTCGGCGGTGGGTGGGCCGTGTCCGCGATGACCCTGATTTGCCTGCTGCTGTTTGTGGGCGCCGTCGGAAAGTCCGCTCAAGTCCCGTTGCATGTGTGGCTGCCGGATGCCATGGAAGGCCCCACGCCCATTTCCGCCTTGATTCATGCCGCGACCATGGTGACCGCCGGCGTGTTTATGGTGGCGCGGTTTGCCCCCCTGTATAACGTGTCTCCCGTGGCCATGGACGTCGTGGCGATCGTGGGAGGGGTGACCATGTTTATCGGCGCCACGATTGCCCTGACACAAAACGACATTAAGCGTGTGGTGGCCTATTCAACCGTGAGTCAACTCGGGTACATGATGATGGCGTGCGGGTTGGGCGGATATGTTGCCGGCATCTATCACTTGCTGACGCATGGCGCCTTTAAAGCGCTCCTCTTCCTGGGATGCGGGTCCGTTATTTTGGCTGTCCATCATGAGCAGGACATGCGACGAATGGGCGGGCTGAAAGATAAAATGCCCATCACCTATTGGACCTTTATCATCGGCTCGTTGGCGCTGGCCGGATTTCCCTTCACCGCCGGATTTTTCAGTAAGGACGCATTGTTGCTGACCGCCTGGAACGCGGGGGCCTTGGGTCAAACCCTCGCGGTCGCGGGTATCCTCACGGCGGGGCTGACGGCGTTCTATAGTTTTCGTTTGGTGTTCGTGACCTTTTGGGGAGAGTCCCGAGTCGATCCGCATCATGCCGGCCATGTGCAGGAACAACCCTTCGTCGTGACCGCTCCTCTGCTGGTGTTGGCGGCCCTCAGTATTGCGACGGGGTATCTGGGTATTCCGGACTTTCTGCAACAGGCCTTCCCCGGCAGTGAAGGCGGAGCACACCATGGCGCGGCTGCCACGGGCATTATGCTGGCGGCGACGTTGGCCGGCTTGCTCGGCATTGCAACGGCCTATGTCCTCTATGTGAAAGCACCCGACTATCCCGATCGTCTGATGAACCGCTGGCACATGTTGTATCGCGGCTCGCTCAACAAATGGTATGTGGATGAAGCCTATGACAAGGCGTTTGTGAATCCCACGTTTGTGCTTGCGGACCGGATGTGGAAAAAAGTGGACGTCGCCATCATTGATAATGCGGTGAACGGCGTGGCCCGTGGGGTTGCCTGGTGGGGCTGGATGGCTCGCCTGATTCAAACCGGCGAAACGCAAAATTATGCGCTGAGTATGACCATGGGAGCGGTCATTATCTTAACCGCGTACCTGCTGTTTTAATGAGGGGGTTGTGATCGACATGACAGTGTCCTCCGGCGGATTCCCTTGGCTGACCCTGGTCGTCTTCCTGCCGTTATTGGGCGTGGCAGCGATTCTTTTGGCCCAAGAAGTGCTGGCCAAATGGGTGGCCTTGGGAGTCTCATCGCTGGTGTTCCTGGTTTCTCTCCCGCTGTGGGCGCTGTTTGATGAATCCACGCCTGCCATGCAGTTTGTCGAAACGCATCAATGGATTGCGTCGCCTCCCATCAACTACGCGGTGGGCGTGGATGGGATCAGCTTGCCCTTGGTGTTGTTGACCACCCTGCTGACTCCACTCTGCGTCTTGGTTTCCTGGACGTCGATCGAGACGCGAGTCAAAGAATTCATGATCAGCCTGCTCGTGATGGAAACCGCCACGCTGGGCGTGTTTGTCGCGTTGGATTTTGTGCTGTTCTACGTGTTCTGGGAAACCATGCTGATCCCCATGTATCTCTTGATCGGGATCTGGGGCGGACCCAATCGCGTGTATGCGGCCATTAAGTTTTTTCTGTATACCCTGGCCGGCAGCGTCCTGCTGCTCGTGGCGATTATCGTGCTCTATTTTTATGCCGGGGAAGAATCGTTCGACATCCTCACGCTGAGTAACGCCGAATATCCGCCCTGGCTGCAAGCCTGGTTGTTCTGGGCCTTCTTCGCCGCGTTTGCCGTGAAAGTGCCGATGTTTCCGTTCCATACGTGGTTGCCGGACGCGCACGTGGAGGCCCCGACCGCGGGCAGCGTGATACTGGCGAGCGTGTTGCTCAAATTTGGCGCCTATGGATTCCTGCGCTTCTCGTTGCCCATGCTGCCGGACGCCACGCAGCAGTTCACCTCGGTGGTGCTCTTCTTATCGGTGGTGGCCATCATCTACGGCGCCTACATGGCCTTTGCCCAGGCCGATCTCAAAAAACTGATCGCCTATTCCAGCGTGAGCCACATGGGATTTGTCACGCTGGGCATTTTCGTGTTGAACGCCCAAGGGATTGAAGGCGCGATCCTGCAAATGGTCAATCACGGCATCACCACCGGCGCGCTCTTTCTGTGCGTAGGCATTATCTACGAGCGGACGCATAGCCGCGAGATCGTCGACAATTCAGGATTGGCCGCATCCATGCCGGTGTATGCCACGTTCCTCGTGATATTCGCGTTGTCCTCTGTGGGGTTGCCGGGCATGAACAGCTTTGTGGGCGAATTCTTCGTGCTGGTGGGGACCTTTATGTGGAGTAAGGCGGTTGCAACGGTGGCAGCCCTAGGGGTCATTCTCGCGGCAGTGTATATTTTATGGATGTTGCAACGCGTGGTGTACGGGACCCCGGCGCAACACATGGCCTCGAAGCTCTACGATATGAACTGGCGTGAAATCGGCCTGTTGGCACCTTTGGCGTTTTTCGTGTTTTGGATTGGGCTCTATCCCAAGCCTCTGCTGGATGTGATGCATGCCAGTGTCGATCAGCTTGTTCAAAAGCAAGCGAAAGTCATGATGGTGGAAGCCGAGCCTCCCTTATCGTCGCCGACCATCGTCGCCACCCAGTCTGCCCCGGGAGCCGACGCGAGAAAGGCTGAGACGCGATGATGATTCCTCTCGCAGATCTGGTCACGATTTTACCTGAGCTGATCGTCGTGTTCGCCGCCTGCCTCTTGTTGGTCCTGGATCCGATCACTCCATCGACCAAGAAAGATCTGCTGGCGTGGATGAGCGTGGCCACGCTCGTAGTGTGTTTCATCGTGACGGCGAGCAACATGGGTGACCGGGTATATGCGTTCAGCGATCTCGTGGTGGTGGATGGGTATGCCTCGTTTTGGAAACTGCTGCTCTACGTCGTGAGTGGCATGACGATCTTACTCTCCATCGGATATCTCAAGGAAGAGCGGATCGATCTGGCCGAATTCTACGGGTTTGTGCTGCTCTCCTTGACGGGCATGATGATCATGGTCTCCGGCGCCGACCTGTTGGTCATCTATCTGGGCATCGAGTTGATGTCCATCTCGCTCTATGTGATGGCGGGATTCAAGCGGTTTGAAGCCAAGTCCGTCGAATCATCGGCCAAGTATTTTATTTTGGGCGCGTTTTCGTCTGGCCTCTTGCTCTACGGCATTTCACTCATCTTCGGAGCCACCGGCAGCACGCGTCTGGTAGAAATTGCCGCAGTGGTCGATGCGCGGGGTCTTGACGATTCGGTGATACTCATCGCCCTGATGCTGATGATTGTGGGGTTCGGCTTTAAAGTGGCGGCTGTGCCGTTTCATATGTGGACACCGGATGTGTATCAAGGCGCGCCAACGTCGGTGACCGCGTTTATGGCCGTGGCATCAAAAGCCGCAAGCTTCGGGGCGTTTCTTCGGGTGATGCTTGAAGGCTTTGGGGGCATGAAACCGAATTGGAGCGGGCTGATTTTGGGCATGTGTGTCCTGACCTTGATCTTGGGGAACCTCGTGGCAATCGTGCAAACGAATGTGAAGCGTATGCTGGCATACTCGAGTATCGCGCATGCCGGCTATGCGTTGATCGGGTTGGTTGTGGCGGGATGGGTCGGAACAAAAGCCGGGGTGTCGGCAAAAGGCGTGTCCAGCATGATGTTATACTTGGCCGTCTATTCCTTTATGACCTTCGGGGCATTTTCCCTTATTGCGATTCTTCGACGAGGGGGTTGTGAAGGAGAAGACTTGGACGACTTTACCGGGTTGGCCAAACGCCACAAGGGCGCGGCGTTTTTAATGCTGCTCTTTATGATCTCGCTCGCAGGCATTCCTCCGACTGCCGGATTCATCGGCAAGTTTTACCTCTTTATGGCGGCTGTCGATGCGGGCTTGACCTGGCTGGCCGTGGTCGGGTTGATCTTTGCGGCGGTCTCCGCGTTCTACTATCTGCGCGTCGTGATGGTCATGTACATGCGCGAGCCGACTGCCGACCAAGAAGGTGAAACGCGCTTGGCCCTATCCCCCACCGCGACCGTCGTTCTGGCGCTTGCCGTTGCGGGTGTCGTGATATTCGGGCTTTATCCGTGGCCCCTCGTCTCGTTTACCGCCTCCGCCTCGCTTCCCTAATGATACGCTATCAATAGATTAGGGCGTCTTCCTGAACCCCATCCTGTCATTCCAGCAGTTTTTAGCGGGAATCCAGTATTCTTCTGTAGCCGCGGGATCTTATCCCGCCAACCGAAGGCGCCATGAGATGGCGCCGCTACACCAGAGGGAGGCGGGCTTATTTTCATGCCAATGACGGAAGTGGGAGAGGAGACGAGACGAAACGAAACGAAACGAAACGAAACACGCTACGAAGTTTTTTGTGGCATTTCGACTTTGACGGAAACGGCGTGAATCTCCATCACTTCGGTAGAGGAAGGTCTGGTGGCGAGCGCCTGAACCGCGTTTTTTTCATTTGTGGCTCGGACCATGAGCGTGTATTCCCCTGATTTTGGAATGCTCCATTCATAGCTCCATGGAGTCCATGTATACGGAGAAAGTTTGGGAAGGAGTGTGCCCGTTTTCCACGTTTTCCCTTCGTCCGTACTCACTTCGATTGTTTGAATGTTGTTCCTTCCATTAAAAGCAATGCCTTTGATCGTGTAACGCGGCGTCGTGATGAGTTCCCTGTCGCCCGGCACATCAATGCGTGAGGAAAGTTTCACCAACGCGGTGTCCGACCAACTTTGCCGTTGCCAATACCCTTTATAGTCGTCGCGCACAAGGTTTAATCCGGTCAGCCATTTGACGTTCTTCATGCCGTAGATGCCCGGCACGATCACCCGGGCGGGATACCCGTGATCGGGCGGCAAGGGCACGCCGTTCATTTTCACGGCGAGCAGGACATCGTCCTCAAGTGCCCGGGATAATGGAAAGCTGTCGGAATAGTCGTCCGCTCCACGAAGAACAAGGTCAAACGCCTTGGGGTCGAATCCTGCTTCGTCAAGCAGGTGATTCAGCTTCACGCCCTCCCACTCCGCCGTGCCGATTGAATAGCCGCCGACCGTATTGCCGATACATTCCAGCGTCGCAATCATTTTCGTTTGCGGGCGTTTCAATAAATCCGTGAAGGACCACGAGGTTGGACGGTTGACCATTCCGCCGACATGTAATGACCACTGTTCCAAGTCAATCATCGGCGTCAGGTCATAAGAGGTCACGTAAAAATCTTCATTCGAGGTAATAGCTGGCGTTTCGCGGCCTTTGCCGAAAAATAAGCCAAACAACTGTGAATGAACGAGAGAAGAGGGATTCAAGAAAGCCAGACCCAACGAGGCTAACAGATTTTTCCCAAACGTTCTTCTGGAAATGAGGGACATGCACAACTCGCTTTCTGCTTACAGTATAGTTCTTTTCTCGGTGGAAATGAATCGCCTGTGGTATCGTGCGTCGAAAATGATGATCGGCTTCCGTTCCATTCAGAACCAGAGTGAATAATCGATTGGAAAGCACGTGAAGGAAGATATACCGATGGACTTCAATATCATTCTTGGCGGAATCATGATTGTGTATGGAATCATCACCTTGGTGATGCGCATGGTGGCCCCCGATCGTCTGTGGAAACTTGAGCCCATGAAAAAACAGTGGGGTGAGAAATCCGGTGTCATAATTCACATTGTGGCGTACACGATGTTACCCCTGGTGCTAGGCGCGTTGCTCATGATCCGCGCCCTTGTATGAGCTTCCGCTACGCCGATGACCTCGACATGGCGACTTTCGCCTGCGATCTCGGCTAGGACGTCCCGCCCTTCGTCTGGAATGAAGAGTAACGCCTCCACCTGTGCGCACGCCTCGACGCGCTCTACTTTCACCTCTATGGGATCAATCGGGATGACGCAGAGTATATCCTGAGCACCTTTCCCATCGTTCAACGGGAAGACGAATCCCAATTCGGCACCTACCGCACACGCGACCTCATCCTGGCCTACATGAACGCCCTCTCCGCCGGAGATGCCGCGCCGGTAGTGGCGTTTTAAGCGATTCAGTCCGCCATCGACCGGTGTTGGGGCCATTTGCAATTTGAAATTAATTATGCTCCATATATTCTCGGTTAATCAGGATGGATGTTATGGGCGAAAGAACTGAGTTGAAGATTCGTAGGATAACCTAGGTTATGAAACAGCTTGCCGACTCGGACATTAAGGAATTCTTGGAAAACGTGCCCTTGTACGTCTGGCGAAAATTCAGAAGGTCATCCGTCAATCGCCGGAGCCTTTGGATTAAAGAAATTGATGCCTTCTGTGAAACGTGTGGACAACCAAGGCCGTTCCAAGCAATGGAAAATCCACTGACGAGTGTTGAGCGCTTTGGGGATGCGATTCCAGCATCCAAGAAGGGTTTTCGTATTGGCTCGGCAGACCAATATCTAAAGACTGGAACCTCGCATTTCGAGTTTACATGCGTCTCGTGCGGAAAATCCAAGCACGAATATCATGTTGAGCAAATCGTCGATGGAGAAACCATACGATTCCAGAAGTACGGTGAGCGACCCAGAAAGCGACTTGCGAGGAACCCTGTTCTCCAACGGTTCTTAAAGGATGATTTGGACAACTATGAAAATGCCGTCGTCTGTCTTTCAAGTGGATACGGGATTGCTGCCTTCGCTTACTTCAGAAGAGTCGTTGAAAACAACATAAACAGGCTTCTTGACCTCGTTCAGGAAGATGCAAAATCCTCAGGCGCAGATACTCAAGTCGCTGCTGCACTTACTGAACTTCGGAAAGATTCCCCGATGAGTGAGAAAATCAAGATTGCAAATTACGCCCTGCCGGTATACCTAAATCCTGATGGTCTCAATCCGCTCAGCAGGCTCTATCAAGTGCTGAGCGAGGGCGTTCATAAGTTTTCTGAAGAAGAGTGCTTGAACAAAGCGAAGGCAACGAGCGAATGTCTTGCGTACCTGGTCAGCGAACTGGCTTCTCGAAAAGAGCATAGGGCTCGATTCAAGAGTACAGTCGGAGGGCTTTGAGATTAACCATTCGTTCAGCGGACGCCAAAGCTTGTGAACCATGGTCACTGCATATGCGCCGGTTATGGCTGGTGTTGGGCTCTATTAATGGAATGCAATAGATGAAGGTATACGCAGATACATCAGTCTTTGGTGGTGTGTTTGACCAAGAATTTTCTGGACCGAGCAGACAGTTCTTTGATGAAGTTGATGCTGCACGGTTTATCTTAGTGACTTCTGCAGTTGTTGAGGCAGAGCTTAACCCGGCTCCTGAAAAAGTTCGAATGTTTTTTGCCAAATATGCCGAATCAGCCAATATTGTCGATGTCAGTGAAGAAGCCTTGGCGCTTCGGTCAAACTATATTAAATCAGGCGTGGTTACTGAGACGTCACTTGATGATGCTCTTCATGTCGCAATTGCTACCGTATCAGGCTGTGATCTCATAGTAAGCTAGAATTTCAGGCATATCGTTCATTTTGACAAAATCCAGAAATATAATGCAGTCAATATACTAAATGGCCATGGTCCCATTGGCATCTATTCTCCGTTGGAGGTCATTCACTATGACAACTCGTGAACCGGAATGTGTCGTCTTGAAACGACGTGGTGCGGAATACGTTGGGCAATTGTTATCAGGGAAGTCGAAACAAGAAGAGTTGGAGTTTTGGGGTAAGCGTACCGAAAGTTTACGTTCTCGGCAAAAGCCGAAAACATCGGAATCTGAGCAAGACATCGCCTAGCAAGTCACACCATCTCGGTCACCCTCAGATTGGACTCGCATCAGCCGACCACTGCGGTGCGTACCATTACCTTTGATAGCTTCACTTCAATCGAGGAAAGGTGTACATTCGCCACGTACTGACGCACGAAGCCTATGACCGCGGAGGATGGATGACATGAATACGATAAGTCCACAGATTCAGCGATCCTGGACCCAGGTGAGCGACTTGTTCAGAATTCAAAACGAGCAGGACTATGATTTGGCGGTGGAGCGCCTCAACAGCCTCCTTGATGAAGTGGGCACCGATGAGCGGCATCCGCTCTATTCTCTGCTTGATACGCTTGGCACCGTTCTTCACGCCTGGGAAGAACAGCACCATGTCATGCCCGAGTTCGGGGGAGCGGATTTGCTGCGATTCTTCATGGAGGAGCACAATCTGAGCCAGTCGGACTTGCCGGAGGTCGGTTCCCAAGGAGTCGTTTCGGAGATTCTGGGCGGCAAACGGGAACTGAACGTCAGGCAAATACGCGCTTTGTCAGAGCGCTTCGGTGTCTCACCCTCGGTATTCGTGTAGGTTCAACCACATGCACGGCCGAGATCAGCGGGACCCTGTGAGATGCTTACATCCTTGTGGCAGCATTTCACGCCGCCATCGACCACTTCTGCAAACCGGCAAAGGCAGGTCCGGGGCGAGAACGAGGCCGCCACATCGGCGGTGTGAGCCATGGACGGAGCTACTTGAAAAACACATAGGGAGCGTTATTTGACTAGTCTGACTGGCTATAATAATGACCATGGGTATTACGTATTCGGCATGCAACGCCAAGGCACGGTTTTCTGAGGTACTCCGGCAGGTACGCGATGGGAAGACAGTCACGGTTTCCTATCGGGGAAAGCCCGTGGCCGAGATTCGCGCGATCCGGCACTCGCCCACGACGATCGAAGCGCGACTCGATGACCTCGAACGGCAAGGGATCTTGGTTTGCTTGGGCGAGCCCAGGAAGCCCATGAAAGCGGTGGGGCGGCGCCCTCAAGCGGTTTCTCGCCGAGCGTGACGAGTGAATGTCGCCTACATGAACGCCCTGTCTGCCGGAGACACCGAGACGGTGGTTGCTGTTTAGGACTGACCTGAGCCTGCAAAGGGACAGACAGGAGGAATTAGTAGAGAATGAAAAACAGTGAATAAACGTCATTTAAACATAATATTCACGTATATTCGATGTAATAGAGTGAATTTATTACAATAAAAGGATGGCTACCTCGCAACTAATAAGAAACCGCATTCAGGCGCTGAAACGAGAATAAGAGACCTTGCCTTATACGTCGAACACGATCAGAACGCCTCAGGAAGAACGGTAAAGCCTTCTCGATAGCTCACGTCACGCAGTTGTCGAGCGAATGTAACAAAGCCCTGTCCCGTTGTGAGGCCCTGACACCATTGGATGGCTGCGGCGAGTTGCAAGGCGTCTGCTGTCCGTAACGGATGCACGGTGAGTAACCGTTCGGCCGTGCTGCGTAACGCCTCGCTCGGTTGCATCTCCGTCCAGGTTTGCATCAGTATCTGCAACACGTGGCGGGCGGCGCGTTCATCCGTGGGTGTCAACCCGCCCTCCCGTACCTGTCGCATCAGTGCAGAAATACACTCGGTGCGTGTACCCCACCATACGACCATGGACGGCTCCTCGACGAGGATCTCTCGTACTGTGACCGAGTTGGGTTCCTGCACACAGAGCGGCACAATGGCCGACGTATCCCAGAATTTCACCAGCTTTCTTCCCGCTCACGTAAGACCGTCGCACGCACTGCCGCTTGGGGGTCTGCAGGACGCGGCAGGTTCCAAAAATCCTCTGGCAGGGGCTTCTCTCCGCGCTTGAGGAGCCCCTTTTTTTCCATGTCTTTCAAGTGCTCAGGTAGGGCAGGATTCGTGATGGGCAGCAACCGCGCAATGGGCTGGCCATGATCGGTAATTAACACCTCTTCACCGGATTTGACCTGACGCAAGTATGCACTTAACGACATTTTGAGCTGTGAGACAGTGGTGGTTTTCATAGAATGACCTTTCTGGTTAATATTTTAAGACCAGTGTAGTCAATATTGAGTTTTTAAGCAAATAATTTCGAGTAGAAACGTCGGGTACAGGATTCACCCTCACCTGAGTCCTCTCCCGTCAAGGAAGAGGAGACTCGGTGCTGAATAGCTGTGGGTTGGAGGTTGTCAGCTTGTCTAAGAGAGTCCGGTCCATGATCGCATGGGCTAGGCTGCGCGTTTTGGCCAGTTGCTCATGCCCGAGATGTTGCGCATCTTCGATATTCGCCTGTTCGAGGTTGGTTTGGATGAGTGAGGTGTCTTGGAATGAGGCCGAGCGAAGGTTTGACTTGGCGAGCGAGGCATGGGCCAGATTGGCATGGTCTAATTGAGCGTGTTCCATTTGCGCGTGAGTGAGAGAGGCCTCCCGCAGCTTGGCATGCCTGAGATCCGCCGCATTGAGGATGCTATGTTCTAACTTGGCAAAATGGAAGTTCGCATGTGACAGCGTGGCGTTCGACAGATTGGCCCCGGACAGATCGGCTTTCAAGAATGTGCTGTGCCAAAAGTCGGCCTTGCTGAGATCGGCGTTGCCGATGTCGGCTTCACTCAGATTGGTGTGGTGCCCCTTCGCTCCCGTCATCTTCGCATTGAGAAGATTGGCTTCCCCTAAATTGGCTCCGTCAAGATGAGCATGCGAAAGGTTGGCGTGACTCAGGTTCGCGTCGTTTAAATTGGCTCCGGTCAGGTCGGCTTCCGATAAATCCCATCCCGAAAGATCGGCACTGGATAAATCGGGACGCATTGAAGGATTGTTTTTTCTAAAGGCATTCCACGGGCCTGGCCCTTGTTTGAGCACGGTGATATGTTCGGGGTTCGCCATCGGCGAGCCGCCCTTCTTTTTCGCCCGTCAGAAGAAAATTGGCTGAGGCTGTCCTGAGGCGTTACGGTGTCTCTTAATAGGTTTGGCGTTCCACACTGGGTTTAACGGTGACGTCCCCAAGCAATTCCATGCCGAAGCGTGTTCCTTCACTCATTTCGTTGGCGTAGAGTCGGCCTTTCGGCGCATCGATCTCAATCTGCAATTCGGTGGTGCCGTTGGGAGTGATCGTCACGGTATATTCTTTCTGAACCATGGGATGCCAGACCTCTACCTTATAGGTTCCGGGCGGGATATCCGTAATCGAATACGAGCCGTCTTTCGCCGCGAGTGCGTAGTAGGGGCTTTTGACGGCAAATCCCCAACTTTCCATGTAGGCGTGAAATCCGCATTGCATCACAAACAGCTTTCGCTGTTTCCCCATTTTGATGTGTTGGGTCAACACCTTGCCTGCTCGATCTTTGACCGTTTTGCCGGCAAGGAACACTTCTTTGCGCAGTTTTTTACTCATTGGCAAGGGAACATTAAAGAGGACTCGGGCTCCGAACTTTGAGGTTTCATATCCTTGAATATCATGAAAGACCGGGTCCATATTCACCACTTCTATGTCGTGCTTGTCTCGGACGATGGTGATATACGGCTCGAATTTGCAGTCGATCGCCTCAATCCGGGGAGGGACATAGCTGAAGGGTTTCCCCTTGTGGATTTTTTTAATGTAAATGACCACATTTTTAAATCCGCCGTTGGGTCCGATGACAAAGGGTTGCAGGAGACGCCAGCCCGTTCCAGTCGAGATGCGGCCGCAATACACGGCGTCCGGCAAGGTGACGAGGTTGTACCCCTTGGGTTTGGGGACGTCGCCGAGCAACTTGACCATCCCCTGTAAGGTTCCGCTGTTGGATACGGTGATTTCTTCATATCCCCAGCTTGGGCTTGTGCTCAGTCCGATCACCAATCCCAAGCCAAGGAGAAATCTCACTGATTTCATATGGAACCCTCCTTCTCCATAAAGTCGTCATGAACATCATCATGAAAAAGCATAACACTAATTTTAACATTCATAGGATCAAGATTAAAGAATGGTAATTTTGTTATCAATACCCCCAAGAACTCGAAATTATCCGGCCTACACATGGACTGGATTCCCGATTAGATCCCCGAGCAGGTCAGGGACAAACGTCGGGAATGACACAAGAGGAAAGAGCCAGAAGGAGGCGCCATGAGATGGCGCCCTACAGGAGCGGCGTTTTGTTCAGGATGACCACAGAAGGGCACGCAGGCAGTCTCTGGGGTTCAATGGCGGTCCTCTTTGCCTTGACCCACTTGAGGGGAACGCACTAGACTAAAATAGCATGGTGTTCATCATTCCCTAGAAAAGGAGAGGGTATATGAGAGTCGGTATCGTATGGGTCGTGGTGGGGTGGAGTAGCCTCTTTTGTGCGTCGGTCTCCCTTGCGGACGTTGGCACAATGGTTTCTCGATCGGCCTCTCTTATTCCGGTCCAAATCCCCTATAACGCCCCACCTCAGCCAGAATTCCCAGAAGTCGAACAAGCCACCCCTGCTCCGGAAGTCCTTTCTGAAAAGGAGTTGAAACGGGCAGAAGCCTTGTTGCCTTTATTGGAAGGACAGCAAGAACTGTATGTGATCGCTGAGTTCGTACACCTGGGAAAACCAGTTGTGCCTGTCTTAGTGAAAGCCCTCAAACTGCCTGGGAGCCGGCTTCGTTACAATGCGATTGAAACGCTGTCGATTATTAAAGATCCACAAGCCGTGCCGGCTTTACTTGACGCCGCGAGGGATAGCGGGGAAGTCACGAGGGTGCGGGCTCATGCCCTTCGCGTGGCCGTCAGGTTGGCGCCCATGGAGGCGCTGCCAACGCTGCAAGAGTTAGTGAAGGATGAGCATGATACCATTCGGCGAACAGTGGCTTTTGAGTCTCGCCACGTAAGACGTCCGGAAGCGGTGTCGCTCCTCATTGAGTTGCTGGCTGATCAGAAAAAATATGTGTCCGTCACGGCCGTTGAGTCGTTCTGGCGGTTAACCCGATGGGGTGGGCCGCCACGTGATTGGCAAGGTTCGACCCATGAACAGCGAATCACGTGGGCCAAGGAATGGAAGGCATGGTGGGATAAGGCCCTCAAGAATCGTGGGGCTCCGCCGAACACGCAACAATCTGAGCCTGTTTCCTAACTTCTGTCGGGTGATATCACCAAGGGAGACCACGATGGCAACCTTGCCAATTGCAAAAATGGGGAATCCTGTCTTACGGAAAATTGCTGCGCCGGTTGATCAGGCGATCATCCCCACGCGTGCCTATCAACAATTTATCGACGATATGTTTGAAACGATGTCTGAGAACGATGGAATTGGGTTAGCGGCTACCCAAGTGGCACGTTCTGAACAACTCGTTGTGATGCGATGTGAAGGCGAGGATACTTTTCCCGAGACGGTCTTGATCAATCCCAAGATCGTGTTTTATGGCCCTGCTCAAGTCGAAATGTGGGAAGGTTGTTTAAGCGTGGATGGACTGCGCGGAAAAGTGACGCGTCCGTCTTCTATTCGGGTCCAAGCGCTGAACCGGGAGGGGTGTTCCATCGATTTTGAAGCGTCGGGTTTGTTTGCCGTGTGTATCCAACATGAAATGGACCATTTGATCGGAAAACTCTTTTTGGACAGAATGGTAGATATGTCGACGTTGACTCAGTTACAGGAATTTGACGTATACTGGAAACAAGAACCCGCAACGGTTATCTAGTGATTTATTGCGCTATCGGGCGCATGGCGGCGTTGTGTCCTCGCTCAACCCTCGCCTATCTATGTTGATAAGCCTCGGGTTTCGTTGCGGGACGTCTTGCCCTGCATCCCGCTATCACAATAAACCTGTCATCGAGGTTCTTAATCAGGGCTCAGAGGTTGTCCCGCCTGCCTTGTTCTCCCTCTGTCGACATTTGCCCGTTCTCACGCGGCCGCTTCTGAAAGGCTGGACCCTTGGTTTGTTATTGTGTGAAACGCTATGAACGTTCTCATTCGCATTCTCGGGTATTTGCGGCCCCACCGGCCCCTTGTCCTAACGACCTTATCCTTCGCAGCCTTGGTAACGATTTTCGATCTCTTGCCGCCTTGGCTGATGAAGGTGATTATCGACGACGTGATTCAGGAGAACCACTTCTCCTTATTGCCATGGGTGTTAGGCGGATTAGTGCTGGCCTATGGATTCAAGAATATCGCAAACTCGCTGCGAATTCGGTTTAACAATATCTTGGAACAACGCGTCGTGTTCCAACTGCGGCAACAAGTGTTTCATGCGCTGCAGCGGCTCTCGATCAATTTTTATGAGGATCGATCGACCGGAGAAATCATGTCGAGAATCATGAATGATACCGAACATGTCGAGCGTATTTTTATCGATGGGTTGGAAGGCATGTTGACGGCATCGTTGACACTGATCGGTATCACCGTTGTCCTCTTTGTGGTCAATTGGAAATTGGCGCTCTTGGCGCTGGTCCCCATCCCGATTTTGATGGTGTCTGCCGTGAAGTTTTCCCGTCGGGTCCATGGGTATTACCACGAAATTCGAAAGAATACGGCCGACCTGAGCGGCTATCTTCAAGATGCGCTTTCAGGCATTCGAGAGACCATGGCCTTTAATCGCCATTCGTTTGAACGAGAACAATTCGATGCCAGAAATCGCGAGGTCAGTCAGAGTAATCTCAAAGCCATGTTTCTTTGGTCCGTCTATTCACCGGGGATGATTTTTCTTGGAGCCATGGGCACGGTACTCATTCTGTGGTTTGGGTCAATGGAAGTCGCGCAAGGACACCTGAAAGTTGGAGAACTCGTGATGTTTGTGGCGTATTTAGCGCTGTTCTATGTTCCGGTGAATCAAATCCATTCCGTCAACCATATGCTTCAGCATGCCCTTGCGGCGAGTGAACGAATATTTGATGTCTTGGATACCAAGCCCGAAGTCGAAGATCACCCCGGGGTGGTGGCGCCGACTGCTCGTTTTCAGGGGAATGTGCAGTTCGAAGGCGTGGACTTTGCCTATAAGCCGGCGATCCAGATCTTGCACGGGGTCTCCCTCAGCGTGGAGGCGGGAGAGCGCGTTGCCTTGGTGGGCCCGAGTGGCGCAGGAAAGAGCACGATGATCAAACTCCTGATGCGTTTTTATGACGTGAAGGGAGGCACACTGGCGTTGGATGGCGTTGATGTCCGAAATATGCCGCTGGCGTTTTTGCGATCACAAATCGGTTTGGTGCAACAGGAACCGTTTCTCTTTAACGGGACGGTTCGAGAAAATATCGTCTATGGCGATCTTCATGCCACCGACCAGGCGATCGAACAAGTCACCATCGCGGCGCGGGCTCATGATTTTATCATGGAGCTCCCGGAACAATACGAAACCTGGATTGGGGAACGGGGTGTGAAATTGTCTGTTGGCGAAAAACAGCGGGTGGCCATTGCCCGGGTGTTATTGAAAAATCCCCCCATTGTTGTCTTCGACGAAGCCACATCGAATATTGATACGGAGACAGAAGTGAAAATTCGCGAAGCGTTGACTGTTCTCACTCAAGGGCGCACCACCATTTTCATCGCGCATCGTCTTACCACGTTGCAACAAGTTGATCGGATCATTGTGCTTGAGCGGGGACGAGTGATTGAAGAGGGAACCCATACCGAGTTGTTGGGCGAAAAGGGGCTCTATGCAAATTTGTATGAAGCGCAATTCCAAATTTGATTTGTTGACAGGATGAGAGACCCCGTGCTTCGTCCAGGATGCCACCGACACAAGCGTAATCCTTCGACAGACTCAGGTGGCAAATCGAGTAACAGGTATCGCGAAAATTGCTTATAGATCAAACAGTTGAATGGGACAGGCACGCATCATGACGCTTGCTCCAGACAGCAATATTTGCTGTGCGACGTCCCTCGTTTCAGGTATAATGTTATTGACAGATTTCTCGATCTATGATAGACGATGTAAACTGTTTTTGGGACTTAATATTCATAATGAGGGTTATTTTATAAGATCTGCCGCAGAAGGCGAAAGCCTGTCTGCGGTTTGTTTTTTTAGGGCCTTTTTGGGTAAAACCACGGTTTTCCCTGGTCCGTAATAAGGGAGGGTGCCTGTGAGTGATCAAAAGTGTGATCGAAAGTCGGGGACATGCAAATGGTTTAATGATCGAAAGGGCTTTGGATTTATTCGAGTCGAAGAGGAGCAAGATGTCTTTGTGCACTATTCAGCGCTTCAGGGTGAGGGATTTAAAACGCTGAAAGAGGGTGAACTTGTTGAATTTGATCTCGTGGAAGGAGCCAAAGGGCCACAAGCGGCTAACGTGATCAAAACGGCCGCAACTCAACAGTCAGCCTAATGACAACAATTTTCGAAAAAGAGTGAGTCTGGCCGGCCTGAGGCTAGCTTGAGAAACGTAGTGAAACCCAAAAGGGAGCCGTTTGCCTCCCTTTTGGGTTTTTTATTGGGTAACGCCTCTGCCAGGGGTGTGGGATCTGATCCGGCTCAGCTAGTTGACTCGCTTTTTCGGGGAAGCGTATACTTTCTCCACGGTTTCAAAGATAAGATGTGATGATGTTTTTACCGGTGATGATTATTTGGAAGCTTTAAGAAGAGGAGATACAGCATGGCACTTCGCTTAGGGGATGAAGCCCCAAATTTCACTGCTGAAACGACAGCAGGAACGATAAATTTCCATGAATGGCTCGGTGATGGGTGGGGTATTTTGTTTTCCCATCCCAAAGATTTTACTCCGGTGTGTACCACGGAGTTGGGGACCGTCGCAAAAATTACCGATGACTTTAAGAAACGCAATGTCAAAGTCCTTGCCGTCAGTGTCGATCCATTGGACTCACATAAAGGCTGGATCAACGACATCAATGAAACGCAGCAGTGTACGGTCCAGTATCCGATCATTGCCGACCCCGACCGACAAGTCGCGAATTTGTATGACATGATTCATCCCAATGCGTTAGATAATATGACGGTACGGTCGGTTTTTGTTGTGGGGCCTGATAAAAAAGTTAAATTAACCCTCACCTATCCAGCATCGACTGGAAGGAATTTTGATGAAATTCTTCGTGTAGTGGACTCCCTGCAATTGACGGCCAAGCATCAGGTGGCTACCCCTGCCAATTGGAAGGACGGGGAAGATTGTATTATTGTCCCTGCGGTGAAGGACGAGGAAATTCCCTCCAAGTTTCCCAAGGGCCACCGGGCGGTTAAGCCGTATCTTCGGTACACGCCACAGCCTAACAAATAGGGCCTTCTCGCAGGCCTCGTTCATTCCGAAAGAGCCGCCCCCATATGGGGGCGGCTCTTTTTTTGTCTATCAGGAGGCTGGGAAAAGAAGACTCCGGCATTGGGGCTTGTGAGAAATCCTGGTTACGGCTGGTAGGTTTCGAACAGGGAGATCGTCGTCTGAAAGCCGGCTTTACATTTGCGGCAACGAAATTGGACGATGTCTCGGTCCACACTCACTTCCGTGACATGCAGGGATTCTTGATGATGGGTGGCACAGGCTCTCAGCCTCGTGCTGGCGCCTTCCTCGGACAACTCCGAATCCCCGATGATGCGAGTAATGGTTCCAACGGTCAGGCGGTGGCGAGATTTGCAATTCATGCACAAAATGCCGATCGTATCGGGGATGGTGAACATTTTAAAATTCAGCGACAAGGGATGGACGGAAAAACATTGCTGTAAAAATGCGCCGGTTTGAAACACGTTAGCCATGTTACCTGGATTTGAACGAGCAAAAGGATCGGTTCGGCTTGAGGGGGGCGGGCCCCAAAGGTCTTGGCCCAAAGGTCTCTGATCGTGACGCGGTCATAGAGCAGTGTCAGCGCATGCTTCTCGCACCCAACGTTGGAGGACCTTGGTAGCTTCATCAAACGTGAGCACATAGTGAAAACAGAGAGGCCGGACACCTGGAGCCAGCGGATTGCCAGGGTTGCCAGCGGCGAGTCCCATCATGGCCCCCACGCTTTCGGTGGCTTGGAACACGCTTCGCCCCAGCGTGTTGACACCCATGGGGTCGAGTTCCTCCTTGGTGAGCGCATAACGATAGATCCACGTCGATTGACTCTTCAAAAGCGAGGTCTTCTTTTTCCACGGTTCCCCGAGCTTTTCAACGACCTCTTCTTGCGAGGCTTTCTTCAGTGCACCTTTGAGATATGAATCTCGCCAAGAGCTACAGGCCGGAAGAAACAGGACAAGGAAAAGCACGACAGGCCACACCAACAGGGTCGGCATGGGTCGTGAACGAGCATTTCGGAAGTGAGGACGCATTGAATTTTTTTTTGAATGACTCAACGGATTCATCATGAATCTTCGTTGGCCTGTGATGCCATTTTGCTGGTAATGGTTCGGTAGAACGCATACACTTGGGCGCACAAGCCCGTCACAATGAGGACGAGCGCGACAGGCAACCAAATCGAATCCGGCTGATTCAGGCCTTCGATCCCGAGCAGGAATCCTGACGCGATCGCCATAATGCCGGTGACTCGTGCGATCCAAATATTGGGTTGGGTCGGGATATGCACACTCGGTCTCCCACGATCTCTTGTTATGCCGTCAATTGCGAAGAATCGGAACAGTTCCTGAACCATGCGTTTTACCGCATTGTTGTACACTCTAAGGCATTTGGCCCCTCTTTTTCCAGCTATAAGGGCATAAAGTTGTATCCGCAGGCGGTGAACCGGAGGGCAAATTCAGCCACGCTGGGATATTCGGTTTGAAACGCACGTTCCGAATCTTTTAAAAAGGGTAGGCTTCATCCCATCATACATGGGAAATTTTGTTTCGGCGTGTCTCATAAGCAACACGTGCTTAACACCTTGAAGAGCGGGAGGCTCTATGGCTGAACCGGATTGGGTCGATGTGGGAAGCGTCGATGAACTGCAGACTTCGTCTCTCCAACAGGTCACCGCACGTAAAACCAAAATTGCTCTTTCGTATCAAGATGGCGAGTTTGTGGTGTGCCCCTGGCACTATTGGAAATTTCATCGGAAGACGGGGGAGGGGGAGCCTGGATATGAGGAAGATCAAGTCCCTTCCTTTCAGGTCAAGGCCGAAAATAATCGAGTCTTGATTGATTTGTCCTCTCCCACCAAGCGGCGCCAAAAGCCTCATGCTCCTCATCCTTTGGCCCGTCCCCATAAAAGGGAAGAAGGACCGATTCGAGTCGTGGGCATTTCCACGACCGTGATGGATGTGGCTCATCCCCGCTACAGCACCTCCGAGGCATTGCTGGAAGATGCGTTAGCGTATGCGCACGGCACCCTTCAGGTTGAGACCCAATGCATTAAATTGCGAGAGCTTCAATTTCGACCCTGCGAGGGGTTTTATTCGAAGTCCGCGCGTGCGTGCACGTGGCCGTGCTCCATCACGCAAATGGATCCCTCTGATCAACTCGATCGGGTCTATGAAGCGGTTGTGCATTGGGCTGATGTCATTCTCGTTTCAACGCCGATTCGGTGGGGGGCGGCGAGCAGCTTGTATTACAAGATGGTCGAAAGAATGAATTGCATCCAGAATCAAGAGACCATTGCGAACAAACATTTGCTGAAGAGCAAAGTCGCCGCCTTCCTCATCACCGGTGGCCAAGATAATGTGCAGAGCGTGGCCGGTCAATTGCTGGGATTCTTTGCTGAAGTTGGGTGTCAATTTCCCCAGTTCCCTTTCATTGCCCATTCCCGTGGGTGGAGCGCCGAGGATATGGAAAACAATGTTCGGTATGTGCAACGGAGTAAGGCGTTGCGTGAAGGCGCCGAGGCCTTGGTTGGCCGGGCCGTTGACATGGCCGGGCTCTTAGTCGCCGGGCACGTGCCCGTACGACGGCTTCCGCGCGGAGGCCGGAAAGCGCATGAGTTGGATGTGAAGGCGCAGATGTGAGTTTCAAAAGAATTGGTGAGGGATATGACGACGGACGAGCACGGAAAGATCTTCGAAATCGGCGTGAGTTTCCGCTATGCGCAAGAGCATGAATGGGTCATGCAAGCGATTACGGGGTTCTTGTCGGCCTATTTCATGGAAGATGCACGCTTTCGGCTGAAGCGGCATCTTCACGAATTGGAAACGGGTATGTATGTGTGGATCTGCGAAGCCCCGGGAGAAAAATTCATGCGCCGGTTGTTGAAGCGGTTACAAGTCGATCTCCCGCCTTTTGAACTGTATCGGCGCGATTCGGACTCGGACGCGCCAATGCGTCAGGTCATTGATTTGCCTTCTCTTCATTCTGAACAAGAAGAATCGGCTGCCTCCTGATTGCATCGGTTCTTTCGTGGTGCCGTCATGCATCGCTGGGCTACGCAGGGCATGGTAGAATATCGTGTGCGTGTATGACGCGCCGGACTTTTCCACATCACAACCGTCGAGAACGAGCAAGGGATCACTCCGTGAAAGTCCAAGCCTCTTCCCCGTCTTTGGTCGTTTTTCCTTGTATGGTCTCGATGTGTCTGTTGCTGCTTGTGAGCGCGGATGCCTCGGGGCAGCAATCCTCTGAACAGGGCTCCAGTCTCCACTCTTCCAAACCGACGTTGTTAGATGGCTTTGGTTTTTCAGTGTCCAGCAAAGGGAGCCAGATTCTTGTTGGCGCTCCCCATGCGGCAGGGGGGCGTGGGCAAACGGGAAAAGCTTTCTTGTTCGAGCGTGAGTCCGGGAAACTGCTTCAGGAGTTCGTGCCCCTTTCGCCGATGGGAAATGATTTATTTGGTCTGTCCGTAAGCCTCACCACGCACGATGTGATTGTCGGCGCTCCCAGGGGAAAAGGAACCTTGCGGCGATCGGTGGGTGCGGTATCCGTCTTCGACCGAGACACAGGAAAATTACGACAGGTCGTCACCAGTCCCAATCACGCGGCAGGAGCTTTTGGGCATGCCGTGGCCGCGCAGGATTTGCTGGTGGCCATTGGAGATCCCGGGGCGAGCACTTCCACGAATTTTGATGTAGGGGAAGCCTATCTGGTTGATGTCACCAATGGGGAGATCCGTCGGACCTTTGCCTCTCCACACGAGGAGAACGGCGACTCGGATGGTTTTGGGCATGCGGTGACTTTTCTGGGCCCCACTCTTGCGGTGAGCGCCCCGCTCGGCGGTACGGACCCGGTTGATCATGGACAGGTGTTTCTCTTTGATCGAAAAAGTGGGCGGTTGCAACGTATCCTTGAATCGCCTGATCCTCAGACAAATGAGTATTTTGGATGGGCGTTGGCAAGTGATGCGGAGTTGTTGGTTGTCGGTGCCTTGGGACGGGGAACCAGACAACCGGACGCCGGAGCTGTTTATCTCTATACAAATACCGGTAAATTCTTGCAAAAATTAGAAGCCCCCGAACCGAAAAAAGGCGATCACTTTGGGGAAGCCGTGGCTCTTCTCCCTGAGCATATCGTCGTGGGAGCGCCTGGACATGATTTCGCCGGAGCCGATGCCGGGACGGTTTTTGTCTTTGACCGAAAAACCAAAACCCTGCAATCGAAGATTGCCAATCCTTCGGCAACAACCGGAGTTGCCGACCTCTTTGGACTTTCTTTGAGTGGAGAAGGGAAGGACGTAGCCGTGGGCTCGCCCTACGGAGACCTTCACGCGATGCCTGATGCCGGGCTGGTCCATCAGTTTCGACTTCCATCGTCTCAAGAGGGAAAGTAAGGGAGCCTGAGAGGGTATACATCCTGTCAAGGCATGGGCCTTTCAATTCTTTCATGGCCTGCCGGCTTTGTCCCATACGATAGACATACATGCCCTTCTTCGCTATGATCAAGACCATGCCTCTTGACCAATCATTGCAAGCGTGGCGGAAGGCTCGACGGTGCTCTATCGTCAAGTTGGCCGCTGAGTCCGGTGTTGAGGGCTCCACGATTGAAGCGATTGAAGCCGGAGAGACGGACCCCTCCGTATCAACGGTGGAGGCATTGGCCAAGGCGCTTGCGCTTCCTCCATCCTGGCTGTATAGCTCCCCTAAGGCTATCGACCTATTATTGGGAGATCCTGATGAAGAAGGCGCCCTCTATCCGAACCTTGATTCTCCTGATCCCGTGACCGAGCGGATTCTCCAAGGGAATCAAACCGAGCGGGATTTATACGTGCTCCTCACGGCCTTGCTTCGCCATGGTGAACCCAAGCTCCTCCGTGCCGCCGAGGTCAATCTTCGAAGTCTCCTCAAGCAGGCCAAGACGGCGACTGTTCCTTGGCAGAATCGTCCCTCCGGTCATTTTGAACCGCCGAGTGATTGAAGGAAGACAAGAGAGCCCGATAAAAATGGGGCGTTGTGTGCCTGTCTCTCGTTTAGTTGTGTTTCTTGCAATAGTCATTTCCTTTTGAATACGATAGAGTAATTTGGCTTTTTAAACGATCTATTCTTTGCGGATTCTTCAAGAAAGGTCTGATGCGCTAACGCGCATCGATCTTCATGCGCTTCGTGTTAGGGATGGCGGAGTTTCGTAATATCTGAGCCTCCTGCAACGAGAGCTGCAGTCATTATTCATTGCCAACGAGTGGAAGAGGAAGAAGAGATGCCCAAAAACAGTGGTCTCCGGAATATTAAACCGATTAAAGGTGTGGAGAAAGAACAAATGAATTTCGAAGTGATGAGAGAGACCTTGCCGGGAGAGAAGGGATCTTCTGAACAGTTTTCCACCTTGTTTGCCGGGCTTGAAGAAGAGACCGTCGAGAATACGGGCACCTTTCACAATGAAGGCCCCAATTCCCAATTAAAGACGGAGCCTGTCGATGTGACGCCAGTCAATGAACTTGGTGAAGCGTTACCGGATTCTGAAAAAGAAATTGATCTGACTCCTGGTGCCGTCAATAGGATTGACGATCCCGTTCGTTTATACCTCAATGAGATGGCCGGTGTTTCTCTTCTCACAAGGGAAGGGGAGATTGAGTTGGCGAAGAAGATCGAGGAAGGCAAAGATGAGATGACGTTGGCGATGGCGGGGTTGCCGATGACCTGGGAGACGCTGGAAGGGTTGCGGGGGCAACTGAAGAAGCGGGACGTGCGCGTGGGGGAGGTGGTGCTGGTGCATGACCCCACGGACGACGAAGACCTCGAAGACCCCGAGCTGGCTGAAGCGCAAGAAGAAGAAGAGCTGCGGCACCAGGCGCTCGCCGGGCTGGAGCAGGTGCGGCGGTTAGGCAAGAACCTGGTGCGGCTGTATGGGCGGCGGCGGGCCGCCCCGGCCGCGCAGCACGCGCGGTGGACCAAACGGGTGCAGGCGGTGCAGCAACAGTTGGTGGCGCGGGTCGAGGAGTTGCATTTGCAACCGGCCGTGCGAGAGCACCTGGTGACCCAGATCAAAGAGGCGGGCCGGACGGTGCGCAGCGCCGAGCGGGTGCTGCGGGACTGTTGTCAGCGGATCGGGCATGCCCCCGGGGACGGGCTCAAAGTCCTGCGGCGGCTTGGCCGGGAGCGCACCGCCTATGTGGCGATGCGGCGGAAGACCGGGTACAGCGACGCCACGCTGAAGCAGCTACTGACCCGGAGCCAACAGGCCCTGACCACACTGAAACAGTTGGAGCGGGGGGTGACCTTGCTCCCGACCGCCGAGTTTAAAAGCGCGCTGGTGGGGTTAGAATGGGCCGAAGAAAAGATGAAGCGGGGGAAAGCCGAGCTCATCGAAGCGAATCTTCGGTTAGTGGTGAGTATTGCCAAGAAATACACGAATCGGGGGCTCCAGTTCTTAGACCTGATCCAAGAAGGCAATATCGGGTTAATGAAAGCCGTGGACAAGTTTGAATACCAGCGAGGGTATAAATTCAGCACCTATGCGACGTGGTGGATTCGGCAAGCGATCACCCGGGCGATTGCCGACCAAGCCCGGACGATCCGGATTCCGGTGCACATGATCGAAACGATCAACAAGCTCGTGCGGACCTCGCGACACCTGGTGCAACAGTTGGGGCGGGAGCCGACCCCGGAGGAGATCGGGGTACGGATGGAGATGCCGTTAGAGAAAGTCCGGAAGATCTTAAAGATTGCCAAAGAGCCGATTTCGCTGGAGACGCCGATTGGCGAAGAAGAAGACAGTCATTTAGGGGACTTCATCGAAGACAAGAAGGCGGTGTCGCCGTTAGAGGCGGCGGTGCGGTACGACTTGCAGCGGCACATTGGGAAATCGTTAGAATCGTTAACGCCGCGGGAAGAGAAGGTGTTGCGGAAGCGGTTTGGGATCGGGGAGGCGACGGATCACACGTTGGAGGAAGTGGGGCAGGACTTTGAGGTGACGCGGGAGCGGATCCGGCAGATTGAAGCCAAGGCCTTGCGCAAACTCCGCCACCCGACCCGGAGCAAAAAACTTCGCAGTTTTGCAGAAGGGTTTTAAATCACGACGGTTGCTTATGAAAAAGGGCGTTTAAACAGCCCATTTTTCTGCGTGTACCCTCCTTGATCGAAGACACGAAAAAGTCGCTGGGTTTTCCCCATTCTCCAGGGCCCATAGCTCAGTTGGTTAGAGCGGCTGACTCATAATCAGTTGGTCCCAGGTTCAAGTCCTGGTGGGCCCACCAATTTTGCTATTTCTATGGTGGATGCGGTAAGTTATCTTATTATGAATGTCCTCACTCATTTCTAACACGTAGAGGCATTTTTGAATTTTCAACTTTCCCTCCTAGTGCAACTTCAGCAACTCGACCTTAAGCTGCACAATCTTGAAAAACAGCGACAACAGATTCCTCAACGCCTTCATGCCGCGCAGTTGCCGGTTACACAAGCTCGGAAGCGCTTGGAAGACCTGAAGGCCTTGTTGGAGACTATTGCGGCTGAGCGGCGAAGCAGTGAACAAGACTTAAGTGCTCATGAAAGTCATGTCCACAAAATGCGCGCACGGTTAAACGAGTTGAAAACGAATAAAGAGTATCAAGCCCATTTATTTGAAATTGAATTGGCCAATAAGAAAAAGGATGCGCTGGAAGAACGAGTCCTCCTGGCCATGGAGCGGGCGGAAGAGAAAGGGAAAGAATTAGAAGAAGTTGAGAAACTTCTTCAGGACTTGACACAAACGTTAGAGCAAGAAAAGGTTGAGCTCGAGTCATTATCCTCGAAACTAACGGATGAGACCACACAGATTGAGCAAGAGAAGGAAAGCCTGTTAGCCTCATTGGAAAAACGGATCTATACTCGTTACTTGATACTCAAATCTTCCTTGGAACTCGTGGTCGTTGCAACGGTTCACGGTGAAACCTGTCAAGGTTGTCAATTACAAATTCCCCCCCAGTTAGTCGCCAGCGTGAAGCGGGCCGATCAGCTATTAACCTGTCCCTACTGCCATCGCATTTTGTATTATGAAGAAGCCCTCGATGAAGTACCTGAATGCTTGAGCGCCCAAGAACCTGTCGCTCAAGAACATGTGGACGGATAACCGTATCCGAACAACTCCCTTCCGTTTTCCTCGAGTCTCTTGTTTCGAAGACAGGCATTGCGTATCATAGTTCTCGGGTATGAGGGCGTGGGTCAGGTGGCCGCTCACCGAGTATCATAGGTGAGAGGAAAGTCCGGACTCCAAAGGGCAGGGTGCTGGGTAACGCCCAGGCGGAGCAATCCGACATGAGCGCCACAGAAAACAAACCGCCTCAGGATGATCTGTCCAGCATTGGATGGTTTGCCGGGGTAAGGGTGAAATGGTGGGGTAAGAGCCCACCGCGTCCATGGCGACATGGATGGCAGGGTAAGCATCACCCGGAGCAAGACCAAATAGGAGGACGCGCTGAACGGCCTGATCGACTTCGCATATCGAAATCCGTTTGCGAGGATGATTTGGTGCTGTTCGGGAAAGGTCGGCCCGACCAAGGTTCTCGGGTAGGTCGCTGGAAGCTTATGGTAACATAAGCTGTAGAGACATGGTCACCACCGTGTGGACAGTCGACACGGAACAGAATCCGGCTTATCGACCCACCCCCCCATACCTTTTTAATTGTAGCCTGAGCGTGACAATGCTTGTCTGCGGGTAGGGTATTCTCCAATACTTGGCAATACCTGGAAAGCATGGTAACGGCTTCAACCGTTCGGAAAAGAGGGAACCAGATTTCCGTTGTGCTGTTTGACTCGGTCTCACCCCCCTTGTTACCATGCCCGCTCTCTAAGAATTCGTTTTGTGTCCCCATCGTCTAGCCTGGCCTAGGACGCCGGCCTTTCAAGCCGGCAACACGGGTTCAAATCCCGTTGGGGACACCACCATCGAACAGCCGCTGGACCATGTTTCAGCGGCTGTTTTTTTAGGAGCGGGCATGATTCAGGTACAGAAAGAATCCCCATAAGATGGGGTTTTTATCGGTTGTGATCCCCAATCTCGCTTTGTACAATGGGGAAGCAGCCCTAAATGGGCATGCACCCCCGGTATGCTAACAGAATTCAACAATATAACGACGTTGGGTTGTGGATGGAGGATAATCATGAATTGGCACAAAGAGCGTGGAGCGTGGTTGACCCTCGTCATTGGAATGATGGGGATTGTCCTGGGATGGCAACCAGCGGCGGCTGAATGGACATATGATTCATCCGAACCTCCAATCGAATCCCAATTTGAAAAGATTGAGGGGAAGGATGGGGCTCCGATGATCAAGATCCCTGAAGGGGAATTTCTGATGGGGGCCAATGATGGGTCGAGGAATCAACGTCCCGAACACATGGTATGGTTGGATAATTATTATATCGATCAATTTGAAGTGACGATGGAGCGGTATCAGAAATTTCTCGATGAGACCAATCACGAGTTTCCTCCGCTGTGGGATGATTATGCGGCTCTTGAAGAGGCCAAGGATCGTCCGGCTGTCGGCATGGCGTGGGACAGTGCGAAAGCCTACTGTGAATGGGCGGACAAGCGGCTGCCGACTGAATCCGAATGGGAGAAGGCCGCTCGAGGAACCGATGGTCGTCGGTATCCCTGGGGGCATATGCAGCCGTTTGTTGATATTGCACGGTATAACTTCGGGACAACTGGATGGGTCAGCTACGATGTGACGTTAGCCGCCGTGGAAAGTGGAGTGTCGGGAATGAGTATTCGCCATGGATTAAAGCAGGGGACGAAAAGTCCCTATGGGTTATACCACATGGCAGGGAACGCTTCGGAATGGGTGGCGGATTGGTATGATCGAACGTATTACGAAGAGAGCCCGGAGAAAAATCCGCCCGGGCCTAAAGAAGGAGAGCGGAAAGTCTATCGAGGCGGATCGTGGGAAGATTCTCCGAAATGGCTGAAAGTGACTGCCCGACGAAGTGCCGAGCCGAATTTCCCCATCGATGCGAATGATTTGACCATCGGGTTTCGTTGTGCGATGGATGTGAAGACGAAATGAACACGGTCACTGTGTTTTGACTCTTCCCTGTAACCGGAGTCGGTTGCTGAAAGAGCAGCCAAGCGGGTTACCGACCAGTGTCTCCTTGAGTCGTACCCTCCCCAGTCTCTTTTAATTTTTCGTAGGTTCTTTTCTTATGAACACCCCGTGGTTTCACCGCAGTTTCGGCAGACCAGACACATCCCATTTCGGACTAATTTAAACTGTTTGCAAGTGGGGCAGGGGTCGCCTTCAAACCCTTTTTGGTACGCCGCCTCTATTTCGGTGGCATAGGCGAGGGTTTCCCGCTTCATCTCAAGTTTGTGTGCGACCTTGCCGTTTCCGGTCGCCGTATCGCTTTGAATTCGGTGTCGAGCGGGAAACAGTTCCGAGCTGATGGTCGTCGTCGTGATGGTTCTGGGGTCGGCTGGTTCTTCATCCGTGCATTCAGGATCTTGTTTGACGGAATCCCCACGAAGGTCGTCCTGGTTCACCTGTGCGAGTTCTTTCTTCCCCAGATAGGTAATGGCCAACTCACGGAAGATATAGTCGATGATTGAAGTCGACATTTTAATGTGATCATTGAGATTGACCGGGCCATTGGGTTCAAAGCGAGTGAACAAGAAGGCCTCGCCAAATTCTTCGAGAGGGACGCCATGTTGGAGCCCTAAAGAAATGGCAATGGCAAAACAGTTCATGAGGCTACGAAACGCCGCGCCTTCCTTGTGCATATCAAGAAAGATCTCTCCAAGCGTTCCATCATCGTATTCACCGGTGCGGAGATAGATTTTGTGACCGCCGATCATGGCTTTTTGCGTATACCCCCCTCGTCGCGAGGGAAGAGGGCGACGTTTGGCGAGATATCGAACCAACACTCGTTCCGTTACCTGTTGAGCCAGCTTGATGACGTCGTCGTGCTGTTCGGATTTTTCTGGCAGGTCAACGGAGGCGTTCAAAGGTTGACTCAGTTTAGAGCCGTCTCGATACAAGGCCACGGCTTTGAGCATATACTGCCACCCCATCAGGTACGCCGCTTCTGCATCCCTGACGGTAGAATCCGAAGGCATATTGATGGTCTTGCTGATTGCGCCACTGATAAAAGGCTGTGCCACCGCCATCATCCGAATATGCGCCGGTGTCGAAATATAGCGTTTCCCGATGCGGCCGCATCGGTTGGCGCAGTCGAAAATCGGAAGGTGCTCGGCTTGAAGATGAGGAGCCTCTTCCACCGTCATGGTCCCGCAGCAAAAATCATTGGCAGCGAGAATTTCTTCTTGGGCAAACCCCAATGCGTCGAGAATATTAAACAGAGGATCATTGAGTTGGGCGTCGGAGAAGCCGAGGATGTCTCGACAAAAATCTTCGCCCAATGTCCATTTATTAAAGGCGAATTGGATTTCGAAGACCTCATCTAAGGTCGATTCCAGGCGATCAAGCACTTCCGGCGTAAACCCTTTGGCCCGGAGCGATTCATGATTCAAGAACGGAGCCTGTTTCAGGGTTCGGGTTCCTGTGGCATAGGTGATAATGTCATGGATCTGTTCTTGGGAATACCCCAATTTCTTTAACGCCGGGGGGAGGCTTTGATTGATAATCTTGAAGTAGCCCCCTCCGGCTAATTTCTTGAACTTGACGAGAGCAAAGTCAGGTTCGATCCCCGTGGTATCACAGTCCATGACCAACCCAATGGTGCCCGTGGGGGCAATCACCGTGGCCTGAGCATTTCTGAATCCATGGGTTTTTCCCAATGCGATGGCGCGATCCCAGGTTTCTTGCGCGGCACGCAAGAGCGGGGCGGGGGCAGAAGTCGGGTCAATGCCTTTTGGCGTGATCGTCAGACTTTCATAGTCGTCAATCTTGGCCTGATACGCAGCCCTTCGGTGGTTTCGCATGACCCGCAGCATATGGTCGCGGTTTTTGGCAAACCCGGGGAATGGGCCGAGTTCTGCTGCCATTTCTGCAGAGGTGGCATAGGCTTCGCCGGTCAGAATGGCGGTCAGGGATCCGCAGATAGAGAGCGCCTGCGGAGAATCATAGGCAATACCTAGCCGCATAAGCAGCGACCCGAGGTTGGCATACCCAAGCCCCAACGTTCGAAAGAGAAAACTTTTCTCGGCAATGGGCTTGCTCGGGAATCCAGCCATGAGCACGCTAATTTCCAGGACGATGGTCCAGAGTCGGATGGCGTGTCGATAGGCTTCGATGTTGAATTCGCCCTCTGCCGTGAGGAAGGCGCCTAAGTTCAGAGACGCCAAATTACACGCGGTATCATCCAGGAACATGTATTCGCTACACGGATTGGAGGCATTAATTCGCCCGTCTTCCGGGCACGTATGCCATTCATTGATCGTGGTATCGTACTGAATGCCGGGGTCGGCACACATCCAGGCTGCCCAACAGATTCGATCCCAGAGATCTTTGGCTTTGAGCGTTTTGGTTACGACGCCGTCCGTCCGACGGGTGAGATGCCACTCGCCGTTTCCTTGTAACGCATGAAAAAATCCATTGGGGATTCGAATGCTGTTATTGGAGTTTTGTCCGGATACCGTTTGATAGGCTTTGCTATCCCAGTTCGTATCATATTCATGAAACACAAAATGGGTATAGCCTTCTTGAGCATAGGCAAAGATCCGTTGAATATAGGCTTCGTGAACGCCTAATTGACGAGCCGAGCGGATGGCTTCTTTGAGCGTACGGTTTCGTTCGGGGTCAACTTCGACCATATCAAGACCTTCGGTATTCTTTTGATGACAGGCTTTCAGGATCGCGTTCAATTGCTGGGCGCATATTTTGGATCCGGTAACCATGGCGGCCACCTTTTGTTCTTCGATCACCTTCCAGTCAATGAACTCTTCAATATCAGGATGGTCCAAATCCAAACAGACCATTTTGGCGGCCCGTCGGGTGGTGCCTCCCGATTTGATGGCGCCCGCTGCACGGTCTCCGATTCTGAGGAAGGACATAAGCCCGGAGGATTTTCCTCCACCCGATAACGGCTCGTTCTCTCCTCGAAGCTTGGAAAAGTTGGTCCCGGTCCCTGATCCGTATTTGAATAATAGGGCTTCCCGGACCCACAACCCCATAATTCCCCCCTCGTTGACGAGGTCGTCATCAACGGATTGGATAAAACAGGCATGAACTTGGGGGCGTTCGTAGGCATTCTTGGATCGGTTGAGTTTCTGGGTTCGAGGATCGACAAAATAGTGACCTTGAGAGGGGCCGCTGATGCCGTACGCATAATGGAGGCCTGTATTAAACCACTGCGGAGAATTGGGTGCGGCCATTTGTTTGGCCAGCATAAAACACAGTTCAGCATAAAAAGCCTGGGAATCCTGGTCAGTATCGAAATACCCATAGGTCTTGCCCCACTGAGTCCAGCATCCTGCCAGTCGATGAAACACTTGCCGTGCATCACGTTCGCTACCCACAACGGGGTTCCCTTGATCATCTTTAACAGGCTCCCCATTGGCATCGAGTTGCGGGACTCCGGCTTTTCGGAAATATTTTTGCGCCAGAATGTCCACAGCCAGTTGGGACCATTGATTGGGAACCTGAATGTCATCAAGCTGGAACACCACGGAGCCGTCTGGATTCTTGATTTCCGAAGACCGTGTGGAAAAAGGAATGTCTTCGTAGGGCGTTTCTCCGGCTCGGGTAAAACGACGGTCAATTTTCACAGCACTTCTCCTTTAATTCGGCAATCCACTGTATGCGCGCCGGAAGTCCGATCAGCATGAGGCCCGTAAGGCCGAGTTCATGTCGGTTCGATCAAGCATTCGCGCGTATAGTCTCCGCTGCCTTCTCCGTCGTAGTTGAGGTGACCGTTCTTGTCAAAGCTCGTGTGTGTAAGCGAAACCACGCCATGCGGCGACCAGAGTTGAAGCACGAACGCCTGGTCGTCGCCGAACGCCCCCATGTAGAAGTCTTCCCCGGGTATGCCGTCGACACGGACGGTCACCGCTTCCTGGGTAAAATTGGACTCGACGGAAAGGGCGCCGGGTTCATGCTGGCGGACATGCACCGCGCACGTTTCCTCGGTGATTTTCATGCCCGTCCAGATGTTCTGGGGATTGGGCAGCACGACCCTCCCCGTGTAGGTGCCTTCAGCAGCCAATTCGGTGTTCTTCGCTGCTTGCTGGCCCTGGGCAGGGGCAGCCACGGCAGTGAATGCCAAGACAATGCTACACAACGAGATCCAGATTTGCTTTGAGTGCATTGAGTGCATGATCAGCCTCTCGTGATCATAGGGCAATCTAACACGTGACTGATCCATTTCTGCACCTGGAGGGGAAAATCTAATGATTTTTACTCTAGAGCATGCTTCTTAAGGTGACACAATCTATAGAGTCAAAAAGGAATTGTCAATACTAAATGTTGTGCTTTTTGTCTCAAAACTGGGGATACAGGTGGATAGCCTGGGAACACCTAAAGCTATTGTAATTCAAAGCGTTGGAACGAGGATTTTGGGGTTATCCACAGGGTGGAAAAGAGAATCTTTCTCCTCATCAACAGGCTGGCCCTGGAAGCCATACCGATGGAGCTGGACTTCAGATTTTCTTGACGACGCATCGTCCTTTCGGCGAAGGAGCCATCACTCGAAACGCATTGGCCGTCCAACTCGAATCTGCTAAAGGGGGATAGGGGAAAAATGGAAGAATTTGAGATTTTATCGCCTTTGAATCTCGCTTTTTACCGATATCCGTACTATTCTGCTGATTCCCCAAAAGGGAGAAGCTTCGATCCACCATCGAATTCGACACATGATCTCTCTCACAAAGGAGGCCGTGAATTATGTATGTGTGGAATAAACGAATTGTGATCACATTATTGGTGCTGTTTGGCGTCTTGCAAATTGTGTTTTGGAGTACCGCGACAGGTGGGAGCACCAGTGAACTCGCCACGCGTACCACGCACTGGTTGGGGGTCAACTATTTCTTGCTGGTGGTGTGGGTGTTTGTCTGGATGTTTGACCAAGCACGCGTCCGTGGGAAAAATGCGTGGGTCTGGTTGGTTCCCCTTCTGATCGCCCCGCTGCCCACCCTCATGGCGTTTGTTCTGATCCTTCAGCGCCGGGTGCAATAGCAGGGACACCCCCAGGTCTCCTTATCCAATCATGATTCGAGATTCTGGAAAGCGATACCGGGGCCGGGTCGTGGTGTGAATGGCAAACAGTCCAATGAGGAGCGGCCCGAAACGGCCAATCAGCATAGAGGCGATGATCACCACCTTGCCAAAGTCGGTGAGCAGGGCGGAGAAGCTTCGTCCATCCCCATCTCCGAGGGACATGCCGACGATTCCCATCGCCGATGTGACTTCGAACATGATGCTCAAAAATGGACGTCCTTCCGTAAAGGCGAGGACTAAGGTGAACAGCGTGATGGCCGTGAAGGCCAAGATGCAAAGACAAAAAGCGCGCACCACCAACTCTTTGGGGATGCTCCTATGAAAGATTTCGACATCGTGTCGGCGTCGAAGTACTGCCCAGATCGTGAGCCATATAATGGCAAACGTCGTGGTCTTGATGCCTCCCGACATGCTGCCGGGTGATCCGCCAATGGTCATCAAGAGCAGCAGAAAATACAGGGTGGCGTCATTCATCGCACTGATATCAATGGTCGTAAAGCCTGCGGTACGGGACATCGCGTGGAAATGCGCGACGGTCAGTCGTTCCCCAATGCTCAAGGGTTGCAACGTTTGGGGATTGTTCCATTCGAGAATGGTGATGCCCACGGTGCCTGACACAAGAATGATCAGGGTGACCACGACCACGAGTTTCGTATGCGTCTGGAGCCGAAAACGGTTGCCTTTGAGATTGTCCCACACGTCTTGAAAAACCAAAAATCCAATGCTTCCCAAAATGACCAAGATCGTCACGATGATATTGATGGACAGGTCGGCTTGATAGGAAATGAGGCTATCGGAAAACAAGGAAAAGCCCGCGTTATTAAAGGCGGAGATGGAATGGAATACCCCGGAGTAGAGGGCTTCGCCCCATGACATGTCTTGTGAAAATCGCAAGGCGAGAAAGAGAAACCCCAATCCTTCTAAAGACACGGTGGCGATGGCCACAATTTTGACATAGCGAATCGATCCAGCCATATCAAACGTGCTTAATGTTTCGGCTAGCATCATCCGGTCGCGTAATCCAATGCGATGCCCTAAGGCCAACAGAATGAACGTCGCCAGCAAGGCATATCCCAGTCCGCCGATTTGAATGAGCAGTAAAATGATGAGTTGCCCAAAGGTGGTGAATTCATGAGGCGTATCCATCACAATCAACCCGGTCACGCAAACGGCGGAGGTTGCGGTAAACAAGGCGTCGAGAAACCGTAATTCCACTCCCTCCGGGGTGGCGAATGGGAGCATGAGGAGGGCCGCACCGATGAAAATCAAAGCGGCGGCGGCTAATGCAACGATCTGCCCGGGTAGCAATCGAATGGACGCCAGGCGTTGGAGAAGAGAGGATTGTGCCGTTTGGGACGGTTCAAGAACTGGCATGGGGTGGGGCCGGCATCACAGTGTTCTGATGAAGGGTTTTTTGTCTATTCGCGTCTGCGAGAGTGCCGCAATCCCCTGAAGAGCAAGGGAGGATCGGAAGAGTTCAGCAGCGTTGCCCGTTAAACAGGCAGGGTTTATAGCGGGTGACATCGAAATCAACATCTTCTTGATAGACGAGTTCGTTGCCATTGACCCCATCTTGTTCAGGGTCATTCCACATCGTATGGTTCCACCAATAAAACAGAGGATAGGGTTCAAGATAGTACACGGGATTCCCATAGACACTTCTCTGGTGCTCCCAGACTTTTCTGCCGACCACATAATCGACTTCTTCTGTCCCTTTCAAGGAATACAGAAACATGACCATGAGCGTCTCCTGGTCATAAATTTCCTCTAATCGGGTTTCTTCATCCGGCTCAATAGGAAGGGTAGCCTGCGCCCCACTCAGGCTGGGAGGGAAAAGACCAAGTAGCAATGAGAGAAAGATTGGTGCAATCAAAAAAGGGTAGGTCATGCGGCACCTTCCATCAAGAAAAGACATCTTGCAGCCATTCCTGTTGCGACTTCTCTTCATTTTACTCCGAACTATTCGCATCGGCAATTTGTTTTTGAGGTTCCGTCACTCACACGTCGAGTTGTCCGGTGTTTGTGACACGTAATCGGTCCAGGCTCCGGCTTCTTGTCATTCTGAGTACAGCGCTTGTCCTGAGGGAAGCGAAGGAACTATCTGTCTTTTCAAAGCCGAGATCCTTGGTTGTCGCCGTGAGGGCGTGTTCTCTATAATACGGCTGCTTACACGAGACCCGAGACTCATGAAGAAAAAAGTCGCATTTTACACGGCCGGATGTCGTCTCAATCAATCGGAGACCGCTGTGCTGACCGACCGCTTGACGAGAATGGGCTACCAAAAGGTTGCCTATGGAGAGCCAACCGATTTGCTTGTTTTGAATACCTGCACCGTGACCGAGAATGCCGAGGCCGATTGTCGAAGGGTCATTCGTCGGACATTGCGCCACTCTCCAAAGGCGTTTGTCGCGGTGACGGGATGCTATGCTCAAACCGGGATCAACACCTTGCAGCACCTTCCGGGGGTGGATCTCGTGTTGGGCAACCAATACAAAATGCTGCTGCCGGACTATTTAGAAGAGATGCCGCGTGTTCAAAAACTCTCATCAACGTTTGTCCAACATTCAGGATCAATGGGCAGAGAGGATTTTGTTCAGGATGGGGTGGGGGAATATGCAACGACGCGAGCCAATCTGAAAATCCAGGATGGCTGCAACTTCATGTGTTCATTTTGTCTGATTCCTTTTGCCAGAGGACGTGAACGAAGCCGGTTGCTCGATGACACGATTCGAGAGGCCGAACAGCTCGTGGAACGAGGGCATCAGGAACTGGTGTTGACCGGGGTGAATATCGGGCGATTTGCGAATGGCCCCGGAGGGCTTCTCGATCTGATCCAGCGGTTGGAAGCCATTCCCGGATTGGCACGCATCCGCATTTCTTCTATTGAGCCGACGACCATCCCTCCCGCACTCCTTGAGTATATGAGTACCTCTCGGAAGCTGTGCCGATTCTTACATGTTCCCTTGCAAAGTGGGCATGATGAGATTCTGTCGGCGATGAATCGTCGATACTCGGTGAAAGAATATCGGGCATGGGTGGAACATGTCGTGCAAAAGATCCCAGACGTCTGCGTGGGGACCGATGTGCTGGTAGGATTTCCCGGGGAAACGGACCGTCAGTTTTCCGCGACCTATCGGCTGGTCCAAGAACTGCCTTTGGCCTATGCCCACGTCTTTAGCTATTCCGCTCGCCCGGGAACGCCGGCCGCTCGTTTGAGCAATCCCGTGCCTCAGGCGGTTATCAAAGCCCGGAACCAACTGCTCTCCCAGCTATCCCGAAGCAAGCGGGTGCAGTTCTATCAACGGTTTCTCAATCAGGACTGTCTGACGCTGTTTGAATCGATCGGCAAAGATGGCCTATGGACCGGCGTGACGGATAATTTTATTCGAGTGGGAGTCGCCTCTTCCGGCTCGTTAGCTAATCAGATCAGGCGGGTCAGGCTTACCGGGGCCATGGAACATGTGGCCTTAGGAAAATTGGTGGATGAGAATCCGCCGCGGCCCAAGAAAACCCCAATTCCGGTGTTCCAGTCTTTTGAGAGGGAAGTCGTATTTTCAGGAGCAGGTCCGTCATCCACGTAACGAAATTCTAAAGGAAGCCACGGCTCAAGAGATTCTCCCATGTCCTATCGCGTCTATATTCAGACATTCGGATGTCAGATGAATGAGTATGATACCGAATTGGTGCGGTCGCTTTTACAAGATCGCGGGTTTGTGTTTACACCGTCCCACGAGCAGGCCGATGTGGTTTTGATGAATACCTGCGCGATTCGAGAAAATGCCCATAATCGGGTCTACGGCCATTTGGCCGAGTGGAAAGCGATGAAGCAATCACGGCATGTGGTGATCGGCGTGTTGGGGTGCATGGCCCAGAATCTCAAAAAAGAATTAATGGATTCGCAACCCATCATCGATGTGCTCGCGGGACCGGATTCCTATCGACAATTACCGGATCTGCTGACGAAGGCCCTGGAACGCCGTGAACAGTCGATGGCCGTGGATTTGTCGGAATACGAAACCTACGAATCGATTCTTCCGGAGCGCACGCCCGGAGTCAATGCCTGGATTGCGATTATGCGAGGCTGTGATAATTTTTGTAGTTTCTGCGTGGTGCCCTATACTCGTGGAAGAGAACGGTCTCGCCCTGCGCAAGGGATTCTCGAAGAAGCGCGCGTCCTCGTGGCCCAAGGGTACAAACAAGTCACGCTGTTAGGGCAAAACGTCAATTCGTATCATAGCGACGACAGCACGTTTGCCAAGCTCCTTTCAGACGTTGCCGATATTCCCGGAATCGAACGAGTCCGATTCACGTCTCCGCACCCCAAGGACTTTCCGCCTGCCCTCATAGAGGTGGTGGCGCATCATCCGAACGTGTGTCGGCAGATTCATCTTCCCCTTCAATCGGGAAACGACCGAATCCTCGAGCTGATGGGACGGTCGTATACGCGAGCGGACTATCGCAAATTGGCTGCGGAAATCCGGAAGCAGGGCGATATTGCACTCAGCACGGATATCATCGCGGGCTTTTGCACCGAGACGCACGAGGAATTCCTCGACACGTATGAGTTGATGCAAGATATCGAATTTCAATCGGCCTATGTGTTCAAATATTCGGAACGAAAAAACACCATTGCCTATCGGAAATTTCCCGATGACGTGTCCGATGCCGTCAAATCAGAGCGGGTCACGCGGTTGGTCGAATTCCAGCGAGCGATTTCTGCCAAGAAAAATCAGCAGTTAATCGGAACGGAAGTAGCCGTGCTGGTGGAAGGCAATGCGAAAAAATCTTCTCAACAATGGATGGGACACACGGAAAGTAACGTGACCGTCGTCTGGGACAAAGGCGTGACCCCGCTCTCCCTCGGAGATCCGGTCACGATTAAGGTTGATGATGCCTCAGCCTCAACGCTCTTTGGAACCCCTGTTTCCTCCCTCGTATCCGTTGCCTAAGATCATTCTGAAAACCCAATTGCCTGAACAACTGAGTTGACCCGGCTCCTCAGGGACTTGTATAAAATGGGCTACCTTCCATAAGGATCAAATCTTCCTTGTTAAGGGACGATCTGACCATTCCATCAAACGGCTAAGCATCGCGCCCGTAGCTCAATGGATAGAGCACTTGACTACGGATCAAGAGGTTAGAGGTTCGACTCCTCTCGGGCGCGCCATATAACTTGTTGAAATACAATGAATGTTTTGTTTTTATGCTGCGCCGTCATGAGCCAATTTTTGATTAGGTGCAGTTGCAGTGCAGTTTGAAAACGCCGCATCGGACGCGCGCTCCGGCTGGCAGGGTGGATGCGAAGGTCGAGCCCTCTTATTCGGTTTCCTCCGGGAGCCCCAAGCGCCTGCACGAACTGTTGATTTTCAACGCCCGAGTAGTTTTCTCTCCCTCTTTCCACAACCAAACCCAGCACAATAAAATTTAAAAAGACAGAAATGGCTCAATCTGTTTTTTGACAAATTATCAATATTTTTCTATAATTCTTAACTTGATGATTTATCAAGTTAAGCCACTAGGAGAGCGACGACTTAAGACGCGATCAAGGAACGCTGGAATAACAACGCTGTCATCATTCGGCACCATGCCCGCAAGCGTATGGCCGAACGGAACATCACAATCCAAGATATGAAAAACATTTTATGGTATGGCCAGTTAGTTGATCACTCCATGCCAGAGGGGACTTGGCGTTATAAAATCAAGGGGCACACCCTGAATAATAAACAAGGGTCTTGTGTGGTTGAAATCGAAGACGCACTCATCATCGTTACGGTCATTGGTGGAAGGAGGACCTGAGGTGAAAGGGGGCCTCAGGTAAAAGCAGGAGGGGGATCTAATGAAATGCCAAAAATGCGGAGGCGCGTTGGTGCCCGAACGCTCGACGATTGAGAAGCCTTACCGCTTCGTGGAAAGTGGGTTGAGCAATATCTACCTGGCTGGTGTCACGTTACATCATTGTGCATCTTGCCGTGAGTATGACGTGGAAATTCCCAAACTTGGTCCTTTGATGGATGTCATTGCTGGGAACTTGTTGCGCAAACCGGGACTCTTAACGGGTCAAGAATTGCGCTATCTCCGCAAGCACACCGGCTTCCAGGCGCAAGAATTGGCGGCACTTTTGCGGATCAACCCCGCTCATCTCTCGCGGGTTGAAAATGGGAAATATAAAAATCTTGGTGAAACCGGCGATACCTTAGCGCGTGTGCTCATTCGAGAAGCAAGTGCAGGCGAGCCTGGCAAGGAAGCCCTGCTAGATTTTGCGAAGCGACTCATGATGGTGAAACCGCCCAAGGGGAAGAAGAGGAAGCCCACCTTTCAACTCATCAAAAATCAATGGCGGGTGGCGGCATAGACTAAGAGAAGGAGGACGCATCATGAAAAAAACTAGGGAGTGTACTCAATCAAGTTATCTTGGACTTGACCAATGAACAAACCGAAAAGACAGCATTACGTGTCAGAAATGCAGCAACGCCACTTCACGGATGACGAAGGAAAACTGTACTTCTTTCGGAAATCCCAACGCGAGAAAGGTGTTCTCCGGGAACCCCAAGCGCCTGCACGAACTTCTGATTTCCAACGCCATCAAGCCAAATAGTTAGGGGCGGGAATGGTTTACTCGGTTTCGGGCGAAGAGCTTAGGTGGTCGTTCAACTTCTCACAGAATTTGTTGTATGCCTCTCGAGCTCGGTCGACATCTCTTCTCTTGTATTTGTCGTATTCAAGTTCTTTAACAAGGTAGAGATGCTCGTTTTTTCGCATGTCGTCCCAAATCCAATCGATCTTGGATTTGAGGTCGACGTCTATCACATTTTTTTTGACTAGCCAATCTGATCCTTTCTTGAATGAATCGTACTCCTTGCCCAACACCTCCTGTATAAGAGATTCACAGATTGATCCGTAAATACAGATCATTTCTTTGCAGATCATACTTGCCGCGGCATGATCAATATTGGTTCGGACCATAAGCCACCGAAGCACATCTACCATTATTAACGAATAACAAATGTTTCTGACCAAAATCTTATCGTCGATATTGGGAACCTCCTCTTCGATCTCCTCTCTGGTTCGGATGAAGCCACGAGGGAATTTCACTCTCGCCTTAGGGACATTCTTGCGACCACAGTGCTTTTGTATGTTCTGCAAGGCTATGCTCGCCACGCGTGTAACATCGTCCAAATCCCTATCGTCAAAATCGTCAAAGTCGAACTTCTTCATGATGCAACTCCAATTGTTTTCCGCTTGTCTGATCCGACATTTCCCAGATGGCTCCCAAATTCACTTGACAAAACACGTGGACTTTGTAGCTGAAATAAGACGGAACCTACCAATATAGTTAGAAAAAATAAAGACGACACTGGTGACAATTTATTTGCTAAGAACAGATTTTAGCATTGCGAGAAGAATCGTCACTTCTAATTTGAGCTGGTGGTGTTGATTTTTAAGCTGTGACGCGTAGGCTTGAAGTCGCTCGCTGTGTTGTTCGAATCAACTCCGGGCGCATGCGAACTTCTTGCGGTCCATCCGCCCCATCTCCCTGCAACACTCGCAGCTGCCTAATCCCATCCCCGGCACGAATATCCACAAACCTCAAGGCTGGTAAAGATTGCCCTTCATGGGCAGGTGCTCTCCATTTCGTTCAAGGCCTTTTGTTCCAAGGAGCTCACGGTTAGCTCGTACTTCTTCTTGATAGACCTCCAGCGCTGTCCATACTCACACCAATAGCCTTGGTTCGGAGGCTGCCATTCATGTGGGCCTTTGGCCCCTTTCTGTCTCTTGGCCGATAGATCAACAGCGAGCAGATTTTTGGCGTCATTCTATTGAAAAATGATGAACTTGCATGTTGCCAGGCATGCAGTGATTCGCCTCGGGCGCGCCATTTCAAGCCCCGCTGCAACGAGGCTCGGGTCTACTCATCGGTGTGAGCGGAGGGGTTGATTTGCCAAAGGCTCAAATCGACGGCTTCTCTGAGTTCTTGCATGAGCGGATCATTCGACCGGGCGGTCCATGCCTTGAGCCCAAGTTGTTGAAGGGGTTCAACCGACCGTTGATCAGGCGTTTTCCCAATGGCTCTCACAATTTCCGTCTGAACGCGAAGGTGAACATCGGGCGCTTGCATCATGGCCAGGAGGGGCGGCAGGATTTGGACATTGCCGCTATGGGACCCGATTTCGCCAAGCGCTTCCGCTGCAGCGGCTTGAATTCCCACTGAAGAGAATGGATCGGATAACAGATCCATGAGGGTCGGAATGGCAGGTTCGCCCATAAACCCTAAGGCCACCGTGGCGGGGATGGCGAAGTCAGCCTGGGTTCTGATCTGTTCCAGGGCTTGCAGCATGGTCTCTCCCGGCATATGGCCGGCGAGTGATAAAATTTTGAGTTTTGTGGCTTGGTCGGTTTTGGGGTCGGTCAAAAGGGAAGAGAGCAGCCGGGCTTGTTTCCATTCCGCTGCAAGATCAAGCGGGAAGTAGCTTTCCCGCAACGCCTGACTGAGGTGCTGTAAAGCGAATTGGCCTGAATCTTTGCGTCCGTTGGCCCGGGAGGCCTCCCACGCATTGTCGAAAGTGGTGCGTACCTCATACTGCCACGGCCCCTTCTGTCCATCGAAAAAATAGCTTAACTGACAGGCCGGTCCTTTCCAATTTCGAGAAGGCGCTCCTGGTTGCTGGATAGCTGCATCGGATTTCTTGACGCCCCCCCAAGGTTTTCGCTCGTCGCACTTCACTTTCAGCACGACGTCATGTGGCTCACTCTGTGTCGCAATGATCGTGAAACCGATTGCGGTCAGTTGATCAGACGCCGCCTGCCTGATCATGGCTGGATCGACCAATCCTTTTTCCGTCAGCGCAAGAGCCTTGATAAAAATTTTCTCTGCTTGTTGAAGCTGCAACTTCTGTTGCGGGTTGAAGAGGATCCGATCGGCGGAAACCTGTTCCGGAACGTAACAGGTTCCTACAAGCACAAGACTGATAATCCAAGATAGTTGGACCCGCATACCCTGTAGGCTCCATTCTGGAATGTAGACCGGAGCGCCCTTACGGTTTGGACGATGTGCTCTCCATACCAAGGAGACCATACGAAAAGCAAGGGATGGAAAATATTTCGATGGGGGGTAACGTAGGGTCTGCCTGTCCTGCTTGCCCTGAGGCGTTGCGAAGGGGTTCGCGGCGAAGGATCAGTCGGCGCGCCGGGCAGCGGATTGTTTGCGAATCGCAGGGCGCAGGGAGGTTGCCAGGGCCAGGGTGCACTCGAGTCGAGGATTGTCTCGATCTAATGCTTTATACAGGTGGATTTCAATAATTCGATTATCATTGAGATTCATGGCTTCACATAAGGCGTCTTGAGCGATTTTGAGTCCACCATCGATATCTCGCCGCAAGAGTGTCGGAAAATAAAAATGAATCGTCAGTGTCAGGTACTGTTCTTGTGCCGTGCGCAAAAAGGTGTGCCACTTGGCGGAAGAGGTGGCACCGGTTGTCATGAACAATTGCCCGATCGTCTGTTTGTAACGACGCCCCGTTGCCGACAACACTCGACGTCCGTTGACGGTCGCATATTGTCGGTTGATGCTGGGCGGAATGGGTAGAGTCATTGAGAGGGCGTTCTTGGTCAGAGAGAAATGCGTTGCATTGGAGAAGGTTTCGGGGGATAGGCGGGGCCACTGGTGTTTCTTTCGAGACCTCGATGAAGCGTCAATGGCAGCCTTCCGTGAAATTTGAGACCTCAGCCAAACAGAGACGTCCGTCAACTTGGATGGTTCACCGTTGGAACGACTGTTTTTCAAAACGTATTGAGGAAGGCCTGCCTGTCGGTCCGAGGAGGACACAGAGTACAATTCGCAGGGTGTGTAAACGATTCGCCAAAGGACGGGCTTGGGCGACCTCGGTTAGAGAAGGTTGAGCATTTTCCCAAGATTTTCTTCCAATTGTTCATCATGCTTCATGAGATAGCGGCGCCATTCTGAAGGATTCCAGATTTCCAATCGGTGATACATGCCCACGACCACGATTTCCAAATCGTCTTCCAGCGGGATGACTTTTCTCAGCCGGCCGGGAATAAGGATTCTGCCCGTCTTGTCGATTTCAGAAGACGCGGCTTCAGCCACGACAAAGTGCATGAAGAGCCGACTTTGATCTTCATTGAAGGTGTCTTTGACGCGCGTGAGGACTTTCTCCCATTCTTGAACCGAGTAGGCTGACAACGGAAGTTCTTGCCCTTTGACGAAAATTACGCGGTCTCCCTCTCCCTCCAATTGCTCGCGCAAGGGAGTCGGAAGGATGAATCGACCCTTTTCGTCGAGTTTACAGTGATATTGTCCGGCAAACATGGTGTTCTTCCTTTGTCGATCGCATCTCCGTGGGTCCACGGTGGACACGGAAAACTCAGGTGTTTAGGCTAGAGAAAACCATCTACAAAGTCAAGAAATTCTTTTCGCCCAGCCTTGACGCCAGGGGAGGCTTCTTCCCTCTTCCCTCTCTCCGCACAGGAGGAGGCAGGCTAACCGGGTATGTCATTTTTTTGTTTCACGCCACTCGAGATTACTGGGAGTCAGCTTACGATCCTGGCCAGGGTTTGAACATAGACGGCCTGAGCTCCGGCCTTTCTCAGCGCTTTGGCACATTCATTGACCGTGGTTCCCGTGGTGAACACATCATCCACGACCAACATGGTTTTCCCCTCAATGGCAGAAGGGGTCGTCACGGAAAAACATTTTCGAAGATTTTTTAAACGCTCTCGTCGTGTGAGGGATGTTTGTGGTCGGGTGGGCTTCGTCCGCCTGAGGACATCGGTGAGAACGGGGAGATTCCATTGCTTACCCAAATGGTGCGCTAACAGGAGGGCTTGATTAAATTCCCGTTCCCGGAGTCGATCGGGGTGTAACGGGACCGCGATAATCGCATCGACGTTCGTCGGGGCGGGAGTCGCCTGGGCTATTAGTTGAGCAAGCGATGGTGCCAATTGAGTCTTTCCGTGGTACTTCAATAAACCGATAGCCTCCTTCAATGGGGATTGATAGGCATAAGGCGTCCAAGCTCGGTTATAGGCCGGAGGGCGCGTTCGACAAGGTCCGCATACGTGTTCGGGACTATGGGACAGCACGTGCGGAGAAGGAAAGGGGTAAGAACAGCGAGGGCAGGTCGGCGAAAGAATGGGAGTAATACGGTTCCAGCAGGGTTGACAAAAGAAGGGAATGGGGTCATCCCCGAGGGAATTGTGGCACATGCGACAATTCATGGGAAACACGGTGTGTAGGAGACGGCGAAGAAATCGAGAGGTCATGCTCTTCATGGTATAGGGAGTGAGGCGAGAAGCTTGGGAAAACCCTAGGAACCACTCGCAACTCTGTCAAGTTCCTTCCTTGTGTTGTTGGATGTTTGAGTCATGTGATATGTGATATAGGATCGCGCGAGTCGTCATGACAAGGCAGCCTTCACAATCTGAATCGCACAGTATCGAGAAGGGGCATCGGTGTCTATGGTGACCTTGGATTGTGTCTGCAAGGTCTATGAACGGGGAAGCGTCACGCTGTCTGTCCTTCGAGATGCGGACCTCCAGGTCGCGGCTGGAGAATTTTGTGTCATCATGGGCCCAAGTGGAAGCGGGAAAAGTACGCTTCTTAATTTGATTGCCGGTCTCGACACCGTGACTTCCGGTGCGATTCGTCTTGATGGCCGGTTGACTCGTCGGTTTTCCGATGCAGAGTGGACCAGGTATCGACGTGAGGCCATCGGGATGGTCTTCCAAGCGTTCCATTTAGTACCGGGGTTGACGGCTGCCGAAAATGTCGGGTTGCCGTTACGGCTTCAGAAGATGTCCTCGACATTCATTCGACAACGTGTCGGGGAGACGCTTGAACGAGTCGGGGTCCAACAGCGGGCCGGTCATCGGCCTTGGGAATTATCCGGAGGAGAACAACAACGCGTGGCCTTGGCTCGTGCTCTCGTCCACCGACCGCGTATTCTGTTAGCGGACGAACCAACGGGAAATCTTGACTCTCAGACCGCCAAAGAGATTGTGGCGCTTATTCGGCGTGTGTCAAAGGAAGAATCCCAAACCGTCATGTTCGTCACCCATTCGGAATCAGCCGCGCGGGTAGCCGATCACGTGTACGACCTGTGCGAGGGGCAACTGCATCATCGGTTTCCTGCCATAGCAGACGCCCCGGGAACGACGTGAGATCGTCCATGGATCTTTCGACCACGATTGCCAACGTGCGTTTTTCAACCTGTCTGATGAATGCCGCAGGGGCTTTGTGCGTGACCCAAGAAGAGCTGGAGACCTTGGGCCAATCCCGGAGCGGGGCGATCGTCACCAAATCCATGACTCCGGCTTTCCGGCAGGGAAATCCTGAGCCTCGGTATTGCAGCTTTCCCGGTGGGTCCATCAATTCCATGGGCCTTCCCAATCTGGGCTATCCGGCCTATGCCACAATCATTCCGGAGCTTCGACGGTTTGGGAAACCCATTATTGCGAGCATCGCCGGGCTCGGTCCTCCCGATTTTCTTGAAGCGGCTCAAGCGATCACGGCCGTTCGGCCTGACCTCATCGAGGTCAATCTATCCTGCCCGAATATCCCGGGAAAGCCGCAAATCGGCTATGACTTGGAGGCCTCACGCTCGCTCCTTCTGCAATTGAAAGACATCATCACCGTGCCGATGGGGGTCAAGCTCCCTCCGTATTTTGATCCGGTGCACCATGAAGCCACGGCCGGGATGTTACAAGACGTCGGGGTCGACTTCCTGTCAGTCATTAATTCCGTGGGGAACGGGTTGGTGGTCGATCCGGATAAGGAATGTGTGGTGATCAAGCCGAAAGGTGGATTCGGCGGCCTTGGCGGGACAATGATTAAACCCGTGGCCTTAGCCAACGTGCGGGCATTCTGGAAGTTGTTTGATGGGCAGATGCCCATCATCGGCACAGGGGGGATCGTCTCGGGTACGGATGTCTTCGAACATGTGTTATGCGGGGCGTCCGCCGTGCAAATTGGAACGGCCCTCGTCGATGAAGGGGTCGGGGTGTTTCAACGGCTGGAAAAAGAACTCGGCGAACTCTTACAACAGAAAGGGTACCGTTCCCTTTTGGAATGTCGCGGAACATTACAAGAGCTCTGACCTCAAATCCCCGCTTCCCCACGTGTGCCCGCCCTCTTTCCTCTTCGTGATCCACTCAAAGACAGGTCGGTCGTTGGGCTCATTCGAGTACCCTTCAAGGGACGTGTTTGATGGAGCAAAAAGAACCAGTTTAGTGGGCTTTACTTGCGGGAACGGTACTTTTCGGGATCAGGCGTAAGAGCATCCCTTGTCTGAGGAGCTGGGCCACGTTTCGCACACGGAGTCGTCGCATCAGATTAAACCGGTGAACTTCAACCGTACGGACGCTGATATCCAGTCGTTCTCCGATTTCTCGATTCGTGTGACCTTGGGCCACGAGTCGAAGAATTTCTTTTTGACGAGAAGTCAGAGAGAGCGTCTCTTCAGGTTGTTCTTTTGAGTTTCCTTTGATTTCTCGAGGACCTGGCTTGACTTTGGCCATAAGAGACGCCCGCGCCTTCTTCAGCGCTGTATCTGAACTTGAGGAAGTTGTTGCATTGTTCAAAATTTTTTCGAAAGCAAGCTGCCCCGCTGGTGGGCTTTTTCAACAATCCAATTGGATTTTCGTAAACTACCACAACTAGATTTCGGGAAACAACTTTTGTCACAACGACTCTTACTATTCGGGATTTTGGCTTTCAAACACTTGATGAGCCGACCGTTCAGAACCGCACTCACCGTGGTGGGAGTCGGCGTGGGCGTGGCGGCCGCCCTGGCCATGTCTCTGGCGAATCAAACCGTATTTGAGGCGTTTCAACGAACCGTGACACAAGTGGTGGGAGAGGCCACGATTCATATCTCGGGGGCCGAACATCGAATCGATGAAACGCTCATTGAACAGATTCGGGTGCACCCCGACATCCAAACCCTCCATCCTTATATTGCCCAATCAGTCACTCTCGAAACGGATGAAGGAAACACCCACATGAGTACGGTGTGGGGGCTGGACATGTTGACGCTGGTCAATGAAAAGACGGGTGGGTGGCAAGCCTCTCCGCAACAGGAATTCTCCCTGGATCCCCTGCTCAGTGTCGAGGCGCTATTTGTGGACCGTGATTTGGCGACGAGCTTAGGTGTTCACCGCGGGGATCGGGTGGTGGTCCATGTCGGCTCGCGTCAATTCAAAACGACAGTGCGTGGAGTGTTGCAGCTTGCCCACACTGAAAAGCGGTGGGGACCCCTGGCTATCATGGATATTGCCGCTGCCCAAGTGCAATTTGCGCGGCTGGGCCAGCTTGATGGATTGGACCTCGTGACGACCCCCGGCGTATCGGTGGAGCGTGTGATTCAGGAGCTTCAAGAACGGTTAGGGCCTTCGGTTTTGGTTACTCGCTCATCACAACGTAATGCGCAGGTGCAGCGTATGCTCACGTCGTTTCAGCTGAATCTCACCACTCTCAGCATGGTCGGGCTCTTTGTCGGCATGTTTTTGGTCTACAACGCCGTAGGATTTTCTGTTGTGCAATATCGGCGAGAAATCGGCATGTTACGCGCTCTAGGCATGTTACGGCGGCAGATTGGCCTGTTGTTTCTGGGTGAGGCGATTATTGTCGGTGCCGTTGGCGGTGGACTCGGGGCCGTGGCCGGTAGCGGCTTGGCTCATTGGCTTGTCGGCCTCGAGCAGGAAACGGTTTCCGAACTTTACGGAATGGAGGCTCGGGGAGTGCCTGCATTCCGTCCTCTGGTGTTGGTAGGAGGCTCTCTATTGGGTATGGTTTTGTCCTTGATTGGGGCGTTGGGACCTTGCTGGGAAGCGAGTCAGACGGCTCCGGCTCAGGCCTTGGCTCCTGGGCAAAACGAAGCCAATCGTCACCATCATCATGGTCGATGGACTGTGTTGGCCATGGCCGTCTTGGGGGTGGCCGGGGTTCTCTCCTTACCTGGTCCGGTCAATGGTCTTCCCATTTTTGGATATGCGGCGGCGTTTTGTGTCTTGCTGGGGTGCACCTTCCTTGCTCCTCTCGGGATTCACCTTTTGGGTCTGGCAACGTCGGTTTTCTTCAAAACGTCTTCGGGGTCGATGGCGCACCTTGCCGTCGACCAGATTGCCCGGTCTTCTGGGCGAAACAGTGTCACGCTGTCGGCCTTTATGGTGGGTATTGCCATCGTGGTGGGGGTAGGAGTGATGGTCGAGAGTTTCCGCGATACCGTTGAACAATGGATCGACCAGACCCTCATGGCCGATTTGATTGTGACCCCGCCTGTTGAAGTATTGGATGCCCATCAATTCGAAACGGTTCTTTCACCGGAAACGGTTCAGCGAGCCAGGGCGGTGCCGGGAGTGGCAGCCGTTGATCCTTATCGTCAAGTGCGCATTCAAGTTGGATCCACCCAGGCATCTCTCGTGGCGCGAGATCTCTCCCTTCATGCGGAACGGAGTCAATACCTGTTTATGAACGGAGATTCTTCGGACCGTCTCCACCAAGCTGTGGAAGAAAAGGGTGTGGTGGTCTCTGAAGTGTTAGCGCATCGACTCGGGGTCCGGGTCGGCGATGTGCTGTCTTTGCCGACTGCCATTGGGCAGAAGAATTTTACGGTGGTAGGGGTCTTTTACGATTATGCTACGGATGGTGGAAAGATTGTTCTCGACCGATCGATCTACCAGGAATGGTGGGGTGATGCGACCGCGACGGTGCTGGCAATTTATCTGGAGCCTCACGTGAACAGTCAACATGTACGGAGGGAGCTGAAAAAGGCGCTCGATCCGCTTTTGCCGGTGTCGATTATCAGCAACAAAGAATTGCGGACCGATATTCTTGAAGTGTTTGACCGAACCTTTCGGCTGACCTATGGGTTGGAAGTAGTCGCGGTGATCGTCGGGTTGCTTGGAATTATGAATACCCTCTTGACGACGGTGATCGAACGGCAACGGGAGTTTGCGACGTTTCGCGCGATTGGAGGCAGCCGCAGGCAAGTGCAAGGGTTGGTGGTTCGAGAATCGCTCTGTCTGGGATTGTTAGGATTGGGCTTGGGGCTCCTCGGGGGGATCTTGCTCGCAGGCTTGCTGATTAGTGTGATCAACAAGCAGTCCTTTGGGTGGACCATTCATATGACGGTTCCTTTCATAACCATCTTAGAAGCCATACTCATCGCGGGAATGACGGCGTTGGTTGCCGGATATCTTCCGGCTCGTTGGGCCACCAGCGGCGCGATCGCCGATGGGTTACGGTACGAGTGACGAGAGAATCGTCAGCCATGGAAGCGCGTTTTCAGACTTAACCGGCTGACATTTGCTGAAACAACAGTTCGTTAATATTTGCTTGTGTCTTGGCATGTTCTATGGTCATGCCAACCAAGTTTCCATTTCTATCAAGCTCGATATAAATATATTCGTTGATTTCCCTGGTTTCATGTGCTGATTGATCGGAAAACTCTATCAATGCCGTATCCGTATCTTCAAAATATTTAATTTTCATCTTCCGACTCCTTAAACCTTCCGTCAAAAAAAGCGTTGTGAATTGTCAAACCATCTTCCAGCAGAATGCACCCTAAGATATTTTTGGGTTTCATCGATATAAGCCCACTTTTTTATTCGGCCATCAGATGACTTCACCGGATCGTTAACGGCTTGTTCAATCCATTCAAGCTTGATTTGTTTTCTATCTTTTCTGTGTCTCGTATAAAGAAAATATTGTGTGAATTTTATCTGTTTGGAATAGATGCTTCGTTAAGAGTGATGACGGCTAATATAGCACAACCAGAGAGGTAAAAAATGACAGTACCCCCTGATCCTTGAAACAAGAGGCTATGGTCCGTTGGAAGAAGTCAAGCGTGCCGCTGCCGAACGCTGGGTGACTGCGGTAAATGCAGATGGAACTTTTGGGCAATGGGGATATGCCATTGCCAAGAGGGTGGCGGAGGTTCCGGGGATCCTTAAGGACTTTTCTGAGAGTCAATGAGACAAGGGCAGGAGTTGGGGTACATGGGCGCTTCACAAATGGTTGCAGGCTGAGCCAGCCCCGGCAACATCCTCATCCAGTTGTCCGTATCGGTGAGGGGGTCAGTCACGATTAGATGCTCCATTAGCTAGGACAGTGCCCATTGTCATAAGGAGTGTGGGAATACAGGGTTGGGGAATAACAAAACATAGTAGTATCGGCCACTTCGTACCCGTGTTGATGTAGTAAATCGAATTCAAGCTCTGATAAACGCTTCACATGGGTTTTCATGTTGCTAATTGTCTTTACCTGTTGCGAGGTTAAACACATCTCACAATTGATGTTAGAGTTTAGTTGAACCTTGGCACGATGGATGATTTCATTAACCGTATTGCCCAGTTGTATGTATAACCCTGTGTTAGGATGGTTCTTGAAGTAATTGACAACGGCACGTGACCGCAATCCCCGAATCTGTGACATGCCAATATCAATCAAACGCAGATAAGCGGCAAGTCGACTTTGTTTGATTCTCAGGGGTGCTCCTGCGTCACTAACAATCAAATAATCAATGCCTGCACGTGGGCCGGTATCCATTTTATAAAGACTTTCTAGACCAAGATTTTCATAAATGCCGCCATCCCATAAATGTACTCGCTTTAGCATCGGTGCAATCGAAATAAAATCATCACCACGGTCAGGTCCAAATTTATGCCATTTATAGTTAGCTGTATTCAGTTCAAATGGACCGATAAGCATAGGTAACGCAGCCGATGCGGCAATGGCATCTGCTACGTCGCAATCAGGGTTTATCACATAACCAAATTGATAATCGCCCATACGTTTTTTATCGAATCGCCAACTTTTGCCGGTTTCATAACAGGTAGCATTAATTAACCACCGTGGTGTATCCGGTAAATCTTTGAGCGATAAATTGATGTCCCATCTATCGCGTATAGCTTCAGCCATTAAGTTGGCACGGGAAAAAAGAGCCCTCCAGAATTTATATGCGCATCTTAAATAGAGCGAGCGTTGAAGATGTACTGTGGTTAAGAGTTCTCTGAGCTTTGGTGTTGTATCGTTTAAAAATGTGTCGCTAGCTGGCCAAGCACCATTATTCAAAGCGAATATTAAGGCTATAGCGAGGCTGCCGCCGGATACTGTTGACAAGAACGTAATATCTTCAAGTTGTTGGTCGCGGGCTAGTCTGTTTAATAGACCAAATTGAAACACGGCAGCACGTAACCCGCCGCCTGATAGCGTTATCCCGATTTTTCTGGAGTTTTCCATTCAGACTCACATCAGCGAAATTTGAAGTTTCGGTATTTCATGACTGTGTCTTCAATTTGAATAACACATTGTTTTTAAATTCAAAATTAGAAAAAATGATTTAATCTTGAATCTAGAATCTAGTCTATGTCATAATTATAACAATTGTGCAACTGTATTAATTAACGATACTAAATTAGAGGTGAACTTATGAGCCGAAAGCCAACGATTTTTGAGTTGGAGCAGTTATTAGAAAACGAAGAAGATGTTCCAATTGAGATCTTGCCTAATGGCGAGGTTCGCGCTAGAGGCAGTACAAGTTCAGCGGAACTACAGGGTAGAAAACCGATAACAATGCGTGAGGATTTAGGTGGTGAATATCAAAAGTAGGAGATTGCTATAAATGGATATATTGAGGATCAGTAAGGAAATAGTAACGGCACAAAGAAGCTTTGAATTTGTTGAGAAACATTTGAGCCCAAACGGAATTCCTTATGTGCTGGTAGCGCTTCAAACATCAGCGAGCAGGTATTACACACTCGCTATTACATTTTCAGATACATACCCATTTGCTATGCCTAGCATAAATGTAAGGAGACCTACGATACAGTCAGGTTCTCCACACCGATATGGAAACGGCAATATCTGCTATCAACACCAGGCTACATGGAACCCTGGAAGGCATGATTTGGTACATGTCATTTCACGGGCTGCTAAATGGCTGAACAAGTATGAAGTGTGGTTACAAACAAAGAAATGGCCGGGTGCCGAAATTAAACATTAAGGATTATTCGCATGCCGATTGAATTTAAACCTCTACCGATGATGACTCTACGAAGCTCTCCAGGTGAAATATTGGATCGTGTTTCGCGTCATGGAGAGGCATTTGTAATTGAGCGTAGTGGACAGCAATTGGCATGTTTAGTGCCAATTTCAATTTTCCTCCCTGATATCGATACAAAGCGTATCAATAAGGATTGTGATGAGCTTAGAGAAGCAGGGATAGATTATTCAACAAGTATCACATCAGAGAATGAAATTTGTTTAAAGTTAAGACGCGAAGAGTTTTTAATAAAAATTTTAATGCCACACGGATACCCAAATAATTGTCCAAAGATTTTTGTCGAACCAATTGAGGACAACTGTCCTCATCAATGGCAGGATGGGTCTTTATGCATTTTTGGAGCAATTGAGTCTTGGAATCCGGGGAATAAAAATTTACTGCATGTGTTGGAACTTACTGAAAGATGGCTGAATAGTTACAAGCAATGGAAGCAATCAGGTAAGTGGAATTTCTGAATGGCTGGAGAATCATCAAATGAACGATAAGCTATTTGCACGTATTGAAAACCTTTTCGATGTAGGTGAGCTTAGTAAAGCAAATGTCTTAATCGCCGGGTGTGGATCTGGCGGGGGTATGGTTGCGTTACAATTGACTATGTCTGGAATTGTCAATTTTACATTAATTGATAACGATGTATTGGAACCTGAAAATGTGATACGGCATGTATGTGGTCTCAGATTTGTTGGACAAAAAAAAGTGGACGCTCTCAGCGAGATTTTACTGGATCGCAATCCAGCCCTGAAAATAGAAAAGTACGACAAGGATATTTTTGAACTTAAAGACTTCGATACACTGGTTGATGCAAGCACTGTTGTCATATCGGCCACCGATAATGAGGGGTCTCGATTTCGGGTAAACGATGCTTGTGTAAAAACTAAAACGCCTTTTGTGGTAGGTCGGGTTTTTACACGTGGCATTGGTGGAGAAGTATTTGCATACCGGCCCTATCAAGGAGGTTGTCTTGCCTGTTTGGAGAGCATTCTGGAACGCACTGAGTTTAGAGATGGTGTCAGGGAAATTGATCTGTTGTCTGAAGAAGAGCGTAAAAAGATGTATGGGATGAATATTACTGAAATAAAAGATTCCCCTGGCCTAACCACAGATATTTCGTTTATAGCGACATTTCATGCCCGTTTTGCTTTAGATTGTATTGCTCAAACATTAAATGAACGACCGAAATATTTATCTCCGATTGAACAAAACTATCTTGTGTGGGGGAACAGACCGGTCCATCCGTTTAAAAAAAACTTTCAGTTGCAACGTATTAATTTGATGCCACAGGGTGATTGCAGAGTTTGTGGGTGCATAGAATGAAAACGGATACTTTTATCAATACTATAAATGTCTATATGCCAGCGGCAGCGCTAGACACAATATTTGATGAGTGTGATCACTATGATGCTGACGAGACAGGTGGGCGTCTAGTAGGCACCTATAAAATAGATTGGCGCAAACGCCTTAAAATTCACGTTACAGGCGTAATTGAACCAGGGCCGCGAGCCCGTCGCACGGCAACCAGTTTCTTCCAGGACGGTGAACATCAGGCAAATGTATTTCGTGAAATTGAAGCCAAATATCCAGATCTTGAACATCTGGGAAATTGGCATACACACCATGTCAATGGATACCCAACATTAAGTGATGGTGACAGGAATACATATCAGCGCATAGTCAACCATAACCAACATAACCTTGACTTCTTTTATGCCTTATTAGTTGTTAGTCGCGGTAGTTCCAGTAATGGACTAGATAGATATAATGTTCGACACTTTCTTTTGCGTAGGGGCGATCCAAATGTTTATGAAATCCCGCCAAAAGCAATTAAGATCATGGATGAACCTTTATGGTGGCCGAGTAAAGTAAATCTTGAACAGGTTAATCAGAAACGGAATGTCGATATAAAACAATCGGTTAGTCAAGTTTCCGATAGAGGGATAGATCAGCAGTTCCTTAAAGAGTTTTACCCGAAATTACATCCATTTTTTTCACAAAGAACTAACTCTGTGTACTGGAAGGGTGTGATTGAATTAATCGATGGCTCAGATATTAGCACGGTTATCGCTGAAATACAGGATAACGAGAATGTTGATTATGCAGTACATTTGAGGGACACGCGCAATGAACTTGTTGAGTCAATTAAGAATTTAGAGAAGAGGCGATTTAATTCATGCAGATCTGCTGCTTTTACAATTCAAACTGAATTAAACAGACAGTTATTTCGAATATTATCAGAGAGTCAATGAAGAGTAATAATATGTTGAATTTGGAGGGTGAAACATGAAAATTCTAACTATCTATGTTGGGCAAGGAGCATTAGCAGCGGTGCGTCATGGGGGTGAAGCTGTAATTATCGATTCATTCATGCCTGTTTCGGATGAAGAATTGGTGTCTGATATTAAATATCAGCTTGACACATTTACCAAGGGACAGCACGTGGATGGACTCATACTAACCGGATTTGATAATGACCACGCACATCCCGATGGTGTGGATTATATACTTTCAAGCTATGAACCCGCGTGGATCATGTACCCTAAATACTACCATGATACGGATAATGCCGGTGCCGTTTTTCGTATTATCAGAAAACATGAGCATCGTCGTGAGAACACGAGTCGCCCTTTAAAAAAGCTGTCTGTGCGTCTCGACAAACTTGATTCTCGTATTTTGGATGGTTTGGCAATTCGATTTCAGTTTGAATTGTTTTCGCCACATATTGAGGATATGGATAATTCAAACAACTGCAGTTTGGTCTTGAAATTAACCGGCCTTGGAATGGATGGTTTTTCGTATCTAATAACAGGCGATACTGAGACGGATCGCTGGGATACAGTTAACAGGCTATTCGGTAATGCGCTAAAATCCGATGTGATGGCTGCACCGCACCATGGTTCTAAAAGCGGATGCAACGCTATAACGGTGAAATTGGTTTCCCCTAATACTGTTTTAATCAGCGCAGGTGTGGATAATCAATATGGTCATCCACACTCACAAGCATTGGCCGTATATCAACGAATTGCACAACATGTTTATGCCACAAACGTCGGTGGTGGGGTTTCTCTTCTTACCAGGAGGGAGGCGAATGATTTTAAAACAACCGTTATGACCCGGGAGCCTGTGTCAGCATAGCGCGCGCGCTCCTGCTTCCTGGGGAGTCATGCACGGCAGGATCTTTTCCCGCCACTTCGAAGCCCATGTCTTCGAGCATCTGTTCAACCTCAGGACTGGGTTGCCCCGGCGTCGTTAAATAGCCGTTGACGAACAGCGAATCCGCGACGTACAGGGCCATGGGTTGCAGGGATCGAAGATTAAACTCGCGCCCGCCAGCCGCGCGGAGTTCTCTTTGCGGATGGATAAAGCGAAACAGGCATAAGATTGTGAGGCACCGTTGCGGGGTCAAGTGCGTGGTGTCGGCTAATGGGGTTCCTGGAATCGGATGCAGCATATTCAATGGAATCGAGTCGGGGTTGATGTCTCGCAGGGCGAAGGCCAGGTCCAGAAGATCTTCGTCGGATTCTCCCATGCCTATAATACCGCCTGAACACAATTCCAAGCCTGCGGCTCGTGCATTTTGTAAGGTGGCCACCCGATCTTGATACGTATGGGTCGTGCAGATGGAGGCGTGATAGGCTTCGCTCGTGTTCAAATTGTGGTTGATGCGATCGACGCCGGCGGCTTTCAGTTGTCTGGCCTGGGGTTCGGTGAGGAGTCCCAAGGAACAGCAGACCTGCATGGGGAGTTCCTGTTTGATCTGCTTCACCGCAGACGCAATGTCGTTCATTTCTTTGTCGAGCGGGCTTCTTCCGCTTATCACCACACAGTATCGTTGGGCTTTGGCCTCATAGGCCCGACGCGCGCCCTTGAGCATTTCATCAGGGGATACTAGCGCATAGCGGTCGATGGAAGCGGTGGAGATACTGGATTGCGAACAATAATGGCAATCTTCTTGACAGGCGCCGCTTTTCGCATTGAACAACATTTGGATGGTCACTTTTCGACCAAAATAGGCGTGACGAATCTTATACGCGGCATTGAGAAGGGGTAAGAGTTGCGCGTCGTCGGTTTGGAGCATCTCCAAGCCTTCTTCACGGGTGACCGAATGGCCCTGCAGCACCTGTTCCGCGAGAATGTCAAATTGAGTCATTCGCTTACTCCCTTTGTGCAAGACGGGGTGTTACAAAAAAAATGTGTCAGCTTGCTTGATGAAACACCTTTGTGGATTCAGGAGGCTGTGACGAAGGGTGCCCCAGGGCAAGCGTATCATATTCCGTTGGCGGGATTTGCGGGGCATCTCTCCACATATTTTCAATGCCGTAATACGTGCGAATATCTTCCCGGAAAATATGAACGATGATGTCTCGATAATCGAGAAGGATCCAGTTTGCTGCGGTTTCTCCCTCTAGGGTGGCGTGATCCTTAAAGCGACGCGCCATTTCTTGCCGAATGGCTTCGGCAACGGCTTTGACTTGGCGTTCAGAATTTCCGGAGCAAATGACGAAATAGTCGGCAATCGAGGTGAGGTGTTCTACTTGAAGGATCATGACATCGGAGGCTTTTTTATCAAGGGCAATTCCCCCAATCAGCAATGCTTTGTGTCTGACGTCTGAAATATGGCTCCTCCTTAATGCGGGACGTACAAGTTGTGTTGAATTATATAAGAATGGACCGGGGGTGGCAACCAATCCGTGACGTCCAAGCCCTTCTGAATTCGTTCACGGACGGCGGACGCGGACACCCGACAAGGGGCAATCCGCAGAAACGTGATCGTGGCTTGCGGTCCGATGGCGAGATCCAGCCGATTTTGTTGGCCGGAGTCTAAACGCTGAAGTTGCGTGGGAGGCAGAGAAGGTAACAGTGGCAGCGAGGCCACTTGGGAAAAGTGAAGGTCTGGCCGCGACAGCACAAGAAAGTTCGTCGAGGATAATAAGGTCTCAACCGATTTCCACGCTGCAATCTCAAGAAACGCATCGAGGCCGATGATGAACCAGAGTTCGCCCTTCACGGTTTCTCGAAGCGTTTGTACCGTATCGATGGTATAGGATGTATCCTGCACGGTGGTTTCCACATCGGAAACCGTAAGGTCCGGCAGCCCCGCGATGGCCTGTTTTACCATGCTCAATCGATGGTGAGCCGGGGCCAGCGATGCACGCGATTTGTGAGGTGGGTCGCCCGAAGGAATGAAGATCACGTGATCGAGCGCCAAGGCGTGTTGCGCTTGCCTGGCAATCGAAAGGTGGCAGTGATGAATGGGGTTGAACGTGCCACCCAGTAAACCGATTCGAGTGAATGGGGAATCGCTCACTGTGTTACGAAGAATGGGGTGAATCAAGGACGAGGTGGTTAGACCAACAGCGCAAGGTTGTCCCGGTGGATCACTTCTTCATATTCGTGAGTTCCCGACTCACGGTGAATCTCTTGTGTTCGGCGCCCCTTGATCCCGGACACGACTTCCGATGAAAAATTCACCAGTCCTTTGGCAAACTCTTTTCCATCCGCATCAACGCAAGAAACGGGATCGCCTGCCACAAAGGTTCCCTTCACTTCAACAATCCCGGAAGGCAGCAAGCTTTTCCCTCGACTGGTCAGCGCCTTGACGGCTCCGGAATCCAGCACGAGTTGTCCTTTCGATCGTAGCGTATAGGCAATCCAGTGTTTGCGGCTAGGCAGTTTCCGGCCTTGGGGAAAGAACAGGGTGCCCTGTTCGGATCCGGCAAAGACGCTCGGCAGCAAGTCAGGGGTTTCACCATTGAGTAACAACGTCGGGACTCCAAATTGACGGGCCAGTTTTGCCGCCTGGATTTTCGTCACCATTCCCCCGCGGCTTTCTTGACTCTGAGAGGTTCCTGCTCCTTGTTCGATGTCGGGTGTAATGTCCGTAATGTGTGAAATCAACGTGGCTTCCGGATGGTGTCGCGGGTCTTGGGTGAACAGTCCGTCGACGTCCGAGAGGATAATCAAAAGATCCGCATCCACCAGATGAGCGACTTGAGCTGCGAGGGTGTCATTGTCGCCAAAACGAATTTCATCTACTGAGACGGCATCATTTTCATTGATGATGGGAATAACCCCCAATTGTAGCAATGTCGTGAGCGTGTGCCGTGCGTTGAGAAAACGTTTTCGATCGGCCAGGTCTTGATGCGTGAGCAACACCTGGGCGATTTTTTGTCCGGCTTCCTGGAAACAGGTTTCATAGGCATGAATGAGACGGCTTTGTCCTGCTGAAGCCGCGGCCTGTTTCAAGGGGAGGGTTTGGGGATAGGCCTTAAGGTCGAGCTTTGCAATGCCTGCCACAATGGCCCCTGATGACACCAAGACGATTTCCCGTGCTTCCTGTTTGAGCCGAGCGATTTCAGTGGAGAGGCGTTGAATGTGGTCGAGCCGCAATCCTGCCGATCGGGCGGCCAGAATGCTACTGCCTATTTTAACGACGAGACGTTTGGCGTGTGAGAGGATAGGATCTCTCATGCTGTTTCAACTTCATGAAGGTGTTGGGCAAGAAATGCGCGTAAGGCCTCGAGTCCTTCACGTGTGGCCGAGGAGATCGGGAAAAAGGAAATTAGATGTTCCTGGCAATAGTGCTGGATCTCCAGATGATGCTGCCCATTGCCTTGGATATCGACTTTGGTCCCGACGACGGCAAAAGCCCGTTGCCCCAATGTTTGATCAAACGCGGAGAGCTCTTCTTGTAACACGTGCAACGTGTTCACGGGATCATCCGTGGTCCATTCGGAAATATCAACAAGATACAGCAGAAAGCGCGTGCGTTGAATATGCTTAAGAAATTGATGCCCTAAGCCTTTGCCCGTATGGGCTCCTTTAATCAGTCCGGGAATGTCGGCCATGACGAAACTGTCGTACTCGCCTATGGCGACGACCCCTAAATGCGGCTGCAGGGTCGTGAAAGGATAATCGGCAATTTCCGGGTGAGCGGCCGAGAGCGTGGAAATCAGCGTGGACTTTCCGGCGTTTGGAAACCCTACGAGACCGACATCGGCCAAGAGTTTCAGCTCCAGATCGAGTTGCAACTCTTGGCCGGATGCGCCCGCTTCAAACTCTCGTGGTGCTCGGTTCGTGGAGGTGGAGAACCGGGCGTTCCCTTTTCCGCCTTTTCCGCCCCTGGCCATGATCGCACTTTGGCCCGGTGTCACTAAATCCGCCAGGAGGTCTTGGGTCTCTGCATTTTTGATCAGGGTTCCTGCCGGCACGGTGATCGTCACGTCGGAGCCGGAGCGACCATGTCGATTGGCTCTTTGCCCTGGAGAGCCTGACTCGGCCTCATAATGGCGTCGGTACTTCAGGTCGAGCAATGTCGTCATACTGGTTGAGGCTGTGATGACGATGTTTCCTCCATGCCCGCCGTCACCGCCATCAGGCCCACCATAGGGTACAAATTTTTCCCGTCGGAAACTACAGCCCCCATGCCCGCCGTTGCCGGATCGGACAAAAATTCTTGCATGGTCGATAAACATAAGGCGCCATCAGCCCGATTGTCATAGGAAGATTGGGAAGAAAGAAACCAGGGAGGATGGAAAGATGAACCAGATAGTGGTTTACGTTGAGGGATACACGCTAATCTTGCGTCGCGCTTCGCCCCCCTCAAATTTCACGATTCCAGCAATTTTGGCAAAGAGGGTATGATCCTTGCCCATCCCAACATTATAGCCGGGATGAAACTTGGTGCCTCGTTGGCGAATGAGAATATTGCCTGGTTGAACCGGTTCATCGGCGTATCGTTTGACTCCCAGATACTGAGGATTACTGTCACGTCCGTTTCGCGATGAACCGCCACCTTTTTTATGTGCCATGCCGGATCCTTGTCCTACTCGTTACCCTGTGACGATTTCATCGACTCGGAGTTGGGTGAATGATTGACGATGTCCACGGGTTTTTCGGTAATTCTTTCTTCGTTTTTTCTTAAACACCGTGATTGACCGAGTGCGGCCGTTTCGAATGACCGTGGCTTGGACATGAGCGTGTTCGAGGGCCGGTTGTCCCAGAAGGGGTTCCCCATCCGTCGAAATGAATCGAACAGGCTTGAGTTGCAAGGTTTGGCCTGTTTCGGCGTGAAGTTCTTCGACCTGAAGGACCGATCCTGGTTCGACCCGATATTGTTTTCCGCCGGTTTCTAAGATCGCGTACATGAGAGCGTCATCCTTTTACTGCAAGGACATGTATCATGCACCTTGAGAAGGTGTCAAGACGTTCCGGGGTGTTGGGGTAATCAGAAGTTTGATTGACAGGCTGAGACCTCACTCGGTATAAATACGTGGACGAATTTTCAAGAACCGTTTCTTTGTCCAACGTCGAGAGCAGAAAGGCCAGTCATGGTGACGCCAAGTGAAAAAATTTGGATGGATGGGACCTTTGTGAATTGGCACGAAGCCTCTGTCCATATTTTGACGCATTCCTTGCATTATGGCTTGGGAGCCTTCGAAGGTATTCGTTGCTACCAAGGGAAAACCGGGTCGGTGATTTTTCGTTTGCATGAGCATGTGGATCGGCTTTTCGAGTCGGCGCATATTATGCTGATGACAGTCCCCTATAGTCGCAAGGATGTGTCCGAAGCCATCGTGGAAACGGTTCGGATCAATAAGCTGGACTCCTGTTATATCCGTCCCTTGCTTTACGTGGGGTATGGCGAAATGGGGCTGTATCCGGGGAATAATCCCGTGAAGCTGGCGATTGCCGCCTGGCCTTGGGGCACCTATTTGGGAGAGGACGCCTTAGTGCAGGGAATTCGGGCTAAGGTTTCATCGTTTACCCGCCACCATGTGAATGTCTCCATGACCCGCGCAAAAGTCCCCGGGTACTACGTGAATTCTATTTTAGCCAAGTGTGAAGCGAAAAATGGGGGGTATGATGAGGCCATTCTCTTGGATACGGAAGGCTATGTGGCCGAGGGGACTGGAGAAAATGTGTTTATCGTGTCGAAGGGCGTGCTCAAGACCACTCCTTTAACCTCCATTCTGGAAGGCATCACTCGTCGTGCCATTTTGGAGCTGGCTCGAGAGAACAAGATCCCGGTGGTTGAAGAACGGTTCACTCGGGATGTGTTGTATGTTGCCGAGGAGGCGTTTCTCACAGGGACGGCTGCCGAAGTGACTCCGGTTCGGGAAATTGATGACCGTCAAATTGGAACTGGAAAACGAGGGCCTGTCACGGATCTTCTGCAGAAAGCCTTTTTCGACATCGTGAAGGGCGAAGACCCTTCCCACGCCCATTGGCTGACTCCCGTGTAACCCGGATTTCTCAGTCCTCGTCTCCTGGACCGTCTTGCGCCGACCAGGCGTGAAAATCCAGGTTCGCCTTTTTCCGTATTTCAAGAAAAATTACTGTGCCGCGTCTTCGGCGTGAGGCGCGGACGATTCAGGAGGGGCTTCCGTGCTTGCCGGACCGGAGGAGGTTGCTTCGCTCGAAGCAGCGGGAACATCAATCACCGAAGAAGCGACGTTTTCCTGTCTGGAAAGTAACGCGAGGCTGATTGATGTGAGCATAAAAATAATCGCGGTGCCTATGGTGACCTTGCTGAGAAACGTCCCGGGACCACGACTTCCGAAAACCGTTTGGCTGGATCCACCGAATGCCGCGCCGATTTCTGCACCCTTCCCTGCCTGTAGCAAGATCGCGGCAATCATTAAAAAACAGGCTATGAGATGGAGAATGATAGTGAAAGTATACATAGACGCTTCCCGACAGCTTTTTGGTCACGTTGTACGATTAGGATGCTATCCGGCAAATCTTAGCAAAGCCTTCAGGATCAAGACAAGCTTTTCCTACGAGAGCCCCATTGATCTCATCTGACCCAAAGAGTTCTTGGGCATTTTCAGGAGAAACGCTTCCTCCATAGATGATTCGGATCTGTTGTCCGATTTGCGGCCATTCCACAGTTAAAATTGAGCGAAGAAAGGCATGCACGTCTTCAGCCTGTTGGACCGTGGCGGCATATCCGGTGCCGATAGCCCAAACCGGTTCATAGGCAATGGTGAGACCCGTCATCTGAGCAGGGGGAAGATCGTGTAGTGCTTGGATCATTTGTTCTTTGACCACCTGTTGCGTATGCCCGGCTTGTCGTTCCTCCAGAGTTTCCCCCACGCAGAGAATGGGAGCGAGATCATGGTGCAATGCGGCTTTCAGCTTTTTGTTGACCTGCGCATCGGTTTCCCCCCAAAGTCGCCGGCGTTCCGAATGTCCAATGATAACCGCCTGACACCCCACATCTTTCAGCATGCGTCCGGAGACTTCACCCGTGTAAGCACCCTCCGTTTCCCAATACAGGTCCTGCGCTCCCAGTCGGAACGGATCATCGGCATGGAGAATGTGCTGGATGCCGTCAAGGGCGGTAAACGGCGGAATAAGTAGGATGTCCACGGAGACGTCGGAAGCCAGCGCTTGCCGAAATTGGTGGACAAACTCGACAGCCTCGGCGGCTGTTTTGTGCATTTTCCAATTGCCTGCTATGAGTCGAGGTTTCACGAAAGCAGTGACCGTAGGAGATCAGGGGAAGAGGAAGGCGTCAGACCCATTACCGATCCGGGAGTGCCGCAAGCCCCGGCATGTCCCCTCCCTCTAATAATTGGAGCGCCGCGCCACCCCCTGTTGAAATAAACGACATGCTGTCGGTTTCACCGGCGCGGTGGACGGCTAAGGCGGTTGCCCCTCCCCCGACTATCGTGAGGGCATAGGCATTGGCGATGGCATGGACCATGGCCTGGGTCCCTCGGGCAAAGGCGTCTCGTTCAAACATACCCATCGGCCCGTTCCAGAGAATGGTTTTGGCATTTTCAACGGCCTCGGAAAAGAGTTTGACGGAGGCCGGGCCGATATCCATTCCATACCATCCTTGGGGAATCTCTTGAATGGGAACAATTTTCGTTTCGGCACCAGGGTCTAGGCTGGCCGCGACTACGCAATCCACCGGAAGATAAAATTTTATCCCTCGCTCGAGGGCATGTTCGTGAACGCCTTTGGCGAAATCAAGCATCTCATCTTCAACGAGGGATCGACCGATTTCAAGACCCGTGGCTTTCAGAAACGTAAACGCCATGCCTCCGCCAATAATGACTTTATCAACTTTTTTCCCAAGGTTTTCGATCACGCCAATTTTTCCCGATACCTTCGCTCCCCCTAAAATTGCCACAAAGGGGCGAGTGGGATTTTCAACGGCCCCCTCAAGGTATTCCACTTCCTGCCTCATTAAATAGCCGGCTGCGGAAGTCTTGATGAATGTGGGGATTCCTACAGTTGAGGCATGGGACCGATGCGCGGTCCCAAAAGCTTCATTGATAAAGACGTCCCCTAAAGAGGCTAACTCCGAAGCAAAATGGTCATCATTCGCTTCCTCTCCGGGATGAAACCGGAGATTTTCCAGCAACAGGACATCGCCGGGTTGTAATTGACTTGCGAGGTTTTTGACGATCGGCCCCACGCAGTCCGGCGCAAACGTCACATCTTTCCCCAGTAGGCGCTTCAAGCGTTTGGCCACCGGTGTCAAGCTGAGTTCCGGGCAGACCGTTCCTTTGGGGCGCCCCAAGTGTGAACACAGAATCACACTCGCCCCTTCGTCGACGACATGATTGATCGTGGGAATAGTCGCGCGAATTCGAGAATCGTCCGTGATTTGGAGAGACTCGTCGAGTGGAACGTTAAAGTCGACCCGAATGATGACACGCTTGCCTTGGAGGTCGATTTGATCAATGGTTCGTTTGGTAATATGCATGAACAATCCTTTCCTCCAGACCCGGCAGGATCCAGTCAACCGGGCAGGAGGGCGAAGCCTGAACGCTTAGTTTTTCGAGGCTAAAAATTTAACCAAATCTCGTAACCGGCATGAATACCCCCACTCGTTATCGTACCAGGCGAACACCTTGACGAACCGACGATTCATTACGGCGGTGAGCGGGGCATCGACAATCGCCGAGTAGGAACTCCCATTTAAATCTATGGAGACGATAGGCGATTCGGAATACTCAAGGATGCCTTTCAGCGGGCCTTCAGCAGCCTTGGCAAAGGCCGCATTGACTTCGGCGGCATCACAATCCCGTTCGGTTTCTACGCCCAGGTCGATCAGAGAAACATTGGGGGTGGGGACGCGAATGGCGAGCCCGTCGAGTTTGCCTTTCAGTTCCGGGATCACCAGATGCAAGGCTTTGGCCGCGCCGGTAGAGGTCGGAATCATCGAGAGTCCCGCGCTTCTGGCACGCCGCAGATCCTTATGGGGTAAATCCAGCAGTTGCTGGTCATTGGTATAGGAGTGAATGGTGGTCATGTAGCCATGGTCAATGCCGAAATTTTCGAGCAGGATTTTGGCCACCGAGGCTAAACAGTTGGTCGTACAAGAAGCATTCGAGATGATGTGGTGAGCCTTGGGATCATACGATTGTTCGTTCACGCCTAACACGACCGTAAAGTCGGCATTCTTCCCCGGGGCCGATATCACCACACGGGGGGCGCCGGCTGATAAATGTTGGGCCGCCCCTTCCCGGTCGGTAAAGCGACCCGTCGCCTCGATGACCACGTCGACCTCGAGCTCTTTCCAGGGCAATGCCTTGGGGTCGCGTTTCGCAAAGACCTTGATGCGTTGGTTATTGACAAGCAGGTGATCGTCTTCGGCCTTAACCGTTCCTTGAAAGCGGCCATGAACCGAGTCAAAGGCCAGAAGGTGACTCAGGGTGTTAGCGTCGGTCAGGTCGTTGATCCCGACGACTTGAATATGAGGGTCACACAAGGAGGCCCGAAAAAAGTTTCTCCCGATTCGTCCAAACCCATTGATTCCAACACGAATAGCCATCACGTTCCTGTTTGTGAAATGTTTTAGAGAATCCAGTAAGGAAAGGGGAACCCTAAATAGTACTTTTGGAAGCGGACTAAGTCAACGGTCTGCGCGGGTTCGGTACATATGAGACTCAGGCAGGGCAGGAGGCAAAGGAGGGGACTAGGCGGCATAAGGCCTGTGTCCCGGGCCTTGACCCGGGATGCGGCCCTACGAATAGACAATTACCTTCAAGAAGGGCGTTAGAGCGAGATCTTCATGGCGTCTTTGACCTCTTCAAGCGTTTGGCGGGAGACCTTGGAAGCTTGTTCGCGTCCGGCCTGCGCCACTTCGTCGAGCCGCGCGGGGTTGGCTTCGAGTGAGCCACGAGCTTCCCAAATGGGCGAGAGTTGCGCCACGACGCCATCCGCCACAAATTTCTTGCAGTCGATGCAGCCGATTTTTGCCGTGCGGCATTCTGTGTTGACCTGGTCAATGACCGCGGAGTCGGAATAAATCTTGTGGAATTCAAATACGGGGCAGATGTCAGGGTTCCCCGGATCGGTTCGCCTCACCCGGGCCGGGTCGGTGACCATGGTCTTGAGCGTTTGCCGGACCGTGGGCTCGGTGTCTGAAAGATTAATCGTATTCCCGTAACTCTTGCTCATTTTGCGACCGTCGGTTCCGACGACTTTAGGAAATTCCGTGAGCAGTTCTTTAGGTTCCACCAACACGGGGGTATAGAGACTGTTAAACCGTCGAGCGATTTCGCGGGTCAGTTCCAGGTGGGGAAGTTGGTCTTTGCCGACCGGCACGCCATCGGCTTTGTAGAGCAAAATGTCTGCGGCTTGAAGAACGGGATACCCCAAAAACCCATGCGTGGAGAGGTCACGTCCCTCAAGTTGGTCCTGTTTTTCCTTATACGTCGGATTTCGTTCCAACCATGAGACCGGGGTCAGCATCGAGAGGAGTAAATTCAAGACCGCATGTTCCGGCACCTGGGATTGGATAAAGACCGTGGATCGCTCAGGGTCAATCCCCGACGCGAGCCAGTCGAGCAACAATTCCCGGACATAGGTGGTGACGTGGCTGGTATCTTCGTAATTGGTGGACAGCGCATGCCAATCCGCCACAAAGAAGAAACACGAATGGTCGTCCTGAAGGGTTTTCCAATTCGTGAGGGCCCCTAAATAATTGCCCAGGTGCAGGCGTCCACTGGGCTGCATGCCGCTGACAACACGCATCACGACTCCTTTACAATCATCTATAACACAGCCCTCGAGAGAATATGACCCGTCATGTATTGGAAGATTGTCCCAATAAAGCCGCTGATCACGTGAATCCGTGAATCAAAAAAGAGCAAGCCGAGAATAACCAGCATGCCATAGGGTTCCAGCCGGCTGAGCAGGAGGCTCGGTTTGAGCGGCAAGCTACTCAGTAAAATTCGGCCTCCATCGAGCGGAGGGATCGGAAGAAGATTAAAGGCAAAGAGTAAGGTGTTGATGATAATGGAAAACAAGGCCATGGCGACCAACGGTAACAGGAGCATCCCAAGCAGATCGGTTCTTGGTGTGACGCCTGCTTGGGGAGGCCAGTTATCCTGTAGCGTGGGATCAATGGTGAGCAGGACATTCAACAGGATGCCGCTGAGAATGGCCAACACGAAATTCATCGCCGGACCGGCTGCCGCGACAAGGGCCATATCGCGTCGAGGGTTGCGCAACCGTCCTGGCGTCACGGGAACAGGTTTCGCCCAACCAAACAGGAACCCTCCAGGCATCAGCAAACAGAGCAGGGGAACGATAATGGTGCCGAAACGGTCGATGTGTACGAGCGGATTGAGTGTTAATCGGCCATGCCTCCGAGCCGTGTCATCTCCGTAATGATTGGCGACCCAGCCGTGAGCATACTCATGCAAGACGACAGCGAGCATAAGCGGAAGAATCACATAGGACAAGGTATGAAAAAATTGGACCATGAGTCGGAATACAGGCAACTCAATTGAGTTGGATAAATTGGCCGTTACGAATTTGAATCATATACACTTTGCGGGTGAGGATGCCACCCTCATCAAATTTTCCCAATCCTCCCAAGGTTGGAATGTCATGCCGGACAAAGAGTTGTTTGCGGACTTCAGCCCCGGTGGCGGCACCACGGCGGACCGTATCGAGGATCACGCGCATGGCATCGTAGGCCTGTGCCGCAAACATGGAAGGGTCGGACTGAAACCGTTCACGATAGGTTGTGATAAAACGCCGAATTTTCGGATCGGTGGTCTGAAGGAACAGAGCATCCCCAAACAGGCCCCCCTCAATTGAACTGCGCCCCCATTTGAGGAGATTGGGGTGGTTCCAACTGTTCGTCCCTAACAAGGGCACGTTAATATCGAAAAATGCGAGTTGCGCGGCAAGAAAGGCCACATCGGTCGGATGTCCGGGGAGAAAGAGGGCATCGAATCCGGGAGTATAGACTAACAGCGCTTCTTCCTCTTCTTCTTGTTGTTCTTCTGGCTCCTCCTTGACGGGATTGTTCTCCGGAGCGACCGGCTCCTCGGTTGCCAGGGGCAGCATTTCTCCATAGAGACTCAGATCCTTATCTTTGATGCGAATAATTTGAGCCGACGCATCGGTCGTTCCCGATTGATACAACTCTGCGGCCACCACCTCTCCCCCATTTTTAATGACAGTTTGTTGAAAAATGTGATTCAATCGTTTGCCATGGGGCGTTTGTGGGGCCAGGATGCAAAAGCGGGTATACCCGAAATGCCGCATGGTATATTCCACAAGATGTTTGACTTGGAGAGAGGGCGTCATTGCGGTGCTGAACCAATACCGTCCAAATTGCTTGACGTTCTGCAGGGTCGCGGTTGGTGTGAGAAAGGGCACGGCTGCGCGATCAGGGGTGTCGCCCAGGAGTTGGACCTCTTGAGCTAATAATGGTCCAATCAGAGCAATGGGGGCGAATTCGTCGAGCAGTTGAGAAAACTCGCGGCGAAATTGGTCGGGCGGAAGGACGCTATCTTTGACCACGAGTCCCACGTCGTTGGATCCTAACAAGACTTCTTCTTCTTCCAAGGCCAACCGAACGCCATTGAACGCCTCGGTCCCAAATGGCTTCATTTTTCCCGAAAAGGGAAAGACCGCCGCAATCACGTGACGATGGGCTTTGATCTTGGCAATGAAGGTTTGCAGAAGCGCGCCCGCAGTTTGGGCATAGGGATGATCGGGAAACCGTTGAAGAAAGACACGGATATTTCGTTCGGCCAACACTTCGTCACCTTGTGCCGTGTGGAGCTCAATGAGGCGAATCAAGGCTAAATCACCGGGATATACGGTCGAAAATGCATCGAAGACGTCGCTGAGCGATTGTTCGTTCATTTTTTGCAGAATGAGACTTTGAATGTAGTCCAGGAGATCTCGTCGTTCGTCTTCTCCTAATTGTTCAATGTGAGCCAGCGCGGTTTGAATCGCCCGAAGGTAATCACCGTTTAACTCGTACGCGAGGCACAATCGATGGAGGGCCTCGACGCGTGTCCTGTCGTTCGCAGTCAGGTCCAGCGCCCGAGACAGAATGGGAATGGCACGGTTGAGCTGTCGTGATTCCATATAGAGGGTGCCCAGTATTAATCGGGCATCGTGGATCAGCAGAGAGGCCGGATATTCTTCCAGGAATTGTTCGAGGAGAATGATGGCTTGTTTGCTCTCGCCCTGAGCTTCGAGGGCGACAGCATGCAAAAAGGTGAATTGATCGATGAAGGCAGGCGGATGAGATTGATCGAGGAACTGTTCGATCAGTTGTAACGCCTCTCCACTGTGTTGTTGTTCGAGTTGGGCCTGTATTTGCGCGAGGGCCTGCTCCTCGGCCATTGGAGTGGACGACAGCTGTGCAAGGGTCGCCCCCGGCCACAGAATGACACTCATGCTTATGAGGAGGAACCAAATACGTGTGGAAGGAAAAGGGAATTTAGCGATGATCATGAGACATTGTTGCGTATTGTGGTATATAAAGCCAGGGTCGGCGACTGTCAAGAAAATCCAACAACATCAAGACGTTCCACAACAGCTTTTTCCTTCTCGGAGCGTTGGCGGGAAGAGCCGCCCACAAGCAGCCCCTTTTCGGGATGAGAGCAGGGACACGTATGGGTGATGAGCAAACGCCGCAACCGTGGCGCATTGAAGATCTGATCGATCAGTATCTGACCAATTTGAGAGTCGAGGGTGGTGTTGCCAACAATACCGTCCAGGCTTATCGACGGGATCTTGAAAAATTGCAAGCCTACCTGGCGTTGGAAGGCATGCACAATCCTCTTGACGTCCCACCTCATTTGACCGGGTTTCTGAATCATCTGCGCACGCAACAATTATCTCCGGCCTCGGTGTCTCGGTGCTTGGCGGCCATACGTGGATTTTACCGGTTCCTCAGTGCAGAGCATGGGGCTCCGGAAGTGCTGTCGCAATTACCAGGAGCACCGAAGCAATGGATGAAACTTCCCAAGACGTTAACGGAAGCCGAGGTGACGGCCTTATTGGAATTGCCGGTGGGGCAAGGCCTTGAAGGAATTCGGGATTCCGCCATGGTGGAGTTAATGTATGCGGCCGGTCTTCGGGTATCCGAATTGATCTCGCTTCCCCTGTCGGCGGTGAATGTGGAAGTGGGGTATGTGCAAGCCACTGGAAAACGTGAGAAACAACGGATGGTTCCTATCGGCGAGCTCGCGCGTCAGAAGCTCGTGGCCTATTGCCATGACGTGCGGCCGGCCTTGCTGAAAGGTCGAGCTGCGTCAGCATTGTTTGTCACCAGGCGGGGCGCTCCCATGACTCGTCAAAGCTTTTGGAATATTCTCCGAATGCGGGCGTTGCGAGCCGGCATTCACAAGCCGATCTCCCCGCACATGTTGCGCCATTCGTTCGCCACGCATCTGCTTGAACACGGCGCCGATTTGCGCGCCGTGCAAATGATGTTGGGACACGTCAACATTGCCACAACCCAAATTTATACGCATGTGGAACACAAGCGGCTGAAGCAAGTCCATACTGAACGATTCCCCAGAAAACAGCGCCGTAGAGTTCAAGGAAAATCGTCCCCCAAGGAGTGAGCCTCCTCTCCTGCTTGGTTGCAAAGGCCACCCCCCCTATGGCAGGTTTAATCGCCGGCTGTATTCGTACGATCAGGGCTCCTGAAGGAGGAAAACGATGAAATATAAGCGACAAGTCCATTATGTCAAAGGGGTATTTGTCTGTCCCCAATGCAATCAAACTTTTGTTCAAGAAAAATGGGTTGAAGAGTGGCGTGTTCGATGTCATCGATGTGACTATCGCGGCACCCTCACCCATGTTTCCGTAGAAGAACACATGGAAGAAGAAACCGAGCGCATGTAACGATCGAGCCGGCCGCTCGTTGCCCACAACTTCCGTGTGGGCAAGGGTTCTTTTCAAGTTCAATCCCCTTCCCGTGTCTTTGTGTACAAATCTATCCATGCATAACAGACTCTTTTTTCGCTACCTGATAGGCTGGTCGAGTGGTCTCTGTTGTCTTTCACTCGTGATCGTGAGCCAGCCGGTACAGGCTGAACAAGCGGTCAAGGTGTTAGTGGCCTATCATTCGGTTTCGGGTCATACCGAAACGATGGCGCGAGCCGTGGCGGAAGGCGTGCAGTCGGTGCCGGGGACCCGCGTGCAGGTGGAACGCGTCGAGAAGGTGACGGCGGAGATGTTGTTCTCCGCCGATGCTTTGGTGGTCGGCTCTCCGGTGTATTGGGCCAATATGGCCGGGGAAGTCAAAACGTTTTTTGATAATTGGCAATTCAAGTTCGGCGTCTGGCCCGAATTCAAAATGCGGAACAAAGTCGGGGCCGCGTTTACCACCGGCGGCCAGGTTTCGGGCGGCAAGGAAGTCACCATGCTGACGATGCTGGCGGCGATGTTGGGGAATCAAATGATCGTGGTCAGCGGGGGCGGCGCGTTTGGCGCGTCTGCCACGACGGAAGGGGAGAGCCCCGGGATTAATGAAACGGAGTTAGCCGAGGCGCGGGCCTTGGGCAAACGCGTCGCCCAAGTCGCGTGGCAGGTGAAACGAGGGGCCGTACCTGAACCATGAGTGAAGCATTTGATATCAGCAATTTCCAGTGCACGATCTATTGGGAACGCGAGTACACCACCGCCATCGCGCCGGAACGCTTGAAACTCGATTTCCATCCCCACCGGCCGCTGATGACCAATCTGCCTTTGCACGAGCAACGGGCATTAGCCGCCGATGGCTACAAAGTGCTTCCGGATGATTGCGGGCCGGTGCGCATGGCGGGTCAGTATGGGTGGCTGGTCCGGTGTCCGGTTGATTGCAAGATTCGCCGAACGAAAGATGGATTAAAATGGCAGGCACCTGAAATCCTTCCCGAAGAACGGCTGCTTGGGTACAAATCGTTTTCCGGGATGTACGTGGACACGATTTTAAACAGCGGCTATGCCAAACTCTGTTGTGGGATCCGATTTTATTATCCCAAGCAAATCGGCATGATGCTGAAGGATATTCCCAACCATTTTTATCATTACCCGGAACGCACGTTTTCCGTATGGGAAGGGATCAAATCACAAGAATACAAGCTCACGCCCAATTTGTATGACTTCCTTCCAGATTACGACGCGTTTGTGGCGAATGTCCTCTTGCAATTGGAGAAACCCACGACCCTGAAACGCGGAGATCCCGTCGCTCTGGTCATCCCGGTCCTCCTCCCCAAGCAGTTTCGATTGGAGGAACTGACTCCCGATCGGAAACGAACTGAACCGCCGCGGTAAACCCAATCCAACGCGGCGTGGCGACTCGTTTGTGAGGGGTTGAGGAACCTGACTGGTTCCCGATTATCCAACCATGGCCAATCATGGCTCTTCCCACTTTTCATGATGTAGAACGTGCGGCGGCTCGTTTAAGAGGCGTAGCCCATGAAACGCCTATTCAGACCTCTCGACAGCTTGATGACCATTCGCACGCCACCGTGTTTCTGAAGTGCGAAAATTTTCAGCGCGTGGGGGCGTTCAAGTTTCGAGGAGCCTACAATGCCGTGGCGCATCGTCACTCATCAAAGCCGGTGGTGGCCCTTTCTTCCGGGAATCATGCCCAAGGCATTGCGCTCGCCTGTCGGCTCTTGGAAAAACGCGCGCATCTGGTCATGCCGGAGCCCGTCAATCCCGTGAAACGGGCGGCGGTTCAAGGATACGGGGGCATCGTCCATATTCCGGCTGATTCCCAAGACGCGGAATCGTTTGCCCACGCTCTCGTACGAGAACTTCAGGGCGAATGGATTGAAGCCTTTAACGATCCCGATGTGATTGCGGGGCAAGGCACGGCCGCCTTGGAATTGCTAGGACAAGTGGAACAGCTCGATGTTCTGCTTGGTCCCATCGGTGGAGGGGGATTGTTATCCGGAACGTGTTTGGCGGCGCATGGCCTCAATCCCAAGATCCAGGTCTACGCGTGTGAGCCGGCCGGGGCGTTAGATGCCATGCATTCCGTCAAGGAAAATCGCATCGTGCCGCAAGAAAATCCTCAAACCATCGCGGAAGGGTTGCGTACGAGCGTGGGAACCCTCACGCTGCCCATCCTCCGGGAGCACCTGGCTGGGTTCTTCGTGGTAGAGGAACAGGAAATCGTGAACACCATGCGTTTCATCTACGAACGAATGAAACTGATTATCGAACCCGCCAGCGCCGTGGCCGTGGCGCCGCTGCTTCGCCAAGAACCCGCGCTGCACAATAAACGCGTGGGCGTAATCATTTCAGGAGGCAATGTGGATTTGTCCCGCTATTTTGATTGGCTTCAGCGATGTAGGTTGGATTAGCGTAGCGTAATCCAACAACTCCTCAAGAGGGTTGAGGAAGCGAATCTCTCAGCTCTTCCAGATTTTTGATCACAAGGAGATCGCCGTTGGCGGTGGCGACGTCGATGCCTTGCGCACAGACCGCGCGGCATTTATCCGGTTGGTTGGCGTGTTTGAGGGATTGCGCCAGGGCAAAAATGGCTGCGGAGTAGGTGGGTTTCACTTTGAGGCAGCTCTCAAGGGCCGAAATGGCTTCTTCCCAATTTTCATCCCCCATGTACGCCTTTCCTAACCCGAACCAGAGGGTTTCATCATTGGGGTCCATTTGTAAGACTTTTTTGAATTTGTCTATCTTGGGATCTGGCATCACGTGTCCTATCGAATGTTGTGAACGTTCTGGGTGTTCTCTCTGGTAAAGGACTGTAACAGAGCAGTCTTCGCGTTGTCTAACCTCGTACCCTGTGTTACCCTTTCTTTTTTATTTTCCTCTCACCCTCCCTGTTTCCTAAAAGTCGAGGGGACAAGAAAAGCATACAGAAGGATCGTTTGATGGGCCGTGTGGGAATTGTGACGGATCCAGCGTATTTGGAACATGATATGGGCCGGCAACATCCGGAGTCGCCGGAGCGGCTGCGGGCGATTGTCGCTCAACTTGAATCAACCGGGACGATGTCGAAGTTAACTCGGATTCCTCCACGAAAAGCTGAAAAGGAGTGGGTTACGCGCGTGCATGATCCAGCCTATGTGCAGCGGCTGGAAGAGAGGGCGCCCAGCACAGGCTATGCCTCACTCGATGCGGACACCTCCATGTCACCTGGTTCGTTGCCTGCTGCGTATCTCGCCGTTGGCGGGGCCCTGGCGGCAGTCGATGCCATCATGGCGACCCAAGTCGATCAGGTCTTCTGTGCGGTTCGTCCGCCTGGGCACCATGCCGAAGCCAATCGCGCCATGGGGTTTTGCTTGTATAATAACGTGGCGATTGCGGCGCGGTATATTCAAGAGCGTTATGGCCTTACGCGCGTGCTGATTGTGGACTGGGACGTGCATCACGGCAACGGCACGCAACACGCGTTTGAAGATGATCCCTCCATTCTCTTTTTCAGCACCCACCAATATCCCTATTACCCCGGTACCGGAGCGGACGAGGAACGTGGCAGAGGCAAGGGAGAAGGTGCGACAATCAATGTGCCCCTGTATGGGGGGCAGGGGACGGATGAGTATCGAGAAATTTTTCACAACGTGTTGGTTCCGGCTGCGGCGGTGTTTCAGCCTGAGTTTGTGCTGATTTCTGCCGGATTCGATGCGCACAGGGATGATCCCCTGGCGAGTATGGCGATCACGGATGAAGGCTATGGCGAGCTCACTCGCATCGTGGCGTCCATTGCTCAGACCCATTGTCATGGTCGCATTGTGGCCTGCTTGGAAGGGGGCTACCACCTTCGGGCGCTTGCCGCTTCGGTTGAACAACATATTCTCGCTTTGATGGAAACGTAAACGATGACACGACGGCGACAAAGACGACGAGGTAGAAGAGGCCTTTATGTAGCGTTGGGTCTGCTGGTGGCAGTCCCGGGTTTATTCTACTATTTTTATACGGAGATCCGGCCCACCGTTATCTTCGGATTGCGTGAAGATTATGCCCATGCGATTCCGTTCCAAAAGGTCCCGGCAGGCCTGGACTCTCTGAGCGCGGAGGCCTGTGGGCAATGCCATCAGGCGATTTATGAAGAATGGAAGGCCAGCATTCATGCTCATGCCTATAAGGATCCTTTTTTCCAGGCATATTGGAAAAAGGATGACCAGATTTGGGTATGCCTCAACTGCCACACGCCGTTAGAAAATCAGCAGCCCACGCTCATTCAAAGCATCCCCGACAACCGGGTTGAAAAGGCTGTCGAGGTTGAAAACCCACGCTACGATATCGACTATCAAGAAGAAGGCGTCACCTGCGCGGCCTGTCACGTGCGCGACGGCAAAATCTTGGGGCCGTTTGACGATTCAGCGGCTCCGCATCCGACGAAATACGATCCCGCCTTTCGCACCACCGCCGTTTGTTATCGGTGTCACAATGTGGTCTCCGGCCCCTTTCAGTTTTATAACGTGGGGCCGTGTGGCACGTATGCGGAATATGAAGGCGAGTTTTTTATGAAGGAGCAGGGATTTACGTGCCAGCATTGCCATATGCCGGAAATTTCACGTCCGGTGGCCAAGGGAGGGCCCATTCGGCAGGGCCGGCAACATTTATGGCGTGGCGGGCATGATCCGGAAATGATCAAGCGGGCTGTAGCGATTCAGGCCCAGGCCGATCCCCCCAACCCCAAACCGGGAGAGATCGTCACGATGACACTCACTCTGATCAATGCCGGAGCCGGGCATAAAATCCCCACGGGAGACCCTGATCGCCATTTTACCGTGGAATTTTATGTCAAAGATCAATCCGGTCAGATCATTGAGCAGCAAACCGACACCATGGGCCGCTGGATTCTCTGGCAACCCGTCATTCTCGAAGTGTATGACAATCGTCTGTTGCCGTTGGCGAGCCGTGACTATCAGTTTTCTTATCAAATCCCTGACGCACGATCAGACTTGGTTGTGGAAGCGCGGGTTCGGTATCATATTTTGACCGACGGCCAGCATGCCATGTTGCGGGAGACCTATGGGTTGCGGTCGGATGACCCGTACCGCTATACGATCTATACGCGCCAATTCCCGCTGAGCGAAAAATTGGAGTTGGCGTTGGATACGGAAACGCCGGTCGATACACGTTTAGGATGCTCCGCTCCAGAGAACGGAGTTCATCCCGAAAATCATACTAATATTTTAACGGCAGGTTAACTTATGTGGAGCATGTACCTCATCGATACTGAAACCTTGTCCCTCAATCTTGGCCGGGATGATTTGGTGCTTATTGACGTGCGTGGCGAAGGCGCGTACTCCTCGCATATTCCCGGGGCGGTGCATAGTAGTTGGCATGAATATAGTGATCCTCAAGCAACGGCCAAAGGGTTGTTGGATCCTGATATCGCTCGGTTGGAGAAGCGGCTCCAAGCCCTGGGTGTGAATAATTCGAGCGACGTCGTGGTGTACTCCAATCCTTTTGATAATTGGGGCGATGAAGGCAGGATGTTTTGGATGTTGCACTATCTCGGACACCAGAGCGTCAAGGTCCTGGATGGAGGCTGGCCTAAATGGACGGCGGAACATCGACCCTATGAACATGAGCCGGTTCGCCCCAAGCCTGGCAACTTTCAGGCGTCGGTTCAGCCGGAAGTGATCATTGAAAAACAGGAACTGAAAAAATTGGTCAAAAGTCCGCATCGAGACACGGTGATCGTGGATGCCCGAAGCGTGGAGGAGTATGCGGGGAAGGAAATCGAGGGGTTGCCGAGACCCGGGCATATCCCGTCCGCAGTCAATATTCCCTGGAACGGGTTTCTCCAGCAAGATGCCACCGTCAAGCCTCTGTCCGCCCTTCGGGAGATGTTTCATGCGTTTGGCATGAGCGAACAGCAAGAAGTCATTACCTATTGTTTGGGCGGTCTTCGGTCGGCATGGGTCTATTTTTTGCTCAAGTTGGCGGGATATGAGAAGGTGCGAAATTATCCCGGGTCCTGGTGGGAGTGGAGCCGGGACTTTGCGGCTCCCGCTGAAAAAGACATGAAATTACTCTACCAGGTGACGGGTAAAGCCGAAGAAGAGGCGTCTTGAAGAAACCGGGAAGGTATGCAAAAATCAGAGGAAAGATTTGTGTCCCTAATCCTTTTGTGTCTCTAATCCTTTAGAGAGGAGATCTGACATGATGAAAAATTTTCTTTTTAGCGGCGTACTGATTTTGGCAGTGTTTGCATTGGTGGCCACGTCTGGGTGCTCCGAAGAGAAAGCGGCACCTGTGGATGCGGCACCTGTGGATGCGGCACCTGTGGATGCGGCACCTGTGGATGCGGCATCTGTGGATGCGGCACCTGTGGATGCGGCACCTGTGGATGCGGCACCTGTGGATGCGGCACCTGCGGATGCGGCACCTGTGGATGCGGCACCTGTGGATGCGGCACCTGCGGAGGCAGTAGAAGGGAAGTAGGATTAACAAGGAGGTGTAGAATGGCGAAGAAGTTTTTTATTGCCGCATTGGTGATGGCGGCGGTGTTCGTATTGGCGGCCGCACCGGCGTTTGCCGATGGGAATCCGCACGTTGGTGAAGCGATTGCGCATGCGGAGGAAGCGGCAGAGCATGGTGGCATGGGGCATGCCGATGCCGTTGTCACACATGCGGAAGTCGCGTTGGGGCACGCTCAAATGGCTCAGAAAGAGGTCACAAATCCTCATCTTGATGAAGGCGTAGGCGAATTGGAAGCGGCCATCGCGCATGGCAAAGAAGGTCATGCCGAGGTGGCGACCAAGCATGCCAACAGTGCCGTCATGCATCTTAAGGAAGTCCATTGATTGTGCCGAACCGGTCACAATGCGGTTTGAAAAAACGGGCAGGGGGTTCCTGCCCGTTTTTGTTTTGAAGGACGTTTAAAGGGGCAATTGATGAAAGTCGGCTATTTCCAATCGCATCCTGAATTCGGGGAGGTGCAACGAAATCTTGAGCAGGTGGCTTCTCGACTGGGTTCGGTGGAGTGCGACCTGCTTGTTCTGCCGGAATTTGCCTTTACCGGCTATCAATTTGTCAATCAGGAAGAAGTCCTCGATTTATCGGAACAAGTTCCGGACGGCCCCACGACCCAAGCCTGTATCGAGCTTGCCCGCCACCATCAGATGCATTTGGTCGTGGGGTTGCCTGAAAAGGCGGGTGAGGAGTGCTACAACTCGGCGATCGTGGTGGGTCCTTCAGGGTTCTTGGGGTGTTACCGTAAAACGCATTTGTTTTATGAGGAAACGTTGTTCTTCAGCCTGGGCGACTCGGGGTTTCGGGTCTGGGACATTGGCCAAGCCCGTATCGGGGTCATGATCTGTTTTGATTGGTACTACCCCGAAGCCGCCCGTACCCTTGCGTTGCAAGGGGCGGAGATTGTGTGCCATCCGTCGAATTTGATCCTGCCCCACTGCCCCGATGCCATGGTGACGCGTTCCCTGGAAAATCGGGTCTTCAGCATTACGGCCAACCGAATCGGTCAAGAAGCCAGAGGAGGCAAACCACCTCTGACCTTTATTGGAAAAAGTGAAGTCATTGCACCAAACGGCCATATTCTGTCCCGGGCTTCTGTCGATGCCCCGGAACTCGCGGTAGTCGAGATCGATATCAACGAAGCCCGCAACAAGTCGATCAATCAGTACAATGAGTTGGTGAAAGATCGACGCCCCCAGTATTATCTCTCCTGAGCAGCAGAATTTTTTGGAATTCTCGGCGAGTTTAGCGTCCTCTTGTATTCTTGGCGTATTACGTTTATCGTAATGGATGAATTGTATGATCAGGTCCTTCGCCGACAAGCGTACTGCGAACATCTTCAACGGCGTGAGAGATAGGTCTTTTCCGGCAATGCTTGTGAAACGGGCGCGGAGTAAGCTGGACCGGATCAACTACGCAGCCAATATCAATGACCTTCGGATACCGTCAGGCAACCACCTCGAAGGGCTTAAGGGCGACCGCGAAGGACAGCATAGCATTCGTGTCTCGCGCGGGTGGCGTATATGCTTTGTCTGGAGAGATGGAGATGCCTTCGAGGTGGCATTAAACAATCACTACGATTAAGGAACGGAGCAAGAAGATGATCAATGTGCCCACGAATCGCATCGCCACGCATCCCGGCGCCCTGTTGCTTGAGCAGATCAAGGATATGGGGTTGACCGTCAACGGCGTCGCTCGGGATATTGGCCTGCCGGCGACGCGGCTTCATGAGATCGTTCACGAGCAGCGAGGGGTAACGGCCGAGACGGCCATCGCGCTGGGCGTGTATTTCGGCCAAACCCCGGACTTCTGGATAAACGCACAGAAGGCGTATGAACTGTCAAAGGAATTAGTCGAGAACGGCGCGGAAATCCGCTCGCGGATCCGCCGTCATGCTAAGGATCGAGTTGCGATGTAGCTCGCCGCCAACCAGCGTGGGCTCAGCCTCTCTCCTACCTTTCCTAAATCAGGAGGAGAATGAGGGCCCCGAGCACGACGCGGTAATACCCGAACACTTTCAGTGTGTGTCGTTTGACGTAGGTGAGAAACGCCGCAATCACGGCCCAGGCCACCAGAAAGGACACCACCATGCCGATCGCCAGCGCCAGGACGTCTTGGGCGTTAAAGAGATGATAAGATTGCACGAATTTGTAACCGGTGGCGGCGAACATGGTTGGAAGCGCCAGGAAGAAGGAAAACTCCGTGGCGACTTTTCGATCCAACCCCAAAAGAAGGCCCCCCACAATGGTCGATCCTGAGCGCGACATGCCCGGAATCAACGCCACGCACTGGGCGAGCCCGACTCCCACGGCCCTCGACAGGCCGATTTGTTCCAACACCGTACAGCGAACGGCTTTGGGCCAGGTTTCTACGATGAGGATAATGATCCCGCCAATGATGAGACTCAGGGCCACGGTTCGGGGAGAGAATAAGTGCTCCTCGATCCACTCATGAGCCAATAATCCCACCAACGCTGCCGGCAAAAACGCCGCGCCCAAGCCAATGAGAAACCAAAGATGGTGGTGGGTACCGGCAGAAGCTCTGAGCAGATGCGTTAAGGAAGCGGTGGCAGGTAGGGTGTGGAGTTGGCGTCGCAAGAGGTGCTGCTCTTGGTTTGCATGACTCAGCAAAGAAAGAATTTTTGTGCGTTCGTAAGCAACGACGGCCAACACAGCCCCCAACTGGATGCAAATTTCAACGCTGGTCGCCATGCTGCCCGTAAATCCCAACCAGTGCCCGAACAGAATAAGATGGCCGGTCGACGAGATGGGGAGATACTCTGTGAGTCCCTCCAAAATGCCGAGCAGAACCGCTAAACCTGGTCCGAATTGTTCCATGGGTGATGGCGACGATTCCTGTGTGAGTATGTGGGGAATGGTGCAATGATGACGGTGGAATCCTCGTCATGTGCACTGTTGACAAAACATACCAGGGATTTCATAGTAAATACCATAATGGCTGGGCGAAAACCGGAGAAAATCATTGTATCTGCCGGACGAACGGGGGCGTAAGGTTTTGATGATGAAAAGAACGAACGAACACGGGAATATGCGGCGTACACAGGTGCGGCGATGCGGCATGTGGGGAGCGAGTCTCCTCTGTAGTGTCGGCCTATTCTTGGGAGGCTGTGCCGTCGTCACCAAGAGCAAACATGAAGTGGTCGTGGCCGATATGGAAGCCGCCAAGATGGAATTGGAAAAAAGCCGGATGCGGCATGAGACCCTTCAACAAGAAAATCAAACATTACGGGCCGACCATGAAAAGGCGGCTCTTGATTTAGAAATGCTGAGCGCTGAGATTCAACGGCTCAAAGAAAGTAACGAAAATGAGCGAGATCTGCTCGCCATTCGTCAGGCTGAGGCGCAGAGGGACCGTGAAGCGAGGGCGCGTAAACTGGGAGAAATTCAGCGTGTGCATCAGCGGTTAAAAAGCCAAAACCGCGCGTTGCGGGATACGGTGCGTCGCTATCAGAAAGAACTCAAAGAAGCCCGTGAAGCCAAAGTAAAAAGCGCGGCACCGGCTTCTCCGGCCATTCAACCGAAAGAAAATGCCTCTACAGCCCCGCCTATGGTGGCTGCGAAACGCTCACCCAAGCCAGCCCCACCTCCAGTCGCAGTTCCTTTCAATGGGACCGTGTCACCTGTCAATATTAATACGGCTTCCGCGAATGACCTGGTGTTATTTTTAGGGTTACCCAAAGCAGTAGCTGACCAGGTCGTCTCCAATCGTCCCTATCGGCTTCGCGGAGAATTGGTCTCCAAACAAGTGGTGCCCAAAGCCACCTTCGATGTAATCAAAGACAGAATTACCGCAGCCCCCCAATAAACCATCATTACGCCTGGTAATAACGGGCAGACAATCTCCCATCCGCAACCTTGTCGTATCCGGCGTGGTTTTACCCACTTGCGCTGCCATAAGTACTATGAACTAAGAAGTATGGTTGTAACTATTTGCTTTTATTGTGTATGTCTCCTGATGAGAAGCCGTATGTTAGCTGCTTATTTGTTCAATATTTTTTTTGTACATTAATAATGAACATGATATTTTTACGAACACGAAAGATTAATGCAAGAAAATAAATAGTGAACGCCATGAATAGACTCGTGACAGAACACGACATACTGAACGCAGCCATCGGTGCACTTCACCGTGAGGTAGGCTTGCGGCTTGATGTTGTCGCGCGTGATGTCAGGAAGGGTGATAAGTACATCGATGCAATCATCCGCATGCCAGAAGCGGGCAATCAGTTGGTGGCTGAGATTAAAAAATGGGCACCCCACGTCAACTTAGGTGCCGTGATTAACCAGATCAATCATATTGCCGGGCCAGGTAAAGGCATGTTTTTGGCGGACTATATAAACCCTAATATGGGCGAGCGGTTAAAAGAAGCTGATATCCAGTTCATTGATACGGTAGGGAATGCCTATATCAATCAACCGCCTGTTTACATCTATATCAAGGGTAACAAGCCGGAGCTAAATGTTGTTGAGAGGGGTAAGGCCAAAACAGGAAGAGCTTTTCAGGCCACAGGCATGAGAGTGCTTTTTGCCTTCTTAAGAGACAAGAACCTGATCAACGCCCCCTACAGGCAAATTGCAGAGCAGGCTCAGGTAGCGTTAGGTACGGTCGGTTGGGTAATCCGTGATCTGGTGGCACAGGGTTTTCTCTTTGAAGGCAAGAAAAAGAACCAACGTGAATTCGCCAACTTTGCTCAGTTGATGGATAAATGGGTCGATGCTTACCCGCATAAGTTAAAAGCAAAACAAAGAATAGCAACTTTCACCACTGACGCCCCTGAATGGTGGAAGACAATCGATCTCGAAAAAATTGGTGCCCTGTGGGGAGGAGAAATTGCCGTGGCCCAATACACCCGCTACCTGAACCCCAAAGATGCGGTGATTTATATCAATAAGGAACACATGCCGAAATTCCTAAAAACTTCCAGGTTGAGAAAAATAGCACAGAATGAGCAAGCTGATATTCGCGTTGATCTGATCGAACCGTTTTGGAAGGAAGAAAAAAATAGGGGTAAGACGGCAGGTCTGGTCCACCATCTTATTGCCTATGCTGACTTGATAGAAACAGGCGACCCACGCAACCTGGATGCAGCGAACAGAATCCGTGAAAAATACCTTCGTTAACATTACCGGCAAACTTCCACAGGGACTGGTTGAACTGTATGCCGATATAAGCTGCCATACCAAAGAGTTGGGTATCGGTTTTCTGGTCGTGGGTGCCACAGCTAGAGATATGGTACTCGTGCATGGTTACGGTTCCACCATAGAGCGCGGCACCACAGACGTTGACTTTGGTCTTAATGTGGCGAGTTGGGGCGAATTCAATACGTTGAGGGGCCAGTTGCTGGAAGCAGGTTATAAAGCGGATGCGCACAAAATTCATAAGTTGAGCTGTGAAGCTAGGCCAGGATGCATGTAAGATTTCATCATTGGCGACTCAGGATTTTCTGCAAAAATTGCTCTTTAACCAGCCATCCAAAAAAGAGGAATTCGCAAGGGATATACAACGTCAGAATAAAAAGGACTTAACGCAATGCGTAGAGTTGCTTGAAATCTTTTCTGAAACTTTTCTAAGAGAAAATTGAACGGGTTGTATTATTGTCGAATAATACTTTGATCGTTTTATGGCTACTGGTGAGCAAACGGAAGTGTCAAATGAAGGCTGTTAAAGCTTGGTGGCCGTGTATGAAGGACCATCGCAGTGGCTGATAAGAACCGAACTCCCGAACAGGAAGCGCGCGACAAGATCGACGCGATGTTGGAATGGGCCGCTGGAAGGTGCAATCAAAGAAGAAGGTCGACTTCAGCGCCAGCCTCGGGATCGCCGTTCGCGAGTTTCAGACGGATGTCGTTATCTTTGACGTAACGCATAATTTCAAATACAGTTGGAATGATCGTCAGCTATCGTGATAAGCGAACCAGAGATTTTGCGGCCGGGAAACGGGTCAGGGCCTTCTCCGGTATCGAACGCGCCGCCCGGTTGAAGGTCGACCGACTGGAGGCAGCCACCTCGCTCAAGGATCTTGCCGCATTGCCCGGTAATCGTTTTGAAGCCTTGAAAGGGGACCGAAAGGGCCAGTACAGCATCCGCATCAACGACCAATGGCGGATCTGTTTCGAGTGGCCGCACGAGTACCCAGGGCCTGCAAGTATAGAGATTGTCGATTATCACTAGGAGGACCGTTATGGCCATACGCGCAATCCATCCGGGGGAACACCTTGCTGAGGAGTTGAACGAGCTCAGCATGAGTGCCGCCGCACTCGCACGACAGATCAACGTGCCCACCAACCGCATCACCGAAATCCTCAACGGGCGGCGTACAGTCACCGGTGACACGGCACTGCGGTTGGCTCATTTTTTCGGCACCAGTCCAGAGTTCTGGCTGAATTTACAGAAACTCTACGAGTTGCGGCTTGCAGAGAAGAAAGCTGGCAAAGGTATCAGAGACCTGCCAACGCTCAAGAACCGCGAGGCCGTGCGCATCTGAAGAAGGGATACAATGAGCAAAGTCAGTGACGTGCACAGGAAATGGAGCCAGGAGCCGGACGACCGGGCAGCCTATGACAAACTTGGGCCAAAGTTCTATCTAGCCCCTTCGCTGATTGAAGCCCGCCTTGGCGTCGGGCTGACTCAAGCCCAACTTGCCCGTGCATGAAGACAACGCAATCGGTCGTGGCTCGGCTTGAGAGGGGACGGGCGCCCACGTCTACCAAGACAATAGAAAAGATCGCACGGGCCACCGGCACTCGGCTCAGAATCAGCTTTGAGACCACAGGGGACTCAGCCTAACTTATGACCAATACCGTCTGTACGCACCAGACGAGTGTATCGCTGGGTGACGCCCTTTCCGCCCTCTGCGAAACGACGTTCGATGTTTGGCTGAACCCCGCGCGTTCTGGTGCAACGTCCCCGCCGCGGTCTGGACTTACAAATTTGGCGGTTACCAGGTGCTCAAGAAATGGTTCTCCTACCGTGAATGCGACATTCTTGGGCGTCCGCTCTCACCGGAAGAAGTCTAGCACTTCAGCGATACTGCACGGTGGATTGGGACCATGCTTTGAACTATCGAGTCTGGCCGTCGGCTTCATCATAATCGTCTATACCTTCTCCCGCCATTGCCAATGCAATAAGGCTCCCGACCCTCTCGGCCGCCTTGACGAGGTGCTTGTCGGCAAGGTGGGTGTAGCCCGCCGTGGTTGATGTCGGCGGTGTCCGAACAAGCTGCAGACCACGGACAGGTTCTCGCCCGACATGACGGCGTGACCCGTGAACGTCAGCCGTGCGTGTCTTCTTTACTCCCCACGCCCATTCACGATCTGTCCATCCACCATGTGAATGGTTCGATTGGCTTGCCGAGAGAGGTGTTCGTTGTGGGTGACGATCACGAACGCCGTCCTGCGTTGTTCGTTTAACTTTTGCAACAGTGCAAACAGGGTTTCGCCGGTGTGCGTGTCCAAATTCCCTGTTGGTTCGTCTGCCAGGACCAGGTCCTGGCTGTGAATGAATGTCTGTTGACTTTTTGCATTATAAATGCATAATTTCTAGTCATGCATCCGCCGTACATCAAGCGCTCGCTGGAGCCAGTCCTCAAGAAAGCGGCCTCGGAGTTTCCCGCCGTTGTTCTGACCGGCCCGCGCCAGTCCGGCAAGACAACCCTATTGCAACATCTCTTCGGGAGGCGTTGCCGCTATGTGTCTCTGGAGCTGCCGGATGTTCGCGCAGCCGCCGCGGAAGACCCGCGCGGTTTCCTGGAACTGTATCCGTCTCCGGTCATCTTCGATGAGGTGCAGTACGCGCCAGACGTGCTCCCCTACATCAAAGAGAAGATCGACGCAGACCGCTACAGTAACGGTCAATACCTGTTGACCGGGTCACAGAATCTGTTGCTTGCCGAGAAGGTGACCGAATCGCTGGCGGGCCGCGCCGCCATGCTCCACCTGCTGCCACTTTCCAGGCGGGAAGCTGAGGGACGGCCTCGGGTGGCCTTTGCCTGGGAACGCAAACGGCCATCGTCTCCGAGAACGCCACATGGATTTGGCGACCTTTGGCAGGGCTTCCTTCGAGGCGGGTACCCTGAACTTGCCATCCAACCCGACCGGGATGTCTCCCTCTGGCATGGCAGCTACATCCAAACCTATCTCGAGCGGGACGTGCGCACCCTCCGGCAGGTCGGCGACCTGACCCAGTATCAGAATTTTCTCCGCGTCCTGGCGGCCCGAAGCGCTCAGCTTCTGAGTCTGACCGATGTCGCCCGGGACCTCGGCGTGGCGGTCAATACGATTAAGGCCTGGCTCTCCGTGCTCGAGGCCACCTACCAGGTGATCGTGCTACGCCCCTACTTCGCGAACGTCGGCAAACGGCTCGTCAAGACTCCGAAGGTGTATTTCACCGACGTCGGCACGCTTTGCTACCTCGCGGGCCTCAAGAACCCTGAGCATGCCGCCTTCGGCCCGATGGGCGGGGCCATCATGGAGACGGCGGTGCTGTCGGAAATTGTCAGGACATTGACGCATCGGGGGATGACCCCGCAGGTCTATTTCTGGCGGACCATGGCGGGAACGGAAGTGGACTTCGTGGTCGAGACCGCCGCAGGGCTCGTTCCCATCGAGGTGAAGCTGTCTGCGACGCCGCGCTGGGCCATGGCCGCCGCCATCAAGACATTCCAGAGAGATATGGAAGGCGCGGCAATGCCCGGCTACGTGGTGCATCCTGGCGACATCCGCCTGCCGCTTGGTCCCGGCGTGACCGCGCTGCCGTTTTCTGATCTGTAGCGGTTAGCTTATGTATCGGCGCGCGGAACAATACCCTTTCGTTGCGCCTCCTTACTTACCAAGTCGCCGACTCGTTTGAGAAAAGTTAGGATTCCATCAACTTTGTCCACGTAGAACCTGCATTCGCCAGCGGCAACTTTTTCCTAAGAATACCTCGCCACGGATACGTCAACGAATGTGTCAAGGTATGTGCAGAGACCCTTGAGGTTGTCGAAGGGTGGTGGATTGTTAGGCCAAGGCGTCGCCCATGGCCGAATCGCGGTTAGCTCGAAAGGCTGTCGATCCTTCTCCTGACGGTATGCCACATCAAGTTGCGTCCGAATGCCGGTAGGAAGGCAGTCAAGTAACAGGCCGAGATCGTGGATGTTCCCCGGCGGATTATTAGGTTTCTCGAGGTGCAGGAGGCACTTCAATCGTAACTCAAAGGACACACCGAGGTTGAAGTGACTTGCCGACTTTAGGCACTCCCATGCCAAGCACCGTTTCCAACCCTTGAACCTTCCAGTGCCGATTGGACTTCCATCAGTTGGGACAGCGTTGATTTTGGTGATCTTCTTCTCAATCAACACTGCCGATTGTTCGAAGGCGGTAGCATCGCCCTCGATCTTGTAATACGCGTCGGCCGAGTCGAGCACGGGTTTCTGATCTATCCTTCGAGGCATCCATTAGGCATCAAGGACATGGGCAAGCTGGTCGAAGTTGTGCGTGTCTGCTTTACTCCCCGCGCCCATTTACGATCTGTCCGTCCACCATGTGGATGCATCGATTGGCTTGCCGAGAGAGGTGTTCGTTGTGGGTGACGATCACGAACGCCGTCCTGTGTTGTTCGTTTAACTTTTGCAACAGGGCAAACAGGGTTTCTCCGGTGTGCGTGTCCAAGTTCCCGGTCGGTTCGTCTGCCAGGACTAGGTCCGGGCTGTGAATGAGCGCGCGTGCTACGGCCACTCGTTGTTGCTCGCCTCCGGACAGTTCGCCGGGTTTGTGATGCAGGCGGTGTCCTAAGCCGACTTCCGAAAGGAGCGCGCTCGCTTCTTCGATGCACTCTGCGGCCGGTCGTTTTTGCATGAGGCTGGGGAGGTAGGTATTTTCCAGAGCCGTAAATTCTGGCAGGAGGTGATGAAATTGAAACACGAACCCGATGCGCCGATTTCGAAAATGGGCAAGTTCATGTTCCGATAAACGGAAAATGTCTTGGGATTCATAGAATACCGTTCCCTGCGTTGGTCGATCCAAGGTTCCTAAAATATGAAGCAGGGTGCTTTTCCCGGCTCCCGAAGCCCCCACCATGGCAAGGAGTTCGCCTTCCCGGACTTCGAGATTGATGCCTTTCAGGACTTCGACGGTTTGATTGCCCAAGAGGAACGACTTGGACAAGTCGTTCACTTGAAGAAACGGCGACGCTGAATCAGGAGAAGTGCTCATGGGCATTACTCGTACCGAAGGGCGCTGACCGGTGAGAGTTTGGCGGCCTGCCATGACGGATACAGCGTGGCGACAAAGCTGATCAGAATGGCGGAAAACGAAACCAGGAACACGTCCAAGGCCTTCACGTGGACTGGAATGTGTGAGATGTAATACACGGTTTGATCGAAGGTCCAATAATTTTCAATGAGGTAGAGAAAGGTATACCCCAGGGGGATGCCGATGGCGGTGCCGGTTAAGCCGATGACCACGCCGTTCAACATGAAAATGCGCATGATGGCTTGGGGGGTGGCGCCCATGGCTTTCAGAATGGCGATCTCGCGTTGCTTTTCGTTGACGATCATGGTGAGTGTGCCCACGATATTAAAGGACGCGACCAGCGTAATCAGGACCAACAACAAAAACATCATGGTTTTTTCGAGGCGTAAGGCCGAAAACAAATTACGGTTTAAGGCCATCCAATCTCTCGCCATGTACCCGATCCCGAGTCCTGTCTCGATCCGTGTGGCAATGGTGTCGGCGGTAAACACATCGTCCACTTTCACTTCGATGCCCGTGACGGTTTGCCCTAGACTAAAAAACCGTTGCGCCTCATCTAGCGCAATGTAGGCCAGCGAGGAGTCATATTCGTACATGCCGGACTCAAATAATCCGACGACGTGAAATTGGCGAATTTTCGGCGTCATTCCCAACGCGCTGATAGGGCCGACAGGAGACACGACGTTGATCCGATCGTCGACGAACACCCCAAGCCGCATGGCCAACTCTTTGCCTAAAATGATGCCGGGTTTCGGGGCGGCTTGGGTGGAGGTTTCCGTAGTGGAGGTCGGTTGCGACGGAGCGGCTAAATCCTGGACCGTGCCGAATTTCACGTTCTTGGTCATTTCCGTGACCTCGGGTTCTTTATTCGGATCGATGCCACGCAGGACCACCCCTTGCACGCCGGTTTTCGAGGTGAGCAGCACTTGTTTGAAAATGTACGGCGTGGCCGCCACCACTCCCGGCACGTTTTCCACTTGATGAATCAGTTCCGAATATCCGGCCATGGTTTGCTGCCCCCGTGCCTGAACCACGACATGCGAGGTTGTTCCTAAAATCTTCGCCTGCATGTCTTCCTTAAACCCCGTCATAATCCCGAGGGTCCCGATGAGCGCGGCGACGCCCAACGTGATGCCGGTGATCGAAATGACGGTATTGAGAGAAATGGTCCGGGTTCGACGTTTGGCTCGGAGATACCGAAGCCCCACGAAAATTTCATACGGCAAGGTCACAACGGTTTCTCCGGTCGGAGTTGAGGAAAGAGAATGACGTCGCGGATCGAGGCTTGATTCGTGAACAACATCACCAGGCGATCAATACCGATACCTTCTCCCGCTGTCGGAGGCATCCCGTATTCCAAGGCGCGCAGGAAGTCTTCATCGAAATAATGCGCTTCATCGTCGCCGGCTTCCCGCTGAGACGCCTGTGCCTCGAAGCGTTGGCGTTGGTCAAGCGGATCGTTCAATTCGGAAAACCCATTCGCCAGTTCACGGCCGGCGATAAACAATTCAAACCGGTCAGTGAGGCGTGGGTCCGTATCCTTCCTTCGCGAGAGCGGAGAGATCTCCGTGGGGTAGTCCGTGATAAACGTGGGTTGCGTCAGCCGGTGTTCCACGGTTTCTTCAAAAATCATGCTCAAGATTCCAACCAGTGAGGCACCCTTGGGAATCTCCAACCCGAGTTGTCGGGCCGCTGCTGTTGCCGCCGCCTGATCTTCAAGCACGGTTCGGTCGAATGTATTGTGCTCGACAATGGCTTCGAAATAGGGAAGACGGCGCCACGGGGGCGTCAGGTCGATCATGTGCCCTTGGTACTCCAGCGTGGCGCCGTCGTGGATATCCTGCGCGAGTGTGCCGAACAGATCTTCGGTCAACCCCATGAGATCCCGGTAGTCGGCATAGGCTTGATAAAACTCCAGCATGGTGAATTCCGGATTATGGATGGTCGAGATGCCTTCATTGCGAAAATTGCGATTAATTTCAAACACGCGCCGAAATCCACCGACAATCAAGCGTTTGAGATAGAGCTCCGGCGCGACACGCAGGTAGAGGTTCGTATTGAGAGAATTGTGGTGCGTCACGAATGGGCGGGCTGTGGCACCCCCGGGGATGGGTTGCATCATCGGCGTTTCCACTTCGAGGAACCCCTGCTCGGTGAGATAGTTGCGGATGCCTGTGATGATCCTGCTGCGTGTTTCAAAAATGGCGTGGCCGCTCGGGTTGGCAATCAGGTCCACATAGCGTTGCCGGTACCGGGTCTCAATATCCGTTAAGCCATGCCACTTTTCAGGAAGGGGGCGAAGTCCTTTCGACAAAAACGTCAGCGTGCGGACTTCAACGGTTAACTCGTCGGTTTTCGTGCGGAACAACTGACCGTCCACTCCGATCCAATCCCCTAAATCCAATTCTTGGGACAGTCGAAAGGCGTCGTCGCCCAGCACGTCTTTTTTCAAATACACCTGGAGCCGGTGCGCGCCGTCCTGAAGCGAGGCAAATGCGGCTTTGCCGAACCGGCGAAGCGCTACGATGCGTCCCGCGATACGACAGTCGATCGTCTGTTGCTCGAGTTCGTCTTTGGCTTTTGATCCATAGGCCGCTACGAGGCGTTCAACCTGGTGAGTCGTCTCAAAGCGGGTGCCATAGGGCTGCACCTCCATGGCTTTGAGCACCTCGAGTTTTTGAATGCGTTGCGTGCGTTGTTCGTTTGATTCATCCATCATGTCATTCCAATACGTCGCAATGAAAAACCAACTGTTCCATGGCCGCTCGCCGGGTCGTTATGAACTCGTGGCGGCCGCGGTATGTTTCAAATAGGCTTCAATGAAGGGATCGAGGTCTCCATCCATGACCGACGCGATATTCCCGGATTCCTGATTCGTTCGGTGGTCTTTGACCATTTGATACGGTTGGAACACATACGACCGAATTTGACTGCCCCAGGCGATGTCTTTTTTTTCGCCGACGATGTTCTGAAACTCGGACTCCTTTTTCCGTTGTTCCAATTCGAACAACTTCGCTTTCATGACACGCATGGCGCCCATGCGGTTTTGTAACTGCGAGCGCTCGTTTTGGCATTGCACGACGGTTCCGGTAGGAAGGTGCGTCATGCGAATGGCGGTTTCGACTTTGTTGACGTTTTGTCCGCCGGCCCCGCCTGCACGAAACGTATCGATCCTCAGATCTTTTTCATCTATCTCGACCTCGACCTCGTCATCCAGTTCGGGATACACCGAAACGGCGGCAAACGACGTATGGCGACGTTTGTTGGCATCGAACGGAGAGATCCGCACCAAACGGTGCACTCCGGCTTCCGATTTCAAATAGCCATAGGCATAGGGGCCCTCGATACTCAACGTGGCACTCTTGATGCCGGCTTCATCACCGGGTTGAATGTCGATGGTGCCGACCTTGAACTTCTTGTTCTCAGCCCAGCGTACGAACATCCGCATCAACATTTGGGCCCAATCCTGCGATTCCGTTCCGCCGGCCCCGGGGTTGATGCCCAGAATTGCGGATCGACCATCATGCTCACCGGCCAGTAACTGCTCGGTGCGCAGGTGCTCCAAGAGCGTTTCCAGCGTTTGAATACCCTGAGTTAATTCAGTTTGGAGTTCGGCATCATCCTCTGCCCCGATGAGGTCGAGCGTGGCTTCCAGATCAGCCTGCCTTTGCTCAAAGTCGGTGATGCGGGAGATGTCTCGTTCAATCGTGGCTTTGCGCCGTCCAACCTTGGTGGCGATTTGCGAATTTTTCCAGAAATCAGGTTGGGCGCTTTCTTGCTCAAGTTCCTCTAGTTCATTCCGGAGTCGAGGCAGGTCAAAGACGCCTCCGTAAATCTTTGATGTGGTCTCCAGTGGCTTGCAAACGGTTTCGAATGTCCTCAAGCATGCGTGACTCCTTTGCGTCGTGGTGAAAACCGAGTGTCACCCGCGGATGGTCTGCGGAAAAAACGAGCAAACGATAACAAAAACAGCGTCATTATAACACAGGCCCACGCAAACACATCGCCAAATCGTGTATAAAACGTCGAGGGCGCGCTTAGGGGGATCGATCCGGTGATGGCCTGTTCGGTAAAGATGGGCGTGGCCGTGAGAATGCGTCCGGTCGGATCGATGAATCCGGAAACACCGGTATTGGCGGCGCGGGCAAATGCCATACGGTTTTCCACGGCGCGGAACACGACCATCCCGAAATGTTGATACGGGGCAATGGTTTTCCCGAACCAGGCATCATTGGTGATCGTGACCAAAAAATTGGCGCCTTCGTTGGCGAGTCGCCGCACAAGATCCGGGAAAATGACCTCATAGCAAATAGCGACACCAAACCGAGCCTGTTGTTGGCCTGATCCACGTGGAAGGGAGAGCAGGGTCGGGCCTGGTCCCGGCTGAAAATCGCCGATGCCGACCACCAACTTGTCCAGGAAAAAGAGAACCTGTTGCAGTGGAATGTATTCGCCGAAGGGGACGAGATGTTGCTTGTCATATCGCCCGGTGATGTCCCCGGAGGGGGTCAGAGCATATGCGCTATTCAGCGAATACAGGGTGCCGTCGATTTGAGGCCGAAGGGCCGGACTTCCAAACACCAGCGGCACCTGCGCGTCCTTTATCATCTCAATCACCAGCGATTGATAGCCTACGTTTCGTTCGAACAAAAAGGGCGTGGCCGCTTCAGGCCACAGGATCAGATCGGACTTGGGACTGACGGTTTTTGTGAGCCGGCGGTACCGTTCCAACGTTTCCACGCGATAGGCCGAGTCCCATTTATGCGCTTGATCGATATTGGCTTGAACGACCCCTATGGTGAGGTTCTCCGAAGGAGGAAGATGAAGTTGACTCAGCCCATAGAGCCAGACCCCGAGGATAGCCGCAACGGCTGAGGCGAGCGGAACCCAGGGCCGAAGGAGGGTGGATCGCTGCGGTTTTTCTGCCCAAACCCAACGGAGCAGGAGAAACAATGAGACGTTCACCAACACGATGAGAAATGACACGCCGTAGACGCCGGTGATATTGGCGATCTGGATGATCGACAGCCATTGAAATTGGGAGTAGCCTAACAGGCCCCAGGGGAGTCCACTCAACGCGTAGGTGCGTCCATACTCCAGAGAGACCCACAAGCAGGGTGCCAAGACCCACGCGCCGGTGGCCCATCGTTGTTCCAGCCAGATAAATCCCCAGGCATACAGCCCGACGTACAGCCCCAGATACCCCGCCAATACAAGCATGAGCACGATGCTGATGGGGAGGGGGACGTGCCCATAGAGATGCATCGCGAGCACCACCCAATACATCGTGCCGGTAAACGCCAAAAATCCCGTCAACCATCCGCGCAAAAAGGCTTGACCCGTCGTGACGCCGATCAGCACCCGGTGAAGGGGCAGTAACGCAATCCAGGCGAACACGCCCCAGGGGAAACCTTCCAACAGATTGGAAACGGAAAGCGAATACCCTGTACCCGTGAGCAGGCAGTAGAACCACACATGCTTTTTCGACATGATGCGGTACGGTAGGAGAAACGACCAATAGTTGCAAGGGAGGAGAATGGATCGAAATCCGGACAATGAGGACGCCGGATCTTGCTTGCCGATTGCACGCTCCGGGCTGGTTGTGCCATTCAATATGACATCAGTAGCCAAGCTGAGGCAATCACCCTCATGGCCAATGGCTACTACGATTTCCATTTCGATTCAGGCTTGAAGCCCTATATCGGTGCTGGTGTCGGGGTCTCCTTTCTTTCGGTTGAGGCGGAGTTGTCAGGCGGCCAGGCAGCCGGCAGAAAACTTGTCGACGACAGCGACGCCGTGTTCGCGTATCAGGCGTTTGCAGGCATTGGTTACGAGATCCAGGTGGCTGGCCGGCCGGTTACCATGCTCCTGGACTATTCTTACTTCGCGAACCAGGACCCGTCGTTCAAAGGCCTAACGTCGGGCCGGTAGTTCGAAGCCGAATTCGACGGACATTACATCGGTCTCGGGGCCATGGTCTTCTTTGAGAGTTTTGATCATCATTAGGGCGTTTCGTCACCAACGTGTGAGAGAAAGCACGTAGGGGTACTTTCCAGGCGTGCGGTTGTTGTGGGAGAGAGAGGGGCGACCGGCCGGTCGCCCCTACAGCCAGCGCCGCCTGTCCGTTCTTCCCGCCGCCCCTCCGTCATTGATACGAAAATAGCCAACGACACCCCGAATCCGTCATTCCTGAGAAAGCAAGAATCCAGTGCATGTGTAGGGCGGCATCCCGGGCCCAAGCCCGGGACATGCCTTATGCCATTGTATTTGTAGGGCCGCATCCCGGGTCCAAGCCCGGGACATGCCTTATGCGGCCTGGAAGAAGGCGCCATGAGCCTGCCCCCGACCTTGATCGGGGAATAGCGCAGCTACAAAAGAAAAGGAGAAGATCGTGAGCCCGTATTCTGTCAACGAATGAGGGAACCTTTACACGGTTTTCAAAACACGCCGATGGCGTGGAGGAAGACAATCAAAACCGCGAGCGGGGCAATGAAGCGAATCGACACCTGCCAAATGGAATAGCCCGCTTCACTTTCCATGCCGAGTTCAGCTCGGCTCATTTCTTTCGTCATGGACCAACCAGCGAAGACGGCGATACAAATCCCGCCCAACGGCAGCATAAGATTGGAGGTGAGAAAGTCGAGGTGATCGAAAAAGGTCATCCCCAAGACCGTAAAGTCTGCCCAGAGGTTGAACGAAAAGGCCGTGCCGAATCCCAACAGCCACGTGGCCAGTCCGGTCCACAAGGCGGCCGTGCGACGGGTCATGTTGAAATTTTCGATCATCATGGTGACCGCCGGTTCGATCAATGAAATGGATGAGGTCCAGGCGGCAATCAGGAGCAACACAAAAAAGAGTGTTCCGAACAACGTTCCTCCGGGTATGTTGCCGAAGGCCACGGGAAGGGTTTCAAAAATGAGACTCGGGCCGGCACCCGGTTCAAGGGCATTGGCAAAAACGATCGGGAATATGGCCATGCCGGCGATGAGGGCGACCATCGTGTCGGCGACGGCGATGGCCACGGACGTACTGGCAATGGAGGTACCTTTGGGCACATAGGACCCATACATCATGATGGCACCCATTCCCAGGCTCAACGTAAAAAACGCGTGCCCCAGGGCCGTGAGCATGCTGGCACCTGAAAAGTGGCTGAAGTCCGGCGTGAATAAAAAGGCGAGCCCTTTCATGAAGTAGCCGGTGGTCATGGCGTAGCCCAAAAGAACGAGCAACAAGACAACCAGCGCCGGCATGAGATAGGTGACGGCTTTTTCCAATCCATGCCGCACCCCCCGGGCCACGATGGCCATGGTAATGATCATGAACGCCGTATGCCAGCCCACCTGAACCAAGGGATTTCCCACAAAGTTTCCAAAGAGGTTCGATGCCCCCTCTCCGCTGAGGCCCGAGAACCCACCGGTAGCCGCCTGAAGAATATACCCGATGGTCCACCCGCCGATGACACTGTAATAGGAAAGGATCAATACGCCGGCCAGGGTGCCGGACCATCCGATGATCTGCCAGCCTTGGCTGGCAGCGGTTTCCGCAGCCAGCGCCCGCATGGCATTGATCGGCGTTCGTTTGCCGCGACGTCCGAGCATCACCTCTGCCATCATCAGCGGAATTCCCAAACCAGCCACACAGAGGATATAGACCAATACAAAGGCACTGCCCCCGTTCTCCCCTGTAATGTAGGGAAATTTCCAAATATTGCCCAGGCCGACGGCAGAGCCGGTCGCTGCCATGATAAAGGTTAACCGGGAGGACCATTGGCCATGGATGGATTGTTGGTCGTGTTGGGTCATACGTGCGCGTTTCTCTTCTGGAGGGGGCGGCCCCTGTGCAGGCCCGATCCCGGTCTCGAGTTGTCTCAGGGCACCTTCCTTATTGGCGGTGGAGTGTAGCCGTCGGAGCGATGCGTTTCAAGGGGATTTGCGTTACGTTATCAAAGCGTTGCCAAGACGGAAACCGTGCCGACTTGAGATTGGAGCGGTTGCCTGACTATAGTGAATCGCTTTCGGCAGGTTGAATGCAGTCGGTGAGTGGAAGAAGAATTTGATTCATGTCCGTTGAGGAAAAAAACAAACGCCGGGTGATCGTCCTCGCTCCGATGCCGCCCGAGAAAGCAGCGTATGCCCTTGCACGCTATAGTCGTTCTCCAGATTCCATTGAAGACAGTTTGCAGTGGGTCCATGGGCATTCGTCCGAAAAGTTTTGGGAGCAGTTCTATTTTGCCTATGGCCATGCTTCGATCGCCGATCTCGGGCATGTGACCGTGTGCCTGGAAGGGATTTCCGAATTAGCGGCCATTCGCCTGGAAGACGAACCGCTGTGGGATGGACAGGCCAAGTCCAGTCGGTATCAAAACTTTGCCGTGTCCGGTTGTTATGTGCCGTCCAACATCCAGGATTCCGAAACCGAGGCATTTTATCGCGGGATTCTCGGCAGTCTGTTCAATCTCTATCGAACGTTTCATGATCCGCTTCTCGAACATCTTCAACAGCAATATCCCAGGCCCGATGCCATGAGCGAGGCGAATTACGGTCGAACCCTTGCCGCGCGTGCTTACGATATCACTCGGTATTTGTTGCCCTTGGCCTCCACGACGAACGTCGGACAGGTGGTGAGTATCCGGACGCTGGAAAAACAAATCATCCGGTTCTTGTCGACGCAGCTTCCTGAACTCCAGGTGCTTGGCCAGGAGTTAAAAGACGCCTGTGCGAAAGCTCCTTCGAATGTGTGGGGAGAGTTGGGCGGTGAGACCGGGAAACCTGCGGAGCCGCTCGCGCCGACCTTGGCCCGTCACGCGAAGGCCAATGAGTACCAAACGGAGGTCTATCGAGATTTGTCGAGGCATGCCAAGAAAATCTTTCACAAGGCGGGATTGGATCTGCCGTCGGCTTGGGCCGATCAGGTGGTGCCGGTTGATCTCATCGAGCCTCATTCGTTGATGGATGAATTGGTCACGAGTTTGTTGTATCGCGTCAGTCATACGCCGTATCGCCGGATTTTGGAATTGGTGCGGGAGTGGTCCGAGAGGGAAAAACAGGAGACCCTTGAAGTGGCCTTTCGCCGTCGAGGGCCCTATGACGAGTTGATTAAGGAATTTCGATGCGGCTATCCCTTAATCTTCGACGTGTTGATGGATATTGGAGGATGGCGGGATCTGCACCGGCATCGACGGTGCCAGCAAATCCAACAAAACTTTACCACCGTCCATGGCTATGAGATCCCTCATCCGTTGTGTGAGGCGAAACTGGATCGAGAGTATCAAATGGCCATGGACGCGGTTCAACAGGATATCGAACGGTTGCGGGGCATGGATCAGGAGGCCTCGATTTACGCGCTTCCCTTTGGCTTCAAGGTTCGGTGTGTCTTTAAAATGGACTATGCCCAAGCGGAGTACATGTGCCAACTCCGGTCAGGGGTCAAAGGCCATTGGTCTTACCGCACGGTGGCCTGGGCAATGAAACAGCAAATCATGAAACAGTATCCTCATTTAGGCGAATTGATTCTTGCCACCCCACCCGATGTCGAGGATACGCTGACGCGCTGAGCCGAGTGGCGCTGGCTTTAGTGAATCATCCTTTTTTGGTACGAGAGGTAAATGTGGTCAACGCATGAGTGAAGAACAGACGATCGAACAAGCCATTCTCAGAGGGGATTGGGATGCGGTCATCGACGCCGCGACTCAGTGGACGCAGAGTGCGACGGCCGGGCCCAGGGCGTTTTTTGCCTTGAATACCATGTATCTGTTGAAAGGCGAATTTGGCTTGGCGTGGCAGATGCATGCGAAGTCGTTACAGGACGAGGCGGATATTGCGAATGTCCGCGAATGGGCTGATCGCCTCAACACGACGTATCCGGAAGAGGGATACGTTCATTTACTCTATGGCCTTTTTTTGGCGCAGTCCGGCCAATCGGAGCAGTCGATCAAGAGTTACCAAACGGCGATACAACTGGCCCCGGACTCTCCCTTCCCCCATTTTTTTCTGGCTCAGATTTATCAACGGATGGCACAAACGGATAAGGCCATCAAGGCGTATCGCCAGGCCGTCAAATTGGATCCGACCTATTTAGCCGCTCGATTAAACCTGGGTGTGGCGTATCAAGAACACGGTCAGTTGGAAATGGCTATTCCCCAGTATCGAGAGCTTATCAAGCTCGCACCCGATGATGCGTTGGGATATGTGAATTTAGCCTGTGCCTTTGCCGAACAGGGGAAGATTGACGCGGCGATTCGTGAATATAAAACCGCGATGAAGCTCAATCCAGAAGACGTCGAGGTGCATTATGCGTTGGCGGGGATCTATGAACAAAAAGGTCGACGCGACCTCGCCCTGCGGGAATATCAAGAAGCCTTGCGAGTCATGCCGGACTTCGGACCGGCCGCGACAGAAGTTGGGTGGATTTTATTGGAAAAGGGGCAGGTTGATTCAGCTCTCGATAGTTTTAATGTTGCGCTCAAGACCAATCCCAATGATGCGAGGGCCATGTTTGGTGTGGGGCGAGTCTATGATCTCAAACGCAAACCCGAGATTGCAGGCGATCATTACCAACAGGCGCTGCTACTGGAGAAGGATATCACGAAGAAAACCGCCATCTTAAATTTTATTGATAAGATTGTGGGCGGGTATCATGATTAACGGGGACGGGCTGGTGAAAAAAGATTTCTACCCCGTCGCAGCGCCATTCCCCAATCAGGGACGGGCGCAGGCTCATGGCGCCCGTCTTTAGAGCTCCTGGATGGACTGCCGGAGTATAGAAATCTGTTGGGGGCGACCGCCGATTTTCAGTAATTCCGCTCTGATTTGGTCTTTGAGGTAAGAGGAATAGCCGATCCGGTCCAAGAAAAATTCCAGAAATTGACCGCCTGACAGCTTGCTTTTCTTTTTTAATTCTTCCACATCCTCATCACTGATCGGCACATACGTGCTCCCGATGTGAAGAATGACATTATAATAATCTTCTTCGCTGCGACGTTCGAATCGTAACCCGTCCATCATTCTCTATTTCCCGTTACCGAAACTCGCATAGGGGTCGTATTGTAGGCAAACCGTTGTTCTCATGACAAGGGCGATTTCTCGTGAAAAAAAATGAGGCTTAGGGTTGTTGTGGCAGGGGAGCCCTTCTCGTCCTTGACCGGTGCTAGACCGTGTGGTAGCGTAGTTTCCTTTCCGTTCCCGGCATGAGTCGACACGAAGATTCCTGAGTGCCAGGCCGCATTTCGTGCCGGTTTTGCATGATAAAAAAAGTGTGCACCGGACTGATCCAGGCGCCAATGGAGCGCATGGACCCTGATGACTGATTTCATACTTCATAATCCAAAGGTTGTGTATGTCGCGAGTGTATAATTTCAGTGCCGGCCCGGCCATGTTGCCTGAGGCCGTGTTACAACAAGCCCAGGCCGAATTGACGGATTGGCATGGGGCCGGATCCTCCGTCATGGAGCTAAGCCATCGGAGTAAAGAGTTTCTCTCGGTGTTTGCCGAGGCTGAACAGGATGTTCGTGACTTATTAGGGGTTCCCGATACGTACAAGGTGCTCTTTTTGCAAGGGGGAGCAACCGGACAATTTGCCGCCATTCCCATGAATCTTTTGCGCGGGAAAACCAAGGCGGATTACATTTTGACCGGGTCTTGGGGCAAAAAAGCTATCAGCGAGGCCAAGAAATATTGCGAAGTGAATGTCGCAGCCTCTCCCGATAGCCAGAAATTCACCACGATCCCTCCGTTTGAAAATTGGGCGTTGAGTGCAGACGCGGCCTATGTTCATTACACCCCCAATGAAACGATCGACGGCGTGGAGTTTCACTGGGTGCCCGAGACCGGTGATGTTCCGCTCGTCGCCGATTTTTCTTCAACCATCCTGTCCCGCCCCATTGAGGTCAGTCGGTTTGGGTTGATTTATGCCGGCGCACAAAAAAATATCGGGCCGGCCGGCGTGACGTTGGTGATCGTGCGCGAAGACCTGATCGGTAATGCCTTGTCGATGACGCCCGGTGTGTTTGATTACGCGCAACAGGCTAAGGCGGAGTCCATGCTGAATACCCCACCAACCTATACCCTGTATATGGCGGGCTTGGGTTTTAAATGGTTGAAGAAGCAAGGCGGGCTTTCGGCCATGGCCGAACGCAACGAACGCAAGGCCAAGAAGCTGTATGCCGCGATCGATGGTTCCGGCTTCTATCGGAACCCGGTGGACCCACCCTGTCGATCCTGGATGAACGTGCCGTTTGTCTTGGCCGATCCGGAATTGGATGCCGAGTTTCTCGCAGGAGCGGCCCAGGCCGGATTGACCACGCTGCAGGGGCATCGTTCGGTGGGCGGTATGCGTGCGAGTATCTATAATGCCATGCCTGAAGCCGGCGTGGATGCGTTAATCGACTATATGACGGATTTTGAAAAACGGAAAGCGTAGGGAAGATTCCATGAACATTCTGATCAGTGATAGTTTGTCGCCACGGGGGGTTGCCGTTCTTGAACAGGGAGGGTTTCGCGCCGACGTGAAAACCAAGCTGTCCAAAGAACAGCTTCTGGAAGAAATCAAAGACTATGATGGAATCATTGTTCGGTCCGGCACGAAGGTGACGGCTGACGTCATTGACGCCGGGAACCGTCTCAAGATCATTGGTCGCGCCGGGACGGGCCTTGATAACGTTGATTGTGAAGCCGCCACTCGTCGGGGTATTGTCGTGATGAATACGCCTGGTGGGAATACGATTACGACGGCAGAGCACACGATTGCCATGATTGTGACCATGAGTCGTAAAATTCCCCAAGCCGTCGCTTCGACGAAGGCGGGCAAGTGGGAGAAAAGTAAATTCATGGGGGCGGAGTTGTACAACAAAACCCTCGGCCTTGTAGGGTTAGGGCAGATTGGAACCTATGTCACCAAATTGGCACAGGGCTTAGCCATGCAGGTGATAGGCTATGACCCCTATTTAGCTCCGGGGCGTGCGCGTGCGCTGGGAATCGAGACCGTGGAATTGGACGAGTTATTTAGACGGGCCGATTTTATCTCGGTTCATACCCCTTTGACCAATGAAACTCGGTCTTTGATTAATGCCCAAGCCATACAACAAATGAAAGACGGGGTGATGATTGCGAATTGTGCGCGTGGGGGCATCATCAATGAACAAGATATGTACGAGGCACTCAAAAGTAAAAAAGTCGCTGGGGCGGCATTTGACGTGTTTGCCGAGGAGCCCGTGAAACCGGATCATCCCTTGCTCACCCTGGATAACTTTATCTGTACGCCTCATATCGGTGCCTCGACCGAGGAAGCCCAGGAAAATGTTGCCGTCGCGATTGCCGAACAATTCGTGGACTATTTTAAGAAAGGCGTGGCTCGGGGTGCGGTGAATATTCCTTCGGTTCCCCCTGAAGTCTTGCTTCAACTCCATCCCTACCTGGGGTTAGCCGAGCGGATGGGGTTATTTCAAGCGCAACTGATTGATGGAGGCATTGAACAGGTCACTGTGGAATGTAGTGGAGAGGTGGCTAATCTCTCCTTGGCTCCTCTGACGGTCGCGGTCTTAAAGGGCTTGTTGGCCCCGATTTTACAAGATGGAGTGAATGCCGTGAATGCGCCCTTTATTGCGAAGAAACGCGGCATCGAGGTCAAGGAAATGAAGGGGAGCGATGCGGGAGATTATACGAGCTTGATTCGTCTTCATGTGAAAGCCGGTACGCAAACGCATCAATTGGTCGGAACCCTGTATCATAAAAAGGATCCTCGCATTATTGAAAGCAATGCGTATGCGGTCGAGGTGATTCCCGAAGGCCATATGCTGTTGATCTATAATGTCGACCGTCCGGGTGTCATTGGAACGGTTGGACGTATTCTCGGGGAACACGACATAAATATTGCCCGGATGCAATGCTCTCGTGCGCAAAAGGGCAGCAATGCGTTATTGATCATTGGGTTAGATGAGCCGCCACCTCTTCACGTGATGGATATCATCAAGCGTGAGCAGGACATTCTTTCTGTTCGCCTTGTCGATCTGTCACGCGTGCCTTAACGGTCCTCTTTTTTCAATGGCTCGCCGTCTCCAACCACACTCGGAGCGCCACCCGGTTTCTTTAGGGACAGCACCCCGTTCCCTTATTCCAATTGGGATGACGACCCTCTTGCCTGATGCGGCCGAACGCGTCCGTCATTTGGAACGCGTGTTATTTGAGGGTTTTGCCCAATGGGGCTATCGCGAAATTATCCCGCCGACCTTTGAATACCTGGACGTGCTTTCTGCCGGGTTGCCGGCTGATATTCTCGAAAAGTGTTACAAAGTCGCCGATTGGACGACCGGACGCATTTTAGTGCTCCGTCCCGATGTGACCGCGCAGATCGCGAAAATTGTGGCGATGGGAATGGCCGGACGACAACTTCCCCTTCGGTTGAGTTACCGTTCCACCGTGTTTCGATATGAGCCCGAACATGCTGGCCGTGAACGGGAAGTGTTTCAGCTGGGGGTCGAACTGATTGGGGTCGATGACGCGTCGATGGATGCCGAAATTTTGACCTTGCTCATTGAGTCTCTCAAGGCCGTTGGGCTGTCGGATTTCAAAATTTCACTCGGACACGTCGGGTTCTACCAGGCGTTGCTGGCGCAGTCGGGTATGTCGGAACAGGGGCGCAAGCAGGCGGAACTCGCCGCTGCGCATAAAGACTTGCCGAAACTCGAACGAATCTTGAAAACCGAACGTGTGGCACGCAAGCAAGCCCGACCTATCCTTGAAGCGCCGGGGCGTTATGGGCGAGAGGAAGTGTTGCAATGGGGCCGAGCCATCGCCGGTCGTAATGCTCGTTTACTGAACCCCATTGAGCGGTTGACCAACGTCTATGCTCTTCTCGAGGCAGCCGGCGTCCAGGAGCATCTGCTCCTGGATCTGGGAGAGTTTCGGGGCTTTGATTACTATGATGGAGTCGTGTTCGATGTGTTTTCCGCCAATGTCGGTTGTGAACTCGGCGGTGGGGGACGCTATAACCATTTAATCGGACAATTTGGGCAAGATCTCCCTTCTACGGGATTTGCCTTGGATCTCGATCGATTATTCCATGCGTTTGATGGAAGGGGAAAGGAATGGGCGTTAGAACCCCCTCGCGTGTTAGTGGCTGCGCCTGGTTCCCATTTTGGCCAAGCGTTTAAAACGAGTCAGCTTCTTCGCTCGCACGGGCTGGTGGTGCATCATGAAACCGTGCCTCGGTGGGATGCGACCCGACTCAAAATGATTCGAACCCGCGTCCAAACTTCCAGCGTATCCTGGGCCGTGATGGTGGGCGTGCCTTCTTTGTCGAGCCATGAAGCCTTGGTCATAGCGAAAAAGACAAAGGCAAAAGCAAAAGCCTCACAAACAGTCCGTATCCAAGATCTTCCCAGCCTGCTCCTCAAAGGTACTCATGCTCAAGTCTGACGTCTCTGATCTTCGTCTTCCTCCTCAGAATCTTGATGCCGAGCAATCCGTCCTCGGGGCCATTCTGTTGGAAAATAGTGCGCTCAATAAGGCACTTGAGGTGATTGTCGACGAAGACTTTCATCGTGGTGCTCATCGCACCATTTTTGCGGGGATGATCGAACTGTCTGAACGGAATGAAGTGGTTGATCAGATCACGTTGACGGAACTCCTGAAAACGAAAGGCCAATTGGAGCAGGTGGGCGGCGCTGCCTATGTGGCTGAATTGGTGCAGGCGATCCCCAGTGCTTCCAATATACGATACCATTGCAAGATTGTGCGGGAGAAATCCCTGTTGCGCGGGTTGATTCGGACTGCGACCGAGGTGGTCTCCAAAGGGTATGATGAGCTTGTGGAGTCGGTCGACCTCTTGGAATATGCGGAACGGGAGATCTTTAGGCTGGGCCAAGGACGCGTGGATCGGTCGTTTGTCGCCATGCATCAAATCATTAAGGAAAGTGTTGAGATCGTCGATCGATTATTCAGCCGCAAAGAAAGAATTACAGGAGTTCCGACCGGGTACCGTGTGATTGACGATCTGACGGCCGGGTTGCAGCCGTCCGATCTCATTGTTATTGCCGGTCGTCCGAGTATGGGGAAAACCAGTCTGGTCCTGGGAATGGCCGAATATGCCGCGATTCGCGCGGATTTAACCGTAGGCATTTTTAGCCTGGAAATGTCTCAAGCCCAGCTTGTGCTTCGTATGCTCAGTTCTCAGGCGTTCTTGGATTCTCATGCCTTGAGGACGGGGCAACTGACGTCTGAAGATTGGCGTTCGCTGTGTGATGCGGCGGATCGCTTGGAGAGGGCCAAGATTTTCATCGATGATTCCGGCGGGCTCACGGTGCAGCAAATGCGGGGCAAGGCTCGTCGCCTCAAAGCGGAGCAGGGCCTGGATCTCTTGATCATCGATTATCTCCAACTCATGCAGGGCCGCAGTGATTCTGAATCGCGCCAGCAAGAAATTTCGGATATCAGTCGATCGTTAAAAGCCTTGGCCAAGGAATTGAATATCCCAGTGGTGGCGCTTTCCCAGTTGAGCCGGGCCGTGGAAAATAGGACGGATAAACGGCCCGTCCTCTCTGATCTACGGGAATCCGGGGCCATTGAACAGGATGCGGATATCGTGATTTTCATTTATCGCGACGAGGTTTATAATCCGGATACAGGAGAAAAAGGCATTGCCGATATTTTGATTCGGAAACATCGCAATGGGCCGACGGGTGACCGGCAACTGACCTTTCAAGAACGGTATGCCAAGTTTGCCAATCTCGAGACCCAGCACCTTCAGACCTAATACCCTGAATCGATGAAGGGGAGATGATACATCCAAGACAAACCACACGTTGGTTTTCTAAAGGATCGGGCGTGCTGCCCGGCGGATGGCAAGAACGGGTGGCGGTTATGTGCCTCCTCGTTCCTCTGATCGTGGTATCTTGTGCCGCGGTGCCTGAGCCTAAAAGCGACTCCATCACCAAACCCGAATTCGTCCCTCAACCCCTTCCTGCTTCAGCGTATTATCATTTTTTACAAGGCTATCTGGCGGAACTTGCCAATGATGTCCCCAAGGCCATTTTCGAGTATCGCGCTGCCCTACAGTTTGACCCGGAGTCGGTCTTTCTACGCGTGCGGTTAGCCGCGTTGCAGTTTTTGTCGGGGAATATGCAAAAAGCAATGCCCACGTTAGATCAAATCCAACCCGCTCGGGTGCAGGATGCGGTCGTGCTGACTGAAATGGCCCAAATCTATGCAGGCGGAGGAAAATTTGACCGTGCGTTAGGGTTATATGATGAAGCGATCCGTATGAATCCTGAACGTGGGGAGACCTATTTTTCCAAAGGGGTGCTGCTGCTCAATCTTAAGCAACCCCTGCAGGCCGAAGAGGCCTTTGTCCAGGGTATTGCCTATGCGCCGGAGTCGCATCTCGGATATTTCTACCGAGGCAAGGCCTTTGAGGCCCAAGGCAAGGGAGTCGAAGCTAAGGAAGCATACCGCCAAGCGATCACCAGGGCGGAGCGATTTGAGCCAGCGTATCGAGCCTTGCTCAAGTTGTATGAATCCGATGGGGAAATTCAGGAAGCTATTCGGCTGCATGAGCAGTTTGTTTCGTCGGCCACTCCGCGTAACACTAAGTTCCGTAAGGACTTTGTCCGTTTTTTGGTGAAACAAAAAGACTACGCGCGCGCGTTGGATATTCTCAATCAAATGATGGCGGATGACCCCGAGGACGTGAAGGTGCAAATCCAAAGGGCTCTCGTCTATGTGGAGATGAAAGACCCCCACCGTGCGATTGCGGATTTGAAACGGATTGTCCATGCCCATCCGTCCGAGCTTCGGGTTCGGGATTATCTGGGGTGGATGTATGAACAAATCGACGATTTTGAGAGGGCGATCGAATCGTATCGGACCAATATCAAGATGGATTCGACTTTTTACGATAGCCGTATTCACTTGGGTTTTTTGCTGTATCGACTCACACGTTTTGATGAAGCCGCGCTGCATTTAGCCCAAGCAGTTGGGCTCAAACCCGGCAACCCGGAGACGCATCTTTTGTTGGGATTGAGTTACCTGCAAATAGAGAAATTTGAACAGGCCACGTCTGTGTTTGAAAAGGGGCTGGAACATCACCCCAAAGATGAAACGCTGCGATTTAATCTTGGTGCCGCGTATGACAAGCTCGACCGGTTCCCCGATGTGGTTCGAGAAATGGAGATGGTGCTGACGCTCAATCCCGAGCATACCGACGCGCTCAATTACCTGGGCTATAGTTATGCCGATCGAGGCATCCATGGGGAAGAAGCTGTGGAATTAACTCAACGCGCTGTTGCGCTCAAGCCGGACAATGGTGCGTATATCGATAGTTTAGGATGGGCGTTATTCAAAGTTGGGCGGGTGGCCGAAGCCCTTCAAGAAATTAAGCGGGCAGCCGAACTCGTCAAAGATGACCCGGTCATTTTTGAGCATTTGGGAGAAATTTATCTGACGCAAGATCATCAAGCAGCAGCCAAAGATGCCTGGATCCGGTCTCTGGAATTAGAGCCTCGCAATGAGAAATTAATCAAACGATTTCGTGAGGTGGGCTTTGGGAATCCGCCTATTTTGAAAGGGGAGTGGTCGGAGGATGACACTCAAGTGAGCCAATACGCGGATCCCGTGATTCTCGGAGCCCCTGTTCCCTAGGCAACCTTCAGCAAGTCATCAATTGGGTCATGGCGTGAGATCTGCAGCAAGGCAGGAATGGGTTCAATGTCGCCAATGTAGAAGGAGGGAACGTATGTTTCATGCCATCCGCAATCAGCGAGGGTTTAGTTTGACCGAGCTGATGATCGTCGTGGCGATAATTGGCATTTTGGCCGTGATTGCCATTCCTAATTTTCTGAAATATCAAGCTCGGGCTAAACAATCAGAAGCCAAAAACAACTTAGTGGCGATTCATACCAGTGAGCTGGCCTATTTTGCCGAAAATAATAAATATAGCGATGATTTCAATGCGATAGGTTTTGCCGTGCTAGGATCCTCTCAATGGTATTACTATGAGTTGGGAAACAGCAGTTCCGGAACATTGCCTCCCGGATGTACGGCTTCTACCTTGGATCAGGTGTCGCAAACGGGTTTTACGGCTGTGGCGACCGCCAATATCGATGGTGATTCGACTTGTGACGCGTGGACCATCGATGAGAACAGAACGTTGCTGAATGTCACGAATGACGTTGCCTCATAGTCTCCCCCGTCCTCCCTTCGCTTGCCTGTTTTCCTCATGTCAACTGGTAATATCCTTGACTCTCTTCGAGAGGGTCTGCTATAAGCCCACAAGCCGTGCGATCAGTACCGAAGAATGAGTTGACCAAAAATTTCTAGTCGTTGGACCTTCACAGGTTTCTCGACGTATCCTGTAATCATACAATTTAGGTATGGACCTCCTCAAAAGTCTCCTAGGACGACTGTCTGAGAGTTTTTTCACCTCTGTCCCCCACCGATTACGATCCCGTCATCGGAAGCCATACAACCCTTCACTGAAGCTTGTCTCGAATAACCCTGACGTTGCGAGAGAAGTAGAATTCATTCAGGGGCGTTCTGCCCCATCGACCGTTGGCCATGCGGAAGCCGTAGAAGAAGCCTTGGCGCGGAGTACGACATGGCTTTTCGAACAACAGCATCCTGAAGACGGGTATTGGGTTGAGGAATTAGAGGCGGATACGACGTTGACTTCGGAGTATGTGATGTTGCGTCGGTATATCGGTGCCGTTGATAGGGATCGGGAAGCCCAAATGGTTTGTTATCTTCAAGGCACCCAACTCGACGATGGTGGGTGGCCGATTTATACCGGGGCCCCCATGGATGTCAGTGCCTCGGTCAAAGCCTACTTTGCCTTGAAATTGGCTGGGGTCCCACAAGATGATCCAGGGATGTGTCGAGCCCGCCAAGCTATCTTGGCCAAAGGCGGCGTCGTGTCAGCCAATGTGTTTACGAAAATTACGTTGGCCTTGTTTGGACAATACGATTGGATCGGGCTCCCAAGCATGCCTCCCGAAATCGTGCTGGCACCCCAAAAGTTTTCTTTTAATCTGTACGCCATCTCGTATTGGTCCAGAGCCGTTGTGACTCCTCTGCTTATTGTTTTTGCCATTCGTCGAGAATGCCGGATTCCCGCAGAACAAGGGATTGAAGAGTTGTTCTGTGTGCCTCGAGATCACATTAACTATCGCAAAGCGCCACCGTTTCAAAAAGATCCCTGGATCATGAGCTGGCGAAACTTTTTTGTATGGATCGATGGAGTTCTCAAGATCTATGAAAAGTATCCGCTTCTTTCCGTACGGAAAAAAGCGATTAAGAAAGCCGAGGCTTGGGTGCTGGATCATATGCAGGGTGAAGGGGGACTTGGGGCGATTTACCCGGCTATGGCAAATTCGATCTTTGCCTTGGTAGCCCTCGGATACCCCGTGACGCATCCGTTCATCCAAAAAGCTCTCCGAGAAATCGAGGACCTGGAAATCGAAACGCCGGCGTCAGCCGATGGACAGACACCGTCTGCGCTTCACCTGCAGCCTTGTCATTCTCCAGTTTGGGATACGGCGTTAACCATGAATGCCCTCATTGAAAGAGGCTTCTCCGTTGACCATGGGGCCCTTTCGCATGCCGCTTCCTGGCTGTGTTCCCGACAAACGCACAGGGTGGGGGATTGGGTAGTGTCCGCTCCCACGGCCACCCCGGGCGGATGGTATTTTCAGTTTGAAAACGAATGGTATCCCGATGTCGACGATACGGCCGCCGTCATGATCGCCCTAACGAAACTCTCACCGCTTCAGCCCGCTGACCAAGATGAGTCCATTCGGCGTGGTCTGCAATGGACTTTGGCCATGCAAAGCTCTAACGGAGGGTGGGGAGCCTATGATCGGGATAATGACCAGCTTATTTTCAACAAGATTCCTTTCGCGGATCATCAATCTTTACTCGATCCTCCTACGGCGGATCTCACGGGGCGGTGTCTGGAGATGTTGGGCGCCCTTGGATATGACCGATCCCACCCTGCCGTGGACCCGGCGATCGAGTTTCTTCGACGAGAGCAAGAAGCCGACGGCAGTTGGTATGGGCGATGGGGAGTCAATTACTTCTATGGGACGTGGTGTGTCATGGTCGGCCTTGAGGCCATTGGAGAGGACATGTCCGCTCCATGGATTCAACGCGCCGTGGCCTGGCTTGAATCCAAACAAAATGTGGATGGCGGATGGGGAGAATCTTGCTTGTCGTACGCCGATCGGGCATGGGCTGGAGAAGGCGAAAGTACTCCCTCACAAACGGCGTGGGCCCTCATGGCCTTATTGGCTGCAGGCCTCTCTGATTCCTTGAGCGTCGTGCGAGGCATGAATTTTTTGCTCCGCCAGCAACTGGGTAATGGGACGTGGTTCGAACCGTTTCATACCGGCACTGGATTTCCTCGAGTGTTCTATCTTCGATATCATGGCTACAGTAAATACTTCCCTCTGTGGGCACTGGCCATGTATCGTAACATTCGGATGCACGGGCAGACGAAGGCTGAAGAATTGCGACAAGTCGCGCAATTAGCCAGGCAACGGCAATAGCCTCCGGCGATTGGCCGTCGCCCTTTCTCACTTCAACAGTTTCGGAGTGCTTCCTGGAGAATATCGCCGTCTTTGCTGCGACCCCTTGGGAGTTTAACGCCATTGGGCACGCGTTGCCTGCGAGCCGTGTCGAGCGGGTGGAGGGAGTCAAATGGCGTCGATGGACGAATGCTTCGTGTTGTGTTGCCGTCATCCAAACCGGGGTTGGGTTGGCTAAAGCTCAGGCCGCGTGCCAAGCGGTTCTCGATAAAAGACCTTGGACCGTGTTTATTGCGTCAGGGTTTGCCGGCGCCCTGGTTCCCTCGCAAATTGGCGATTTGGTCATTCCTGAGCAGGTTGTCTGTCGGGATTTGAACAGCACGGGTTCTTTTCTCAATCCCTCGATTTTCTGTAACTCTTTCTATCGACAAAAAGCTCAAAACACGGCAAAATTATCAGAGAACACGATTTTATCCGGACGGTTGGTCACGGTCTGGAATATTGTGTGGTTGGCCCAAGATAAGCAGGCCATTGGCCGGGCCTTTGAAGCGAGCAGTTTGGACATGGAAAGTGCGGCGATCGGGACGTCGGCTGCCCAACATGGCATCCCATTCTTCGTGGTCAGGTCGGTTTCAGATCGTGTGGAGGAAGATTTGCCTCTCGACCTTAATCTTTTTTGCCAACCCGGTACGTTTTTACAAGGGGTATGGGCTGTTGCTAAAACCCCAGGGATATGGCCAGCGCTGAATCGACTGCGTCGGCAAAAAAATGTGGCCTCTGCTCAACTGACTCGATTTTTTGAAAACTTCTTCTCGATAGCAAGAGATAACACGTGAACCATTGATCAGCTCTTTTATTTATGTGAAGGTGATGAAAGGAAATGGTTATGCCTCAGATACCCCCAGGAATCGCGAGAACGGTTGAAACACCAATCCAAGCACTGATTGGCGCATTGATTCTTGGGTTGCTGATTTTTGGATTTTCTTCGCCCCTTTTAGCGGAGACGGAATCCCCCACGGAGGCGATGAAAAGGACCATTGAGCAGGTCTTGAAGGTACTGGGGGATGAATCGCTCAAAGCACCGGAAAGAGCCCAGGAACGGTTGAAGACCTTGGAAACAATCATCGAAAAACGTTTTGACTATAAAGAAATAGGGAAAAGAACCTTAGGAAGGCATTGGCAGAAGTTAAATGAAGCCGAACGGGAAGAATTTATGAGCCTTTTTCAGCAATTTCTCTCTAAAACCTATGCCGGCAATGTTGATGGCTATTCCGGCGAGCAAGTTGAATACACCAAAGAACGGAGAAAGGGAGATTTTGCAGAAGTTCAAACGACGGTTAGCTCCCCAAAATCAGTCATTTCCCTTTATTATCGCTTGCTGAAACGCTCGACGACTTGGAAGGTGTATGATGTGGTCATTGACGGCGTGAGTTTGGTTAAAAATTTTCGAAGCCAATTTGGACGGATCATCGAGGCCGAATCGGTTGAAGGTCTTCTTGAAAAATTGCGAAGCAAGACCTCTCGATCTCAGTCTTAGGTCGTCCTGCTGGCCAATGGGGTTCCTTCGTTGATGCGTTGTCCTCAAGCCGTGTTCCTGATCGAAATAGGATCGGAACATAGGTCTCATCCAGGTTGATTTCTTGACAGCGTCCCGTAACTTTGCAAAACTTGGGCGTTCTCTGAATTTTCGATCAGGGATCTGGTGATTCTTTCCTGTATTGCCAATGAGAGGATAAGAATAAGATTATGTTTATCCTAAAAAGGATCGAAGGTCCGGCTGACCTCAGAAAATTGTCTCCTGAACAGTTTCCGCAACTTTGCCAGGAAATTCGGGAGCATATTCTTGCCGTCATCTCGAATGTAGGCGGGCATCTCGCCTCTAATCTCGGCGTCGTTGAATTGACCGTCGCCCTTCATTACTTGTTGAACACTCCCGAAGATCTGATCGTCTGGGATACCAGCAATCAGACCTATGCCCATAAATTGTTGACCGGGCGTCAAGAACAGTTTCATACCATTCGGCAATTCGGTGGATTAAGTGGGTTTTGCAAGCGAGAAGAAAGTGTCTATGACACGTTTAATGCCGGTCATGCCGGCACGGGGGTCTCCGCTGCGGTGGGATTTATGGAAGCCCGCGAGCAACGAAAACAATCGCACAAGGTCGTCTGCGTTGTTGGAGATGGCGCGCTGACTTCAGGGTTAACCCTGGAAGGGCTTCAGCAAGCCGGTGATTTGCAGAAAGACCTGTTGGTGATTTTGAACGATAATCAAATGTCGATTTCGAAAAACGTCGGGGCGATTTCCGCCTATCTGAATCGGACAATTACGGGTGAGTTTTGCGCTCGGATAAAAGAAGAGACGAATCACATTCTGGGCGCGATTCCCCGCATTGGTGAACCGGTGAAGAAAATGGCCAGTCGGGCTCAAGAGTTGGCCAAAGGGCTGCTGTTGCCCGGGTTGTTGTTTGAGGAATTGGGGTTTCGGTATGTCGGGCCCATCGATGGTCACAAATTTGAGCATTTGCTGCCCACCTTGGAGAATGTGCTCAAGTTGGCTGGCCCGACTTTGTTGCATGTGGTCACGAAAAAAGGATTGGGCTATGAACCGGCCATGAACAATCCCGTGTGGTTTCATGCCAGTGCGCCCTTTGACCTCGACACGGGGAAGCCCAAGACCAAATCCGCGAGACCCTCGTATAGCGGCATCGCCGTCAACACGCTTGTCCAATTGGCCAAAGAAGATACGCGCATTGTGGCGATTACGGCTGCGATGGGTGAAGGGACTGGATTAACCGCCTTTGAAAAAGCCTTTCCTGAGCGACTCTATGACGTTGGGATCGCCGAGCAACATGCTGTGACTTTTGCTGCAGGAATGGCCGCACAAGGTATGAGGCCGGTGATTCCTATCTATTCGACCTTCCTGCAACGGGCTTATGACCAAGTGATTCATGATGTGGCCACGCAGAATCTTCCGGTGACGTTCTGCATTGATCGAGGCGGACTCGTGGCTGAGGATGGGACCACCCACCATGGAGCTTTTGATTTTGCCTACCTTCGGCATATGCCGAACATGGTGGTTATGGCCCCCAAAGATGAAAATGAATTACAGCATATGGTCAAGTCGTGTATCAGTTACGACAAGCCCGTCGCTGTTCGCTATCCTCGGGGTTCGAGTTTAGGGGTGGACATGGACCCGATGCCGAAAGTGCTGCCTCTGGGCAAAGGTGAATTGTTACGAGAAGGCACGGACATTGCCTTGGTGGCGATCGGGGTTATGGTGTATAAGGGGATGGAAGCAGCCGAGCGGTTGGAACAAGAAGGGATTTCCGTTGCGGTGATTAACGCACGATTCGTCAAACCACTTGATGGTGAGTTGATTGGAACCGTGGCGAAGCAGGTGAAGTGTCTGCTGACACTGGAAGAATCCTCGGCAATGGGCGGATTCGGGTCCGCCGTTCTTGAGTTTCTCTCCGAGGAAGGCCTGATTAATGTGCCGACGAAGTGTATTGGGTTGCCTGACTGGTTTATTGAACAAGGGCCTCAAGAGTTACTTCGAGAGAAATATGGCTTGACGGCGGATGGCATTTATCAACAAGCCAAACAATTATTCGCTCACGTCTCCGTCCAATCGGTGTTGACCTGAAGAAGATTCTCTCGCTGTATGCGGATTACACGAAAAAAAACCAGACAAATCCAGGTGGGTTCCGTCAAGATTGGGGGGGACGCGCCCATTGCCGTCCAGTCCATGACCGTCCCGCATCCGCGTGACGTCCAGGGAACCCTCGAACAGATTCATCAGATGGAAGAGGTCGGGTGTGAACTCGTACGGGTCGCCGTGCCCGATCAAGAGGCCGCCGAGGCCCTTCCAAAAATCAAATCGCACATATCGATTCCCTTGATTGCGGACGTGCACTTTGATCATCGGTTGGCGCTCAAAGCGGCTGAAGTGGTGGATTGTGTTCGCATCAATCCCGGAAATATCGGGCCGTGGTGGCGATTGGCCGAAGTGATAAAAGCGGTGCAAGACCGAGGCATTCCCCTTCGGGTTGGAGTCAACGGCGGTTCGTTAGAGCGCCCACTTTTGGATAAGTACGGGTATCCCACGGCAGAGGCCTTGGCCGAGTCGGCGTTGAATGCTGTTCATGCCATTGAGGATATGGGCTTCACGAATATGAAGGTGTCGTTAAAAGCCTCTGATGTCCACATGGCCGTTGATGCGTATTGGCTATTTGCCCATCAATCGGATTATCCGCTTCATATCGGGATCACCGAGGCGGGGACGGTGATGACCGGTGCCGTCAAATCCGCTGTTGGATTGGGTTGGTTATTATCCCAAGGGATCGGCGATACCTTGAGAGTGTCTCTGGCCGCTGATCCAGTGGAAGAAGTGAAGGTCGGTTTTGAAATTCTTAAGTCCCTGGAACTTCGCCATCGCGGAGTGAATGTCATTGCATGTCCGACCTGTGGACGGGTCGAAATTGACGTGGTGCGAATGGCCAATGAATTAGAAAAACGGTTAAGCCATATTACAATGCCCTTGAACATATCCGTCCTGGGATGTGTGGTGAATGGTATTGGTGAAGGAAAAGAGGCGGATATCGGCATTGCAGGTGGACAGGGCATGGGAATTTTGTTCAAAAAAGGGAAGCTTGTGAAAAAAGTGCCGTCAGAAGAATTGATGGATGTGCTCATTGATGAAGTCGAGTTGATGGCGTTGGAACAGAATGACGCCCATGAAGAGGTGTCCTCCCCATCCGCTTCGCATGCTTCCCAGGTTACCATTGCTTCTCATGATTCTTACGATGCATCCGTGAGTCGTGAACTTCCCGTTTTGCCCTCACGCTAGCTCGCGTAGTCCACTGGAAGATTCTTTGCGGAAGGTCAGTCGTTGGGTTCTCCGCCGTCTCCTTGTCAGGGTTCTGGTGCCTCGTTATAATGTCGTGCGGGCGCCGTACCCAAGTGGTTAAGGGAGCAGTCTGCAAAACTGCGATTCAGCGGTTCGATCCCGCTCGGCGCCTCCATTGCTATTTCATCCCGTGAGTCGAATAGAAAGGGTCCCTAGAAAACCATGGCCGTTCCTCTCTCCCAGATGGCAACTGTTGTCAGGTACGTTGTCTCGCAAAAACTCAAGGGCGTGAAACGCTATCCACTGGTGTTGATGTTGGAGCCGCTCTTTCGATGCAATTTGGCGTGTGCCGGTTGCGGAAAGATCCAGTATCCCGAGCATGTGTTGGATCGACGGTTAACGCCTGAACAATGTTGGGCGGCGGCTGAAGAATGTGGAGCCCCTATTATCAGTATTCCCGGCGGGGAACCGCTCATTCATCCCGAGATGTCGGAGATTGTTCGAGGGTTAGTACAGCGTAAGAAATATGTATATCTGTGCACGAATGCGATTCTATTGGAACGAAAAATTGACGAATATGAACCCTCCAACTATTTGACCTTCAGTATCCATATGGATGGGTTACGAGATGAGCATGATTTCGCGGTGTGTCGTGATGGGGTTTACGATGTGGCGATTAAAGCGATCAAAACTGCTCTCAAAAGAGGGTTCCGAGTCACCACCAACACGACCCTGTTCAACGATGCGAATCCTCAACGAGTTCGAGCCTTTTTTGATGAGATGATGGATCTAGGGGTGGAGGGGATGATGATCTCCCCTGGCTATAGTTACGAAAAGGCGCCGGATCAACATAGCTTCTTAAAGCGACATCGGACTCAGGACCTGTTTTCTCATGTGCTCACGGAGCGAAAACGCCGGTGGCGGTTTAACCAATCGCCCCTGTTTTTAGAATTTCTCATGGGCAAGCGTGATTATCAATGCACTCCATGGGGAAATCCTACCTATAATATTTTTGGCTGGCAAAAGCCCTGTTACCTCTTGCAGGATGGCTATGTATCCAGTTTCAAGGAATTGCTCGAGACGACGGCGTGGGAGCAATATGGCGTTGGGCGAAATGAGAAATGTCAAGACTGCATGGTGCATTGCGGGTACGAAGCCTCAGCCGTAGAAGAAACCTTTAGTTCGTGGTCCGGGTTTGCCGGAACCGTCAAGGCCACGCTTTTCCCCAACGCGACCTGATTGCCTTCTTTCCGGTTTTCCAGTTTCATTTTACGGTGTCTATGTCTCAGGATGTGCCTGAAGGTCCTTCTGAAAAAAGCCTCCAGGGGGCGATTTTTCGTCCAGGCTCTCACGAGGAGCTACTAAAAGTCATTGAATTGGCTTTTGATTACCGAGGCGATATTACCCTAGAACTGAAGTCCCGAGAATCCATCAGCGGCTATCTCTTTAATCGCGTGTTTGACGGCCATCAGGCCTACTTGGAAGTGTTCCAACCGGATCGTCCCGATCCACGAAGAATTTCCTATTACGAAATTCAAGCCGTCCATTTTACAGGGCAGGATACGGCTTCAGGAAAGTCCTGGGAAGCCTGGGTTCAGAAAACCCAGGGGGAGAGGAAAAACTAGGGCCCAAGGCCCTGCCTACCCGTATTCCTGGATTGTTGAAAACCCCGGTCCAATGCCAATCCCTCGCACATGCGAATTTCTATCAGCCTTAGACCTTTTCAAGGGCCTGATTATTGACAGACGAAAGCCCCATATGCTAGAAGTCACGGACCTTTTGCCTAGAATTTCCTCCCTGTAAAAAGGTTGCTTACGTGTCGAGGTGGTGCCGCTTGTTGGGCTCTCCAAAGGAAAAGCAAATTATCTGGATAGGCTCTCCCAAGTGGCAAGTCCCGGACTCGATTCTAGGCAGCCCATCTCACGCTATCCCTCACCATTACCAGGTTGTGGCTCGTCTAGGGAGCCATGGCGCTTGAAGACAATACCTGTCCGGTCATCCTTACTGGGTAGGTAGATAGAGGGCAAGAAGGATAGGGGAGTCTAGGAAGGGTTTGTCCCAATTGATATTTCGAGAAAGGATTTCCTCAGGTTGAGAAAATATTCCCTCCTGAAAATGGCTGTCTCATCGAATGGAAAAGAGTTCAGTTCGAGAGGCGTGGCGATGTGGTCCGTTGTGTGAGGGACAGGCATTTTTTGTGAGGTGAAGGGAAAAAGGAAAGAGCTGTCTTTTTGACGCTCAGACTATTTATTGATATGAAAAAGCGAAGATGGGGGTTCTTTATGGAGAATGAGACGAGCCGAAAGATATTGGGTGCTGTTGCCGTCGTGGCGATGGGATTAACATTATCAGCCTGTGGGGAAGCCAAGCCCCCGGTCCCACCCCCCCCGGCACCCCCGGAGTATGCCGATAAGCATATGCCGGAAGGCCATTGGAATAATCCAGACATTATTGAACAAGGAAGAGCGCTCTTTATCGGTCAAGAAAATATCGACGTCAATTGCGCCAGTTGTCATGGGAAAGATGGGAAGCCCGTTAAGGCGGGTGCCCGGGATTTTCGTCAGGGTGAACATATGAAGTTGTTCTCTGATTCCCAATGGTTCTGGCGCGTCTCTGAAGGGGTCAAAGGCACCAAAATGAAAGCCTGGAAATCCAAGCTTCCTGAGGAGGATCGGTGGAAAGTGATTGCCTATGAAGCCACGTTCGGCTTGAAAGGTATGGAATATAGTGTTGCTCAAAAAAAATGGGTTCCTGAAGGAATGGCGGCGATGCTCCTGCGGCTGAAGAGGCCTCCTGCGTGCTGATGGGAGTGAGCCGCTCCAAGTGAGGGAACTTCTGGCCGGAGGAGAATCTTCTGAAGGAAGCTCCACAGTAACACGTGGCATTTCCCAGTTCTTTTTGCGGCATAAATAATAAGGAGGGCCACCACCCTTGAAAACCTTAACCCGCAGTCTTGTTATTTTGCTAGGACTTGTGTTCGGGGGGCTTGCTATCGCCTATGCCCAGGTTCCGCCTCCCCCAGCTGTGGAGTTCCCTTATACCGGGAATCGGACAGGGGTGTGGATCGTGGCCCAACTCCACCTTTTGTTTGCGGCTTTTATTCTGGGAGCCCCGATCTTTGCCGTGGTTTCGGAATGGCTGGGCTATAAAAACCAAGACCCGAAGTATGATCGGTTAGCCAAGGAAATCACCAAAGTCACGGTTATTTTATATAGTATGACCGCATTGACAGGCGGGCTTTTTATCTTTGTCCTGCTTGCCACCTATCCTGATTTCACCACGTGGCTCATCAAGCATTTTTTCCTTATCTTCGCCCTGGTGTATCCACTCCTGTTTATTCTCGAAACCATTGTTCTGTACACGTATTTTTACTCCTGGGATTCTCTGAAGGGCGCAAAGAAAGCCAGACATATTGCCTTGGGGGTCTTGTTGAACGTGGTAGGAACGGTCACGTTGTTTGTGATTGATGGTCCCACGGCGTTTATGAACACGCCTGCCAAATCTGTCGAAGGGATCTCCTTGATTGAATTTATCCAAACGGCGGGCTTGTGGGACAAGGTCGCCAATTATAGCTGGATGCCCTTGAATCTCCATCGGTTGGTTGGAAACGTGACGTTTGGTGGGTTTATAGCGGGACTTGTGGCGGCGTATATGTATATGGGAGCCAAGACGGATGAAGAGCGCTCGTACTATGACTGGATGGGGTTTGTAGGCAATCTGATTGGTGTGGGTGCCCTCTTGTTTCTCCCCTTCATGGGGTATCTCTTGGCCTATGAACTGTGTGATTACGATGCTTCGATCTGTCCGTACATGATGGCAGACCAACTTTCGATGTTTTTTGAAATGCAAGGAGCCATGGTCGGCCTGATCTTTTTAGCCAGCAACTATTATATCTGGCTGAGTATGAAGCGGATTCAAGGCGTGGAGCGGGTCCGTATGTCTGGACTGGTCATGGTCTCCGTGATTCTCATTCCAGCGGTCATGGGGATCGCCTGGAAAATGTTCCCGCCACCGGAATGGCAGTCGCTGATCTTTTTGGCGTTACTGATTGTTCTTCCGCCAATCCTGAGCAAGCTTCCGGGTTTGCGATTTACCGTTTCGTCCTTCACCATGATCAAGGTCGGATTTTTGATGATTGTGGTTGCCAATGCCATATGGATGACGCCTCACGGATTTGTGGCGACACAGGCGTTGGCCACTGAAGAATTGGAACTGCCTTCCTGGGCAAGTGAATTGGCGCTGATGCCGGCGAAAAATGCGGCCGCGTTTACGTTGGTCTTTCTGACCATCGTCAACTATATTCTCTATAATCGGGCCATCAAGAGCGGAACCATTATTTGGGGGAAAATCGACTTCACGTCCCAGTTCGTCCTGATCTTTCTGGCATTTAGTGCAATCTGGACGATGGGCTTGATGGGGACGGTTCGGTCCCTCACGAGAAAATATTACCATGTGTATAACCTCGTACCGGACTTTACGCCGGAATCCTTTACGCCCACGTTGGCCTATTCCGCCTGGTGGATTACGGGTGTCACCTTGATCTTTTATCTTGTCGTGAGTTTCGCCATTGTGGTGACGTTAAGAACCACTGGCCAAAAGACAGAGGCGCCGCAAGGGGCCCCGATGCCTGCCGGTGCGAAGTAACGGAGGTTGGAAGCGAGTATGGCTGAGCAAAGTTTGACACGAACCATTATAAAAAAAGGCGTGCTAGGAATCCTCGTTGGGATTATTCTGGTGGGGGTCGCAAAAGCCACGCACTTTCCCCTCGTATTCCAGGTGATGTTCTTTATTTATGCGATGCTTGGTACCTGCGTGTTTATCCTGCTTGATGCGCCCTCCCTGAACCGTCTTGAGGGAGCAAAGGCGATCATCGGACTGGTGTTGTTTTACCTGATTCTTTCGGGAGTGTACATCGGCGGGGCGAGCGGCCTGCCTCAGTACGATCCGGAAATCGAAAAAGGAAAAATCGAAAAGGTCTTGAAAGCCCGTCGAGCGAGAACCCAACAGGGGAAAGCCGAAGAACTGATCGCACGAGCAAAAGCCTTGAATGCGCGAGCCGTTTCGATTGAGCAACAATTAAAAACCCTTGGCGGTGGCGTTCAGGTCGTGGGGGAAGTCACAGACACTTCCACGGCACCGGCTGCGGCAGGGGACTTGGTTGCGCTTGGCAGGGAGCAATGGGAGCTGCAAGAGTGTTACAACTGTCACAAACTCTTTGGGAAAGGCGGAAAGAAACGGGGGCCGGAATTAGATAATATCGGCAATCTCATGACGCCTGAAGCCCTCCGGGAGAAAATTCTTTACCCCAAAAGCTGGAAGGCTGAAGGGTTTGACAAGCAGTACAAGAAAGGCAAAATGCCGGACAAATACAAAGACTTGATGTTCGATGAAGAGGTTGATGCGCTGGTGGCCTTTTTGGCGACGTTGAAGAATCCCTCGGTGAAGACACCGAAAGCGATCAAAATGAAATAACCTCATTTCAGGATGATGTTGTTCGATGCAACCGAAAATTAAAGCAAAAGCGCGGTGTGCTGACGGGGAAGCTGGCAGTATTTCCAAGGTCATTGTTGATCCGTTATCCCTTGAAATCAGTCATGTGGTGGTCAGGGAGTCCACCGGGCAAGGCGTGGATCGACAGGTTCCGATCGGCCAAGTCCAGGAAATCCCGAACGAAGAAGAAATTATTCTACGGGGGTCGCTGGAGGAATTCAGAGCGTTTCCCGTGCTGGATCGCGAGGCCTACGTCACGCATCATGACGTGGAAATTGCCCACCTGGAAGATCGTCTCCACGTGGAGCCCGGCGAAATTCTCGTGCCCTATCCCCGGCTCGAACAGGGGGTGCCCCGCCGCAGCTTTTTCATGAACATGACGCATGCCATCGGAACGTTGATTGCCCTTCCGTTGGCGTTCCCCGTTTTAAAATTTCTCATGAAGCCCATGTATAAGCCGTTTGATAATTCGTGGTTTCCCGTTGGGAATGTCCGCAAAATAAGAAAAGAAAACATCGGGTACCAGTTTAAGTTTACGAGGGGCTTTAAAGAAGCGTTTATGCCCGAACAGCAAATCGAAAAAAATATCTGGGTGGTGAAGGCGACGCCTGAAGTCCAAAAAACCGTCTACGGCGGAAAAGATAAGAAGTTTTATGACGAGAAGGGGAATCTGGTGTGGGTGAATAAAGCCAAGGTGCCCTACATTGGATATTCCGGAAAATGTCCGCATTTGGGATGCGGGTACAAGTGGCGCAGAATAAAGAATTTTCCCGACGGGGTCTTTTTGTGTCCCTGTCATTTAAGTATCTATGATGAGGCGGGCAAGGTGCTGGATGGCCCGGCGCCGCGGCCGCTTGATGTTCTGCCGATGCAAATCAATGCTGCCGGGGAAGTGCAAATTATCGATGTCGAATACAAAGCCGGGGTGAGAGGCCAAATCCGACTTCTTTAGAGTTTTGGCTATAAAGTCTTTATGAACGGACAACCCGATACCACCAACGAACCCAACGCGTTTGAAAAAGTTGTCGACTTTGTCGATCAACGAGTCGGTCTGAAATCCATTCAGGCCAAAATGTTGAATGAGCCTGTTCCTGGTGGGTCTCGATGGGCATATGCGTTCGGATCGTGTTTGCTGTTCATCTTCATTATGCAGGTGGTGACGGGGATTCTGTTGATGTTTTACTACGTCCCGAGCACCGATCATGCGTATGCGAGCACGCAATACATCATTCATGAAGTGGATTACGGATGGTTTCTGCTGAGTTACCATTTCTGGGGATCCTCAGCCATGGTGGTGATGGTGTTTGCCCATATGTCTCAAGTGTTCTTATGGGGAGCATATAAAAAACCCAGAGAACTGATTTGGCTGGTCGGGCTGGCTCTCTTTGGACTGGTCATGGCCTTTGGGTTTACGGGCTATCTGCTCCCATGGGACCAACGGGCTTATTGGGCCACGGTCGTGGGTGTCGAGATTATGGATAAAACCCCGATCGTCGGGGATTTCATGAGTCGATTTTTGAAAGGGGGCCCCACTCCTGGTCAGATGACCTTGAGTCGGTTCTTTGTCATTCACGTCATGATTCTGCCGGCGGCGTTAATGGGTCTAGCCGGTCTCCATATTTTCTTGTTCCGCAAAGCCGGACCCGCCGGTCCGTTCCGTGGCACCCCTGAACAAATCAAAGCGAAGACGGATTATTTCTTTCCCAGACAAGTCTGGAAAGATATCGTGGCCATGGCCACGGTCTTCCTTATTATTTGTACGCTGGCGTTTATTGAACCGGTGGTGTTGTTGGAAGAGGCGACGCCGGATCCAGGGGACTATCATCCGGAACCGGAATGGTATTTTCTGTTTCTCTTCCAGATGTTGCGATTGAAAATCTTTGCCGGAGAATTTGGCCAGTTTTTAGGAGCCATCGCGATTCCAGGAGCGTTTTTAGCGTTCTTGGCGGTGTTGCCTTTTCTTGATAAGAATCCGGAACGGAATATTTTTAAGCGGCCGATTGCGTTGATTGGCTGGATTGCCATTATGGCGGTGATTTTGATTTTCACCGTTTCCGCGATTCTTAATAGAGAATTTTTAGATTAATCGATCATGTCAAACGCGAAACTCGGTCTCTTAGTTTTTTGGCCAACCTTTTGGACGGGCTTTCCTCTAAAGTTGGTCGTGGTTTTTCTGTTGTTGGCGGCCGGTGTCCATCCATGGGAAGGTGCTGGTCTTCAAGCGTTGCTGCTGCTCTCCATTCCTATCGACATGTGGGCGCTTGGCTTATGCGCTCGAACCGTTTTTCTTGAACGACTGAGTGTCGACCCTCCCAAAGGTTTCGGGCTTCGCTTGTGGGGGCAATGGGCGGTCTTTTCCGTCGTCTATCTTCCGTTGTTGTTTTTTATTATGAGCGGAGTAAAATCCCTTGCCCAATCCGCAGTCGAGAACACGCTTCATTTTGTTGAAGAACATATCATGGTGATTCCCATTGCGGAAAAAATTAGCTTGGAATTGGTGATGTGGGGACTACCGACCACCATCGTCTTAATCCTCTTGATCTATGGCTGGTTGTTTGGCTTAGGCGCCTTCGCTCAACGCGTTGTTCGTGCGTCTACCCCCGTTGATGGGGCATTCCAGGATATCGTGTCAAAATGGGATCTCCTTCGGATTCCTCAAGATCAACCACTCTTGCTGACAGCCTTTACGGGAGTCGGCGTCGTTCTGATTGTGTTGTTTTGGGGATTGCTCCCCGTGAGTACCCCTCATCCTCATGAAGAATACGAATTTGTGGATGTGAAAAAGGTGGAAGAAAAGATCGTTCCTAAAAAGGTCATTCAACGCGCCGAGCAAACCCTGGCTCGTGCTGAAGCCACGTTAAAAGAGTTAGAAAAAGACAACCCCGTGGGGGAAACGCCAGCGAAGAAGAAAGCAGCGGCCCAAGAGGAGTCGACGGCGTCAGGCAAGCCCGATTCTTCTGGTCACGACCATGAACATGGTGATCATGAGCATTAACGATCATACACCGATGAGGGATCCCACATGAAAAACCACGGCATAATAGAAAATCTGAAGTCCTGGGTGCCAACGGTGAAACCATCGTCCCTCTCCGGATGGAGTGTCTTGTGGGCACTCGTGCTCCTCCCCGCGGTCGTCTGGGCCCAGGATGCGGCGACACAAGCGATGTCAATAGAGTATCGGGACATTCCGGGAGTCGGAAGCCGAAACGTCATTTGGGTCGTGGCCCAGCAGCATTTACTTCTTGCAGGGTTCGTGTTGGGCGTGCCGATCTTTGCCTGGGTTTGTGAAATCGTCGGATGGAAGACCAAGGAAGCCCGCTACGACAAACTGGCAAAAGAGTTTACCAAGCTGTTGACGTCCGCCTATGCCACAACGGCGTTGTTCGGGGGTATCCTGCTCTTCCTTCTGATCGGGCTGTACCCGAAGCTCATGGCCTATTTGTCCGATATCTTTTTCCCGACCTTCATCGTGTACTGCCTGTTGTTCCTGTTGGAAACCGTCACGCTGTACCTGTACTGGTACGGATGGGACGCCATGCAGGGAAACAAGAAAACGTTTCATCTTTTTCTGGGATTCCTGCTGAACGTCTTTGCCCTGTTTATCATGATCGTCCCCAATGCCTGGGCGACATTCCAGGCCAGCCCCGTCGTCGTGGGTGATGGTACGGCGATTGAGCGAGCATGGGCGGCTATGTGGAATCCCACGTGGTGGCCGGTCAACATTCATCGACTCATTGCGAACGTCGTCTTGGGCGGGTTTATTTGCGGCGCCTATGCCGGAATCCGCTATCTCCTTGCGGCCAGTCAACAGGAACGAGAACATTATGATTGGATGGGCTATGTCGGAAACTTCATCGGCGTGTTTGGTATGCTCCCTCTGCCCTTCGCCGGGTATTGGCTCATGCGCGAGATCTACCAATATAACCAGCAAATGGGCATTACCTTAATGGGAGGATTCTTGGCCTGGCTCTTTATCTTGCAGGCGATGCTCATTGGGGTGCTGTTCCTCGGAGCCAATTACTATTTTTGGATGGGCATTACCTACCGGATTCCGGGCTCTGAGCGAAACTACAGACGACCGATCCTGGCCATGCTGATTGTGCTCATGGTCTGTCTAGGTGTCTGGATGACACCCCACTCCCTTGTGGCCAGTCTTGAGGAGGCCAGGAAGATGGGCGGGACCCATCATCCGCTGCTTGGGGTGTTCGGGGTGATGTCCGCAAAAATGACGGTCGCCAATCTGATGATCTTGGTCACCTTTATGAGTTTCATCATGTATTGGCGGGCTGGAAAGCAAGAAACAGCCACTTGGGCGAAGATTGCCAAATCAGTGATGGGTGGCTTATTGGTGATCGCAGGCTTAGCGGTCATCATTCTTGGGGTGTGGGGGTATTTCGTGCCGGCTATTATCCGGATTAATTATTTCTCCGTCGCTCAGGTATTGATCGTCTTGTTTGTTATGGTGACTTTTACACCCTTAACGGCCCTGCTGATGAGAAGCGCCAAAACCACGACGGAAATGGTCTGGGGGCAAATGCCGATCCGGGCCGGCTATTCTTTGGTGTCCAATGCGGTCATGGTGATCCTGTTGATGTCGCTGATGGGCTATGCCCGCTCATCGTCCCGGGTGCACTGGCACGTGTACGGGGTGATAAGAGACACCTCGGAATACGCCTATTCTCCTGCGTTGGGATACGCGGCCGCCTTCATGTCCCTCAATACCTTCGTGTTTTGTTTGCTGGTGGCGTTTATCTTTTGGGTGGCCACGATGGGTGATAAGGGGACGAAAGCCCCGGACCAGGAACAACCTGAACCGGCCAGGATCCCCGCAAGCGTCACGCCGGCCATGGCCGGAGGAGCCCCACGAGAGGTGTCTGAAAACGTAGACGGGATGAGATAGCTTGCTTGAGAAACCATTGACGTTGGTATTCCCGAACCGGAACGAGGACCCATGAGTGAAGTCGCATTACTCCAATTGATCGGTCTCACAGTCGTAGGATCAGGTATCTGCATCCTGCTCTTTATCAAGGCGAAATTCCTCAGGGTGGTAGGCTTCGTGGTGATCGTCTTGGGGACGTTTACCTTGATTGCGTTGGGTGTGCCGCAGATGGCCTCTCTTCCTCCGGCTATCGAGACGTTTGATATTACCGAAGTCAAAACGCCGGATGACTTGGCCTCGATTGGTCAAAAGATTTTCTTCAGCAAAGGGCAGTGCGCCTTGTGTCATTCCATTGGTCCCAGTGAATCAGCCAGGTGTCCGGAGTTAAAGGGAATCGGGGCCAAACTCGCGCCGGAGTTCATCTATGAAAGCCTCACCGAGCCGCAAGCCTATGTGTATCTTGATTTCAGACATGAAGGTTTGCCCAAGGAATATCCGGCCCGCATGCCCTATATCCACAAGAATCCGATTGCCTTGTCGCAGCAAGAGATTTATTCGGTGATTTCGTTTCTCCAGAAAATGAGCGGGGAACCCATTAGCGTCAAGGTCGAAGACGTGATGAATATCGGCAAGGAAAGCGAGGTGGAGGTCGCTGCCCTCACCGTCAATGGAGCACCTTAACCAGAAGGGTGAAATATGAAAGGTCCCCTTGCGAAAACGGTCATGCTGTTGGTGGGAATGTATGTGTTTCTCAAATTCATACTCCCGTTGTTCACCGCGCCGCTCCCGGCCAGTCTGATTTTCCTGTACCTGGCGCTTACCCTTGCTTCTGCGATGATTTTCTATACCATGAGCGGGGGAAGTCTCGACGAATTCATGGGACCCATCGGGCGGTTCCTCACCGGCACGGGGCAGACGGGCATTGCCGGCACCGCGCGTATTCTGGTGTTCGTGTTGTTCCCCTTGTTGGTGGGGTGGCAAACGTATACCAGACTCGCCCCAAGCGATATGCCGCCGGCGGAAAATCGAACCATTCATCCCGCGCCTCCGGGGGAGTTTGTCGGTCTGGCGAATCCTTATGAGAGCACGCAGGACAATGTCATGATGGGGAAAGGCCTCTATGCGGCGTTTTGTTCTCCCTGTCACGGCGCCAATTTCGACGGGAAAGGCCCGGCGGCGGTTGGCTTCAATCCGCCTCCGGCGAATTTCGGCGATCCCGGAACCATTGCCCAGTTGCAGGAATCCTATCTTTTCTGGCGGATCAAAAAAGGAGGCGTTGGGCTTCCGGTCGAAGCAATGCCCTGGAAATCAGCCATGCCGCGATGGGAAGTGGAATTGCCGGACGAATGGATCTGGAAAATTATCATGGGTGAATATGCCGGCGCCGGCCAGTCTCCACGGACCTGGGAGGAAGAGGAATAAGGAGCGGGGAGAGGTTGTGCCCTCGTAGGGTCCGATGATCGTTGGATTTGCCGAAGGAAAGGATCCAAGGAGCAGGAAAATGGGATATAAGAAGAACTATTACGTCGCGCTTGGGCTCATCCTCATGGTGACGGGAGTCGGGGCTTCCTGCGTGTTCGCGAGCGATCCGCCCCCGGAAGGCGGAGCCGAAAGTGTGGCCGTTCGTTTGCATTTGACTGACGAATCAATCCCTGCGGATGATCCGAACGCCGCGGTGTGGGACACGATCCAGCCGTCAGAATTTAAATTGGCTCCACAGGTGCATTGGCCGGATCGCATTCAGGAAGTCACGGTGAAGTCCGTCAAGGTTCGTGGGATGCATAACGGCCAGGATATGGCCATCCTGCTCGAGTATCCCGACCCGTCGGAAGATGCCGCCGATGCCGCCGCGATCGAGTTTATGGTCGGCGATAAAATGGCCCACTTTGCCCATGGACAGGAAATGCTCCAAGTCGAAGGAGGGGCGGTCAATATCTGGTACTGGAAAAAAGAACACGGCAAAGCCACCGATATGAATGCCAAGGGGTTCAAAACGATTCGGGCACAAGAAAACCAGAACGTCTCGGCAACGGGCGCATGGCAAGCAGGAACCTGGCGCGTCGTGTTTTCCCGGCCGTTACAAACGGGTGATGAACATGACGTGCAAATCACGCCCGGTGAATGGCGAAACCTGGCGTTCGCGTTTTGGGATGGGGAAATCGTGGATGGGGCGGTCAGGGAAAAAGGTTCACAAAAAGCCGTTTCATCGTGGTGGTACGTTCGGGCCGAGCCGCCACCGGACAATTCCATGTATGGATACGTCGTGTTGGGTATTGCGCTTGCTGCCGGCTTTGAGTTTTTCCTGTTGAGAAGAATTCGGAGGGGTAACGAGTCATGAAGGGAGAACAAGGCATGCAGCGGGTACTGGTCAAAGTCGCCGTCGTTGTCGTCGCCGTGTTTGCGGTAACGAGCGGATGTGCCTTGTTTGAAGATGAAAGGACGGCGAAAGGTCGGAAGCTCTATCATCATTACTGCATGCACTGTCACGGCGAAAGTGGAAGACAGCAGGAAGGCTTCAATTGGGCACGAATGCCGGACCCCCGTCCGCGCGACCTGTCGGAATCCGCGACGATGTCGACCTTCTCCGACAAGGAAATCTTCGACACGATCTCTCGGAACATGCGGGATACCTCATTGCAAGCAGTGCTTGACGATGAAAATTACTTCGCGGTGTCAACGATGCCGACCTTTAAATATACCCTTTCCGAAGAGGAACTGTGGGCCGTGGTCGGATACGTCCGAACGCTTCATGGTGGGTCGTTGACGTTTGACGTTGACGGACGGAAAGCCGAGTTAGAGTCACAGTTTCAAGCGGCCAATGCAGAACATGATCAAGCCAAACAGGTCATGGAAGAAGCCCTGGCAAAACAGGAAGCTGAAGAAGCCGCCAGGGCCGCCGCCGAAGAAGAAGCCGAAGAAGATGATGAAGATATGGATATGGAAGATGAAGAGGACGATCTAGAGGATTACGAAGAGGAAGAAGAAGAAATCGTGCTTCCCGAAGAAGAAGCCTATGAAAAAGTAGCGGAAAGCTTTGAAGCCGCCAAGACCGCTTTGGAAAATTTCTCAAAACGTCCGAAAATGACTCAAATTACACGCCCAGACTTAACCATGGCTGCGCAAGAAAGGGTCACCCTGCAAGAAGAGGGTAAAACCCTGTATTTCGATAAATATGGTTGTAACGGGTGTCACAGTATCGGAGACGTCGGTGGCTTGGTTGGACCGGCCTTAGATCGTGCCGGATTCCGTCTCAATGACACATGGGTCTATCGCTGGATTCGGTACCCACAAGGCATGAAAAAGCACACGCGGATGCCGAACTTAGGCCTCGATGATCATGATGCCAGAGCCCTGACGGCGTATCTCGATACCTTGCGGGCCCCAAAACCTGACAAGCCAATCCCTCTACCCGAATAACAGAGTTCACGCAACGTCACGCATTCACAAATGCCGTGCAAGCGGTCTTTTTGTCCCAGAGGGAAGACGGGGCGTTCAGCGCGCGACTACAGCGTTCCCACCCAAATCCCTATCAAAATAACAAGTCCGACTCCGACATGTTGTGTAAACATGGCAAATGCCTCTGATGGGGTGACGTCGCCTCGCAGACGCCAGACTTGTTGGCTCAAGAACCCTGCGAGTCCAGCGAGTCCTCCATAAAACGCCACATTGAGACTCTCCAGCCAACCCACTGTCGCTAAAAGACCCAGCATGGCCATCTCGATGGTTCCCACCGCAATCCATACATGAGAGCCCCAGAAAATCGCTGATGAGTTCACCCCAATACGAAGATCATCTTCAAGGTCCTGAAGAGCATAAATGGTATCGTAGGCCAAGGCCCAGCAAATCGTGGCAGCAAAGAGCAGCCATGTCGCAAGATCGAGTTGATTGCGAACGGCAGCCCACGCCATCACGGCTCCCCAACCAAATGCCAGACCAAGAAATAATTGAGGGACACGAAAGAATCGTTTCGTGAAGGGATAGATCGTGGCTAATCCTAATGCGATAGGGCTGAGCCCTATGGCCAGCGGATTGAGGAAGGCGAGAAGGCCCACGGCTCCGACAAGAAGCACCCCGAGTAACAGGACGGCATGCAAAGGGCGAAGGGCTCCATTGGCCAGCGGACGAGTTTGGGTGCGGGTTACTTGGCGGTCAAACGAGCGATCAGCCAAATCGTTCATAATGACACCGGCGCTTCGCATGATGAATGATCCCACGATGAAAATGACAATCAGCAGACCGGAGGGCTGTCCCTGTGACGCCAAGACCAAGGCCCACAAGGACGGAAGCATGAGCAGGAGGGTTCCCGTTTGATTCGAAAGCCTGATCAGCGAGAACAAATGAACAAACGAGAAATTGGGAATTGATGCCGGAGTAGACGGGTCTCTACTAGCAGGAGAGGACATCTTGTCACGGTAGCGCAGAGGAAAAAATTCTGTCAATCATGCTCGGTACCCGATGCCGGCCTTGAATCGCGTGAGTTGACACGATTCATTTCAGGAAATAAGATGGCCTCGGGCCGTATAAGCAGCCGTCTCCCGCCAAACTCACAACATGTTTTCTCCAAGGCCGGCGTAGCTCAGTGGTAGAGCAGCTGATTCGTAATCAGCAGGTCGGTGGTTCAATCCCACTCGCCGGCTCCATAAACCTCACACTTTTTGTGTTCAGACTATTGCAATAGAAATAGAATATAGCATTGATAATGATCAGCTGCCGTTCAACGATGAAGAAATATCACTCTGTCGGTTAAGCCCTATTCATCGCACGGGAAGGAGGTCTCGATGAAATTAAAAGCTGGTAATTTTATCGTTTATCAGAAAGAGAAAACGTCGACTCGCCCCAGTTTGCGAGCCCAAAACATCTTTCCCGCTCGACACGGTGATACCTATTCTTATGTGATTAAGAAATTTTGGAAAGTGCTCCGGGTTTTTGAGGATGACTCCATTGAAATTGGAACCCGTTGCGGGAAACGCCGGATCTTAACGCAAGGCGATCATCGTGTGCGCAAAGCAGGACTCTGGGAACGATTGTTTTTCAAAGATCGTTTTTTTTGAATAGTGTGCCCTCGTGGTGAGGGCTTCCTCCTTCCTTCTTTCGAGAAGAAAAAATCCTGAGTCCTGTTCCTCGTTTCCATCGCGCGAGTCGCGGCATGCTTCCTTGGGCCCTCTCTTCTCGCCGTGGTTACGTGCTCGATTGTTTTTTATTGCACCCTAAGGCAGCAAACAGGGTCCCTCCAACAAGAGCTCCCACCACAAACACCATACTGAAGGCCAGACCTGTTCGCAGTTCAGGCCAGTTATGCAGCAGTTTGGCTAAAATTGGAGACGGAGGGACGTTGACATGCCCTTCCCAGCCCAAGGCTTCCTCAACGAGGAGATTGTCTGCCGATGCGTGCTGTCCGATATGATTCATCGATCCTGAAGTGAAAGCCGTCATGATAATCGCTCCATTATGGCTATAGGTAGCCGTTGAAAAATTTCGGAAACTCCCAACATGGTGTCAGTCTCCTTGGTCTGTGTCAAGATCCTTTGGTTTGTGAGCACATTTCGGTATTGGGTTGTCTGGTCGTTGCTTGGGAGTAGCACCCCGGTATTTCCCCACACGGTGCGGCCAAGTGCCGGGATAGTGGGATCTGGAATAATACCATGTATGAGCCGTGGTACGACCACGACCACCGCTTGAGTTTTCCACGTTCGTTGAAATGCACAAAGATAGTGACGTTTTTCGCCATTTGTTTCAAGGGGGTCGTAGGCACCCTGTAGAAAAAGCTCAGGGTGGGTCTTGCGATAGTTGAGTAATGTACGGGTGACATAGAATTTAATGCGTCCATCTTCATAGGATTCTAGAAGGTTTTGCAGAAACGGTTCGGTAATCTCAGCCCAATCGGATGGTATGGCTTTGGACAGGTCTTGTAAATGTTCATAATCAACTGGCCGCCGATTGTCCGGATCGACCAGCGTCAAGTCCCAGATCTCAGATCCTTGATAAAAGTCCGGAATGCCGGGGCAACCAATTTTCAGGACCACTTGCGATAAAGCATTATACATTCCATAACGGGCAATGGCGTTCTGAAAGGGTAGAAATGATTCTAAAAATTGGTTGGAGGGGGCAGGCTCCAGTAGTTTCTGAATGAACTGGCTCACGGCTTGCTCATAGGCGTCGTGCGGATTGATCCAACTGGTATGCACTTTGGCTTCTTTGATGGCTTTGAGCATGTACTCCTGAATGCGTTGGCGGAAATCTTGGTAGGTGGGGGAGTCGAGGCCGGCAAAAGGCCAGGCTCCCAGCAATGTCTGGTAGAGGAGATATTCTTCATTGCGGGAGGGAACTTCTTGGCCTTCAATTCGTTTTTTTTTGTTTTTGTTGAGCCGGTGCCATCGTCTGACATGCGTTTTCCATTCTTGTGGAAGCTCAGATAGGACATTGATGCGCGCTCGTACGTCCTGACTCCGCTTGGTATCGTGAGTCGAAGTTGCAGAAAGGCTCAGGGGCCACTGTTGTTGACGCTCTCGCATTCGTTCATGGAACGTGGCAACGGGGATGCCGAATTGCGTGGGCTCTCCGCCTACTTCATTGAGGGAGATCAAACGGTTATAGCGGTAAAAGGCGGTATCTTCGAGGCCCTTAGCCATCACCGGGCTGGTCGTCTGCTGAAATTTCATGACGAACGGTCGAACGTCTTCCCAGGAAAGAGTCCTGTGACTGGCCTGAGTCCTGAGCAAAAAGTCCTGGACAAAATCAAAGACTTGGCTGCTGGTCGCAGGATTTCTGCGTTTCGCCTGAATCACCGCCAACCGCAGATAGGCTCGATCCCGATCGTTGATGCCTTCGTGCCCGTGTGGAGACACATAGGTCCGATAGACGGGGAAACATGCGATGATCTCTTTGAGGGCATGGGTGAGGCTGTTTAGGGTGAAGTCACGGGAATGGCGATGTTGTTCCGATAAAAGATTCAATTGATGCCCGAGGGCATTCAACTCACTCGACATGGAGGTATCCATGATCAGGTTTTTACATTCGTAGGCCAGGGTTTCAAAGGTGGTCGCATCTCTCGCAAATTGCGTATAAAAGGCGTCCATGGCTCGTTTGTTATGAGAATCCACAAACAGATTGTTGAGCAGGTGAAGAAACTCATACCCGGTGGTGCCGTGCACGGGCCAATCTTCGGAGAGAAGCTCCCCCTTTCCTAAAATTTTTTCTACCACGATGTAGAGCGACCGGCCTTTGGTGTCGGCCGGCAACCCGAGTTCCTTTTGTGCCCATTCCTGCCAGTGTTCAAGGTATCGTTTGGGTTCGTAGAGACCATCGACGTGGTCGACCCGCAGACCATGCACCGCCGCCGATTGAATCAGGGAGAAAATGGATTGGTGGACGTGCTGAAACACGTCGGGATTTTCAATCCGAATGGCTGCGAGTTCGTTAATGTCAAAAAAACGACGGTAGTTAATTTCTTCTCCAGCCACACGCCAAAATGCCAATCGATACGCCTGGTCTTGTAGGAGAGAATCCAGCAGGTCGAAACTTTGCGGGTCTCCTTTGGTGCCGTTAAAAGCCCGAAGGGTTTCCTGTACGAAGTCCTGCATGGTTGGGTGGTCGTCGGTGAGCGAGGCCAGGCAGCGTTTGAGGGTTTCTTGTTCCCGATATCGGATGGTGATTCGTTCAGGATCCGGATCGTTTCGGCTAGGCAAAGTCAAAAGCGCCGTGATGATGCGTTGCAGTTCTTGAACAGGAGGGGCTTCTGCGCCCTCCTGTTCAAGCAGAGGGTCGAAGCGATGCTTGAGAATCAGTACATAGTCACTCGGATCAATGGGCAACTGATGCTCGTAATAGCGAATAAAAAACCGACCTTCCTGGTAGCATAGGGTGATTTCGCCGTTTTCCAACACCAGGCCGTATTGATCCCCTAAGATGGGGAGTAAGACTTTTCCCTTCAATTCACGCTTGACCGGAGCCCAGTTGATATCAAAGAAGTGCGCGCAGCGGGAGCCGGGGCCGTTTTCAAGCACGTCTTGCCACCAAGGATTCCAAGATCCGGTGATGTTCATATGATTGGGGACGATATCCAGAATTTGCCCCATCTGGTGAACGTGTAAGGCATCGACAAAGGTTTGATAGTCGGCGGCCGATCCGATTTCAGCGTTCAACTTCGTCGGATCCACGATGTCGTATCCATGGAGGCTGCCGGGGCAGGCTTGCAGATAGGGCGATGTGTAACAATCTGAAATGCCGAGGTCGGCCAAATAGGGGATCACCGTGGCGGCATACGCGAACGTAAAATGCCGGTTGAATTGGAGTCGGTAAGTCGAAAGGGGAAAACGAGAACCCGGCATCCGGATGGCCTTTCTTCAGGAAACGTTCTTTAGGAAAAAATTTGAGAACAACCCCAAATGTTGTTCAGCTTGTCGAGGCTCACGGCATTCATAATGGGGTCGGGTTGGGGACGGTCGGTTAGCTATGGGTCACGGGAGGGACGGCCCGACCGCCGTAGGAACGTCCTCGTGGAAGGACGATGAGTCCAGACTTGTCAACCGTATATCGCAGGCCATGATCTTTCATGTGCTCATACCCGAGGACCGTTCCAGGCGGCATCAGGTTAAACCGATCGGATATGACCCTCTTGAGCCTGGCTCGTGAGCCGACGACGGTGCCATCCAAAATAACGCATTCGTCGATTTCCGCTCCTTCGCCGATTCTGACATTGCGGCCAATAACGGATCGTCGAATACGAGCATCCACCACTAAACTCCCTTGGCCCACCATGGTGTCATCCAACTGGGAGCGCACGATACTGGCTGTGGGTTCACCTGAAGCATCCGTCATAATAGGCCAATTGACGTTGCGAAGGTCAAACACCGGATGTTCACCCAAAATGTCCATATTCGCATGCCAGTAGGCCTCCAGGGTGCCGACATCACGCCAATATCCCCATTCTTCATAGGGGTGAATCCCCGGGACGACGTTGTCCAAGAAGTTATACGCCATGACCTTGTATGGTTTGATGAGGGCAGGAATGATGTCTCGGCCAAAATCATGAGAGCCAGGCTCCTTTGCATCGAGTTTCAGAGCTTTCATCAAGACATCCACATTGAAGAGATAATTGCCCATTGACGAGAACGCCATTTGTGGATTGCCGGGCATGGGCTTCGGGTTTTTCGGTTTTTCCTCAAACCCGATGATTCGCTGTTCGGCATCCGATTGTATAACCCCAAACCCTTTGGCCGATTGGATGGGGACGGGTAACGCAGCTACGGTCACCTCTGCTTGGTGGTCCAAATGAAATTGGATCATTTGCCTGAGGTCCATGCGGTAAATATGATCGGCGCCAAACACCGCGACGAGATCGGGCGCGAAGTCTTGTACGATATTCAGGTTCTGATACACCGCATCCGCTGTGCCTTCATACCATTTCCCACGGCCCTTCATCTGAGGAGGGACAACCGTAATGAAGGTTTGCCGATTCGGGCCGCCAATCCGCCAAGCCCGGCGAAGATGTTCAATGAGCGATTGAGACCGGTATTGGACCAACACATACATGGCGAGGACACCGGAGTTGAGAAAGTTGCTCAAAACGAAATCGGCGATGCGGTAGGTGCCCGCAAACGGGACCGAGGGTTTGCTGCGGTGTTCGGTCAGCGGCATCAGGCGTTCACCCTTGCCGCCGGCCATGATCATCGCCAGCACACGTTGGTGCATTCGTTCAACCATGGTCGATGTATCGGTTCCTTCTTACAGGGGTCAGTCAGGATACAGTTTATGTTGACGCTGTGGAGGTGGAACATCGGGTGTCTGTTCCAATTCCATCACCCGTTTATTGAGTTCCGCAATTTCCTGTGACTTCCGAATACGGGCCGGCATGGAAGCCAAGATATGAATAACGATGCCCAGACAAAGGGTGGTCAGTAAAATCAAGACGAGTGACCCTTCAAACGTCCACCCGAAAAACTGAATGGAAACCGTTTGGTCGTTCTGAAGAGAAAAGGCAACGGTAAAAAAAACGATAATGAGGGTCGCAATTAATGTAAATGGCATTGGTCAACACCCATAGCCGTATGAGGTCGTTCCTCTTTTCTAAGAGTATATAACGAATCTGCCGTATCCGTACACCCCGAGGCGGTTGAAAGACTCATGCCCCCGAGTTTCGGGATGGAATGACCTGTTTGCTCAGGCATTCACAGCCGGGGAAGGGAGCGGTGTCGCCTCATCATCCCGCTTGCTTGGTATACACCAAGACGGCATAGGACGGGAGTGGAAGCGAGAGTTCTTCATGAGGGACAGTCAGATGATTTGAAGCAAGAATTTCCTGCTTCCCAGCGAATGCCGGCGAGTCTGAATCGAGTCGCAGTTCCCATTGACCTTCCGGTTGATTCAACGAAATACTTGTCGTGTTCTGGTTGAGGCTCAGAATGATCAACGCCTCCGGGCCAGACCGGCCTGTTCGAGAAATCGTGAGCACCTTCGCCGTTCGGTCGGACCGGATGTTGAGTGTGTCTGCTTTGTGTGCCGGGCCTAGGGCCGGCACCGATTTTCTCAATTGAGCGAGTGTTTGATACCACCGAAGTAAGGCTTTCTGGTCCTCTGTTCGTGGGCCATTCCATCGTAAATGTGAACGCGTGAAGGTTGGCTGCGCATGTGGATCCGGCATGTCAGACCACCCGAAGGAGGCAAATTCTGCTTGACGGCCTTGCCGCACGGCTTCGACAAGTTCGGGATCCCCATGATCAATAAAATAGAGAAACGGTGCCGTCTCTCCGTATTCTTCTCCCATAAATAATAGGGGGAGGTTTGTGGAGAGCAGAACGGCGGCTGCCGCGAGCTTGAGCGCTGCAAAGGGTACGAGGGTCGAGAGTCGATCGCCATGCGCTCGATTGCCGACTTGATCGTGATTCTGTGAAAAAATGACGAATTGAGAAGAGACGGCGTGTCGAGCTAAATTGCCGTGACGATGTTTTCTGTAAGCCGAGTATTGACCAGAATAGACAAATCGGTCCGTGATGGCCGTTGCCAGTTGATCAAGGTCTCCGAAGTCTTCGTAGTAGCCGTTTTTTTCCCCTGTCAGCAAACAGTGGAGGGCATGATGAAAGTCGTCGCTCCATTGGCCATCCAGCCCGTATCCTCCTTGATTGATTGGGGTGATCACCCGTGCGTCGTTCCGGTCGCTTTCCGCGATCACATGAACGGCTCGCCCTGCTTGCTCTGCCTGCGTATGAACCGCTTCCGCCAACTCTTGCAAAATATGTTTGGCGCTGAAATCGAATATCCCGTGGATGGCATCGAGTCGAAGCGCATCGATGTGAAATTCGGTGATCCAGTACAAGGCATTGCTGACGATAAAATGTCGAACGGGATCACTGTATGGCCCATCGTAATTGATGGCTTGCCCCCAAGGAGTCGGATAGCGATGCGTGAAGTAGGGGCCGTAGTCTCCCAGGTAATTGCCTTCCGGGCCGAGATGGTTGTACACGACGTCCAGAATCACGGCTAGGCCGTGTGTATGGCAGGCATCGACCAAGCGCTTGAGTCCCTCAGGCCCTCCATAACTGGCTTGTGGAGCAAAGAGGTAGGCGCCGTCATAACCCCAATTGCGAACGCCCGGGTATTGGGCAACGGGCATCAATTCGAGCGCCGTGATACCGACGGTATCGCGAAGATAGGGAAGCTTGTCGATGATCGCGTCAAAGGTTCCTTCCGGCGTAAAGGTACCGACGTGGAGTTCATACATAATAAACTGTTCGAGCGGCATCCCCGTCCAATCGTGATCGGTCCAGGTGAACTCGCATGGGTCGATCACCACGGATGGCCCATGCACACCGTCGGGTTGGAACCGGGAGACCGGGTCCGGGCGTTCCAGGTTCTGGTTAATCACATAGGAGTAGGGAGCATGTGCCGATGCCTCTGATACGGTTCCCTCCCAATACCCGTGCTGAGTCGGCGCCAATGGAATGCTTCGAGGAGTTGCGGCATGAATTTTCACGCTCATGGCTTCAGCCGTGGGAGCCCAGACTTTGAAATGCACGGTTGTGGGTGAGGTCAGTCTGGCCCCTAGGCCTAGAGCCCAGGATGGGGATGGCTGCGTGCTCATGAGGGTTCCTTTTTCGGTGCCGTGTCCGGCTCTTCCGAATTGCTCCCGTTGAATCGTTTCGTCCCGGCGTTGCGGGTGTGCATCGTGTTATTGCTCAGAGGCTGTTGGGTGTGGAGCACCCTGATAAATCATCTCAGGGCTGAGCCAGCGATTCGTGGCTTCACGGGCTTCCATCACGACGGACACCGTCACGTGAAGATTGCTGGCCGAGACGCCCATGTAGAATCCACTGGTGGGTGCAATGTCTTGGTAATCGCAGCCCACGGCCACGGTAATATATTGTTCGTCGCAGCGTCGATTATGGGTTGGATCGTAGGCCACCCACGACAAGATTTGTTGCTCCCCGATAGGAATCAAGACTTCCACCCAGGCATGCATCTGTCCCTCTCCTGGGAGGTATCCAGAAACATATCGACACGGGAGATCTGCCTGACGACATAAAGACAGCAAAATATGGGCGTAGTCTTGGCAGACCCCTGTGCCCTTTTCGAACGCTTCGGTTGCCGTGGTCGCCACATGCGTTTGGCCAGATTCGTATCGCATGTGGGCATAGACCTGATGCATAAACGATTCAGCCATTTCCGTTATGGGGAGTTTTCGTTCTTTGGTACGTTTAGCCAGAACGGTCAAGGCTTCTGACGTATTGACTAAGGCGGTAAGTTGTTGGAATTCTCGGGGTTGTACCAGACACTCCGATTCTTGGGGAGTGACGCCTTGGAGAGCAAGATTTTTGTCAGGAAGATAGGTTGCAAACGTTTCCACGCGAATGTCCACCGACCCTGTGATTTCTTTCTGAATCTCCGCGTGTTCCAATTCCCAGACAAGATTGCCAAAGGCATCGGTAAAGTGGCGATAATCCGCTGGAGGATTCAAATGCCAACGAAGGTCGACTCTTCTTTGGCGGCCGTAAAGTTGAGGAGGCACCACCCGAGTAATCGTCGTGACTTTGGAAACCGGTTCCGAATATTGGTAGACAAACTTTTGCTTCACCGACAATACCGCCTTTACCGACTCTAACGTTGGTTGATACACATGCACGACAGGGCGTTGAGGTTTCTGTGTGGCTGTGCCGAATTGATTCGAATACCCGGGTGAGCGGAAGAACGTATTGGCGATTTTATTGGTGAGTACGTCGAGTTGGTCAATCACCTGCCCGAGAAACACGGGAAGCCCGATTTTATAAATTTCTTCGAGGTTGCCAAATCGGACATCTGCGGCGAGTTGGCCCGCTACTCGCTCGGTGTGGTGGATTTCAGCACGTCGAGATGACCCTGAAAGGCGTTCTAATAAATTGCTCATGACGCTGACTGAAAAGCAAACGGAGCGGGGAAATTTATTATGGAATAAGAGAAGTTGAACGATTTTGCGAGGAATCAACGAGGCCGAATAAAATCTTCGGTAAGCCTCAAAGGCGCTGGCTGCTTTTAAAATCGACAAACTGTGGTGATAGTCCTCGATGGCGGCAGTCTCCTGTTCCGCTTTGCAGAGAGTCGGGTCATCCAGCAGGCGGACCGTTCGGTTCGCTCGTTCCATATTTTTGCCGACTCGATAAAAGTTCCAGCCTTCATCATGGATCATCGTGCCCCCCATGATTCCATCAAACGTATAACAGGTTTCGAGAATTTGGCTCAGGAGCTCGTGTGGCCCATTGACTAAATCGTTTGCCGTTTTCGAACGAAGGGTCAGATAAAAACTATTGAGGTGACGCCAGACTTCACTCGAGAGTTCGTCTTGGATTCCTCGTGCATTCGATCGCGCTTCTTTGATGAGGTTGATCTGTGAATTGGGGTTCTCAGTATTCGTCGTGACAAATTCCAAGAAACGATAGGTCCCTTTCTGGGGATACAGTGTTTTAAATAATTCGTACTCTCCGGTACTTTCCAAGTATTGCTGCCAAACGGCTTGTTGGTCCGCCCGGCTGGAAATTTCTTGCATCAAATGGAATTTGACGTCGGCATATCGGGCGATATATTCCACACGTTCAATATAGCGACCAATCCAAAAAAACGCTTCTGCCGTTCGACTGAGCATCTTACCCTTCTCCGTATAAGACCCAGGTGTCTTTACTTCCCCCGCCTTGAGATGAATTGACAACGAGAGAGCCTTCTTTGAGAGCCACCCGCGTTAACCCTCCTAAGGAGATGGTGATATCCTGCCCCCATAACACAAACGGGCGGAGATCGATGTGCCGACCCACCATCTGGTTTTGACCATCAGCGTTTTGAATGACACATGGGTGATGAGAGAGGTTCACGATGGGCTGGCCGATATAATCACGGGGGTTTGCCACGAGTTTTTGTTTGAATTCCGCCTGTTGGGCTTTGGTGGAGAATGGCCCCATTAACATACCGTAGCCTCCGGATTCATTCACCGGCTTCACGACCAAGTCTGAGAGGTGTTCCGTTACATATTTGAGTTCTGATCTTTTGCCGCAGAGATACGTTGGGATATTGGGGAGAATCGGTGATTCAGTAAGATAATACTCGATCATCTGTGGAACATACGTATAGACTGCTTTGTCGTCCGCCACTCCGGTCCCAATGGCGTTGGCGAGCGCAACGTTGCCTGCACGATAGGCACGCATGAGACCAGGTACACCTAAGACCGAATCCGCATTAAACATTTCGGGATCCAAGAAGGCATCGTCTACGCGACGATAGATGACATCCACGGGTTCAAGTTCTTGAGTGGTTTTCATAAACACCCGGTCCTGTTCCACGATAAGGTCGCGCCCTTCAACCAGCTTGACGCCCATCTGAAGCGAGAGAAATGAATGCTCAAAATACGCGGAGTTAAACACCCCTGGGGTCAAGAGCACCACCGTAGGGTTGTCACGGGATAATGGATCGAGAAAGCGAAGATTTTCTGATAGCTGAGTGGGGTAATGATCAACTGGACGCACTCGCATTTCCGAAAATAAATTCGGAAACAGTTGTTTCATCACGATACGGTTTTCAAGGACATAGGAGATTCCCGATGGGCACCGAAGATTGTCCTCCAGGACATAATAGGTGCCCTCGTGATCTCGCACCAGATCGATGCCGGCGATGTGAATATAAATATCTTTAGGAGGCCTGAAGCCATGAAAATCTTTCTGAAAATGTATGGAACTTTCGATGAGACGGCGTGGAATAATACGATCGCGGAGAATTTTTTGGTCGGTGTAGATATCGAGGAGGAAATGGTTCAGGGCTAAAACCCGCTGGCGAATGCCTCGTTCAATTAAATTCCATTCACTGTTGGGGATGATGCGAGGGACGAGGTCGAACGGAAAAATTTTTTCGGTTTGTTGAGGGTCACCGTAGACCGTAAAGGTGATGCCTTGGCGGAGAAACGCTTGATCTCCTTGGCGGCGTTTAAGGTCGAAATCCCGCACGGACAGCTCTTGCAGACGATGGTAGAGCTGGCGGTAATGGAGGCGAGCCTTACCTTTGGCCTCGAACATCTCATCGTAGCCGCTCATGAGCGGATAGGTATCAAATAACGTTTTCACGATGTACCGTTTGGGGCAGGGGAAACCCTGTATGGCAAGGTGGGGTTCCTTGCTCCCTTTGAATCGTTTCGTTCCGGCGTTGCGGGTATGATTATAGCAAAATCAGGGCTCATGAGTACTTACGTTTCGTTGATGCTGATGCGACGCATTTGGTAAGCTCCACATTCTCTTTTCCTTTCATTTACTGTCGAATTGACCATCGAGGGGCGAACAATGGGCAAATTGAACCATGCATTGATCAGTGTGTCTGATAAGACGGGTGTTGTGGAGTTTGCCAAGGGACTCGTCGACCTTGGCGCCACAATTCTTTCCACAGGAGGCACGGCCAACGCAATACGCACGGCCGGGGTGCCGGTCACGGAAGTCTCGTCGCATACCGGTTCTCCAGAAATTCTGGGAGGACGGGTCAAAACCCTTCATCCCAAGATTCACGGGGGCTTGTTGGGTCGGCGCAGTCGTCCTGATGATGTCCGACAAATGCAGGAGCAGGGGATTGTGCCCATCGATGTGGTGGTCGTCAACCTCTACCCGTTTGAATCGACCATTGCCAAACCGGAATGTACCTTTGAGGATGCCATTGAACATATTGATATTGGGGGTTCTTCGATGCTTCGGTCGGCTGCAAAGAATCATGAGGAAGTCGTGGTGGTGGTCGATCCGGGCGACTATGGTCGTGTGCTGGAGGCATTGGGGTCCGGGGCAGTCCCCTTGGCGCTTCGTCGTGAATTGGCCCGGAAAGTGTTTCACCACACCTCACGGTATGATGGCCTTATTGCAAATTATTTAGGTCAGCAGACTGCCGATAGCACAGCCGACAAATTTCCGGCACGATTATCTCTGACGTATGAACGAGCGGAAATCTTGCGATACGGCGAAAACCCGCATCAGGAAGGGGCGTTTTATCGAGAAATCGGCAGTACGGAACCCTCGATTTCTCTTGGCCGCCAACTTCATGGCAAGGCCATGTCCTATAACAATTATCTGGATGCGAACTCGGCTTTGGAGTTGGCGAAAGAATTCGCCGATACGACCGTGGTCATCATCAAACATAATAATCCGTGTGGCGTGGCCCTTGGTGCGACTCCGGTCGAAGCCTATGGGAAGGCCAGGGAAACCGATCCGGTCTCTGCCTTCGGAGGGGTGATTGCTTGTAACCGACCTGTTGATCTGGCCATGGCGAAGGAAGTGACCTCGACATTTGTCGAAGTCTTGATTGCTCCTGCGTTTGCCGACGATGCCCTGGCTGAGTTGCAACGGAAAAAGGATTTGCGGTTGTTGACGATCGGCCCACTCGAACGCCATCCCCGTGAGGGCTATGATTTGAAAAAGCTTGTCGGGGGGTTGATCTTACAAGATCGCGATCTCGGTGCTTTGACGGATGTGAAAACCTTAACGGTTCCGACCAAACGAAAACCCACGGATGCCGAATATGCGGCCTGTGCCTTTGCATGGAAGGTGTGCAAGCATGTGAAGTCCAATGCCATTGTGTTTGCCAATGCCACGCAGACTGTTGGAATCGGAGCCGGCCAGATGAGTCGGGTCGATTCCGTCAAATTGGCCGAGATGAAAGCCAATCTGCCACTCAAAGGCTGCGTCATGGCCTCGGACGCCTTTTTCCCGTTCCGGGATGGACTCGATGCGGCTGCCCAGGCAGGCGTGACCGCGGTGATCCAACCAGGGGGCAGTATCCGGGACGAAGAGGTGGTCAAGGCTGCCGATGAACAGAATGTGGCGATGATTATGACGGGCATGCGGCATTTTCGGCATTAAGGAACCTCTGTTTTCTTGTGATAGCGGGATGCAGGGCAAGGCGTCCCGCAGCGAAACCCGAGCCATATCACAGAGATAGGCGAGGGTTGAGCGAGGACACAACGCCGCCATGCGCCTGATAGTGCAATAAATCAGAAGTTCCTTAAGATGTTCTTCGCGATCGTTGGAAACCCATGAAGATCCTTGTCATCGGCAGTGGCGGGCGTGAGCATGCGCTGGTCTGGAAACTCGCCTCGAGTCCTCGAGTGACCAAGCTCTATTGCGCGCCCGGGAATGCGGGAATCAGCCAACAGGCCACCTGTGTGCCGATTTCGGCGACAGACCTGGCGGGCCTTAAAAAGTTCGCTGAAGAGAAAGCCATCGATTTAACCGTGGTAGGCCCTGAAGCGCCATTAGCGCTGGGCATTGCGGATCTCTTTCGACAAAGTAAACTCAAGGTCTTTGGTCCAACCAAAAACGCCGCGAAAATTGAATCCAGTAAAGCGTTTGCCAAGAACCTGATGATGCGTCAACAGATTCCGACAGCGGACGCGTGTACCTTTGAGACTGTTCAGCCGGCACTCAACTATCTAGAACGGTGCTCGCTCCCCATTGTGGTCAAAGCGGATGGGTTAGCCCAAGGGAAAGGCGTGGTGGTTGCCCAGACTGTGCAGGACGCCAAGGATGCGGTGGTCAATATGCTCGAGCATCAAGCATTCGGCGAGGCCGGCAAGCGCGTGGTCATCGAAGAATGTCTGCAAGGGGAGGAGCTCACCTTAATGGCCTTTGCCGATGGGAAAACCGTGGTGCCTATGCTGGCCGCTCAGGATCATAAGCGGCTGGGGGAAGGCGATACAGGCCCCAATACCGGGGGCATGGGGGCATACGCGCCGGCACCGTTGGCCACGCCGGCTTTACGCTATGCGATTATGCGAAACGTGTTGCACCCTGCTATCGAAGGGTTATCGCGCGTGGGAAGTCCTTTTTATGGGGTCTTGTATGCAGGACTCATGGTCAAAGAGGGGACTCCTTATGTCTTGGAATTTAATGCCCGGTTTGGTGATCCCGAGACTCAAGTGGTGTTGCCTTTGTTGAAAACAGATCTCGCCGAGGTCCTGGAAGCGGTAGTGGAACATCGTTTGGACCAGATCCATCTCGAATGGTCCGAGCAATCGGCGGTTTGTGTGGTCTTGACTTCGGGGGGATATCCGGGCAAGTACACGCATGGCCTGCCGATCACCGGGCTCCCTGCCTCTTCCGATCAGGACCACGTCTCGGTATTTCATGCCGGTACGGCCTGGAAAGGCCAAGACATCGTGACGGCTGGAGGCCGGGTGTTAGGTGTGACCGCTTGGGGTTCTTCCCTCAAAACGGCGCATGATCGTGCCTATGAAGTTGGTAGGAACATCAAGTTTGAAGGGCAATATTTCAGAACCGATATTGCCAGACGAGTGTTGGCGTAAGAAATCTCCCAGTCGAGTGAAAGATCATCTCTCATGGCCAAAATCCTTCCAGTTCCTTCCGATCCTCCTCCTTCCTTTTTTGGCCCGATTGTGGACCTCGTTCGTCGTGGCGGGCTTCTTGCGGTTGGGACGGAAAGCTCGTATGCGTTAGCTGCCTCGGTTTCGGTTTCTCATGCTCTGGACCGTGTTGTCAGGGCTAAAAGTCGGCCTTCCGGGAAACCTCTTCTTGTTCTGATTGGGGAACGGAGCCATCTCGATTCCTTGGCCAGGTCCATTCCATCTTGGGCCGACACGATGGTGAACGAATTTTGGCCTGGGCCTTTGACCGTGATTTTTTCTGCGCAACCTGAGGTCTCTCCTGTTTTGACAGCGGGGACAGGCACCATCGGGGTTCGAGAACCTGCGCCGTCATTCTTGCGGTCTTTATTACAACACACGGGTCCGTTAACAGGGACGAGTGCCAATCGATCCGGGCATGTCCCTTGCTTGACTGCCGAAGAGGTGGAAACAACATTAGGCCATCACGTTGATGTGATTCTCGATACCGGATCGTCTCCAGGAAATCAGCCTTCTACCCTGTTGAGTGTGGTGGATGAGCCGATCATCCTGCGTGAAGGACCTATTTCCGCAACAGAGATCAAACTGGTTTTATCGAAAATCGGGCGTACGGTTTCTTGTTCCCATTAGGTGACTGCCGTACAATGAAGAAGAGAACGTTGTGCTCGATTTCATCGCTTGTTTACCAGTGAGGGCCTACGATGATTGACCTACGAAGCGATACCGTCACCAAGCCGACTCCAGGTATGAGAGAGGCCATGGTTCACGCTGAGGTAGGAGATGATGTGTATGGTGAAGATCCAACGGTCAATGCCTTGGAAGCCAAGGCGTCTCGCTTGTTGGGAAAAGACTCGGCCCTTTTTGTTCCCACCGGGGTGATGGCGAATCAACTGTGCCTTCGTCTCCATACCCGTCCGGGAGATGAAGTGCTTGTGGAAGGGACAGCTCATATTATTCGTTATGAAGGTGGATCGGCCTCTGCCTTGTCGCAAGTTCAATTATGCTGTGTCGAGGGGGATCGGGGCCTGCTGACGGCGGATCGTATTCTAGCGGCAATTCGGCCTCACGATGTTCATAATCCACCGACGACCTTGTTGTGCCTGGAACAAACGCACAATTTTGGAGGGGGCTCGGTCTATCCTCTGTCCACGATCCGAGAGATCACAAAGCTGGCGGGAGATCAAGGTCTTGCGTTGCATTTGGATGGCGCACGATTATTCAATGCGGTGGTGGCCTCCGGGGTGTCTGCCGCCGAGTTTGCGCAGCCTTTTGATACCGTGTCGTTCTGCTTGTCTAAGGGGTTGGGGGCTCCTGTCGGGTCATTGATTGCGTCAAGCAAAGACAAGATTGCCCGGCTTCGACGGTTGCGAAAAATGTTTGGTGGGGGTATGCGGCAAGCCGGCATTCTCGCTGCCGCAGGCCTCTATGCCTTAGAACACCATATGACTCGGCTTCAAGAAGACCACGACAATGCCAAAAGTTTTGCACTGCAACTTCAACAGATTCCGACGGTGTATGTGGACCCTGACCGCGTCGAGACCAATATTGTCCTGTTTGAGGTCGTTCGAAGCGATCGCTCGACTCAAGAATTATTGCAAGCGTTTAAAGAAGGTGGGGTGTTATTGAATGCCATCGGAGATCATCTGTTTCGTGCGGTCACACATTTGAATGTGTCGAATACGGATGTTGAACAAGCGACGCACAAGATTGGTAAAGTGTTGGCAGCCTAAGGATTGTGTAGCGCCTGATGAAAGCCGTTTCTTTTTCACAAATTACTCGGATCTTGGAATTAACGGACGGGTTAGGAATTTCTCGCGAGTGGGTAGAAATTCCATTAGGCGCCGAGTCTCCGGGGATCGTGCGAAAATTACCAAACGGCAAGTTGGAAATTGTCGTTGATGCAGATGTGGCGTTCGATGAGTGGCTGGGTTCTTTAGAACATCGTATCAGGGAAGTGTCCGAGGAAGAGGAGTAGGGTCATTTTCGCCGTGCCCTTGCGGGTTTACGGCTTTTCAGAAAAGTTGTTATGGGAACACGTGACCGAGATTGGCCAGGGTATACGCTTTGGTTTGTTTGTCCTGGCTGTGAGCGGCTCTGGACGTATCAAGGCGCGAATGTGGTCGCCTTAGACCAGAAATTTGCCCTTGGGCCGGCTTCAGCCAGTGAAGCGATTCACAGTCAAATGTGTGTGAACTGTGATGGGTCGAAAAGCGCTCCTGCTGCGGAGATTTGAGTGGCCGTACGATCGCCCACCAAACGGCACGCTATTCCAAAGGAACAGCTTTTCCTTTGAGGTCGGTTTCCCCGTCCTTCACCGTTGTTTTTTCCAGGGTCCATTCCGAGGGAGTAATCGTGATGGTGTGTCCTTTTAAGGTATAAAACTCGCCGTTTGAGATCACAAGCCGGCCATTCTCTTGAAGGGCCATGTGAAAGATTTCCTTCCCGCTCTCTTGATGCCGCATCACCAAACTCGTGAGACTTTTTTCGAGTGAATACGCTCTGCCTTCATTAATCGTGAACGTGCCATTGGTAAGTTTTGCCGGCATTTTACCCGTCGTGTCAAACAGAGCAAAATTGACTTTTGGGAATCCGCCTGAGGAGTGCGGCTCAATTTCGATCTGAAGAACACCTTCGATTTCAATCATTCCGTTGCTGTTGCGGTACAGATGCGGTCCAACTTGAATGTCCATGTCTTGTTCTAACTCTTTTGGTTGATTATTGATCGGGTTGTCGAAGACGATTGAGAATCAGGGCAATACATCCGCCTAGAATCCCACCCCCAAGAATCGGGGTCAGTAATTCAATCATGGTACTATCCCAGATTGATGCATCGGCTAGCATGATATCCCGAATACCTCCTTGGATAAGAATCACCGCGAGAGCCATAAGGGACCCCAACATGAACCACCAGCCGAAAATTCGTAATGAACTCATTCCAAGTCCTTGCTAGAAAGTGGGCGCCCGGTCCAAGTTCCGATATTGGATGGCCTCGGCGAGATGCGACGGTTCGATAGCCTCTGAGTCTGCCAAATCTGCAATCGTTCGTGCAACACGAAGTATTCGCCCATAGGCTCTCGCCGAGAGGCCTAATTGTATGACGGCTTGATCCAAGAGGTTTTTGCCGGTTTGGTCGATCCGACAATAGGTTCTCATGTGCCTGGGTTTGAGTTGGGCGTTGGCAAACAGATTGTCGGCTTTATATCGAGTGGCCTGGATATGACGGGCATCGGCCACGCGTTTCTGAATGGAACCTGAGGATTCAGCTAATTGATCGTGCCCCAGGTCTGAAACAGGAACCGCAGGGACTTCCATGTGAATATCGAGCCGATCGCGGAGCGGGCCTGAAAGCCGACCCCGATACCGTCGGATTTGTTGAGGGCTACAGATACATTCCCGTGTTCGGTCACCATGATACCCGCACGGGCAAGGGTTCATGGCGACGACCAACATGAATCGTGCCGGATATTGAAGCGACGCATTGACCCGTGTGACAGTCACGGTGCCCTCTTCAAGCGGCTGTCGTAATCCATCCAAAACCGATCGCTTAAATTCCAAAAGTTCGTCCAGAAATAACACGCCGTTATGCGCTAACGACACTTCGCCGGGTTTGGGAATGGTGCCGCCTCCGATGAGGCCCGCTTCCGAGATATTGTGATGGGGGGCTCGGAAGGGTCTGGTCGTCATCAGCGATTGATCTCTTGGCAGGGTGCCCGCCACACTATGGACCTGGGTGGTTTCCAGGGCTTCTTGTGCGCTGAGGCGGGGCAAGATCCCAGGAAGGCGTTGGGCCAACATGGTTTTCCCGGAACCTGGCGGTCCGATCAGAAGAACGTTGTGTCCACCGGCTGCGGCGATTTCTAACGCGCGTTTGGCATGAAACTGGCCACGAACTTCTGCAAAATCTTCTTCGAGTTTAGTGGACGCGTGGAAAAATGATTGACGGTCTATAGTAAGAGGTGCCATAGGCTGCTTTCCATTTAGGGCTTCCACGACTTCGGGAAGCGTATGGACACCATACACTTCGACGTGGTCAATGACCGCAGCCTCACGAGCATTCTCGGCCGGAAGTATCAGCGGATGATGGTTTTGGCATAACATGCCGATGGACAATCCTCCTCTGATGGGCTTGATTCGGCCATCCAAGGACAGTTCGCCCACCAACACATAGTGCTGAGCCGTTTCTTGGGCAATGATGCCTTCGGCGACCAATATGCCGATCGCCATGCTCAATTCGAGCCCTGCTCCCTCTTTTTTTAAGCCGGCGGGAGCCAGGTTGATCGTGATTTTTTTTGGAGGAAAGGAGAAACCGATATTTTTAAGAGCCGCACGGATTCGGTCACGGCTTTCCCGTACGGTTGCATCAGGCAGGCCAACGATGGAAAATTGAGGGAGGCCTCCACCGATATCAACTTCGACCTCAATCAAATGGGCTTCTAATCCGAGCAGTCCAGCACTAAAGACTTTTGCGAGCACGGCGGCCTCAAGGGGATGGTTGAACAAAAGGTTGAGCGTGCTGCGATTATAGTAGTGGATTTTGTAGGTTTTCAACACAGCGGTTTATTCCAACGTGTTTGAGAGGTCCGTGATGACAACTCGGAAAAATGATCGACCCCCAAAACCTCAAAGGCTTGTTTGGCTGTGCACCATCATGCTGTTGCTTTCTGGTTCGCTTCAAAGCCATGCGACCGACTTAGGGCATTGGATGATTGGGGCTCCGGCGCCGACGGCAAGGACCGAAGTGGCCGTGGCTGCTTTGGATGGATTGATTTATGTTGTCGGAGGTTTTGAACAATCGAGTTCGTGGATGATATGGCAATCGTCTGTGAGTACCAAAGTCGAGGCGTATGATCCGACGACCAATCGCTGGTCTTCAAAACCGGATCTTCCTCTTGGGTTGCATCATGCCGGTGCCGTGGTGGTTGATGGAGCCCTGTATGTCGTCGGTGGGTTTACCGAATCGGATGACACGCTGTGGAATCCTTCCGATCGGGTGTTTCGTTTCAATCCAGCCAGCGAAACGTGGGTAGAACGGGCTCCGCTCCCCACTGCTCGTGGGGGATTGGCCGTGACGACGTTACAGGGAAAGCTTTATGCCATCAGCGGCTACGATGGACAGGATAACCCCGCAGCCGTTGAAGTCTATGATCCAGACCTTAATCGATGGGCCGTAGTGGCTCCGTTGCCCACCCCCCGTGATCATTTGGCTGCCGTAACCATTGGAAAGACCCTCTATGCGATCGGAGGCCGGGTACGACTCAACTATCAGGAAAACCTGTCCACGGTAGAAGCGTATCATGCGGAGTCGAATCAATGGGTTCCCAAGGCCGGTATGCCAACGCCGAGAAGCGGCATTGCCGCCAGTGTGTTGAATGGATGGGTCTATGTTTTTGGGGGAGAATCCGGCGAGGGAACCTTTCATCAGAATGAACGGTATAGCGCGCAATTGAATCGTTGGCAGGCGATGGCGCCGATGCCAACGGCACGCCATGGATTGGGTGCTGCGGAAGTGGATGGACACGTCTATGTGTTGAGCGGCGGTCCGCGACCAGGAGGATCGTATAGCCGACTCAATGAGATTTTTATTCCACCATCCTCATCTCCCCCGATTCAGTCCAGACGGACGCCGGCTTCTCATATTGGATCGGTCATGGCGGTCTTGGCCACCTTTCAGGAGGCTGGCGTGTTGCCGCCGGAGTCCAGTCCTGAAGCCAATCGACTCATCCATGCCTTGATCCAGTCTCAGTCAATGTTTCTCAAAAGTCCTCACCTTGTTGTGCAGGAATTTTTTTCATCCGCGCTGTCTGAGAAATTCGATGCAAAGAAGGCGGTTTTGTTGACGGAGGCTTTTCCGTCGACGGGTTGGACCTCAGAAACGCTTGAGGCATTGGTGGACTATTCCGCGCAACGGTCGATGGCCGAGGAGCCACGTTTGGCAGAGATGTTTCACGGCTATAATGTCACCACGACTGATTGGAAGTTCGTTGAGCAGATTTTCACGAAGGCGAGGGAAGAGCTTCTCAAGCAAGGGAGGCAGGTGCATACGGTGTTTGCTGCGCAACGTGCTTCCATGCCGGGTGCCCGACAAACCCCTTGAGCGAAAGGGAGGTAGAGGCATTTGTACTGAAACGAGTACACCGTTTTGCATTTCACCGTGGCTCGTCGTATACTTTTGCCGTGATCCGCTCATGGCGCAACGCGGCGAGTCACAAGGTGTGGAAAGGTGAGCGGCCGAACCGGTTCCGTGGCTTGGACTTTGACGCTGCCGTTGATCTATTGCTGGCCCTGAACGTCGCAAAAGTGCTGCAAGATCTAAGCCCGCTCAAGAGCATAGGACTGCACAAGCTGAAGGGTGAGCGCAAGCGTGAATGGGCGATGACCGTGAATGGACCATGGCGGATCTGTTTTGAGTTTCGTGAGGGCGATGCGCACAACGTGGAAATTGTCGATTACCACAAAGGGTAAAGCCATGCACCTGATTTCACACCCTGGCCGGCTGCTTAAACGCGAGATCAAGGCCCGGAATCTAAGTGCCAACAGATTGGCGTTCGATCTCGGCGTTCCCTCGGGCCGTGTGACGGAAATTTTGAATGGCCGCCGCTCGATTACCGCCGATACGGCGGTGCGTCTGGGCTGCTACTTCGGCAATAGTCCGCAGTTTTGGCTCGACCTCCAGAGCCAGTACAACATAGCGGTAGTCGAACGGGAGCGCGGCGCAGAGATCGCCACACGAGTACGACCCGTGGACGCCGCTTGATGTCTTTGCAACTCTTTTTCTGTCAGCGGGGATCCAGCATCCTGAGCAATGCACCCAGTTTGTCATCCTACACAAAACACCAAATGGTCATCCTGAGCAACGCGAAGGATCTGCTTTTACAGGCCTTCGTTTCTTGACCGGCTCAATGCGGATAAAGCAAAGAGGATCCCCAACGATGGCAGTGGGGTAGGCTTTCTCTTCGACGTGAAACGGGATTTGATTACGGGTGAGCCAATCAGTCATCCACGTGACTTCTTCTACCGAGGTTGAGAGAAGCCCCGGGCGTGAGAGTTTGGGCAAACACGCATCCAATAGACCCTGGATGTGTGTTTTTTCTCGTTGAAATGCCACGGGATCGAATCGCACAGGATCCGCCCGCCCATAGGATAAAGCCGAGGTTTCCGGAAAACATTCAGGATCATTGAGCACACTGGCCATCCAAAGGTGATTAAACGTGCCCTGGACTGTTTGAGCATCGGTCGCTTGAATGGTGAAGGGCAGAGCATGACACGCTTGGTTGAGAATGCTCACTTCCTGTTCTCGAAGGTTACAGGCCTCGACGGTCCGACTCATTTCAAGGGTTTCCATCACCAGCATGGGAATTTCAGCCACTCCTGCCCCCACATAGAGGCTTCTTCCGTGTTGGGAGAGGCGCTGTTTGAGCGCCTCCGCGATCTTGATCCCCATGGTTTGGCATTTTTTCTTATGTGCGTTCCAAAATGCCTCGCCGCCTTCCTCGCAATAAATTTCGCCAAGCGCAGTATAATCCAGCTTGGAAAATACTTCTCTGATCACTTGTTTGGTTAGGATCTGGATGGACTGGGAAGGTCTGTTGGTGTTCCGCATGTTCGACGGCATGGTGGATGATTGTCCTCTAGGCGTCAATATCAGCCGAATCGGCTAGAACGTATAAATACTTAGGCTTAACAGCCGAAGTAACGTTGACTCTGAATCAGCGAATATGCTTTTCTTTTTTACGCATCGAGAAGGCAATCTTAAGCGTCTTTGATACGAAGATATTCAACAACCCCCCGAACTGTCATTCCTGCGAAAGCAGGAATCCAGTGTCTTTCTCCTTGCGAACGGAGGAGAAAGAAAAAACCCTGGATCCTCGATTAAAAATGTCGAGGATGACAGAAGGAGATTCCCGCGAGAGTTTTCCATGGATATCCTAGCTGAAATTCAGCGAGTTATTGATCTAGAGGTTCGGATGATCAATGCTCTCAAACCGACTTTGGGGTCGGCGTACGAAGAAGCCGTGCGATGGATATTCGACTGTCAAGGGAAAGTCGTTGTCACGGGTGTTGGAAAATCCGGCATCATCGCGCAGAAAATTGCGGCAACCATGGTGTCGACGGGTACGCCGGCTTTGTTTCTGCATAGTGCCGATGGGATGCATGGCGATGTCGGGATCATCAAGAAAGAAGATATTGTGCTGGCCATCGGGAAATCTGGTGAGAGTGATGAATTGATTGCGATTCTCCCTGTCGCCAGAAAAATCGGCGCGAAGGTCATTTCGATTACCGCCCAACCGAATTCGAATATGGCCAAGTATTCCGATTTGATCCTGCATACTCCCATAGAGGAAGAAGCGTGCCCGCTCAATATGGCACCGACTTGCAGCACGACCACGGCGTTAGTCGTTGGCGACGCCTTGGCCATGGCGCTCATGAAATTACGCGATTTTCAACCCGACGATTTTGCCATCAATCATCCTGGAGGACAACTGGGGAAGCGGTTGCTGCTGACGGTTGGTGATCTCATGCGATCCGGTGATGCCAATCCGGTTGTGTATGGGTCAAGAGACGTGCGGTTCATGCTGACGGAGATGACACGACAACGGGCAGGAGCCGTCTCTATCATCGATGATGAACAACGGTTGCTGGGCTTGGTGACGGACTATGATATTCGTCGAGTTTTGGAGGCACAAAAAGACTTGTTCGGGTTGACGATTCAGGAAATCATGAACGCGACCCCGGAGTTTGTGTTCGAGGACGAGAACGCGTACTCAGCCTTGGAAAAAATGGAAAAACGAGCGAAACCCATTTCAGTGTTGCCGGTGTTGAATCGTCAAAAAGAGGTTGTCGGAATGATTCATCTTCATGACCTCGTGGCTTGCGGACTGTAGGGTCTGCAGGCTAACCCAGACCGGGGAAGCAAGTAATGAATGGAGTTGAGCCGTTTTCCTGGAATGGTTAGGGTATGCCCCGATAACATATGCCGAGAGCAGACGAAGTTGGGGCTGCTGCCCCGGTCATCATCGACTCGCCTGCTCCCAGGCGGCGTAGCTCTTCAGCGTTGTCGTTCACGTGTATACATGTTGTATTTTATCAGATACTCGAATCCTGCCAATGGTGGCATGTCCAACTCGGGTGGCAGTACTGGTCGAAGCATTCACCAGCCCCGTAAGAGCCATGCCGGGCTAAGGAATTCGAGACCGTGACCATGGAGAACAATTTCAAAAAATATCTCATCGATCTGCATCGGAGAAAAGATTTACTCCTTTACTTGGTGATTTCGGGGCTCAAGGCCCAGCACCGCAACACTTTTTTGGGGTATACGTGGTGGCTCCTTGATCCCTTGCTCGGAGTGGCCATTTATTATTTTGTGGTGGTGGTGGTGTTTCACCGAGGAGGAGAAGACTATGGCATATTCCTCGTTATCGGCATGGTTGTCTGGCGTTGGTTCAGTGCGGCAATCACATCGGCGTCCCTGTCAATCGTCACCCAGGCCGGCATTATTACTCAGGTGTACTTACCAAAAATAATTTTTCCCCTTGGAGCGACCCTCACCCAATTGATCAATTTCGGCTTCGGCTTCGTAATTATTGCCCTCTTTTTGTTCATCTTTGAACTCCCATTTAGCTTGGCCTTTGTGTGGATTCCGTACATCATTCTGATGCAGCTCTTTTTCTCCATGGCGATTGCACTCGTGTTTTCCTATATCTCCGTCTTTATACGAGATGCCAACGAGCTGTTGGGTCATCTGTTGCGCATCTGGTTTTTCGGATCTCCGGTCATTTGGCAGCCAGAGATGTTGGGTGAGCAGGCAAGTTGGATTATGAAATATAACCCCATGGCTCATTTTCTAGGGGCGTATCGCGATGTATTAATGTATCAATCCAATCCGGATTATGGGACGTTATGCGTCATTGGTGTATTGTCGGCTTTCATTGTTATGTATGTGACATATTATTTCAGTCAGCATGAGTATAAAATCATCAAAGCCTTGTAGGTGCGCACGGCAATGACCACTGGAGTACAGTTACAGCCTTCCACTATCACCTATAGCGAACCGGCAATAGAGAACGCCCTAGTGGCAGTATCAGGAGTCGGGGTCCAATACGTCATAGGGAATAGGAGAGAGGATTTCAAATCACTGACCCATAATGCTTTCCAACTGAGACGGAGACAAAAATTTTGGGCATTACGAGATATCAGTTTTTCCGCATATGCTGGAGACGTCTTAGGCATCGTGGGAGCAAATGGAGCCGGCAAAACGACCCTGTGCAGAGTCCTCTCCGGCCTGCTTCGACCGGATCGGGGAACCGTCGTGACCCGGGGAAGCGTATCAGCCTTGTTGTCTCTGGGGACTGGCTTCAATAGCCAACTCTCGGGTCGCGAGAACATCTTTCTTAACGGTATGATGTTGGGCTTATCCAAGCGGTACCTCACCGAGTTGCTCCCTCATATTGTCGCATTTGCCGGATTGGGTCGTTTCATCGATGAGCCGCTAAAATCGTACTCAACCGGAATGCGGGCCCGACTGGGCTTTAGTATTGCCGCCATGCTGGAGCCGGAGATCCTGATTCTCGATGAAGCCCTCAGTGTGGGAGATCTCGCATTTTCCGAGAAAGCCGGGAACAAAATCCGCGAGCTTACACAAAAGGCGAAGCTGGTCATTGTCGTCACCCACCAGCTTTCGTTTATCGAAACCTATTGCACTCGGGCATTATGGCTCGATAATAGGACAGTACAGGCGAACGGATCTGCCCGAGAAGTGGCCAGCCTCTACAAGGATGCACATCAGGTATCGGCTTCCCGCAAAAAAATCGTCAATCTGTCTATTACCACATCCAAGCCAAGTTCCACTTCGGTTGTTGTGGTTCGCGATCTCGGTGTGCAGTTTACCTTGCAATCGGTTCCTTCAGTGCAGGGAAAAAAGAACTCGCGGCATTGGTACAGAAAAAACACCAGATTTAAGGCGTTACAGGATGTATCTTTTGACGTATATGAAGGCGATATTCTTGGGATCATCGGTCCCAATGGGGCAGGCAAGACAACCCTGTGTCGCATCCTCAATGGCATGTTACGGCCCGATACGGGAGAGATCAAAGTTGAGGGCGATATCACAGCGTTGTTGACTATTGGGGTGGGTTTCAACGCGCAACTCAGTGGGCGAGACAATATTTTTCTCAACGGCATGATGCTGGGCATACCGAAAAAGAAGCTGGACGCGTTATACGAGAGCATCGTCGAGTTCTCTGGCTTGGCGCAATTCATCTACGAGCCAGTGAAGCACTACTCGCAGGGGATGCGAGCCAGACTCGGCTTCAGTATCATGGCGATGATCGAGCCGGATGTATTGATCATCGATGAAGCGCTCAGCGTCGGGGATGCAACGTTCTCTGAACGAGCCAGCGCGAAGATTCAAGAACTCATTTCTAGTGCCAAAGCCGTGATAGTAGTTACGCATAATATGGCATTTGTCGAAAAGGTGTGCACAAAGTCGGTTTGGCTGGATGCGGGCAGGGTGCAGTTCGTTGGGAACCCTGCTGAGACTGTGCAAAGGTATCGGCAATCGTTACGGGGTTAGCGTTCTGCAAAGTAAGAAAAAGCGAGAATTTAATACAGACGGAGTAATTTCCCCCAGATCTGCCGAAGTAAAAATCCCCACCTTCGGGTCGATGCAGGGGCTGGCGTACGGTGATTGCCAGCGGGCGCCCGAGCTGTTACGCTCACCCAATGGCAGATAACGTCCGATTGGCACTCGTCGGCTGTGGCGCGATCGCTAAGTATCACGCCGCCGCGATTCGCTCGATTGCACGTATTGAGATTGCCGCCGCGATCGACCCGAACCGGGATGCAGCAGAAGCTCTGGCTCGGGAGACCGGCGTGGGGGCTTACGCATCGCTTGATGAAGCGGCATCCGCGGTCGACTTCAATGCCGTCGACATCATGGTGCCGCACGACCTGCACGAATCTCTGACCCGGCAGGCCTTTGTCCTCGGCAAGCACGTGCTGCTTGAAAAGCCGATCGCCCAAGACCTCACGACCGCAGAACGGATGCTGGCAGAGGGTGCCGCTGCGTCGCCAGCATTCATGGTCGGTGAGAACTCGCAGTACTGGCCGGACGTTGTTGCGGTCGACCGCCTGCTCCGCGACGGTGCAATCGGCGAGGTCCTCGCCGCGCAGGCCGCGTTCGAGATTCCATTCGATCCGCAGTGGTATCCGGGTATGATGCCCTGGCGCTTCGATCTGAAGCGGACGGGTGGCGGTGTGGTGATCGACGGCGGTGCCCACTGGATCCGACCATTGCGCATGTGGCTTGGCGAGGTCGAGGCGGTCATCGGCACCACCGGACGGCCGATCCAGGAGATGGACGGCGAATCATTGGCGCAGGCGTTGCTCCGCTTCGAGTCTGGGCTAACCGCGTCGTTCCTCGCCCTGACGTCGCCTGGACAGCTATCAGACGCACCGTGGTTCCGCGTCATGGGCACGAAAGGGGAGCTGCTGATCCGTGGCGGCTTCGATAATGGCGGCGTCGAGTTGTACGATGACGACCATCCGAATGGGGAACAACTGCCAGGGGAATACGGTTTCTTCCGTTCATTTAAGTCTGAACTGGAAGACTTCGCCGCCCTCGTGCTTGACGGTAAGCCGCTGGTCGCTGAACCGGAAATGGCACTCGGAGAGATACGCACTGCGCTCGCCTTGTACCGTTCGGCCGAGAGCGGTAGCTGGGAACGGGTTTGGGACTGAAGGCTTAGGTATGAGTATGACCACCATGGGGTCTGCGACTCCATTCGGGATCACTCCTCCGATCCACGAGGACAAGGGTAGATGGGCGTGGCGATCCGCCTGATCTTCGACGGCGCGCACGAGTTGGGTGAGGGCCCTCTGTGGCATCCGGAATGCGAACGCTTGTTCTGGTTCGACATCAACGCGGGAGCCTTACACGCCTGCGATTCCACAGGCCGTCACCATCAACAATGGTTTTTCGATGAGCCGGTTTCCGCAGGGACATGGATCGATGAAGTATCTCTTCTCATTGCTTCGGCTAGTGGCCTGCTGCGATTCGACATCGGTCGCGGTAGCGCCGAAAAGATAGCGAACCTTGAGGCGAGGGTAGCGACGAACCGCGCAAATGACGGGCGCAGCGATCGGCACGGCGCGTTCTGGATCGGCACCATGGGGCGGCGAGGGAAGGAACAGCCAGAGGAGGGAGCCCTATACCGATTTCGCCGTGGCCACCTCGAACGCATGCGCGACCGCTTGACCATCCCGAACGCAACCGCCTTCTCCCCAGACGGCCGGTTAATGTACTTCTCGGACTCGGCGAAAGGATTGCTCTGGCGTTGGCAGCTCAATCACGGTGGGGACCCGATCGGTGAGCCCGAACCCTTCGTTGACTTAAGCAGCCTTGGGGCCGCCCCCGATGGCGCCGTCTGTGATGCGCACGGGTTTCTGTGGAACGCCGAGTGGGGTGGCTCGAGGCTCGTACGCTACGCGCCAGATGGCAGCGTGGATCGTACGGTAGCGACCCCAGTGAGCCGTCCCACCTGCCCCGCGTTCGGAGGGTCGGATTTCAGGACGCTTTTCTTCACTTCCGCCCACGAGGGCATGACGTCCGCGGAGCGCTTGGCCGAGCCGCACGCGGGAGGAGTTTTCGCATTCGAGGTCGACATCCCCGGCCTGCCCGAGACGCCCTACAGGCCTTGACTCTTGTCGGCGGATTGAGGAACATGCATAACTTTAAGATTGGCAGTCGAGGCCGGTAATGCGAAACCAATTCGATACGACTCGAGCCCAACGGTTGTTTGGGTTTAGAGCGAAAACGTCGCTTGAAAAGGGCCTCCCGAAAACAATCTCCTGGTATCTGTCTACTCGGCAATCGGAATCATACTAGCTAGGAATACGAGAGAATGGCTACGGTTAGCATTATTATACGAACATATAATGAAGAGCGACATCTTGATGAGCTACTCAGAATGATTGCCGGGCAACAGACCGATGGCTTGGAGTGCGAGGTGCTTGTTGTTGATTCCGGCTCAACAGACCGCACGCGAGACATCGCACGATCACACACCTGTCGAATCATCCACATTGACAAAGGTGATTTTTCTTTTGGTCGTTCTTTGAATATTGGCTGTGCTGCTGCGCAGGGAGATTATCTCGTCTTCCTCAGTGGCCATTGTGTCCCGTATGGTCGATGGTGGCTGCAAAGACTTGTTACTCCTCTTCACGATGGTGTTGCGTATGTGTACGGTAGACAGCTTGGTGGGAATGGCAGCAAATTCAGCGAGTGCCAACTCTTTCGAAAATACTTTTCCGAGTCAAGCAAAATTCCGCAAGAGGGATTTTTTTGCAACAATGCAAATGCCGCACTTGCGCGTCCTACGTGGGCAAAGTATCAGTTTGACGAAGAATTGACCGGGCTCGAGGATATGGCTCTGGCCAAGCGCTTGGTTGAGGACGGTGCGCGCCTTGGTTATGTGGCGGATGCCGCGGTGTATCATTATCACGACGAAGGATGGAAACAGATACGAAGCAGATATGAAAGGGAAGCGATAGCTCTCCAGGGTATTATGCCAGAGGTTCATGTGACCTTGTTGGACTTCTGCAGATATCTCGTCAGCGCAGTGCTACTCGATTCTTGGGCGGCGTTGCAGGAAAGAAAATTTTGGAAAAGATTTCCGGAGATTGTCATGTTCCGCTTGATGCAGTTCTGGGGCTCGTACCGGGGAAATCACGAACATCGGAAATTATCTCGGGAACGAAAAGAGCAGTACTTTTACCCGAAATAGGCTAGTATTCACCAGAGTGCTACAGAAAGCAAAAGTGAGATGGGACCAAATCCGCCTACGGTCATAGCCCTGTTGCCGATGAAGGCTCATAGCGAGCGGATTTCGGGTAAAAATTTCAGACATTTTCACGGGAAACCCCTATTCAGTTGGATGCTCCATACCTTGCTCGACCTTGAAGAGATTGGACGAATCATCATTAACACCGATGCTCGAAAGATACTCGAAGCGTACCCGGACGTTCGCAATGAGCGAGTCGAGATTCGGAATAGACGGCCGGAGATCTGCGGCGATTTTGTGAGCATGAACCGCATTATCGAAGACGATATCAATAATGTTCCAGCAGATATCTATCTCATGACGCATACCACCAATCCTCTCCTGAGCGGAAAGACGGTACGCTCTGCTTTACAGGCGTTGCAGGAGGCTCAGGCAAACGGCACTACGGATTCACTCTTCACCGTCAATAAGTATCAAACCCGCTTCTATCGTGCGGATGGAAGTGCCGTTAACCATAATCCGAAAAAATTAGAACGCACCCAAGATCTGGAGCCTTGGTTTGAAGAGAATTCAAACCTGTATATTTTCACACAGGCCAGTTTTCAGGAGACTGGGGGCAGGATCGGGCGGCGACCGTTGCTTTTTGAAACACCCTGGCTTGAGTCGGTCGATATTGACGACCAAGTGGGGTGGGATTTAGCGGAGTTGATAGCCGGAGCGGCACATTCGGACTGAGTATGGGTCAGGGAGTTAGAGAATGGTACGGCTGAGTAAGCAGGTCAGAGAGCCGGTACGGGTATTGATTACGTGTCCGCCGATGTTGGGCATGATGGAAGAATTGACCCCCCGATTCGAGCAAGCGGGCGTTCACGTCACCTGCCCACCCGTCGTGCAGACGCTGTTGGTTGAAGAACTCCTGACTCTTGTGCCACGTCACGACGGCTGGATTATTGGTGATGATCCTGCCACCCGGGAAGTGTTGACCGCAGGGCGTCAAGGACGGCTAAAAGCTGCCGTTAAATGGGGTGTTGGGGTGGATAATGTTGACTTCACAGCGGCCAAAGAATTGAACATTGCTATTACGAATACCCCCAATGTGTTTGGAGCAGAAGTGGCGGACGTGGCGACAGGTTACGTCATCGGATTAGCGCGGGAGCTGTTTTGGATTGATCGCCAGGTGAGAGCAGGAAACTGGGTGAAACCGTGTGGAATGTCACTGCAAGGAAAGATGGCCGGGGTAATAGGATATGGCGACATTGGGAGAAATGTCGCAAAACGTCTGGCCGTTCTGGGTATGGATATTGTCGTCTATGATCCCATCCTCAAAGGGCAAACGATTGAATTCTCGACTGCTGACTGGCCGGACGGGCTTGAAGCGACGGATTATCTTGTCTTGACCTGCGCCCTTACGCCGGATAACAGACATATGCTCAATCACCGCACCCTCAAGCGGGCAAAGCGGGGGGTACGGATTGTCAATGTGGCCCGGGGACCGCTTATCGATGAGGCGGCCCTGGTGGACGCGCTGAACGAGGGCTGGGTGCATTCGGTGGCATTGGATGTCTTTGAAACGGAACCGCTGCCGCTTGAATCACCTTTGCGCAATTTCGATCGTTGCGTATTTGGAACTCACAATAGCTCCAACACGTGGGAAACGGTACGGCGGGCTAGTGAGATGGCGATTGAGAAGTTATTCGGGTTTCTTAATATTAAGGAGCGTACTCATGCGTAGTCGGCGTGCTGTTGAAACAGCAATGCGATCCTTTATTCCAGCTCCACTCCGGGGGGACGGTTGTTCCTCCTGAATTTCGCCAGGGTTCCAGCTTGTATGCCCGCGTCGTTGTTTGACATGCCCTAGGTGGAGGGGTATGAAGGAAACGCGCTGCATACCAATCCACTTCGCGGGCACCCTGTATACAAGCCAGAGGCACTCATGACTGTGACTATGCCGTTCCCATCTTCCGACTCTCTCCAACCTGTTTTCTTTGCGCGGCAAGACGACCAAGACCTTGATTTTGATGGCCAGTTGGAAGACTTCGACGATTTCCGGCGCAAACCGCCCGGCCACCGACCTTTCGTGATCATTTTGGCTATTCTTTTACTGGTCGGCGTGGGGTATGTCGTGATGAATCCGGACATGTTGTCCTCCATCATCAACATGGTGTCGGCACCGGCCAACAGAATACTCCAGCGGCAAACTGAGGCGCCGGTTCCTCAACAGAAGAGCACAAGCCCTGCTCCCCTGAAGACTTCTCCCATTCCCATTTCTACCTATGCTCAACCGATCGATCCCCGTTGGCTAAAAGCAGGTTCGCAAATTTACGAGAGCGGATATGTCGACCAGCCCTATGTTGTACGATTTGATGATGGTACGTGGCTTGTGACTTTTACGACTGCCACTTCGAGAGAGGGTGCCCCAGGGCAACACATCGTCGCGGCGACGAGCACTGATAAGGGAAAGACGTGGTCACGGTTCGTGGAAATCGAACCTCCAACCGGCCCTGTTGCCTCCTGGGCGATGCCGTATCTCACCAGCTTTGGTCGGGTGTATGTATTCTATAACTACAACGGTGACCATATCACAGAATTGAACGGGCATCCCATTCGCAATGACATGCTCGGGTGGTACTGTTTCAAATACTCTGACGATATGGGAAAAACCTGGTCAAGGCGGTATCGCCTACCGGTACGGGTGACTGCAGTCGATCGCCATAACGATTGGCAGGGTCAGGTGCAGATCATGTGGGGCGTTGGGAAGCCAATAGATGTTGGCAATGGGATGATGTTCGGTTTCACCAAGCTCGGCAGATACATGCAAGACCTTGGTGAAGGCTGGTTCTTTTACTCTAAGAATATCAATGCTGAACGAGAAGTTGAGAAACTGCGGTGGGAGATGCTACCTCGAGGGGACCGCGGCGTCCGCAACCCAGCTTTCGGGTCGATACAGGAAGAACACAATCTGGTACGGCTCAACAATGGAAGCCTGTACGCAGTGTACCGTACCAGAATGGGTTACATGGCTAACAGCGTAAGTGCCGACGGTGGGGTGACGTGGAGTCTTCCCAAAATTGTGCGTTACGCTGATGGACGGCCAATCAAAAATCCTCGTGCGAATCCTCGTATATGGAAAACAAACAGAGGGACGTATCTCCTCTGGCACCACAATCACAGTGGTGATTCGTTCTGGGACCGAAATCCAGCCTGGCTTTCAGGGGGGGTTGAGAAAAATGGAGTAATCCTCTGGTCACAACCGGAAATTGTTCTCTACGATGATGATACCACACGTGAGAGTGGGCGCTTCAGTTATCCCGATTTTATTGAAGAAGATGGAAAGTACTGGCTTACCGCAACCAACAAGGTGCGTGGGCAAGTGCATGAAATTGATCCTATGCTGCTGCAAGGACTGTGGGGGCAATTCAAAAATACAGAATCGTCGACAGAGGGTCTCTTTTTCAATCTCGATGAATCCAAACCGACTGGATCCAAGGTAGACGTGCAGTTACCGACCCGGTTTTCTGCAGACGATAAGAAGGGTTTCTTTGACTCACGATCGGAACGAGGAGGACTCACGATCGATTTCAGTGTCAGGCTTAACGAATCCAAACCTGGACAGATATTGATCGACAGCCGTAACAGTCACGGCAATGGAATCCTCGTCCGAACAACGGGGTATCGGCAGATTGAACTTGTCATCAGTAACGGGGAACACACCAGTTCTTGGAGCACCGATCCTGGTTTGCTTGATGTGGTCAATCAACACCATATTACTGCTATTATCGATAACGGACCAAATATCATCATGTGGGTTGTCAATGGGCTGCTTCATGATGGAGCTAAAAGCCGCCAGTATGGATGGGGCCGATATGACAAATCTCTTGGCAAAATCTACGGAAGTCCGCGGCTAAAAATTGCCCTGCGGAAGCTTCGCAGTCTTAAACTTTACAATCGAGCACTGCGAGTGTCCGAAGCGATTGCGAGCCAATCGGCGGCTAGCGGTGCATCTAGCAGAGCCCCTTACACTCCATAAAGACCGAAGAGGGTATAAATGTTGACTGAAGAGGAACGAAAGTTTTGTCCAAGTTTTATCAAAAATCAAGCAGACGAGTACGTTAATGGACCACGCAATGAACACCGAAAGACGTGGGCAAGAATGTCGCAAAACGTCTGGCTGTACTGGGTATGGATATTGTCGTCTATGATCCGATCCTCAAAGGGCAAACAACTGAATTCTCGATTGCTGAATGGCCGGAGGGAATTGACGCTGCGGATTTTCTTGTCTTTACCTGCGCCCTCACCCCCGAAACGCGGCACATGCTCAATCATCGCCCCCTCAAGCGAGTGAAGCGAGGAGTCCAGATTGTCAATGTGGCCCGGGGACCGCTTATCGATGAGGCGGCCCTGGCGGACGCGCTGAACGAGGGCTGGGTGCATTCGGTGGCATTGGATGTCTTTGAAACGGAACCGCTGCCGCAGTAATCACCTTTACACAATTTCGATCGTTGCATATTCGGGACCCACAACAGTTCCAATACGCGGGAAGCGGCATGCAGAGCCAGCGAGATGGCGATTGAGAAATTGTTTGGGTTTCTTGACGTCTAAGGAACACATTCAGGCGTAGAGAGGTTGTTCCATGTTTAAGTTCGTGCGTGATATCATCTGGGCCGTGGCTTTACGGTTGCTTCCAGTTGCCCAACTTGTATGGCAGAAGTTGCCACTATCACTTAGGCAACTGGTGAGGCCACTGAAGTTGAAAGTGGAAGCAGCGCTCTGGACAGCCGAGATGGAGGTTTCAAAAAAAAGTTCCGGTGTCACTATCGGGCAGATCGTGCGACAGCCGCCGTCTGAGTGCAGAACTAGGGGGGAGAGCATTGAAGAGTCCGGGGCAGGCACTTTTCATAGTAATGATATCCCTCACGATTGGGATTATCAAAGATACCTTCTTTACAACTGGGAAGCGCGAGTAGGTGGCGCTTATACTGAAAAAGACGCAAGAGCTTGCTACAGCACGAACGGCGGCGTTTTTAGGTTTGACGATAATGAGGCTTTGCGTAACAAGAATCACGTTGTGACGCTTTTAGGTTATACCAGTGTTGCCGCCTCGGGCAGTCGGCATACCAACTGGTTCCCCTGGAACCGATTTCTCGATGTCTTTAAGACAATCGGTTACGCCTGCGAGTGGGCTGAAGTCAGTCAAATCAAACGCTCAAACGAATCCAGAATTTTCATAACCTGGAACGAGCCGACCGCTCTCGAACTCTATCAGTCCGACCTTATTCGGGACGGGGACATCGTCCTTCAGAAACTCACCAGCCTTGGGAAGGGTATGGAGGATATCAACTGGACGGAAGACCCGCGAACTTGGGCGAAAAATTGGGAATGGCCGATATACCGTACAGTAGAGTATCTCGCTGATCTCGGCGTTGAAGTTTATGCGTTTGGCTGCGCCACCGATCTCAGTATCTCTCGTGAAAAGCAGAGGATTGTCGAACGACTAAAAGACCGCATATTCTGGATTCCTTGGGGCGGCACGCCTTTTGACTGGGCGCAAATCCTTGCCGCAGAGCCGAAGATGCATGGCTTCGCTATCGATGCTGCTTTTGTAGGAAGTAAATGGGGGTGTGTTGGGAGGGGGAATATCGATGCATGGGAGAAATATATTGCTCCATTTGAACGCTCTCAAGAAATTAGATTCGAAAAATATGGCGGCATTGGAGACAAGATGGTCTCTGATGATGAAATGGTGACGCTCTTGCGAAAAAGCAAGCTTTGCCCAATTGTTCATGCTCCAAGTTGGCAAGCCGAAAGAGGGGTCCAAGATCGGTTCTATACGGTCTTCCTTTCTGGACGCTTCGGAATCTGCGACAATCTTGGAGCGGAGGATCTGTTTGGCGCGTTTATCTCCGACATCATTGCGGAGGATCCCAAGGAATATCATGGGAAAAGCCTCTACTTCCTAAAAAACGTAGATGAACAGGAAAAATATATTGAGTATATTCAGACCAAAATAAAACAGAATTTCAATTTTTATGTTTCTTGGTATCGCATTCTCTGCTCATTGCCAGAGGTCAGCTTCAAAGGGACGATAAGGTAAGACCGGAAATGTATAGCACTTTTCAAAAGCCATTTATAAGAAGAGAAGGATACAAGAACACTCTGTACCGACATATTCTGACCGCAGCGGATAGTACATTTTTTGACTCTCTGTTGCTTTTGGTTGACTCGCTTTATGAACACGCGTATGCGGATTTTTATCAAATCTATGTTTATGACCTCGGATTAACATCCGACCAGCACCATCTGCTAGAGGGCATTCCTAGAGTCAAGACAATTAGAATTCCGTATAGAGAGTTAAACGAAGATTACATCAAGAACTATTTTTTCAAAATCGACCTTCTTTACCTTTCTCAATACTTCGTCCCGACGAATTTCGAGAAAACGCTTTTTTTGTATCTCGACGCGGGCGTACTCGTTAATCGCTCGCTGGGGCCGGTTTGGAACATGATTAGGAGTGCTGGCTACTTCATTGCCGATATGGCCGATCGGCGGGCATATAACAAGACAGGCGACAATATCCGACTTTTTAATCATTTTCCTGACGAGCTGCTTGATAGCGGCCTGAGCACCGATTTTGACCTTTTGTCGAAGCCACTCCTTAGACCTGGGATATTTGGATTCAAGCTGCACTCCGACTTCTTCGTCAATGTGATTGATAAGTGCTATCAACTGTCCAGAACAAGTCCAGAGTATCTTCGTGGCCCAAAATTCTTCCACCGAATGCTATTTAATCGGGCTCCCCTATTTCGACGGCTTCGTGTTTTTCATGAAGCGGAAACCATCGATCGAGGGACCGATGACTTTATCGGTTTCCGTCACGACCAGTTTCTTTATTCCTATCTTATACACCAAGGTGGTTATGACTATTTGAGTGCGTCTGGATATGTGATGGACATCTCAGATATGGCCTCATCCAAGAGGACCTACGAAGGAAAGAAATCTATAGTACTCCATCGAACGGACATCCAAGGGAAGTATAAGGAGATATTTCTAATCCATCGGAATACGCTGGCGTGTGATGTAGATTTTGATAAGCTGGCGAATTGGTTTGAATTCGACAATGAAGAAGTCGCTGAGAAAATCCGCGGCAAGATGGTCGCAATCGTTGGTCCGGCAAAGCATGTTTATAAAACTAAAGCCGGGAATTTTATCGACGGTTTTGATGTGGTTTGCCGAGTCAACAAATACCGAATGGACTCGCGTTTCACAGAAAACATCGGCGCCCGATGCGACGTCCTTGTCCATTGTATTTCCGAGACGGAAGAGACCGGAGGAAAAATCAACAAGGTCGAATTCACGAATGTTGACCCCTGCATCATTTCTCCTTACGCATTACTAGATGATTTCGACAAGGAGTCAACCTTTCAACCTTACTATGGGAATATTCATAATTTTTCAAACTATTTCAAAAAGTATTCACATAAAATATTTGCACCGACAAACGACGCCTACATAAAGCTCGAGCGATTGCTAAAGTCCAGACCAAACACGGGTTTTGCTGGAATACTCATACTTTTAGACTTTCAGCCGACAATGCTCTACGTGACCGGTTTCACTTTCTTTGCCTGCGGTTATCACATCTCTTACCGGCAGGAAACCAAGCACGAAGTTATACAAAAAATGGAGACGTCTGGATTCCATGATCAAAGGGCTCAGCAGGACTTCTTTGTAACGCGTGTTGCGAATCACCCTCGGCTACGTATGGACAACGAATTGTTACAAATCGTCAATACTCGCCTGTTGGAGATGGCGCGTGTCGGTGAGGGGAGAATTGTTATTATGGGCAGCGGTCCGTCTTTGCGGGGCTTTCCGTTTCGTCGCCTAAGGAACGAAGCCACTGCATCTTTCAACCGTGCGTACATTATGTACGAAAAAGAGAATTTCTATCCTTGCTTTTATTTCGCCATCGATAAAGCTGTACTGTTGAACTGCCTTAATGATATCGAACAGTTACTCGATTCGCCGATCTTAAAGTTTATTTTACTCGAGTGTGCTGAAACGAAGCATCTCGCTACGCACGATAAGGTCACGCTTGTTGAAAAGACAAAGGAGAATGCGAAATATTTCGGTGATGTCGCGACGTTTGCAATCCATTATTTTATTCGCCAGGGATACAAAAGATTTGATATTTACGGCTGTGACGCCAACTATAGAGAGGACCTAGATGAACTCAATGTCGATGTAGAAAGGAACGACAACGATCCAGCACAGCGGGTCGTCCTAAAGCCTCGGAAGGGCGCAGTTGATCCCAATCATTTTCTCCCAAACTATTTTGGAGAAGAAACCCAATATTCTCTACCCCGTACATCAAACCATCACAAATGCTGGGAGAGCATCAAACATCTGTCCGAAGAGCAAAGAGTTCGGATTTGTTTTAGAACCCCGAGTAAAGTAGATCACCTTTTTTCCTTTATTGCGAGTGATGATTCTCCCGTCGGATCGTATGTTGTGAAACCTACGTCAGAATACGTACTGTCGAAGGGGGTCGCGCAGGGCGCACGCACCGGAGGCTCTCAGCGGGGCCAGGAGGAAAACAAAACATCGTCGTCTCTATCGGCGGGTGACATATCCACGCGCTTGCATATCCGAAGATCCAACAAAAATGAGATACTAACTCCTGCCGAGCGATACATACCTACGCGTTCACAGATCCAGAAGTGGCTGACAATGCCTATCGTCAAGCAGATCCGGATGTACCTGACAAGTCCAACTGCCGCAGTGCTCATCACCGGTATGGCTTTGACCGGCGCGGGGTTTTCCGACGCTGTGTGGAATGTTTGGCTTGCGGCATCTGGTCTGGCTCTTATCGGTCTCGTCGTGGCAAAGGAGGCTATCCTGTGGCGGTGGCGGTACGAGCAGATTCGGAGGAACTTGAAAGATCTGGCGCTGGCGCTGGCGGCGGAGCGCAACCGCGCGGAGAAGGCACTGACCGAGGCGGGGGCGGCGATCGAGCGGGCGGACAAAGCGACGGAGACGGCGGGGGCGGCTAGGGCACAACACACCCAACTCGTGCAGAAAGCGAATAGTTTCAATGTGTCGATCTTTCAAGGCTTTAGCCGACAATTGAGTGATCAGGATATAGATCGCCTGATTCGTTTCTGGGGTCCGACGCTTGGTCTTGAATTGAAGAGAAACACATTGGGTTATCTTGCTCACCGCGTTTGCCTTGTTGAGGATACCTGTTCGGGGCGTTTGGCCACCAGTGTTCAGGATGCTCTATTGCGTATCCTCCTTGCTCAAAGCATTTCCGGTGAACATCTGTCCATTCTAGAAATCGGGACATTGTTCGGAGTGAATTTGGCTGTTCTGTATGAGACCTGTCGAGGGCGTTTTCCAAACATCCAGTTGACCGCTATCGACCCCCTCGAGGGTTACTACGATAAAAGCGTAGACGATGTATTAACTGGTATTCCGGTCAGTCGAAAAATTTTTGAACACAACATGCGTCGTATGGATGTCCCAAAGACGAATGTTACGCTGATTCAGGCATTAAGCACCGCTAAGTCAGCGTTAAAAAAGGCCAGTGCGCGTAAATATAACTCGTTGATTATTGACGGACATCATAGTTACAAGGGAGTCAAGTTCGATTTTGATCACTACTCTTCCTTTGTTGAAACAGGCGGTTATATTCTTTTCGATGACTATGGCGCCGCCGAGTGGCCGGAAGTAGGTGCATTCGTTGATCAGGAAGTTCGGTCGCATTCGGGTGTGGAATTTGTCGGAGCTGACTGGCGGACCGCCGTATTCCGGGTTGTCCAACCTGGACGGGATGGGTCCTGATCTCACGCGCATCATTCCTCCCCCAATATCATGAGCTTGCTACCACTTCTCCGACATCAAGTAATAAAAACCTTGGACGAGGTCCGGCAGTGGTGCGCTTATCGGGACAATTTCATCGATCACGATGGTCGGCGTTTCAACTGCCGCACGAGCGATACGGTCATCTTGCTGGGCAATGGACCATCGTTGAAGGGGTTTGACTTCGGTCGGCTCAAGGGCTTCGACGTCATCGGCATGAATGCTGCCTACCGCTACTGGGAGACGATCAACTGGTACCCGCGCTATTATATCTGTCTCGACACCGTAGTCGGGCTTTCGCACAAGGACGAAATCGCGCGTCTGATCCGTGAGTCCGACCAGAACGGCATTCGGTACTTCATCCTGCTCCAGAATCTCGTCGATTGTCTTCCGAGTCTCAAGGATCACCCGAGGGTCCTGGTATTCGACAAACTCAAGCAGTGCTCTTCGATTCTCTTGAATAGGCTTATCACGACTGGTAGCCATGCCGCCTTGATGTGTGCCGTCTTTGGCTATACTCGAATCTACCTGTTAGGCATCGACTGCAACTACGTTGAGTTTATCCCCGAAGCCAGAAAGGTCAGAGGGACAGTCCTGGAGATGGTCGACATGCCAAAGGAGAATCCCAATTACTTTTTTAATGACTATCAGCAGAAGGGCGATTGCTACAACATCCCTAACCCTGACACGGTGCCGAATTTTCATCTGAACTGCTGGCGCGCTGCCGGCAAAAAACTGGCGAAGGCTGGGGTGGTGGTAGTGAATGCCAACCGTCAGTCCAAAGTTGATGCGTTTCCCTTCTGCGATTTCGAGGATATCGAACAAGGGCGGGGGCACTCGTAGACGCGGCACGTCTATAAGGTCAGCTTCAAAGAGCATTCGGTCTGTGACATTCACACCATTACTGATACCTGTCCCTGCCTTGATAGTTGAGGTATGACAGGTCAAAATATTATGTCTGAGAGACTTCATATGGAGAACCAAAGTGACCACTCTACCACCCAGTCTGGCAACCCCGCCTCCCAACTTCTCCCCTTGTCGGTAATCATCCCGGCTCGTAACGCGGAAGCCACCCTCCCGGCTGCCCTCAATTCGGTGCTGTCCCAAGATTATGCGGGTTCGGTCGAAGTGATTGTGGCTGACGGTTCGGATACACCGGCGATGGCTGAGGTGGTCCGACGCCTGTACTCGGCTGTGCGCGTGGTCCCTAACCCAGATCGGACCATCCCGTCCGGGCTCAATTGTGCACTTCGGGAGGCAACCGGTCAGATCATTGTGCGATGCGACGCCCATGCTGTGCTGCCACCAGGCTATGTGCGGCGGGCCGTTTCCACGCTGGCAAGAACGGGAGCGGCGAATGTCGGGGGCCGTCAGCGGCCTGTCGGGGCTTCTATGTTCGGACGGGCGGTGGCGGTCGCGCAGACCACACCCCTGGGGGTGGGAGACGCCCGCTACCGGTTGGGAGGGGCCGAGGGGCCTACCGACACCGTCTACTTGGGTGCCTTTCGTCGGGATGCGTTGGAAGCCGTAGGGGGGTTCGATCCCACTCTGATCCGAAACGAGGACTATGAACTCAACTGGCGGCTGCGGCAGCGAGGGGAAACGGTATGGTTCGATCCCGAACTTGTGGTTACTTACCTGCCCCGCAGCACCCTTCGGGCGTTGGTGCGGCAGTATTTCGATTATGGCCGTTGGAAGGCGGTAATGCTAAGACGTCACCCGGACTCACTACTGAGCCCGACATCTTGCCGCGCCGCTGCTGGTGTTGGGTTTAGCAGCCTCGGCCGTGTTGGCCCTGACCGGGGCCCGGCTGGTGGCTGCGGTAGTGCCTCTCACCTATTTGCTTAGTCTGGTAGTCGGCTCAGTCATGGTTGGCGTTCGTCGTCGGGATCCCGCCGCTATTCTACTCCTCCCCGTGGTCCTGGCGACCATGCACCTGAGTTGGGGAATCGGCTTTTTCCTCCCGCCTCGGAAGAAAGCGACAATTGATTGAGGACTTCCGCTGGGTGTCACGCGCGCTTGATTCCATGATTGCAAGGACTATTTAAGATGCCTATTCATCCAGATGCGGGTTTCCCGGCATTGATCGGTGTTCTCGTCACCTTTGGCGCTTCCATTTTGATCGTCATAACCAAGCGCTGGCACGGTGTGTTCACCTTTGATGCGTTCACGGGACCGCAGAAGTTTCACCGGACGCCTGCGCCGAGGATCGGCGGGATCGCCGTGTTCGTGGGATTCTGGGCGGCTGCCAGCATGACTGCCTCACCAATACGCGAGATCCTGTTCGCCCTTGGCATCAGCAGTACGACTGCTTTTTTGGCAGGCTTGGCCGAGGACCTCTCCAAGAGAATTTCCGTCATGTTGCGTTCATTCGCCATGATACTGTCCGGATTGTTTTTCTGTCTCCTGACCGACTACTCCGTGACGCGTGTGGAGATCCCCTTCATCGATACGGTCATGGAGTTTCACTATGTCTCGTTCGCGTTTACGGCTATCGCCATTGCCGGATTGGCGAATGCCGTCAACCTCATCGACGGCTTTCATGGTCTTGCGGCCGGATCCGTTATCATCATGCTCTCGGCGCTCGCGGTGGTTGCCTCCTTTGCAGGGGACCACGACCTGGTGATGCTCGCTATTGTGATTGGTGCTGTGCTGTCGGGGTTCCTGTTGGTAAATTTTCCGTTTGGATATGTATTCCTGGGAGACGGTGGATCCTATTTTGCCGGGTTCTTGATTGCAGCGTTGGCTGTCATGCTTCCCATGCGGAATCCCGAAATATCGGCATGGGTCAGTCTCTTGATCTTGTCTTATCCCGTGCTGGAAACCGTGTTTTCAGCTATCCGGAAAACGGTTCGTCAAGGCCATAATCTAAGCCAACCGGATCGAGTACATCTGCACATGTTGGTCTATCGAAGTTATGCCAGGAGGATTGGGAGAGCGATGGGAAGCGAACGGTTTTCCAATCCTCTGGCCGGCATGCTGATGTGGGGAGGAGCCATGACGAGTTTGATCTTCGTTCTGCTCATTCCGTACACGCGGGAATGGTCGATTTTCGCTCTCTCTTTGCAAGCGGTGCTTTACATTTTGGTATACCGGCGTGTCGCACTATTGCGCCTCCCCCGTCGCTTGCAACTCTCTAAAATCCTGTCGAGAAGATCTTGACTTGATCGGGAATATGATTAAAACGGCGTTCCGGACGTATCAACTGAAGGCCATCCGTGTCAGTTGGCCAAGACGATCGCCGATTCGCCAAACATTTACCATTATTTAACCTTCGTGCCTGGATGAATCTCAAGATCCTCAAACGTTACTAACCCTTGGACTTCTTGATCCCCCGCCGCCAAGACCATTCCCTGAGATTCCACTCCCATCAGTTTCGCTGGTTTTAAGTTAGCCACGACCACCACTGTTTTTCCTACGACATCTTCTGGGCTGTATTTTTTTCCGATCCCCGCGACAATCTGTCTTTGTTCGGTGCCAAGGTTTACTTGGAGTTTGAGCAGTTTGTCCGATTTGGGTACGCGTTCGGCTGCGAGGATTTTCGCGACTTTCAATTCAACTTTTTGAAAGTCTTGGATGCTGATCGGGTTGCCTTCATCTTTCGAGGAAGAGATGGATGCCTCAGTTTGAGGCTTTGAAGGGGATTGTGCTGGTGGCGTGTCGATTCGTGGAAACAAGGCTTTCTCTTTTACAACCGTGGTGCCTGCTCCCACGTCGCCCCAGGCGATTGGATTCTTAAGGAGTGCTTGGGAAAAATCATAGGATAGCCCCAGTTGTCGAACCATTTCTTGGGCAGTATTCGGCATAAAGGGGTACGTGGCCAGGCAGAGAAATCGGAGGGTTTCTGCAGCATGAAAGAGCACGGTATGGAGTCGTTCCGAGTTTGCAGGGTTTTTGGCCAGAACCCAGGGAGCGGTTTTGTCGATGTATTGATTGCCGAGTTGCACCAATCCCCAAATAGCTTCGAGTGCGCGATTGAATTCTATCCGATCTGAACGCAAGTGCTTGGGAAGGTGATCGTGAAGCAGAGACTTCGCCGTGGCCTGAAGGTCTGTTTCTAGCTCAGTTGACGCTGAAGCAACAGGCTCAGGAACTTTTCCATCTGAAAATCGCTGAATAAGTGTGACCGTCCGGCTGAGTAAGTTGCCCAGGCCATTGGCCAAGTCGCTATTGATACGTCCGATGAATGATTCGCGGGCAAAATCCCCATCCTGTCCAAAGGGGACTTCGCGGAGAAGAAAATATCGAAACGCGTCCGTGCCAAATTGGTCGACCATGGTATAAGGGTCAAGCACGTTGCCCCGACTTTTGGACATTTTTTCTCCATCCACCGTCCACCACCCATGCGCAAAAATCGTGTGAGGTAAAGGAATCTCCAACGCCATCAGCATGGTCGACCAATACACCGCATGTGTCGTCAGAATGTCTTTGCCGAGAAGGTGAACGGTTGCCGGCCAAACACGATCGACTGATGGTTGGGGAGGCAGGTATTCCAACCCCGAGATGTAATTCACCAGCGCGTCAAACCACACATACGTGACATAGTTCGGATCAAACGGCAATTCAATGCCCCATGACAAGCGGGATTTGGGACGAGAAATCGAGAGATCTTCCAGCGGTTTTTGTAAAAACCCTAATACCTCGTTGCGACGGGACGCTGGACGAATGAAGGTCGGATTGGCATCAAGATGATCCAGCAGTCGTTGTTGGAATTGGCTCATGCGAAAGAAGTAATTGCTTTCGCTGAGTTGTTCGACCGGCCGCTGACAGTCAGGGCATACCCCATTCTCGACATCTTTCTGCGTCCAAAACCGTTCATCGAATGTGCAATACCATCCGGTATATTCCGCACGATAAATCAGTTGCGTGTCATACAATTTTTGCAAAAACCGTTGGACAACGACTTGATGCGCTGTATCGGTCGTGCGAATGAACCCATCGTTGGAAATCGCGAGCCTCTGCCAAAGGTTTCGAAATTTCGGCGTCAGCAGGTCACAATGATCTTGTGGAGCAACCCCGGCTTTTGCCGCGGCCTGCTGTACTTTTTGGCCATGTTCGTCGAGGCCGGTCAGAAAAAAGACCTCTTGCCCAAGCAGGCGATGCCATCGTGCCAGGACATCCGCCGCTATGGTGGTATACGCATGGCCGATGTGTGGAACGTCGTTCACATAGTAAATGGGGGTGGTGATATAGAAGGGTTTAGGCATCGTCATTCACATTTCATTTGCGGTTTCTCTTGTTATCCTCGTAGTTTTAGACTTATCTTCGACGCTTGGCCCGATGTTTGTATTGGGGATCGAGAATGACAGAAGGAGACGGCGGGAATTCGATGCTTCTTGATATGCCAACTTTCCGTCTGGTATTCTTATCATTAGAGTACCAAGTCACGAAAGGGTAGAGCAAAGTGAAGCTCAATGAAGAATTAGCCGAATGGGTGGCTGAACTGAGAGGAATGTGGTCTGGGAAAATCAATGCTCCCCTCAGCCATCGCAAGAGATTCTTCTACCCCTTTGTCGGAGCATTCACCTTTTTCTTTTTCCTTATAATTTTGCGCTTGCGAGAGATTCCCATTCGAGAGAAAGATGCCGTCGAGAGACGCGACATTATCTCGCAAGTAATACTTGATCCAGGAACTATTTACGTGGTTTCGTTTGCATTAATTATGCTTCCTTCACTTTGGGTCTGTATCTCGCCGGACTGACATTTCCCATACTGATCTCTTTGGTCCTTATGAAGTTCTTCACCATAATGTAAGTTTGGTCTGAAACTTATGAACTGCTTACGCCACAGCCTCTGTTACACGCTGGTCGTCCTGTACGTCATGGTGTCGACTCCAGTTTTTGGCCAGGAGCCCCCTGATTCCTCTCCGTCCTCTCCCAATCAGCAGCAGACCGGGCTTACGCTGCACCCGGTTGACTTTCAGACAAAGATGGAGTGGGGAGCACAATGGTTGTTTTACCCGGAATCGCTCGACTCCGTGAGAACACTCCATGCATATAGAGGAGATGTTTGCTCAAATGTTGATCAGACGACTTCAAACAATTCGACGGAGAATCTCGGTTTCGTGCTGGAGGCTCCTTCTACTGAAGAAGGTGTCACTGGCGAATTGATTGACGGCAACGTCCGTAACACTGAGACGGTCACGTTGGACAGCGCTTGCCAGTCGTTCCGGTCGAATGATAACTTGCCAAATGACGGCTCGGGTGGCTTCTTCTTTTTATCTCGGTATCCCATTCCCAATCAAGAGCAAAACCACATTGGTTTATTCTGGACCGATGTTTCCAACATTGACCGATCTGCCAACGTTGATTGAGCCGACTCCGTTTTTTTCTCCCTTCCTCGCACATCCGTCACCTGCGCCGACCGTTTCTCCATCGGATTTACGCTCTTCATGCGGCGTCACGGTGCATGGTTTGATGAAAGCGAAACAGGAAATTTTCCAGGCATAGTTGGAGATTCAAATTTTGTGTGGGCGCCTGCTCCAGTGTTTGCAAGAAGTCCAGAAGATCGACGATGTCTGTTGGGGTTAGCGATTCAGCGACTTGTTGAAGCAAAGAGAGTTGAGGCTGGTGTAAGAGGAGGTCTTTCTCAGCCCCCAGGGTCACCAACAGGACGTCACGAAGTCCATGGGAGAGCCAGTCGATTACGTCTGGAAATTGTTGGGTTTTCGAGAGTTCTTCGGCCTGTTGGAGAATGGCTGTAGGATGGGCGAGGGTCTCGTATTGGCATAATTGAAAAAACTGGTTGTGCTGCTGACGAAGTTGGGAAAGATCCGTGCGTAGGGCTACACCAATACGGTTTCCACAAAGCTGAGAAAGAAATTGGGCGTCCTCAATCGCCATGGCATGCTTCAGGGCAAGGGCCCCTTCAAATTGCGCAGCAGTCGCGGGCGAGAATCTCAGCGTCAAACAGCGAGACCGCACGGTGGCCAACAGGCGTAAGGGCTGACTGGTCACCAGAATAAAGAGGCTGTGTTCAGGAGGATCTTCGAGCGTTTTCAAAAACGCATTGGCGGCATTGGTGGTGAGGCGATCGGCATCGTCAATAACACAGATTTTACGTGCGCTCAACAGCGGCCGGTAAATCATGTGGCGTTCAATTTCGCGGACCTGATCGATTTTGATTTGTGGGTTGGCTTTCTCCTGCTCGGGTTGGATGACTAATACATCGGGATAGGTTGCAGCGGCAATTTGCTCACAGGCTCGACATTGACCACATGAGTCTGGCTGAGACGATGCAGAAGGGGTTTCGCAGGAGAGGGCTTGAGCAAACCTCAAGGCCATGAGGCGTTTGCCGATTCCTTCATCTCCTGAAAAGAGATACGCATGGCCAATAGTCTGCTGAACCAGCGCCGTCCGAATTTTCCTTTTCGGTCCTTCCTGACCGATGACGTCTGCAAATGGCATAGGGGCAGTCGAGCGTGTTACGAACGCTTTAACGTAAGGCGTCGTGTTTTCAGACCCTCTTCGAGCAGAGGGTCGACCAATGTGATCAGTTGCCGAGAAATCGCTTGGGCTGATCGGCTGGCGTTAACTGTATGAATGCGTCGCAACGGTTGTTTGGCCAAGCTCAGAAATCCTTTCCGAACGCGTTGATGAAAGGCCGCTGTTTCCTGATCCAGGCGATTCACGTCTTTGCTTTGTAATCGTCGTTTCAACCCTTGGGATACGGGCAGATCAAACAAAAAGGTCACGTCTGGCGTCAAGCCCTGTGCGGCCCAACGAGTGAGCGACCGAAGTTCGCGTAAGGGTAATCCTCTGCCGAACCCCTGGTACGCCAGCGTCGAGTCGGAAAATCGATCGCAGACGATAATGGCCCCTTGCTCTAAGGCCGGCAGAAGCAGTTTGGCCACATGTTGGCTCCGGGCCGCCAGAATTAAGGCCACTTCGCATTCCGGAATGAGAGGGTCTACTGCGTGAAGCTTGCGGGTGGGGCGAAGAAACACTTCTCGAATATGTTCCGCCACGGGGGTGCCGCCGGGTTCGCGTGTTTCAATAACCCAAAATCCTTTGGACTGGAGATATTGGGCGAGGGCATGGGATTGGGTTGATTTTCCACTTCCTTCGATCCCCTCAAAAGTGATAAAGAGGCCCTTTCGACGGGAACGTTTTGACCCGGATGGTGTGCCTTGCGAGCTCCTGGTTGCCACAGTGCATCGTAATCTAACCCATTGATATTCGCAAGAAAAGGGGTTGAAGTAAATACCCCATGTTTGTAACATTCAGCCTGAACCTGTTGAAAAGCTCGTCAGTCTTGTTCTTATTGCTCGGCGAGAAGGGGAGCGTTAGGCCCTCAACGGCCTTTGCGAGCGTTTCGGCCTCCTTGCTGCCTCCGGCCTTGCCGAACGGCTCTTTTTGAACATCCTCCTTATCTGGTGTTCTTTCCTCAGGTTGTCCAGACGCTTTTGGGGGAGATTGCGTATTTTCACCGTCTGAACTTTTACCGATTATGATATCAAGCACGGCATTTAAGCGCTATTTTCTCACGGGACTGTTAGTGGTCACTCCTATTTGGGGAACGGTACTCGTCCTCAAAACCCTTTTCGTCACCGTGGACAGCATTTTAGGGAATATGCTGGCCGAAGTCGTGACCGAAGACTACTATGTGCCGGGGTTGGGGATCTTGACGCTCCTCTTTCTGATTCTATTCGCAGGGTTTATGGGGACGAATTATATTGGGGGTCGATTGGTTAAACGGTGGGAAGAATTTTTGGAACGAGTACCTATTGTCCGTGGGATTTATGCGACCCTGAAATCAATGATGGATATCCTGTCGTTTAAACAGCGGGAAAAATACAACAAAGTGGTGATGATCCAATTCCCTAAGGACGGGAACTACTGTTTGGCCTTTGTGACCGGCGAGACCAGGGAAGAGGTTCAAACCTTAGCGCCGGAACCCTTGGTCCATGTGTATGTTCCTACCTCGCCGAATCCCACTTCCGGGTACTTTTTGTTGGTTCCGGAGCGGGAAGTGGTCTCCGTAGATATGAGCGTGGAAGAAGCCATGAAATTGATTGTATCAGGGGGGCTCTATTCTTCCGGTAAGACCGTGAAGGTGCCGCCCCTCGATGGTCATGAACCCTCTACCTCTCCTGAACAGAAGGTCGAAGTCAGGACAGGATAACCTCCAATCTTTCCGCAATCTCTCATCGTGAAGAACAATCGATGAAAAATTTTTCCGCGGTTGTCATCGCAGCGGGCCAAGGAAAACGCATGCGGTCCAAAAAGGCTAAAGTTCTGCACTCCGTCGCAGGCAGACCTCTAGTCTGGTATATGGTCTCGCTAGCCAGACAAGTCGTGGATGCGCACGTGGTGGTGGTCATTGGACATCAAGCCGAACAGGTACGGGCTTTTCTTGAACAATCCAAATCGGAATTCGAGCCTTTCGATATGGCCCTTCAACCTGATCAGTTGGGGACGGGCCATGCAGTACAACAAGCCAAAGCAGCCTTGATGCCCAACGGGAAGGTTGTGTGCAAGCATTGCCTCATTGTGAATGCGGATACTCCTTTGCTGAGACGAGAGACCATAAAGCAGTTATTGGCCCATCATGCAAAAGAAAAAGCCATCTTGACCATTTTGAGTGCCGATTTGCCTGATCCCCAAGGATATGGCCGCGTCGTCAGAGGGAAAAAAGGGCACGTCATTAAAGTGGTGGAGGATCAGGATGCCACTCGAGCCGAGCGCGCCATCCACGAAGTGAACGTTGGAACCTATGTGGTCGAAACGCAGTTTTTATTCAAGGCGTTGGCCGGGATTCACTCTCATAATGCTCAAGGGGAGTATTATCTGACCGATATCGTAGGCCTGGCCGTGACCGAAGGGTGTCGGGTAACGGGCATGAAGATTGCTGACCCCTCGGAGTGTTTGGGGATCAATACCCGTGAGCATCTTGCTTGTGTTGAACAGGCGATGCGGCAACGCATTCGGACGCGATGGTTGGAGGAGGGCGTGACCATGCTCGATCCTCAGACGACGTTTATCGATGATGGGGTCACGATTGGTCCGGACACCGTGTTATACCCTGGCGTGACCTTAGAAGGTCAAACAGAAATCGGTGCCGAATGCATTATTCGATCCTATTCTCGGGTGACGAATAGCGTGGTCGGGAAGGCAGTCACCATTGAGGACAATTCTTTGGTAGACAGTGCGGTCATAGAGGACCATGCTACGGTCGGGCCCTTTGCGCACCTTCGTCCTGGCTCGATTCTGAGAAAAAAGGCTAAAGTCGGAAATTTCGTTGAGTTAAAAAATACGGAACTGGGCCCTGGATCCAAAGCGAATCACTTGACGTATTTGGGCGATACGTTCGTGGGGAAACAGGTCAATATCGGGGCGGGGACGATCACGTGCAATTATGATGGATACCGAAAAGAACAGACGATTATTGAGGATGAGGTGTTCATTGGTAGTGATACGCAACTGATCGCTCCTGTAAAAGTGGGGAAAGGGGCTGTTGTGGGGGCAGGATCAACGATTACTCAAGATGTACCTGCTGATGCGCTTGCGTTATCAAGAAGCCAACAGGTCACCCATGAAGAGTGGGCGTCCCAACGGCGAGCCTATTATCAAGACGTAAAGTCACCAGTCAAAAAAACCAAACCTCCTTCTCGTCCCGGGACGAAAAAAGGTTCTAAAGATTAACCTAGATAGTGAGCGGCCTCAACTACGAGATCCTTCGCTACGCTCAGGATGACCACGCTGGTGTTTCGTGTAGGGTGACAAAAAGAGGGTGCAGGATGACAAAAGGACAATTGAAACAATAGAAGCAAAGCAACATGAAACACTATTATGTCTACGTCATGACCAGTCGGTCGAAAACGTTGTATACAGGCGTCACCAATAATCTAATTCGTCGGGTCTTTGAACATAAGCAAGGAGTGGGCAGCCAATTTACTCGGAAATATTGCATTACGCGCCTTGTCCATTTTGAAGAGACCCAAGATGTCCATGCGGCGCTGACCCGAGAAAAACAGATCAAAAGCTGGACCCGTGCAAAGAAACTCCAACTTATTGATGCAGACAATCCTGAATGGAAGGATTTGTCGGCGGACTGGGAATTCTCAACATGATGGTTTCCTGTTGTTGTGATGCCTCGCCCCCATTTGTCATTCCGAGCGTAGCGAGGAATCTCGTTTCTTTTCTGTCAGACTGACAACCTATGTGTGGAATTATAGGATATATCGGGGATGCCAATGCCGCCGATGTGCTCCTAGAGGGCCTGAAGCGGCTGGAGTATCGAGGCTATGATTCGGCGGGGATTGCCGTGTTGCAGCATGGCCGGATCGAGATTCGTCGAAGCGTCGGCAAATTGCTTCATCTGGAAGAAGCACTGAAACAAGAACACCTCTTTGGAACGGCCGGGATCGGGCATACGCGATGGGCCACGCATGGCAGACCGTCCGAACAGAACGCCCATCCCCATCGTTCTGGAAACGTCGTGATCGTTCACAACGGCATTATTGAAAATTACCTGGCCCACAAACGGCGCTTGGAACACGCGGGGTATCAGTTCGAATCCGAGACGGATACCGAAGTGATCGCGCATTTATTGGTGTTTCACATGGAAAAGGGGCATTCCCTTGAGCATGCGTTTCGAGCGACGGTTCGGGAATTGCATGGGAGCTATGCCATTGCCGGCATGTGCGTGAGCGAACCCGATACCCTGGTGGTGGCCAGATTGGGATGTCCTTTGGTTCTCGGGCAAAGTGAGAAAGCCTCCTTTCTGGCCTCCGACGTGACGCCGTTACTCGCCTATACCCGCAATGTGATGTTTTTAGAAGACGGGGATATCGGGACGCTAACGCCACTTGGCATTACGGTGACCGGTGCAGAGGGACAACCCGCCCCCAGGGAAATGGTCCAAATCGACTGGAATGCGGAAGCCGCGGAAAAGGGCGGGTACCCTCACTTCATGCTCAAAGAAATTCATGAGCAACCCCAGGCCATTCTCGATACGCTAGGAGGGCGATACAATTATGACTCGGGTGAAGCGGATTTGCCGGATTTGGCGATAACACCGGATGAACTAAGGAATGCCCAATCGATTTGGATTGTCGCCTGTGGAACGTCTTGGCACTCCGGCTTGGTTGGAAAATATTTATTTGAGGAACTCGTTCGCAAACCGGTCCAAGTCGATATTGGCTCCGAATTCCGGTATCGCAACCCGATGGTTCAAGAGGGGGATGTCTTTATTGCCCTTTCTCAATCGGGAGAAACCGCGGATACGCTGGCTGCTGCCAGAGAGGCCAAACGATTGGGCGCGCACGTCTTGTCGATTGTGAATGTCGTCGGCAGCACGCTGGCCAGGGAATCCGACGGCGTGATTTACACCCGTTGTGGTCCGGAGATCAGTGTGGCATCGACCAAGGCCTTCACCGGCCAGGTCATAGCTCTGTATCTCTTAGCCTTGCACGTAGGGAGGATTCGCCAAATCTTGAGTGTGGAAGATGGTCAATGGTGGCTGGATCAATTTATGGCCCTGCCCGGGCAGGTGGAACACGTCATCAAACGAGAAGCCGAATTCGTGTCACTGGCGAAACGGTTTTACCAAAAGAAGAACTTTCTCTACCTTGGACGTGGGATCAATTATCCGATTGCTTTGGAAGGCGCGCTCAAGCTCAAGGAAATTTCCTACATTCATGCGGAGGGGTATGCGGCAGGAGAAATGAAGCATGGCCCCATTGCCCTGATTGACGAAGACATGCCGGTGGTGGTGCTGGCCCCGCAGGACCGGTTGTACAAAAAAACCGTGAGCAATCTTATGGAAGTCAAAGCGCGCAGCGCGCCGGTCATTGCGTTTGTGAGTGAGGGAGAACGAGATCTTGAAGCCTTAGCCGACTGTGTCTTCAGGATTCCCAACACCCATGCCTTGCTCTCACCGATTCCCTTTACGGTTGCGCTTCAATTATTAGCGTATCATATTGCGACACTACGAAATATCGATGTCGACCGCCCGCGAAATCTGGCGAAAAGCGTGACCGTGGAGTAACCGCGCGAATCATCGAGCACCGTTTGTGAGTACGTTCCACCTCTGGCTTGTCCCAACAGGCGAGGCTTGCAACCGACTTGCCGGCGTGATCTCCGAGTTGAGTGCGCTTTATCATGGCCCCAAGTTCGACCCCCATCTCACCCTGCTTGGAAAACTCGAAGGAGAGGAGGAGCTCCTTGCCGACCTCACGAAACAATTAGCGCACGTGCTTCGTCCTTTTGAGATCCAATTCAAGGAGCCAGGTTATGAGTCTCAATATTTTCGATGTCTCTTTCTTCCAATCGAACTATCTCTGCCCATACTAGAGGCTCATCAACAGGCCAAGCAGATTTTCGGCAGAAAATCGACAAGCTCCTTTGACCCGCATGTCAGTCTCTTGTATGGGTTGTTTCCCGCAAGAATGAAGCAAGAGATCATCAAATCCTTGCCGACGGACCTGCCGAGCACCCTTCTCGTCTCACAACTCCAACTCATTCGAGCCGATTCAACGAACCCGCAGGACTGGCAGGTCGTGGAGATTCTGGACATTTGAAAGTGTCGATTTCACGACCTCGAGAAATTTACGAAGAGCGTGGCGTATTCCGATAAACCAAGATTTAGTGGAAAGGGAAGCGGAAGGTATTGCGATGAGACGAGAAAAAGATGTGATGGTCGTTCTTGAATTATTGTCGGGCAAAGGCAAACGTATGGGTGACTTTTTTCTGGCCGTTCTCGAATAATGTCCATTCATGGGTCATATGGCGGTCGTCGACAAAGGTAACGGTGAGATCGTGCATATGTATGTCACGAGAGGAACGCATGCCCGTGCCATCGATATAGAACAGGGTAATGGAATTTTTATTCATCGGACCACTGGTTCGCATGCGTGGCTGGTTGCCCAACAGGCAATAATGTGTCATGACCATTTCGTGTCCGTCTTGTGTATAGATCGAGACCATTTCTTTAGGAGTGTCGGGGAATACTCGTTCGACCACCGCCGTGCCGTTTGCCGTTAATGAATATTCGAGGGTGATGACTTCCTGCCCATCGAGTGCTTGTTTGTTCCCCTGCCAGGTTCCCACTAATTCTTTGACCCGCTCAAATGGCATGGGAGTCGTGGAGGGATGTTCGGCCATTGCCTGTTCGGACCAAAGACCACAAACGATTCCTCCCAGTACGAGAAAGAGGAGGTGCGGCCGCACAAAACATCTCCTCGTTTTGGCAGTTTGGATTTTGAGTTGGTGTCGGCTATTCTGATGACCCATTAATTTACTATAAAACGTCGGCATCCAGAGAGTCAAAAAAATCTGGGATTGGGAGCATGACCTTGTCGAAGAAGAGGCAGACAGCAGGAGCGGAAGGCCGACTCGAAGCCATTTGGATCAAGCGCATGAAGCGCGGTCCCATGGATTTCGTGGAGCAGGCGACCTTGCAATTGGGAAGAGGGTTGGTTGGAAATGCGAATCAAGGCGGCAAACGGCAGGTCACCCTTCTTGAACGAGAAATATGGGAAGAATTAATGACAGCGGTCGCTGGCAAGTTGTCACCCTCTGCGCGCCGGGCGAATTTGTTAATCCGCGGCCTGAGCTTGCACCGTTCCAGGAAGCGCATTCTGAGTATCGGGCGATGTCGCCTTCGTATCTTAGGGGAAACAAAGCCGTGCGAACGTATGGAAGAAGCCTGGCCCGGACTTCAAGAAGCCATGTCCCGATCCTGGGCTGGTGGAGCGTTTGGTGAGGTGTTGGACGATGGCGAGATCGTGATCGGAGATCCGATTTTTTGGGTGGAGGAGTGAAAGGCACTCTTTCTGTCTGAGGCGTTTGCTCTTTTTTCTTGTAATCGTGACGTGGTGTGATGACCTTTGAGGGTTCTGGCCTCTGGACCTTGTTTCTGAGTGCCTTTCTTGCTGCGACTCTTCTCCCCGGTGGATCTGAGGCCGTATTGGCGATTTTGGCCGTCCAGGATGAGTATGATCCATGGATCCTGTTGTGCGTTGCCTCGGCAGGGAATACGTTGGGCGGGATGAGTACGTGGAGCGTCGGACGTTTTTTCGGTTGGTGGTATCCGGCCTCACATTTCACTCAACCCAAGTATCACCGGCCTCTTCAATGGTTGCGGCAATGGGGGAGCCCGGCCTTGCTCTTGTCTTGGGTGCCTGTCGTGGGAGATTCGCTGTGCTTAGCCGGTGGATGGCTCCGAATTCATTGGCTGGCGGCCTTGTTGTGGATCGCCATTGGGAAAGCCGCGCGGTATGGAGTGATTGTGTATGCGGCCTCGTGAGCCGTTGTTTGTAACTCGGAGTGTGAAAAAGAAAAGACCGGCAACAAGCGACGATCTACGGTTGAGGAGTGTCAAGGATGGTTCCCACGTGAACCGGAACATGATTGCCGTCTTTGCAATAGCGCTCCAATATTTCATGAATCACTCGAAACGCCAGCTTCGACCATGGAATCTCTTCTCGTTTAAAAAGATCGACTTCCAAACTTTCCAGCCCCGCGCCGAATGTTGCATGTTTCATGGTTCCGCGAAAAACGATATACACCTGGTTCACATGAGGAATGCTGAAAATCGCATAAAGCTGGGAGATCTCGACCTCGGCTTCGGCTTCTTCTAAGGTCTCACGAGCAGCAGCGTCTTCAAGGGTTTCGTCCTTTTCCATAAACCCTGCGGGAAACGTCCAGAGGCCAGAACGTGGCTCAATGGCTCGTTTGCACAGGAGGATCCGATCCTCCCATTCAGGAAGACAGCCCACCACGATTTTGGGATTTTCATAATGAATGGCTTGACAACGTTCACAGACAAATCGGAGCAACGTATCCCCATCAGGGATTTTCATGCTCAGTTGTGCTCCACAGGCGCTGCAATAGTTCATAACGTTCACCGATAGTATGGAGACAATGGGGCTGGGGCATCAAGAGGAAAGGAGGGATGGCGTTTCTGACTTGCTCGTTCCTTTCAGGTGTGCTTGAATACGCGATTCTCGATTGACCTATGGTAACAGGAGAGATGCCGTCTGTGAAGGTTCCTTTGTTAGATTTGCAAGCGCAGTTTCAGCAGATTCGTTCCGATGTCCTGTCGGCGATCCAAGGGGTCTGCGATGAACAAAACTTCATACTCGGTCGACGGGTTGAGTCCTTTGAAAGGGCAATCGCCGATTATCTTGGGTGTCAGTATGCCGTCGGTGTGGCCTCGGGGAGCGATGCCTTGCTGCTCTCCTTGATGGCGGCAGGGGTGAACCCCGGCGATGAAGTGATAACCGTACCGTTTACCTTCTTTTCCACGGCAGGTAGCATCTCACGGTTGTCCGCTGTGCCGGTCTTTGTCGATGTCCAGGCTGATACCTTTACGATTGATCCCGAACAGATTGAGAAGAAGATCACGCCTCGAACCAAAGCCATCATTCCCGTGCATCTCTTTGGGCAATGTTCCAATATGGAGCACATCATGGACGTGGCTGATCGACATGGCGTCAAGGTCATTGAAGATGCCTGCCAATCCATAGGCGCTAGTCGCCATGGTCGAAAAGCCGGGACCTTTGGGTATTCGGGATGCTTCAGCTTTTTCCCGTCTAAAAATCTTGGAGGCGTGGGGGATGGAGGGTTAATCGTAACGAATGATCGAGACCTCCGCGAACTGCTCCTCGCCTTGCGAGTCCATGGAAGCCGGTCTGACTACCACCACGACCATATTGGGCTCAATAGTCGACTTGATGCACTTGAGGCGGCGGTGCTGCACGTCAAGCTGCAACACCTGGGCGGTTGGAATGAAAAACGAGCCACGAATGCGGCGAACTACGAGCGGCTTTTTACTGAGGCTGAGTTGCTAGAGCGCGTGGCGTTACCCGCAACGGATCCAGGCAATGTGCATGTCTTTAACCAATATACCCTGCGTGCTCAAAAACGCGACGAGTTGATGGCCTATTTAAAGGAACACGAAATCGGCCATAAAGTGTATTACCCTGTCCCCCTGCATCTTCAGGAATGTTACCAACCGCTTGGCTACGCTAAAGGGGACTTTCCGGTTTCGGAGCAACTGGCTCAAGAAGTGTTGTCCCTGCCAATTTATCCCGAACTCACTCACTCGCAGATGGAATCGGTGGTCAAGCGTGTCAGTGAGTTCTACAACAGCCATTAACCCCTGCCTCTTCGCAAGCGTCTACCCTTCGCGCAATCATGATCTCAGGGTTTCTTGGGGGTATTTCGCTTGAATGGTGCTGTTGAGACCGCCGCGAGCCGTAAAGGTTCCGGTCACGATGGCCCATTGGGGCTGACAGGCTTTCACGAAATCCTGAAGGATACGGTTGACGGCGTTTTCGTAAAAGATGCCGATGTTGCGATAGGCATGGATGTAGAGTTTGAGCGACTTGAGCTCGACACAGGCTTTTTGCGGCATGTAATGAATGGTGATTGTACCAAAGTCCGGGAGTTGGGTTTTCGGACAAATGGCCGTATATTCCGGTATCTCGATCGTGATCTCATACCCGGGAAATTGGTTGGGCCAGGTTTCGATTTCAGGCAAAGCCTCATCTAATCCACTCTGGGCATGGGTATCGGTATACCCACCTTTGGAGGGTTGATCACGTTTCATGTAGCTGCAAATTCTTTCTCACAGAACTTTGGCGATAGTTTCGGCCTAATTGGAGTTGGAGTCTACACCGCCTCCAAGATATCCTGCAATCAGGAAAGTGAACAGGACTTATGACCTGAAACGAAAAAGTTTTTCTCATTTTTCCAGGCTCGATACCCATAAGAGGAGACTAATGAATTCAGGCTCAGTTTCTGCGGCTGTTCTTATTGCCATTAATGTGATCACGTTAATGTTCATGGTCCCGTTGAATAGTCTCATCTTGGCTCACCCCTATGAACCGGTCTGTATTTCCTGCCTTTGCACAATCTACGGGGGTGGGATACTCGTCGTGGGTTTTTTCCTGTTTTTGGCGAATTGGTGGGGAGGTGAAAAGATTGCTTTACGTGTTCAAAAATCTCTATCGATTGTGGCCATCGTGTCTTTTTTGCATCTTGTTCAAATTACCATGGTTTCTTCCTCATGGAGAACCCTGTATGTCATTTTTTGCGTCGTGGTGCTTGCTCCGGCCGTGATAGGGTTTTTGCGAGGGCAGAAAAAAACGGTCATTCTTGTACATCAGTTTTTTTTCCTCATTTTTTTGTATGAAGTGTTTAATTTTGGCCGGGTCATTCTTCAGGCACACGAATTGGAAGCCAGCATGGAGTCTACACAAAGAAGGGAAAGCCAAGTTGCTTTAGACGGGAATGGGCATCATGTATTTTGGATAATTTTTGATGAATTTTCGCTTGTTCAGAGTTTACAGGGAAATAATTTTAACGTTAACGTCGTTCCAAATTTGGCAAAATTCTCCCAGGCCAGTACGTGGTATCCTCATGCGCGAACCCTCTCTCCATGGACCGACCGAGCCATTTCAGTCTTGCTTTCGGGAAAGAAAGATGCCACTGAATTTAAGCGGCAATTTTTATACGACTTCAATTCCCAAAATTATCTTTCTTCCATAGCTCAAAACATGGAAGTATTCATCCTCGGATATTATCTACCCTATTGTCTGGCTTTTCAGCAGGTGGCTGAGGGATGTCGGATTTATCTTGGCACAGGGCTTGCCGACTATGCCCAACTGGCCAGGCATTTTTGGGATAGAGCTATCCCCGGGATGTTGCGCAATACCAAAATAGGAAAGGAATTACGAAGGCTGATCATCCCACAATCTGATCTACTCCATCGTCAAGAACGCCCAATCACTCTTGCGCTCAACATGGGCCAATCTTTCGACCATCCCACTTTTACATATATTCATGAGGGCTTACCCCATTTCCCTTATCGATTTAAAAGTAATGGTGACGTTAGGCAAATGGCATATGATTATGGACCAAAAAAAAGTTTGAGTCCCGACGAACTTGAAGAATTGCAAAAATTTTATAGAGAACAGATGACGTATGTGGACTCCTTATTTGGAAAGTTCATCGCCGAACTCAAAGCCAAAGAACTGTATGACCAATCATTTATCGTGGTCATGAGCGACCATGGCACAAGTTTTGATCCCCAAAAGCCTGGGCGAAGCACTCTTGGGCATGAGCAGGTAGACCGTGTGCCGTTTTTGATCAAGTCGCCCGGACAAATCCAGGGTGTGGTTGATCCGCAGCCTGTTCATACAGCCGAATTTTTTCAGATTTTACTAGATCGAATGGAAAGGGTGAAACACCACACATCCTTAAACCCTGAGTGACTGTGATTCATACAAGGAAGAAAATGATGCGAAAAACGATCGGAGCCCTCTTATTAGGAATAATTTTGATCGAGCCTGGTTATGCCCTGGCCTATATTGACCCGTCTGCCGGAGGCTTGCTGGTTCAATTATTACTGGGAGGCATTGCCGGTATTGGGGTCTTGGTAAAACTGTATTGGGAAAAACTCACCAAGTACTTTCGTAAGGAGAAGGATGACGAGACCTGAGTCCATCCCGGATCTTGTGCGGGCTCCTGGATCCTACCGTGATCCCGAGGGGTTTGTATTTTTTCAGGACAATCGGGTATTTCGGGCACTCACGAAGGATGGGTTGGCCTCGTACCAAGACTTTCGCCGCAGTCCGTTGTGTCAATGGCTGGAGGAGGGGAATTGGGTGATCCCAACGTGGGAAACTGATTCTGAATCTGCGGGTGCCATTGCCAGAAAGTTCCCTGAGATTATCGGAATCATTGAACAGAGCCGAATTCCCTTCATTAGCTATCCCTATGAATGGCCCTTTGATATGTTGAAGGACGCAGCATTACACACCCTAGATCTTCTGCTTCATAGTGGACAATATGGGTTTACCTTAAAGGATGCTACTGCCTATAACATCCAATTTTTGGGAAGTCGCCCGATTTTTATTGATATTCCCTCGATGGCAAAATATGTTCCTGGCAGTCCATGGTCAGGCTATACGCAGTTTTGCCAACAGTTTTTATTCCCCTTGGCTTTGACAGCCCATAAGGGCATCCATTTTCAGCACTTCTTGAGAAGTTATCTTGAGGGGATTCCGCTTCATGTGATGAAACCCCTTCTCGGAGGGTTAGGCTGGAGAAAAGCCGGTATGTTCAAACACGTTTTTCTCCAATCTTTTTTTCAAACCGGGTTTCAGGCTGATAGCCCGGCTCTGAAATCGAATTTTCAAACACTGAAATTTTCTCTGGATCATGTGAATGCCCTAGTTCGTGCCATGAAAAAAGTCGTCACTCAATTACACTCATCACGTTCTCACAGTCACTGGGTCGGGTATTCCGAGAATCGTTCCTATACAGCCCAAGAAATTGAAGCCAAGCAGAGATTTGTGGAAAAACATTTAGAGAACATACAGCCAAACTCCGTTTGGGATCTTGGGTGCAATAGGGGAGAATTTTCCGTAATTGCCCAAAAATATGCTGATCTGGTAATTGCGGCAGATGCTGATCCGGAATCAGTGAATCAACTCTATCGGTATTGTCGAGAAAACCGAATTTCCGGGATTTTGCCTTTGGTCCTAGATGTGACGAATCCCTCACCCGGCTTAGGATGGAATAACCTCGCACGGCAAGGTTTCCTGGATCGAGGCAAGCCGACTGTTGTGTTGATGTTGGCCCTTCTGCACCATCTCTGTCTTACACACAATGTGCCCTTTGAGTATATTTTTAATTTGCTGCTAGTTGTTGAGGCCAAGTACGTCATTATTGAATTTGTGCCAAAATCGGATCCTATGGTGAAGAAGCTCCTTACCAACCGGGAGGATGTCTATCCGTGGTATAGCCTGTCGGCCTTTGAGACTGAGGCCTTCAAACATTTTTCACTAGTGGATCGCCACGAACTTCCCGCCGGAAAGCGCGTTTTGTATTGTCTGAAACGACACACTCATTAACCCCCCAAGGCTCTTTTTGGTCAAAATAAAGCCATGCGAGCTACGCCGTGGGCCATGAGGGCAAAAAACGACAATGGTGTGATCGTGGCAATTCTATACGATTCTGAATAAGACTATTTGGCCGGTGCGTTCTGGGTGGCAATCTTACTCCCATGTTGAGGACCTCGTAACTCCTTCGCTATAATCAAACTCCGAATTCGGCAGTCGAATAGCTCGCCTGCGGTTTTTCTTTCGTTGCGCCATTTTTTCCTAACCAATTAGCAGGAAAACTTTTTAGATTTGGTCGGCATACTCTTCATCATCCTAAAAGAGATACGATTTCTATGATTGACAGCGATGATTTTGTGAAAGCGCTTCAGGATATTGGGTTTGATTTTTTTACCGGTGTGCCTGATACGATTTTAGGCGGGATCATTGAAGTGTTAAGCGATCGTCGGCTCTATACACCGTCGGTGCGTGAAGATGAGGCAGTCGCCATGGCCGCAGGGGCGTTTTTGGGTGGGAAAATCCCAGTCGTTCTTATGCAGAATTCAGGGCTGGGGAATGCCTTGAATGTGCTGATGTCACTTCATCTGATCTATAGGATCCCTTGCTTGCTGATTATTTCTTGGAGAGGATTTGAAGGGAAAGATGCGCCGGAACACTTGGTGATGGGGCAAACCATGCCGCAGTTGATGGAGATGATTCGGATTCCTCATCGAACCTTATCCCAGGAAACCCTGGCGGATGATCTTCGATGGACCGCGCAAACCTTTATGGAGCAACGAATCCCTGTTGCGTTGTTTTTGAAAAAGGGTGTGGTGAAGACCATCCAACCTTAAGAAAGGGTGAGAGGCAGTGAGTTTACGACCTGAAGAAGGCGTGATGCAGAGCAGAGCCCAGGCGATTCAAGCGCTCTTTAAGGTTCTGTCTGACCAACCTGTGATTATTTGTAATGGGTTTCCCTCACGGGAGGCCCAAAAAATCCAGGACCGGGCCGGCAATTTTTATATGATTGGATCGATGGGAGTCGCCGCCTCAATTGGATTGGGTCTCGCTTTGGCGAAACCGGACCAGCAAGTCGTCGTGTTCGATGGTGATGGGAATGTGCTCATGGGGATGGGCACATTGGCCACTATCGGAGCATTACACCCGAAGAATCTGACTCATGTGGTCTTTGATAACGAGGTGTATGGGACAACCGGCAATCAGCCTTCCTATTCGCGATTCGTTCGGCTGGACCATCTGGCCAAGGCTGCCGGCTATGCCACTGTCGAACGGGTCTGGGAACGAGAGGATATTGTCTATGAATTTAAAGGCATGCTGAACAGCGAAGGCCCGAATTTTTTGCTGATCAAAGTCAACGAGCAAATAGAAGATGCCGATCGAGTGGCCCTCGATCCCCCTGATATTACAAAACGTTTTCGCGCAGCCGTGGGTCAAGTCTAGCTAATTGGGGTCTCAATGGATGTCATAACTAAGGAAAAAAGGATAACGTCAAGCTCATGATACTGCTCAATCCAGGTCCGGTAAATGTCTCAGATCGTGTCAGAAATGCCTTGATAGGTCCGGATATCTGTCATCGGGAATCCGAATGCGCAGAATTGATCGGCAATATTCGTCGAAAACTTCTGGAAGCCTTTGTTCCGGGTGCGGAATCGGATTACACCGCGATTCTTCTGACTGGTTCGGGTACGGCTGCGGTAGAGGCCTCCATCATGTCGTGTTTGCCTACAGGGAAGCGCCTGGTTCATGTCAATAACGGGGTGTATGGAGAACGGATCTCTTCGATCGTTGCGACACAACGCCTTGGGATTGCTGAAATCAAATGTAAGTGGGATACCCCGCCCAATCCGGAAACAATTCTTAAATCTCTGAAGCAACAGCCGTCGGCTCATGCGGTGGTCATGGTTCATCATGAAACGACGCTGGGGCTTCTCAACCCCGTTCACGAAATTGCGGAACAGGTGGATAGCCGTGGGGGTGTCTTTGTCCTGGATTCTGTCAGTGGGTTAGGCGGGGAATCCTTGGATATTGCCGGTCGTCATATGTATATGGTGGCTGGGACCGCGGGAAAGTGTATTCAGGGATTCCCAGGGGTCTCGTTTGTTCTGGTTCGAAAAGGCTTTATGGAAAATGTGGTGAAGTATCCCAAACGCTCGTGGTATTTGAACCTGGGCAATTATTATGAGACACAAGAAAAAAACAGTATTCCCTTTACGCCGGCCATTCAGTTGTATGCCGCATTTGGTGAAGCCTTATCGGAACTCTTGGAAGAAGGGGTTGCCAATCGGATCAAGCGATACGGACGGATGGCCTCTCTGATTCGGAAACGAATGGAAACCCTGGGGGTGCGAGCCGTGCTGCCTGCGGAGCATCAGTCGAATTCGTTGACAGCCTTTTATTTGCCGGAAGGATTGACGTATACCGTCCTGCATGACCGTCTGAAAGAGCGTGGCTATGTCATCTATGCCGGCCAAGGACATTTAGAGTCGAAGATTTTCCGCGTGGCGAATATGGGCGCTTTACAGGAAAAACACATTGAAGATTTCCTGGGGGCGTTTGAAGAGGTCTTGAAGCACGAGAACCGGGGGACATGAAAGCGGTCATTTTAGCTGCAGGGCGTGGAAGGCGGCTTCATGTTCTGACCCAACATCACCCTAAGTGTTTGATGAAAATTGGAGAAAGTCCCCTTCTTTATCGCTATTTCGATGCGCTGCTTGATCTGAGCGTGACCTCAATCTGTCTGGTGGTCGGGTACAAACAAGAATTCATTCGTGAGGCGGTGGCTTCATACCCCTCCCCATTGGATGTGACGTTCTTGGTCAATAGCGAATTTGAACGTGGGAGCATTGGCTCTTTGTGGGTGGCCCGACAGGCATTGGATGATGATGTGGTGATCATGGATGCCGATGTCCTCTTTCATCCCGCTATCCTCGAGCGATTGATCACTTCTCCGTATTCCAATGCCTTGTTGATGGATGAAACGGTGACGCAACAAACAGAAGAATGCATGGTCGTGGTGCGGGAGGGACGGGTGGTGGCGTTGTCCAAGCACGTGCCGAGAGAGTATGACCTGGTAGGCGAAGGCGTGGGGTTTTTGCGTGTAGAGCATGCTGCCGTGCCTCGTTTGCTCCGATCGGTAGAGATACGTGTGAATCAGGGGCTGCTGGATATAGAATACGAAGATACGTTGGAAGACTTTTTTCGCGACATCCCGGTCGGGGTTGAGAAAATTGGGGGCCTGCCTTGGATTGAGATTGACTTCCCGGAAGATTTGGAACGGGCACGAAAAGACATTTTGCCCCAGTTGGGAGAACATGCTAGGGGGTAAGGCCCATTTCTTGCCAAGAATAGTCGTGCCGAGGTGAATCCCACACCTATGGAACCTCTGCGTGATAGCGGGATGCAGGGCAAGGCGTCCCGCAGCGAAACCCGAGCCATATCAAGTCGATAGGCGAGGGTTGAGCGAGGACACAACACTGCCATGCGCCCGATAGTGCCATAAATCAGAGGTTTCCTAATGGATGGAATACTCAATAAATCTGAACTTGGCACCATCGACACGGCCATCGTGTTAGCCTCGTCAGGTGTATTCGATTTAGTGGGGGTGTCTGATCAATCCGCTGTTGGGGCCTTGACCCAAGTTGGTGGGCTTACGCTCTTTCAACGAACGGTTTTCACCCTTCAGCATGCCGGGATCTCACAAATTCTGACATTGGTGGGTCAGGAGGAACAACCGCTTCGCTCGTTGATTGATGGCGATGATCGTATCCAAGCGGCGATTCGCTGGCTCCCTATTCGTGAATTTCCTCCGTTGGATCCTCAGACGTGGGAAACCTTGGCGAGTGAGATTAAGGGATCGTGTTTCATTCTCAGTTGTCATATGGTCTTTGCTCCATCGTTGATCGAATCTCTCAGAGAAGAAGGTAAAGAGGGACGAGCCGTGGTGGCAGTCGGTCGGCCAGGTGAACCCGGGTGGAGCGCGAATCCAGGCGTGGTGATGCGGGCTGATCCTCACACGAGCGGACACATACCTCGAGTCGTATTTTGTGACCAGCAAAGCTCCAAGGTGGACCCTGTTGAGGTTGCGGGCAGGGGGCTTGCCCCTGCAGCGGATCTGGTCGTCTTGCCGGCTCGGTTATTAGGGATATCTGGTGCATGGAGCACTCCGGAAACGAGTCCGATTCGGTTGGCGTTGGAGCAGGCAGCTGCTGAAGGAATCGTGCAAACCCTGTCTGCCTCGTCCCATGGATATCAAGACGCCCGAGAGCCCGGTGGGCTCTATAAAGCGGAGCACACGTTGTTCCGTTCGTTGCAAAGCGTGAAAGGAACTTTGGATGGGTTCATTGATCGCTATGTGAATCGGAAGTTCTCTCGGCTTTTAAGCCGACTCTTTATCAAACTGGGATTCTCGCCAAATGCCATTACTATTCTGTCGATGGTGATTGGCCTCATTGGCGCGGCGTGTTTTGCTATGGGCTCGTATCAGCTGGGCATTCTTGGGGCCCTCCTGTTTCAACTCGCGGTGATTATCGATTGTTGTGATGGAGAAGTGGCGCGTCTCACCTTTGCAGAATCTCGGTTAGGCCAAGAATTAGATCTTGTGTCAGACAATATTGTGCATATGGCGGTGTTTGCGGGAATTGCCTGGGGCACGTACCTAGAAAATCCTTGGCACTCTCCCTCCCTCCCACTGCTATTAGGAGCCCTTGCTGTTGTCTCTACAGGGTTTTCTCTGTGGGGTGTCAATCGGATAAGGTCCCTAAAAGCCAAAGCCTTGAATTGGCAACGGCTGAGTCAAGCCTATCGAACCCGTTTTGATTTTATTCTCGAACATGTGGCGAATCGCGATTTTTCGATCGTGGTCATGGTATTTGCCTGCTTTGGAATGCTGCCGTGGTTTCTCTGGCTCGGCGCAGTGGGGGCAAGCTTTTTTGCCGTCATGATGGCGTGGAGCCTTCGTCGAACTTTTCTTCCTCATCAATCCTGACGATTTCTTTAAAAGTTATCCCGAACAAATTGACATGCGGCGTAAAGTTCAACAAATTTCTTTACGCATCATGCTTCATTCCTCCTCTCTCACTTTTTCATGCTAAGTTAACCCCATGATTCGGTTTTTACTCCTTGCTGTGGGTCTTGTCGTGTTGGGTGGGTTGATCTGGCATATCGGCCTGTCTCAAGTATGGGAGACGGTTGAACGCGTTGGGGTTGTCTCTTTCTGTATTATTCTCACCCCGCTCCTGGTGGTGTATCTTCTCGATACCTATGGATGGTTCCTGACCTTGGGTCAGTGGGCAAGTCGAGTGGGGTTTGTCCGGTTGTTTATGGTGAGAATGGCCGGCGAAGCCATTAACGTGACGACCCCGACAGCGATGCTCGGCGGTGAACCCATGAAGGCCTATCTGCTAACACGGTATGAGGTCCCCATGGTCGAAGGGTTGGCATCTGTGGTGACAGCCAAAACCATCATGGTCATTGCCCAGATTCTCTTCATGTTGTTGGGGTTGGGCGTGCTGTTGTGGCTCGTCGGGGGAGACGAGTACAACGTTTTGGTCGCTTTCGTCAGCGTGGGCATGCTGGGTTTTGGAATCTTCTTGTTTCTCCTTATCCAGCGCTATGGAATTGGAAAAGGCCTGTTAACGGTGGCTGAAACGTGCAGAATTCGGTCTCAGCGGCTGGAGGCCTATCGGCCGCAGTTATTGGAGTTGGATCGGACGATTCGAAACTTTTATCAACAGCGTCGCCAAACGTTTATGTTGTCAATGGGTGTCTACTTTGTCGCATGGTTGACGGAATTGTTTGAAGTGTATGCGATTTTATATTTCCTGGGCGTGGAGGTCGGGTGGTTGTCGTCTTTGGCTATCGCCGCGATCGCGGTGCTGATCAAGGGAAGTGTGTCGTTTATTCCCGGTGGACTGGGAGCGCAGGAAGGAGGCTATCTTTTTTTATTGATGGCATTAGGATACGGCGAGGTGACAGGGATCACCTTTGCCTTAATCCGTCGGATTCGCGAAATCATGTGGATTCTCATTGGGCTCGTCTTTTTGGCTGTACTACGAGAAAAAGCGACGCTTGCCACTTGAACAGCATTAGCGGTCGCGGTTGACCATGTAATCGGCTACGACGATGAGGGCACGTTTGGCAGTGGAATCTTCAAAGGTGGTGAGATTCAAGAGAGCGGCATCGATGTATTCTTGGGAACGGGCCTTGGTGTATCGCAAGGATCCATGTTGATGCATGTGTGCCGTGATCTGGAGCAGATCATCCTCTCCAATGGCTTCGTTCCCAATTTTGGAGACCAGGCTTTGTCGGTCTTCAGCCGGCAAACACGGCAATAAATGGATAAGGGGCAGGGTGACCATTCCTTGCATCAAATCTTGTCCAAGGGTCTTTCCCAGGCTCTTGTCATTGGCCGTATAATCGAGCCAATCATCAGCTAATTGAAAGGCAATGCCTAGGTTTAAACCGAATTGATATAACTCTTCCTGTTGAAGGGGAGAGGCGTCCCCCAGCATGCCCCCTACTTTGCACGCGGCCGCCACCAAGGCTCCGGTTTTGTACTCGACAATCCGTAAATAATCCGATTCAGGTAACAGCGGTTGTCGGTTGGCGCACAGCTGAAGAATTTCTCCTTCCGCCATCTTCCGGCAGGCCATGGCCATGGTATTATTAATGCCGTGGTTCTTAAATGCGGCAATATGCTGCATCGCCCGTGAGTAGAGATAGTCTCCCACCAAAATACTGGCCCGGTTTCCCCAAATACGTCGAGCAGTGGGTTGACCTCGGCGAAGCGCCGCTTCATCCAATACATCGTCATGGAGCAGAGTCGCCGTATGGATAAATTCAATGAGACTACCAAGGACTAAGTCGTTTTTGGGGTCATAGCCTGTGAGGCGAGCACAGAGACTCAACAGGAGGGGGCGAATGCGTTTGCCGCCACCATCGAGAATGTGGGCGGCAATTTCGTTAATGAGGGGAGCTTCGGAATTGAGGTTATGCCGAATTTGCGATTCAATTTCTTCGAGGTCATGGCGATAAAGCTCCCACACCTCATCCATCGTGAGGGAACGTTGAATGACTGGTTGTCCATTGGCCATTTCAGCGATCCTAGGGGAGGGTCTGGTGTTTGTCAAGGTAAGTGTCCCTCACTGCTTGAATCGGATATCGCAAGAATGGGTGCGGGGTTTTCCGGGGTCTGCCTTGACACCCTTTTTTCGTATCCAGTAGATTTCCGTCATGCCTCTGCTTCTCCTCAGATTTCCTCATGCTTTTCATGCGTGAAACGAAATGACCGATGAGGCAGGGGTTGAGGGTGCCTGAAATGTTCTACTCGTGGATGGATGTGTGTGAGATGGGCCACTAATTTCTTATGAGTCATCAACGACCACTATATGGGCTGCCGCTCAAACAGGGACTCTATGACCCGCGGTTTGAGAAGGATGGGTGTGGCATTGGATTTGTCGTCAACATTAAAGGCCATAAGTCACACGATATCGTCGAAAAGTCATTGACAGTTTTGAAAAACTTGTACCATCGCGGGGCACAAGGTTGTGATCCGTGTACCGGTGACGGCGCAGGGATTCTTCTTCAGATCTCTCATGAATTTTTTAGGCGGGCTTGCGAAGACATCGGTTTGCAACTGCCCGAATCGGGTGGCTATGGGGTGGGCATGGTGTTCCTGCCCCAGGATGAACCGCTTCGCCGTCAATGCGAAGGCCTCTTTGAATCGATTATTCGCGAAGAAGGGCTGAGATTTTTGGGATGGCGCGATGTTCCGGTGAAGCTCGAATATGTTGGCGTACTTGCGCAAAAGACCCTTCCCTATATTCGCCAGTTTTTCATTGCGCGTGATATTCTGAATGAGGCTCAGTTCGAACGGAAGTTGTACGTCGTTCGGAAACGTATTGCCCGAGCGATTCGTGAGTCCGCGCTGGTGGAACGAGGCCGAGTCTATATCTGCAGTCTGTCTTCCAACACCATCGTCTATAAAGGCATGCTGTTGCCCGAGCAGCTTGGATGCTTTTTCCCGGATTTAGCCGATTCCAGCATGGTCTCGGCCTTGGGCCTCATTCATTCCCGCTTTAGTACGAATACCTTTCCTACGTGGTCTTTAGCGCACCCCTATCGGTATGTCGTGCATAACGGCGAAATTAATACACTGCGCGGCAATGTCAATTGGATGCGAGCCCGCCAAGGGCGCTTGGCGTCTGACCTGTTTGGCGATGATCTCGAAAAACTCTACCCCATTATCTATGAAGAACAAAGCGATTCGGCATGTCTCGATAATGCGGTGGAATTTCTCGTGATGGCTGGCCGGTCCCTGCCTCATGCCATGATGATGTTGATTCCTGAACCGTGGGTTGGGAATCCTCACATGGATTTGAGCCGACGAGGATTCTATGAATATCACGCCTCAATGATGGAACCCTGGGACGGCCCGGCGGCTGTTGCGTTTACGGATGGCAAACTTATCGGAGCCACATTGGATCGAAATGGGTTACGGCCCTGCCGGTATCAAGTGACGACGGATGATTTAGTCGTCCTGGCTTCTGAGGCCGGGGTCTTACCGGCCGATGTGAAAACCATTCGTGAAAAAGGGCGTCTCCAACCGGGCCGCATGTTTTTGGTTGATACGGTTCAAGGTCGAATTATCGACGACGAAGAGATCAAAGCGGAAATAGTCGGGCGTAAGCCCTACCGTTCCTGGCTGACCCAGTATCGCGTGTCGTTGGACGAGCTGCCGGAGCCGTTGAATGTGCCTCAACCGGATCACCCGACCCTCCGTCAACGACAGCAAGTGTTCGGCTATACCATTGAGGAAATCAAAATGGTGTTGTCGCCGATGGGGATCAACGGCGAAGAGCCTGTTTCGTCTATGGGAACGGATACTCCCTTGGCGGTGCTTTCCAATCGGCCGCAACTGTTGCCAAAGTATTTCAAACAACTCTTCGCACAGGTAACGAATCCCCCTATTGATCCCATTCGGGAACAGTTGGTCATGTCGTTGGTCACGAATATCGGACCGAAGCCCAATCTGACGGCTGAGATCCCGGAGGCCTGTCGCAGAATCAAAGTCCAGCAGCCGATTCTGACCAATGCGCAGTTGCAAAAAATCCGAGAGATCGAAGATCCCCATTTTGTGAGCAAGACGTTGCCCCTGTTGTTCCGTGTGGCCGACGGTCCTGAGGGATTGGGGACGGCCGTCGACCAACTGTGTCAGGAAGCGTCCAATGCCATTAAACAGGGATTTAAATTTTTGATCTTGAGTGATCGCGGTGTGGATGAGGAGTGGGCGTCGATCCCCAGTTTGCTGGGGATTTCCGCGGTTCACCATCATCTGGTGCGTGAGGCCACGCGAACGGAAGTTGGCTTGATTCTTGAGACTGGTGAGCCGAGAGATACGCATCATTTTGCGTGTTTACTTGGATACGGCGCCGGTGTGGTCAATCCGTATCTTGTGTTTGAAACCTATAAGGACTTGGAACGCGAAGGCTATTTGCCGGAAGGCATTGATGCGGAAACCGCGTCAGGGAAATTTATCAAAGCCATCAACAAGGGCCTGCTCAAAATCTTTTCGAAAATGGGAATCTCGACGGTGCAGTCCTATTGCGGCGCGCAAATCTTCGAAGCCATTGGACTGAATGAAGAATTGGTGAATCGATATTTCACGGGGACCCCCTCACGCATTCAGGGCATGGGCATGCGGGAAATCGCCGAAGAAGCCATGCGGCGTCATCTGGTCGCGTACGAACCGGTTCCCATTCGGCAGTTGGACTTTGGCGGCGAGATTCACTACCGCATTCAGGGCGAACATCATAATTGGAATCCGGAGACCATTTATACACTGCAGCATGCGACCCAAACCAACGATGCCACGACGTACGAAGCCTATGCTCAACTGGTGAATGATGAAACCCAGCGCCGATCGAATTTGCGTGGCTTGTTTGATTTCAAATGTGTGCCGAGTCCTTTGCCATTGGAAGAAGTGGAACCCGCCAAGGAAATCGTGAAACGGTTTACCACCGGCGCGATGTCGTATGGGGCAATCAGTAAAGAGGCCCATGAAACACTTGCGATCGCGATGAATCGGATCGGAGCCAAGAGTAACACGGGTGAGGGAGGGGAAGATTCGGAACGGTTTATTCCTTTGCCGAACGGCGATTCAAAAAATTCGTATATCAAGCAAGTGGCCTCAGGGCGATTTGGGGTCACGGCGAATTATTTGGTCAATGCGAAAGAGCTGCAAATCAAAATGGCGCAAGGGGCAAAGCCTGGGGAAGGAGGCCAACTTCCCGGTCATAAGGTCGACGAAGTCATTGCTAGGCTGCGGTTTTCAATGCCTGGTGTGGGACTCATTTCACCGCCACCGCATCATGATATTTATTCGATCGAAGATTTGGCCCAACTCATTTTTGATTTAAAAAACTCGAGTCCCGCCGCAGATGTGTCCGTGAAGTTGGTGTCCGAAGTTGGCGTGGGCACGGTGGCTGCAGGAGTTTCTAAAGCGCATGCCGACAAAGTGTTGATCAGTGGCGATTCCGGTGGCACGGGGGCGTCTCCCTTGTCGTCGATTAAGTCTGCCGGGATTCCTTGGGAGTTGGGCTTGGCAGAGACCCATCAAACCCTCGTCCTCAATGACCTTCGGGGACGCATCAAGGTTGAAACCGACGGACAAATGAAAACCGGTCGCGACGTCGTGGTGGCTGCGTTGCTCGGCGCCGAGGAATTTGGATTTTCCACCGCGCCGTTAATTGTCGAAGGCTGCATCATGATGCGGAAATGTCATCTCAATACGTGTCCGGTCGGAGTCGCGACCCAAGATCCTGAACTTCGCAAGCGGTTTACGGGTCAACCGGAGCATGTGGTGAATTTCTTTTTCTTCGTGGCGGAAGAAGTTCGACAGTTGATGGCGCAACTTGGGTTCAGAACGTTTCCAGAGATGATTGGCCGTAATGACAAATTAAAAGTGAAAAAAGCCATCGACCATTGGAAGGCGAGTGGCTTGGATCTCTCGCCTTTACTGTGGAAGCCGGACGTCGGGCCCGAGGTGGCGACGCACAATGTCCAATCGCAAGACCACGGGTTGGATAAGGTATTGGATATGACATTGGTGCAACTGTGTGAGCCGGCGATTGAACGGCAAGAAAAGGTGACGCTGGATTTGCCGATCCATAACACCGATCGGACGACCGGGACGATCCTGTCCAGTCGTATCGCACAGAAATATGGCGAAGAAGGATTGCCCACCGATACCATTACCATCAACTTCAGAGGGTCTGCCGGCCAATCGTTCGGCGCCTTTTTGAGTCAAGGCATCACCCTCTATCTCGAAGGCGAGTCGAACGACTATCTGGGTAAAGGGCTCTCCGGCGGCAAGATCATTGTGACTCCGCCCCAAGGTGCGATGTTTCAACCCGAACACACGATTCTGATTGGCAATACTTCACTCTATGGTGCCACTCGCGGCGAGTGTTATTTTTATGGGACAGCCGGCGAACGGTTTGCGGTGAGAAATAGTGGCGTACGTACGGTGATTGAGGGAACCGGGGATCACGGGTGTGAGTATATGACGGGTGGAGTGGTGGTGGTGTTAGGCAAAACCGGTCGAAACTTTGCCGCCGGGATGTCGGGTGGTGAAGCCTATGTCTGGAATGAAGACGGAAAGTTTGACTCTCGGTGTAATCTCGGCATGGTGGAATTGGAAAAAGTTGTGGAGGCTGAAGACATTCAAACCTTAAAAATCATGATTGACAATCATGCCCGCTATACGGGAAGTCGCAAGGCTCGGATGGTGTTGGACTCCTGGCCGATCATGCTTCCCAAGTTTGTCAAGGTTATGCCCTCGGATTACAAGCGGGTATTGGCGGAACGCAAAGCAGCGGCGAAAAAAAGCATCCAAGAGAAAGAGGTGCATGCTCATGGGTGATCCCCGCGGGTTTTTGAATTTTGCGAAGGAAATGCCGACCCGGCGTTCGGTCGAGCTACGGGTGTTGGATTGGAAGGAAATGTATGAACCGTTCCCCGAAGAGAAGCTGCGCGCCCAGGGCGGACGGTGTATGGATTGCGGAGTGCCGTTTTGTCAGAGCAACACCGGATGCCCGGTGATCAATCTGATTCCTGAGTGGAATGATCTGGTGCATCGTGGTCGGTGGAAGGATGCCCTCAAAGCGCTTCATGCGACGAATAATTTTCCTGAATTCACTGGGCGCTTGTGCCCGGCACCGTGCGAATCAGCTTGTGTACTGGGTATCAATTCCAATCCTGTCTCCATCCGTGTCATTGAATGGAACATCATCGATCGCGGGTTCGATGAATGTTGGATTGAACCGGTCCTGCCGGTGGCCAAAACAGGCAAGACCGTGGCGGTTGTCGGGTCAGGCCCTGCGGGTTTGGCGGCTGCCCAACAATTAGCCCGGGCGGGACACCGTGTCACCGTGTATGAAAAGGCAGACCGCATTGGCGGGTTGCTGCGCTACGGCATTCCGGATTTCAAAATGGAAAAATGGGTCATTGACCGACGCTTGGACCAGATGATCGCGGAAGGCGTGAAGTTCGAAACCAACGTGAACGTTGGTGTGGACGTGACGGGAGAAGCCTTGGCCCAGCAGTTCGATGCGGTGTGTCTCACCCTGGGGGCTGAATACGCGCGTGATTTGCCGGTGCCCGGTCGGGAACTGCAGGGCATCCATTTTGCCATGGACTATCTCACTCAACAGAATAAAGTGAATGCCGGGGATAGCCTGCTGGCCGAACAGATCACCGCGAAAGATAAACGGGTGGTGATTATTGGTGGCGGCGATACCGGATCCGACTGTTTGGGTACGACACATCGTCAGGGGTGTAAGGACGTTCATCAGTTCGAGTTGTTGCCGGAGCCGCCTCCTCAGCGTGCGGAATCCACGCCGTGGCCCCTGTGGCCCATGCAGCTTCGGACCTCCCATGCCCATGAAGAAGGCTGTGATCGACAGTGGAGTGTCTCGACAACGAGGTTCTCCGGCGACAATGGCCAAGTTACCAAATTACACGCTCATCAAGTCTCGTTTGACGGAGGAAAATTTATCCCGGTCCCCGGAACGGAATTCGACATGGAGGTCGATTTGGTTCTTTTGGCCATGGGCTTCACCGGACCCGTCAAAAATGGACTGCTTGATAGTCTCGGCGTGGAGTACGATGCTCGTGGGAATGTGGCGGCGGACCAGAATTTCATGACCGACAAAGAGGGCATCTTTGCCGCCGGTGATACCAAACGCGGCGCCTCGCTTATTGTCTGGGCCATTGCAGAAGGCCGCAAAGCCGCTGCCGGGATTGATGCCTACCTCAAAGCGGGACATAGTGTGTCTGCCACATCCCGCTCGCGTTTCTGATTCCATTTTCCGCTCAGTCAACAAGCCTTTTCCGCTGTTCGGCGAATTCGTCCCTGAGATGTCATCCACTGCTGTATCGGCAAAGGAGGAAGTGGAAGGTCTTCAGGTAAGTGATGAGTGGATTCGAGAAATTCTGGTTAAGGGGTCTTAGTTAGAGGGGGGAGGGGCTCGTTCTTTTTTGAGGGCCTTGGGCTTGGCTTTTTCTTTTGGCTGCTTGAGGACTTGTTGAATGGCCTGAATGAGTCGACGTTCAATTTCTGTGACTTCTTTGTTGCCAACCTCGATTATTTTTCCCTCTTGAGCCATCTTTTCATAATACGCCTTGACCTTTAGATCTGTCTGGTTGTCGGGTTGAGCTTCTAATTCCACCAGGTACTGGTTTCGGTAACCGGGCAACTCGATCGAGAACGAGGGTGAGGCTTTTCGTTCCGTGATAAACATCGATTTTTGATCGGTTTCCACTTTCGCCATCAACGCGTATCCATTTTGCTTTAAAGCTTGCAAGGCGGCTTTGGTCACATCCGGCAATTTGTGGGGAAGCTTTCGAGCTTTAACCGTCTTGTTGTTGGCTTGAAGGGATTGTCGAAAGATCTCTCGTTGCTTGCGTAGCCATTGGGCGTCGCCTTTAAGTTTTTGATTCTCCAACTTCAGTTTCTGATTTTTTTGGGTTAAGGCAGCGATTTGTTGCAGAAGGCTTTGTTTTTCATCGGAAAGACCTTGGCTGATTTGTTGCGAGAGTTCGAGCTGTTTTGCAAACTCGTTCTCGTTCTCTCGAAGTTCCTGATTGAGCCGATCGATCTGTTCTTGCAGGACCCGGTTTCCTTCTTGAAGTGTCGTCATTATGCTGTCTTGCCTGACGTTTTCTTTTTTGAGCCGTTCGTTTTCCTCAATGATGGACGCGTTGTCGGGAGGGCACCCGGTCAACAAGACCCAGGTTAGGCTTATGAGGGAGATCCTGACCAGATGACGGTTCAAGGTGGGATTGCCTTGGGATGGTTGCTCGAGGATCACAACGGGGTTTGAGTCTCTCGTGGGCGCACGATCCAAAGAGAAAATGTTAAACTTCACTGATGAGGGAACCTGCCTTCGTCTCCTGTTGCCCCGGATTGTAGGTGTCTTCAAAAGCTAATGCAAATCCGGGGGTTGCACGATCAGGCCGTTTCATGACCATTCTCCATGGCGGTGATTGGTTGCTCATGAGGAAAGGAAAGACGATTCGTGCAAAATTTTATTCAAAAAACCTTTGCGGTTCCCCCGCTTGGGTGTAATTGTTCCATTTTAGGGGACCCGGAATCCAACCAGGCGGTTATTGTTGATCCAGGAGGGAACCCCGAGCAACTTCTTGCTGAAGTTCAGCGTCTTGGACTGACGGTCGTCCGTATTCTGCACACCCATGCCCATTTTGATCATTTTTTAGCTTCTGGAGATATTCAAAAGGCCACTCAGGCGCCTATTTGTTTGCACCCCCATGATCAGGCGTTGTGGAAAATGCTTGATATTCAATGTCAGGCTTTTGGGGTGCCTTATATCCCTGCACCTGATCCGGATTGTTGGATTCAAGATGGGGAGGTGCTGTCATTGGGGCATGTGTCTGGACAGGTGTTACATACTCCGGGACATACTCCCGGGTCTCTCAGCTTCTATTTTGCCAGCCAGCAATTGGTCCTGTCGGGAGATACCCTGTTTCGTGGTGGTATTGGACGAACGGATTTGTGGGGAGGTGACGCGCGCGCCATTCAGTCTTCCATTCGAGAGCGACTCTTTTCCTTGGATCCTGCCACTCGAGTCATTCCCGGACATGGTCCGGCTACGCAGATTGGACTTGAACAGGAGTCTAACCCGTTTGTGGCGGGATAATGCGTGCACGAAAAACCAAGGGACCTCTAATCGGGGAGCAGAGGTCCCCCTAAAGGAGCAAGTTATGCGAAACCTCAGACGGCTGCTTCTCATTGTCGGATGTTTGGTGGTTGGAGCCACCCAGATTCAGGCGCAATCCCTCTCTCCTTCAGGGCAAGTCAAGGTGGATGAAGTGAAGGTCGTTTGGTCGGAGGTGGGGCCTGTCGTGTTGTTGGCGGCACGGGAATCTGTGATCCCCATTTTCGTGGATCCGACGGTGGCGGGGTCAATTCAAGGGGCGCTGACCGGGAAAAAATCTCCACGCCCGTTGTCTCATGATTTAATGCACACCATTTTGCAGGCCTATGGCATGACGGTTGTTCAGGTTCGAATCAGTCTAAAGGGGCAGGTCTTTTATGGTGAGTTGATGATGGCAGGCGCCGGCCAAACCCACGTGTTCGATTGTCGTTCTTCAGACGGGATTGCCTTGGCGGTTCATTTTGGCACTCCCATCTTTGTAGACGAAGCAGTGTTAGAAAAAGCCCGAAAAGGGGAAGATCCAGGGGATTCGCAAATAGTGTTGTAACGCTACGGTTCCACCACGATATCGACAAATGTAGGCAAACTGTCGGCCCCTTGGATATCCGTGACCTTGAGTTTAAATCGAAAGAGACGGGGTTCGACTACGAAAGGCGCGAAAAAGCGAGCTTTTGGTGAATAGGGGTCAAGAAGAGCAACCTTGCTGCCTCGAATCTGAGCCCAAGAGTACTGTAAGGATCCTCCTTCCGGATCATAGCTTTTGAGGCCATTGAGTGTGACCGTCTCGCCTGAATAAGCGGTCTGGGTTGGGCCTGGGTCAGCCATGGGGGGGTGGTTTGGTTCAGAATTGACTTCCACAAGGACATCAAGCGTACCCTCCATCCCACTATTTCGGACGGTGACGGTCGTGGCGCCGTTTCCGACCAACCGAAGCTGCCCGTTTTTGCTGACGGTGACAACGGATTCATCGTCGACATGATAGGTCGTCCCCGTGGCTGTGCTGCGAATTGATCGCGTCTTGTCGTCTGAAAATCGTCCCACGACTGGAAGGTCGATGGTTTTTCCTAAAAAATCCAGCTGATCATAGACCCGAACAGCGCCAGCTCGCCCAAATTTTAAAGGTTTATCCGTCTGAAATTCGATTTCTTTCAACGAGCTATGGGGTTGGATATGGAGCAGGACTTCGTCAAAGACCGCCCATCCTTCGTCGTTGACTTGTCGGTTTTCTTGTTCGGCAACGGCTAGAAGGCGATAGAGACCTATGGCAGCTTGAGGGGGTCGGAGGTCCGCTCCGAACGGCGGAGAGGTTGCGACTTTGGCTAACTTTTCTTCGACGAATTCCTTGAGCATGTCTTCCTGTTCCTCGTACCAATAGAATTGAACTTTGGTAATTCCTGTTGCCTCTCCCATATTGATGACGACGGAAATGTTTTTGTTTGAAGGGTGGGTGCTGTGGTTCTTCGGTTGTTCGATAGAAAAGGCTACGGCATTCGGCAGAATTTCCGAAAAAGGCAAGAGGATGAGGAAGAGTAGGCTGAGGGCAACGGGAAAGAGGAATTTCATAACGGCCTTACCACGACCTAATGAATTAAACTCCACCTCCACTCTACATTCGTGGAAGATCCCTATGCAAGGAAGAGTGCAACGGTTGAGAGGTCCCGGCCCACCATGATGATGGCGATTCTTCAAGAACGTTGTGGGCCCTCAGGAATGGGGAGTCGAGTTTCGGGAAACAAGGGGGAAAATGCCATGACCACGTCAGGCCTCTTCGCCCCCCCGGAAGCAAAGGATAGGGGGCTTGCTTGTTGGGGCGCCTGACTCCTAGGCTTGGCTAAGAACAGGCTGTAACAGGGCGATAAATTTGGCGTATTGGAGCCCTGGGCCTCTTGCTTCCCTGGTGTGACTCCTCCCCTCCACCTGCTTTCTGAAGGAGAGGGAACCGGAACACTGCCCGACCCATTTCCCGGCCCCCCATGATGTTGGTATATTCATCTCAAAAACAGCCTTGCGTCCTATGGCGGCATATGCTATAAGAAGCACTTACTACGCAAGAAAATAGGTGCAAACAGGTAGGGTTATTGGAAAACTGAAGTGGGCTTGAGGTTTTTAAGCGGCACTTTTTTATTAACGTCATTTTTATAGTGAGGAGGTAGGCAATGCACAAGGTGCTTCTATCCGTCCTTTTAAGTTTGATTCTCGTGGCAGCCGGTTCTTCAGCTGCCCTCGCGTTTCAGGCCGGTGGATTTGCTGTCGGCGATCTTGAAACCGGGTCTGTCATTGGTCAATCCTTTAAAAGTCTTGATGTCGATCTTGAATTCACCGCCGTTCTGCTTGGCGGGAAAAAAGCCTGGTATCCTGGAACCGCAATTCTGGATCTGAGAAACCAGGGCACTTTAGGTCGAAGGGGTCAGCCCGTTTTAATCAAAGTCACCAATACACTGGATAGTGAACATGGATTCAGCCTTTCTGCCGATTCGGCCTTCGCCGGCCCCACCTCGATGCAGGTCAAAACTACGGTGAAGCCTGGAGAAACCAAGTATATTGGTATCCCCATGGTTGACCTGACGTTTGTCACCGCCGCGAGGAATATGAAGGTCAGATGTCAGCTGCATCCTGGTCACCTTACTTCGCATCTGGTGATCTTTAAGTAAAAGCAAATCCTCGGTTTGTGGGTGACAAAAAGCCCCGTTCCATTTCACGGAACGGGGCTTTTTGTCGTCTGATATCTTGTCGGCTGATCTCCGGGGATTACACTTCTTCGTCTGTCCCGCAATCGACTGTCGCGTTGAGAGGGATATTTTGGGCGGCAAAAATCTTCCCATCGATGATCAGCAGTAAAAACCGGTTTTCCAGGGGAGTCGCCCCCTCCTTTTGCGTGACGAAGGTATTGAGGTCGACGATCATTTCCCGTTGAGTTTCCTCTTTGCTGTCGTTCACTACCCAAAAATAGTGACTGGCCTGGGGAAAGAGGGTGGCGACAAAATGATCGATGGTGATGGGTATGACGGCGGATGAGGCGCATGCCGACATTGAAAACGAGAGGGGCAGGGCAATACCCGCGACAAAAATAATGAGAATAACGAAGAATCCGATCGTCTTGTTCTTCATGGCACAAGCCTCCTGGTCGAAGGTGAAGGGGGCGGGTTTGAGAAGTCTCTATTAGACACTATTAGACACTATAAATTATATCGGCCAAATGGTAAATGGTGTGGGGGGAGTGCCCCGTTTTGGGTGAGAGGGAGGCATACTGTAGTTTATATTCAAATTTTTTTGCGTTGGACATATGTTCTGAGAGCCTGATATACCGGGAGGAACCCTAACAGCTCTGGCCATTCGTACTCCGTCATTTTTCCCAATCCTATCTAAGGGCATATGGTTTCAAAAAAAACTCGTGCAGCAGAAGGCCCGTTGACCCCTAGCAGGAAGCGAATCCTGTTTCTGGTCCTCATGGCGCTGTTGTTGATCTCCGGGGCGTTGATGTTTAATGCTCCCAAAGGAACGGAAATCATCGAAGTCCGGTTTCCCAGCGGCACCAATCTTCAGGCAGAGGTGGCCGAGACTCCGGAAAAGTTATTGTTCGGGTTGGCGTTCCGAGAGACTCTTCCGGAAGATCACGGCATAATTCTTCTTTTCGAAGAGTCCGGTCTTCATAAAGTTTGGACCAAACAGTACCAGTTCAATGTAGATTTGATTTGGGTGGATGAAAGTAAGCATGTGGTTCATATCGTCGAAACCGCGGTTCCCTGTCCGAACGATCCCTGTGAGTGGTATGGGCCACCCCCTGAACGGGCACGGTATTTGATTGAGGCGAATAGCGGATTTGTCGCCCGGGCCCAAGTCTCCGTGGGCGATGAACTCGTCTTTGCCTTGCGGCTGTAAACTGTCAAAGGGGGCGTTTGACGGAAGGGAGTCTTTCTTTCGTCACTAAGTTAGCCCGTGGGTACCATGAAACCTCAACCATCAGAAAATTTTGTGCAAATCGGGAAGGCAGAGGATTTTCCTCCCGGAAAATCAAAAGCCGTCAAAGTGAGGGGCAAGACCATTGCACTTTTTAACGTGTCCGGGACGTTTTTTGCGATCAATAATGTCTGTCCGCATAAAGGTGGACCGCTCCATAAAGGGAAGTTGAAAGGGCATGTCGTGGGGTGTCCCTGGCATGATCTCCAATTTGACGTTCGTAATGGATTTGGTACGGATGGAGGGGGGTATTGTGTTGCAAGCTATGACGTACGGCTTCAGGATGGTGAGATTTTTGTCCGTTCCATCTGCCGAGAATTATAGATTGTCCGACAATCCCGAATGGATAGCCTAATGGACGCAGAACAGTCTGAGTATAAACGTCTTGACGCCACGGTTGGCATTCCATTGACCGTGAATCTTTGGGAAGATCGAACGCGGGGCGAACAGTGGGTGCCTGCATATGATTCGAGCCAATTCGTGCTGATAGAGGATGAGTTCTTTCAGACAACCAGCAATAATGCGGTTGAATCCGGCCAACGGCGGTTCGAATTTGAGCCACTCCAATCCGGGACCCACCGGTTGGAATTTCACAAGCGGATGGCGTGGAAATTTACCGCCGAAGCCCGACGCGTGTTTCTGGTCCACGTTCAGGAGCCGGGTTCCTAACGTTCGTTATCCTTATGCCCAATATCGCATATGTCAACGGTCATTTTTCCCTCCTTGAACAAGCGACAATCTCAATCGAGGATCGAGGATTTCAGTTTGGCGATGGCGTCTATGAGGTGATTCAGGTGTATGGAGGCGTTCCTTTCCGGCTTCATGCCCACCTCTCACGATTAGAGTGCAGTGCCCAGGCGGTTTCCATTCCGGTCCCGCTTTCCCCAACCGAATGGGAGGCGTTGATACAGGAAGGCATACAAAGGAGTCAGTATGCAGAGTGCAAGGTTTACATCCAATTGACTCGTGGAGTGGCTCCGAGAGCCCACCTTTTCCCGAGTTCGGCGAGTCCCACCGTTGTGATGACGTTTCGGGAAATCGCTGAAATCGAGGTCGTTCTTCAACAGCAAGGCGTCCCAGCCGTCACCCTGTCTGATCTGCGATGGGCCCGGTGCTCAATTAAAAGTTTAAATTTGCTTCCGAACATATTGGCCAAACAGAAAGCGAACGATGCCGGTGCTTTTGAAGCGATTTTGGTGAAAGATGGGTTGGTCACGGAAGGCACCTCAAGCAATGTGTGCCTGGTCAAGGACGGGACAATCATCACGCCCTCATTAAGTGACCACTTGTTGGCCGGAGTCACCCGGGCCGTCGTGTTGGAGTTGGCGAGAAAACACAGCATCAGGATAGACGAACGGGAGGTTCGTGAGGAGGAATTGACCCGGGCTGATGAAATTTTTCTGATTGGTACGACTATTGAGGTGTTGCCCGTTTCCAAGCTGAATGGCGTTCCGGTGGGGGATGGAAGACCAGGAAAAGTGACTCAAGCGGTGAGAGATGGCTTGCGGAGTTGCATTCTGTCCGAAACGGGACAAGGAGCCGTGTAAGGACACATTTCCCCACTTCTTGCATCTGTTTGTTGGCCTTTTTTACCCTCATTTCTCCAGCCCAAGAACCCTTGACACTTCCAGGTTGTTTTCAGTAACTTTTTCTTTCACTACTCGTGGGGCATCCGCGACGATGAACAATTCAGTAAATGTTATCCCTGCTTATAGATGATGTTTCTTTTTGAAGGAGGCCGGTCCATGTTTCATTTCAATCCTTTTTCCCATTTATCCGTGAAGCAATTTGCCTTCCTGGGAGGGGGAAGCCTGGTAGCCCTGACGTGTTTTTTGCTTCCTCTTGCCAACGCTGAATCCGAAGCTCCAGATTCGCCATCAGTGATCCAGACCACAGGGATGAATCATCAGTCCCCTGCCTGGGCCGAACGCCTCAAGGGGCAGACCATCGTCGAAAATGCCAAAGAGGGGAGAGCCGAACGTGCCGCGCTTGTTGAAAAGCAACATGAGCGGCTGATGAAGCAAATGCAACAAGAAATGGCTGAATCCGACACGGATGGCTACGGCACAATGTCCATGATGCATCAATATGGTGCCGGGAAAGGGAACTACTTATTGGCTTCCGATAGCGACCTTGAACCGGTCTCGATGACGGGCGGGGGAAAATGTCCGGCGGCGGCTCCCGTGAAACAGTATGATATTGCTGCCATCAATGTGGAAATTACGTTAAACCAATGGCTGGATTACTACCCCGGCTATATGTACGTGCTGACGGAGAATATCGAGAAAGTCCGTGAAGAAGAAGCCATGAACGCGGAAGCTCGTGAAGAAGAAGGACATCATAATCCCGGTGGTGTCAAGAACGGGATCCAAGGTCAATACATCCAACCACTGGTGATTCGTAGCAACCAAGGCGATTGTGTGAAAGTTACGCTGCGGAACCAGTTGGAATTCGGTGAAGATGTCAGCCTCCATGTTAATGGGTCCAGCATGGTGGTCAGCAAAACCGGCCAACCCGCGACGACGACGAACCCTGATGCCATCGCCTATGGCCCTGACGAGGAGTGTGAAGAAAATTGTGAAACCACGCCTGTGGACCTGGAATGGTATATCCATCCCGACACGCAGGAAGGGGGTCGGCAATTCCACAGCTACAGTAATGACCGTGAGTTGACCGTGATGGGTCTGTTTGGGGTCTTTGTGGTCGAGCCGGCAGGGTCGGCCTATCTGGATCCTCTGGGGACGGGTCCGGCTCCTGAGATGCGGAGTGGCTGGCAAGCGATTATCCAAAATGGAATGGGCCCGGATTTCCGGGAATTTGTGTTGATTTATCATGAAGTGGGTGATGAAGCCTTCCGGCCGGTGAACAAACATGGAGACTTCCTGCCGCAACGTGATCCGTTAACCGATGCCTACCGGCCTGGGGCCAGGGCTCTGAACTACCGAAGCGAACCGTTCGGCATTAACAATATGCATGTTCAACATGAGTACTTTGGTTTTGAAGATGAATCCATGGCCTATAGTTCCTATACCTTTGGTGATGCGGCTCCCACGATTCCACGGAGTTATTTAGGGGATCCCGCCAAGTATCGCCTCGTCCACGGCGGGTCCGAAGTGTTCCATTCCCATCATCCTCATGGCGGAGCCATTCGATGGGCCAGAAGCCCGCGAGCGGTTGATCAGATGCCCATGTGGCACAAGGGGCAGAATGGGCCTGTGAAGTATCCGCTCATTCGTGCCAAATCAGACCGGGTGGACGTGGAAGTGATTGGGCCGTCTGAAGCGCTGGATTTGGAAACCGAGTGCGGGTCGGGGCTCTGTCAATATCTGGCCGGTGACTTCCTGTTCCATTGTCACGTGGCCCACCATTACGTGGCTGGCATGTGGGGGTATTGGCGGGTCTACAATACCCTGCAAGTGCCCGGCATCCAAAACGACGTGATGGCCCCGCTTCGTGAATTGCCCGATCGTCTTGGGCGTATTGCCAAGCCGGTGACATCCGACCAATTGGTGGGCACCACCGTGGATTGGTTTGGCAAGAAGTTCCAGATCGTCGATAACAGCCAAAAAAACGATTGGGCGGCAAATCCGTCCGTCGTTCGGATTTACGATTGGGTCGAAATGCAATTGCCGACTCGGGGTCTTCCAGGTCATACGGAAGATGAGATCGGTCAGCTCAAATCTTATGATGCGACTGTGATCGATTGGGTCTGGGACGGCGAACGTGCGATGAGTGAAAAAGAGAGCACGACCGAGAATCCCAAATACCGTCCGGAATGGCAGGGGTATGCACCAGGAACCCGGCGACCAATTTGGTTCGAGCCGACTACGGGAAAGGTCGCGTGGCCGTGGCTGACTCCTCATTTCGGCAAACGAGTGCCATTTTCTCCGGACCGGAATCCTGCTCCGTGGTTGGAAATGATCCATCTGGATGAAGATGGCCAGCCGTCAGTAGAGCCGGCGAAGCCAGGGGAAAACGGGCGGTGGAGCCTGTGTCCGGACCGGGCGGGTTCTCAAAAGTATAACATCCACTTCATTAAGCTCCCGATCGAATTGTCCGCGGCCCAGGGCGATCAACCGCCCGTGGTTGATCCGAATGGGTTGTTGTACGTCGTCCACGACGAGGAAGAAGCGATTCGGAACAATAATGATTTGAAGGTGCCGTTGGTCTTTCGTGCCAATATTTATGATTGTATGGATTGGATGTTGACCAGCGAATGGCTGGACGACGACTTTACGAATTTCCAATCTTCAAAGATCAACACGCACTTCCATTTCGTGCAGTTTGATAATCAGGCTTCCGACGGGGTGATTTCAGGATTTTCTTATGAACAATCCATGAGGCCCTTTACCCAATTCGAAAAGAAAAAGGACAAGGGGTTGCCGGTGCCTATGAACGCCAAATTCACCAAGGCCGCCATGAAGGGTGATCGGACCATTCACGTCACGAACGCCAAGCAGTATCACGTCGGCACGGTGATTCTCGTGGGGGCGGATAATGTTGAAGGCTCGGAAGTGAAGCGTATCGTCGCCATTGGGAGTTCAGGCGGGTCCGCCTCGGCGAGCAGTGGAACGTATACGGTGAGTCCGGGCGACACCCTCGGGGCGATTGCAATGCGGCATAGCACCGACGCGGCGGCGTTGAAAGACTTGAATGGTTTGGCGAATGTCGATGTGATTTACGTCGGGCAACAGTTACAAGTGCCCGGTGCCGGTGAAGGAGAAGCAGCGTCGGGGTCGCAAACTCTCACCTTCAAGTCCCCGTTGGAGCATGACCACCCCGTAGGAGACATTGTGACCGTGGAATTCGTGCGTCAACGATTTTGGGCGGATGCCGATGTTGGTTCCGTGTTCTGTCACGATCATGCGTTTGGCGGAACTACGTGGCCTCATGGCGCGGTGTGTTCTTTCCTGATCGAGCCGTTCGGATCGACGTGGCATGATCCGGCGACCGGTGAGGCCAAGCGGACCGGTCCGGTGATGGATATTCATACGGTGGAGCCCGTGGGGTATGGGGTGAGCGGAAGCTTCCGTGAGTTGATGGTTCAAATCATGGATACGGTTCCTCACACGGTCAACGTGGTGACGGCCGGGAATCCCCCTGGTCAACCCGTCGACGTGGCGTTGGAAGCTGGGCGAACCGTTTCATTCCAAATGCCACCGAACGATCTGATTAAAATGACGCCGATGCCGTTCCTCAACGGAGGGACGCATACGACGGGGGGCGCCCTGAATTTCCGGGCCGAACCTTTTGCCCAACGGTTAGCCAATAACCCGGAAACCTCGCAGCTTTTCAGCAGCAGGACCCATGGGGATCCGAGTACGGTCATGTTGCGGGCGTACCTGGGTGATGCCATTGTCTTTCGGCTGATCGATGTGACGATGAACGAAAGTAATGTCTTTACCGTATCCGGGCATAACTTTTTGACCGAGCGCTATGCTGGGGATGCCAATCGGAAGAATTCCATTCACATCGGCATCGCCGAACGATACGACTTGGTTGTTCCGCAGGCCGGTGGCCCGAGACTCCAATCTGGGGATTACATGTATTTCAATGGTCGGAGCTCAAAACTGTCCGAGGGGTCGTGGGGTCTGATTCGAGTATTGGATCAAAAAGTGCCAGATTTGAAACCCTTACCGAATGCGGCGTTCGGTGGACCAGGCATTAAGAAGTCGTTGCCGCTGTGTCCCGCCGATGCCCCGGTGAAAAATTTCAATGTTGTGGCTATTGATTATCCGCAGATGGCCTTTAATCCCAATGTGGAAGAAGCCATTGAAGTGGACTTTGAACGAACCATTGAAGTTCGGAACCCGGATGCCAAGATCTATGTCTTGGAGGAAGAAGTGGCGAAGGTTTCTGGAGAATTCCAACCCATGCCGCTCACCTTACGAGCCAATATTGGTGATTGTCTTAAAGTGAAACTCACCAACAAAATGAAAGAGAGCCGGGCGTCTTTCTCCGCCTTTTCCCTGGCGTTTGATCCCAAGGATTCTCAAGGTGTCAACCTTGGCAACAATCCCGGCGATCAAACCGTGGCTCCCGGAGAAAGCCGGATCTATACCTATTATGCTGATCCGGCCACCGGGGAAACTCAATCCCTGGTGTGGGATTGGGGGAATGTCGCCATGAATCCGCGAAACGGGTTGTTTGGCGGGATTGTGATTGGTCCTAAGGGTTCACAGTATCGTGATCCGAAGACAGGGGCTGACATTTCGGAGAAAAATAGCTGGATCGCCGACGTCATCGTCGATCGGACGATCCCCGGTAACGAGCATCGAGCCAATTATCGCGACGCGGCCCTGTATTTCCAGGACGAAGACAATATTATTGGAACCAGCTTTATGCCGTACGTCCAGAACGTGGCTGGATTGGTAGGGATCAATTACAGGAACGAACCCTATTTGTATCGTGAAGAACAAGGGTGTTCGTTGGGGCGGATGTTCCAACCCTGTAACGTCGATGAACTCAATGAACCGGCGACGCCGATTATCGAGGCCCATGCCGGCGATGCCGTTCGGATCCATGTGTTCGGCGCCAGCAATGAACAAAATGGGATGTTTACTCTAGAAAAGCATGAGTGGCCTATTGAGCCGTTCATGCAAGGAGCCGACCAGATCAGCGTTGTGGAATTTTCCGGTTCTGAGGGCATAGACGTGTTTATTGCCTCGGCCGGCGGTCCGTATGCCATGTCGGGGGACTACGTGTACAGCAATGCACGCTTGCCGTATTCTCAGTCTGGTCAATGGGGGTATTTCCGTGTGCTGTCTAAGAACGATCAGAGGGTTCTCCCGCTGAGTGGGGCTTCCCCTGGAGTCAAAGAAGCCAAGGTAATTCAACCTGAAAAAGGTAGCGTTCGACCAATCTCGTTTAAATAACACGTGGTTGGATACGGGAGCGGATGGGAATGGCGGGGAAGCCGGGCGTCGGCTTCCCCGTTTTTTTTCTGTGAGTATTGAGTGGCAGGTAGTGGTTTTCCGTGCCCCCAATGAGGGGCGTTGAGCGAGGGCAAAGGGAGGCATTCATGGTAGTGCGGATGTGGACATTGTGCCTAGCCTTGGGGCTTCTCGGGCTGGGTTCACCGGGATGGGGCTATGAGGAGATGTCGGTCACGAACGGGGGAACCATCAGCGGTCACGTGACGATAGCCGGGGAGACACCGAGGCCCATGGCCTTTAATTTAGTCACGATTCCCGATGCGGTGTATTGTGGACGAATTTCCACCGGGACGGGATGGCGTATTGTGGAAGATTTCATTATTGGGCCGGATGGCAGCCTCAAAGATGCAGTCGTCATGCTTACCGGGATTGAAAAGGGGAAGCCGTTTGGATTACCCAAAGTGCTGATCGAGGCACTCGACTGCGATTTCTTGCCTTTTGTGAATGTGTTGCGCGACCAAGACGAAATTACGGTGGTGAATATGGATCCCGTTGAGCATGATATCCAAGGATACGAAACAGCCCGGGCGAGAGGAGCAAGAGTGTTGTTTAATCGACCCTTGCCCATGAATCCTTTTCACAAGGTGTTGGGAATGTTGCACAGTCATCAGCATTTACCGGGCAGGCCCATGATTCAAAAGGTTCATCTTAGGAAGGAACGAGACCTTTTTGTCATGCAATGTGGGTTCCATCCCTATATGTTTTCTTGGGGCGTGGTTGTCAAAAATCCCTATTATGCCATTACAAAGGAAGATGGACTATTTGAAATGACGGATGTGCCTCCGGGAGAGTATACTTTGACCGTCTGGCATCCCGGCATGAAAAAATACTTGGAACAGCAGGTCACCGTCCCCCCCCATGGCACGGTCATACACAACTTCCAGTATGAAGCCGTGAAAGGGCGAAGAAGCGTGCATGAAATGCAGGAGAATCCACACTTTGGATTGGAGTTGCTCGGAGAGGGAGTGGAAATTATTCCATCGGTACGGCTGCAGAAGCCATAATTCTCTGGAGTGTTGATGAAGGTTTTTCTGATAACCGGCGTGTCCCTGATCCTCTCAATCTCGGCGTCCTCAATCTGGGGCTATGAAGTGAAAGAGATGGCCAATGGCGGAACGGTTCGAGGGACGGTCACCCTTTCGGGATCGGTGCCGGATCCGAAGGCCTATAATTTGGTCATTTTCCCTGACCCTGAATATTGTGGACGTATATCCAACGGTCATGGTTGGCGACTCCTTCGAGATTTTCTTGTGAACGAGCAGGGTCAGGTCAAGGACGTGGTCGTCTTATTAGAAGGGGTCAAGGAAGGGAAACCGTTCTCGCTTTCCGTTCCGAGGGTGGAAGCGCGGGATTGTCGATTTCTGCCTTTTACGACTGTCGTGAGAAGTGGGCATGGCGTCGAAGTGGTGAATATGGATCCTGTGATGCATGATATTCAGGCCTACGAGACCTCGACAGCAATGGGGACCAGAGTGCTGTTTAATTCACCGCTTTCCTTCAACCACCGTCATCGGCGAGGCGATTTACATGCGGCCCATGACCATAGACCTGGAGAGTCGTTAGTCCGACAATTCCAGTTGAGCAAAAAACGCCGAACGTTTGTCATGCAATGCGGATTTCATGCGTATATGGAAAGCTGGGCAATCGCTGTGGACAATCCGTACTATGTTCTGACTGACGAGAACGGGCGCTTTTCCATTGAGGACATTCCCCCTGGGACGTATGACCTGCGGGCGTGGCATCCCAGTATTAAGCAGGTCATGAAGAAGAAAGTGACCATTCAGCCAGGAGTCGAGTTCACGATCGATTTTCAGTTGCCCTCGCCGGGACGACGAAAGACGGCTCTCACGGTTCGAACGCCTCCACGATTTACTCCCGCAGCGTTGGGTCGAGAATTCACGATCGAGCCCCTTCTTGAGCGTCAGTAACGTATGGTTGTCAGAGTATTCCGTACAACCCCAACGGGGTGGTATCGGCTCCTTCCTTTTTTCGCGTGTTTGTTATCCGTTTGCCTTTTATACTTTTCCGATGTTCAGGCTTCCGGTGCAGGTGTTCAGACACCGCGGGATTTAGAATTTTCAGCCCGTCTGACGTGGCGCACTGGTGGAAGAACCTCACAAGCTCAATTATTTGTGAAAGGGAATCGCTACCGGATTGAACACCGGGGAGGGATCAAAACGGATTTGGGATATGCCACGGTCACGATTGTCCGACTGGATAGGCAGCAGGTGTGGTACATCCTTTCTCAACGACGTTTGGTGATGGAGGTTCCGTTGACCTTAGACTATGTTCTCCCCCTTTCGGTCACGTTGGAAGGTGAGGTGTCCCGATCTCGGATCGGCGATGCCATGGTTGGCGACCAAGAGGCCACGTTGTATGAAGTGGTGGTCGATCGTTACGACCGTCGGGAGACCTATTATGAGTGGGTCGATGAATCGCGACAGTTGTTGTTAAAATTAGTGAGTCAAGATCGAGATTGGTCGGTAGAATATGGTCGAGTCGTTCTCTCGAGACAACCGGAGTATTTTTTTGAACCCCCGTTAGGGTATCGAAAATTCCAAGCGACCGAAAAACAGGTGGATGAGGGATAAGTGAGGGCAATGATGTGGAAATGGGGAGCGGTTTTCGCGGGCGTTGCCTGTGGCGTTGTGTTGATGGGCGGAGCGGTTGCAGGGAAAGCCGAGACGTCTCGTGAGCAGAGGCTCAGTCTTGCCAAACAGGCCTTTGAGCAAGGTGATTTCCACAGAACCATAGAACTTGTTGAGCCCCTTCTTGGCGATGCACAATTTCTCCGAGCTTCTTCCCGGTTCAACATGCTGAGTTTGGTGCGTCTTGGGAAAACCTCTGAGGGCATCGATGCCTATAATCAATTCGTCGAGGCTACGGGCCGGGAGGATGAATTGCTTCTTCGAGAGCTCGCCGTCCACAGTATTCTGCCCTTCCGGTCAGATATGCGTGAACAGGTGAGAGGGGCAGCCTATTCAGCGTTAAAAGAGATTCCTTCCGACGAAGTTGTTTCATATTTTCAGGATGGGCTCAGCGACGGGTCAGGCATGATTCGGGTGTTGGTCGCCGAGGGCATGGGAAAGTTTCCGATTGGGCAACAATCGGAACCCTTTCGTGGCGCGCTCAATGATCAAGCGGGGTTAGTCAAGGTGACGGTCTTAAAAGCCCTTGGTCGGTTGGGAGATCCTGCGACCATTTCCCTTATCACCCCTTTGCTACAGGATGAGCAAAGAGTCGTGCGGGTTGCAGCGGCAGCGGCGTTATATCGACTCGGTCAAAAAGAACACTGGCACACGGTGGAGCGGGCCACCAATGTGCCAGAGGGGTATGAACGAGGGGCAGCGTTGCGGATGCTTGGCGAAATTGGGGATCCCAAAGGGTTGCCGCTTCTCAAGCAAGGGCTTCGAGATAAACAGCCATCGATTCGCGCGGCGGCGGCAGCCTCGCTGGGGAGGCTCGGTCTGGTCGAAGGCGCCCCCTTCTTGCTCGATGCACTCGCTGACCCCGTCCCAGCCGTTCGAAGCGTGGCCGCCGTGACGTTAGGGAAGCTCAAGGCCGAACAGGCGGTCTCTGCATTAACACTGACCTTGCATGATCGTAATAGGGGAGTGCGGGCGGCGGTCGTTGCAGGATTGCTTCAATTGAATAGCCCATTTCGTGTCGTGGTCGGAACCGTGCGGGATTTAATGGGGCAACAAAATCCAGGCCTGCGTTCCTCCGTGGCAAAAGCGTTGGGGCATGGACGAGCCCGTGACGTTGTGGGTCCCTTACTCCTCCTGCTCAATGACCCTGTGCCGAAACCTCGAATTTCAGCAGCCAGATCATTGGGTAGAGTGGGGGGACGAGAGCTGATTTCCCATCTCAAAAATCTCATGAAAGATTCGAACGAATCCGTACGAGCCACGGCAGCAGGAGCTATTGCGCGTATCCTCTCCTTTCCGCCTGAAGCCTAACGCCGGCAGTTTTTCGACCGGAAAGCGTTTCATTTGAGTGGGTGAAGACCTTCATCTAGAATAATCGGCCATGAAGCATTCCGGTGTTCGCTTTTTTCGAGGGCAACGATTCATCCTCCACTGCCTGTGGATATGGGTAGCGGGACTCGTCTTGCTTCCAACGCCTGTGTTCGCGAGTGACACACCCCTGCCCTCTTCATCGGCTATCCAGTGGTTAGGCTGGGGAGCCAAGGCCTTTGATCGCGCTCAAGCCGAAGACAAGCTGATCCTGCTTGATCTGACCGCCGTGTGGTGTCATGCCTGCCATGTGATGGATGAGACCACGTATGTCGATCCCACGGTGGTCAAGCTGCTGAATGCCGAATTTATCCCGGTCAGGGTCGAAACCGATCAGCGTCCGGATATTGCGGCTCGGTATCGACATGGCGGTTGGCCAACCACCAGTGTCCTGCTCCCTTCTGGAGAAATTCTCTTCCAGGCGAATACCCTGACTGCTGAAGCCATGCTCGAAGTGTTGCGCACGTCAGCTTCCTTTTATCGAGAAAACAAACGAGATATGGCTGAACGAGTCGCCCAAATATGGGAACAGGTGGAAGCGGCACAACGAGCGAGCGGGCAGCCTCATGGTCTCATTCAACCAGAGATGATGGCCGAGATCATTGAGGTGATGAAGCAGGAGCATGACCCTGTGTCCGGCGGGTTTCGGGACGCCCCTAAATTTTTTGAACCCGAGGCCATCGAATTGGCCTTCTCACATCATTTTTGGCATCAAGATTCGGAGTTTCAGCAGATGGCGTTGTTTACCCTGGATCAACAGTTGAAACTCTATGATCCGGTCTGGGGTGGGTTTTTCCGCTATGCCGAGGGGGCGGATTGGTCAAAACCGCATTATGAAAAGTTGCTGGCTATTCAGGCGTCCAACCTTCTCAATTATCTGGAGGCGTACCAAATCACTGGTCTGGCCCAGTATCGCGAGGTGGTCGAAGGGATCATGCGGTATGTGATGCGGTTTCTTTCCGATCGAGATCAAGGGGGCTTTTATGCCAGTCAGGATGCCGATGTTCGAAACGTAGATCGTTCAGGAGCCGGCATGCCTGGCGGCGAATTTTTTGCCTTAAACGAATCCCAGCGTCTAGCCATCGGCATCCCCTCTATTGATCGGACGATGTTGACCGACTGGAACGCATTCATGATCAAAGCGTTTCTCAGGGTCTCACAAGTCTTGGAAAGCACTCAGGCGCGGGAGTTTGCCCTCAAAACGCTTCGGCGGCTGTACAAAGAACGCTATCAGCCTGGGCGTGGCTTGGCTCATCTGCTTCATGATGGTCACCCCAGGGAATTTGGGTTGCTCGCCGACCAGGTCTTCTTTGCGGAAGCCTTGCTCGAAGCCTTTTTGACCACCGGCGCGTTCCATTACCTGGAACAGGCTGAGAAGGTCATTGAGGATGCCATCCGACTGTTCGAAGATAGCCAGGGGGGGGGATATTTTGATCGGACGCCGTCTTCTTCCTCGTTGGGATTGTTAAGATTTCCCCATAAAGATCTCCAGGTCAATGCTGCGCTGTCCCTGGTCTTTTCCGATTTGTTTTATATCACCCAAAACCCTCGATATCGAGAAAAGGCCGAGACTCTTCTGCAAATGATCGTGGGGGCAGGTTCGTTGCCGGTTGCGCAAACGGGTCGCGCCATCCATCGGTTCCTTTACTATCCCGTTCATATTGTGGTGGTAGGTGAAAAATCAAAGGCTGAGGCCCGACATCTCTTTGCCCACAGTTTGGCACTGTATGTTCCCGGGAAGTTGGTTCGGTTTTTGGATCCCCGAGTCGATTCCCTTTCCATTGGAGAGATCACGTTCCCCAAGGTGTCAGGTTCGTTTGCGTATGTGTGCACCGAGAGACTATGTTCCAGCCCTATTGCACGGGCTGATGAATTGCCAGACCGTTTCCAAGAAGTGTTCACGGCACTGACGGAGGCGCAGAAACCCTTCTCGACGAGGGATGGCACGTCCGCCCTCAAGGCCCGCTAATGCAGCGTAACGCAAAAAAATATGGCCAATAAGACGCGGCGAGAGGTTGACTTGACACCCCCATTTCATGTTGCTATAAACGAAAAGAGTTGCGTTGAAGAAAATCGAGGCATTTCTCGCCTGTAGCACGAATTTGCGGCGGCCAGGGAGCTAAAAGCCGTCAGGTTTTTCCCCCCCGACTCGCACAAAAATTATTCTCAACTAGGAGGAATATCATGAGGAATCGTCGCTCGTTTACTTTGTCTGTTTTTCTTGGTGGGTTGCTGTTGGCTATGCCATTGATTGCTCAAGCCGGCGGAACCATTAAAGGCAAAGTCATGTATTCTGGCAAATCAATTCCGCCAAAGACATTTGCCTTTTCCAAATTTCCCAATCCAGCTTTCTGCAAAAAAAATCCCAGTCAAGAAGGGGAGGATACGCGTTTGTTGAAAGAAGTCGAAGTGGATGCGAACAAAGGGCTCAAAAATGCGATCGTCTCGGTTCGCGGCATTAAAGACAAAGGCTTTAAGTCTACACCGGAAGTGATGGCCAAGCTGTGTGAGTTCTTGCCCTTTACCGGGGTGTTGGTGAACAAAGGGCATTTTATTGTGGAAAATGGCGATGCGGACCTCAATGATCCCAAGTCCAAGGAAGGGGTGTTGCATAATCCCCATAGTTTTGACGTGCTTGGTGCCAGATCTTCGACCCTGTTCAATATTGGGTTGGCGAGAAAGGGCGACCGGCTTGACAAGAAAATCAAGATGCGGATGGCCAGAAAAGGGTCCGTCCTTCGGTTGCAATGTGACCAGCATGAATTTATGCAAGCGTGGTTCTTGCCCGTGACCAATGCCCATTTCGGTATGTCCGGTGGCGACGGGTCTTTTGAAATTACAGATGTCCCCGCAGGTAAGCACAAAGTCTTAGCCTGGCATCCAGTGGCTGGAAATGTGACGATGGAAGTCGAAGTCAAAGATGGCGCGACTGCTGAAGCCAACTTCGACATCAAAAAGAAAAATAAGTTTAAACAGTAAGAGACTCCTTTCGTTTTTGGGAAAATTAAAAGGGCGGCAGCGGCTCATCGTTGCTGCCCTTTTTTTGTCGTGGCCCTTTTTCTTCTCCTTGCGTTCGCCAGTTCCAGCCCGCTAATATCTCAATAGATTCAAACGATTTTTGCTTCTCGCATCGAAATTCCAAGGACATGTTGTGCCTCGGGAGCTCTCTCTCGCAGAAATATTTCAGATCGGGTATTACTGGGAGACGAAAATTCTCCTCACGGCGATCAAGCTGGACCTTTTTTCAGCTTTAGATGGTCACGCTGACTCTCTCTCTGACTTAGCCCATCGATTATCTCTCGATGAACGGGCGTTGAGCCTCGTCTTACATGCATTGGCCGCGATGCGGGTCTTAACCAAACAAGATGGGCGATTTGCGAATACCAGCGTCGCCCGGAAACATCTGGTGAAAACGAGTCCGGACTACGTCGGTCACCTTCTGGTTCTTCACGATTCGGAATGGATGAACTGGGGGAACTTGGAAGATACCATCCGAACCGGTGTTTCTCCGGTCCGTCAGCATGTGTTTGAAACCGACCCGGAAATGGGCGCCAATGTGTTAGCGGTGTTGGATCGGATTGGCCGAGGGAGTGGAGTCAACCTCGCGAAGTTTCTGCAACTGGATGGAGTTGAACGTGTGCTTGACGTTGGCGGGGGAGCCGGGACGAATGCGATTGCATTTTGTCGGGAATATCCCCATCTCAACGCCACCGTGTTTGATCTCCCTTCAACTCTTCAGGTGACTGAACGGTATATCAAGGAAGCCGGGTTAGAAGACCGTATTGCCGTACTGCCGGGAAATTTCAATACGGATTCGTTGGGCGGCCTCTATGATCTGGTGTTATTGTCCGACGTTCTTCATTACCAAAATTCTCAAACCAATGCAGGGTTGGTGAACAAAGCGTTTGCTCATCTCACGGAAACGGGGCGGTTGGTGATCAAGGATCGGTTTTTGGACCCGGACCGAACGAGTCCGGCTTGGACCACGGCGTTTGCCGTGCATATTCTGGTCAATACGGAACAAGGGGAATGTTTCACGACTCAAGAAGTCATGGATTGGATGACACAGGCCGGCTTTGAATCTGTCATAGAACTGGAATCGCGGGCGATTGTTCAGGGAATCAAACCAGGAGAGAACTAAATGGCTGAATGGTTAAAAGCGCCCGGGTTCGTCGGGACGCATGCAACAATAGGGGCTGATATCAGCCAATTGATGGCGACGTTGTTCACCGCGCTGTTTATTGTCGGATGGGTACAGGCCCAAAAAGGTAAAGGGAGCGGTCATCATTGGTTGATGCTGGGTGGGATGGTCGCCATGTTGGCATTTTTCACGAGTTATTATTTATTTCGTCAGCTTGGCGTGTTGGCCTTTGAAGGAAAAGAAGGGTTCGGTGGCCCCCAGGCTTTGTATGATCATGTGTTTATTCCCCTCTTAACCTTTCACATTATTTTGGTCGTGATCGGATTGGTCATGGCCATTTACATGATTGTCCTGGGATTCCGCTCTCAGACCTTTATCAATGGCCAACGAAAGTTACGAGAGGCCATCCTGCAAACCACTGGGAAAAAAATCGGGATCATATTGGGTGGGGTGACGGCTCTCGTGCTGCTGTTATTTTTCAGTCGAGTGGCCGCTAGCGGATTTTCCGTAGGCAAACTCAGCGTCTACCTCGGGCTTGTCATTCTCATTGCCATCGTGTTTGGAATTGAGGGGGGCATACAACGCATTTGGCCGAATGGTGCGCGACGCCATCGAGTCTTGGGCCGGTTTACCATGGTGGTGTATTGCGTTTTGTTCGTGACTGGCAGTATTACCTATACCATGCTGTATATTTTGTATCCTGGAAAAATTGGGTAGTCATGTGATGCAGTGTGCCTGCGGCTCGAATTTCCGATGTGAGGCTCTTGAAGAATGGGATGACATGCATTCCTTTCTTCGTTATCGCTGTGAACATTGTGGGTTTCGGTTAGGAATCGAAACGGACAATCGAGACGCAAGCGTGTTGTTTGCCCGCCCGGTCTGGACTGATGAGGCCCAGCATGGTTTAGATCGGCTGCCACCGTATGTGGAACCTCTTGTTCGGCAAGAGGTGGAAGACTATGCGGATCGAAACAGTCTCAAACTGATCTCGACTGACTTGATGACGGAAGCCAGGAATCATGGCACGGTGTCGTGGCATCCTGACGCGAAAAGCCGTTTGTCCCGAATCCCGGGACCGGTTCGTGCGATGGCGCGTGTGGAATTGGAGCGTACGGCTCAGGACAGAGGCATGTCAGAAGTCACGGTGGCGCTGATGGAAGAAATCAGGGTCCGCTATTTCGGGATGGCGACCCCGACGTCGTAACGCGTAAGACGTGCTCCGTGCCGACAAAGAATTATGTGCATTCAGCCTAATGTCAGCTTTTCCTGCATCTCGTATTCCGTGTCACCTGATTGAGAAATTCCAATGCTCCATCGACTAGCGCTCCGAGTGATTCCCCAACTGAATGCAGCCGTCACTGAAGCTGCTGTCCGAAAGCGGAAGCGTTGGGTGATGCTCATTCCAGGGTTTGTGGCCTTTGCCCTCTACCATCTCTTAAAAGATGTTCTTCCGCTATCCGACCCATTTGTGCTGTTGGCGATGAGCGGTGTCCTCGCGACGTTCACCTCGTCTTGGGCGTATACGATGGGACGTACGGAATCTCTTGCCCAAATTTGCCAGACTGATGGTCTTCGTCGTCTTCTCTGGGTGGGCGGATGGATCGGGTTTGTCTATGGCGTGCAACTGTCGTTGTTGGTGTTGGCGCTTCTGGCCCTCTTTGTCGGTTATCATTTTCTGCTGCATCCCGAAGGACCAGCCATGATGGCTTTGATTATCTCCTGCACAGCGGTCACCCGTGATGCCTTTGAAATCGGGCACGTGGTACGCATGGAATCCTCTGGCATGCGTATGGTGACCTTTCCCGACGGTAGGTCGTTTCGTGAATTGCTCCAGCGCGACTTTCTTCATCTGGCCGGATGGGTAGGCGCGGGGTTGGTTGCCGGTGGAACGGCTGCGGTTGTCTATCGACTCGGCTGGACAGGGGTAGGGAGGGAGATTGGGCAGGCGATTCTGGTTTGTGTTGTGGCGGCCTGTTTCGCTCATGGAGCGTTTTTGTCTGGGAAACATCCTCTCGAACACTTCTCAAATCGCTTCACAATACAATCATGGTGGGAAGCCTGTCGATTTTGGATGTGGCCTTGTTTGACTTTTGCCATGACTTACTATTTAGTGCAAATCGGCCTTATTGTGTTTGTGTTGCAGGTCGAAGGAGGGTCCCTTTTCGTTCACCTGGCCGTTGGTGGGGTCACTGCAGGGATGATGGCAGGGTATGGGTATTTCTTGGGGGCTCGAGTGTTTGTGGAGGCTCAAACGCAAGGCGGATTCTCCGAAGGGTTGACGCGTTGTCCATTCGTGATGGAAATTCTAGCCAAAACAGGCTGGGTGGCGTCAGGACAGAAATCCAACCCCGTTGCGGTAGGGCAAGGGCAACCCGACCAACCGCGAGAGCTGCTTTCATGAAGATCGTCTGGCGTGTTTCCCTGTTGCTAGGCTATTTGCTTGTCGCCCCAACGTTGTTGTGGGCGAGTTCAGATGCCTCCTCCCTTCATCACCAGAACCAAGACGTCTATTATAAGACCGCAGGAATCCCGCAAGGCCCTTCAGCCGCAGAGACTGAATCCGGTTATCCACAATGGCAACCGCTCGATAACCGGATCGTCATTTGGCTTGTCACGCAGCAGCATACCTATTTCGGGGGATTCGTCCTAGCGCTGCCGTTGTTTGCGTTTCTCCTGGAATTCTTTGGCATGTCGCGTCGTGATCCGCAGGCGGCCAAACGCTACGATGGACTCGGTCGCGATATCCTTCGCGTCGGGGTTCTCTCGCTCTCAGTCACGGCGCTGCTTGGAAGTTTCATGCTTGGTGCGTTTCTGACGTTCTATCCTAGTTTTATGAAGTACATGGGCTCGACGTTTAAACAGATGATGCCGGTGTATGCCACGGTGTTTTTGGGCGAATCCTTTCTCCTCGTGTTGTACTACTACAGTTGGGACCGTCTGGCCCACGGAGCCAGAAAATGGGTGCACATGTCGATCGGGGTGGTTGCGAATGCCATGGGAGTGCTTTTGCTCCTGTTGGCCAATGCCTGGGCGTCTTTTATGATGGCACCGGCTGGGGTGAACGCCGAGGGACAGTTTCTAGGGAATGTCTGGCATTTATTGCATTCACCATTATGGAATCCGCTCAATGCCCATCGGTTCTTAGCGGATATTATGTCCGGGGGGGCCGTGGTCGTGGCGTATGCGGCGTATCGGTTTTTGAAGGCCCAGGTCCAGGAAGAGCGGGCGTATTATGATTGGGTGAGCTATGTGTTCATTGTCGTGATGGTGTGTGCCTTGCTCCCCATGCCCTTTGCCGGATATTGGCTGATGCGCTCCGTCTTTGAATTCCGTCAAGAAATGGGCATGACCATGATGGGTGGATTGCTGTCCTGGCTTTTCGTGGTTCAGGCCACCACCATTGGCGCGCTGTTCCTCGGCATTAATTATTATATCTGGCAATCCTTGGGACGGTTACGTGACGGAGAACGGTACCATCCCTATTTCAAAGTCATCCTTGGGGGGCTGATGGTGTCGTTTCTGGTATGGTTTACTCCTCATACCCTTGCCATGACCCCCAGTGAAATGAAAGCGGTGGGAGCGGCGCAACATCCTGTCATTGGGCAATTTGGGGTGATGTCCGCCAAAAACGGCGCCATTAATATCATGATCTGCCTGACGGCCTTGAGTTATCTGTTGTATCGCCGCGCCAATCGAATCATGACTGCCCCTTGGGCCCCAGCGGGAAATATTGCGATCGGGGTGTTGTTTGTAGTGGGCATGGCCAATATTGTCTGGGTCGCCATTTATGGGTTTTTTATTCCCGCCCATACCCGGGTAGGATTGTCCCTTCCGCAGGGTGCGACCACAGCGACGGTCTTGCTCGGCGGGTTCGTGATCAATCATTTTCTGTTGAAGGGGAGCGAAATTCGAGGTCCCGTCCAATGGGGCAAGATATCCGTACGAGGGATGGTGGCGTTGTTTGGGGTCGCCGCGATCTTTTCCTGGGTGATGGGGTTGATGGGGTATATTCGGTCAGCCGGTCGCTTAGGGTGGCATGTGAATGAACTGATGGCGGATCTTTCTCCTTGGGCCTTTACCCCTCCGATTACCTTTGCGGCCAAAATGGTGACCATCAATATGGTGGTATTTTGGGTTTCGGTATTTTTCATGTTTTGGTTGTCCACGCGTGACAGACAGTTAGCCGTGGAAGAAGATGCGCCGGCTGGAACCGGAAGCGTGTCTTTCGTGCAGGCGTTCTCAAGAGAGGAGTCGGCATGAGAACAGTCCAAAGAGGAATACTCAAGGAGTGCGTTGTCCTTCTTGTGCTCTTTGTTCTCCTTTCCGTGGGAAGTGGGCAGGCTTTCTCGCAGGTGGTGACGCTCGAAAGTTTTCAAAATCCGGATGAGGAGCGGTTTCCTAAAGGATGGGAAGGGTCACGAAGTACCGTCACGGCAAAAGAGGCGTACTCTCTTCACCGTCAAGGGGACACCGTATTTCTGAAAGGCAAGGGGGCGAATCAGCGGGTGTATACGAAGAACATTGATTGGGATCCCCAAACCCACCCTATTGTCACGTGGCGGTGGCGCCTGCACGTCGTCCCGGAGAAGGCTGATTTTATTGCGTCGCTCTTTGCGAATTTGGATACGGATTTGTTGTTTATTCCGATTTCGACGAAGTATGTTTGGAGTGGCACGAAACGCAGAGGCTCTGTCACGGATGGTGGCCTGTTTGGCGCGGCAGAGGTCGTGATTCGTTCAGGCCCTCATCCGTTGGGTGAATGGGTAGAAGAAGAGGTCAATGCCTACAAAGACTTTAAAGAGATTCATGGTCATGAGCCGGCTCCCAAGGCGTGGGGAATTTCTCTTCAAAGTGGCCCTGGGGTAGAAATAGATTTCGGTTCAATCGAGGTTCGTGCGGAATAACGCCTTGCGGCTGCGTGTCGAAGAGGAGGTCGTCGATTTCTAAGGGAACCATTATAGATGTGTTCCTCGGCGTTGTGGTCATGGGGACGGTCGGGGTGCTCATTGGAATCCTTTTGGGCGACTCCTTTTTCTATTTTGCGGCAGGGCTCGGGGTTATTTTGGGTATCGGTATCGGTCTCATTGGCGGTCGGCGGTTTTTTTTCGGGATTTTTATTGGAACGTTTTTAGGGGGTGCGCTGGCCTGGGCTGTTTCCGGCCCTGAAAATATTACGGTGGGTGCGGGATCCGGAGCGGCGATGGGCGGATTTTTGGGCATTTGGATCTCAATGTTGATGGATGTGTTTTGGCAAAAATCAGTGAAGACCATTCCCTCTTCCGACCAAGAAGCGTAAGGCCGGAATAGGAAAGGTCCTCCTTGTTGAAAAACCTGACACGAAGCTGACTTCTGGAGAGTTATGGAAAATCGAGGGGTGCTCATCGGCTCCATCATTTTTGTCTTTGCCTCGTTTATCTTGATGATGGTCATGTTGATCTATGAAACGTATAAAGGGAAAGCAGAGCTGGACCGGTTGGTCTCGAAGTCTCAAAAACCCAACCCTCGGGTCATCGCCCCGGTGAAAGTCCAAGATTTTTCGATGTATCGTACCCTGGTCGGGAATGAGGGTCGTGAGATGGTCGAAATCCCCGAAGGGCCTTTTACCATGGGGTATGATCAGGGGGATCCCGATGAGGCCCCTGCGCACCCGGTATATGTGCAGACGTACTTTATCGATCTCAAGGAAGTCACCCAGTCGGAGTACGATCGTTTCGCCAAGATGATCAAGCGAGAGAAACCCCAGGTTCCGGTCTTCGAAGAAGATATTGCAAAACTCATTGACCCGGATTTTCCCGTCGTGGGTGTTGGATGGAATGATGCCTTTGCCTATTGCCGGTGGGCGGGGAAACGGTTGCCGACCGAAGCCGAATGGGAGAGAGCTGCTCGTGGTGAAGGGCGACGACTGTATCCTTGGGGAAATGAGTTTAGTTACCTGGTTTCCAATATTGACGGTGAAGACGATGGGTTTAAGTATTTGGCGCCTGTGGGCTCTTTTGAAGGCGGACGGAGTCCGTATGGGGTCTACGACATGACGGGAAATGTTGCCGAATGGGTTGCGGATACCTATGACCCGCAATATTATCAAAACTCACCCTTTCGCGATCCTTCTGGTCCGGACAGCACCGAATTTAAAGTCATTCGAGGGGGAACCTGGCGTGATTCCAAACTCAACGCGAGATTGACCACACGGTTTTCAGCCAAAATGTGGCGAACCGATGCGACGATCGGGTTCCGTTGCGCCAAAGATGTCGAGGCCATAAAACAATCATCCTGACAGCGGTTGTCAGAACTGTGTTCGTCAAATCTATCAAGACTTTGCTACTATGGATGGGAGATTGAAACTGATCTTGCTTGCCGTGATTTTGTTCATGGTGGGCATGCCAATATCAGGAATTTTGCGTGGCACCAAGTCGCCTCCCCCCGATCCGGATCTTGCGGAAATTGTCAAACCTCTTCAGGCGACCGAATCTTCTCCCTCCGAACTCCCGCCGAAAATCATTCAAGAAGACATGGTGTTTATTCCTCCTGGAAAGTTTGTTCAAGGGACCAGCCAAGGCGGATTTAATGAACGCCCCGAACGTCTCGTGACCCTTGAGGGATTTTGGATCGATCGGCATGAGGTGACGAACCACCACTATAGAGCATTTGTGGAGCAAACCGGTCATCGAAAACCTGGCCCTCCGTCTCGATATGCCAAACGGTTAACCCAATTGCGTGGACCGAATCAGCCTGTTGCCTATGTCTCCTGGTATGATGCGGATGCCTATTGCAAATGGAAAGGGAAGCGTTTGCCGAGGGAAGCCGAGTGGGAGAAAGCGATGCGAGGGATAGACGGTCGGTTATGGCCTTGGGGAAATTCTCCGAGAATCCATAAGGCGAATCTGGGAGGGGGAGAGGATGGATACGAAGCCACGGCGTCTGTCGGCTCGTTTCCATTGGATAGAAGCCCTTTTGGCGTGTATGACGGCTTTGGCAACCTGATGGAATGGGCCGACAATTGGTATGAAGAGCAAACGCACCATCCCAGTGAACCTGGAGAGGTAAATTTTGCCGATCGTGGGGGGTACAAGACTCTTCGCGGGGCTGGATATACGAGCTATGGAAACGACTTGAGGATTACGGCCAGAAATTTTATGGTTCCCGATTTTCGGGATGAAACCATAGGCTTTCGTTGCGCTACATCAGAGCAACAGAATACTCAGGACCGCACGCTGGAGGCTCATCCCCAAGCTTAGCGTAGGCTAGAGAAAGTCAAAGTAATACAGGATCAAAAAGACGGCCAAAAGAATGTTGACAACCATTCCGGCCAACACTATAATATCGAACAATTTTGCGTTATTGCGCATTCGTTTCACCACTTCATGAAAAGTAAATGTATCTGTTCAGTATCATATCTTGAAGAAATGTGTCAAGCGTAGAATTTATTAAGGTCAAACATCTAGAGGAAAAATTAAAATGGCGAAAACTGATCCGTTTCCAATCAAGCTGGGCAAGGGGATATTCTATGTGACCTGTGCCATAAGCTTGTGGTTTTTTTACTGGTTGGCCGGCGTCCAATGTCCTTGTTGAAAACAGGAACGAACTCGATAGAGATTAAAGAGGAGGGTTTCATATGCAGACGGCTTTGTACCTCATCATTTCAATCGTGATTTCTGTGGCATATTTTCAGTTCATCGACTGGGCTATGATGGATATGCAGGGCTTGGATTATTTCTATATTCTCAGGTAAACCGCGTCGTAATCATTCTGAAAAAAATGAACAACTTATAACAGGTTTATTGTTCTTTGAATAATTTCAAAGAAAGAAGGAGGTTGGTCATGGGTCGCCTCAAAAGTGGACAGGCTAGGAAAAAAATCCTGGCCGTCACGGGTCTTTTTGCGATGGGAGCCATGTTGTTGCTCCCGATTTTTGTGGCACTTCCGGCCCTGGCCGCTGGGGGTGGTCCCGCAGCAGGGGGCCCGCCTGCTGATGTCGTCGCTGCTCAGGAAGCCGAGGGGGTGGAAGGCGAAGAAGCAAAAGTCGAAATTGGCAGAGACGTCTACTACAAAACGGAGGGGCCTGCGGTCGGTGCTCCAGCCCCGAAGACTGCCGATACGGAAGAATTCTATCCGCGATATAACTTCGAAAGCCGGGTCCTTCTTTGGGTAGCCAATCAGCAGCATCTGTACTATGGCAGTTTTGTGTTAGCCGTGCCGATCTTCTGTATGTGTATCGAGTTTGCCGGGTTGGTGAGTAAAGACAAGGCGATGGCGAAGAAGTATGACCAATTGGCTTATGACTTTGTTAAAATCAGCCTGACCGCCTACTCGCTGACTGCCATCCTCGGTGGTATTCTCATCTTCACATTCCTGACGTTGTATCCTGCCTTCTTTGGTTATCTTTCCAGTATTTTCCGCCCGGTGATGCATATCTATGCCTTGATGTTCGTGGCAGAAAGCGGAACCCTCTACATCTACTACTATGGATGGGACAAGATGAAAGATGGGTTATTGAAATGGCTCCATGCCAGTATGTCGGTGGTGTTGAACGTCATTGGGACGGTGTTGATGTTCCTGGCCAATTCCTGGATTGGCTTTATGATGTCGCCCGCTGGGGTGGATGAGCAGGGACGATATCTGGGAAATATTTGGCATGTCATCCATACGGCGCTCTGGAATCCTTTGAATGTGCATCGCCTGCTTGGGAATATGGCCTTTGGTGGTGGCGTGGTGGCGGCGTATGCTGCGTATCGGTTCCTGTCGGCAAAGAATGATGAAGAGCGTGCCCATTACGATTGGATGGGATATATCGCAATGTCGCTGGGCGTGGCCTTCCTCATCCCCCTGCCGTTTGCCGGCTATTGGCTCATGCGCGAAGTGTATGCCTACCGTCAACAAATGGGAATTACCTTGATGGGCGGGCTGTTGGCCTGGTTGTTCATTATTCAGGCCACAATGATCGGCATCCTGTTTTTGACGACAAACTATTATCTCTGGCAAGCCCTCGGACGAATGACTGGGGGGGAGAGGTTCCAGCCGTACATTAAGTATTTTGTGTTCATTTTGGTCGTGGGATTGTTGGTCTTTATCACTCCCCACACCATTGTGATGACGCCGGCTGAATTAAAGGCCATGGGAGGTCAGCAGCATCCGGTGTTAGGGAACTATGGCGTCATGTCGGCTAAGAATGGTGGAATTAACGCGATTATTATGACCACGATCGCCAGTTTTATATGGTATCAGCGTGGCAATAGGGTGCCGGCGGTCAAGTGGGCAAAGTTCGGAAATATCTTCCTGATCACATTCTTTGTGGTGGCTCATCTTAATAATATCTGGGTGGCCTGTTACGGGTATTTCATCCCGGCCAACGTTCGAATAGGCCTCTCTGTTCCTCAGGTCGCCGGAACGCTCTCGTGCTTATTTTTCGGGTCGGCGTTAAATCTGGCGATGTTGAGTAAGTCCAGGGAACTCGGGCCCATTCGATGGGGTCAGATTGCGCCACGATCACAGTATGCCTTAATTATGTTGGCAACGGCCTTTACGTGGATGATGGGATTGATGGGGTACATTCGGTCATCGGTGAGGCTGTTCTGGCATGTCAATGAGATTATGCGCGACAATTCGCCTTGGGCGTATACGCATACCATTGGGTTTGGGGCGAATGTGATCTCCTTTAATGTGTTGTTCTTCTGGATCACGATTCTCTTTGTCTTTTGGCTTGGAGCGCTGGGCGTCAAGAAAGCGCCTGTGCCTGCGGCGCAACCCGTTCCGGGTGCTCCCGCGCCACAACCTGCAACTGGTCATTAATCATTAACTGCGCATGCAATGCGTGATGATTTTTCATGATGAGGCTATCCTGAACGTCACAGTCAGGGTAGCCTCATTTGGTGGAGGGGCAAGGTGGTTGAATTAATTACGGAAGCAATCTCGATTGGATGGCCTGCATTCGCCTTTTTGATAGGGCTCATGGTGTATTTTCAGGCAAAACTGACTGATCCGGTTCAAAAGCGGCATGCAACGTTTAAGACCTTTATCGGTGTTCTGTGTGCCTTTATGGCCTTTATGGCTATTGCGAATTACAAGAATAATTTCTATGGAGAAAGTCGACTGCTGCCCGTCTCATTGGTGATGATTACCTGTTTGACGTACATTATGGGTATTTATTTCACCAATATCGGGGCCCTCATGAAAATTGGGGGGTTCATGTTTCTTGTGGCTGCGGCGCTTTCCGGATATGGAAATTGGTTGCCTCAGGTAGAAGGGGGGTTTGCGCCTCCAGAAGTGAAGTTGGACTTCCAGAGTATGATGCCTCAACAATTGGCCGATGAGGGGGAAAAAATTATTTTCGGCGGTCTTGGACAAAGTAAAGTGCAGGGGGCGATAGGAAAAGGCCAATGTCCCTTGTGTCATGGGTTCAATCAGGGATTCTTAAGTGAACGGGCCCCGAATCTTTGGGATGTTCCTGCCCGAGCAGAAGAGCGGTTGAAGCACGAAAAATATCATATGAACGATCCTGCTGCGCGGGATACCGTGCAAAAAGAGGCGTTTGAGGGATCGGGGACAGCCACAACCGGTCAGGAATATATCGCCGAGTCACATGCCTGTCCGAATTGTTTCGTCGTGCCGGGATTTGGCGTGAAAGGAAGCAACGACACGGAAAGCCCTATGCCCAGAATTCACAAGCCGCCGATTTCGCTGACTCTCGGAGAATTGGCAGCGGTGGATACCTGGCTGTACGTTCGTGAAGGGAAGGAAGCCCCCACGTACGAGGAAATTTCAACGTCTTATGAAAAATTTATCCCCGAAGGAGACCGGCCGCAGGCGAGTGCCGGAGGGGATGAAGTCGCGGGAGGCGTGTTGGCGACCGGCGAGGAGCCCATTACGGATCTCTTCATGAAAGCGGGTTGCCCTGCCTGTCATACGATTCCCGGCATTAAAGACGCAGTAGGGAAAGTGGGCCCCTTGTTGATGGAAGGCAGTAATGCTCCCCAACGGCTGAAGGATCCAGGGTATAACGGACATGCGACGTCGACCCGTGAATACATCACCGAGTCGATTTTGAATCCCAGCATGTATGTGGTGAAAGATTTTCCGGATAACCAAATGCCAAAAAATTTCGGACAAGTATTAAGTGCGGGAGCCGTCAACAAAATCGTGGATTATCTGTCCAGCTTGAAAGAGGGACAGGATCTGCCTTCGATAGAAGATTTCAATTAATAACGAATCCTTAAACTCTGTCATTCAGAAAACAGGAGTTTAATACGATGACCTGGTTAAAGTTAGTAGAAGGCTACATGCCGATGCAGATGATCTCGGAGTTAGCCGGCTCGATTTTGGTTTTTGTGTTGCTTAATTGGGCGCTCAATCGTTCAGGGATGGGAATTCCCAAATTCTGGGCGGGGGTGGGCGTCTGGATCTACGTCCAACTGTATTTGCAATACCGCATTTATCCACCCATTCCCTTTAGTGTCCGGGCCATTTATGGCACGGTTTCGGCGTGCGGGATTTTCATGTGGGTCTCGGGGTCAGAAGGCGAGTGGCAAGAGTTCAAGCGGCCGATCCTCAACGTGATGGATGGGATCAGCGGGTTCCATAAGTGGGCGCGCACGGTGTCCTTGATCGTAATTCCTCTGGCGTTAGGGGGGTTTGCGTATAACTCGTTTTTGCCGAGTTTTGAGGAACCGATTGAGTTGAGGACCGTGCATCCGGCGCCGCCGGCGACCACCAAAGTGCATGGCAAGACCTTTGTGCTGCAAGTGGTGGAAAACCCCTATCGGGTCAATAGCGAGGGTAAGTACGACCAAGGGTATACCGACGCCAGGATTGTGGAGCAGGCCATGGGGCGCTTGATGAAGGATGTGAACGATCCGAACTACAATCCGTGGGACCCGAACGCCGAGGGCTACATCAAGTACGTGCGGGAAGGGGGCGAGATCTTCTTTCAAAACTGTCATTTCTGTCACGGCGATAATTTGAATGGCCGGGGGCTGTGGGCCTATGCGTTTAACCCGATCCCGGCGAATTTCACGGATGCGGGCACGATTGCGCAGTTGCAAGAAACCTTTGTGTTCTGGCGGGTGTCCAAAGGGGGGATTGGGCTCCCGGGGGAAGGATTCCCGTGGGCCTCGGTGATGCCCCCGTGGGAAGAACACCTGACGGTGGACGAAATCTGGAAGGTGGTCATGTTTGAATACTGGCACACAGGCTACTATCCCCGGACATGGGATTAAGCGAGCCGGAGCGATAAGGACTGGTAAGAGGAGCAGAGGAAACCAATGAGGAGCAAGATGAGACGTTCGACCAACACGGCAGCCCGTTGGGGGGTGATAGTAAGCATGAGTGTGCTGCTCGGGGTAGGGATGCCGCTGAGCAGTTGGGGCCAGGAGGAAGAGTTGCCAGAAGGGTTTGTCAAGCAAGGCTTCCCGTCTGAGCCCGCGGCCGAGCAAATCGAAGCGGGTAAGCGGGTATACTTTACCAAATGTGTGTGGTGTCATGGAGTCGAGGGCTCTGGGGATGGGCCGGGGGCGGTGCGGTTGTGGCCGCGGCCTCGGAATTTCAATATCGGGACGTTCAAGATTCGGCACACGGCCAGCGGGCAGTTACCCCTGATTGACGTGGATCTGCTGCAGACTGTCACGCATGGATTACCGGGTTCGGCGATGCCGTCTTGGGAAGGCATTCTGACCGAGCAGCAACGCAAGGATGTGCTGGCGTTCGTGACCACGCAGTTAGTCCAAGACCGGTCGTGGCAAGACGAAGAATTTGAAGAATTTTTCGTGCTCGATCTGGCGGGGTTGCCACCCAAGCCAGGGACGCCAGAATCCATCAAACGTGGAGCGGAGTTGGTGATTGAGAGGAAATGTATCGAGTGTCATGGCGTGGAAGGGCGCGGGGACGGGAATGCGTTTAACCTCAAAGATGACTGGGGGTTTTCCATCCAACCGGCGGATTGGCACAAATGCTGGAACTTCCGGGGCAGCCGGCAAGATCCCTACAACGTGAGGAATATTTTCCGCACTTTTTCGACGGGGCTGAATGGGACGCCGATGCCCTCGTTTGCCGACAATACGAGCGTGGACGAACGGTGGGACATCGCCAACTATGTCAATTCGCTCTGTGAACGGGAGCAGGAGATTGAGATTGCCAAGGGGGAGATAACCGAGGAGATCGCGCAAACGCTCTCGAAAAGTCAGCCGTTGGGGATCGATCCTTTGACGGACAAGCCCAAGAGTACCTTTGTGGTTCCGTCGAAATATGTCGAAGGCGAACTGCCCATGGATGAACAGGATGATCGCTGGAACCTGATTCCTCGTCGGTGGATTGCCATGGGCGGGCAGATTACGCATAAGCCGAGGAATTTTGTGAACCGGATTGACGATATGTGGGTGCGGGCGTTGTACAACGACACGCATATCGAGTTTCTCTTCCGGTGGAATGATCGGACCAAGAGTGTGCAAGAGGAAGAAGTCGATTGGGATCCCACGGAAGTAAATCTGGCGTATTACGGCGTTGAAGAGCAAGCGCCGCAGGGAACGACTTTTGAGGAAGACCCCTTCCATCAAGAGTCGATTGCGGCCAAACAAAAAGACGGGTATGCGGTGTACAACGACGGGGTGGCCTTCCAATTTCCTATCAAATGGCAGGAACTGCCAGCGCCGCGGAAACCGCGCTATCTGTGGGGAGATGAGAGGTTTGCCGCAGATTTGACGAAATGGACGGCGGATGGGACTCTGGCGGTGTATGAAGGTACGGGCTGGGACCAAGACTTCACCGAAGTCGACTTTCAGGATGAAGTCGAAGTGGTGAAAGCCGAGTGGGCCAATGGGCAGTGGACCGTGATTGTCAAACGGCCGCTGAAGGGCGACTATGAGGAAGTGGCGTACTTGGAGCAGGGTAAATATATCCCGATGGTGTTCTTTGCGTGGGATGGGCACAATGGGGATGTCGGTCGGAAGATGGCGGTGTCCGCCTTTTACTATTTGGTGATGGAACCCCTGATTCCGATGACGACGTATCTCTATCCGGCGCTGATTACCTTCGGGATCGTGATTATAGAAGGTTGGGTGTTAGGGCGGCGAGCCAATAAGCGCAAAAAAACACAAGGACAGGCCTAGCTACGGGCTAGCGCCAAAAGCCCAAAAGGGGGGTGGAGCGTTCCACCCCCCTTTTTTTTAGCGGGTGATGATGTGATTCAAGAAATTTCAGGTGTGGTCTTAGCCGGTGGGAAGAGCAGAAGAATGGGGACGGATAAACGATATGTGTCCGTTCACGGGAAATCGCTTTTAGACAGGGTGCTGTCTGTTTTGCTTGATGTCTTCCCGGAAGTGTTATTGGTGTTGGCTGAAGAGGATATCCGAGGGCAAGACGAGAGAGTCAAGATCGTCACTGATCTTGTACCGGGCTGTGCGGCTGTAGGAGGGCTGTATACAGGACTGTCTCATTCTCAATATTCCCGAGTATTCGTGGTGGCCTGTGATATGCCATTTCTGGAACCGGCTGTCATTGAGCTTTTTTCTGAAAAAGCCGAGGCAACGGATATTGTCCTCGCTCAATTGATGAACGGTCTTCAGCCTCTACACGGATTGTATTCCAAAAAATGCCTGCCATTTTTAAAGGAAATGATTGAGGCCCAAGACCTTCGTCTTCAAAATATTGCCGATAAGCAAGGTCTGACCGTACATCGTATTCCTGAATCAGAGATTACAGTCCTGGACCCTCAACTTCTTTCCTTTTTGAATGTGAATTCACCAGCCGATGTTGAACTTGCGAGAAAAATCACCCCCGCTAGTTCCCATTGATGAGCGATTCATCGAAACGGCAAACTGTTGTGATCATCCATCCCGGAACCGTGGGGGATGTTCTTTTATCCCTGCCCGCTCTCAGAATGCTTCGTCAGGCCTTTGCTTCTCATGAGATTGTTCTGATGGCGCAACCCCACATTGGTCGCTTGCTGCAGGGTTGTGGAGAAATCGATCAGGTGTGGAGTATCGACGGGCCAGTCTTGAGTGAATTGTATTGTGACAATCCTACGCTACGGACTCCGATTCGGGAAGTTTTATCTCGCACCACCCATGTGGTGGGCTGGCTCCAAGATACGGATAAAAGACTGGCTCACACTTTTCGAAGTCTTGGGGTGCAGCAGGTACTCTTCATTTCACCAAAAGATACCAGGTTGCAATCGTGTCATATGTCGGAACGCTATATGGAAACGCTCAAGCCATGGGGAGGCCCCAGGGGGTGGAAAAGGGTCACTTTTTCCCCTTTGAAGGTGAAGGGCCTAAGATATGCCGATTCTCAATTTGAAGGTATGGGTTATGCGAATGAGAACAAAACCGTGCTCATCCACCCGGGTAGCGGGAGTCCCCATAAGTGCCTTTCCCCTGAAGTACTGGGACGCCTCGTACAGGAGGTGGCCCGTGACCCTGAAACCAGGGTTTTGATCTGTGAAGGTCCCGATGATCGTGCTTGTGTGGAGCGTCTCCTGTGCAAAATAGATGATAAATCCTATGGCATTCTTCGTGAGAAAACTCTTGAAGAGATGTCTCATTTCCTAGTCCATGCGGATCTGTTCCTTGGTCATGACTCTGGTTTAACGCATTTGGCCGCTGCGTTGGGTGTGCCCACCGTGGTTTTCTTTGGTCCGACGGATCCTGAGCAATGGCGACCGCTTGGAGAACACGTTGTCGTGGAAAAGGGGCCGGCCTGTCGGTGCCGGACGTGGACGCAGGTTCAGGAATGTCGAGAGAAAGTGTGTGTCACGCATTCTGTTGAAGAGGTAGTCCGAGTCGTGAACAAGCAATTGGATCAAGTCAGCCGGACACAAGCGAAACAAACGCCGACGACAGGTGCACGAAGAGCCCCTTTGCTTGCGAGGCCCCAAAAGGCTATGGTAAATTCCCAGCCCGCTTCTCCTTAATTTCCTGACTATTTTTGCGATAGAGCCATGTCCGTTGGAATCGTGCAAGAACAGGTCGTCTCTGCTATTACCAACGCCCTCCTGCAAGTGCAGCAACAGGGTTTATTGCAATCAACACATTTTCCCCAGCCTGCGGTTGATTTTCCCAAGCGTGAGGAATGGGGAGATCTGTCCTCGAGTGTGGCCATGGTTATTGCGAAACAGGAAAAACGGCCGCCGTTGGAAGTGGCACATGTGATTGCCGAGCAGCTCAAAACCTCTTGTGCTCTTTTGGAAAAAGTGTCGGTGGTGCCACCAGGATTTTTAAATTTCACGCTTCGCGCGGACTGTTGGTTTCCCGTACTCGAGGAGATTGAGCGGACAGGCGACCGGTATGGGCACGGCACGATGGGACAAGGACAACGAGTCCTTTTGGAGTTTGTCAGTGCCAATCCCACAGGCCCGCTCCATATGGGACATGGGCGTGGGGCAGCCCTGGGTGAAGCCCTAGCCAGATTGCTGAGATCGGCTGGGTATGAAGTCGATAAAGAATATTATATCAATGATGCGGGTCGCCAGATGAAACTGTTAGCCGACTCGGTGTATGCGCGGTATCTTGAAATTCACGGTCGGGAATTTTCCTTTCCCGAGGATGGCTACCATGGAGACTATATCAAAACTCTTGCCCAAGCCGTGGCTCAAGAGAAGGGTGCGCACCTTTTGACCTTAAGCCCTGAAGACGCACGACGAGAATGTGGCCAATGGGCTTCTCAAGAACTCGTGCGAGCGATTAAAGAGGACCTTGCGCAATTTGGGGTAGAGTTTGAGACTTGGTATAGCGAGGCGGCGCTGTTTGCTTCAGGGAAGATACAGACAGCCCTGAATGATCTTCAACAACGGGATCTGGTGTTTACACAGGATGGGGCGACATGGTTCCGGTCTTCGCGATTTCAAGATGAAAAAGACCGCGTGGTATGCAAACAGGATGGTGACTATACCTATTTGGCCTCAGACATCGCGTACCATTTTGATAAGTTGCGTCGGGGGTACGAGTGGTTAATTAATATTTGGGGTGCGGATCATCATGGATACGTCCCGCGTATGCAATCCGTGGTTCAAGCCTTTGGCTATGGCAACGATTGCTTACGGGTGGTCTTGGTCCAAATGGTGCGTTTGTTGCGTGGCGGAAAAAAAGTTGAGATGTCCAAACGAGCCGGCGAATTTGTGACGCTTCAGGATGTTGTTGATGAGGTGGGTGCCGATGCAGCCAAGTTTTTTTTTCTGATGCGGCGTTCGGACACCCATCTTGAATTCGATCTGGAATTAGCAAAGAAGCAATCCGCTGAAAATCCTGTCTATTATGTTCAGTATGCTCACGCGCGACTTGCCAGTTTATTCCGGATGGCCCAAGAACGAGGGTTTTTCGTGTCTCCGGTTAGCGAGGCTCCACTGTCCGCGTTGGTGCAGCCGGAAGAGATTCGGCTGATGAAACAGTTATCGAATTTCCCCGGGTTGCTTGAAGCGAGTGCCAAGGCCTTGGAGCCTCATCGCATCACGTTTTATCTTCTCGAACTTGCAGGATTTCTCCATGTCTTTTATTACAAACATCGCGTCCTCCCGCCCAGGGTCGATGACGTCAAGGAGGAAGAGTCTGGTGGACTCGATCATGGCGAGGAATCGAGCGAACCGGTTCAAGAAGTTGTATCTCAGGAATTGACCATAGCCAGACTCGTGCTTTTAAAACAAGTTCAAACGGTTATTAAAAATGGACTTCGGTTATTGGGCGTCAGTGCTCCGGAAAAAATGTAAGGATTTTTCGGAGGTTGTGTGGGTGAGGAAACGATTTTCCAGTTGTTAACGAAACGTACCTATAACTTGATTGACACTCATTGTGATTGCCTTCTCTGTTGCACAGCATGACCCGCAGTGCGCTGCCCGTTCTGCCGTTCTGGCTACCCCTCATGGCACCATTGACACGCCGGCGTTTATGCCTGTCGGTACGCTGGGAACGGTGAAGGGGATTGCTCCCGATGAGCTTCAGGGTTTGGGGTTCGGGTTGATGTTAAGTAATGCCTATCATTTGTACTTGCGACCCGGGCATCAACTCATTCAAGAGCAAGGCGGGCTTCACCAATTTACCGGATGGAATGGTTCGATTTTAACGGATAGCGGTGGCTTCCAATTAGTCAGCCTTGCGGATTTGCGTGAAATCACGGATGACGGTATTTCCTTTCGATCTCATTTAGACGGGTCGACACACCATCTTACCCCTGAGTTGTGTATGGAAATTCAAATGGCCCTGGGATCGGATATTATGATGGCATTAGATGAATGTCCGCCCCATCCGTGTTCAAGAGAACAGGCCCAGGCCGCGGTCGTGCGGACGACGAAGTGGGCGAAACGCTGTGTCTTAGCCGCACGTGGCCGGCAGCACGCTCTGTTTGGCATTGTGCAAGGCGCACTGGATGCCGATCTTCGCCGACAGTCCGCCCGTGAGCTCGTTGAAATAGGATTTGATGGGTACGCCATTGGTGGTTTATCGTTAGGGGAAGAGAAGCTTGCCCTGCTTGCCATGATTGAAGTTTCGGTCGCCGAGCTTCCCTCTTCCCACCCTCGTTACCTGATGGGGGTCGGCCTTCCTGAAGATCTTGTCGAAGGCGTTATGCGCGGTATGGATTTGTTCGATTGCGTGATTCCATCGCGACATGGGCGGACGGGATGGTTATTCACGACTCAGGGCCGGGTCTTGATCAAACATGCTCAATATGCGAAGGATGAGTCCCCGATAGATGCGCAGTGCGGATGTCCGGTATGCCAGAAGTATTCCCGGGCCTATTTGCGGCATCTCTATCTATCGAATGAAATGTTAGGAGTGCGACTCAACACCATTCATAATCTTTGGTATTATCGAGAGCTTATGGCGACGATGCGTTCGGCGATTCAAGCCGGAGCCTTTCTTGCATTTCGCCAGCGGTTTTATGAACAACGCCGTGATTATGCGAAAAGTGCTTTGTATGCCGAACTGGTAGGCGTCGGTGATCCGACCGTTGCCGGGGGATCGAAAAAAGGAAAGGATTGTTAAATGGGAATGGAGATGGGCTCGATAGCCTGGGCACAAGCAGGAGGGGCACCGGAGGGGGCGGCGGGGTTGATTTCTTTTGCTCCTTTCATTTTGATTTTCGTGGTGTTTTATTTTCTGTTGATCATGCCGCAGCAGAAGAAACAAAAACAGCACAAGGAAATGTTACGCAAGTTAAAGAAAGGCGATAAAATTATTACGTCCGCCGGCATGTGGGGGGCCATCACCAGGTTGGAGAAAGACACCGCCACTGTGCACATTGACGATAATACGAAGGTGAAGATTCAACGTGAGAACATTGCTCGATTACGGACGGATGAAGAAGGGTAGAGGACAAAGGGCAACAGCATGAAAAAAATTCGTGGCCGACTGTTTTTTGTCTTGTTCCTGTCCGTGGTCTCGTTCTATCTTTTTCTCCCCTCTTGGCCCGGGCTTTACGACCGAATTCCGGAGAGCGTCAAGTGGCTGATTCCCCCTCGTGGGGTCTCGCTTGGCCTCGATCTGCAAGGCGGCATTCATTTGGTGTTAGAGGTGGAAGAAGATCGAGCCGTCGAGATTGCCATCGACCGGGTCGCCAAAGCCATGCAAGATCTTTTGGCTGACAAAGACATTGCTTTTGACAAAATTGAAAGAGTCACTGGCCTCCAAATTCAGCTTGATTTGTCGAAAGACGGAACGGTTGAAGAAACCGCAGAGCTGATTCGTGATGCGTTCCCTGCCTATTTTCAAGTTTCCCAGGAAGGCCGGACCTTGGTCGTTGAGCTCCTCGCCAATGAAGTTGATCGAATCAAGAACTCTGCGATTAATCAAGCGTTGGAGACGATTCGAAATCGAATCGATCAGTTCGGCGTCACGGAACCGCTGCTGCAACGTCAGGGGCGCACAGAACTTGTGATCCAACTCCCCGGGGTCAAGGATCCCGAGCGGGCAAAAAAATTGATTCAAGGTACCGCCTTGTTGGAATTCAAAATGGTCGACGAGGAAAATGAACCAGGGCTCGGGTTGCCCGTGCAAGTCGAACGCAGTGAAGAGTCACGCATTCGGGAGAAATTTGCCGACAAGGTTCCTGAGGATTCGGAAATTTTGTTTGAACCCATCTCCGATCCCAAGGGCGGGATCCCGGTGTTAAGCCGGCCGTATCTTATTCGAAAAGGGGCGGTGTTAACCGGGGATGTCTTGCAAGACGCACGTGTCAATTATACCGACTTTAGCGAAGTGTATGTGGGGGTCACGTTCGATAGCAAAGGCGCGAAAGAATTCGGGCGTATTACCAGCGCCAATGTTGGGAAGTTCATGGCCATTGTCTTGGATGGCACGGTCTATTCGGCACCACGTATTAACGAACCTATACTTGGCGGACGGGCTCAGATCACGGGGAGCTTTACCACGGACGAGGCGAATGACCTGGCTATCGTTCTCCGAGCGGGCGCACTTCCCGCGCCGATGAAAACGATACAAGATCTGACGGTGGGGCCTTCGTTAGGACGAGATTCCATTGAGAAAGGCCTGAAGACCACGATTATTGCAGGTATTATCGTGTTGATCTTTATGGTGATTTATTACCGAATGTCCGGCGTGATTGCGAATGCGGCCTTGGCGTTGAATCTCATCTGTTTGTTAGGTGCGTTATCCGGACTCAATGCCACGCTGACGTTGCCGGGTATCGCGGGTATTATTTTAACGATTGGGATGGGGGTGGACTCCAATATTTTAATCTTTGAACGCATTCGGGAAGAACTCAGGCAAGGGCGCCCCGTCCGATTAGCGGTCGATGCAGGGTATGATAAAGCCTTCTTAACGATTGTCGACTCCCACGTCACCACCTTGATTACCGGGTTGGCGTTGTTTTTATTCGGGACCGGGCCTATCAAAGGGTTTGCCGTGACCCTGTGCCTGGGCATTGCGATCAATCTTTTTACCGCATTAATCGGGACCAAAGTTGTCTTTGATCTCATCAATCGACGCAAGCTCGAACGATTGAGCATTTAACCTGTCTTGAGGCCGAGAATGTTGGAAATTATTGGAAAAACGAATATCGATTTCATGGGAAAACGCCATGTGGCTTTTGGTGTCTCCAGTGTGCTGGTGTTGATTGGATTGATTGCCATTGTTCAGATTGGGAGAGGAGCCGCCAATCTGGGAATTGACTTTGCCGGCGGGACAGCCGTCCAATTAAAGTTTGAGAATGAGATTGGGCTTGAACACGCCCGTCAGGCGCTTGGCAAACATGGCTTCCATGAAGCGGAACTCCAAGAATTTACCCAAGATAATAAACTGCTGATTCGTATGAAGACGGAAGGCACACTTGAACAAAAAATTGCGGAAAGAATTGTGGAGGTGTTTGAAAAAGAATTTAGTCATAACAAATTTGTGATCGATTCCAGTACGGAAATTGGACCGACGATCGGGCACCGTCTTCAACAGGACGCCTTGCTGGCGATTATCATTTCCCTGATTGGGATTATTCTCTATGTGACAACGCGTTTTGAATTACGATTCGGTGTTGCTGCGGCGATTGCGACCTTTCATGATGTGCTGGCCGTCTTGGGCATCTATTATCTCCTCGACAAAGAAATTACCTTATTAGTCGTGACCGCGTTACTGACCCTGGCCGGGTATTCGCTGACCGACTCCGTTGTGGTCTTCGACCGTATTCGAGAGAATCTTCGTACCCGACGACGTGATTCTATTTTGACCATTATTAATACTGGGATTAATCAAGTGCTCACCCGAACCTTGGTCACGACCCTGACGGTGGTGCTGGTTTTAGTCCCCTTGACGATGTTTGGGGGCGAGGTGCTCCATGATTTTTCTCTCGCGCTGTTATTGGGAGTTCTCATTGGGACGTATTCCTCTGTTTTTGTGGCGAGTCCTCTCCTGTTGGTTTGGCCGGGTGGAAAAGGCCGATTATTAAGTCGAGGCGCCTAAGCTCACCGCTGTCTCGTGTTACCAATCCTTGACAAGGGTTGCCCTCTCTTGAAAAAATTCTCTGGAAAATTAATACGTTACGCACCCGTCCGTCTTTGGGGGTTGTTACTGAAATGAAACGGTGGATTTGGTCGCAGAGTCTCCAGCGTAAAACCATTCTAGGGATGGTGCTGGTTGGACTTCTCCCTCTTGCCCTTTCGTTATTTCTGACCTACGTGGAAGAGCGCCGCGCTCTTCGAGAAATTATGGGTTCAAACTTTAAGGGCATTGCGGTTGAAGTGGCGCGAAAGATTGAGACGCAAATCATGCGGGGCATTAATGAGGCTCAACAGTTAGCCACCATTCCTTTTATTCGTGTTGCGGTGAGGGAAGCGAATCGGAGTTACGAAGGGAGAGGGCCCGAAAAAATCAAGGCCTTTATCGAAGAATGGAAAGAACGTTGGCTGGCCCGAAAAAATCCTCATGAATTTCCCGTCTTTGTGAACCAGATTGCGACGAATTACCTCATTGATTGGCATGCCGTCAGAAAGTCTGACTATTTAGGGATTTTGGTGACCGATAACCAAGGAGCCTTGGTCCTCAGCTCCTTGCCTCAAGTCAGGTTTTATCATGGTGACACGGAATGGTGGGAAGCCGCTTTTCAGCAAGGGCAAGGGCAACTTTACGTGAGTGATTTGACCTTTGATCCCTCATTTGGAACCCATGTGCTGAACGTGGCCGTTCCTATTTTTGATCAAGATCGCCACCAGGCGTTAGGGACCGTCAGTATTTTGCTTCGACGGGATTCATTGTTTCGTTCGATTTCCGAGGTGACTGCAGGTGTCACCGGCCATGCCATGCTCATCGATGTGAATGGGACTCCCTTGATTTGTCCGGTGTTGTCACTGGAACAACACACCGTGAATCCAGTCATGGTGACGGCCATTAACAAGGAGCAAGCAGGATGGGTTCAGGTGGCGCAAGATACCCATGGAGCGCGGGATTCACTGGTTGGGTATGCCCATTTACGGATTCCGGAAACATTAGCTTCTGAAAGTTTTCGGGGCAGACAGTGGCTGACGATTGTTCGTCAGAATCCGGAGGAGACCTATGCCCCCTTGCAACAATTACTGGTGAAGGTTGTGACGTATGGCGTCATTGTGTTCGGCATTCTGTGGTTGGCAGGGCTTCTTGTGGCTCGAAAAATTGTGAGTCCGATTCAAACCTTGCATGAAGGCGTGAAGCGAATCGGCGCGGGGAATTGGGACCATCCCCTCGCGTTGAAGACCGGTGATGAAATTGAAGCGCTTGCCAATGCCTTTAATAAAATGGCGGTCGATCTGAAACAGTCGTTTTCGCAATTGAATACGCAAATGGAAGAAATCCGTCATCTCGAGGAACGGTACCGTGATCTAATTGAGAATTCTCCTGAAATGATTCATCAAATCGACAAAACCGGGCGTTTTGTTCATGTCAATAAAACCGAATTAGAAAAATTAGGATTCACATTGGCAGAAATGCTCTCGATGCATTTGGGGGACATTCTCCCTTCTGAGAGGAAAGCGGAAACGCTTGACTATGTTCAGCGGTTGCCCAACCAACCACGGAGCACTATTGAAACGGTGTTTCTCACCAGACACGGCACCCCGATCGATGTTGAAATTCACTCCACGGCCTTGATTGATTCAGAAACGGGTGACTTGGTATACACGCGTGCGTTTGTCAGAGATATCACCGAACGAAAGGTCCTTCAACGACAAATTGATCAATATACCACCCATTTGGAGCAAGAGGTGGCTGCCCAAACGCAACAACTCTCCGAATCGGAGAAGCGGTATCGTGTGCTCTTTAATCGATCCGCAGATTCGATATTCATGGTGGATCCATCCGGTGTCATTATTGCAGTGAATGAACGCGAACAAGAGGTGCTTGGCTATGCACAAGCCGGATTACTCTCTCAGTCCTTACTGACGCTCGTGCCGGACTCATACAAAGAGACGGTCAGGCAGTTATTCGAAACGGTGGTTTTGAATGAAGAAAAAGTCCCGGCTACCGAATTGGAAGTGTTTGATGCCCAACAAACACTGCGATCGGTAGAAATGGATGTGATTCGTGTGGGAGAGGGCTCGACTCTTTCAGTGATGGTGCAGCTCCGTGATATTACGGAGCGAAAGCTGTTAGAAGAGCAACTCCAGCGGCATAGTGAAGAACTCGAGGTGAAAGTCCAAAACCGGACACGGGAGATTCAGGAAACGCAAAAGTACTTAGAAAGTCTGCTTGAAAATGCCAACGATGTGATCTATACCCTTGATCGTGATCAACGATTTACCTATGTGAATAGCAAGGTGGAAAACTGGGGCTATTGTAAAGAAGATTTGCTGGGCCGACCGTTTTTGACCTTACTCGCGAAGCGCCACCGCGGGCGTCGCCTTAAAGATATCCTTCAGGTGGAAGTCAAGCAGGAATACGAAGTGGAAGTGATTAGTCGAAGTGGGGAGCTTCGGTCGGTGCTCGTGAGTGTGTCGCCACTGGAAAATGAACGGCACAGCGTGATCGGTGTCCTGGGGATTGCTCGAGATATTACGGACAGAAAAGTCATGGAACAGCAATTTCGAAACGCCGAACGCCTTGCCTCCGTTGGAAAGCTGGCCGCTGGAGTTGCGCATGAAATTAACAACCCGTTAGGTGGGATTTTAAATTGTCTCTATAATATTCGGAAAGGGACATTGCCGCCTGAGCGTCAGGAAGAATATTTCACGTATATGGAAGACGGGCTGCGGCGTGCCCAAAAAATCATTCGTCAATTGTTAGATTTTTCTCAACAACACGAGCCTGAATTTTCCATGAATGACATGAATGGCCTGGTCGATCGCGTCTTGGTCCTGACGAATCATGCGATCGCCGAGAAAGGTCTTCAGTTGCACAAAGTCTATGAACACGACCTGCCGCCCTTGTTTGTCGATCCGCAAATGATTGAGCAGGTATTAACCAATTTGATTCTCAATGCGGTTCAGGCTACCGAAGAGGGGGGATCGATCATCCTGCAAACTCGGATGGGCGATGACCGCTGCGAGATCGATGTGGCAGATACCGGATCGGGCATTTCTCCTGAGGTCCGCCCCCATATTTTTGATCCATTTTTTACCACGAAGGGCACGGGCGAGGGGACGGGTCTCGGCTTGTCGGTGAGTTTGGGAATTGTTGAACGACATGGTGGGCAATTGACCGTGGAAAGTGAGGTCGGGAAGGGAACCGTCTTTACCGTGAGCCTTCCCCTGAGTGCCAACAGAGTTGCACTGGCTAAGGTCTCCTGATGACTCGATCGGTCTTAATCATTGATGATGAACCGCTGATGCGGTTGTCCATGTTGGATGCGCTCAAAGCCGAGGGGTATCAGGTTCAAGAGGCATCCAATGGCGAGGAAGGCATCCAAAAAACCAAAGCGAGTCGATACGATTTGGTGATTACGGATTTGAAAATGCCTGGGAGTGATGGTCTCCAAGTCGTCCAGGTGTGTAAGGAGTATTCCCCTGAAACCGAGGTCATTGTGATTACCGCACACGGCTCGGTTGATACGGCGGTCCAAGCCATGAAACTTGGAGCCCATGATTATGTCACCAAGCCTTTTTCCATGGATGAACTCTTGCTGACCGTGGATCGAGCGACCAAGGTCCAGGCGTTGCGGCAGGAGAATACGGCCCTTCGACAGGAACTCGAAGGAAAATTCAATTTCAATGGCATTGTCGGTAAAAACGAACAGATGCGTCAGGTATTGGAAAAAGTCAAACTGGTGGCCACCACAGATGCCACGATATTGATTTTTGGCGAAAGCGGCACCGGGAAAGAAATCGTTGCCAATGCCATCCATCGAAACAGCCCAAGATGTGAACAGGCCTTAATTAAAGTAAGCTGTGCGGCCTTGCCGGAAACCTTGCTGGAAGCGGAATTATTTGGGCATGAGAAAGGGGCCTTTACCGGAGCCTTAAAACAACGGCTTGGTCGGTTTGAATTAGCCCATAAAGGCACCTTGTTTTTAGATGAAATTGGGGAAATTTCCCCGATGGTTCAAGTGAAATTGCTTCGGGTCTTGCAAGAACGGCGGTTTGAACGGGTAGGGGGGACGGAGACGATTGAAAGCGATGTTCGGCTGGTATGCGCCACACAAAAAAATTTAAAAAAGGAAGTCGAAGCTGGCCGATTTCGTGAAGATCTGTTCTATCGATTAAACGTCGTGCAAGTTGCCCTGCCGCCCCTGAGGGAACGGCGAGAGGATATTCTGATTCTGGCGAATCATCTTTTGCAACAGAGTACGAGTCGGATATCTCATGCCATGAAAGGGGTTTCTTCCTCGGCCCGTGAAATGTTACTCCGTTATTCCTTTCCAGGAAATGTTCGCGAACTGGAAAATACGATTGAACGGGCGGTGGCGTTAGCACAGGAGCGGGAGGAAATCCAGGCTTGGGATCTCTGTGGACAAACGGAGTGTCCTTTTCTGGGAGGGCCTTCTCAATCCGGGTGCGGGTTTTGTCAGGAAGGGTTGGCGAATGTCACGAACACTCAGCCTAAAGGCACGCTCGCTGAAGTGCGAGAACGTTGCGAACGGGATTATATCTTGGCCGTGTTGGTACGGGAAGGGTGGAGTCGAACCGCTGCGTCAAAATCCTTGGGCCTTTCGCGAAAAGCCTTGTGGGAAAAATGCAAGCGATATAGCATTTCAACCCCTGACGCTGACGATGGTGAGGAGTCGTCAGCAGATTAAAGGGGGCTTTGAATGCGTTTACCCTTCTGAGCTGTCTCCTCCTTTCCAAAATTTCACCGTACGGTCCCAGGAGGCACTGGCGAGATACCGGGCGTCTGGAGAAAAAGCAATGCCTCGGACGGGTCCTTTGTGGTCCTTGATCACGCGAACCTGTCTTTTGGTCTGAATGTCCCACATTTTAATGGTGTGGTCGTCACTACAGCTGACCAAGAGTTTCCCGTCAGGTGAAACGATCAACCCGCGAACCCATTCCGAGTGTCCTTTAATGGTATGGGCTTCTTTCATGTCGGGCATCTCAAAATATTTGATGCTCGCGTCTCGACTGCCCGTCATCATCGTTTTCCCATCCGGAGTAAACGCAATGGCTCCGATCCAGTACTCCATAGGCTTTTGAAACCCGCCTTGTGCATCGACGAAGAATCCTCGTTCTTCCGTTTCTTCATCATCGGGCTCATCACGCCAATGGCCATTATGAACGAGTCTCTCTTCTCCACTGGGAAGGGCTTCGTACAACTTCAATTTGCCAATGTCGCTGCCGCCTACCAGATGGATGCCATCGGGAGAAAATGCCGTGCAGACCGTCCAATGATGGTCATATTGATCTTTGCCGAGGAGCGTCATGACTTCGGTACCGGTGGTGATTTCCCAGATTTTTATATCTTTATTTTGTCCGGCCCGAGCCAACAGCAAGCCATCTGGGGAAAAGGACAGGCTGGCGACCGCGTGATCATATTGGGTGAAAAGAAGCCGGGTCGTTTCCCCTGTGTGAGGGTTCCAGAGTCGAATGGTTCTGTCGTCGCTGCCGGTTGCGAGTGTTTGGCCATCGGGACTAAAGGCGACTTGACGGATATCATTGGTGTGTCCTTTCAAGGATTTGAGAAGGCGACCGGTTTCAATTTCCCAGATCCGAAGGAAACGATCTGCGCCTCCGCTCACGAGCGTCAACCCGTCAGGGGAACACGCCACATCCCAGACACCGTGAGAATGTCCTCGAAAGGTTCTGACTTCTTGAATGCCGGCTTTCCAATACTCCAGGGCATCGATAGGCGGTGCGTCAGGTTTCGGTTCTCCCGGGAGAGGCGAGAGTGCCATGTTTGGGGACGGGGTATGAGGCTGATTCATAAAACGGACATCCTTTCAGCGTGATCTCTGTCAATGGGGGGCCTTGCGTATGAAAAAGGGGCCCGACTATAATGCCGGCTACGTGTCTGGAGAAGGATACTAGCGAGCCGTTACACGCGTCGTCAAGCAGGTACAGTATGCGACAGAAGACGTTTCCGATTCGTTTTTTCGTTGTCACTGTCCTTCAATTTAGTTGAAACATGTAAGGAGTGAGAGGATGGAAATTCGATTTCAGCCGGCTTTGCTTCAAGAGGTGATTGATTCTTTTGCCGAAAAAACTGAGCGTGAGGGAGACCCCACCTATTACAATGAGTTCCATGAACTGGCTGATCCGGTTTACGAGAAATTTTCCCTGGACGATCGGGAGCCTGAATTCAAAAAATTGTATCAACACCTCTTTGCCAAATGGGGCTTTGCCGACATCTTGAGAGAGGGCTTTAATGAATTTTCCGACTTAAAAGAAAAGATTGGCATTGTCCTTGTTCGAGGCGTGCTCAAAGAAGATCAAGAAGGTGTGGACATCCTCAGAAAATGGGGGACCGTGGAGGAGAAACTGGCTCGGCAATTTGAGGAAAAGGGCCAGAAGGGCGTAGGGATTAAACTGATTCCGCGACGCTTTTACGATCCGGCCATTAACAGATATCTGCGCCATGAATTGACGCATATCTTCGATATGCTTGATCCTGTTTTCGGATACGATCCTGACACGAAAGTTGGCATGAATCCGGGTGAAGAGCATCTCATCCTTAATCGGTATCGTGTTCTGTGGAGTTTGCATGTCGATAGTCGAATCGCGCGATTGGGGAAGGACCCGATGTTTAGTCGGGAGTACCGCTTGCGGGAATTTCGATCTTGGTATCGAAAGATCCCTCCCACGCAAGTGGAATCGGTGTTCGAGGGGCTCTGGCAGACGGAGTATTTCACCCATGCTGAATTAGTAGAAATGTCTCAAGATACCCTTCGGGTGATGGGACGGGCCGTTGAAGTCGAAGAGGGTGAGATCCCACCGGAGGTTCCTACCAAGCCCATGCTGATACCGGGGTTTCCGTGTCCTCTCTGTCGATTTCCTACCTATTCCTGGGTTGAGGATATGGAAGAAAAAGTTGAACCGTACGTGCTGGATTATATCCGGGAAAATCATCCAGGGTGGGATGTCGAGTATGGGGCGTGTGACCGCTGTGTAGAGGTGTACAGACTTCGTGCCGCCGGTGTTGTCTAAGGAGACGAGGCCACTAGGCGGAACAGCTTGACAGCATGCAAGAAGGGCGAGTGCATGGCACAATCTTCCTCAGGGTCCTCAAAAAATTCTGAACCGTCCTACGGACGAAGGAATTTTCTGAAACAGAGTGTGGTTTCCCTCGGTGTCACGATGCACGAATATGTCAAGCATCGGGATGCGGAAGATCCTAAGGAAGAAAAACAGGAGAAAATACGAACCGATTGGTTGCGGCCTCCTGGTGCTCTCGAGGAAGCCCAATTTCTTGAGAGTTGTACAGGCTGTGGTGAGTGTATCGAGGTCTGCCCGCATGAGAGTATTCGCGTCCTTGCGGAAAATCATGTCTCCGACGTTCTTTATCGGAAAGAGACTCCCATCATCTATCCGGATGAAAAACCATGTTACCTCTGTGAAGATTTTCCTTGTATCGCAGCCTGTGAACCAGAGGCGCTTCGGCCGGTTGGGGGCCTCAAAGAAGTTAACATGGGAATCGCCGTTGTTTCTCAAAGGATTTGTACGGCGGAGCAAGGCTGTAACGCTTGTGTGGCACAGTGCCCCACTCGGGCCATTACAATGGACTTTGCTTCTATGGCCATTCGGGTTGAGGGGGACCTTTGTGTAGGGTGCGGGATGTGTGAATATATTTGCAAGACGGTGAATGATCAGATTGCGATAAAAGTCTCTCCGGCGAGATTAGGCACCTTGTCTTAGGTTAAGAACTTACGTACAAGGTAAAATGGTCAAAAAGCCATGAATATTTGACTATTTCAACTTCATTTTTAACTGGTTTTAGACCTTGACTTCGATAATCAGTTGGCCTATTATCGGCTCCGCATTCTTGGTGGAGGCAAGTCCCAGGAGGAGCTATCTCTATTAGGAAACAGGGGAGCAGAAATGAAGACTGTTCCTGTTGAGAGAAGAAGGGGTCTATGGCGAAGAAGGTAACAGAAGAGCAAAATGGGGGTCCATCAACCTCTTCCGTCACTCAGCAAGTTGGGTCATCCTTAAAAGATTCCCCAGCCGTTGAGCGCGCGTTAGCAAGGAGTAAGCTCTATCTTCTTCTGTCCTGGAGTTATCTATATCCCGAAGACGATGAATTTTTAGATTATCTGCAAAGTGGCGAATTAGTTGAGGATGGACGAGCAGCGCTCAATAGTCTGAAAGTAGCCTTGCCGACTCCCATTGATAATGAAACCGAAGAAGTCTTACAGGGTATCGCGGACCATTTTGACGCAGTGGAGAGTTGGGTGTCATCGGAAGGAGTCAATTGGGATATCCAAGACCTTCGAGATGAACATCGAAGGGTGTTCAGTAACGTCATTGCCTTGGATTGTCCACCGTATGAAACCCTGTTTGGGAATGATCACGTGTTTGGTCAATCCTACGTTATGGGAGATATTGCGGGATTCTATTCGGCTTTCGGTGTTCAGCTTTCGCAAGACATTCATGAGCGTTTGGACCATTTAAGCGTGGAGCTTGAATTTTTGCATTTTCTGGCTTACAAAGAGTCGTATGCGTTGTGTCATGATGGCCCGGAAAAACTCAAGACGGTGGTAGAGGCCGAGAACAAATTTGTGAAGGAACATGTGGGAAGATGGGTGCCTTTATTTTCCGACATGCTGAAGAGAAAAGCTGAATATGGTTTCTATAAAATTGTTGCGGATTTAACTTTCCAATGGGTGGCTTTTGAAATTGCCTATTTAGGGGTGAATCCTCAACCATATTCCGAAACAGACTATCGTCCAGCTAATTTTATATCTCCCGAAGGGACATCCTTTGAATGTGGAGCGCAGGATAAAGGAAATGAGCTCACTCTCTTGATGAATGAGGTTGGAGCTCAGGAATATTTAGATAAAGAGAAACCAGAATCATCAACAGGTCAATGAGGTACAGCGTAACCACGAAACTGTGGGGAGTGTGGACAAGTTGGTGTGTTAGTAGTATCTGTCGTACCGTTTTTTAGAGGAAGTAGGTAGTCCGCAGTCATTTTGTTTTAATCTTTATCAAAGGAGGATGCGTCATTATGAGAGTGGTGCAGACGCGTAACAAAGGATTGGTGTTCGGCATTCTTCTCTCTGCCTTGGTCGTCGGTGTGCTGTTGACGATGGGGCAGGTGCCTTTGGCCGTTAGCCAACCGGTGACGATTCCGGTGGGCAGCATTAGCGGGCCGATCCCGATGGACGGGGCCAACCCGGTATGGGAAACGGTTCCGGGCATTGTGGTGGCCTTGAGTGGCCAAACCATTACCACCCCTATGCATCCCAATATCTCGGTGAAAACCGTCATGGTCAAAATGGCCACCAACGGCAAAGACATCGGGGTCTGGGCCAACTGGGGTGATCAAACCCTGAACAACACCGTCATTGGGCCTCAAGATTTCCGGGATCAAATCGCCGTGCAATTCCCGGTGCAAACCTCCGGGGCTCCGCCGTTCCAATGTATGGGGCAATCCGGTGGCACCGTGAACATCTGGCGCTGGAATGCGGAATGGCAGCGTGACATGGGCGCAGGTGTGGCAGGGATGTGGGACGTGGATCAACAATATCCCTCGATCGCCTGGGACTTTTACTATGAAGAGCCAGCCGGGGGCGTGACCTATCCGGACCGGATCGGCCGGAGTCTGGGGCCGTTTAATCCAGGGATTTGGTCTGGCAACATTATGTCGGATCCAGATATGCGGGTCAGTTCGGTGGAAGATCTGAATGCAACCGGGTTCAGCACGTTGACGACGCAGGCGTCGCAGGACGTGATGGGCAATGGGCTGTGGGAACCGTATGGAGCCTTGAAAGGCGGGTGCTGCAGCGGTCCGACATGGCGTGTGGTGATGAAGCGTGGATTGACGACGAATGATGCCAATGACGTGCAATTCGGCGCCGGGCAAAATGTGCCGGTGGCGTTTGCGGTCTGGGATGGCCAGAACGTGGAACGGAATGGCATGAAGGGTATCTCAACTTGGTTCACCGCCAAAATGCCGTAAGCCATAATTTGTACTAAATATTCTTGCAGTAGCGAGTCTAAGAGACCCTGGGGTTCCCTATAAAGTAAAGGGGACATCAGGGTTTCTTAGCATGTGGGGGTTTTTCATAGGAGGCAGTGGGAGTTTTTCAAGGGAACCCTCTCATGTGAGAACCCTCAGTCTACTCCCGACATCTTTCTTGACACAAAAAAATATCCGTCCTTTCCTGTAGTTGCATATAAAACCGGTAGCCGTGTATAAGAATTATAGAACCTTAGGAATAATCATTAATGGGATACGAGAATCATTAAGGAGGCAATGTGAAAATATCTTTGCTATTTCCTCCAAGTTGGCATCCCTCACAACCCTATCTTAGTCTGCCCTGCTTAACGGCTTTTCTTGACCAAGCTGGGATTCCCGATAACAGTCAACGGGATCTGAACATTGAACTCCTCGATACTATTTTGTCGAGGACGTATGGCTTGGAAGTCTATGAAAAGCTTGTTGAAAAACTGAAGCAATTAGAGCAATCCCGTGAGGGAGAGACGGGACCGGGAAGTGATGAACATTATGGTCGAATTGTGGAAGCCTTAGACCGGTTTCCCCATTTAATCGATCAAATTGAACCGGCCAAAGCTTCACTGCGTGGAGAAGAGTTTTATGATATTGAGCGGTATCGAGAATGCCTGTTTTTAATCGACCGCTGGTTGGAAGTTGTCTCTTCGATTTATTTCCCCACTCGAATCACCGTTGTCGACAACCAATTTTCCTATTCCATTTATTCCTCTCGGGACATTGTCAAAGCGATTAACGATGAAGAACAAAATCCGTACCTTGACTTGTATCGACAGTATTTTCTCCCTTCCATCGTCAATGAAAATCCAGAGTTGATTGGGGTATCGATCACGGCGACATCCCAGATTATTCCTGGCCTTACCCTGTGTCGGCTCATTAAGGAAGCGAACCCGGATATTCATGTAACTGTTGGGGGCAGTATCTTTACCAGGCTTGTGGACAATCTTCGTCGATGTGAGCGGCTGTTCCAAGTCGCAGATGATTTTATCGTATTTGAGGGAGAGACGGCGTTATTGGAATTGATCAATCAATTAGAAGGAAAAAAGAACTTTGCCAAAGTTCCTAATCTCATCTATCGGGAAAACGGAAAAGTTATTGTGAATCAGCCGTTTTATTCTGAGAATTTGGCTCAACATCCAGCTCCCAGTTACGATGGATTTCCTCTCGATCGATATCTGGCCCCCAAAACGGTCTTGCCGGTTCAGTTCTCACGAGGTTGTTACTATAAGGACTGTGCCTTTTGTGCCTTGACGTTGGATCATCAAAATTTTCGCCAAAAAGACCCTGTCAAGGTTGTGGACGAACTCCAGTCGCTTTCTCAAAAATATGATACGCCATTTTTCTTTTTTACCGATGAATGTCTGGCCCTATCGCCTACTCGCCGGCTGTGTAAAGAAATTCTGAAGCGGCAATTCAATATTCAATGGACAGCCGAACTTCGTTTTGAGAAAAATCTCTCGAAAGAATTACTGTCATTAATGCGAGATGCTGGATGCCACAAGATTGTGTTTGGATTGGAAACCTACAATAAGCGCATGATGGATTTTATGCAGAAAGGCATTACCCAGGAGAATGTCCAGCGGATTTGTTCGGATTGTGTTGACCTGGGTATCGGCGTGCATTGTTATATCATCGTTGGCTTCCCAACTGAAACGGAAGAGGAAGCATCGGAAACCATGAATTTTGTGTTGGACAATATAAAGTTGAATGAGTCCTATGGATTCTCATGCCAGCCCTGTCTCTTCGATCTTGAAAAAGAAGCCCCCATTATGAACGATCCAGGAAGCTACGGGATTCAGCGTATTATGCGACCAGCCGCAGAAGATTTAAGCTTGGGCTTTTTCTATGAAGTCAAGCAGGGCATGACGCCTGAACAAGCCGAAAAATTCTATCAATATGTTTACGAAAAAATCAGTGAAGTGGTCGTGGAATTGCCATTTAATTATTCGATGGCTGATGGGTTGCTGTATATCGCTCGACACAAACAACAACATGCCCCGGAATTTACTACTGTCTCTTAATTGCGAAGGGCCGTCTTGGTGTTCTCAACTCTGATCTGACGGGAAAGAGAAGAAAAGGCGGAACCGGAGTCGTGAACATGATGGCAGCGCCAACATCGGGGTACCAGAGCGGAAAGTCCGATAATCCTGGGATCTTGTTTGAATATGCGTTAAAGTTTCTCCTGCTTTCAGCATTTTTGGAACTTGTTCTCTATCGCTTGGCTTCCCGGATGGGCATGCACATGGCCAAGCTCGCCGAAAAATCCGAAGCCGTCAGGCTGACGTTTAAAACGCTTTCCTCCTTGGGATTTGTTCTTCTCAACGTCACCTCCATTCTGCTGTTCCTGGTCTTGTTCATTTTGCTGATTCAAAAATTGCGGCAATCGACGTGGTCGGGGCGTTTTGACGGGTTCCTGGTTCCGGCCGTCTCATTGCTCGTCGTGTTGACCGTTGTCTATCTCATCTTTCCACCTGCCATGTTGGGTGCAGTCGTCTATAATCTCGTGTCCCTGATGATTCTTGCCATCCTGATGGCGGAATTTCTGGTGACGCATCGTCTTTGGGCGCAACGTGTCACCGTGGGGTGTTTTTTACTGGGAATTCTCGGGTGGATTTATTACCAGACGGTGTCCACCACTTATGGCTTATTGGGCATTGTCGCTCCGCCTCCTCTCGTACATGAAATCAGTCGGGGAGGCGAAGCCTTCATGGTCCTGGCGAGTATCCTTGTTTTCTGGTCGTACGGCAGCACGTCGCTTTTTACCAAAAATAAAACTCAACAGAAATGGGCCATCACCCTTCTTCTAAGCGGGAGCGTGACCTTTTTGGTGTTGCTCTATATCGATTTTTTCCTGTCACTGTATAGCCCCACGCTTGCTGAAGACGCGAGAAAGGCAGGGCAGGGGGTCGGCTGGGTGTTTCAAATGGGCATGGGGTATACCTTTTATTTACCCTTTGCCCTCTATATGGCAGGTTTTACCTGCTGGGCGTACACTGTCATTAAACTGGTGTTAATCGGTCGTTTGGCAGGGTATGGCTTGGGGTTGATGTTTATGGCAGGATATGCCCTGCAGTTGTCACATTTGACGTTAATGGTGGTTGTCGGGTTCATGCTGATGACGCTTGATAAGCGGGGCACGCTGGGCAAATTACGAAATAAAGCAGGAATAGTGACCTATTCCTCGGTGACTCCTGCGTTCAGTTAAATACGTTGAGAGGGTATGTAACAATCATGGAATCACAACATGTCGTAACAGAGGAAGAGGGCGGGGTGGGCGAGCCGCAGGAGGCTCAGGAGCAGCCGTTGACTCCGGACGAAGAGATTGCGGAACTTGAAAAGTTACTCAGCGAAGAACCTGACGACTTTCAAGCCCGTTGTCGGTTAGGGGAATTGTATTTTGGAAAAGGGAAACTAGAGGACGCCCTGACCGAAGTGAAAAAGGCCATAGAAATGGCTGAGGGTTTGAGAACGGAAATGGATCGGTCCTTGGCCATGTATTATTCCAACCTAGGAACCATCTACGGTACGAAGGGCATGATGGAGGATGCCTGTCCTCAATTTGAGCGAGCCTTAGAGTTGAATAAATATGATGTGTTGGCCTTGTTTAATCTGGGGAGGCTTCATAACGATAAGAAAGAGTATATGCACGCAAAGGAGCACTTTGAACGATTAATTGAACTTACCCCAGAGGATCCGATTGCTTGGTATAATTTGGCAGGAGTCTATGAACAATTAGATAATCCCCAAGTGTCGGATTTCAATACTCTTGATATGGCGGTTCAAGCCTATATGAAGGTATTGGAATTCGATCCTACGCATTTAGAGTCTAGTTTTAAACTCATGGATATTGCTTTTACGTTGAAAAAATCCGATATGGCTGTGAAAATTATGGAAGAAGCTGTCGAGCACAGCCCGGATGAGCCGTTGGCGTATTACAACCTCATCAATACCTATGAAAAATGTAAAATGTTTGAGCAGGCCGAAGAGGCTCGGCAACGTTTAAAGCAGAGGTTTGCAAAACGAACCCGTGTTTAGCGTCACTCTTCATTTTTGTCTCAAAAGGAGAAATCTATCATGTTTGGGAGCTTAGGCTTTACAGAGTTGATTTTGATACTCTTCATTGTCCTGATCATATTCGGCGCTGGGAAATTACCTCAGCTTGGTGAGGGGGTGGGGAAGGCGATAAAAGGCTTCAAGCAATCTGTGAATGAAGCCGAGGCTATTGAGTCTGAAGCGCAAAATGTAGCGGAGCAGCAGAGCCAGGCGCAAGTGAATCCTCAAGCTCCAGACGTGACGCCGTCGCCGGCTCCGGCTCCGCAAAGTGGTCAGGCTGAGACAGTTTCTCCAATACAAGCCCCTCAATCAGAACCGGCTCAGACATCGAAGGGATAGAATGGGTCTCGTGCGGTTCTGACTCGAGAACAAAATTTGTCCTCAGGACAAGGAGTACAGTATGGAAACGAGCGTAGAGTCACTGGTTGGAAAAATTGAAACGTTTGCGGGGAATGGGAAATCCCGAAGTACAGGTGATGGGAAACGTGCGAAGAAAGCAGGGATTCCCTTACCGAATCACATTTGCGTCGACAAGGAAGGCCGCTGGCTCTACATTGCTGAAAATGGGTCAGACCGAGTTCGACGGGTCGATCTGGAAGCCGGGACCCTTCATAACTATGCGGGCATTGGAGAGACCTGTTACAGCGGGGATTACGGTCCTTGTGGGGAAGCCGGTTTGTACTTGCCTTTGAGTGTGGCGATTGATTCCAAGAACGATTTGTATATTTGTGATTCCGGATGCAACCGCATTCGCAAAGTCGATCACGAGACCGATATTATCACGACGGTCGTGGGTTCCGGACCATCCGGCTTTAATGGTGACGGCCCTGCGTTGGAAGTCAACCTGACCTATCCTGGGGCGATTGCATTCGATCCGGAAGACAATCTGTATATTGCGGATACCCAAGCCCACCGTATTCGAAAATACGATCCTCGAACGGGCCTGGTGACCACCATTGCGGGGACGTGGTCCGGAGCAGATGAAGACTGGATTAGTCCATTGACCGCACAAAACCTGGTCGTACTCTCTGGTGATGCGATTGGCATTGACTTCAGTGATGACCAAGGATGGCTTCGCCCGCAATGTTCGGATAATTTGGATCTGTCCCCCTATCTTGACGATGGCCGGCCGGCACTTGAAGCGAAACTTTGGGATATCGTGGCGATCGACGTGGACTCATGCGGAAACGTCTTCCTCACGGATAAGGCCAGTAACCGCATTCGAAAGGTTGATGCACAAACGGGCATCATTTCGACCGTAGCCGGGGTGTGTCGCTTTGGGTATGATGGAGATGGAAAACTCGCGGTGATGTCCATGTTGAACGTGCCGGAGGCAGCCATTGTCGATCAGGAAGCAAACGTCTATATTGCGGATTCGATGAATCATCGTATACGCAAAGTGGATCATGCCACGGGCCTGATCGAGACCATTGCAGGGAACGGAGACAGTGGCTACGACGATAAAAACATGGGAGGGTGTGGCGCCGCGCGTTTTGTGGCCAAAGAAGAAACGGGTTTACTGAAGCATGGTGATGGAAGTTTAGCCGTCGACGCGGTGGTGAATGCCCCTTCAGGCTTAGCCTTTGATGCTCAAGGTCATCTCTATATTTGTGAGCGCAACGAGAATAAAGTTCGGCGAGTCAAACTATGGTAGGCATGGCTGATGAGTGAAACAGTTTGTCCAAACGGTCGAAACGATCTTGTGCAATCGAAACGAAAATTTTCACGCTCTCTTATCCTTACGGGATTAGGCATTGTTTGTATGGCAGCCGCTCTTGGCTGGCTCGGTATTCCCGTGGTGAGCTCTCAAGGGATTGTCATCCGGTCCCATTTTATGGAAGGAGCGATTCCGACGAAACCTTCTGATGCGGCATGGGAGACTATCGCGCCTATTCCCATTCCTCTTAGTGGTCAGATCATTACTCGACCAGTCTGGCCTGAACCGAGCGCCAAAGTCATCTCGGTTCGGTCGGTTCATAATGGCAAAGACATTTCGTTTTTGATGGAATGGCAAGATGTGACCAAAAACGAACGGCTCACCCCTGGGGTGTTTCGTGATGGGGCGGCCCTGGCGCTTCCGCTGGGGAATGCTCCAGCGTTTTTCTGTATGGGCCAATTAGACCACTATGTCAATATTTGGCATTGGAAAGCGGATTGGCAAAGCGACGTGGACCGCAGAAAAGCCAGGGCCAAAGAAAGAGGACGAAAAAGAAAAGGTATTCGAAAATTCGAAGTTATTCCTCGTCGGCCTTCCTCAATCGAAGATCTCATAGGTGGCGGGTTTAGTACGTTGACGAGCAAGGTCCGGCAAGGCAAGATCAAAGGAGAGGCTGTATGGGAAAACGGGTTTTGGCGAGTCGTCATGAAGCGCCCATTGACCCAATCCGGAGATGACACGGAGAATGAAGCCCTCCTGGTCCCTGGCCGCATGCAAGCAGTGGCATTTGCTGTCTGGAACGGCGAGAATAAAGAAAGGAATGGACAAAAAGCAGTGGCGTCTTGGCTCCAACTGCTGGTCGATCCTGTCGGCGGCCCAATGGCTTCAACGAAATCATGAGTCATTATTAGCAGCAATTTCCCTCATGTGTTCCTCTCACTCCCCTACCATGAAAAGACCCGGGCGACGAACAAATGGGATGATCGGATTGTCCCTCAGTGCTATTCTGGCAATTTTCATCAGTGGCTTTGTCGTGAGTTGGTCGTCCCCCCTCTCTTTTGCGCAATCCGATGACGGAGGCATGACGGAGGATCGAGCCTATGCCTTAGCGGAAGAGTTTGGCATCGACGTTGGGGAAGTTGATGAGGAGATAAAAGAAATTCTTGGTCTTAGCAAGGCCGAAGGTGTGGTGGTTTTTGGGGTGATTGGCAGCTCGCCGGCAGATCGTGCCGGCATAAAAGTGAAGGCCATCATTAAAGAGGTGGACGGAACAGATATCCAAAACTTACTGGAGTTAGGAAGGGCGCTTGAAAAGGCAATACCAACTCAAAATTTTTCGGTGGCGACGTTTGAACCGGCTGGCATTGATGATCAAGGCGTCGGCGGTGGCATGAACTTCCACTTTGTACGTGTTGAGAAGGATTAGTGAAAACCATGCCATCTTTTCGAAATGACGAGAGCCGCACAAAGAGCCTTGGGAGAGTGATCTGCCGTTTGTTGATTCTTCTGTTAGGAATCCTGTGGGTTCCACTACCATGGGCGAATGCGCAGGAAAAATCCCAAGTCCCTGAAAGCCACAAATGGATCAAGGAAATTGAAGAAGTTTTTCTCCCTTCCGAGCATTGTAAACAATGTCATGATCGTCACTACGAGGAATGGAAAGGGATGCGGGAGCAGACTCCTGACCTCAAAACGTTTGGGCGCGTGGATGGGGCGTTGTTGCATGGGACCGCGCTGACATCTCCCGTGTTCAAAACAGTCCTCGGCCTATGGCTGCAAACAGAACCCACCTCGGAAGAAAAAGCTCGATGCTTGGCGTGTCATGCTCCTGCGGTGACGGTTTTTCCTCAACATACGGAAAAAATTATTGCTCAAGTTCTGTCGGAAAAGCCAAAAAGACGAGGAAGGAGAGCGAAGAAAACCCATGGAGTGGAAGGGATTAGCTGTTCGTCCTGTCACCTTATTGATTCGCTAAGAGAGGATACGACGGACTTCCCGGCATTTAAGATCAATGCGGGAAAAATCTTTTTTGGGCCTTATGCGGATGCCGAAGAGAACCTCGTGCATCCCTCAAAACAGGCTGCCATATATAAGGGCGCTCGATTTTGTGCTTCCTGCCACTTTAGTAAAGTCAAAGATATGACAAAGGACGAATTGCCGGGACAAATTTTGAAAGGGACGACTTGTCAGGATTGCCACATGGAGCGGTCGACGGGGAGTTCCACCTCCAAACGTGGCTCGCTGACACGGCCCATCGGACGACATTGGTTTCAAGGGATTGTGATACCGGGCATCATGCTCAGCAATCGAAACTTACAGGCAGAGTGGTTTCCACGGGTGGATCTTGACATCCAGCAGTCTGGGAATAGCATTGAAGGTAGGGTTTTAGTCAGGAACGGGAGTCTTCCCCATGTTTTTCCTGGTGGCGACCCCGTTCTGAAGCAGTTTTTTGTGACGGTCACCGTCAAAGACGCCGATGGGCACATACTGGGAACCCGGCAAGAACGATTTGGATTGCCGTTTGAGCAAATTCTTCGTGGGCCGATTCCGAAACCGTTCGTCAATGGAGGAACAACGCGAAAAGTGCCGTTCTCTATACAGGTCAAAGACGGGGCTTCGCCGAGTTATGTGGAAGCCTCCTTAAGTTATGCCTTGATTCCTGAACCAAGCCAAGCGTTGCTTGATAAATATCTTGCGACCCTAGAACACAAACGGGAGAAAAAGAAAGCCACAGAGATCATTGTGGATTATTCATCGCAACGACTCCTGACATTCCGAACGAAGTCCTTATAACCAAACCCCGACCACATTTTTTCACGAATTTCAACATGATCGATTGAGGGCGGCTTCATGCAAAAAATTTTCCACGCAATGGGTTGGGTCATGGGCTTGTTCGTGGCGACCAACTTGTTGGTGCTTGCTGTTGATTTTCCTGTGACCAACACATTGGCTGCTCAGAAAAGTTCAACGAAACCCCTGACGAAGGCGTTCCCTGATTCTCAGAAATGCAAGCGGTGTCATTTGCGAGTGTTTGAAGAATGGGAGGCTTCTGCCCAATCTCGTTCAATTCTCAGTTCTCCCTTCCGTGTCTCGTTGGAGCGATACCGAGCGGTCTCTGATGATAAAGACGGCAGGATGTGTTTCCGATGCCATGCGCCGAGCGTGTTGGAGTATCCAGACCATACGAGTGTCTATATCAAAGAAATTGAATCTGGTGATCCGAAGTTAGACGGGGTGGGGTGTTCTCAATGCCACTTAATCAAAGAAGTAGATCCCGAACAGCATCCTCCACATCCGACCTATCAACTAGGCCGGACTGTCTTTGGCAGCTATAAAAAACCGGCAGAAAATTTGGCTCATCAATCTGCACCCTTGGCGCTCTATAGCCAATCACAGTACTGTGCGACCTGTCACGAAAATTTGCCAGGACATGAAAAATTGCCGGACTTGTTGGGCCCCTGGCAACAGACCAAAACCCAAAAAGAAGGTAAAAATTGCCAGTCGTGCCATATGCCGGAGGCCTTTGGCGAGTCGGCCAACGGAGAACGTAATCGAAAAATCTCGAACCATAGTTTTCCCGGTCGCTTTGGCAAGGTGCGTGCCGACGCCGTGAACGTGGAAGTCAAGACCGAAGTAAAAGGTGAGGAATCCGAAGTCACCGTCACGGTCCAGAGTCTGGTTCCCCATAATCTTCCTTTGCCCCATCCAGGGTGGTCACGTGTGGAACTCGATTTAACGATCCTGGGAAAAAATTTACGAAAAGCCTATGTTGAAAAACGCTACTATGAACGGGTGTTTGGCACAAAAAATGGAAAAGCCACAATTTTTGACTTTGAAGCCGTCACAGTATTGAAAGACAATGTACTCAAACCTGAAGAAAAACGGATTGAAACGTTTACCTTCCCGACTCCACAGAATGCCCCGTCCATGGACGTGATTGTCACCATGACCTATGCTCCTCTTCATGGGCCTGAGGCTTTTGTGAAAGAAGTCCAACAACGGGCTGCATTAGGGAAAAAAGATCGCGCATTTAAGCCCGTCCAAATCATTCGCTATAAAGAAAATATTAGATTACAGGATTTTAAGAAAACTACAGGGTAACGAAACCATTGTTTGACGCAGACCTGTGTAAAGGCGAGAAGGATTGTTGACCTTCTCGCCTTTTTTATGTTGTTCAAGATGGTTTTGATAGCTAGGAAGGTTCCGTCATCACGGAAAGAGGCTGTCAGGTGACCGCACCCTTTGACGCCGATGAGACATTATGAGCGTACTTTGCGAGGACCCCCCTCGTGTACTTCGGAGGCGGGACGGTCCATTGCTGTAACCGAGCATCCATTTCATCGGTGGAAAGAATCAGATCGAGCCGCCGATTAGGGACATCAAATGTAATCGTGTCTCCATTTTGAACCACTGCAATGGGGCCACCTTGGGTGGCTTCTGGAGTCACATGCCCGGCCATCAACCCATGCGTTGCGCCGGAAAACCGGCCATCCGTCAGCAGGGCGACGGTTTCGCCAAGGCCGGCGCCGACAATGGCGCTGGTCACACCTAGCATTTCTCGCATGCCAGGCCCCCCTTGAGGCCCTTCATAACGAATCACGACGATATCGCCATCTACGATTTTCCCATTCTGTACCGCAGAGAAGGCATCTTCTTCGCAATCAAACACTTTGGCTGGACCGGTATGGGTCAGCTTGTTCTGTCCTGCAACTTTGACCACACACCCTTCAGGAGCCAAGTTCCCATGCAAAATGACTAAACCGCCTGTGGACTTGATCGGCTCTTCCACGTGATAGAGGACTTTTTGGCCCGGTGTTTCCGACGCGGTGCGGGCTTCTTCCTTGAGGGTGCGTCCCGTGACGGTTATGCACTCGCTCTTGAGCAAGCCTGCCTCAAGCAATCGTTTGGCCACGAGACGGGTGCCCCCGGCTTGATATAAGTCCGCAGCCATGTATCGGCCGCTTGGTTTCAAATCAGCGATCAGAGGGATCCGTTGGTTGATGGCATCGAAATCGTCAATGTCTAATTCAACGCCAATTTCATGGGCGACGGCTAAAAGGTGGAGCACGGCGTTCGTTGAGCCGCCGGTTGAAGCCACCGCGGCAATCGCATTTTCCAAGGCATCTCGCGTGATAATGTCTTTGGGGCGAAGGTCACGTTTCAGCAGATCCATAATGAGATGCCCGCATTGGGCTGAGATGGATGCTTTTTGGGGGTCCAAAGCGGGAACGCCATTAAACCCCATCGGTGAAATACCCAAGAACTCAAACGCAATTGACATGGTATTGGCGGTAAATTGTCCGCCACAGGCACCTGCTCCAGGGCAAGCATCACTTTCGAGAGCATGCAGCTCGGCATCCGACATGGTGCCGCGAGCATGAGCCCCAACCGCCTCGAACACTTCTTGAATCGAGACGTTTCGGCCTTGGAATTGGCCTGGCATAATGGAGCCCCCGTAGAGCATCAGAGATGGAAGATTGAGTCGGGCCAGAGCCATGACCGTACCGGGAATGGTTTTATCACACCCGGAGAGGGCCACCACGGCGTCAAACAAATGACCGCGGACCACCAGTTCAATAGAATCGGCCACGACTTCACGGCTAATCAGCGAGGTTTTCATGCCCTCGGTGCCCATGCTGATACCATCCGACACGACGATAGTATTAAACTCAAGAGGTACCCCACCGGCCCCGCGGATCCCCAATTTAACCTTTTCAGCAATATCACGTAGGTGAATATTGCATGGGGTGACCTCGGACCAGGTATTCGCGACTGCGACGAGCGGTTTGGCAAAATCCTCATCCCGAAGCCCCACGGCCCGTAACATGGCCCGGGCCGGCGCCCGTCCAGGGCCCTCCGTTAACTCACGACTTTTGTGTTTGAGATCCGAAGCCATAAGAGTCCTCCAACCATTTCTTCATCTTCAAGTGGTTACTGTACAGGAAGGACGAATGTGGCATAGTCGATGTGGTCCGGTCAATTTGGGGGGTGAGTCGGAGGAGAATACTCATTCGGGGTATAGAGGGAAAATGTTGGGATGTTTGGGGATCGCTATAGTCCCGTTCATCAGACATCTCTGCAATCTGTTTAAGAATCGGGCAGAATAGAAACGTGAGAGCATGCAGGAAAATGAGGATTGAATGAAATATCGTTGGGGAGTGGTCTTCCTTATCTTCTTATTTCACCCAAGCCTCTCGTTGGCCGGGAAAGCCGATGTGCTTGAGGCCCAAGCCGCATGTAGTGGGAATCTTGTGTGTCAGTTCACCGTCACGGTTCAGCATGCGGATGAAGGGTGGGAGCATTACGCTGATCGGTGGGAAGTGCTTTCAATGAAGGGCCAAGTGCTCGCGACCAGAACACTGGCTCACCCACATGTCAAGGAACAGCCGTTTACTCGTTCGCTGTCGAACGTCACAATTCCTCCCTCCACTCAAAAAGTTCGCATTCGGTCACATGATTCCGTGCATGGCTATGGAGGAAAAGAAACGGTGATCTTTCTGTCTCGGTAGTGGTCTCTGCAACCATTTTTGGTCTCTATCCCCGGTTTTCGATGGTTATGAGGCGTGGGCCTTGGCTTTGGCCATCATTTGGCAGTAAGAGCAGACGTCCGTGGACGTCGGTTGTCCGCAGGTTGTGCAGGGGTGGAGGCGTTGTCGGTCTTGTTCAGCAATCTTGCCGGATATTTCTTGCTGTTTGGCTTGACGATCTAAAAATTTCAGATAAAAAGTTTGCTTGGTTCCCGGCGAGTCGGCCTCCAGTTGATTTAAGGCGTGTTTGTAGGCTAACAACTTGGAGCCTTTGGCCATCGGGCATTCCTCCACAATGTAGTCTATGTGATGGATGACCGCATAGGCTGCAATCTCTCGCTCTGTCAGGCGATACAGGGGCTTGACCTTTTTGGCAAAACCTCCGAGTGAGGCAGGCAAGGCTGGTGTTTGTTTGTCCAAGTAATCCGTCTGCCAATGCAGGACGTTTCCCAGTAGCCTGGCCGCTTCATCATCCAGGTTATGACCGGTTGCCATCACGTCGTAGTCCTGCTCAACAGCCACGCGGTTAAACTGATAGCGCTTCATGGTCCCGCAGGTGGCGCACGTTGGTCGATGGACTAACGTCGCCAACTCGCGAATGCCGGCGCCTTGCTCTTCTTCAACCGTATGAACGTGGAGTTTCGATTCATAGCCAGCCGTGACAGTGTCAGTAAAACGTTGGACCTTTTGCCTGGACCGAAGGGAGTAATCGCCAATGCCCAAGTCGACGTATAATGCGTCAACCTGGTAACCAAGTTTCAGCAGGATGGCCCAGAGGGTGAGGCTGTCTTTACCACCGGATACGGCTACTAAAATGCGATCGTCGGCAATGAACATTCGGTGGGATTTGATGGCTCGGCGAACTTGGGTATGCACAAACTCGGTAAAGCAGTCTTTGCACAAGGAGATATTATGCCTGGGCATTTTGATGACGGCGGGATGAGAACATTTTCGGCAACGCATGGAGTGGCTAACCCCCGGAAATAACCGACCTGATTTCAATCGAGTCTGAATCCTGAAGCACCGTATCCTCCGTGACCAACTCGTCTCCACGGATGACCAAGTAGGCTTCCGGAGTCAGGTTGAGTTGTTGCAGGAGCTGATGGACTTGAGTCGGGCCCTGAACTTCAATCTCTTTGCGTGGATGGGACACCATGACTTTCATCGCAGGTATCATCATAAGGCCGGAGAAGTCGGTTTGCAATGAACCGCTGACCCTGTTGCCTCCATTTGGCAAGACCCCCTTCAAAAGGGTATTCTGCAGTTTGCAAAATTTTTGTGAGAACAACTGATATATGTAGGAAAAAATACGTATATTTCTATAAAGCGAAACCACGGACGGATACGACAGAAGGAGCACAAGCATCGATCGTACCGACAGGTTTTTAGAAAAAGTTGTGAGCGATTATCCACCATTTCTCATCTTCTCAAGAAAGGGATGATGACTATGTCAGGGCACCAATCCGTAGAGCAGCTCAGTATTAACACCATTCGTACGTTAGCGATGGATGCCGTGCAAGCCGCGAAATCCGGCCATCCCGGCACCCCAATGGCTCTGGCACCGGTGGTGTATTGCTTGTGGAATCGGTTTTTGCGTTTTGATCCTGGTGATCCTAGTTGGCCCAATCGGGATCGATTTGTTCTTTCGGTTGGCCATGCCTCCATGCTGTTGTATGCCATCCTCCATCTTTGCCAAATCAAAGCGATTGGTGATGGGTATGAACCAACCAACGAGCTTGCGGTAACCTTGGATGACATCAAACAGTTTCGACAGTTGCATAGCAAATGCCCTGGGCATCCTGAGTATCATTGGACGACTGGTGTGGAAACCACAACCGGCCCTCTAGGACAGGGATTGGCTAATAGTGTAGGCATGGCCATTGCCCAACGATGGATGGCTCAGTATTTCAATCGGCCAGGTTTTAACGTCATTGATTACGATGTTTTTTCTTTTTGTGGAGATGGGTGTTTCATGGAGGGGGTTTCCAGTGAAGCCGCCTCGCTCGCCGGTCATCTCAAGTTGTCGAATCTCTGTTGGATGTACGATAGCAACCGCATTACCATCGAAGGCAAAACCGCCCTGGCTTTTAGTGAAGCTGTGGATGAACGGTTTCGAGCCTATGGATGGAACGTGACGCATGTCAACGATGCCAATGATTTGGAATCGTTAACGCAGGCGTTCAATTCGTTCAAGAACGAAACCGAAGCCCCGACCCTTATTATTGTTGATAGTCATATTGCGTTTGGGGCACCCAATAAACAAGATACTCATGGGGCCCATGGGGAACCGTTGGGCGAAGACGAGATTCGTCTGACGAAGAAAAACTACGGATGGCCTGAAGATGCGAAATTCCTGGTTCCCGAGGAAGTGTTGGCACATTTTCGATCTGGGATAGGCGAGCGAGGAAAGGCCGAACGACATGCCTGGACAACCATGTTTCACGCTTACCAGGAGAAGTATCCTGAACTGGCAGATCAACTCTTGAAAATGGAACACCGGCAACTCCCTGAAAGTTGGGACCGGGGATTGCTTGAATTTCCTGCGGATCCCAAAGGCCTGGCGAGTCGGGAGTCCTCCGGAAAAGTGCTCAACGCCGTTGCCAAGGAAGTTCCCTGGTTAATGGGAGGCTCTGCCGATTTGGCCCCTTCCACCAAAACGCTCCTGACCTTTGAGGGGGCCGGAGATTTTCAAGCCGGGTCCGAGGGTGGGCGCAATTTGCATTTTGGCGTTCGAGAACATGCGATGGGTTCGATTTTGAGTGGGATGGCTCTCTCAAAAGTTCGTCCCTATGGCGCTGGGTTTTTGATTTTCAGCGATTACGGACGCCCAGCCATTCGCCTTGCGGCCGTGATGAAAATTCCAGTGATTTATGTGTTTACCCATGATTCGATTAGTCTTGGCGAAGATGGGCCGACTCATCAACCCATAGAACATCTGGCGTCGTTACGCGCTATCCCCGATCTCATAACGATCCGGCCAGGGGATGCCAACGAAGTTGTGGAAGCGTGGCGGGTCATTATGCAACTCCAACATCAACCCGTGGTATTGGTCTTAACGCGGCAGGCCATTCCGACGTTGGACCGGACACGGTATGCGTCAGCCAGTGGCCTAGCCAAAGGGGCGTATGTCTTGGCTGATGCTGAGAAGAACAAACCCGAGGTTTTGCTGTTGACTTCCGGGAGCGAAGTGTCTCTCTGCGTGCAAGCCTATGAAGAGCTCAAAGGGCAAGGAATCCATGCCAGAGTCGTGAGTATGCCAGCCTGGGAACTCTTTGAACAGCAGAGTCAAGAGTATCGGGATAGTGTTCTTCCTCCTGAGGTGACGGCCAGGGTTTCTGTTGAGCAAGCGACGACGTTTGGTTGGAGTAAATATGTGGGGTTGAGCGGTACAAGCATAGGTATAAACACCTATGGAGCGTCGGCGCCGTTTAAAGATTTACTCAAACATTTTGGATTTACCGTCGATCGGGTCGTAGCTGCTGCCAAACAACAGTTGGCGACGACAGTAAGCGCAGAAGTTCGTTAACGGCACTCGTAACGAGAATGCCGTTAACGAACAGATTGTCGTCTCGCACTGTACACAACCAGTTATTACAGAATGGGTTCGGCTATTTATTGAATCGCGTGGTCGACGTATGGCTGCGAAAAGTCAGGAACGAACCGAATTGCTTGGCCCAAAGATGAACCACCCAACCTATACAGTAGGAGCATTTGATGCGGCCGTGCATGCCGCACTCGACGACTTACAAGCCAAGGATTTTGTCCGCAGAGTGTGGGCTAAAGATCCCACGCTCTGGCATGAGGCTCCTGCCCATCAAACCATCATTCGAAACGCCCTCGGTTGGCTATCCGTTTCTGAACAGCAGGTCCGTCACCTATCGCGGTTGCAGGCGTTCGCAGATGATGTCAAAAACGCCGGGTTTACCAAGATCCTCCTGTTGGGAATGGGCGGCAGCAGCCTTTGTCCGGAAGTGTGCCGCATGACCTTTGGCGTCATCCCCGGCTATCCTGAACTGCACGTGTTAGATAGTACCATCCCCTCGCAAGTGCGGAGTTTTGAAGAAACAGTCGATCTTGAACATACGCTGTGCATCGTGGCGAGTAAGTCTGGCTCAACCACCGAACCATTGGTGTTCCAAAAATATTTCTTTGAGCGGATGCGGCAGATCAAAGGTGATCGTGCCGGCGAGAATTTTGTCGCGATTACCGATCCAGGCTCTCTCTTAGAACACCTAGCCCAAGAACTCCAGTTTCGAGATATTTTCCACGGTGTACCTGACATTGGAGGACGCTATTCAGCCTTATCCAACTTTGGCATGGTGCCGGCCGCCGCGATGGGAGTGAATGTTGAGTCTCTTCTGTCTCAGGCCGAACGCATGCGTCAGAGTTGCGATTCGGCCGTGCCTGCTGCAGACAATCCCGGGGTTGTGTTAGGGGTGGTCTTGGGCATATTAGCCAAGGCTGGTCATGATAAGGTGACGTTTGTCACCTCTCCTGCCGTCAGTGCTTTAGGTGCCTGGTTGGAACAGTTGATTGCCGAAAGTACGGGAAAAGAAGGAAAGGGCCTCATTCCGGTTGATGATGAACCGTTAGGCGTGCCGCCTGTCTACGGCAACGATCGTTTGTTTGTGTATATCCGTTATGCGGAGGGAGCAGTTCCGGAGCAAGATGCAAAAGTCGATGCCCTAAAAGTGGCGGGTCATCCAGTCGTGCGCATTGATTTCTCGAGTTTGATGAATCTCGGGCAGGAGTTTTTCCGGTGGGAGATGGCGACTGCTACCGCCGGGTCTCTGTTGGGAATTAACGCGTTCGATCAACCCAATGTCCAGGAGAGTAAAGAGTTTACCATGTTCTATCTTGAGGAGTTTAAAAAGAGTGGACGCTTACCAGAGGCATTGCCCGTTATCACGGATGGGGACATTCGTATCTTTGCCGATGCCGCGAATCAACACGCGTTAGATGGCGCGTCTTCGTTATCCCGCGCGGTGGCCGCGCATCTCTCCCGTGTACAGGTCGGGGATTATGTTGCGATCAATGCGTATCTTGAACGGACTCCGGCGGTTCATGACACCTTCCAACACATTCGCACCATTGTTCGTCATGCGAAACAAGTCGCGACGACATTGGGGTATGGCCCGCGCTTTCTTCATTCAACCGGTCAACTCCATAAGGGTGGTCCCAATTCCGGAGTGTTTATTCAGATCACGGCGGACCAGAGAAAGGATCTGGAAATTCCTGAGGAGCCCTATTCCTTTGGTACTTTAGCAGCCGCACAAGCATTGGGAGATATGAAGAGTCTTTCTACTCGCAATCGGCGAGTGATTCGGTTTCATCTTGGGCTTGATATTGAAGGTGGGTTACAGCGAATTCAGAAGGCGGTTGAGGGGGCGTTGTTTACACCGTCTTGAGAACGACCGGGGGTCACAAGAGAGAAAATACGGGGCGGCTAGGATAGATGACGCAAGGCCGGCGTCACACCAATCGCCACTTTCGGCTGTCGGTTTCGATGAGCTTGTCCGCTTCAACGGGGCCCCAAGTGCCTGCGGGGTATTCAGGCAGCCATCGGCCGCCATGGGCTTTCCAGCCGTCAAGAATATCCGTAATCCAGGCCCATGAGGCTTCCACGGCATCGCGTCGCATAAACAGCGAGGCGTCTCCGGCCATCACGTCCAACAACAACCGTTCATAGGCTTCAGGCGATGGAGCAGAAAAGGCGTCGCCATAGTTGAAGTTCATGTCGACGGGATGGGTTTTTGCTCGACTGCCAGGAATCTTAGACATGATTCTCAATGCCATGCCCTCGTGTGGTTGAATGCGAAGCGTCAGTACATTGGGTGCCTGGCGCACTTGGGAGGCGGCGTTGAAAAGAATTTCCGGAATATCTTTGAATTGAACCGCAATTTCTGTAGCCCGACGCGGCATCGCTTTCCCGGTTCGCAGATAAAAAGGCACTCCTGACCACCGCCAATTTTCTACGTAACACCGCAGCGCCACGTACGTCTCCGTTGTCGAATCCGGTCGGACGCCTTCCTCGCGTCGATACCCGGGAACGTCCTGGCCGTTGATTGTTCCATGGGCGTATTGCGCACGAACCATGACACGCTCCACATCTTTGCCACGGATAGGGTGGAGACAACGGAGCACCTCCATGCGGACATTGCGAACGACGTCCGTCTCTAATGAATAGGGTGGTTCCATGGCAATCAGGCAGAGGAGTTGGAGGATGTGATTTTGCATCATATCCCGGAGGGCTCCAGCTTCCTCGTAATAGCTCGCTCTGGTGCCTAAGCCTTCCTCTTCACTCACGGTAATCTGTACATGGTCGATATATTTATGATTCCAGATGGGTTCGAAAATACTGTTGGCGAATCGGAGCACCATAATATTCTGAACCGTTTCTTTTCCGAGATAATGATCGATACGGTAGATTTGAGATTCATCAAACACTTCACCGATCGTCGTATTGATGGCTTTTGCCGACTCCAAATCGTGACCAATGGGTTTTTCAACGATGACTCGGGAGACGCGATCAGGCAGTTCAGCTGGATAGATCAGCCCGGCATGCCGTAACCCTTCACAGGAGGGTCCAAAGGAGGTGGGCGGAATCGCTAAGTAGAAGATGCGATGGCCCGGCAAATGGAATTGGGTCTCGATTTCTTCGATTCGTTTTTTGAGCCCTTGATACATCGTGAGATCTTCACTGGATCCAGAGACATAATGCAGTCGTCGTGCAAAATCCGCCCACGTATCTTGTTGGAGAGACTGCCGAGAAAATTGCTCAATGCCGCTGTGCGCCACTTTCCTGAACTCATCGTCACTCCAGGGCTTGCGTCCAATGCCAATCACGGCATAGTTGGGAGGGAGCAATCCATCAAGCGCCAAATTGTAAAGAGCTGGTAAGAGCTTGCGTCGGGTGAGATCTCCAGATCCCCCAAAAATGACGAGGGTACAGGGTTCGACCTGTGCACCAGGGCCGGTCTGTCTCGGGAAGGGTTGCTCTTGCTGGATGGTCCTTGTCATAGCATTCCGCTCAAGGTGACGTTGATTCCCGTTTGACCCTATGGCCACCAAATGCACGGCGAAGAGCCGCGAGCATTTTCTCCGAAAAGGACTCTTCCTGCCTGGATCGGAAACGGGTGAAGAGCGCGGCGGACAGGGTGGGGACTGGGACATCCTTGTCCATGGCTTCCATCAGCATCCATCGACCTTCACCAGAATCTTGAACATATCCTTGTAATCCAGCGAGTCTTGGATCGTCTTTGAGAGCAGTGGCCCCGAGTTCTAAAAGCCATGACCGCACAACGCTCCCATGCATCCACAGATCGGCAATCTTCGGCAGATCAAGGTTGTAATCGCTCTTCGACATCAATTCAAACCCCTCGGCATAGCCTTGCATCATGCTGTATTCAATGCCGTTATGCACCATTTTGACGTAGTGTCCGGCTCCATGAGCGCCGACGTGGGCCCATCCATCTTCTGGGGCCAGTGTGGCGAAAATCGGCTCAAGCCGACGTACGGGTTTTGCTTCGCCCCCTATCATCAGGCAATAGCCAATCTGTAGTCCCCAAATGCCTCCGCTGGTTCCGGCATCCATGTAATGAATCTGTTTAGTGTTCAATTCTGCAGCCCGACGGACGTCGTCGTGGAAGTTGGTGTTGCCTCCATCGATGATGACGTCATCGGGTTCCAAGAGGCCGCCAAGGGCTTGAACGGTGTCTTCTGTGGGCGCACCAGAAGGGACCATCACCCATATTGCGCGAGGCTTGACGAGTTTCGAGACGAGGTCTTGAAGCGAAGAGGCTCCAACCGCCCCGATCCCTTCAGCTTGGGTCATGAGGTCCTGCGCCCGATCAAATACAATCACCCGATGATCATTCTGCCGAAGCCGGGTCACCATATTCATGCCCATTTTGCCAAGTCCGATAAATCCGATTTCCATGCCTGATCCTCTTTACTCTCTAAATCATTTTTTTCTCTAAACCTTTTTTTCTGCTTTTTGTTCGATACTCGACTGTAGGTTCATGGGTGGCGGGATAACAATCCATCCAAGATAAGTCTTTCCCGATGACCAGTTCCTCCATGGTTGCATGATGAGTGTTTGTCATAGGGATAAGGCGCATTTGGAATCCATGGCGCCGGGCCATAACTTTGACCTCATCTGCATCGTCGTAAGTCATTAGAAAGTTACCTTTTATGGATTCGCATAATGTAAATAATCGCTCATGATCAATTGAGTAGTGGCTATAGAGTCGCTTGCCTGCCTTTTTTTTTCCGGCCGTATAAGGAGGATCAATAAAAAATACAACGTTTTCCCGTCTCGAATATTCTTTGATTACTTTCAACCCATCCTCTTTACGAAATACTATTTTGTCTGAAATGACGGTGAGGTTTCTGAATCGTTTAGCCAAGGTTGCGGGATACCATCGTGAATGGATTCCTTTGCCATTTTCACCATACTTCAGGAAACCCGACCCTTCGGCGAGAATGCCTCCATGGAAAGTTCTATTTTTCAAAATGGTTTGAAAGGCTTTTTCTTTATCATCCACCTTGTTTTTAGAAATTTCTTTAACAACTGCTTCTTTCGTCAAATTAAACGAAAGGATTTTTTTCGCAATCCATTCACTATGACCGTTTACTACCGATTGCCAAACTGCCGCTATCTCTTCATCAATTTCCACCATAACCACATGCGACACGAGCCTTTCAAACAGGGCGGTAAGACTGATAATTCCTCCACCGGCAAAGGGTTCGATTAACATTTTCGGTTTGGGATGATGATTCGCAATCCAGTCTCGAAATGTGGGGACAAACCAGGTTTTCCCACCAGGATAGCGAAAAGGACTCCTCTGTGGAATCGAGGCAACATTGACGGGCTTAGGTGGCTTCTGGCCATCATTCATATTCGGGAACAATGTTTGTTGCCTGGGGGATGCCATATGTTTTTAGAAAGGTTTTTCAATGACTTTGGTCGTGGGAGGTACTTCAAGTTGCTCATCGAGTTTTTCCTGAAGCAACTTCATGAAATCGTGAACGTTCCCGGGAGCCGCTGTCGTGATTGACAAAAGCGCCGGCTCAAATTCCGTATAAACTTGATCAACTTTTTTCAGGGAGAAACTCTCATGACCATTATTGTTCACCAATGCAAGCTCATAGATAAGCCATGCAACTTGCGCTTTTGATTTACTGACCTTCTTCAGTTTTGGAAGAGTCTGGAAGAAGTTTTTGTTTAATGCTACGGCAATTTTTTTGCCCCAAGAATGAAGAATCCCTCCCTTAAACAAGAGCTGAGGAGCCAACCGCTTGCGAGAAGATGACAAATAATCTGGCCTTGGGTAGTTGGGTTGGGTTGCCCAATCCATTTTAGCGTGAACCTTTGGATTTTTCATGTAATATTCGAAGGGCTCACGGACATTTCCTGAAATATATACGGCCTGGACTTCAAGTGCGCCAAAGTCGCAGATTCTGCCTTTGCTGTCATATGCAACAAGGACGACATCAATATTTCCTGCAGATTTTCCATGAACATCGTTCAGGCGCACTTCCGTCAAAGAACTCCATGATGCAGTATCTTTGAAAAAGAATGACGCGGCATCATCCGTGATAAGCCAGTCTTCGCGGAAACGGATGGGACAAGTGATAACCGGAGCGGAATCGTGAAAGATGCTGCACACGCCTAAAGGATCTTTTGCCTTGTCCTTGGTGCAATTGGGAACTTTATTATTGAATGGACAAAGACGATTTGAGCGATAACGTGTCCCCTTGGCCGATCTGTCGTCTATGAGGTGCCCAAATACTTCAGCCAGCGGTTGTAAGGGCTTGGACATTTTTGAGGTTCTTTTTTCTTTCATGTTTCAAGCGGTCCGGATTGCAGTTAGTGCTCAGCCGTTGACCTGCACCCTGCTGGTATTAAGCAGCCACTTCCTTAGGTATCCAATGTTTTGCAGTGCGCATATCGAAGCAATCACAACGAAGTTCGAATCGGATTTCACTGGCGACTTTCTCCAAGGCTGAGACGATAAGATCCAGCAGGCTGGCTGTACCCACAACGTTCTCAAAGAATGATAGCTTACCTTTGGATATCTCGATATTGCAAAGTGACAGAGCCGGTGAGACGCCTTATAATTTGAGGGTATGAGTCCTGAAGCCATTTCTTCACCTCTCAGACCGGATCCGATGCTGTTGGAGACGACGCTGCGGACCCGGCTGCCCTTTCGTGCTGAGTTGGCTAATGTGGTGTCGTTGTGTGGCGATGCGTCGAATCGGCGGTATTATCGGCTCGAATTACAAAACGGGCCGATGCCCTCGTTGATCTTGATGCAGCTGGCGGATCCTGAAGGATTCAAGGCCTCGGAAGAGGCTGTGAGCGGAGCAGCTACGGATCTCCAAGAACTTCCGTTTTTGAATATCCTTCGGCTATTGGCCGAGACCGGAATTTCGGTCCCCGCACTTCATTTTTATGATGAAGCAGCCGGCCTGCTGTATCTCGAAGATTTCGGTGATCTGACCTTATTTCAGGCTTGTCTCAAAGATGGGGAGTCTGTCGTTCGGAAATACTATCCGTTGGCCATTGATACGTTGGTCCGGATGCATCTTCAACTGACGGGAGGCGGTGCCGATACCTGTCAGGCTTTCTCCCATTCGTTTGATAAGCCGCTTTTGATGTGGGAGTTTGAGCATTTTTTGGAATATGGCATTTGGGCCAGGCACGACAAAAAACCGATATGTGCGGATCACGAAAAGGTGATTCGTGATGGGTTTTCTACGATAGCTGAATTGCTTGCCGGCCAACCCCAGGTGTTTACGCATCGTGATTATCACTCACGGAATCTGATGGTCGATGGGGATCGACTAGGGGTCCTTGATTTTCAGGATGCCTTACTGGGACCGGCAACCTATGATCTGGCCTCTCTTCTTCGGGATTCCTACATTGCCTTGGATGAAGCGTTTGTTGATGAGATGATCGATCGATATATCACCGAGATGTGTGCAGGGCTAGAGCCGGCTAGACAGGAGCGTATGTTATTGACGGATCGTGCGGCGTTTCGGCGGCTCTTTGATTTCACAAGCATTCAACGCAATCTGAAAGCAGCCGGCCGATTTGTGTATATTGATCGGGTCAAAGGGAATCCCAGGTTTCTTGGGGATATTCCCCGGACGTTGGGCTATGTGCGACGGAACTTAGCAAAATATCCTGAATTAGAATCTCTCCTACTGCACCTCACGCCCTATATTCCTGAATGGCGGTGAAGACCATTCTATGAAAGCCATGGTATTGGCAGCGGGGCTTGGCATACGACTTCGTCCTCTGACGAAGTCTATTCCTAAACCGCTCTTGCCCTTGGGACCCTATCCTCTTCTTGTGTGGAATCTCCTTTTGCTGCGTCGACATGGCGTTGAAGATGTGATGATTAATCTCCACTACCTCGGCGAGCAAATCCAACAAACGTTGGGTGATGGGTCGCAATGGCACATGCACCTTTCGTATTCTTATGAACCGGTGTTACTGGGAACAGGGGGCGGCATCAAACACGTCGAGGAGTTTTTTGAGGACAACCACTTTCTTGTGTTAAATGGAGACACGATAGCGGATCTGGATTTATCCCAACTGGTTGCGTATCACCAGAAAAAAGAGGCTCTTGCCACCATGGCACTCCGTGATGATCCTGCTGTCGAGCACTGGGGCGTGATTGAGACGGATGAGGATGACCAAGTATTGCGCATTCATGGAAAGGGGCGTATGGCGAAAGAGGGCGATGTGCCTCCGTCACGACGCATGTTTGCCGGCGTCCATGTGCTTGACCCGTGTATGTTGCGCCATGTTTCTCAAGGGGTTTTTTCTTCGATCATTGATGCCTATGTGTGGTGGCTGGAACGGGGAGCAAGGGTAGCCGGGTACGTGTTTTCCGGGTACTGGTCCGACGTAGGGACACCCGAACGCTATGCTCAAGTCCAACACGACGTGGAGGCGGGAATCGTCAAAGTTCCTGAATGAAATTCGGTGATGAGGGCCTTGATGTCGGAAGAGCTTGTTCCACGTGACAGCCATCTTGTCACAGACTCACAAGGTATCATCCAGTCGGCGAACCAGGCGGCGGCAAATATGCTCAATCTGTCGCAACAGGCTCTGATTGGACAGCCTTTGCCGGCGTTGTTGGCTTTGGATGAGCATGTTGCCTTTCAGTCCCAACTCCAAAAGTTCGAGAAAGGCGAGTCTGATCTTGAATGCGAAATGACGCTTGCTCCGAATGGCCATGCGAGTTTTTCCGCCTTGCTCACCATCTCTGCGTTACGGGGGGCATCGGGTCGGATTGCAGCGATGCATTGGTTGATTCGAGACGTGTCGGTTGGGGAACGATTGGCGGCTGGTGACCAATTGCTCCAAACTCTGGGTGAATACATTCTCGAAGGGTTTTCTCTTTCACAAAGCTTGTCGCGTCTGTGCGATCAATTGATTCAACGCTTTTCCTATCCCTTGGTTTGGGTGGCGATACGAGAGGCCGATGGAGAAATTTCCGTGTGCGCACAGGCTGGTGAAGCTTGTTTGAATTTGGATCCGCCATCTTACGGGTTGACTGACGAGGAACGGCGTTGTGTGGAATCCATACTGGATACGCATAGGACTCTTCATCTTCAAGAGGAACATGATTGGGCTGATAGGGTGCCCCGTCCCGTAGGCGGCAGACGATACCCGGCACAACTCGTGGTTCCTTTATATACACGGGATCGGGCGTTCGGGGTGCTGGCCGTCTATGGTGAGCATCGAGACGCGTTCGATCCGTTCACGATTCAATGGTTTGAAAAGCTTGCGAGGCACATGACGATCACCTTGTCCTTGGCCACGGTTCGCAAAGAGACGGAAGCGAGGATATTTCACTTGGCCCATCATGATCCTCTGACCGATTTGCCCAATCGAACCATGTTCTACGATCGACTGAGGCAGGCCTTGGCCCAAGCCAGGCGCCATGGTCGGGGAGTCGGGGTTCTCTTTGTAGACCTGGATCGTTTTAAACCGATTAATGATTCCCTGGGCCATGAGATGGGGGATGCGTTGCTCAAGGTCGTGGCGGATCGTTTGGCTCGTTGTGTGCGTAGTACCGATACCATCGCGCGACTGAGTGGCGATGAGTTTACCATGGTGCTTCAAGATTTGGCCCGAGGGCAGGATGCCGGACATGTGGCGCAAAAGGTTTTGGAAGCCGTCGGCCAACCTGCAATTGTGGGAAATCAGACTATCCCTATCACGGCGAGCGTGGGGATTGCGTTGTATCCTTTCGATGCGACCGATCCTGATGTCTTGATTGCGCAGGCTGATCGCGCGATGTATCGCGCAAAAGAGAAAGGTGGGCACTGCTATCAATTTGTTTCCGAGGAAATGAACGCGCAGGCGTTTGAGCGGCTTATCTTGGAAAAGAATCTCGAAGGGGCTTGGGATCGAGAGGAATTTCTCCTTCATTATCAGCCCGAGGTCACGCTACGCTCAGGACGGATTGTCGGCGTCGAAGCCTTACTGCGATGGCAACATCCTGAGCTGGGCTTGGTCTTTTCGTCTCAGTTTTTACCTTTAGCTGAGAAGGCCGATTTTTTCGATGCGATTCAAGAATGGGTCTTGAAGACCGCCTGTCTGCAAAGTCTGGCCTGGTCTGCACAAGGGTTGTCTGCCGCGCCGATGTCCGTCAATCTTTCCTTTATGCGTTCAGAGCCCAAGCAGATCCTGACGATGGTGCAACGAGTGTTACAAGAAACGGGTGTCGCCCCTCAAGCCCTCCGTCTTGAAATTGCTCAATCCGGGGCATGCCTGCGACAACGGGCCGTGGGCACTCTTGTCAAAAAGTTGTTGGACGTGGGCGTAGAAAGCGTCTTGGATGACGTGGTGTACGAAGACACGTTAGCATCGTTGCTGCGGCGCCTTCCCTTTCAACGATTGAAGCTGGCCTCTTCTTTGGTGGTTGCCGCGCCCAACAATCCTGATTCGAAGAGGGCTATTGAACGGTGTCTGGCTATTGGTCAAAAATTGCAGGTGTCTGTTATTGCAAAAGGAGTAGAATCTTCTCATCAAGCCAGATTTCTCCGCACACATGGGTGTCAGGTGATGCAAGGCTATTTCTGTTCTCGGCCGTTGCCCTGTGAGGCCATGACAACATTGTTGCGTGGCTGGAGGTCCTCAGTCTTTTAGGACGACGTGCGGTCATTCGTGGTTCAAAGCGTTGACTAAAAGCAACGCCTGTTGAAAAAAAACATCAGCTAATCCCGCCACTATTCGCACTGGCTTCCTTCTTTAGCATTTCCCCTCTTTTGGTTATATCCCTCTCTTAAAAAGACCGTTGGCTAATGCCAGTAAGCCTGTTTGGCTGCAGTGATTAGCCCGTTCGACCCTTTTTGCCAAAATAACTCTTCCTGTATTTCTTAAATTGGTCCTATTTTTGCATAAACCCTATTACAGGTAGAAATCGTGACAATGGTCTTTGGAATGAAGAGAGATACGGTTTAGGACAGATATGTAACAACCTAGGTCTGGTTACTGATTAAAGGAGAGGAGTACGATGAAAACAAATAAACCAATTATTGGTCTGTTGGTGCTTTTGGCGTGTTTGCTCATGATGACTTCGGCTTGTGGAAAGAAATTCGTTCATGGTGTGAGTGGTTCAGCAGATCTTTCTTCAAGCAAGGTCAATCAGGAGGTTCCAGGTAATATGAATAACAAAGATCTTTCCGGTGATCCCCTGGTGCAGCTTGAGGAGACACTTCTGGGAGATGAAAATTTTTTGGGCCCAGCTGATGGCAGGCAAGCCGGGGCAGTAGAAGCTTTATCCGCGGCCGACCTTTATGACGATAAAGGCGGGACCCTGGTCGCTGGGAAGGGACAGGAGACATGGAGCGGCTTTTCGTCCCTTCCTCCCACCCCTTCTTCCTCTACTGATCGATCGTCCGCTACAAGGAGGGGGCCGTTGGGTGCTGCTGGGATGGAAAATAGCAAAGGCATGTCCCGGGCCATGCCCCGGGATCAGTTGGCGGTATCCGGACGCTCTTCCGACTATTCTGTGACCGATGCTCATAAGAATTGGTCTACTCAGAGAAGGGGCGTACACTTTTCACATGGTCTCCAAGATATCTTTTTTGCGTATGACAGTTGGCGTCTTTCTGAAAAGTCTCACCAGATTTTGGAATCCAATGCAGAGTGGCTCAAAGCACACCCTCATGAACGCATTAGCATTGCAGGTCATTGCGATGAGCGGGGAACGCGCGCTTACAATTACGTCCTCGGCGAAAAACGCGCCGCGATGGTCAAGCAGTATTTGTCCCATTTAGGGGTTCCTTCAGAGCAAATGGTTGTGGCCTCTTTTGGGAAGGACCGGCCAGCATGCCGTGTGTTTACTACAGCGTGTTTCCAGGCCAATCGGCGAGCGCATTTTGCAACGGATATGAATATGGCTGCACGTGACTAGAGCTGCGAAGCACCTTTGGTTGTGAGGAAAGAGCGTGTTCGGACTGTTAAGGGATGGGCGTCTCTAGTTTTTGCCCAAGAAGCGTCGTGAGGCTTCACACTTGAGAGCCTGCATCTGTTGATCATGGTGCCAGAATACGGGCCCGTCGAGCATCTATCTGTTCTGCCTCCTCGATACGATTCAAAAGCCGAAGCAAGCCGGCATATTGTTCAAGACTGGGAACGATCTGGGGATGATCAACGCCCAATGCCTCCTCTCTGATTGTTAGCGCCTGTTTCACCAAGGGGACAGCCTTCGTATATTCTTTCTTGGTTTCAAAGACCAAAGCCAGGCTGCTTAAGCTCATTGCCATGCGTGGATCCATGGCACCGACCGAGGTAGCCCAAACTGGGAGTGCCCGCCAAAAATAGGGCTCCGCCTCAGCCAAATGTCCATGGACCCGATACAGTTCACCGACATCATGCAACGTGGCGGCAAGGTCGCTATCTGATTGTCCTCTGGCTTCGGCTTCACGAAGCTTCTGTAAAAGTACGAGTTCCGCCGTGGCATAGTCATCCGCCTGCAACCTGTTGTGTTCAGAGGTTGCAGCAGGGGGCGAGGGCACATTTTCTTGGCAAGCCACAAGCAGGAGACAAAAGAAAAACCCAGCCATTCCTCTGTGCAGAATCGGTTTCATCATAACAGGATCATAAAAAAATTAGGTCAGTGTACCAACTGTCTCGAGTTTCGTAAAAGGGGAGTCGGCCTTTTGGCTAGACTTTTGTGAATAGCCATTGTAGCCTACGTAATTATCAGGGTAGAGGTTGAACCGAAGATATTGAAATCACTGAAATAGTTATAAAGGAAAATCTGTGAACGTATTGGGTCGAGTTGAGAAATTTTTTCGTCGGGATCTGTGGGTTCAGGATCCGACAACGCTCGAGGGCTTGGCAGCTTTTTATATCAAGCCTCTGCGGTTGGTTGTGGTGGCGATCTCCGATTTTCGCGATGGCGTTCTCAGTATACGAGCGACGGGTCTTGTCTCGACCACGCTGCTGTCACTCGTCCCCTTTCTGGCCGTGACGTTTTCCGTGCTGAAAGCCTTTGGCGTGCACCAACACCTCGAACCGTTGCTCGTCCAAGGTCTGGAACCGTTGGGGGAAAAAGGCTCGGAAATCGCCGGTCATATTGTTGAATTCGTCAACAACCTCAAAGTGGGTGCTTTAGGGGCAGTTGGGCTGGCAGGGTTGTTTTATACTACGTTTTCACTGATCGACAAAATCGAAGAAGCTCTCAATCATATCTGGCGAGTGCGCGATGCGCGACCCCTGACGAGAAAATTTACCGACTACTTGAGTGTGGTCTTGGTGGGACCCGTGCTGGTCTTCACGGCCGTTGCCAGCATTGCCTCGGCACAAAGCCACTGGCTCGTGCAAACGATATTGAAAATCGAGCCCGTGGGGATCGCCGTGCTCTGGATGACGGCCCTCATGCCGTTCGTGTTGATTTGTCTTGGTTTTACGTTTTTGTACAAGTTCGTTCCTCATACTCAAGTGAGCTTCGCATCAGCCTTAGTAGGGGGGGTGACAGGCGGAATATTGTGGAAAATCGTTGGGGTGCTGTTTGCATCTTTTGTTGCAGGAGCGACGCGATATAGTGCCGTCTATTCCAGTTTTGCCATTTTGATTTTGTTCCTCATCTGGCTCTACGTCGGCTGGCTTATAGTCTTAGTCGGTGCGCAAGTGGCCTATTATCATCAACATCCGACCGCCTATCTGACTCGCCTCCGATGGAAACAACGCACCGCTGCCTTCCAAGAACATTTGGCCCTGACCATGCTGGTCCACATCACGCGCCAGTATATGGCAGGTGCGCCACCCTATCAGACGCAACAATTGGCGACGAAATTAGGCGTGCCTCTTTCTGCGCTGGAAGCTCTTGTCGAAAATTTCGTTGACCACGGTCTGATTTATCGAACAGCCGAGCCCAAAGGAATGGCATTGGGACGACCACCGGAACAGATTACCGTGCTGGAAGTACTTCAACTCGTCGCGCATAAAGAATTTACGCCAACTGAGATGGTGCAGGAAGGCAACGATCTCGTCGGAGCCCTTCTGCGCCAACGGGATCAAGCCGTCCGTGAGGCCTTGGCTGGCATGACTCTTACCATGCTTGCTGCCGAAGAACCTGCCGCTCTACTTTTTCCTGAACCGTCTTCCCTTTTCATTGATCAGCCTGTCTTGTAACGCCCTTTTTTGTTGTCCTTCTGATGTTCAATGTGTCCTTGAAAGGAGGGTTGTAGGATAGGGGAGGTTTCGGTAGGCTCATCTCTCATGAACCTGGAAAACAATCTGACGATAGCCTTGGTCCAGATGTCTTGTGGGGCTGTTCCCCACGAGAACCTCGTTTCTGCCCTTGCAAATATTCAAGAAGCCTCACGGCAGGGTGCCAGGATTGTCTGTCTCCCGGAACTGTTTCGTTCGCAATATTTTTGTCAAAAAGAAGATCCGGCGTTGTTTGATTTGGCGGAGTCGGTGCCTGGGCCCTCGACTGAAGCGTTGGGCAAGATTGCGAGCAAGCACAACGTGGTGATTATCGTCCCGATTTTTGAACGACGGACCGCCGGGATTTATCACAACTCGATTGTCGTGATTGATAGCGATGGCTCTATTGCCGGCCTCTATCGCAAGATGCACATTCCTGATGATCCAGCCTACTACGAGAAGTTTTATTTCACTCCGGGAGATAGAGGCTTTCAAGCGATTCAAACGAGTGTGGGCAAAGTCGGCACTCTCATCTGTTGGGATCAATGGTATCCTGAAGCCGCTCGGCTCACGACGCTTCAGGGTGCTGAGATGTTGTTCTATCCCACCGCAATCGGGTGGCATCCCTCGGAAAAAGCACAAGAAGGTGAATCGCAACGAGGCGCGTGGCAGACTATTCAACGCAGTCACGCGATTGCGAACGGCGTGTTTGTGGCTTCCGTGAATCGAGTGGGCCATGAGAAACCCGATGCAGGCGGGGAGGGCATCGAATTTTGGGGGAGTTCGTTCATTTGTGACCCCTTTGGCATCGTCCTGACCGAAGCGTCGGTTGATAAAGAAGAGATTGTCCTCGCTGAAATTAACATGAGCCGAGTTGAAGAAGTCCGGCGCAATTGGCCCTTTCTCCGCGACCGTCGAGTTGATGCGTATGGCGGCCTCACGAAGCGTTTCTTTGACCATGGCGACGATGGTGAGTGCTAGGCAGTTTGAAATAATGCCTTAGGGTGAAGAATATGAATATGCGGTTGATGCTACAGTCGTTAAAACGAAATCTGAGGCTGTTAATACAAAAAAAGCGAAATACTTTGGTGTTAGTGTTTCGACTCATTCGCGCCAGAAATGTAATCGAACCAGTACGTGATCTTAGTCCAAATCACAAAATCATAGATTTAGATATGTTGGCATCGATTTCGTTGTTGATTCCGGGGATGGTTGCGCCGCGATCAGGAGAAATTTTGTACACTTTATGTTACATGCAGGAACTTCAAGGGGATGTCGTTGAAATTGGGTCGTGGCAAGGGCGGTCAACGAGTTTTTTGGGTCGAGCGGTAGCGAATTCGAATAACGGCACGTTTTACGCTATTGATCATTTTGGCGAAAACGTTGGGAAAGGAGAAACGGTTGTAAAAGAAAATGAACAGTTGAGTGATCTGAAAAGAGCCTTTTTAAATAATATGAAACGCATTGGTCTAGATAAAGTGGTCTGCCTTCTTGATATGTCGAGTGAGCTTGCAGCTAAGAAAATCGGTCACAAAGGGATTCGAATGCTGTTTATTGACGGAAATCATACCAAGGAAGGAGTTCAAAAAGATATTGAGTTGTTTTTTCCGCTACTCCTGAAAGGCGCACTAGTGATTTTCGACGATTATTCAAATAGGTTTCCCGGATTGGTCGAGGCTGTTAATGAGCTGCTGGAAAGCAGGACTTTTACAAGGACGATGTCATATCACAACACATTGGTCCTTAAGCTTTGAGCGCATATTATGGCGAGAACCATTGCCATAGGGATACCATCTGTCACCTCAATGAGAAGAGAAGAAGAAAATCATTAAGGGAAAACGTTACGTCCAGTGTCGACTCCTGCTCAATTAGGGTTCCGCATGCCGGCGGAATGGGAGCCGCATGAGGCAACTTGGCTGGGGTGGCCCCATAACGCCTCTGATTGGCCTGGTAAACTGGCCACCATTCATTGGGTGTATGGAGAGATTGTTCGGAAGTTGGCGGATGGAGAGCGGGTCCATATTCTCGTTCCTTCCAAGGCCCATGAAAAGCGTGCGCGGAGTGTTTTAGCACGGGTCGAAGCCAATCTTTCCACTATCGAGTTTTTTCGGATTTCGACGGATCGTGGGTGGACTCGTGACTTTGGTCCGATTTTTGTGACGCGGGATCAGCCGACTTCGGAAGTGGCGATTGCACGTTTTCAATTTACCGCGTGGGCTCGCTACTCTGATTGGAAAAAAGACAATCGAGTGTCGGTGAAAGTAGCGTCTCGCTTAGCCTGTCGCTCCTTCCCCATTCTTCACAAAGGGCATAAGGTGGTCTTGGAAGGGGGCAGTCTTGACGTGAATGGGGTTGGGACTGGGTTGACCACCGAAGAATGTTTGCTTGATCGTGATGTTCAAGTGCGCAATCCGGGGTTTCTATCTACGGACTATGAGTCGGTTTTAAAAGAAGCTTTGGGCGTCACCAATGTCATATGGTTGAACAAAGGTATTGCCGGGGATGATACCCATGGGCACGTGGATGATGTGTGTCGCTTTGTGAATCCGACAACCGTGGTGTTGTGTCAGGAACGAAACAGCGGTGATGACAATTACCATGTGTTGGCTGAAAATCGAGAGCGTTTAGAAAACGCGACGCTGGAAAATGGAACCAAAATTGAGGTGATTCCATTGCCCATGCCGGCCCCCCTGTATTTTGATGGTCGACGGCTTCCAGCGAGTTACGCCAATTTTTATATTGCGAATGCGGCTGTCCTGGTTCCAACGTTTAATGATCCCAATGATCGAATTGCTCTGGGCATTTTGAGTGAATTGTTTCCAGACCACCCGGTTATTGGGATTCACGCGGTCGATCTTGCGTGGGGGTTTGGGACGTTGCATTGCCTGACTCAACAACAACCTGCCTTGCCCACCGGGTAAAATTTTTTAATCTCTATGTCCGGACAATTCAGACTTCCTTCTCCGCTTCGTCTTGGATGGATTGGGACGGGTGTCATGGGAGGTGCCATGGCCGGACACCTCTTGGCCAAGGACCATGCGATAACCGTCTTTTCACGAACTCGATCAAAAGCTGAAGAACTGCTTCAACACGGGGCGCGATGGGCGGATTCGCCGGCACGAGTGGCCGATGAATCCGACGTTGTCTTCACGATGGTGGGGTTCCCTCAGGATGTGTTCGAAGTCTACTTAGGCGAAGAAGGCCTCATCCATCAGGCACGAGCAGGGATGGTGTTTGTGGATATGACCACGGCTCCTCCGACTTTAGCTGGAAAGATAGCAGAAGTTGTAAGGGCTCGTGGAGCATACTTCCTGGATGCTCCGGTTTCGGGTGGGGATATAGGTGCGCGCAACGCGTCGTTGTCCATTATGGTGGGCGGAGAAACCGACGTCGTGGAAGCAATCCGACCGCTTTTTGAGTTGTTGGGTAAGACCATTATCCATCAGGGTGCGACCGGCGCTGGTCAGCACACCAAGCTCTGCAATCAAATAACGATCGCCGGAACAATGATTGGAGTGTGTGAATCGTTATTGTATGGCTATCGCGCAGGGTTGGATTTAGAAACCATGTTGCAATCCATCCGAGTCGGCGCCGCGGCATGTTGGACGTTGGACAACCTTGCTCCCCGAATACTGACTCGCAACTTTGCCCCTGGGTTCTTTGTCGAACATTTTGTGAAGGATATGGGCATTGCCTTGGAAGAAGCCAAACGGATGGGGCTTGTCTTGCCCGGGCTTTCATTGGTGCATCAACTCTACCTTGCCGTTCAAGCTCATGGGCATGGACGCTCCGGCACGCATGCCTTGATGCTTGCGTTGGAGCAGTTGTCGAAGGTTCACATAAGTTCCATGCCGGCCGAGCCTTCTCAATAGTTTTCCCTCTTCAGATGCGTACCGTCGATGATCTCAGAAAAATCCTTGCCCGAATTGATGGTCGAGGGTACAAAGCGTACAAGGATCTGGAAGGCTCCTACGCGTACGCTCAGTTCACCTTGTTCATCGACCACGTGCAAGGCGATCCCTTTGCTTCCCCTTCTAAAATTCGCGTGCGAGTTCCTGATGCCGTCGCCCAACTCCCATCCGACCTTTTTTCATCGCGTTCGCCGAATCGCCTTGCAGGATTTTTTGATTCGTGAAGTGCATCAGGCAATTCGGCAAGTGTGTCAGGGCAATCGGGGGATCGGGAAAAGCGGGCTCATTTCAATTGACGTGGGCGGGCAAGAGGTCTTGGAACGAACGGCCATGGTGGTGACGCCCAATGGGTCGAGGCTCGATTGTCGCTCGGCCTGCCGGCACAAGGCCGCACCATACTCGGCCGACAAGCGGAGGCCATGCTGTGTCAGGAAGTGCCCAAGATTGCCGAGCGAGCCTTGCAGTGGCAACACGTTGCTCAGGACCGGGCACTGGCCTTTGTCGATTGCGTGGACAATCAAGAGGCAATCCGTGCGCAGCTCGACGCGTTAGGGTTAGTGGCCTTCATCGCCGATGAGGCGATTCTGCCAAGAACCAGCGGTGCATCCGATCGTCCGTTGTCGGGTGAAAAGGCGAAGCGGTTTATCGCGCCCGATTCCCTGCGTGTGTCGCTGCCCGTTCCTCATCCGGTTTCTCAACACGGCAAGACCACGCAATCCGTAACCGGCCTGGGGATTCCCAAAGGCGTCACGTTGATTGTGGGAGGAGGATATCACGGCAAATCCACGGTCCTACGGGCTTTGGAGCGTGGGGTGTATCCTCATGTCCCGGAAGATGGACGGGAATATGTGGTGACAACGGAACAGGCCGTCAAGATTCGTGCTGAAGATGGACGACGCATTGAACAGGTCGACATCAGCGGGTTTATCAAAAATCTTCCTTATGGGCAGGATACCAGACGATTTTCAACGGACAATGCGAGTGGGAGCACTAGTCAAGCCGCCTCGATTCTTGAAGCCATCGAAGTTGGCGCCACGACGTTGTTGCTTGATGAAGATACCAGCGCCACGAATTTCATGGTGAGGGATGCTCGCATGCAGGCGTTGGTTCACAAAGAGCATGAACCCATTACACCATTTGTGGATCGTATTCGTGAGTTGTATGAACGGCATGGGGTTTCCACGGTGTTGGTGATGGGAGGTTGTGGCGATTATTTCGATATGGCCGACACCATTATTGCGATGCAGGAGTATCAGCCGCTTGACGTGACGGAAGAAGCCCAACGAATCGCGCGAGAGTTCCAGACCCAACGAGAAATCGAAACGACTTTGCCCTTATCCGAAATCAAGTCCCGAATTCCCGTGCTGGAAAGTCTCGACCCTTCACGTGGAAACCGTGAGGTAAAAATTGAAGCCAGATCTGTGGATGCCGTTACCTTTGGGCGTGAGGTTATTGATTTAAGTGGAGTGGAGCAACTCGTGGATGTCAGTCAAACTCGGGCGGTGGGGTATGCTATCTATCTCGCTTCACGCCGTTTGATGGAGGGACAGATAGGATTGAAAGCTATGGTGCAAGGTCTTATCGAGTCGTTTAATGATGCAGGCTTGGATGGACTCGATCCCTATCACCAAGGCGAGCGACATCCAGGGAATTTTGCCCGTCCTCGTGCCCTGGAAATCGCCGCGGCCCTGAACCGGTTACGCACCCTTCGGATTGGAACATAGGCGATATCGGCCCGTACGTGCCCTGGGCCATGCGGTCGGTGCGACCGAGAGGAATATTGAAATGAAGGATAAAAGAATGTAATAATTCCTTATATCCTTACTAAGGAGGTTGCCATGATCGCCAAGCTGACATCCAAGAACCAGTTGACTCTACCGAAAGCGGTCCTGTCCGATTTCGAAGGCGCGGAGTATTTTGAAGTGACCAGAGAGAATGGTCGCATCGTGCTGACTCCCGTGCGTCTCACCCGCGCGGGCACCGTGCGCTCCAAGCTGGCCGAGTTGGGCCTGTCCGAGGCAGACGTGGCCGACGCGGTGGCCTGGGCGCGCCAAGCGGAATGAGTCCTCCGCGCGTTGTCATCGACACCAATATGCTGCTCTCGTCACTGCTGTTTCATATGGGCGAGCTCTCTTGGCTGCGCACGGCATGGCAGGGCGGCAGTGTTTGTCCGTTGGTGAGCCGAGAGACGATGGACGAGTTGATTCGAGTGCTGTGCTATCCGAAGTTCAACCTGACCAACAGCGAGCGAGAGGACTTGCTGGCAGATTATTTACCCTGGTGCGAAACCGTCACCGTATCGAATCCGCCTATGGTTCCGCAGTGCCGCGACCCATTCGATCGCCCCTTTCTCGAACTTGCGCTCGCGGCCCAGGCCGACGCCTTGCTAACCGGCGACGATGACCTTCTCGCCCTGGCGCAAGCCTTTCCCGTTCCGATTCTCGCCCCCCGCGCGTTCCGTAAATGTCTGCCCCCTGCCGGACGACCGGGTAAGCCGTAGAGAGAACCGATGCCGACGAGCGACCTGTCGAATCCTCAAGGCTTACGGCTGTCTGTGAAAAATAAAAGAAGCGGCCCGGCCACTGTCGCAGCTTGAAACGCAATCCGGGTTTTGACATAGTGACTGTCGGCTTTGTCATTACCCTTGGAAATCCGCGATGGACCTCTGCAAAGACACAAAGGACCGTGTTTCAGGATGGTGGAGCATTGTTGTCGCTATGCCTGTCCACATGCGTCTTCTCGGCGCCGTGTTCCTCGTCTTGTTGGCGCTTTTCTTGTGCGTCGTGTTCTCTGAAAATCCCAAGTGGGTTTTCACACTTTTAGGAATATCAAAAGGAACAGCAAATGGGATATCTCAAAAATACGAGGCGCTGAAATTCCTTGGGATTGGCATGGGCGGTATTCTTCTCGTTGTGCAAGCCTTGGCTTCTTACAAGCGCGCCAAGGCAATGGAGGATACCGCGAAAGAGCAGGCCAACGCCGTACTGAAAACCGAGAAGGGGCAGCGGCAGGAGCGCCTGAAGAACGCCATCGAGCACCTGGGCCATAACTCGGATTCCGTGCGTTTGGGCGGGGCCTACGAACTCTTCCATCTGGCGAAAGACACCGAAGAATTGCGCCAGACCGTGCTCGACATTCTCTGCGCCCATATCCGCCGGACCACGGGCGAAAGCAAGTATCGGGAAGCGCACAAGTCGAAACCCTCGGAAGAAGTTCAAAGCCTGTTGACCCTGCTTTTCGTGCAGAAGCACGCGGTCTTCAAAGGTCTCCGCGCTAATTTGCAGGGAAGCTGGCTGAACGGGGCTAATCTTTGGAAAGCGCGCTTGCAAGGGGCTGAGTTTCACTACACGCAGCTGCAAGGGGCTATGCTTCACGCGGCGCAACTGCAAGGGGCTAAGCTTCACGTGGCGCAGCTGCAAGGGGCTGTGCTTGACGGGGCGCAGCTGCAAGGGGCTGGGCTTTGGAAGGTGCAGCTGCAAGGGGCTATGCTTCACGCGGCGCAACTGCAAGGGGCTGGGCTTGACGAGGCGCAACTGCAAGGGGCTGTGCTTCACGAGGCGCAACTGCAAGGGGTTGGGCTTTTCGAGGCGCAACTGCAAGGGGCTGTGCTTTTCGAGGCGCAACTGCAAGGGGCTGTGCTTTCCGGGGCGCAGCTGCAAGGGGCTATGCTTCACGCGGCGCAGCTGCAAGGGGCTGTGCTTGACGGGGCGCAGCTGCAAGGGGCTGTGCTTGACGGGGCGCAGCTGCAAGGGGCTATGCTTCACGAGGCGCAGCTGCAAGGGGCTGTGCTTCTCGGGGCGCAACTGCAAGGGGCTGAAAGTGGGACTTCGTTTCTCTTGGAACATTTTGAAGCTCGCATCAGGAAGTTGATCGGCAAAAAGAGCGATTTATCCAGTGTAGTATTCGCGGGTGAATTGAGCCGGCAAGGTGTCGACTCTTTCGTCGAAGGTTTGTCTGATGAAAAAGCAAGGAAGTTGCGAGAGATACTCGAATCACACATCGGCCAGCCACCAAGCCATGAGTTGCCGAAAAACAGTAGTGCCGTTACCGGGGCCTATACCAAAGAAGAGGCCGAACGATGGATTACCGAATACAAACAAGCCATGTCCAAGGTTCCTAGGGCGGGTGATAGCTGATGAGACCGGGGTTTGCCGTTGATATCGATAATGTGTTGGCTCTAGCAGAGCAGGAAGTCCAACGAATTTTTCATGAATTGACCGGCGAGTCCTGGCCGCCCGAGATGTATGCCAGCGCGGGCGGGCTCGACGGCAGTGATTGGGATCGAGATCTGATTGAACGGATTTTCGATTATTTTCATGAGCGGAGCATTCCGACGTTGCCGGTGGTTCCCGGTGCCCGACAGGTGTTGCAACACCTTCAGAAAGACTATCGGATTGTCCTCATTACGGCGCGTCGGCCTACGGCTCGCCAACAAACACTGGACTGGTTGGACGAACACGGTATTCCGTTCGACGAACTCCACCACACCGGAGAGAAAGCCGAAGTGTCGAACGACATTGTCGTGGCGGTTGATGATCATCCCGGCCACGTGAGTGAGTATCTGGCGCAGGGTGTCCAGGTCTTTCTCATGGATCAACCGTGGAATCGAATGTTTTCGGCCCCGGGCGTGACCAGAGTTTCCGGCTGGGATGAGTTGCTCCAGAACCTCGACGTGAGTTCGAAGCCGGCCTGATTCGGAAGGCATGTTCTCCGGCTCTTTTCCCTGCCTATGAGTGCTTGTCCATGGCTGTTGCCACCATAACGTTTCGACGATGTCTCGTGAATGCTTCAGAATGTGCGAGTGACGAGGATCATGTGGGTTCACGGGTCTTTTTTGATCTGAATGTTGAGGGCCGAGAGTTTGGTAACGTGTACGTGGACGTGCGGCAGGCGACGCGAGAGGGAGCCGAACACGAGCCGTTAGTCGTCACGCCTCCGCAGGGCTATGACGGCCCGTTTAATTTTCAAGTGTTTCAAGGGCTGGTGGAGTTTTATTATCGGCAGGCCGTGGGCGGAACATGGGGAATGGCCGGCATGCAGGGGCTTGGCAGGAGACTGAAAGACTGGGTGATTGAACAAGACATGCGTGTGCAGTTTGAAGTCGATGATAGAGAAACCGGTGCGGGCATGACCTAAGGACGATCCTGCTGCCAGCTCCTTCCTGCCTCTTCCTTCTTACCCCTTTTTGCTGAGCGCTTGTTCAATGTCTTGAACGATTTGGCTGGAGAGGGGCTTCAGTCCGGGTCGATACCGGGCAATGATCTGCCCTTGGCGATCCACCAGAAATTTTTGGAAATTCCACTCGATTTCGCCGGGAAACGGACTTTGAGTGGTGAGGTAATGATAGAGGGAATGCATATCCTCTCCCTTGACACTGATTTTGCTGAACAAGGGAAACTCCAAGGCGTATTTGGTGTAGCAGAAGGATTTGATTTCTTCGTCGGTGCCCGGCTCTTGTCGGCCGAAGTTATTGGCCGGGAAGGCTAAAATTTCCAGGCCCTGGTTGCGATACTCTTCATACAACGTTTGTAATCCCTCGTATTGAGGCGTATTGCCGCAAAAACTGGCGGTATTGACCAAGAGCAACACCTTTCCTTTAAAGGTGTTCAGGGGGAGCGGCTTCCCGTCAATATCGTCCAACGTGAACGAATAGACAAGCGCATCCCCACCCGTGCCGGTTTCGGCCGAATATCCTTGTTTGCACGATACGGCGATCAGGGTCAAGAGCGCACAGACTGTGAAGCCGGTCAACATTGTCAGGTAGGTCGATTGTTTCATGGAAGACTCCTTTTTCTACCACCAATACGGATAATACCAAACGGCTGGATACCAATAATACCGAGGATAATAGGGGCTGAATCCATAAGGGCCGTATCCACAGGGTGGTCGCGAGCAGGGTGGTTGGACGGCTTGAGGCCATACTTTTAGTTCTCTGATAGTCAGAACTGGATAGGTATAGTTCATTTCATCGAGTGGTTCGGTGATGCTGCCGGTTAACGTGCCGACGAGCGTGACGCGAGATCCAGGCGGGACAGTAGCTGGATCGAGAAATTCTTTTTGAATCGCCATGAACCGGCCTTGCGTTTGGGTACGATCGGACGTCGGCCTTTTTGTCGCTCCCAGGGGCAGTTGGAGGATGGTGAGGCGTGTATGGTCTCTAAAGCGTTTTGCTGCCAGGACTTCGCCCCCGATGATCAGGGTTTTGCCCTGATGGGCGGACGGGGTTTCCTTTACCTGGGGATAGGTCGTCCCTGGATCAACTGTGGCCAGGACCTGTGGTGAAAACAGGGAGTTTGAAGAAGCACAGCCACCGGCCGTCACGAACAAGAAACTCAATCCCCAAAAGGCGAGGCGCATAAAGACGTTCCTCTGGTTAAGGCCAAGGGGTCTAAAAAGAGTATACTGCGAAAGGAAAAGATCTGCCAAATCCGGCAGACTGCCCTCAAGCGTTCAGGGAGAACGGATTCAGACGATTGCCTGTGAAAATTACCCTTGTCCAGGAAAGGCGCTTGGAATTTCATCTGAGAAAAATATCGGGAGTCGGTTATAATAAGCATGGTCTTCAAACAAGTCAGCGATCAGGATCGCGATGAACCCCGACCCATCCCATCCAAAACCTAAACGCCGGGAACTCATGATGGCCAGTGTCCCCATGGCCCAGGACCCGGTGTGTGGAATGACGGTGGACCCTCTATCGGCTGCAGGAAAATACGAACATGGAGGAACGACCTACTACTTCTGTAGCCCCAGGTGTGAAGAACGGTTTCGTGGTGATCCAGACGGATATCTGAGTGGCAAGTACGCGCAGTCCATGGACGATGCGCCAGCCAAGCCAGGGACCATATATATCTGCCCGATGTGTCCGACAGTGAAGTCGGATACGCCAGCGGCTTGCCCCATCTGCGGAATGGCCCTGGAACCGGCAACCGTTGCGCTAGAAGAGAGTGACAATCCCGAGCTCATGGACATGACGCGACGGTTTCGGATTGGGTTGGTACTGGCGTTGCCCGTGATCGTGTTGGCCATGGCCGAGATGATTCCCGGTCAGCCCTTGAAGGATGTCCTTTCTCCTCGATTGTCCAATTGGTTGCAGTTGATCCTGGCCACGCCTGTGGTGGGATGGGTTGGGTTGCCGTTCTTTCAACGTGGGTGGGCCTCTATCGTCAACCGTCGTCTCAACATGTTTACGCTCATTGCCATGGGCACGGGAGCAGCCTATCTCTCGAGTGCGCTGGCAACGATTTTGCCTGGCAAGTTTCCAGAGGCATTCCGCACCCTGGACGGTCACGTGCCTGTGTATTTTGAAGCCGCAACCGTCATTATTGTCTTAGTGGCCTTGGGCCAGGTTTTAGAAATTCGGGCACGCCGTCGAACCACTGGTGCCCTTAAAGCTCTGCTTGGGTTAGCGCCAAAAACCACATGGATCGTGCGAAACGACAACCAGGAAGAGGAGATCCCAGTAGAACGGGTCAAAGTCGGTGAACGCCTTCGCATTCGTCCCGGCGAAAAAATCCCGGTCGATGGTGAGGTGTTGGAAGGCGCAACCTCGGTTGATGAATCTATGGTCACGGGCGAAGCCATTCCAGTTGAAAAACGGGTAGGGAATTGGGTGATAGGAGGCACCATGAATGGTACGGGCACCGTGTTGATGGAAGCCCAACGCGTCGGCCAAGAAACCATGCTGGCGCAGATCGTCAAGATGGTAAGCGAGGCTCAACGCAGTCGTGCGCCCATTCAGCGGGTGGCCGACGTCGTGGCCGGGTATTTTGTCCCAATCGTCGTGTTGGGTGCGGCAATCACGTTTGGTGTGTGGGCGAGTATCGGGCCAGAACCTCGCTTGGCTTATGCCTTGGTGAATGCCGTGGCTGTCCTTATCATTGCCTGCCCGTGTGCTCTCGGGTTGGCAACCCCCATGTCGATCATGGTCGGCATGGGACGAGGCGCAACAGCAGGAGTGCTCATTAAAAATGCCGAAGCCCTTGAAAGATTGGAAAAGGTGAATATGCTCGTGGTGGATAAGACGGGCACGTTAACAGAAGGGAAACCCGTCTTGCGATCGGTCGTTCCGGCGTCAGGATTGAGTGAGACGGCTTTGCTCCAAATAGCGGCCAGTGTCGAGCGAGTCAGCGAACACCCCTTGGCCGCAGCCATTGTTTCCGGTGCAAGGGAGCAAGGGCTTCCCCTCAGTGGGGTCGAAGAATTTCGTTCGCAAACCGGTCAAGGGGTAGAAGGCAAAGTTGATGGAAAAATCGTGGCGTTAGGCAATCGACTGTTTCTCGAACGAGATATGGGTGTGCCATCGAAGCAATTGATGGAGCTCAATAAGCAAAGCGATGCTCTTCGGAAAGAAGGGCAAACCGTGGTGTTTGTGTCCATCGACGGGCAGCCGGCCGGTATTATCGGTGTCATCGATCCGATCAAGGCCACCACGGCCGAAGCGGTTCATTTGCTTAAACGCGATGGACTTCAAATCGTCATGGTCACGGGGGATAATCGACAGACTGCCGAAGCCGTGGGGCGACAACTAGGGTTGCAAGACATTCAGGCGGAGGTTCTTCCCGAACACAAGCAACAAGTGGTGAAGCAATTGCAAAAAAAAGCACATGTGGTGGCGATGGCGGGGGATGGTATCAATGATGCTCCAGCCCTTGCTGAAGCCGATGTCGGCATTGCCATGGGAACGGGCACCGATGTGGCTATGGAAAGTGCAGGCATTACTTTAGTGAAAGGCGACCTTCGAGGTGTTGCCCGTGCCCGGACCTTAAGCAAAGCCATGATGAAGAATATCAGACAAAATCTCTTCTTTGCGTTTGTCTATAATTCTCTCGGTGTGCCAATTGCCGCAGGCGTCCTCTATCCTTTCTTGGGGCTTCTTCTCAGCCCCATCATCGCCAGTGTCGCGATGACATTTAGCTCGGTGTCCGTCATTGCGAATGCGTTACGGCTCAGACAATTGAGGTTGTAGGGGTTCTCTTTCATGAACCAACTGCCACGAATCAAAATCCATGACGGCTTTAGTGTAGAAAATCGACATTGTGTGGTACACTCCAGCCCAGATTTCCACATAAGACTAGGGGTGATCCGGATTAGCAACCTTTTGGAAACGACGAGTTGCTGGTAATCAGTCACGTGTGAGGTTGGGGTACCTCATGCGAATATTGCAATTTGCTGTATAGGAGTGTTTTTTCCCACCACGTCTGCCCTCGGTACTCCAATCCATTGGATTTATTGAGATTTTCCCTTCACACCTGTGAGCGTTATTGATTGAAGCTTGCATTTACGGAATCGATTGCCATGCGTCTGTGGAAATTTAGGGAACAATTAAGCCGTTCCCTTTGTCCCCAGGGAATGGTCATGCCAAGTGGGGTGAGTCGCCATGCTTGATCGGATCGGGCACGGCTATCAGGCCTTTCTGGTTTGGTTGGTGGATCACTGTCGTCGAGCGGCCGTATGGGTTGTGATTGGAGCCTTTGTCGCCACGGGCCTGTCCGCAGTGTATACCGTGAATAACCTGACCCTTGATACGGATCCCATGCATTTATTGGATCCGGATCTTCCCTTCAGGAAGTTACAGCGAGACTTCTTTGCAGCGTTTCCGCAACTTGATGATTTGATTGTGGTCGTTGTGGATCAAGGTTCTGCTGAACACAGACGTGATGCGGTTCACGCATTAGCAAAACTTCTGGAACAACAACCTTCGTTATTCTCATCGGTGTATCAACCTCAGCAGGATGATTTTTTTGATAAATATGGACTGCTGTATTTCGATGTCGACGAACTTTGGCGATTGGATGAACGTCTTGCCGAATGGGAGCCTTTTTTGGGGACGCTCGTGCATGATCCAAGTCTTCGAGGGTTCTTTTCCATTCTCACCCTGGCGTTGGAAGAAGAACCGACGCCCGAGCAGCAGAAAGTCCTTGCCAAGGCGTTTGCACTCTTGAGCGAAGCGATTGAAGCCCAACGACTCGAGAAACCTCTCACTTCGTCCTGGCAGCAGGCCATGCTTGAAGACGTGACAAGCAAAGGTGATCCGTCGCGCGGGTTCCTTTTGGTGAAGCCACGGCTGGATTATTCGAGCTTGGAAGCAGCCGAGGAATCGCTGGGCTTTCTTCGCCGGCACAGTGCTGATCTTGAAGAGCGATTACGTGTTCGCATTCGACTGACGGGCCCTATTCCAATTGAAGCGGAAGAGCGAGAAACGATTGCCCATGGTGCCGAGTTGGCGGCCGGTCTGTCATTGGGCTTGGTGTCTTTGGTATTGATCGTCGGGTTTCGGTCTCTATGGCTCGTGGGTGCGATGCTGTGTACGCTTGTGATGGGATTACTGTGGACAGCCGTATTTGTGGTGGTGGCTGTAGGCTCGTTGAACTTTATTTCCGCTTCCGTGCCGGTGTTGTTTATTGGGCTTGGCGTGGATTTTGGCATTCAGTTTGGCATGCGGTATCGTGAAGAGTTTTCCCAAATCGGTGATCACGAGGTAGCCTTACGGCGCGCGGTCGCTGGTGTCGGTGGAGCCCTGACTCTCGCTGCGGTTGCCGCGGCCTTAAGTTTTTTTTCTTTCCTCCCGACATCATATCGAGGGTTTGCAGAAATGGGGCTCATTGCTGGTGTCGGCATGTTTATCGCCTTATTTGCGAATCTCACGGTTTTCCCGGCACTGCTGACCTTGTTTCCGCTTTCTTCTTCCCGTGCTTCGATTTCCACGAAAATTGCAGAAGGCGATTCGTCAGAAAATCTGGTTCTGGGTTCAATTATTCGATATCGGCGGGTGATTCTTGGGGGGTTGGTTCTCGTGGCGTTAGTTACGGTCGTCGTGGCGCCACGGTTCCAATTTGATTTTAATGCCTTACACCTTCGGGATTCTTCGACTGAGGGAGTATCAACCTTTCAAGAATTGCTGGCAGACCCAGACACCTCTCCCTATGTCATCCAGGTGTTAGCCCGGGATTTACCTGATGCCGAGGCGTTGGCGGACAGTCTTCGATTGGTCCCTGAAGTCGATCGAGTCATCACGCTTTCAAGTTTCGTTCCTAGTGACCAAGAAGAAAAATTAGCCATTATTGATGAGATGGGTTTGGTGCTGGAGCCTGTCCTCATTCCTCAGGCGGCAGTCGATGCTCCCAGTGAGGCTGAAGAAGTGCAGGCCATGAAAGAGTTTCGCGACGCCCTTGGTGTGCATGCATCCCAAAACTGGCAGGGTGATCTTGGCAAAAACCTGAAAACCCTCATGCAATCGATCGATAACCTTTTTCACGGTTCTCGTGGATCAACCCTTTTCGTGAATGACCTCCGCGCGAGACTGATAGGAGACTTTCCGAAGTGGCTTGAACGATTACGAAGATTGCTATCCCCGGATGAGATTACGTTGAAGGCGTTACCTGAAAGTTTAAAAAGTCACTATTCTTCTCAGGATGGTGGGACTCGTGTTGAGGTTTTTCCCGCTCAAAACGTCGAGGAAAATCAGGCGTTACGCCGATTCGTGTTGAACGTGCAGCAGAGAGCTCCACGTGCGATCGGTTCGCCCGTGAGTATTCTGGAAGGAGGGCAAACGATCATTGATGCCTGTATTCAAGCGACTTTACTGGCCATCGCGGTTTCTGCCTTGTTGCTGCTTGTGGTGCTTCGACGGCTGGGAGACACCCTCTTCGTCCTCTTGCCCTTGGTCTTCACGCTCTTGCTGACGGTCGCCACTTGTTTAGCGTTGGGAGTTCCCCTTAATTTGGCAAACGTGATTGCCCTGCCCTTGGTGCTCGGGCTGGGGATTGCCTTCGGCATTTATCTTATCCTGCGGAAACGGGAGGGCGGCTCGCGCTCCATTGTCCAAGTATTACAGAGCAGTACGTCTCACGCTGTGCTCTTTAGTGCCTTAACCACGATGGCTTCTTTTGGGGCTCTTGGGTTTTCACACCATCCAGGCATGGCCAGTTTGGGCGTCTTGCTGGTGGTGGTTTTGATCTTAGCCTTGGTCTGTGCTTTGGTGATTCTTCCGGCTCTTATGGTTGAATTGGAGCAGAGAGGGTGGTGGGGCGTCAGTGAATAGGGATGATTTCCGCCTAGAATGGGGAGAAGGGATTATCGAACGGAAAGGGTGACGGGCGTAGGGGTAGGGTCTGAAATGAAACCCGTTTGGGAAGAAATAAGGTCTCAATCTTTCGGGTCGAAGGATTCTTGAGATTTGCCGGCCTCTTCTTCAACTTCAAGATCGGTAAAGGTTTCGTCAAAGAAAAAGTCGTCGTCAATGGGAGGATCCCCATCGTAGATCAGGAATTTCCGATGTTGCAGATACGCTTCTCGCGTAAAGAGATAGGGCTCGACCGCAGTCTTGTCCCGAAAGGTGACGGCCTCCTCCATTTTCGCCCGTTTATCAATAAATCCTAGAATGGCAACGGGCACCACGACTGGGTTACTCATATAGAACAGAATATTGGTGACGATACTGACACCTAAATTCGGGGCATCTCTGACAGAACTGGGGCCGATAAAAGGAAGAACCATATAGAGGCCCTCGTCCATACCCCATACGCCTAAGGTTTGTCCAAAATCTTCATCATGGGCTTTGAGACCAAGAGGCGTGGCCATGTCCCAAATTCCGAAGAACCCAAAAGTTGAGTTCACAAGAAACCGACCTGAATCCTTGAATCCTTGTGTCCCCTTCCCCTGGAGAAAGTCATTCAAGATGACATTCGGGTAACTCACATTATCGAAAAAATTAGAAACACTTTCCTTGACCGGCCGTGGAGTATAATCGACATAGACATGAACGACCGGTTCGGCAATCGTCCGATCGAGAAAATCATTGACCCAGTATATCGGTCGATTCACCGATTCCAGTGGATCGTTATCCGAGACCTCAAGATCAGCGGATTGAGTCGTTGCGCACCCTGTCATAACGGTGAACACCGACCAGCCAACTGCCAACCACAGTATGGTGGTGGCCTGTTTCATTTTCCTCATGGGATTCATCATGTTTCTCATAAAACCATCAGAGATTTTAAACGCTTATGCTGGCTCTAGTCCATCCGCATTTTCTCGAATCTGGTTCTTCAGGCGTTGAATGAGGGTCGGGAACCCGGCGTTTCGCAAAATTCCGGCATATTCGGCACGTTTCAAGGCCAAATCGCTGACGCCGTTTACGCTAACATTGATAATTTTCCACTGATCACGAATCAGATGCAAGATGTAGTTGAATGTAATTTTCTCGCCGTCAGGTTTCACGAAATGGCTTGTGACAAGTTTACGATTGCCTCTTTTTAAAGATTTTTCTGAAAGAATTTTGAACTGCTCTCCTCCATAGTCCTTAAAACGTCCGGCATACATAGAAATACTTAATTTTCGGAATGTCTCGACAAAGGTGGATTTTTGCGTTGCATTGAGTCCTTTCCAATGTCTTCCAACGGCCAGCCGTGCGATATTATCAAGGTCATGTGTTTTTTCCACCGTGGGAGAGATGATTTGATAGCGACCTGTATAGCCGAGGCCGCGTCCTTCTTTCATAATGGTCATGATCGACTCCTGGAGTTCGGTTACGACGTGGGTGGCTTCACCAGCGAACGTGTTGACACAGTACCCCCACGCCATCCAGAAGACAACAGCTCCCACAAGGTGCTTTTTCAAAATTTCAATCATTTCGCCCCATGATGTCAGCTTAACCGTTTTAGTAGGGTGAATACCTACAATGATGGATTACCAGATTCTGTTGCGTTCCAGCAAGCAGAGGAGAAAACATGCGTGCAAACTCTTCGTGAAAGCGATGAATTCCCCGAGAGGGACAAACCTCTGCCGATGCTTCGTATTGCAATTGGAGTCCCTTTGGAGAGAACCATTCGGTGGAAATACTCTATCTGGTGGATAAAATTTATCTGCGTCGGTCACGAAGATTGAGGGAGCTGAATGATGCGAAACCGGACCTCGTCAGCGTGCGTATAGGCCGACGATTCACTGCCGACAAACAATCCACATCGGTGGAGTCCAGGGGTCCATCCTGATTCAGGCTGGGCGATGATAAAATAGCCGGTCTGGTCACTCATGTTCATGACGACGTGGTCCCGGGCCAATGGGATTTGATTCGCGTTCGTTTTTGCTGTCTCAAGAAAACATTCCGCGCTGAGTGGCATCTCATCATAGGAGGCGAGCACGAGTCCAAACACCAAATAAATTTCTTCCTGGGTGCTCGGAAAGGTGTCGTGCGGCTCAATGGGGATAAATTCATGGGTGCCGGTGGGTCGATCATCCCGCATGACGCGGTTGGCCGGGATGACATATCGAAACATGCTGAAATCTGCATCTCGCCCCATCAGAGAAGCCCGTTTGTAAATCTGTTTCTCAGGGGTTAGCGGCTGTGTCGCTATTCGGTCATAGAGTTCTTCCTCGGTAAGAGGGGCTGGGGTATTGGCATCGACAGGGGGAATACGCGCATTCGCATCATGCTTTGGGTTGGGAATATGTTCCTTCACCCTTCTGATCCATACAGCCAGTTCTTCTTTGTTCAGAATCCTCAGATCGGCTTTGAGGGGAACATCCTTCGTGCTTTCATCGAACTCAGCGGCGGCCTCATGGAGTATTTCAAAATAGAATAAGGCTTCAGACCACTTTTCCAGCTTCATCAAACATCGGCCTACTCGGAAAAACGTATCCGCGTAGACTTCGTCCGATGGATCCAATGTTGCTATTGTTTCAAAGACCTTTATGGCTTCATCGCATCGCTCAAGCCCCAGTAAGGTCATCCCTAATTCATGGGTCGCGGCGTAATCACTGGGCTTGAGGGCGAGAATTTTTCGATAGACCGGCTCGGCCTCTTCATAGCGACCCGCGTCGAAAAGTTCCCAGGCATGTGCACGAATGGAGGACCATTCTTTGAGCTTTGCTGCGGAACCTCCAGGGCTCAATATAGGCTCGAAGCGTCGGCCCCGTTCTTTGGTAGCCCCATAGATCACCGACCTCAGACTGTGGGCAGCCGCTTCTTCGGGAGAACCGGGGTCCACTATTTGTAAGACGTGTATGACTTCGTCGCGTGCACCTGGACCATCCAAGATATCAAGCTTGGCTCGGGCGAGCGCCAACCGCCACCCTGGCATGTCCGGAACCATGTCTACGGCTTTTTCGTACCACTCCAGGGATTCCTCCAGGCGATTGACTTTTCGGAGTTCTTGCGCGAGCCGAAGGGACGCTAGGGGATTATTCGCATCTAGCTGAGCAATACGTTGAAATTCGGCGATGGCTTGATCTTGCTGTCCCGAGCGAAGTAACACGCTCCATTTAGCCCAGCGTATATCCAAGGCCTCTGGGTTCGTTTTGAGTATCACGTCATAGGCCTCGACAGCTTCTTGGTGGTGACGGGATGTCGTGGCAAGAATATCCCCCTGTAATTTTTGTAGCCTAACAGCGTGCGGATAGTCTTGAATCCATTGGCCCAGGATATGCAAAGCACGGTTGGGGGCGCCATCCATCCACTCGGCTTCCGCACGATCGGCGATCACATCGATTGCATCGAGTTGTTGATCATTAGCCAACGTTTGGGTCGTTGGCGTCCATGTCACGAGAAGCATGACACAGAGCATGACCTTGATGTGACAATGACCTCTCAGCCACCCGGACGATGTCTTGCTATAGGCTTCGGCGTGTGTATTCATGAAGATGTAGGAAACAGCACCATCCATGGAGGAATCGGCGAAGATTTTTGCACAAGCGCCTGTATTTCAATGTACCATAGCGTAGAGAAAGGATGAAAGGATGACGGTTAGGGTTCTTTGAGAGAGTAAATCCTTAAAAGCTGTCGTCTGCTACCCAATATGCGTCGGATATCACCATGAAACGAGTTCTGTGGACTCCATTTGTTTTTTGCCTCGGGTTGCTGGGTGTTCTACCCACCCCACTTGGTCAGACCGCGGAGCCTGGACAAAAATCTTGCTTCTCACTGGCCATGGAAGTCTTTCTGAAGAAGCCCATGGAACATGTGTACGAAATTCACATCCATTTGACCAATAGTAACCCTGAACCGATGACCGTGAATCTTCGTGACTTGCTCTGGATTCCTCCGAATGATGCTCAGTGGATTTTGGCGTTTCGAATGGATTCTCGACACAGTCTTGTCGAGCAACACTCTTTCCCTGGAAAGTTCGGAGCACGAAGCATTCGCCTTGTTCCGGGCGAGTCGGTCCAAGGCAAGTTGGTCTTAAACCAGCGGATCCCGACTCTGTTGGACGACATTAAGCGCTTTGGTGTCCAGCTTCAGTGGGAGTGTGCCCATCCTTCTTTACAATTGGTGTGCAAACAGGATGTTCCCCATACCATTATCATCTCGAAAGATGATCCCAGCGAGCCGGATGTGTATGCCATGAATGAATCTGCTTGCAGGAAGGTGGAACGCGTTATCGGTCTCATCGCCATTCCCCAAGGCCATGAAGTGCTTTTTCTCCTCACCAGTGAATCCGTGATGACCGACTTGAAAAAGGTGCAGGCCCTTCTCTACCAAGTGGATGACTATGTGCAGCAGTGTCAACCGATGTGGACGAATAGTTGGGCAGTCGATTTTTTTGCAGAAGAGCGCGTTGCAGGATTTCTCAGGGATCAGGAGGGTAGGCAGTATTTTGAAAAGGGGCTCTGGCAACAGACCAATATTGGGCAGTACTCGAGCCAGATTCGAACCTTATACCGATTTCCGTGGAGCAGAAAGAAAGCCGATACCGTGTATCTTTCGGTTTACCGTGACCGGGAACAGGCAGAAATCCGATGAGAACCTGCGAATGGCGGACGAGTCGGCATTCCTGATGCGTCACTCCGGGGCAGTTTGTTCATCCTGGGCCACATGGCCTCGCATGGACTTTTCGGTGATCTGACTTTGGATTTCCCAAGCGATAACCTGGGCAAGTTGTTCGGCCGATAACGCTCCTATGGGAAGTCCTTGTGTCCGAAGATACAAATCCTCTTCTGACTCCATCGTGCGCTGGTAATTCACGAGGATCTTGGCAGGTTGAATGACCCTGCCACGTTTCCCGACCGTGACGGCCTTGTCTTTCGGCACCACACGCGTACGTGTTGTCCAATCTCGTTCATCGATTTTTGTCATTAAGACATGCCAGATTTTTCCATTAAGCAGGCTGCGAACGGCTTTTTGTGTGTTTTCCCAGAAATAGGGATCGCTGACAATCAACTGAAGGGCATGTCGGACGCGAATATCGTACAACTTTGTTGTCGAGTCCCCCTGCATGGGTGCTGTCAGGGTTGTTGTTCCCATTTCATAATATGGTTGATTCGTAAGACTTCCATAGGCATCTACGGTTTGAATGTAGGTATCCAATAATGCTTGAAGTGCTTCCGTTCGCTCATCCGGCGACATCTTTTTAATCTCGGCGTTGGTGGAGATCGGGGCATGCAGGAGGTCACGTGTCAGCAAGCCTCCTTTGCGTTTAGGTTTGGTCGAGGCTTTACTGATCACCCATTGAAATTCTTTTGCCAGTCTTGGGGCGAGGGCATCCGGGTGATGGAGGTATCCGTTCTCCTGGAGTCTCGTGGCGTTGATCAAGAGTTTGACCTTTCCCTTTTGCGTTGTCCTGGCCACGAGAAACGGAAATTCTTTCCCATCCCGGTTCAGCACTCTTGGTTCAATCACGACCTTTTGCAGCAAGTTGTTTGTGACGGCTTGATCGAACCGCTTGTATCGGGAACGGTGCTGGACCAGGATACGAAAAGCCTGGACCACGGTTTCGATGGCGTCATCCGCGACGCCCTCCTGAATGGTCTTCCCTTCGCCTTGTTCTTGATCCAGGAATACCTGAAACGAGACACCGGGAATGGCATGTCCTTCTAGGGCCAGCGTCGCGGATGTGAAGAAAGCAACGGAGCACAGTACGACAAAGAACGTTCTTAGCATGTAGCGCATCATTTGTTTAGACGAAGGATGTTGGCCTATCAAAGCAAAACCTAAACGCGAGATGATAGTCTACTTTATGTCGGAGACGCTGCTGGTTTCCTTTGTTGATTGGCAAGAAAGCCTCCAGGATCCAGACGTGGCGTTTTGTGCTCACCCTGCGATTTTTTCGATTCGTGCGATTTCCTCTGGAGAGAGTTCGACGTGGTTGATGTCCAAATCTTCTTTCATGCGTTGCGGGTTGGTGGTGCCGGTTAAGGGGACCATGCCAATCTGCTGAGCAAAGCGAAAGATGATTTGGGCCGGCCCTGTCTTGCACCGGTTGGCGATAGCGCTGATTTCCGGGTCGTGGAATACTTCGCGATTCGCAGTGAGAAGCGAAAAACCTTGGTAGATGATGTGATGGGCCTGGCAGAGTTCTCTGACGGCATGGTCCCACCCCGATGCTGCATAGCAACGGTTCTGTACGACCATCGGTTTAATGGTGGCCTGCTCGCACAGTAATTGAAGTTGAGGGGCCTGGACGTTGCTGACCCCGATCATTTTGGTCCGGCCTGCCTGATACAGCTTTTCGAGTGCCGCCCAGACCTCCCAATCTTCTTTGTCGAGTCCCCATCGTGCATAGGGCCCGTGCAGGACATAGGAATCGATAGAGTCGGTGTGCAAGTGTTCGAGCGAGCTTTCAAACGATTGTGCGACCTGTTCGGCTATGGGGGCGATGGGGTCATAGGGCGTTCGGTGGTCCTGCCCCGAGACGGACGTAAATTTGGTCTGGAGAAACAGTTGATCCCGCGTGATCCCTTCCTTCGCCAAGGCAAGTAAGGCTTCTCCTACCAGAGCTTCGTGATAATGGATGAGCTGGTTTGCGGTATCGATGGCTCGAAAGCCGGACTGAACGGCTAATTGGACGTACCGGCTCGTGTCCTCCTTTTTCCACGCCGTGCCGTACATGAAGTGAGGGATAGGAACGCCGTTGTGTGCGGTCACGGTTTGCATGATTTCTCCAGAAAATTGGGAAGTTAAAATTGTCCAGCCTGAACCAGATCGTCGAGACTATTGATGTCTAGCCAGTGACCAACCGTGTAGAGCACACGTATTGAGACATTTCGTTTGAGCAATTCCTGAAACAATTGAGACATGCCTGCTTTTTCGTTAGTGGGATCGGCGAGCATTTCTTCAAGAATGCCGTGTAATTGTGCTGCTGCGTTGGCCGACACCTTGAAAAATCCCATCCAGACGCCATGAATGGATTGTTGTGGAACATCTCGCCCCAATTGTTTGAGGTAGATTTTAGCATTAAACGCTTTCCGTGAATTAGGCACCGTACATTCCGCAAACCCTCCGAGTCGGGTATAGGAAGTCTTCCCTTCCCACACACTGTCGACAGAAATCACCCAATCATCGGGTTCTTGAAAAAGAATCTGAGGAATGTACTTGTTAAAGAGCACATCACCATACGAAATGATGGTGTCTTGAAATTTCCCGTTTTTTGATTCCAGCGCTTTGAGGAGGGAGACAAGCTCTCCGGTCTCCGCAAAGTCATCGTTGTCGACGTAAGTCAGATTGGGCAGTGAAACCGCCTCCTTTTTATAGCCGCGGACGACGGTAATGTTTTTGATGCCAACGGTATTGTACGCATCCACAATATGCGACAGGATCGGCATGCCTTGAGTCGGAACCATGGTCTTGGGCTTGTCTTCCGTTAATTCGCCGAGTTCGTTCCCACGGGACGCGGCCAGGACAATCACGGCCAGACTGTCACCGCTGTGTGGAAGGTAGCGTTTTTCAGCTTCTTGGAGTTCAGCGGCATCTTGAAGCCGGAAGATTTCAGCAACCGGTGCAATTTTATCTTCAATTGAGAGTAAGGTTTCTTTTTCTTTCAAGGTCTGTGCCGTTTTCTGCATGGTGGTCACAGCCGCACGAAGGAGGTGATTGGCCCAGATAACCAGAGAAAATCCATACTGTCGAAAGACGTCGGTGAGAGTGGCGTAATACTTGGTCGGCACAATCACCACTGGGCATCGATCTCCCCACTCCTGCTTGAAGGCAAGGATTTCGTCTGGGACTGCCAGGGCACTATGGATGAGGATGCCATCGGCGCCTGCCTGATGGTAAGCCTCGGCTCGTCGCAAGGCTTCGGGTAACCCCCAGCCACAAATAAAGGCTTCGATTCTGGCAATGATGCAAAAATTATCATCAGTCTGGGCATCTTTGCCGGCCTTGATTTTTCCGCAGAATTCGTCGATGTCGGCCATGGGTTGGGTATCGCCCTTCAAAAAACTGTTGGTCTTGGGGAAAAGCTTATCTTCGATGCAGACGGCCGCTATCCGGCGTTGTTCAAGTTTACGAATCAAACGCTGCATATTATTGAAATTCCCGTACCCGGTATCACCATCCAGCAAGATGGGGATCCGTGTGGCGTCGGACATGAATTCCAGGTGGTCGAGGATTTGAGTCCAGCTTGCTTCATTATTATCTCTCACGCCAAATTGAGCGGAGAGGGTGAGCCCGCTGGCCCAGATGCCTTTGAACCTTGCCTCTTCCACGATTTTGGCGCTGAGGCCGTTGTGGGCTTCGCAGAGAAACTCCAATTGCTCAGATCGCAGGAGGGTCTTGAATTGTCGAGTTTTCGAGGGAGTTGACGTTTGGCTCATCAGTTTTCAACAATTTTGCAAAAGCATGTCCCGGGCCGTGATCCGGGATTGGAGCAACAGAGCATATAAAATAACAGAATTGAACTGATTTTGTTAAGACGTGAGCCCGCGATGATATCTAATGGCATGCTGCATGGCGGAACCAAGGCACTCGAAGATACCGAGTCGCCGTTTATCTGCGAAGGGTCGGTGCTGTTCTTTGATGAGCAAGAGGGGCCGACGTCCTATCTCGGCTGCGAAAAGTAGGGGCGAATGAAGGCTCGGGCGGCGAGCGATGACTGACAGGAACGTAGAATTCCGGTGACTTCTTCCATCGACCAGCGAATCGGCCGACCTTGGCACGAATGGGTGAAATACTCGGTCTATGGACTGCTCGCGCTGAACATTGCGCTGTTTTTCCGTGAGGAATGGCAGGCAACGGCACACACATTTGATGGTGCGGTATCCATCTCCGAAATCATATCGACATTCGCGGCAAGCATTGACACCGCCGCTTGGGTCGTGCTGCTGCTGCTTTTCGAGCTTGAAACCTATCAACTGCCGCCGGATCGCATCACACCGAGACTGGCGTTCGCGGCTCGATTGCTACGCACCGGCTGCTACGGATTCATCCTGTACGCCTTCTATGGCTATCTCACCAAGGCGCTTGGCCTGTATGCGTTCGTTCCAACATCCGCGGACCCCTGCCTTCTGGCTGCCGAAGGCTATTCGATGCTTATCAGGCTCGACGAGTATGTGGCGCTCGACGCAGCCACCTGCGGGCCTCTCACCGGGTCGGACGGGCTGTACCTGCTCAACGACTCGCGTATCCTCGCCGAGCCCGAGGTGCTTGACAGTGTGCGTCGGCTCGCCTGGGTGGATGTCGTCAACTCGGCGACCTGGATCCTGATCGTCACGCTGCTCGAATTCGACATCTGGCTGCGGGTGCGTGGCCGTCTCGCCGGACTGATTGAACACGTGAGCATGGCGATAAAGCTCATCCTCTACGCCATCGTGTTCGCCGCGGTGGTCTATTGGGGCATCGCTGGAAATTTCATTGACTTTTGGGACGCCTTTCTTTGGCTGTTCGCGTTCGTGTTCATTGAAATGAACGTGTTTGGGTGGAACGAGTGATATGCGGCGATTCGCCGCATCCCTGTAAGGTCGTGCGCGCATGTCGTCCGAGATGGCGATCCGGCTTGCCAAGGCTTTTGGTTCCACGACGGAGACCTGGATACGGTTGCAGATCACCGACGATATTGCGCGGGCGCAAGAGCGCGAGAATCAGATCGAGATCGAGCGCTACGAGTCGCAACCGGCATGAAAGCCGTGACGGGGTGAGATGGGGGAACGAGGTGGGGTTCTTGTTGCTGTTTAATTCATATTCGGGTCAATGGGCATTTCTGCATATAAGGCCATGTCTTTTCCCAGGGATCGAAGAATATTTCCCCACAATCGGCTGTGGTCCCTCTCAAACATCACGGTGGAGTCGGCTGGCACCGTAAGCCACGATCCGGTTTGCATTTCATTTTCCAATTGGCCGGGAGCCTTGCGCACGAACATTGCTGCCATCGCCGTGCCAGCCACCACCGATAGCCGCAACATGACCGGAGACGATTTCGCGGTGACGGCTGGCTGGCGACATTATGGAGCAGGCGACGCCGTGATGCCCAGGCAAGGCCAGATCGTCGAACGCGCCTACACACTGGCCGAAAAGGCAGCAATGAGCGACAGCATACCCACGCTCGGCGAAACCACCTTCGATGTGTACCTGAACGACCGCGCCTTCTGGCGCAACGTCCCCGCCGCCGTCTGGACCTACAAACTCGGCGGCTACCAAGTACTCAAGAAATGGCTCTCCTACCGTGAACGCTCGATCCTCAATCACCCCCTCAAGCCCGAGGAAGTCCAGTGTAGCGCCGAGCAGGGTGGCGGATGGAAGGAATGTCGGCGTGACCTCCGTACTTCCCTCATGAAAGGTGCGTTTTTAGTGTAGCCGCCGTCGTGGCGTTGCTATACACCTCAATCGCTACCCCTATTTCTTCGGCGGCGGGGGTGGAGGAGGAGGTGGTTTGACAGCGGTCGTGGGTTTGGGCGATACGGCTTTCTTGAAGCTGGGCGGTGGTGTCGGTTCTTTGGCCATGGTTTACACCCTAGTCTCTTCGAGTTTATTGTTCAAAATGTTCAAAAATTCTACCATTTCGACTTCGTCTGCGGGTATCAGAATAGCAGAAACTCCCTTCGCGGGTATCCGCTCATCTTCTACCAACCATTCACCTTCTGCGATTCTGAAATGGCCTTCGTCTGGACGACTGGGCCACTCTACGGGCCATCCATAAAGACGACGTTGTCCTTTCAAGTGTAACACGACATAGCAGTCGGAATGTCGGGAGAAAGCAGAATACCATTCGGACGGATAAGCTGTCTCCTTAGTGATGCCGAGGCGGCGAAGGATCCTATGTATGGCATCATTGTTCGACATATAAGCAAATGGCAGTGCAAGTACAACCGCGACCAATACAGACAGGACATATGCCTCGTTTTTTATCAGAAGGAAATTCGCCTCTATTTTACAGATGCTCATAAGGAGTTCCTTCAATACATCCGTTATCACGCGCCCAATTACTGTAAATATGAGGGCCTGAATGACCCGATCGAATACGCTGGGCTTAGGATGCGAGGTAAGCCAATAGAAGATGGACGCCGTAACAAAGCCTGGTAAAAGGAATATCAGTATGCCAATCACTTCACTGGATGCCCAATTCATGCTGGCTATACCTCCAAGCTTATGCTTTGAGATATGTTCTTCATTGATGAAGACTTATAAGAGACGAACATATTTGAGGATTTTTCGCTACGGTCAGGAACAAGGCGTTGGTTGGTCCCCCGGTTTCCTCCGCCCCTGTTTCAACCGTGGCGGCTCAAAATCGATATCGGCGGCTTCCGGCATGGCCAGCAATTCAACGATGCTTCCTTCTCCGTGATCTTTTGATCGTCTTCCATGAAGTGAACGAGAGAGGGGGTGTTGCTGTTTAATTCATATTCGGGTCAATGGGCATTTCTGCATATAAGGCCATGTCTTTTCCCAGGGATCGAAGAATATTCCCCCACAATCGGCTGTGGTCCCTCTCAAACATCGCGGTGGAGTCGGCTGGCACCGTAAGCCACGACCCGGTTTGCATTTCATTTTCCAATTGGCCGGGAGCCCAGCCCGAATAACCCATGAAGGCGCGAAAATTTCCCAAGGAAGAAGGATTTTGTACAAGATCTTCCAGGGCTTTCATGTTGCCACCCAGATAGATGCCATTACAGACGTGGTGGGAATCTTCCGGACCATCAGGTGTACGATAAAGGATCAAGAGGTTATTTTGTTGAACTGGCCCTCCGGAAAAGACTCTGTGGTGTTGCCCTTCCAGGATGGGGACTTGTGGGAGCACTTCAGTGATATTGATCTCAGTCGGTCGATTGACGACGATCCCAAGCGCTCCTTCAGGTCCATGTTCGCACAACAGGATGACGGTCTGCCGAAAATTAGGGTCGCGGAGGCTGGGGCTTGCAGTCAGGAAGATGCCTTTGCCAAGTGGGATATCCATGCTGTGATCCTACAGGGGGAAATGGGTGTTCGACAAGAGGTCGTGTCTGAGAAGAACGGAAAGGCACTGCGGCATATCAACGCTTGGATCTTGAAAGTCATGAGAAGGTCGCAGGCTTCGAACAACGCCGGCCCTTCGATGCCGCGTTCGCCAATCCGCCTTAGGTTCTATAGTCCTTAAATTCCACCTCGGAATCAGGTAGTTTAAAAAATGCGCGCATTTGTTTTCTGAGGGTGGCGCGGCCATTTTCGTCACCAAGGTTCAGGTGATATTCATTGATGGCCATTGTTTTGACCCCTCCAGGTTTATTCCATTCGGTCCAACAGTTTTGGCAAACGTTATTCTTGACTTCTTCCTCAAGTTTTCCCAAAAAAAGAGGTTCGGTTATCTTTTCTGCTGGCTGTTCACACTTTAAACATTGAATTTCCGACATGAATGATCCTCCCTGTGTGCTGTCGCTCTTGACGTAGTTATTTTCTTAGAAGCGCTAACCTGTTGCTCATTGACAATTGGTACGATCTTAACATGCTCGACAAAAGACTGAAAAGAAGAAGTCGGTTGTTTGACGTTGCCTAGAGATCATGCTAGAAAACGAGAATCCATCATGTTTATGCCCGGATGGCGGAACTGGCAGACGCGCCAGACTCAAAATCTGGTTCTCGCAAGAGAGTCCGAGTTCGACCCTCGGTCCGGGCACCATTGAGTCAATGCTCTAATTTTTCAATGAGTTAGATGCTGTCTTTTCTTGGGTTGAGGCGCAAAGAAGAATAGAGCAATCAGAAACCCTGCCGATCTCAAGTGGGAGGGGCACTTGGAGCTGTCACCGTGTAAAGATTTACAGGAGAAATCCCTTGACACTGTTTGAGGAGATCACTATAGTTATGGGCTCCAGGACTGAGGAAAACTGAAGTCATGAAGTAGGGGTTAGAAGTAGGATGGATTATTGCAGGTATCATCACTTAAAACTTATTATAGTGTTCGATTATTAACTTACACTTCCTAAGGAGGAGCCACATGCGGAAGTTAGGGTATTTTGGAGCAGCAATCATTCTTGTCGGCTCAGTTAGCGTGGCAGTGGCGCAAGAGCGTGCGCCTCAACACTCCGGGTTTGGATCGGGTGTTGGAGAATCCCAAGGGTCTGGAACGCGGGCCCGTGTATTCGACCAAGATGACATGGAACGCTATCTTTCAGCCCCAGAGACTATTCAGGGAGAAGTGGTGGGCATCGATTATGCCGGGGGCAAACTGTATCTTGACATGGGGGGAAGTTCACATGATGAACGCCAGACCCTTCGTGGCGGCCTGAATTTGATGCAATTGTGGTTCGATGATGGGACCAACATGGAAAACCTTAAGGCTATGAACAAAGGGGATTATGTTGCCGTTTCCGCCGTTGACGAAACCACTGCAAAACAGAAGTTTAGTACGGGTCGGAAAATGGTTCGCAGCGTGTATGTGATTGAAGGGTCCCAAGTGCTTGGTGGCGCAGATAATCCTGACTTCGGTGGTGGGTTAGGTCAACGGCCTGATCCCACAAACTATCGGGGGATTTCGACACCCACGGCTGGTTATACTGGTGTTCCTGAGGGTGGTATGCAAGAGGGTGCTGTGCAGGGAGGGATTGTCTCGAGTGTTGGCGTCATAACAGGTGCCGCACCCTGCTGGCAATGCGCTCCTCAACCAGATACCGTGAACATGAGAACGAGCAAAACGATTGCCACTGATTATGGTTCTGATCGGAATAACTTCGACAAAGGGACGGTTCAATAAGAGACGCATCCCAGTTCGAAAAATTGCGAACAAAATAGAGCGTGTCAACGTTACGTTGACACGCTCTATTTGTTTGTGTGGCGGTCTTAAGATCACAGAGCCATTGCTCTGCTTATCGCTTCACCCCGTATGAAATAGGCCATACAAAATGAATCAGAAGACTGACCCTCATGCGATGTTAGACCTTCGTGGGGTGATCTGCCCCTACAATTTTGTCAAAACCAAACTGAGGCTTGAGGCGATGCGACCTGGGCAAGTTTTAGAGGTTTTTCTGGATGATGGCGAACCCATCAGAAATGTCCCGCAGAGTGTAGAAAACGAAGGCCACAGCATTCTTCGCCGTGAGTTGGTCGGCTCGTATCATCGCGTGTTTATTCAAAAAGGCGGTGATTAAATTCCGGTTTTTGTTCCTGTCTGACCCGCTTTTTCCTTTTCGCTTTTCCCTGAATGATAAGCGTCATTTCTCCTTTTAGCACTCGTGATGGATTTGAGAGAAGAATTTCTTGGGCGGTGCCGCGAATAATTTCTTCGTGGGTTTTTGTGAGTTCACGGCCGATGGCGATCTGGCGGTCGCTGAAGATTTCCTGGATGGTTGCAAGCGTTGCCTTTATACGATGGGGTGTTTCGAATAAAATAATGGTTTTAGAATCGTCCTGAAGGCTTTGAAGGAGACGGGTTCTGGCTACTGATTTTTTCGGAAGAAATCCAATAAACGTGAAGGCGTCAGTGGGCAATCCAGCAACGGATAATGCGGCGATAATCGAAGAAGGACCTGGAACCGGAACGATGGGAATGTCGATGGCAATGGCTCGAGTCACCAAATAGTAGCCTGGGTCCGAGATGAGTGGAGTGCCGGCATCGGAAACAAGGGCAATGGATTGCTCCTCTTTTAGAAGTTTCAAAAGAATAGGAGTTTTTTCTTCTTTATTGAAATCATGATAACTCGTCAGGGGTGTATGGATCTTGTAATGGCGACACAGTTTTTGGGTATGACGGGTATCCTCCGCCGCGATGACCGACACTTCTTGTAAAATCCGGTGGGCTCGGAAGGTTAAATCTTCCAGGTTTCCAATTGGTGTGCTAACGAGATACAACGTTCCTGACATGAATAGCCCCCTCAGTTGGTACTCCTGATTGTGCCCCTGACATTCTTTGTGCCTGCATGATAGACAAAATTTCCAGAAACCGCGGGTTCAAGTGGCGTGTGAGGAGGGATGACACATGAAGGGGTGGTCAGGAAAGTCATCAAACGCATACGCGATCTTGTGTCCGTCAGTGGCTTGGGTTATGCGGACGGGCAGCTATTGAATGGCCCATGACGAGGGCCTACCTGTTCAAGTATTGAGATTTTGTCAGTTCAGCCATTGTTTGAGCAAATATTCGATCTTGAGTTCTCGAAACATGCGTTGATTGATGAATGTTGAGGATGATGCTTGTTGTGAGCGAGGGAGGGAACGGATGATGTTAAAAGGTCGTGTGGCTTTTGTGACAGGGGGGGGAGTCGGAATCGGCAGGGGCATGGCCCTGGCTTTGGCGGATAACGGTGTTCACGTTGCTGTGTGTGGTCGGCGCGGGAAACTCCTTGAGCAAACGGTTACCCATATCCGAGAACAAGGGGGGACCGCTATGGGCGTGCCTGCCGACGTGACCAATCGTGGCGAGGTGGAGCGAGTCGTTGCGTCTGTTGTGAACGAATGGGGGCAGATTGACATTTTGGTCAATAATGCCGGTGTTTCAGGTAGGACTCCAATAGATGATCCAGATGATGCGCGTTGGTTGAATATTCTTGCGGTGAATTTGACTGGTTCGTATTTATGCTCGAAAGTCGTTTTGCCTCATATGAAGGATCCTGCCTATGGTCGCATTATTAATATGTCTTCCGTCCTTGGTCGGTTTGGCGTCCCGGGTTACGCGGCGTATTGCACTGCCAAACACGGCATCCTTGGGTTTACCAAAGCCTTGGCGCTTGAAGTGGCCGAGCGGGGGATTACGGTCAATGCCATATGTCCCACCTGGGTTGATACCGACATGGCTCGTCAGGGCATTGAAGAAACAGCGGCGGTCTTAGGGATGTCGGTCGAAGATTTCCGAGCCCAGGCCATCGCGGCGGTACCCATAAAAAGGATGGCGGAGATTAAGGAGGTCGTCGCCTTGACGATTTTTCTTTGTCAAGCGGAGGCGGCGTCGATTACGGGACAAGTCATTAACGTGTGTGGTGGTGCCACAGCAGGGTCAGGTGGTTAATCCACCCCTTCTTTGCCTTCTCCCGCATGTTGAGTGTTGGGGAATCTCCTGCTGTATCCTTTCCTTTCTTGATATCTTCAAATGGCCTATCTATACTTCCAAACTAGGTGTATAGCACTATGGAACCTCTGATTTATTGCACTATCGGGCGCATGGCGGTGTTGTGTCCTCGCTCACCCCTCGACTATCCACTTGATATGTCTCGGGTTTTGCTGCGGGACGCCTTGCCCTGCATCCCGCTATCACAATAAATCAGAGGTTCCCTATTTTCCAGGAGTGCCGATGACCGTTGCCTTTTTGCAACTCACGTTGGGGCTGTACTTTATTGGGATCTTGCTGTCCCTGGTGTACCTGCTTCGGCGGTCTGATGTTCTTGCCAAAGTGGCTCTTGGCGTGACATGTATCGGATTTGCTATCCATACCGTCGCATTGGCTGTTCAAGTGTTTTCCGGCGAAGAAGTGCGATGGGTCACGTTCCATAAGGCCTTATCATTTTTTTCGTGGTCCTTGGTGCTCGTTTTTTTGCTGGTCGTACTTCTCCAACGACTCTATGTGTTGGGTGTTTTCATGCTGCCCCTTGCTTTTCTTTCGTTGGTCTCAACCGCGATCCTGCCTTCAGAAACTCCAGCCCTTCAACCTATGTTTCAAGCGATGTGGGTCCATGTCACGCTCAGTATGTTAGGGACCGTCGGGTTTGCCGTGGCCTTTGTGGCAGGGTTGATGTATCTGATGCAGGACCGGCTGCTGAAATCCAAACAATTTAATGTCTTGTACTTTAAGTTGCCGCCGTTAGATTTTTTAGACATGCTGAACCAACGCTCGATTTTGTTGGGGTTCCCATTTCTCACCATGGGTATTCTGACAGGGGCCATGTCCGCACAAATCACGTTAGGTGCCTATGTCAGTTGGAATTCCGAACAAATTTGGGCGCTGGTGACGTGGGTATTTTATTTTGTGGTCTTGATGGGACGAGTGACCGTTGGGTGGAGAGCAAAAAAAGCAGCCTATCTGACGATCGTGGGATTTGCCGGCGTGCTGTTGACGTTTCTTGGAGTCATTTTAAAAGGGAACGGTCCTCCTATAAGCTAATGAATATCATCGTTGTCGGACTGAGTCATAAAACCGCTCCTGTCGAGCTTCGAGAGCTTCTCGTGGTTCCTGATAGCCGGATGGGTGAAGCCCTGAATCGGCTCATGGCCCATGCGGGGATTCGTGAAGGGATGTTGTTGCAGACCTGCAATCGCGTTGAAGTGTATGCGGTTGCCGATCAGGTGGAGAGCGGCTTTTCCGCCATTCAGGAATTTTTTGCGGACACGCATCTTTCGTTGTCCGCGGAACAATTGCTGCCTCGTCTGTATTGGCATGCGGAGGATCGAGCCATCACGCATCTGTTTCGCGTGGCTTCGAGCCTCGACTCCCTGGTGGTCGGAGAACCGCAAATCCTGCGTCAGGTGAAGGATTGTTTCCGAGATGCCTTAACCCATAATGCCAGCGGAGTCGTTCTGAACAAGTTAGTCAAAAAAGCCATCTCGGTGGCCAAACGTGTTCGAACGGAAACTCGGATCGCAGAAAATGCGGTTTCCGTGAGCTATGCCGCAGTCGAACTGGCCAAAAAGGTATTTAGCAATTTGGCGGCACGAACGGTCATGTTGGTTGGGGCCGGAGAAATGGCCAAATTAGCAGCGCAACATTTAGTGAATCACGGAGTCCAGGAGGTGTTGCTCACCACGCGTGACCCGATTCGTGCGGCAGCTATGGCTGCCCGGTTTAATGGGGTCTCCATTCCCTTTGAAGAATTTCGTGCGAACATGCATAGGGCTGATATTGTGCTGTGTTCGACCGGGGCGTCCCACTATTTGATTGGTCCAGAGGATGTGGAACGGGCGGTTCGCGAACGATGGAATCGGCCGATCTTTTTGATCGATGTCTCCGTCCCCCGCAATATTGATCCTGCTGTTCGCCAGGTGGATAATGCGTTCCTGTTTGATATCGATGATCTTGAATCGCATATCGAACAAAACCGTGAAGAGCGCAGGCTGGAAGCCACGAAGGCCGAATGCATTGTCAAAGACGAAGTCGGAGTCATTCTGAAATGGCTTCAGTCTTTAAAAGCCACTCCCACGATTGTCGCCTTACGAAAACGTGCGGATGCTCTTAAGCAAACGGAACTGCAAAAAGCATTCAGCCGACTCGGGACGTTGACGCCGCAGCAGCAGGAAGCCGTGGAAGGTCTCGCATCGGGGATCGTCAATAAACTCCTTCATGGCCCCTTGGTTGCCTTAAAATCTGCGGCCCAATCGTCCAATGGGTTGGTGTATATCGAAGCGGCGAGACGGTTTTATGATTTGGGGCAAAGTCCTTCGGAGAAGGAATCCGTGAACGTTCAAGAAATGCAAGATTTGGAAGAGGAGGACGTGGAGACAGATGCGCTTTCGCCCACGTCGATCGAAGAGTCTGAAAAAGAAAGAATTTCACGACAGGCTTCGGGTTTGTAAGGTCAAGTGCTATGGAGACGGCATAGCTTATTAAGGAATCAGAGTGAGTCGTACAAATGGACGGCGGACGTCTCTCGTCATTGGAACACGCGGCAGTCAACTTGCCCTCTGGCAAGCGCAATGGGTACAAGCTCGACTTCAAGAAGTCGCTCCGTCTGTTTCGATTCGACTCCAACGGATTCGAACGAGTGGTGATAAAATCCTTGATGTGCCTTTAGCCAAAATTGGGGGGAAAGGCCTATTCGTCAAAGAAATCGAGGAGGCGTTATTTAGACGAGAAATAGATCTCGCGGTCCATAGCATGAAAGATGTGCCTTCGGTGTTGCCGGAGGGAATGGCAATCGTCTGTGTTCCGGCGCGAGAGGATGCTCGGGATGCCGTATTAACCAGGGACCATATTGCTTTCCAGGATCTTCCTGTCGGTTCGAAAATTGGAACCAGTAGCCTTCGACGGCAAGCCCAGTTATTGGCTCACCGGCCGGACCTCGTCGTTGCCATGCTTCGAGGAAATGTGAATACCCGCCTTCGAAAGCTTCAGGAAGGGGAGTTCGATGCTATTGTCCTGGCTGCGGCGGGGCTCACCCGATTGGGTTGGGCCCACCATGTGACTGAATATCTTCCTTTGACCGTGAGTCTTCCGGCTATCGGTCAAGGGGCCTTGGGAATTGAATCGCGCGTGGATGATATGTTTGTTCGAGAATTGCTTGCACCAATCAATGATCGCCAGACCTCAATAGCGGTTTCGACTGAACGAGCCTTTTTAGACCGATTAGAGGGGGGGTGTCAGGTGCCGATCGCAGGACATGCGGTCCTTGAGAACCAAAGGGTGAAGTTTGAGGGACTTGTCGCAAGCCTTGATGGAAAGCACGTCATTCGCGATCAGATCGAAGGACCGGTGGAAGAGGCTGCCCCACTCGGTGTGTCTTTAGCCGATCGAATCCTGGGCAGAGGGGGCAAACATATTTTAGATCAAATATATGGGCGTGTGTAAATGGCAGACCTTCGACCTTCAGGAAAAGTCTATTTGGTAGGGGCGGGTCCAGGGGATCCCGGTCTTTTGACGCTTCGCGGCAAATCCTGTCTTCAAGAGGCGGACGTTGTGTTGTATGATCATCTTGCCAATCCTGCGTTGTTAGACTATGTCTCCCCTAAGGCGGAGCGGATTTACGTAGGGCGACGTGGATGTGGGACCTATCGGCCTCAAGACGAGATTAATCAATTGATTCTGGGGAAGGCTCGTGAAGGGAAGCGTGTGGTGCGATTGAAGGGCGGAGATCCTTTTGTGTTCGGACGAGGTGGGGAAGAAGCAGAGTGGATTGTTGAACATCAGATCCCCTTTGAAGTCGTGCCGGGCGTGACCTCAGCGGTCGCAGTGCCTGCGTATGCGGGAATTCCCGTCACGCATCGGACCCTGGCGTCGACCGTGGCCTTTATCACGGGACATGAAGATCAGGACAAAGAGGAGACGGTTTTGGAGTGGCCACGATTCGCCGCGGCTGAGGGAACGTTGGTCTTCTTAATGGGCGTCAAAAATTTACCCATGATCGTCTCGCGATTGGTTGAGGAAGGGAAATCAGTAGATACCCCCGTGGCCCTGATTCGGTGGGGGACCTATGCCAAACAGTATACGGTAATTGGGACCTTGCGGGATATTGTCGATCGTGCGAAATCGGCTAATATTCGCCCCCCGACGATTGTGGTAGTGGGGGAAGTTGTCCGGTTACGGGAGCAACTCAATTGGTTTGAAACGCAACCCTTATTTGGGAAGCGAGTGCTTGTGACACGTGCCAAAGCTCAGGCTTCGGAATTGTCAAACCTTATCAGGGCTCAAGGAGGAGAACCGATTGAATGTCCAACAATCGACATCGGTCCACCCGACAATTGGGAGGAAGTCGATGAAGCCATCGAGCACCTTGCAACCTATCAATGGCTTGTTTTGACGAGCGTCAATGGGGTGAAGGCGTTTATGCAACGTCTATGGCATCATAGTCGCGATGCTCGGGCATTGGCAGGGGTACGGGTTTGCTGTATCGGACCACGGACGGCTGAGGAGGTGAGAGTATTTGGCATCAATGCCGATTTGGTACCGGAAACGTATCAAGCTGAAGGGCTTATCGAGGTTCTGAAGAGAGCCGGCGTGTCCGGTCAACGGGTGTTGCTTGCCCGGGCGGCAGAAGCCCGTGAGATCTTGCCAAATGAGTTAGAGCGATTAGGGGCTTTTGTTCGAATTGTGACAGTCTACAAGACTGTCGTGCCACCGATAGAACGAGAGCGCATTCAGCAAATGTTTCGTGATCAGTTGATCGATGTCGTCATGTTTGCCAGTTCGTCTACCGCCAGGAATTTTTTTCAACTCTTTGATGGAACGCATGATTTAAAGAAAAATCTGAATGGAACCATTATTGCGAGTATTGGGCCCATTACGGCAAAAACCATTCGGGAAATGGGTTTGGACGTTCATGTCATGGCTGCCCAAAATACGATTCCAGCGTTGGTTCAGTCGTTGGTCGACTATGTCAAACACGAGGTGCCTGCCTCTTAACGCCGTATGGATTGTCGAAAGTCTCCTAATACCGTGGAGGAACGAGGTGCCCATTTTTGTTTAACGACGTGTGTTAATCCAAGGAGAAATTTATGGTTCCAGTGAAATCGTTTATGGTCCCTGCGGAAAAATTTGTTACCGTTGATCGTGATACCAATGTCCGGAGGGCAGCAGAAATTATGAAGGATAGTGGTATCGGGAGTGTATTTGTTACTCGAGATAATAAGATTATTGGGATTTTGACCGACACCGATCTTGTTCGGCGGTTGGTGGCGGCAGGATTAGATTCGACCCAGACAACGGTTGAACAAATCATGTCGGCGCCTATTTTAAAAATTGAGGAAAACAAGACGCTTCTGGATGCCAATGACTTGATGGCCAAAGAACATGTTCGGCATTTAGGCGTCTCGAAAGATGGGAACCTTATTGGAATGATTTCCGTGAGGGATTTGGTTGTGTTCTTGACGAATCTTCCCAGGAAATAATTGGTTCCTGGGGTCTTTGGGGATACCAACGGGAGACTCAGGGTATCGCTCAATGAGTGCGAATCACAAGAGAGTCTGAAATTATTTAGCCATTGGATGGATGATGGGATTTCCTCGTCAACGAATGCGGCGTTTGCGCGAATCCGAGCCTCTTCGTCGGATGGTGCGGGAAACCGTTCTTGCACCGAGTAACCTGATTTATCCTTTGTTTGTGAAGGAAGGAACGGATCAACAGGAGGCCATTCTGTCGATGCCCGGTCAATTCCGGTGGTCCCTTGATCGTCTGATCAAAGAAGCGACTGATGTCCATATGCTGGGAATTCCGGCTGTCATGCTGTTTGGGATCCCGGATCAAAAAGATGAACGTGGGTCGTCCGGCTATGATCCGAACGGGATTGTGCAACGGGCAGTTCGTGCGCTCAAAGACCAGCTTCCCGGGCTCTTTGTGGTGACGGATGTCTGCATCGATGAATATACGTCTCATGGGCATTGCGGCATTGTGAAAGATGGTCGCATCTTAAACGACGAAACGCTTGAGTGTTTACGCCTGATGGCGAAAACCCATGCAGAAGCTGGTGCCGATATGGTGGCGCCTTCTGACATGATGGATGGGCGAGTCGCGGCGATCCGTGACGAATTGGATCAACAGGGGTTCGAGCACGTTCCCATCATGTCATATGCCGCCAAATATGCGTCTTGCCTGTATGCGCCTTTCAGAGAGGCTGCTTCTTCAAGCCCTGTTTTCGGTGATCGGTGTTCGTACCAAATGGATCCCGCCAATGCCCGTGAAGCCATCCGTGAAGTGCAGGCTGATGTGGAAGAGGGTGCGGATGTGGTCATGGTCAAACCAGCGCTGTCTTACCTCGATATTATTTCGCGAATACGTGCCGAGGTTGCCGTGCCCCTTGCGGCGTTTCAAGTCAGCGGTGAATACAGCATGATCAAAGCCGCTGCTCAACAAGGGTGGCTGGACGAGTCCAAAGTGATGTTGGAAACGCTGCTATCCATTAAACGTGCCGGTGCCGATCTCATCCTCACCTATTTTGCCAAGGATGCCGCCAAGTTTTTGAATGCCGCTACCCTATGAAGGTTTCGCGCGGGCTTCCAGATCCTCCCTTGCCGTCCCATCCGGTTCTGACCATAGGCAATTTTGACGGGCAGCACATCGGGCACCGACAGTTACTGGCCGCCGTCGTTCAATGTGCGCGTGAACAGCAAGGGACGCCGATGGTGTTGACCTTTAATCCCCATCCGGTGTCGGTGTTGAGTCCTGGAAGCAGCTTTCAATTTCTGACGTCCCCTCCAGAAAAATTGGCTTGGTTTGAGGCACAAGGAGTCGAGCACCTCGTGGTGTTGAATTTCACCAAAGCGTTTGCGGCATTAAGCCCGAAGGAGTTTGTGTTCTCGATTTTGAGAGATGGGCTGGGCATGAAGGCCCTGTTTGTGGGAGAGCATTTCGTGTTTGGCAAAGATCGGGCGGGAAACACGGAAACGTTACGTGCTTTAGCCGAACAAGCCGATTTCCAGGTTCATTTGGTGAAACCTGTGAGTTCTCAAGAAGCCATCGTGAGTTCGACCAAGATTCGTCAGTTTATCCGAAAGGGGAAGATGGAAAACGCCATGCAATGTCTGGGACGTCCGTATTCCTTGAAAGGCACGGTGATTGAAGGCGATCGTCGTGGGCAAGGGTTAGGCTATCGGACAGCTAATCTTCGGCCAGACAAAGAGCGAGTGATTCCGCCTGACGGGGTCTATGCAACGAAGATGGTGTGGCAGGATAAGGTATTTCCTGCAGTGAGTTATATTGGGACGCGTCCTACGTTTGGAGAAGGGGAACGATTACTAGAAGTACATGTGTTGGATACCGCCTGTACCCTGTATGGCCAACATATTGAGGTTCAATTCTTACAATACATTCGAGGCGATGAAATCTTTGAGGATTCTGATCGGCTTGCCGCGCGAATTGCTCAAGATATTCAGCTGACTCGAGATGTATTTGCCGAATAAGTCAAGCCTCCCCATGAATCACCGTTGGTGGTGACGATGCCTGCCCTGTTGGCTTTTGAACACAAGCTGTTGAAACACGTAAGGCGACTCGGTCTCTTGTCTCCTGGAGACCGAGTCGCGGTTGCCGTGTCTGGGGGACCAGATTCTGTTGCCCTCTTGCAGGTTCTGTATGCGTGGCGGAACCCTCTGGAGCTGGAATTAGCTGTGGTTCATATCGAGCATGGGTTGCGGGAGAAAGAATCCATGGATGACGCGATGTTTGTTGAGCAACTCTCTCAGCAGTTGGGTCTTCCCTTTTTTTTAAAGCAGATCAATCTGAAACCACTTCTCGAAGAACGAAAAGGGGAGTCAGTCCAAGCTGTTGCGCGTGAGAGGAGATATGAACAGTTGTGGGCGGTCGCTCAGGAGTGGGAGGCCACCAAAGTGGCGGTCGGCCATACTCAAGACGATCAGGCAGAAACCGTGCTGATGTCTATGCTGCGAGGAGCCGGACTCGCTGGGTTATCGGGCATGCCGGCTCAGCGCCCCCCGTGTGTTATCCGCCCGTTTCTTCAGGTGAGTCGATCAGAAATTTTGCAGTACCTTGCGACAAAGCAGTGCGAGTTTCGCGTTGATTCGAGTAATGAAAGCCCGAAGTATATGCGGAATCGGCTGCGCCACGAACTAATCCCTCTGTTAAAGACGTTCAATCCCAAGGTGGTGAGCATCCTTTCCCGTCAAGCTGCCATTCTTCGTGAGGAACATCATTATTTAGATGATATTGCGAAGGCATCGCTGGAATTGGTCAAGGTTAGCCATACGAGTGATTGCGTCGTGTGGAGCCGCTCACGATTGTTAACCTTTCCAGTACCCATTCAACGGAGAATGATTGTATTAACGATGGGAGCCCTGTGGCACAAGCCCAGCCAACTCAGGTTTGAGACAGTGGATACTATTTTGCAGCATGTTATTTACGGAATATCAGGTGCCTCTGCTTGTTTTGCCGGCCTGGATGTCGTGAGAGAATATGACAGAGTGACATTCGTCAAAGTTCCTGTGGACCATACAAGCCACTTGAAGCAGGCATTGTCCTGTGTCTGGTCCTTTCCGGGGTCAATCCATTGGCCGGTCACAGGCCAGACTATTGAAGGAAAAATAAAAGATACGGAGACAATCTCGATCCGACGGAATGATTCCGTGGCCTATTTAGATGCGGATCAATTTAGTCATGAACTGGTCGTTCGATCATGGAAGCCTGGCGATTATTTTTTCCCCTATGGGATGGGAGGACAACGAAAAAAGATTCAGGATTTTTTCTCAGATACGAAGGTTTACCAAGCTGAGCGAAGCAAAATTCCTCTTGTCGTGGCTCCGGAGGGGATTCTGTGGGTTGGGGGCTATCGTTCTGACCATCGATTTCGCGTAACAAAGGACACCCGACATGTTGCCGTTGTCAGGATTTGTGCCGCCAATAACATGGCCTGAGGACAACCAAGTTCAAGATCGCAACGCACTGTCTAGTGGGGTTTATGCAAAGGGGAGCCGGTTGCAGATGCTGCATCCCCATGGTAGTATTTCTGAAGTTCTCTAAACTGGGTTCGTTTCGCCTCAGAAAGTTTCAGAGAGAGAAGGAACGCATTTTCATGAATTCTCGTGTGAAAAATTTACTTTTTTGGGTAGTGGTTGGACTGTTTATGATTCTATTGTTCAACCTTTTCACCGTCCCATCCCAGCTGCCAGAAGAAGAAGTGATTTTCAGTGACTTTATGGCCCATCTCGAGCGTGGGGAGATTTCCAAAGTCACCATGAAAGACAGTCATATCAGCGCGATTTTGAAAGATGGGAATCGGATTCGGACGTATACCGTTGAATATCCAGACTTGGTGAAGGCCCTCAGAGAACAATCAGTGCAAATCGAAGCCAAACCGCCCGATGAAAGTCCATGGTATATTACGTTTCTCGTGACCTGGGGACCGTTTATCTTGTTTCTCGGGTTATGGTTTTTCCTGATGCGACAAATGCAAATCGGTGGAAATCGGGCCCTCTCATTCGGAAAAAGTCGTGCTCGTCTTCTTACTGAGGAAAAGAAAAAAGTGACCTTTGCCGATGTGGCTGGTATAGATGAGGCAAAGGAAGAAGTTGTTGAAATTATTGATTTTTTAAAAGATCCACAAAAATTCCAAAAACTCGGTGGGCGAATCCCCAAGGGAGTCTTGATTGTGGGCCCTCCAGGAACAGGAAAAACTCTGTTAGCGAAAGCTATTGCCGGAGAAGCGGATGTCCCGTTCTTTAGCATTAGTGGCTCTGATTTTGTGGAAATGTTCGTAGGGGTTGGAGCCTCTCGAGTGCGTGACTTGTTTGAACAAGGGAAAAAGCATGCTCCCTGTATCATTTTCATTGATGAAATTGATGCTGTTGGGCGATTGCGCGGCGCGGGGTTAGGCGGGGGACACGACGAACGGGAACAGACCTTAAATCAACTTCTCGTGGAGATGGATGGGTTCGACACGACCGAAGGAGTGATTCTTGTCGCCGCCACGAACCGTCCTGATGTCCTTGATCCTGCCTTGTTGCGGCCTGGCCGGTTTGATCGACAAGTGGTGGTCAATCGTCCTGATGTACGGGGGCGCGTGGAGATTCTCAACGTACACACGAAGAAGGTACCCGTGGCTTCTGACGTGAACCTTGAGCAGATTGCCAGGGGAACGCCTGGTTTTTCAGGAGCCGATTTGGAAAATCTTGTCAATGAAGCAGCGCTCTGGGCTGCTCGATTAGACAAGAAATTGGTGGAACTTATCGATTTTGAAAATGCCAAAGATAAAGTCATGATGGGGACAGAGCGCAAGAGTATGGTCCTGAGTGAAGAGGAAAAGCGCACCACGGCGTATCATGAGGCCGGACACGCACTCATGGCTAAATTGTTGCCGGGCGCCGATCCCGTCCACAAAGTGACGATTATTCCGAGAGGGCGTGCGATGGGTATGACCATGCAGCTTCCCATTGATGATCGGCATAGTTATTCTCAAGAATTCTTATATAACACACTATCGATTTTACTGGGTGGCCGTGTGGCCGAAGAACTTATTTTGAAAAATATCACCACCGGTGCGGGGAACGACATTGAGCGGGCTACTGAACTCGCCAGAAAAATGGTGTGTGAATGGGGGATGAGTGACAAATTGGGCCCCTTGACCTTTGGCAAGAAGGATGAGGAAATTTTCCTAGGCCGAGAAATTGCGACACGTCGAGACTTTAGCGATCAAGTGGCTCTGGAAATCGATTATGAAGTGAAACGGTTGATCGTGGAAGCCTATGAGCGGACCAAGCGAATGCTTACCGAACATCTTCATACCCTACGGGCTTTGGCCGAAGCTCTTCTAGAGAAGGAAGTCTTGGACTCCTTGGAAATTGACCAAATCATGAACCAAGGGACCGTTGTTCAAGAGCCAGCGCAAGTGTAACGAAATCGCGATCCGGCCTTGATTCACACTAGCCTTGCCGATTCAACGCTTTTGAAATGTAGGGAAGCCGAGAACCCGAGACTCTTCTTCCTCGGCGCGTGTTTTCTAAAAGTCTCCAACTTTCATAGTGAGTGATCTTGCCCCGGTTTGTACTGGGGCCTTGAGCCCAGGGCTCTCTATGGATGAGGCAAATTCCGCATACCTCCAAGCCTGCCACGTTAAGGTTCCCTGTTCCCATCAAGTCTTGGTGATGGGAATCTTAAATATTACTCCAGACTCCTTTTCCGACGGAGGCCACTTTCTTGACCCTCAACGTGCCTTGGCCCATTTTGAACGAATGGTGAGTGAAGGGGCTGATCTGATCGATATCGGTGCTGAATCGACACGACCAGGTTCAAAGGCTATTGATGAACAGGAGGAAATCCGTCGCTTACAACCAGTGCTTGAGGTCATCGGAAAACGTGCGACGGTTCCCCTATCGGTTGATACCCACAAGGCTGGAGTCGCTGAGCGAGCGATTGGCTTGGGTGTGGTGATCATCAACGATATCAGCGCGTTGGAACACGATCCCCGAATGGGTCAGGTGATCGCGCGAACCAAAGCCGGGCTTGTCCTGATGCATAAACGAGGTATGCCCCAAAATATGGAGCAGTACTGCCAATACGACAACGTCGTCGAAGAAGTAAGGGATTATTTAGGAACTCGTATGAAATACGCAGAGGAAATCGGAATTGCCCGTGAGCAAATTCTAATCGATCCGGGAATCGGGTTTGCAAAAGATGCACAACAAAATTTATCGTTACTGAAAGGGCTCAGCTCATTTCAGCAATTAGGTCGTCCCCTCTTAGTCGGTGTGTCGAATAAGTCCTTTATCGGAACGGTCACTGACAAACCTGTCAATAAGCGTATGATGGGGACTGCTGCAGCCGTGACGGCTGCGGTTTTGGGTGGGGCAAAGATGATTCGGGTTCATGATGTCGGGGCGATGCGTGAAGTGATCCGAATGTCGGAAGCCATTGCCCGGGCCTAAGGGGAGGCAATGTGCAAGGAGGAAATATGCGGAAGTTATTTGGAACCGATGGAGTGAGAGGCGTTGCCAATTTAGAGCCTATGAATAGTGAAACGGTGCTGAAGCTAGGAAGAGCCGTGGCATACGTGTTCAAGGGCCGAACAGGGCATCATCAAATCGTGATCGGTAAAGATACCCGTCTCTCTGGCTATATGTTGGAATCAGCGTTGATCTCCGGTATTTGTTCCATGGGCGTTGACGTTCTGCTGGTAGGACCAATGCCCTCGCCGGGTGTCGCGTTTTTAACTCGTAGCCTGCGAGCCGATGCCGGGGTGATGATTTCGGCCTCCCACAATCCGTATCAAGATAATGGGATCAAGTTTTTTTCACATGACGGCTTCAAACTTCCTGATGACGTTGAATTGCGCATCGAAGAATTGATCCTGTCAAACGAGATCGAGCATCTTCGTCCCACGGCGGATAAAATCGGGAAGGCGTTTCGCATCGCTGATGCTGAGGGTCGCTATATCGAATTCGTGAAACGGTCTTTGCCGCGCGAGATGGATTTCCAGGGAATGAAGGTGGTCATAGATTGTGCGCATGGTGCCGGGTATTCGGTTTTTCCAAAAGTGGTACAGGAACTCGGTGCGGAAGTGTATGTGATTGGGGATGAACCGGATGGTACGAACATTAATGCAGGGTATGGAGCCCTGTGCCCGGAGCGATTACAAGAGGCCGTTCGCGCACATCGGGGTGATATCGGTATTGCGTTGGATGGGGATGCCGACCGGGCCGTGTTTGTGACGGAACAGGGCGAGGTGGTGAACGGAGACCAGGCTTTGGCAGCTTTTGCATTGGATCTGCAGCGACGCGGTAGACTCAACCACAATACCGTTGTCGGAACCGTCATGAGTAATTTTGGGTTTGAATTGGCTATGCAAAAAACGGGGATCAATCTGGTCCGAACACCTGTTGGAGATCGGTATATCTTCGAGCGTATGTTAGCTGATGGCTATAACCTTGGGGGCGAACAATCGGGACATGTCCTTTTTCTTGACTATAATACAACCGGCGATGGGCTGGTTTCCGGCCTGCAAATGCTCAAATTAGTCAAGCGGTCCGGTTCTCCTCTCTCCGAACTGACCAAATGGATAGAAACCGTTCCTCAAGTATTGTTGGGTGTCAAGGTGAAGCGAAAACCTGATTTAGGATCTGTTCCAGAATTACAGCAAGCGATTCGTTCAGGTGAAGAACGGCTGAATGGGACAGGACGTATACTGGTTCGGTATTCCGGAACCGAGCCTTTGGTCCGTGTTATGGTTGAGGGACAAGATGATTCGAAAATCAGAGAAGTCGCGGATGAATTGGCTGGGGTGGTCAAGGCCACAATTGGATAATTTTCAAGACGACTGATTTTTTATCCTTGGCATTTCTGTTCAGCATCGCTGCCTTTCTTGTCGGGCTCCTTCTTGGGTCCTATCTTTTATTTCTTCCTCTCACCATCGTCGCACTACTGATCTTCGTAGCTGGAGCGTTGTCCTGGTATGAAAAGAAGGCTCTTTTTTCCAGGAAGCAGGGCCTTATTTTGTATGCCTGTGTCCTGTTCGGCATGGGATATTGGTTGCTCGAAGAGGGAAAGAATCATGGCATTGATCTGCTGTCCCAAGCAGGTCAACAAGAAGTGACGTTCTCTGGCGTTGTGATGACGCCGGTTGAACACAGTCCGGGTCGAGTAACAATGGTGGTGGCTGTGCAATCCGTTGGGAAGGATGAAACGAGACGTCGAGTCCGTGGGAATCTTCGCTTAACCTGGCGTGAACCGGATGCGGATGTGTTTCGAGGAGACATGATTACCGTACGTGCTCGAGTGCGCCCACCCTTTGGCACGCGTAACCCCGGTGGATTTGATTATGGCGCCTACCTCCGGGATCGTGGGATTCATGCGGTAGCTATGATAAGGGGCCCTAATCGGATACAGGTTCGACCTCCGGGCCTCTTCGACCTCAGAGCCCAAGGGTGGTCTCAGATTGACCGCTGGAGAAATCAGGTTCGCCAAGCCGTCATCTCAACGCTCCAGCAGCCGGCCCGTGGCTTATTTTTGGGAATGATTGTCGGAGAACAGAATGATATCCCTCTGAATATCCGTGACGATTTCATGACGACGGGGACAGTCCATATTATTTCCATCTCAGGCTCGCATTTGGGGTTGTTGGCCTTTGTCTCGTTTTTTGGCGTGAGAGGGATGACTCGCCGTATGCCGGCTCGATGGTTAGAGAAACTCTCTTGCGTCCTGACGCCCAAACAACTTGCTGTATTGGTCACCATCCCCATGGTCATTTTTTATACGCTGCTATCGGGAGCCCATGTGGCTACGGTTCGGTCATTGCTGATGATCCTCTTATATCTCTTCGCGGTTTGGATAGGTCACGAGCGACAGATTGTCATTGCGTTGGGGATAGCCGCGTTGTTTGCAACCCTGTCTAACCCGACGGCGATTTACGATCTTTCATTTCAACTCTCGTATATTTCCGTCTTAGCCATCGCCTTGGCGTTTCGATGGAGTCAAAGTGACGACGAAGAGGATGAAGTACCCCAAGCCGTAATGGCCAAATTAAAGAATTGGGGAAAGCAATATACGGTGATGACCCTTGCAGCCACTGTGGGGACTGTTCCACTCGTCGCGTACTATTTTAACCAAGTGGCCTGGTTGGGAATCTTTGCCAATGCGGTCGTTGTGCCCTTGGTCGGCTTACTGGTTGTGCCCTTAGGGCTCGGTGCGTCGATTATCGTATTGCTTGGGGGGCTCGACCAATTGCCCTTTAGCTGGGTTCATCAGGAAATCCTGAACGGCTTGACGTCTGCCGTCAGCATGATCGCTATGGTTCCCGGTGCCAGATGGCATGTGGCCTCACCATCAATACTTGCCATGGCAGGATTTTATCTTTGTCTCATGGTCGTGTTGTTCAGTCAGAAAATGACATTGCGAGTCATGAGCGTGAGTGCGCTGACTGTTTGTCTGTTGTGGTGGGTGTGGTCGCCGCGACACATGTTTGAGGATGACGCGTTGCGTGTGACGTTTCTGGATGTTGGGCAAGGTGACGCCACGGTGCTTGAACTTCCTGATGGTGAAACGATTTTGGTTGATGGTGGGGCTGCCTATGAACGTTGGGATATGGGACGAATGGTGGTGGGACCATATTTGTGGGATCAAGGCATTCGACGCATTACTCATGTGATTGCAACTCATCCACAATTGGATCATGTGGGAGGACTTTCCTGGATCATCAAAAACTTCGAGATTGGTCATTACTGGAGTAATGGAGTTCAACGAACTGCGCCTTTTTACCAGCGACTTCAGGATGCGCTTGAGGAAAAAGGACTCGTTGAACATATTGCCTGGGAAGGAGAAGAAATTATCAAGGAAGGGCCGTGTCGACTCCTATCTCTGAACCCGCCATTAGCGGAAAACGATCCCACATTTCGTGAGCTTCGGGGAGCTGAACTGAATAATCTTTCCGTGGTTCTCAGTTTAACGTGTGGGAAGCACTCGATTTTGCTGACGGCTGATTCGGAAATTGAAGCCCTGACGAGGTTCATTCACCATCCGCTGGTGAAGGCGGCGACTGTTGTCAAAATTCCGCATCATGGAGCGAAGAGTTCGCTGAATCGATGGTGGATTCAACAGCTCAATGCAGAAACCGCGGTGGTTTCTGCTGGTCGGGGAAATCGTTACGGACATCCGGCCCAAGCCGTTTTGCAGGCCTACGAACACAATCACATGAAAATTTACCGAACAGATGATGACGGCGCGATTGCGCTTTCCGTGAAGCTGGATTCTGAGGACAGCCAGATTCAGCGCACGAAAGATCGTCATCCCATTCCTCTCGAATTGGGCAACTATTCGCTAGGACACGAATGGGAAAATTTGTCTCGTTTTTGGAAGATCTGGGTGCGAAATGTGTAACAGGTTGGATGTCAGTATTGACTACGGGCTGTCATTGGTTGGTCTTAGTCACTGTGATTGCATGCTCTCGAAAATTGCTTGAGGGTTTCGCAAGGCTTTCCATCTAAGAAGTGTTAAAGAATCCTCAACGTAATTCGGTGTACGGATACCGTTCAGGACACAGGTGACACCGGGTGTGCTGGTCAAACTCCACAGCGCCTTTCGTGACAGTGGTTCTTTGCGTTGGTCTTCTGGAAGGAACCGATCAAGCGTTGCCGTGATCGATTGAAGGCGTTCTTGACTCTTTTTTGCGGCTTCTTGTCTCACGATTTTGAGTAAAATGAGTAGGTTGGGGATGTACTGGGTTCGCCAATTTTGCCAAGCGGTGGCTTTTTCCTGGTTCAGATGTTTGGTGGCTGCCTGAAGGGCTTGATTGATATGTGGCGCAAGCATCTGTGATTCAATCTGATCCCAATGCTCCAGGTTGTGAATTTGGGATCGAAGGTGACGGAGTTCGTCCGCCAGGGAAAAGAAATCTTTGGGTTCCAGCCCTTTTCCTGCATATGGGATAAGGGGAGCAAATTCTTTCCGAAACGCTTCTTCCAATGTCACGACCGTCTGATGTTGCGTCTCGAAGGGTGTGCCCACCGGTTCATACCGGGGGTCGGCCAGTCGCATCATCCCTCGCTGTTGAGTGGATATCGCATTGAGTGGCCTATTCACGAGTATGGCGACGTGATGTTCTTGTGCGAACTCCAGTACGGTGTATTTTTGGTCCTGTCCGGTATTCGGGGTCAGCAACGCTCCTGATTCAAAAAGATTCATAGGTAATTGAAGCACTCGAAAACCATGGTGGGGCTTGGAGGTCTGCTGCGCCGCTTGTTGGGCGGCTTCGAGCATGCGCGACAGCGAGGTCGCTTCAGGATCGTCGGGTTGGGCCGTGCTCGTGTTGGAAGAGACACCGTAAAATTGGATGCGGCCTGAATCGATTTGGTGCTCGAAATACTCAAAGGCCTGCTGAAGGCGTCGGTAAAATTCAGTTCGCAGTTCGTCTAAGGTAGGGGCATCGACTACGAGTTTTCGTTGTTTCGCGTCGGAGAGGAAATATTCGGGGTTGTGCAAGAGGCAGACGTCCAGCGTGGCGAGTCCAAGGCGATCGAGGGAGCTCGTCAGTTGATCATCGAGAAACTCGGGGTGGAGGCAATGCCAGATGTCTTCCCCATATTTGACCATTTCGGGATAGGCATGTCCGGCCTGTTCCCTGTTTTGAGCTTGTTGTAAATTCTTCCCTTGGACATAGCCGATTTTAGAGACCACGATCACGTTGTCGCGAGTCACTTCCTTTTGGGCAAGTAACTCTTTAAGTACGCTTCCCACCAGGCGTTCACTGCCGCCATCCGCATAATTCGTCGAGGTATCGATGAGGTTGCAGCCTTCTCGGATGGCTTTCATCAGCGCGGCCCGATGATCTTCCTGGTCAACGTCGGTTCGGTAGCCACCGAACCCGATCCTGGAGTTGGTGAGTCCTGTGGGGCCTAAGGTTGTATAGCCATGGGCCGTGGGACCGGAGTCGGAAGAATGCGTCAAAATCCGGGACACGTAGGCAGCGGTGCCGCTAGCGGTTGCGGTTCCTGGGATGCCGGGAGAGGCAAGCGTGCGCGATGTTGAGTCCTGACTCCCTTGAGGCGTATTACTCAAGGCCCGTGCAACGTCTTTCGGATTTGTAAGAGGAGCTTCACAGGTAAAGTTTCGACACACGTATAAGGCGGCTTGTCCTCTGACGAGGTGCTTGCCTTTCAGAAGTGGATGTTGGGACTCAAAAGCATCGGGATCACCGTGTGCAATAATGCGATAGGGAACAAAATGAAGGGCAACCTCCTCCAACAACCGGTCATATCCCGGGGCGGTTGGCGATCCGATGAACGCCAATTCCAAAGGACCGTTCAACAGGAAGTCCGCTGTCATGACCGTCTTGGCAAACCCTCTGGGTACGCGGCTGATCTGTTGTCCATAAGCCCGAACGGCTTGCGTGGCGGCCTCTCGAAAATCTTCACGATCCTGGTGAAAAGAGAGTCGTGCCAAGGCCATAGCCGCCACGGCGTTCCCGCTCGGAGTGGCGCCGTCAGGTCCTTCGCGTCCCCGCAAGATGAGTGCTTCGTGATCGTTGGCCGTTGTAAAAAATCCGCCTTGATTCTTATCAAGAAAATCGGTCAGCAGCCGTTCGCCTAGTCGAACGGCCTCTCTGAGATATCGCTCCTCGCCGCCGGCTTCATAGATATCGATGAGGGCCTCTGCGAGATAGGCATAATCCTCCAGATACGCATTGAGATGGGCTTTATGGGCACGATAGGTGCGGTACAGGCCTCCATCGGGACGGGAGAGCGTGTTGAGCAGAAAATCGGCAGCACGACAAGCGGATTCCAAATAAGGGCCGTGTCTCAAGACTCGTGCAGCCTCGGCCATTGCGCTAATCATCATCCCGTTCCAAGCCGTGATGATTTTGTCGTCCAGCCCCGGGGGCACGCGTTTCAGACGCGCGTGATAAACGAGTGGTTTCACCCGATCAATCGTCTGTCGAAGTTCTTCCGGGGAACAGGAAAGTTTCTCGGCCACTTGTTCAAGAGGGTAGGGGGTATGGGGGATACTATGGTGTTCCCAATTCCCGTCAGAGGTAATATCGTAATACGTGCAAAATCGGATCGCGTCTTGCTCCGATGGGACGACTTCCCGAATTTGTTCAGGATCCCACACGAAAAATTTTCCTTCGACGCCCTCTGAGTCGGCATCGGTGGCGGAATAATAGCCGCCTTCCGGTGAAGTCATTTCTCGAATGATGTAATCCAAAATTTCGCAGGTCACACGCTTGTAATTGAGATTGCCGGTCACTTGAAACGCTTCAAGATACGTTTTCGCGAGTAACGCATTGTCGTAGAGCATTTTTTCAAAGTGAGGAACCAACCAGCGTTCATCTGTCGAATATCGAGCAAATCCTCCCCCGATATGGTCATACATGCCGCCAGCGGCCATGGCATCTAACGTTTTACAGACCATGTGCAGGACGTGTTCCGTCTTGGTTCGTTGGTATTGCCGAAGGAGAAAAGCCAGTCCGGTGGCCGGTGGGAATTTTGGGGCTTGACCAAAACCGCCATAGATCGGGTCGAAGTCTGCTGAAAATTGTTCTACCGCAGAGTCAATATCCTGTTGTCCCACCGTCGTGGGAGCAGGGACGCGTATGGATGTTTGAAGCCGGGCGGTAAAACGAGTTGCGCTTTCGGCGATAGCAGCGCGATCGTGTTCCCATCCTTCCGCAATCTTTTTGAGGACCGTTCCGAAGCCGGGCCTGCCCCATTTATCAGTCGGAGGAAAGTACGTGCCGGCAAAGATAGGTTGTTGGTCGGGTGTCAGGAAGACCGTCATGGGCCAGCCGCCATTCCCCTGATTCATGGCGATGGTGGCTTGCATATAAATTTCATCGAGATCCGGGCGTTCTTCACGGTCAACCTTGATGCAGACATAGTAGCGATTCATTAATGTGGCAATCTCGTCATTCTCAAACGATTCCCGCTCCATGACGTGGCACCAATGACAAGCGGAATAACCAATAGACAAGAGAAGGGGCTTATCTTTTTCCTTCGCGAGGTGAAGAGCCTCTTGTCCCCAGGGATGCCAATCCACTGGATTATAGGCGTGTTGCAGCAAGTAGGGGCTTGTCTCGTGAATGAGACGGTTCGGAGACCGGGTGTGGGAAGGCTCAACCATGAAACCGACAGTAGCACCGGGCAAAAATAGGGGTCAACTTAAATATGGGTCTCTTTGAGTCACTTCAATCCTTGTTCTGAAAAAGATTTTTCTTGTAACCGGTAAGAAGTTGAGAATCCGAATCAGCGACTTTGAGAAAAGGAATCATTGTTAAGCAGTAATACCTAGTAATTTTTATTGACATCGGCGAAAACGAGGGGTAACCTGAAAAGAGGATCATGATTGAACTGAACAAATTTTCGTAACTCCAGGATAAGAAAATACAGTAATAAGAAAATACCAACTGGATTCAAACAAAGGAGGACGCTATGAAAGCCAAACAAGGAGTTATCGATCTTCTCAATAAGCTGTTGACCGAAGAATTGACGGTCATCAATCAGTATTTTTTGCACGCTAAAATGTGCAAAAACTGGGGCTATGAACGATTGCATCATGAGGTGTTGGATCGAAGCTATGGAGAAATGAAAGATGCGAAAGAGGTGATCGATCATATTCTCTATCTGGATGGCCTTCCCAACATGCAGCGGCTCGGGACGGTCAAAATCGGGGAAACCGTGCCGGAACAATTGAAAGCGGATTTGGACAAGGAAAAATCCATGGTCAAAATGCTCAGCGAGGGAATCCAGCATTGTACAAAGGTCGGTGATTTTACGACGCGCCACCTCCTGGAAGATATGGTCAAAGATGAAGAAGAGCATATCGATTGGATTGAAACGCAGTTGGAAACCATCAAGCAAGTCGGACTGGAAAATTATCTGAGCGAACAAATCCACAAAGAAGGCAGTTAAGCGAGCACTCGTTTTGTTAAAGCCTTGAAAGGGAAAAACCGGTGTCCGGCTTTTTCTTTTCAAGGCTTTTTGTCAAGTCATAAGCATGTTTGAGCAATCCGCCTCACACAGGAGTTCTGAAGTTTGCCGATTATCAAAGCTCCCCGATGCAGGGTTGGTTGTGGTCCTTCTTTTCAGTAAAGGAGTCGGTGTATGGCATTGACCAATTCGACAATGGTGGCGTTGGGAACCTCTGTTCCAGATTTTCAATTGCCCGACGTCGTGTCAGGCAAGACAATCTCTCCTGAACAATTTGCCGGACGAAGAGGATTGCTGGTGATGTTTATTTGTCGGCATTGTCCCTATGTGGTTCACGTGCAACAGGAGTTGGGTCGATTGGGGAAGGATTATGCCGAGAAACCTCTTGGCATGATGGCGATCAGTAGTAATGATGCGGACAACTATCCGGATGATCGTCCCGAGCGATTGCGAGCCATGGCCCAAGAACTCGAGTTCACGTTTCCTTACTGTTACGATGAAAGTCAGGCCGTGGCCAAGGCCTTCACCGCAGCCTGTACCCCGGATTTCTTTTTGTTCGACAAGACGTGGAAGTTAGTCTACCGAGGTCAGTTGGATGACAGCCGTCCCGGGAATGGGGTGCCGGTGACAGGAAAAGATTTACGAGCAGCGATTGCTGCCGTCTTAGCGGAGCAACCCGTGAGTCAAGATCAACGCCCCAGTGCCGGGTGCAACATCAAGTGGAAGCCGGGAGGCGTCCCCAGCTACACGTAGCGAGATTATTGTTCAATTGCGTGTGTTCGCCCATCTGAAAACAAGCTTAGCCCCACCCAGGGTGCGCTTGAGAGATCGTTATCGCATCCAGGCAAACAATTTCCCGAGTAATTGTTTCTTGCTCTCGGTGAGGGTGGTTTTTCTCCAGGCATTGGCGACTTTTTTGATGACTTCAGCTTGGGTGGGGTAGGGATGGATCGTGCTGGCGATCGTCCGCAAGCCAAGTCCCCCCTTCATGGCCAACGTGAATTCGCTGATCATATCACCGGCATGGGCTGCGACGATCGTAGCCCCCACAATGGCATCGGTTCCTTTTTTGACATGCACACGGGCAAATCCTTCATCGTCCCCGTCTAAAATAGCTCGATCGACTTCGTCGAGTTTAAACGTGAAGGTATCGACCTCGATTCCTTTTTTCTTTGCCTCGGCTTCATACAGCCCGACATGGGCAATTTCCGGATCCGTATAGGTGGCCCAGGGGATAATAAGTGAATCCGTTTTTGTGTAACCCAATCCGAGAGGATGAGGGAATAAGGCATTTTGGATGACGATTTGGGCCATGGCATCCGCAGTATGGGTAAATTTAAACGGAAAACAAATGTCACCGGCAGCATAGATGTTGGGATTGGTCGTTTGTAATCGATTATTCACTTTCACGCCCGTCCGTGTATCATACTCCACTCCAATTGTTTCCAGTCCGAGCCCTTCCACATTGGGCGCACGTCCAACCCCGACGAGTATCTCATCAACCACGAGTTCGTGCTGTTCGCCATGGGTGTCGTAATGCACGACTTTCTCTTGTCCACGTACTTCGACTTTTGTGATGTTCGAATCAAAAACAAAAGCGACACCGTCTTTAGCCATTTGTGCTTGAACGATTTCAGCGGCATCTGCATCCTCACGAGGAAGAATGTGCCTGGTTTGTTCGAATAGCGATACGCGACTGCCGAATCGAGCGAAAGCCTGAGCCATCTCACAGCCGATTGGACCAGCGCCGATGACGGCAAGGCGCGGGGGGAGTTGGGTTAAGGAGAAGATGGTTTCGTTCGTCAAATAGCCTGCCGCTTCCAGCCCTTGGATAGGCGGGGCTGCTGCGCGTGCGCCGGTACAGATGGCGGCTTTTGAAAATTGAAGGGTGGTCCCACCCACGTCGATTGTGGTTGCCCCGGTAAAACGGCCCATACCGATAAACACGTCAACCCCGAGACCTGTAAAGCGCTGAACCGAATCCACTTGGCTGATACGGGCTCGAAGTTTTCGCATTCTCGCCATGGCAGCCCCAAAATCGGTTTTGACTCCATCTGGAATCGTTACGCCGAATTCCCGGGCCTGTTTCACTGCGCTCCACGCACGGGATGCGCGAATGACACCTTTGGACGGTACGCATCCGACGTTCAAGCAATCCCCGCCCATCAAATGTCGTTCGATCAGAGCTACCTTCGCGCCGAGCGCGGCGGCAACCGCCGCAGTGACCAACCCAGCGGTGCCGGCCCCAAGAACGACGATATTGTATCGACCGGTTGGTGTCGGATTTGTCCAGGTCGGAGGATGGACGTTATGAACGAGTTGCTGATTAAACTCGTCCATTGGGGCTATGGTAATGGATTCATCTCGATGATCTTTGGTCTGCATGATCAGTCATTTCTTACGGGACCAATGCGGTTTTTTCGGATCTTGTCCCATTCATAAATCGTAGGTCGGCAAAAATAGGTCATCAATCAAGCCTTTTTCCTTTCCACGAATTTGCGATGAGCAATGGGAACAAGGGCCAGCAACCCCAGGAAGGTAAACGCCAGCAACACGGGCGGTGAGGCAATTTCCGCCAACGAGTTGATAGAACCGAGTTGTTTCCCGGCAAACGCGTAGACAAAGCTGCCCGGGATAATGCCGATGGAGGTTGCCATGATATAGGTGCTCAGATTCACCCGGGTCAAGCCGGACACGAGATTGACCAGAAAAAAGGGAAAGGCCGGGATAAGCCGTAGGGTCAACAGATAACTAAAGGCGTTTTGGGCAAATCCGGCCTGAATCGGTTCAATGCGCTCGCCGAATTTGCGTTCGACCCAATCGCGTAAGATATAGCGTGCAGCCAAAAAGGCTAGGGTCGCGCCCGTGGTGGCTCCGATATTGACAAAGATCGTCCCGAGTACGCTTCCGAATAAAAAGCCCCCAGCCAGGGTCATAATGGCCGCCCCGGGCAAGGAAAATGCGGTTTGAAGGATATAGACTACCACGTAAAGGATGACCGCAGCGGTAAAGTTGGTGTTGGTATATGCCAGCAAGTCGTCCCGATTGGTTTTCAAGGCTTCAAGAGAAAAATACTGTCCAATGTCAAAATAGAGAAATGCCCCAAGCCCCAGTCCCAGGATTCCAAGAATAATAATCTTCCCGAGAGGTGGTGAGGAAGATTCAGCAGAAGGTGAGTCGGTCATCGTGGCCTCCATGTTGCCATCTTTACGGTGGGCCCTGCCTCGTGTGGGCACGTTGTGCGCTTTCCGCAATAGTATACAGTATTCGCGTTGCAGTCTGTTGAGTGTGTTCGTCGTGACATGTGCATGCCGTCGGTGGAAAGATTAGTCGAATTTCCTGTGTCTTAGACGGCAGGCCGTGAGTTGATCTGCCCGGCTAATTCCTCAGCAGGATACGTGATGATTTCGGCAAGGGTAGGGTGATAATGCGGTATCCGAGCAAGATCATGAACCGTCCCCTGATAATACATGACCGCAATAAGCTCATGAATCAGTTCCGCGGCTTCCGGTCCGACAATATGGGCTCCCAAAATTTTTCCGTTCTCCGGCGAAGCCAGAAGTTTGACATGACCATGGGTCTCACCCAACGACAGTGACTTCCCATGGTCGGCAAACGGATACGAGGCAACATGATAAGCAATCTGTCGGTTCCTGCATTCTTTTTCGCTTAACCCGACGCTGGCGATTTGGGGATCGGTAAACACGACTTGGGCCTTGAGTCGATCGTCATATCGACGGGGAGAGGACTGGGGATGGATGGCGTTCCACCCTGCAATTTCTCCTTGTTGGATCGCAATATGGACAATTTCATGGAGCCCGTTCACGTCACCCACGGCATAAATGTGCGGCTGGTTTGTCCGCATCGTGCTGTCGACCGCGATGTTGCCTTGACGAACCTCGACCTTTGCAGCGTCTACGTTCAAACTCTCGATATTGGGTTGTCGCCCGAGCGCCTGAAGAATCACCTCAGTGGAAACGGTTTTCTCCTTCCCTTCATGGGTCAAGTGGGCCACTTTTTGCGTGTCGTCCTTGGTAAAACGATGAAGCTGTGTGTGAGTCAACACCGTCATGCCCTCTTCTCGAAACCGTGCTTCCACTGGACGGGCCAAGTCTTCATCGCCTTGTGACATGACGTGGTCGCTCCGCTGAATCAGCGTGACAAGGGTGCCGATACGGTGGAAGAATTGAGCCAATTCCAAAGCCACGGGCCCACCGCCGAGCACGATCATGGATTGGGGGATGTCGTGTAACTCTAAGGCCTCATCGCTGGTGAGATATCCGACTTCTTCGAGTCCGGATATCGGGACGTGGGACACCACGGATCCCGTGGAAATAATAAAGGCTTTGGCGGTTAACCTGTGGGGACCGGCCTGGACTGTGTCAGGAGAGAGGAACGCTGCGCGTTCCTCGTATAAAGTGAAACGGGAATCTTGTAATGCTTGAATGCGATCATCGGCAAACTCACCGATGAGGCGAGCCTTGCGATTGATGATTGCGGAGAGATCGGCTTTTGCGGAGACCGGCCGTAACCCGAATTCTTCCGCACGTTTCATGAGCGATATGATGTCAGAGGAGCGCAAAATGGTCTTGGTCGGCATGCATCCACGTAAAATGCAGAGTCCCCCCAACGGTCCATGATCGATAATGCCGACGTCGGCGCCTTCATCACGCGCCGTACGCGCCGCGGCATACCCTGCGGACCCTCCTCCGATGATCACGACGTCATGTGTCATGGCATTGCAAGTTTTGGTTTGTCACAATAATGTGGCATGGTAGCGGAAGCGCCCTCTGCGTACAATGCCGTCCTTCTAAGGCATTGGTCGACAAATTAATAAGAGGTGACTGAAAGAAGAATATTAGAGGAAACCGTATGTATTGTGGAATAAGAACAGGATTTATCGTCTTAGGATTCTTAGCGATGATGACAGGGTGTGCCACTCGGTCAGGCCCTCTTGCCGTCTTGCCCATGACGAGTCCTGCTGCGGCTCATCATAATCTTGAAGGGATTCAGCAGTATCATGTTGGGAAGTGGCAAGAGGCGAAAAGTCGTTTTGAATCGGCGATTCAAGCCGACCCCAATTTACCGGAAGCCCATTTCAATCTGGCCTTGACACTCCACAAGCTGGGCAATCACCAAGAAGCCACGATCCATTTTCAAAGAGCAAGTGAACTGGCTCCGACTAATAAAGAAGTCGTGGAATCCTCAATCTATCGCAACCATCTCGGTCTGTCTTCGACTCTTGAGAAGCACCTGAGCGGAGGATACCGATATTGAGATTCGCCCGTCTTCACGAGGTTTCTTGGGCCGGCATGCCTTGGTGATGAAACACAAAGCCGACAGGGTTAAGTCCTATGTCCTGGTGAGTGTTCAATTTGTTTGTATCGGAGCGATCCTGGTTTCTGGCCCATGGATCGCCGGTCATAAATTGTTGCTTACCTTGGAACTATTGGGGGCCCTGTTAGGGATTTGGGCAGTCCTCACGATGAAAGTAAAAAATTTACATGTTTTCCCTGAGGTCAAGTCCGGGAGCCACCTGGTGACTGCTGGGCCGTATCAATGGATCCGGCATCCCATGTACACGGCGTTGTTGATGATCATGCTGGCGTTGGTGTGCGAGTCATTTTCATATTGGCGAGGGCTTTACTGGTTACTCTTGAGCGGAAATCTGGTGGCGAAACTTTCCTATGAAGAGATGTTTTTAAGGGAAGTCTTTGACGACTATGAGGCTTACCGGTTGCGGACGTGGCGGCTTGTTCCTTGGATTTTCTAAGAGTCCTATTGATAGCCGACTGACTGAGGTTTCATTTTATTGTTAAACGGAATTTCTGCATGATACCGTAAAGATTGTCACGATGATTTATTTTCAAACCAAACCCGACGCAGTGTTTGAGGCTATTCTAAAAGAAGCCTTTACCAGTGAGGCATCGGAAATCCAATTGCTGTCGGATGATGGTGCCATAGATTCCTGGGAAGGCTTATACCCGGAGACTTCACAATGTCTCTGCCCTTATACGACGGTGCGGGTGTTAGCCCAATTGTTAGCCGCCATGAATGATTCACAGGTCTATCGCTTAACCGATCTGCACTGGCTTGTGCTGTACGAAACATTAAAAAATTTTTGCGCAACCCATAATGATCTGCTCGATGATTTTAACCAGCACACTAGACCCATTGGAGATTGCCAAATTGGGGAAGTGGATGGAGAGGCGCTGATAAAAATTTACTTTTGGGATACGGACTTTCTCTTTTGTCGTAGAGGAGAGACGTGGGGCGACCGGCAAGAAATCGATCCTTGTCAACAGGATGGGACGGAAGAGAATTTATGGGACCAGGATGCCGTCATCCCAGCCTTGGAACCGGTCAGCGAGCTTGGTTGGATCGTGGGGGAACCCAATGAGTATTTCCGCTCAGGTTCCACGTGGTATCCCGACTATGGCGATACGTAAGCCGGTAGGAACTCACTCATCTCCCAGCATATGCACGAATAAGCCGTCACGCAGCTTGGGTTCAAACCACGTACTCTTGGGAGGCATAATGCCTTGCGCATCGGAAACAGCCATGAGTTCGTCAACAGTCGTGGGGGACAACCAAAACGCAACGGCCCACTCTCCTCTATCCACCCTGGAGGCCAACTCTTTCGGCGGGTGGATGCCTCCGACAAAATCGATCCTTGGGTCTGAGCGTTGATCCGTAATCCCCAACAAAGGAACTAACACGCGATCGGTCAAGACCGAGACGGCCAATGCGTTCACCGGATCTTGCTTCATTCCGGACTGTTGTTCCGGCGTCAATCTGGGAAGAGCACGATGCCAGCGGCCTTCCAAATACATATCAAACCCGGCTTCCGAAGCCTGCCCCGGTTGTGCGGTGGGTTGCAGTTCATAGGACACGGTCAAGGCTTCAAGAAACTTTTTGGGGGTGTACTCATTCAAATCGCGCACTATGCGGTTATAGGGCAGGATTTGCAATTCGTCATGCGGAAAGATAACGCACAAAAATCCTTCTTCGTGATGCCGTGATGACCGCGCGCGATCTTGGGCTCGCGAAGCCCGTACCCGACTGGCGGCGGCGGATCGATGGTGCCCATCGGCAATATACAACGCATCGATGTTCTTAAAATCTTCGATCATTTTTTCAATGGCCACGTGGTCGCGCAGACTCCAGACGGTGTGCTCCACACCATCATCAGCAGTGAACTGAGAATCCGGCGTCGTGGCGGCTGTGATGTTCGTCAGCCAATTTTCGAATTTGGTTGTCCGACGGAAAAATAGAAGGACAGGGCCCGACTGCGATTCGTGCGTTTCGATAATTCGCACGCGGTCATTTTCTTTTACCGGCCTGGTGAGTTCATGTTTTTTAATAATCCCACGATCGTATTCATCGACCGAAGCAAGCGCGACGAGACCGGTTTGTTCGTGTGTCTCCCAGCGTTGGCGATACACTCCAAACATGGGGTGGGCTTCTTGTACCAGGATGCCGTCCTTAAGAAACCCCTGAAGGTTGGCGGCTCCTCTTTCGTAGATTTCCATTGAATAGGGATCGATGCCATCAGCCAACTCCAACTCGGCTCGCCCAACACGAAGAAAACAGTAAGGATTACCATCGGCAATGTTTCGTGCCTCGTCCAAGGAGACGACATCATAGGGGGGGGCAGCCACTTGGACGGCGTATTCGGGTTTGGGCCTTACGGCACGAAAAGGCATAATGGTTGCCACGGGTTCTCCTTTTTGCCTTACTTTTCGAGATGTTGCACCCCAACGACAGGTGTGCCCAGGCTATGACTTCATAAATTCAAAATTGACCGAGAAACGACCCTCTGGAGTGACTGTCACGCGTTGTTCTTGCATGCCGAGAACAGGATGCCATGCCACTAGGGTATAGTCGCCGGGCGGGACTTGGCCGATATGGAAGCTCCCTGATTCATCTGAAATGGCATAATAGGGATTCTTGACCACATACAGCCAATTTTCCATAAAATCGTGACGATCACAGGTCAAGCCCACGGCATGAGCCTGGTGCAGTTTTTTAGCGGGAAAAACTTTTTCCGTCTGCCGCTGGGCTCGAAGACTCTGCGTATGCATGGTTCTCAAAATTTTTGCTTTCCGTCCTTTTAACGCATACGTATGAAGTGTGTGCTTGATGGAATCGTGATTGACGAATTGGACAGCCTCATCCGCTCTAATGACCCCGGTGAATGGGCCGAAGCTACATTTTTTGAGTTGAACGCCTAGGTTCAACTCGTTTCCACCGGCATACTGAAATTCTCCACGACCTTGTCCAGTAGCTGCATCGTGATGCGAAGAAAAAGGCTTGCCCTTTACCACGCCTTTCAGTGCGATGACAACACCCTTTAGCATGCCGTCATGTACTTCGATTTTGGTCAGTGCACGTTCTGCCCCACAAACATCAGGCCCGTTCCGGACTTCAAAACGCCTTGAGGCATGGGAGAGGGTGCCTGTGAAGGCCACCCTCCCTGTGATCGTTGCCCCGTTCCCGACCTCAATCACGTCGTAGGCAAAGCCCATACCTGCGAATCCTGACAACACGACAAGAGAGAACCAACTCATCGTACCGATGCGGCGCCACATGTGGTGTCTCCTTTTCAAGGACATTTTAGTCATCTTTCTCTGAGGCAGATGGCTCCAATTAATAGACCGCCTGCCACCCGAACGTCACGATCGAATCGGTCTCAAGCTGCCCGTCTAAGTACTGGTACACTGGTAGACCACCTTCCACTGCAAGCCGATTTTCCAGACCCATAAAATCCGGGAACAGGGCATTGACGCCGAACAGGATATCCAGGCGTTGACCACCCAGCAGGGAAGGAAATGCCGTTTGAACGATCCTCATTTGATTCATTGTCGTGCCAATGGCCGGGTCCGCTCCATCATAGGCCTCCCAGTGATTCCAGCTCAGCCGAACCGAACTACTCAGCCAATTCGGCATGATCTCATAAGCACCATGGACATTGACCGTATAGGCATCACCCTTGGAAAAATCATTGGAATTTTTGCCTGTTCGCAGGGTGCCGATAGCTTGAACACCCCAGGAGGCCCGACCCATCTCCCCTCCGTACGTGATCCCGGGATAAAAATCGAAGGTCCCTGAACCAAGATGCATGGGATAGGGCAATCGAGTGTTTGGCCCCATTGGCGTCCTGTCTGTTGGTTCAATGTCTCCCGTGGGTACACTCAGCGACAGGTTCAAGTGGAACCGATGGCCCCCAATGCTTGGGGCTTCGACTGCCCAGAGCCGCCAGAGTGATCCGAACCGGATATCTCCGAATCCTTCGGAACGGGTCGTAAATTTCCTTCCGTTACGCATAACATGATTCATGCTATTGTTCAGGTACGGTACCATGACCGTCAGGGTTACGGTATCATTCCATCCATACATGAACCCGAACATGTGCATCCACATGCGCATGGATTCCGGCACTACCAGATATCCAGACGGTACAGAACCTTGCCCTATCACTTCATCATTGGTCAGCCTATTGGTTCCGTACCGATTTCCTTCCATGAACATGTGCATCAAGCGATAGGAGAACATCATTTCCCCTGCTTCATGCGTGTGATCTCCCATCATGCCGATCGGACCATGAGCATTCGGCTTATCATCGGTGTAAAAGTTGCCTGTGGTTAGTTTTTCTCCTTTTTTCACCAGCCGCTCAGCCAGGGATTCCTCGACGTCGTCAAACAGGCCGTCTAATAATGCCGCGTGACCCCCTTGAGTGCCGACCCACGTCATGCTGAATAAAAAACACACAAGTATGATTCCCGGTTTTCCCGGGTTCCATAATCCGTTCATTCGCAAACCTTTTCTCGCAAAAAATAAATGAAACCGATTGTGCTAATCCTTCAGAGCGAGTCATAAAGCCTTCCGTTTGAAATGGTAGCAACCAGCCTTTCTGTAGAGGGCTCGTCCTCGACAGAAATAACGCTGCAATTGCTAATCGTTAAAAGGAAAGACTTGAGAGGCTAGGAACTGGAGGACCGCGAGAAAAGCGAAGCGTTGGAACGGTAAGTGTGACAGGATGAACGCTAGAGACTTCTAAGGCGTGTAAAATGGTAAGCGGGGCATCAAAAACGGGCTCAGCGACATTGACCACTTGGCCAGCCGCACACATCAGGGAGCAGAGAATGTTCGAATGAGTGGCTGCATTATGGTGAGCATGGTGAAGGGAATGGGAAGCAGCCTGGCTGGAGACCACGCCACTCATGACTAAGAAACAGGTCAGAACCCCGAGAATGAGAACAGTGCGTGATGGACGAGTCATGACATCAGTTAACCTGGAGTAAGCATAGGGAAATATCCCTCCGTGTGTCAAGAAAGTTGAAGTGGTTTTTATGATATCCCTTATCTATTGTATTCTATATATTCTCAATGGTTGAACGAAGGTGGGTTAGGGCTTTTTCTACAGAACCCACTCACGCGTGGAGGCTTCCCTCGTTTAGTTCATTTGGCACACCATGGGCATTTCAATCTCGGAAAGTACGGACGTGTTTCATGTGCCTTTCGCGTCGCCCAATAATGACGGCACCCCCGAAGCCAGCTTTGTCGATATTAAAGCTCATCCCGAGTGGATCCCGGTGCTTCCTTCTTGTGTCGGGTGGCCTGAAGTCCAATCCCTCTTGAAGGTCATCAATGCCGAGAAATCGCCATTGATGAGTCTGGCTGCTGACCAGGCCTTCGCCACCACCAACCCACCCAACCCTCAAGCGGTCCTGACGTCGTTCGTGGTGATGTGTTTGGCTGAACCATCTAACCAAGACAAACCAACCCTTCGGAGCATGGCCGATTTGTTACAAACCAGAATAGACGAGTTGATGCACAGAGCAAGTCATGCTTTGAGGCAACGGTTAGACGTACAGATTCGGTTGGAACTTCAACCAACTCATTTTCATCTTCATGGAATAGAAGGGTGGAGTCTGATGGTGATGACGTCCGTCTACGCCAACGAAACGCGAGAGGCACGCCACATTTGGGGGATTGTGTTACAGATGCTGGAAACAGCCTTGCAGGCCTACCACGATGAGAGGTGAGTAGGGGAAAAGGCTTGAGCCTTTTCCCCTACCTTATCTAATAGCGTGACTAGCGATCGTGTCGTCCGCCACGGCCGCCAAAACCACCGCCGCCGCCGCTGCGTCCACCACCACCACCAGCACCACCACCAGCCCTTGCTTCTTGAGGCCTGGCTTGATTCACAGTTAAAGTACGGCCATCTAATTGTGTGCCGTTCAACGCTGTAATGGCTGCCTTACCTTCTTCTTCCGAGGGCATTTCGACAAAACCAAAACCCCGGGATCGACCGGTGTATTTGTCGGTGATGATTTTTGCCGAATCCACATTGCCATGTTGGACAAACAGATCCGTTAATTCTGTTTCGGTTGTCGGATATGGCAATCCGCCCACATAAATTTTAAACGTCATAGAACAACTCCTTTGAAAGTATTGGGGATTTACACTCGAAAAACAGGAAAGGATGGGCCGAAGACGCGACTGAAGAAGGCGGCTTAGGTCAGCTTTCAATCAGATTTCCGATTGCAACCTTGATTAATAAATGGCCATTTTGTCGACCTTCAACGCAGACCACCATCTTTGAATGGACATCACGATAGCACATTTCTTCTGAGAAGACAATAGCGCCACAAAACAGGCTTCTGATCTGGATCAGCCTGTCGGATAGATGCGATGGTTGCAGGGCTCTGTCTCTATTTCTTTGCCTGCTCACCGAGTTGAACCAGCGTGGGTGGGCGTTGGTCGTCGAGGTCGGTGTAAAAGTCTTGGCCTTGGTGATTGATCACGATGAAGGCCGGGAAGTCTTCCACTTCGATCTTCCACACCGCCTCCATGCCGAGTTCTTCGTATTCCAGGACTTCAACCTTTTTAATACTATGTTCGGCCAGCCGTGCAGCAGGGCCGCCGATGGAGCCCAGATAAAATCCGCCGTACTTTCCACAGGCGTCGCGCACGTGTTGCGAGCGGTTGCCCTTCGCCAGCATGACCATGCTCCCTCCTGCGGCTTGAAACTGCTCGACATAGGCATCCATGCGGCCGGCTGTGGTGGGTCCGAAGGAGCCTGACGCATAGCCGTCGGGTTTCTTGGCCGGGCCGGCGTAGTACACCACGTGGTCTTTGAGGTATTGGGGCAGGCCCTCTCCGGTATCCAGGCGTTCTTTGAGCTTTGCGTGGGCGATGTCTCGGGCCACCACGACGGGTCCGGTGAGTGACAGTCTGGTGGATACGGGATGTTTGCGCAGCTCGGCGAGGATTTCCGGCATGGGTCGATTCAGGTCGATCGTGATCACGTCTCCGGCCAGATCGTGTTCGGTGACGTCGGGCAGGTATTGCGCGGGATTGGTTTCCAGTTGTTCGAGGAAGACGCCGTCTTTGGTAATTTTGCCCAGGATTTGTCGATCGGCTGAGCACGAGACGCCTAGGCCCACGGGGCAGGACGCGCCGTGACGCGGGAGGCGAATGACCCGCACGTCGTGCGCAAAATATTTGCCGCCGAATTGCGCGCCGATGCCGGTCTCGGCGCAGAGTTGGAAAATCTGTTGTTCCATGTCGAGGTCTCGGAATGCACGGCCCAGGTTGTTCCCGGAGGTGGGGAGGTCGTCCAGATAATGGCAGCTCGCGTATTTGACGGTCTTCAGCGTGAACTCCGCGGACATGCCGCCGATGACCAAGACCAGATGATACGGCGGGCAGGCGGAGGTGCCGATGGTGCGGATTTTTTCTGCCACAAAGGTGAGGAGGGATTTCGGGTTCAGCAGCGCTTTGGTCTCTTGATATAAGAAGGTCTTATTCGCCGAGCCTCCGCCTTTGGCGATGAACAGAAAGCGGTAGTCGGGTCCCGACTCGGCATAGATCTCGATCTGTGCCGGAAGATTCGTGCCGGTGTTCTTTTCCGTGTACATATCGAGCGGGGCCAATTGGGAATAGCGCAAGTTGCGTTGATCGTAGGCTTCATAAATCCCGCGAGAGAGCGCTTCGGCGTCATTGCCGGCGGTGAACACCTGCTGCCCCTTATACCCAATGGCGATGGCCGTGCCGGTATCTTGGCACCCGGGCAGCACCCGCCCTGCGGCGATGTTGGCATTCTTGAGCAGTTCCAAGGCCACGAAGCGATCGTTCTCCGAGGCTTCCGGGTCGTCCAGGATCTTGGTCAATTGTTTGAGGTGGCTCGCTCGCAACAAATGCGCGATGTCATCCATGGCCTCGCGCGCCAGCAGTGTGAGCGCTTCGGGCTGAACTTTTAACACTTCCCGGTCTTCGAAGGTCGTGGTCGACACATAGTCCGAGGTCAGCTTGCGATAGGGCGTAGCATCGGATCCGTGTTCAAAGATTTCCTGATAGTGAAACTCCGCCATGGGTTGCTCCTGTCATCGTCTATCTATTGTCCACGTTTCTGATCTTGCCACATTTTGCTGTAGGAATTCACCCCAGGGAGGAGTTGAGACGAGGAATTGGCATAGGCGGGGAAACAGTCAGTATCCCGGTGTTGACGGCCGGACTGGGAGAGCGGGCCCCGGATTAACGCTTACCCAACGGGAGGGGCCCAATCTTCGTCACGGCGTTCCTTTTGGGCTTCTCGATACGCTTTTTCGTCTTCTTCTAATTTGTTGGCTGCTTGAATGTCCAAGATTTCTTGTGGTGAAAGATATTTGAGTGCCATCCCCGTCAAGATTTTTTGCTGAATCGTTCCCTTGATTTGAATATTGATAATGGCGTTGGCACCGATATGTTGAGCTCGTTCCAGTAATTCGGCATGAAGCACATCCCAATTCACCGACGATGTCCCAGGTAGCTGTTCCACTTCCAATTCCCCCAATTCCTTGTAAGGAATCACGGGCAACTCATCTAGAACTTCGATTTTTTGATTGGAAGTCCCGACCCCGCTATTTTCCGTGATTGTCGCTGGTCCGGTTTCGTCAGGTTGGCCTTTTGGTTGAGGTGTGCGCGCAGCATTGACGTCAAAGGCTTTGAGTCGCGCAGCGGCCGAGGCCGCTTCGTGAGGGTTGCTGCTTGCAGCCATACGTTTGAGTTTTTCAACACGTTCCAGGGCTTCCTTCAGACTCATTTTCGCCCCGGGTTTTCGCAATTCATTGATGGGCATGACAATGCCTTCAGGTTCGTCCGAACTCCAAGCGTGTGGAGAAACGATGCAGAAAGTTTCGATGCAGCTTACTGTGGAGAATCAATGAACGTGTTTGTCATAACGGTGGCCTTACAAAATTTGACCTTGAATATCTACCTGTCGGCCAAACCCCTTGTCAACCAATCGGTTCGACCCTGTCGACGTCCAAACTTAACGCGATGGCATACACCCCAAACTGGGCGACCCAATGACTATAGTGTGTGTAGTCATCACGCCAATATTCAGGATGGTTCATCTGCGTGACAAGGTGTCGAACATACTGGTCACGATACAAGGGATTCCTTGTGTATTGAAAAAGATCCCACAAGCCCCAGCAGCGACTGAAATTGAGGCCGGCGGAATGTGGAAAGTTTGGCCGGCGGACGGGTTCTAACTGAAAGTTTTTTGGAAGATACGTGCTTAACCAAGTAGCGGTCTCGTTGCAAGGAAGGATGGTGAGAATCGCTCGCATGCGGTGCAGGGCGGCTGGGAAGAATTCATCTGTCTGCTGGTCGAAGGAGGGTGGTATGGCTTGATCGAGGGGAAATAATTGCTCGCGTGTAAATGTAGACAATGCTTCAGCTAATCCCGTTTCATTGTTTCCTTGGGCCCACTCCCATAAATTCAACACTGCCCAGGATACATTCCCATAGGCGCGGTATTGAGCATGAGTCAATACTTCACTGCTGGATAAGGAAAAAATCCACTGTTGAAGCTGTCTGGCCAGTTCCCTGGCGATCGCTTGTAAATCGTCTTTCTGAAAAAAACGTTCGTGAGCCTGCGCAAGCTTCAGGAACCACGCGTACCCATAGGGAAGTTCTTGATTCAATCCACCATTCTGAATACACGCGAATTCTTGGTCTAATTTTTCAGGAATGAACAGTGATTCGGCAAGATGGCTCCACCGGGGCTCTCCTGTTAACCGAGAGACGGTGAGTAAGGCATAGAGTCCATGGACGCAAGAATGCCAGTCAATACAACCATGAAATGCAGGATGGGTGGTATCTTGGCGCGTAATGCCCTCGGCGATAGGGACAGCAAGGGCGGAAAGGTAGTCGAGGCGAGATTCGCAGAACGATTCCCAGGAGGTGGGTAGACAGTCTACTGGTCGGATCGGCATGCGGGTCTTCCATATTAGGTGGGGGGAAGAAGCGGTCCTGCCCAGAGCCCTTTAATGCGTTGAACATCCACTAAATTATTTGGGGGGCCCAAATCAGCCATCAGTTTGGTGTCGATACGGCCATGCCCCACAAGAAGAAGCTGGGGCTCAGATATTCCTTGTGGTTTGAACCAGTACCATCCTGGGCAATCCGGGATCTTGTCGGTCCAGTTGGGGAGCATATGATGGAGTTCACACTCCAGCTTTGCCTGTATCTGGTTGGGATCATGGCTGCCCAATAACGATTTCAGGGAATCGTACAAGGCTTCGGCGTGAAGACGTAAAGACATACGGCCTCCTTAGTTTTTTCTTTATGCCATCCCTGTCACGATGAGTAAAGAGCAAAAACGGACGGCTGACCTTTGACGACGGATGCCCGGGTGAAGAAATCCGTTAAAATTTCTCGGAGTCAATGCTGTATGCTAATAAAACGAAAGTGGCAGTATACGATGAACGAGATCATAGCGAACCGGACAGGCAGGGATTACAACGATGAGGGGACAACCAAGAAAATGATGATGAACGCGCGATGTTGGAAAACCGTAGTTATTACCATTGGTTGGCTGCTGGTCAGCGCCTATCCATCTTGGGCGGATTTCCGTCTGGGCGAAGATGCGTATCTCGCACAGGATTACGAAGCCGCGATGCGGGAATGGGCCCCGCTTGCGTCCCAAGGTAATGCCGAAGCTCAAAACATGTTGGGGTTTATGTATCGATGGGGGCAAGGCGTTGTACAGGATTTTGAGACAGCTCGACACTGGTATCGGCTGGCGGCTGAGCAAGGCCATCCGACCGCGCAAAGCAACTTAGGATTGCTCTATCGTTATGGATTGGGTGTTCCGAAAGATTACGGCAAAGCGTTTCGGTGGTTTCTGCGAGCGGCAGAACAGGGTAACGCAGCAGGGCAAAATCATGTAGGGCTGATGTTCTACAAGGGCGAAGGAGTCAGGCAGGATTACATCCAAGCCTATCAATGGGCCTTCCTTGCAGCAGAACAGGGCATGGATCCGGCGATACAAGCCTTGTCCATGTTGGAACACGAAATGACACCCGCTCAGGTTGAAGAAGCCAAAACCTTAGCCAAAGCATGGAGATCGAAGGGTCCGGAGACGGTGTTGTAGTAGGGAAAACCATTCCAATTCAAACAGGTGGTACTTTCAAACGTTCCTATTAGTACCCTTCACGTTTGATATAGGCGTGAGAGAGCCCGATCTGTTCTCTTTGACAGGATTGTGTGAGCAGCCGATGATGCGAAGCCGAATCCGTCACGGCCGTTACATGAAGTTGGTGACAAAGTTGAAGTGTATAGGTCAACGCTGCGCTGGTTTTGACTAATGCCCATCCGTACTCAAAAGCCGGGTTGTCTTTGTGAGGAAGGACCTTGCGGCTCAGGGTTTTGACCAACTCGACCGAAAAAGGTGTTGCTGGCCAATCAGGTGTCCTGAACGTGGATAACCATGAAATTTCTATGGAGTCCATATTCTTTCGCTTTCGAATTTCCGACTCACCAAACAACGCACGCTGAAAATGATCGTCATCCGATATGGCTTCATGAAAAATGGAGCGCCATGTTGGATCGGCTAACTCTCGATCTATTGCCGAAATCACATCCGGATGTAAGGTGCCACTGACATTGTGACCTTGGATGATTCGACCCGCTTCCAGAAGTTGAGGATAGTAGTCGCCCATGCGATCAGGAAAGGCTATCGCTCCCATGAATGGCGTCAGTTGCAGAGCCATGAAATCGCGAAAGTGCACAATTTCATATTCTTTTAGGAGAAGCTCCAGGGTACGCTCATGGCACAGATGAAAGGGATAATACAGTGCGTTCATAGAAGTCCATACAATAGGAGTGTTGCCAATTTTGTCACGATGAATTCTCTCGGTTAGTCAAAAACTTCTTTGGCTATCGCTGAAAAATTATGCAGCTTTTTTGAAGACTTAGACGTTGAACTTAAAGTGACAAACATCACCGTCTTTCACCACGTATTCTCTGCCTTCGGAGCGGATGAGGCCTTTCTCTCGCAACGTTTGCTCTGACTGGTATCGATCCAGATCCGTGAAGCCGTACACGTCGGCTTTGATAAACCCCTTTTCGAAGTCCGAGTGGATCACGCCGCCGGCTTGGGGTGCTTTTGCTCCCACGGGGATCGTCCACGCCCGGACTTCTTTGGGGCCTCCGGTAAAATATGAGCAGAGTCCCAGCGTTTTGTACGCAGCCACGATGACCCGTTCCAGGCCGCTGTGTTGCATGCCCAGATCAGCCATGAACAGGTGGCGGTCCTCGTCGGACAGCTCGCCTAATTCGCTTTCCAGTTTGCCGCAGAGCACGACCGATTCCGCCTCGAGTTTTTGGACGAGCGTTTGAAAATCATCCACAACGGCCGGGTCCGTGTTCTCGTCGGCATTGCCGACGTACAGGACGGGTTTTGCGGTCAGCAGGAAGAAACCATTGAGACTCTCGGGTTCAAGTCCGAGTGTCCGTGCGGGTTTGCCCTCTTCGAGTGCCGTCTTCAGGATATTGAGTAATTCCAGCGTATCTTTCGATGCCGTGTCTCCGGTTCTTGCCTTACCCGAGACCTTGTCGAATTGTTTCGTGACACTTTCGAGATCGGCCAGCATTAATTCGGTCTCGATCACATCGATGTCCCTCTTTGCGTCGATTCCGTCTAATGTGTGTTCGACATTGGCATCCTGAAAGAGACGGACCATGTGCAGGATCGCGTCGACTTCCCGGATGTGGGCCAGGAATTTGTTGCCGAGTCCCTCGCCTTGTGCAGCGCCTTTGCCCAGGCCGGCGATGTCGACAAACCGGCAGAAGGCGGGAATCGTTTTTTGCGGTTTGAAGACGTCCGTGAGGCGGGTCAGCCGGGAGTCGGGAACGGGAACCGCGCCGAGGTTCGGGTCGATAGTGGTAAAGGCATAGTTCGACGCAGCCGCGCCTCCTGACGTCAGCGCGTTAAAGATCGTCGATTTGCCGACGTTGGGAAGCCCGACAATGCCGATTTCCATAGGAGACGCATACTAGCAAACCGGCTTTGGCCACGGCTAGTGCGAAAGTGAGAAGTGAGTCGTGCGTTTAGTTGCCGGGTCATTGGCTGTAGGCTGCACTGGTGAAGCACCTTCACCACGGGTTTTAAGCGGTGTGCTTATGTGTTGAATGTAGGATTGAGTCATTTTATAATCACAACACTTATTGATAAAAAGATACCCGAGGGAGACCAATCATGAGGAAAAAACAGGCCCAGTCGAGTATTGCAGTAAGATTTCTCTTTGTTCTGCCGTTTTTGGTCTTGATGGTTTCTTTGGATGCATCTGCACAGGGTGAAGAAAGCAAGCCGAAGAGCCCGAAGGTTTCGGATATCCACAAGTTGAAGGAAGTGGTGGTCACGGCTACCAGGCGGACCTCATCGATCATGGACGTGCCCTTTTCGGTGAACGTTCAGTCGGAAGAGGATATTCAGCGTTTGAACACCTTTAACCTGGAAGGGCTGTCCCGTAGCGTGGCCGGATTGTCCATACAGAACCTGGGTCCCGGGCAGAGCGTGGTGACCATCCGGGGTATTTCTTCGGGACAAATCGTCCGCGACCAGCCTGGCGTCAAGGAGCAGGTGGGTATCTATCTGGATGAAACGCCGATTTCGTTGTCGCTGTTTACCCCTGACCTCGATCTCTATGACGTCAGTCGCGTGGAAACCCTTCGAGGACCGCAAGGGACGCTGTTCGGATCCGGCTCCATCGGCGGGACCGTTCGTTATATCACCAATCAGCCCCTGTTGAACGTCAAGGAAATGAAAGCTCAATTCGACGTGAATGCCATTGATGGGGCTCTCCAGGAGGTCATGTTAAAGCGGCCTTTAACGCGCCCCTGGGTGACAAGGCGGCCGTGCGCGTGGTGAGCTACGGTACGAGATACGGGGGATTCATTGACGCCCTGCGTGAAACGGGCGAAGTGGACGATGACGTCAATGATGGCGGTCGCTTCGGCGGGCGCGCGTCCGTGTTGTGGAAGCCCACCGAGAATGTGACCATCACCCCCCGGCTGGTGTATCAGAGCATCGACATGGACGGGTTCAACCGCGATGAAGTCTTCAACCTGTTTGCCAACCCGTACACCAAGACGCGGACATCCGTGCAGCTAGGCGAGCGCCAACAATTTCTGCTGCTGAACGAAGCCTTTGAAGACGAAACCCTGCTCCTTGATAACGTCATCAAATGGAACGTGAACAACCTCTTCGAGGCGACCTATGTCGCCAGCTATACCAAGCGCGACCTGCTGGTCAGCCGGGACGCCAGCGCGCTCACTGGCAGTGTGAGTGTCGACGTCGGCTTAGAGGAGAGATCGGTGAACCTGCCATCCAATCTGCGGGATACCACCGAGTTGGAGCAGATGACCCATGAGGTGCGTTTCAGCTCCAACAACGACAGCGCGTTCCAATGGCTTGCTGGTGTCTTTTATTCGAATATAAACCGTGACTATTCCCAGCGACTTCCCACGCCGGGGTACGATCGCTATTTATCTGATCCGGCCACGCTCAATGGCTTTACAGTGAAAGATTCACCGTACGTCTCCGATCTGACGTACGATCTCAGGCAGGTTGCGGTGTTCGGCGAGGCGACCTACATGCTCTTCGACCGCCTCGGCTTGACTGCCGGGTTGCGCTGGTACGACTGGGAGGAAGATAAAACCTTTAAATCGGGTGGGGTGTTTTCAAATTCCAAGGCTCAAAACCAGAATGTGACGGTGTCCTCAGACGGCTTCGCGCCCCGGTTCATGGTGAGCTATGACGTGACTGACCAGGTGGCAGTGAACGCACAGGCCTCACGGGGGTTTCGTCTCGGCGGCGTGAACGACCCGTTGAACGAACCTCTTTGCGGTAAAGGAGCCTATGATACTTATCGAGTTTATGAGCGGTTTAAAGACGAGACTCTGTGGAACTACGAGTTTGGCGTCAAATCCTCGTTCGAGAGGGTGACGCTGAACGGGTCGTTTTTCTATGCCGCTATTAACAATTTGGGTGTGAACGTGGAGGCCGGTCCATGTTCATCGCGTGTTGCCATCAGTGTGCCGAAGGCTCATACCATGGGAGGGGAGCTTGAGCTGTCCGTTCAGCCCATGGATTCCTTGCTGGTGACGTTTGCCGGCAGCTACGTGCAGGCAGAGTTTGGTTCTACTGTCAGGACAGTAACCGATATTCTTGATGATGATGGCAACATAACAACTCCGGCTGGATCCGTGGTTGCAGGTATCAAGGATGGCAACCGCATCCCGTCCGTGCCCAACTGGCAACTCTCCGCATCTGCCACCTACACGTTCCCGGGTATCTTGCGTGCCAAGGAAAGTTACGTGTCCGCATCCTGGCAGTTCGTAGGAGAGCAGATCACCCAGTCAGGTGATCAGGCTCCCGGCGCCGGGAGTTTTGCACATGGCCTTCCCTATGCCGGTATGATGGTCAATGAGGTGACCAACCTGGATCTCACGCTGGATCCATACCACTTGTTCAACCTGAACACGGGATTGGTGTATGACAGTTGGGAGTTCATGTTTTACGTAAAGAATATCGCGGACGAAAACCCGAAGCTCTCATTTGATCGCGAACGTAATGGACGTGCCCGTCTTGCCTATCGTGTGGGTCAGCCTCGCACGTTCGGACTGCTGGCACGCGTCTATTTTTGATACGGAGCTTCATTCCCCGGGTCATTGGCTGTCCTGGTGTCTTCCCACCAACGTGTCTTCGGCTAGTATTGACTCGTGCCTTCTTCCCGAACAGTCGTTCCGGCAATTTGTCTCGGTTCACTTCACGGCAACGTCAGCGTGAATAGCCAATAGACCCGTCCGGTTTTAGAGCCCGTTCATGGTCTACTTTTCCTTGTAAGAGAAACTGAGGAGAGAGCAAGAAACTCCGCGTGGTGGCGGAGGCCTTTTTCCCTTCCTTTTGTAAGGGGAAGTTAGGTGGGATAGAGGTCTCGGGCCTGTGAATGGCGCGTGGTGGAAGGGCAAAAGCCTCCATGGCTGAGGGAGCGTTTGCCAGCTCCCGTTTGTCTTATGACGCAACACCCTAGGTGTTTTTAACTATAAAAAGTGACAAAAACAAGGGCCAAAATTGGGAAGTTGCCAAAAAATTTTCTTAATAATTTCGTAATATAGAGTCCTTTCCCTCTTGATTTGCTACAAAAACTGGTTATGAAAGATTATGAAAGAGGATGTTGGCGAAAAACAGGTACGTTTTGTCTTTACTATGACCGTGTTTGGGTGACCGAACATATTAGGTTAGGGAGGATACCATATGAAATGTCCACGTTGTGAAGGGCTTATGGTAAGAGATCATTTTTATGATCCGGATGGCCCTTTTCTTCGTATCGAGACCTTACGGTGTTTGAACTGTGGGGAAACGGTCTATCCGAAAACTGCAAAAAAGTCGGATGATATGTCGGCCCGAGGCAATAGGAAACATGCCTCTCAAGTTGCGTAAACGTCACGGGATGAAGAAGTAATTATTTTGAGCCCCTAGTAGGTGCATCATGCGTCAGTCTCTATTACCACGTATCGCAGAACCGGAAATTGCTCAAAAAACACCATCGTTGGCTATGGAGGCCAAAGATTTCATAGATCCATCTTCTCGTCTCCCGAAGGCTGCTTCACGCCTGGTGAGCGGGATCCTTCCTCAGAAGGAAGAAGGGACACGTGGGGCCACCCAGGTGTTTTTGAAGGAGATGGGCAAGGTTGCGTTATTGACTCGTGAGGAGGAAGTCCAGCTTGCCAAACAGATCGAAGCAGGAAGTGCTGAATTGGCGCGGGCCGTCTATGGACTTCCCTTGATTCTCGAGCGGTTGGAAACACTCCGCGATTCTTTGCGGCGACATGAGATTCCCGTGTCCACGGTCGTGAACTTTGAGCGTGGGGCCGGTGAGCAAAGCGTTGAAGCAGATAGACAACAGGCAGACAAGGATGCACTCAATCGAACCTTGAGTGGACTGGTGGCCATCCAACGGGCTTCAAAACCTCTGCAAAGATATTACCAAGAAAAATGTGCCAAGCCGGTATCAAAAAACGAAGATTCCTCTCATGTTTTGAAACACGTGGAGTCTACGCAACGACGAATCGTTGCTCAGATCCAAGCCTTGAATTTAGCTGACGAGTATCAAGGACAATTGCTGTCCCAGGTGAAAGCCTTGGGGAACGACCTCCGTTTATATCGGCAACAGATTTTCGATCGTGGTCAACAGCTTGGCATGGGGAAGGATGAGGCTCTGGATCTTGTTTGGCAAACAGGCAAGACACGGTTGGGCAAAAAAGTTCTTCAAAACAACACTGATTTGCCTCCGGAAGAGATCCAACGGTTGGCGGATTCGATTGGTGAGATCTGGAACCGTTTGAAGAATATTGAGCAAAATGTTCTGTATATGCCTGTCAGCATGTTCCTAGAAACCTTAAACAGAATTGACCGAGCTGAGCAAAACGTTGAAGACGGAAAAAATAGGCTCATTCAAGCCAATCTGCGGTTGGTGGTGAGTATTGCTAAGCATTATATCGGACGAGGGCTTCAATTTTTAGACCTCGTTCAAGAAGGAAACATCGGGTTGATGAAAGCCGTTGATAAATTTGAGTATCAACGCGGATATAAGTTCAGCACCTATGCGACGTGGTGGATTCGGCAACGAATTACGCGTGCCCTAGCCGATCAAGCCAATACGATCCGGATCCCGGTTCATATGCATGAATCCATTCAAAAATTGAATAAGATGTCGATAAGATTAGTGCAACACTACGGGCGCCAGCCTACCGTTCAGGAGCTGGCCGAACATGTGGATTTGTCTGAAGAGAAGACCCAGGAAATTTTGGAGTATCTTAAGGAGCCCGTGTCGTTGGAAACCCCGGTTGGTGATAGTGAAGAGACTCGGTTGGGCGACCTTCTTGAGGATCGGAACGTCTCTCCTCCTTATGCGGCTGCATTACGGTATGACACGCAACGCAAAGTCGACAAGGCCTTGGGTGTGTTAACGCCAAGGGAAGAATACATTATTAAAAAACGATTCGGGATTGGATTTGCCAAAGGGCACACCTTGGAAGAAATCAGCGAGGATTTTGGCGTGACGCGAGAACGCATCCGCCAAATTGAAGCGTCCGCTCTCAAAAAATTGCGTCAGCCGCAATGTCTGGAATTGCTACAAGGTCTCGTGGAAATGAATTAACCGTTCTTTCCTGATGATGGTCTGTTTGTTGACCGTGCCGCGATTTCCCTCCAGTTCGTCTTCTCTCTTCACCCGCGAATCTTGATAAAGAGGCTCTGAATTTCGAGCCATTCCTTCTCCATTTGTGTTAGAGTTCCGGTATTCGTTTCCCCAGTTCACATAGGCCGAAAGGAGGGGTTCTTCATGGGCGCAGAAATGCAGGTCTTTGGCACCCTCGCTATTTTGTTAGTCGTGAGCATTGCCTTGACAGGGTTTTTATACCTGATTCCCATTCCGTTATGGATTGCGGCTTGGGCCTCGAATGCGTATGTGGGGCTCCTGACGCTTGTCGGCATGCGTTTGCGCCGAGTGCCGCCCGGCACCGTGGTCACGGCGCGGATCAGCGCGGTGAAGGCTGGCTTGGAGGTCCTTACCGATGATCTTGAAGCGCATTTCCTCGCCGGCGGCGATGTCGTAAGAGTGGTGAATGCGATGATTTCTGCCGATAGGGCGAACATCCCTATGCCCTTCAAGCGTGCCGCGGCTATTGATCTTGCCGGTCGTGACGTGTTGGAAGCCGTACAAATGTCTGTCCTGCCGAAGGTGATTGAAACCCCGAGGATTACGGCGGTGGCGAAAGATGGCATTCAGTTGATTGCCGTGTCACGGGTCACCGTTCGAGCGAACATTGATCGGCTTGTCGGCGGCGCCGGGGAAGAGACGATTATTGCCCGAGTGGGTGAAGGCATGGTGAGCACTATTGGCTCGTCGAACACGCACAAGAACGTGTTGGAAAACCCTGATGAAATCTCGAAACATATTCTCCAAAAAGGGTTGGATGCCGGGACCGCCTTTGAGATTTTATCCATTGATATTGCAGATGTGGATGTGGGCGAAAATATTGGTGCGAAGTTGCAAATTGACCAGGCCAATGCGGATAAGCAAATTGCTCAGGCCAAGGCCGAAGAACGTCGGGCCATGGCCGTGGCGTTGGAACAGGAAATGCGAGCCCGGGTGATCGAGGCCGAAGCGGAAGTGCCTCGTGCTATGGCCGAAGCTTTCCGGAAAGGCAATATCGGGATTATGGATTATTATCGAATGAAGAATGTGCAAGCCGATACCGCTATGAGGGAGTCCATTGGGCATGATGAAGAGGAATCCTGAAACGCGGCAACCACGTGAGGTCATGGTATGAATATCGAAGCATTTGTCTTTCTTGGAATCGTGCTCTTGGTTTGGTTTTTTGCCTCAATCGGGAGTTGGTTGCGTCAGCAAATGGAGCAGTATTCACAATACCGAGAAGAATCCAATGCCCGCGAGGAATTTCCGCCTTCTCCGGATTCCGGACATGTACAGTCCGAAGAGGTGACGGCTGGGATGCAAGAGACGACCATGGAACCCTCGCACGTCGTTGCCCAGAAGAGACTGACACATCCTGCCTCCGGACGTTTACGGTATCGTAGCCGAAAAGCCGCGCGTCAAGGAATCATACTGATGACGGTGTTTGGACCGTGTAAAGCGCTCGAGCCCCGAGACGAATCCTGCTGATGGTGGGTTGATCATTTGGCATGGATATTCGATCAAGTGTTTTATTAACAGACTTCTATCAACTCACCATGCTTCAAGGCTATCTTGAACAGGGCATGGAAGATACCGCGGTCTTTGAATGTTTTGTGAGGACGATGCCCCCGCAACGGGGGTTTTTTGTGGCCGCGGGGTTGGCACAACTTCTGGAATTTTTAGAGAACGTTCGTTTCACCCCGAAGGAGTTGGAGTGGGTGGCCAATAGCGGTCGGTTTAGCCGTTCCTTTGTCGAATATCTAGAACAGTTTCAGTTTGCCGGGGATCTCCATGCTATGCCTGAGGGTACGGTATTTTTTGTGAATGAACCGATTGTTCGAGTCACGGCCCCGTTGCCCCAAGCGCAATTCATCGAGACCCGGTTGGTTAATCTTCTCCATTATCAGACCTTGATCGCATCCAAAGCCGCACGATGCGTACTCGCCGCTGCCGGCAAACCCGTTATTGATTTTGGCTTACGACGATCCCATGGAGCCGAGGCGGGGTTGCTGGCTGCCCGAGCCAGTTATCTGGCTGGATTTGCCGGTTCAGCCACAGTCTTGGCTGAGCCTTTTTTTGAGGTGCCGATATTTGGAACGATGGGCCATAGTTTTGTTCAAGCCCACCAAGCCGAGCGTCACGCCTTTGATCATTTTGCCGATGCACAACCTGATAATGTGGTTCTCTTGATTGATACCTATGATACTCGGGAAGGCGCTCAAAACGTGGTGGCGCTGGCCCCTCGCTTACAGGAAAAGGGCATTACGATCAAAGGGGTGCGTCTTGATAGCGGAGATCTAGTGGCTCAGGCGTGTCAGGTGCGACGCATTTTAGATGACGGTGGGTTGGAAGATGTGTCCATTACGGCGAGTGGCAACCTGGATGAAGAGGCCATTCAAAAAATCATCGCAGCGCAGGCTCCTATTGATCTGTTTGCGGTCGGGACGAAGCTTGCGACTTCGGCGGATGCGCCCTATTTAGATTGCGTCTATAAGCTGCAGGAATATTCCGGGAGACCGTCGAGAAAAAAATCAGAGGGCAAAGAGACTTGGCCAGGTCCCAAACAAGTGTATCGCTACTACGATCAACGGGGATCTGTTGATCGTGATATGGTGACGACGGTTGCTGATACTCAAGAAGGGAAACCGCTTATTCAGCCGGTGATGAAATCCGGCAGGCGCAGTGAGACCTCCCCGACACTCAATCAAATCCGTGAATATGCAACAGCGGAACTCGCCACGTTGCCTGATGAGATGCGCCGGTGCCGTCAGGGAGCCACCATTCCTGTTCAGATCTCTCCTGCATTACAGCATCTTGCCCATGTTGTAGACGCCCGGCACCAAGTCGGATAGGGGTGAACCCTGGTCGAACGTACTCTGTCTGACGTGGATACATGCTGGGAAACATCTCGCCTGTTTTAGGTCCCGACGTTGACAGGGATGACTTTGACGTGGACTCTGGCTAATCCCTTTTTGTGGAATCCAAGTTTTTTGGCAGCCCCATAACTCAAGTCGATAATGCGTTTTCCGGAGTTTGGGTTATTGGCGCTGGGGAATGGGCCACGATCATTAACCCGAACAATAATCGTTCGACCGTTTTCCAAGTTCGTTACTTTGACATTGATCGGTAACGGCAGGTATTTGTGTGCGGCTGTTAAGCCCAGAGGATCAAACGCTTCGCCATTTGCGGTCATATGCCCCCCTTTTTTCTGCCGGGTTTCTTTCCCATACCATGACGCGATACCTGTTTCTTCATATCGTTGTGCTTGCCTCACATTCATAGGCACGTAACGTTTGCCTTTCACCACATAGGGGGCCCATTTGACTCGTCCTTGGCGGATGGCTTCTTTAACCGGTAACCCGTCGATCGTTTCGATCTCATCATGAGTCAGCGGCCAGTCGAACGGGGCCCGAACGACCTGAAAAGTAAATTTCCCAATATGGTAGATAACTTTGGTGGTTCCGGCGGTCAGTTTATAGACCCCTTTGACGGTTCCGGCGACAACGTCATAGGTCGTTTCCAAGATCGTACAGCCGGGGAGCAGGGCTAGGACGAGAAGAGCGCTCAGACCTTGATGGATCAGCCATGTGTGCGAAGGAATCAACGTCTTTGTTTTGGACATACAGATGTGATGGTTCTGACAGTTGGAAGAAATTCTCAACATTTTTGAAAATTATACCTTTTTTTGCAACGGGTTCCACCCTGTTAGGGCGATAATTTTCTTCCCGTTTGTGTATCGAGGCGAATAATGGCGGAGAAGGTAACGCGTTCAGGTCTTATGTAGAGAAGTTTGCCGACGTAGGAATTCCTCGAAATACGCAATGGTCTTTTTGAGGCCTTCTTGCAGCATGATTTTGGGTTCCCAACCAAGCTGTGTTTTTGCCAGTGTAATATCAGGACAGCGTTGAGTCGGATCGTCGGTAGGTAAGGGTTTATGCACGATCTTTGATTTGGTCCCTGTTACATCGATCACAAGTTTCGCAAGCTCCAACATGGTACATTCGCTGTGATTTCCCAGATTGATGGGACCCGTACACTCCGCAGGGCTTTTCATGAGCAAGACACATCCTCGAATCAGATCATCCACGTAACAAAACGAACGTGTCTGGGACCCATCACCGAAAATGCTCAGGGATTCGTTGGTGAGTGCTTGTATGATGAAATTCGAAACGACTCGTCCATCGTTAGGATGCATGTTCGGGCCATAGGTGTTGAAGATACGTGCGACCTTAATGCATAGGCGATGCTGACGGTGATAGTCGAAAAATAATGTCTCTGCGCAGCGCTTTCCTTCGTCGTAGCACGAACGTAAGCCGATTGGATTGACATGTCCCCAATAGTCTTCACTCTGGGGATGGGCTTCAGGATCTCCATAGACTTCACTGGTTGATGCCTGAAAGATGGGGGCTCGTAGCCTTTTGGCGAGTCCCAGCATGTTAATGGCTCCGTGGACACTGGTCTTGGTGGTTTGCACGGGATCGGATTGGTAATGAATGGGAGAGGTAGGACACGCAAGGTTGTAGATTTCGTCCGCTTCGATATAGAGCGGGAAGGTAATGTCGTGCCGGATGAGCTCGAAATTCTGATGATCACGCAATGGGGCAATATTGGCTCGTGTGCCTGTATAAAAGTTGTCGACGCAGATCACGTCGTTTCCTTCTTCCAAGAGCGTGTGGCAGAGGTGCGATCCGAGAAATCCAGCTCCTCCCGTGATGAGAATCCGTTTGCGGCGAAAGTCTTTCATGTGCAGTCTTTCGTATTGTAATCCATCAGAAATAACAGTACGTCAATCCGAGATACTCCCGCAAGATCGGCAAAGGGGAGCGTTGTGGGGCACTTGAGAGGGATCTGTGCAATTTCTGATGATCTATTCTGTATCGGCGAAATGGTGCAATCGTGCAGAAGCGTGGCACCAGAAAAAGATGACTAGGTTGTATAGGAGGCGTTGATTGTAACGTAATCGTAAGAAAGATCCGTCGTCCAGAGTCTGGCGTAACCTGGTCTGTTCCCTAATGAGAGAGTCATGACATATTGTTTTTTTCGCATAATCCGTTGTGCCTGCCTAGCTGTCTGGCCCCTAACAACTTGGCCATTGTCCACCACTCGAGTCGCATCGAATTGTAACGAAAGCTTGGAAGGATTAAAGTTCACTCCAGCCCGGCCAGCCGCCGCCACGATGCGACCCCAGTTGGGGTCTTCTCCGAATAGGGCGGTTTTCACCAACAACGAAGTCGCAATGGTTTGAGCAATCTTCTTCGCTTCGTGATTGGTCTTTGTTCCGCGGACGATAATCTCTACGATTTTGGTAGCCCCTTCTCCATCCCGGCAAATTTGAAGCGAAAGCGACAGGCAGGCTTCATAAAGAAGGGCATAAAATTTTTCCCATTGGGGTGTGCCCATCTGAATAGTCGGATTGCCGGCTCGTCCATTGGCGAGGCATAAAACCGTATCATTCGTGCTTGTATCTCCATCGACAGAGATGCAATTAAAGGTTTCGTTCACGGCTTGAGTTAACGCGGCTTGAAGTGCCCGTGGGGCAATCAAGGCGTCAGTGGTGAGATAGGCTAACATGGTGGCCATATGAGGATGAATCATTCCTGAGCCTTTGGCCATGCCCCCTATCGTAAGAACCCTCCGCCCTATTTTGGCGTGACAGGCAATTTCTTTATGTTTGGTGTCTGTCGTCATGATGGCTTGTGCGGCTTGCGTATGACCGGATCGGCTCAGGAGTTGGATGAGAGGAGAAATGGCTTGACGGATGGTGGGCATCGGCAAGGGGCGGCTTATGACTCCTGTCGATCCCACAAATACTGAATGTGCAGGAAGGCGTAATGCTGTCGACACGAGTTTCCGCATTTCCATGGCATCCGTTATCCCTTGCGGACCGGTCAACGCGTTAGCGTTTCCACTATTGACAATAATGGCTTGCCCGCTGTGTTTTTTGAGTTGACGGCGACCCAAAAGGACTGGAGCCGCCATGATTCGATTTTGCGTGAAGACTCCCGCCATGACCCCAGGGTGAGTGGAGGTCAAAAGGGCGAGATCTAACAGGGGCGACGCTTTGAGTCCTGCATGAATCCCGGCAGCAAGAAATCCGATTGGGGCGGTGACGCCACCTTTGATTTTTTTTATGTTCACGAGGAATACGGACTATGGGTGAGGGACACGGTTATGGTTCGATCTCAGCCTAGGGAAAAATACTAGGTGATGTCAACGCTGTCTCTTCGGGAAACCCCATCATCAAATTCATGGATTGGATGGCTTGGCCGGCCGCCCCTTTGACCAAATTGTCTAGGGCCGACACGGTGATGATGTGGTTTGTTCGTCGATCCACAAAAGCTCCGATATCGCAGAAATTCGACCCTCGAACGTAGCTGGGACTGATTGAGGTTGATTCTTCTCGAATTCTGATAAATCGTTCGTTTGTATAAAAATCCTTGTACAGCGTTGTGACCATGTCGTCTGTTATTGGTTCCCGGAGTTTGGCATAGGCCGTACTCAGGAGGCCGCGATTCATCGGGATTAAATGAGGAGTAAACACAATTTTCACAGTCGACCATTTTCGTCGAGAACCTTTTTTGTTAACAAGACGCTCCAGTTCTTGCTCGATTTCCGGGGTATGACGGTGTTGGGCAATGTTGTAGGCCGTCATAGAGTCATGAGCTTCCGGAAAATGGTAGGGCAAGGCCGGGTTTCTGCCTGCCCCTGAAATGCCGGATTTCGAATCAACGACAATGGTGTCTGTTTGGATGATCTGATGGGCCAGCAATGGAGCCAATTGCAGAATGGCCGCTGTTGGATAGCAGCCAGGCACGGCAACCAGTTGAGCCTGCCGGATCTGTGCCCTGTGCAGTTCTGGAAGCCCGTATACTGACTTTTTCAGTAGTGCGGGTGACGTATGAGGTGCGCCATACCATTGTTCATATGTTTCGGCCTGCATAAGACGAAAGTCGGCGCTCAGGTCGATCACAGGTTTCTTGGTTTGGACGCATTCAGTCACCGGCTCCATGGATTTCGTATGCGGGAGCGCTGCAAACACCAGATCGACTTTTTTCAGGATGGACTTGACGTGCAGCGGCTCAAAACTAAGTCCATGAAAGGTTTCAAGATGTGGGAAAAGGGAAGTGATCGGAAGACCAACGGATTTGTCCGCTGTCACGTTGGTGAGTGTCACATGGGGGTGACAGCTTAACAGACGAAGAAGTTCCCCGCCCGTATACCCACTGGCTCCCAGTACAGCTACCTTTAATCGAGATTTCCGCATTGATTATGAATTGTGACGTGCCATCAATGAATAAGACGAAAAAAGGGAAGGCTTCGAGGCCTTCCCTTTTTTCATCACCATCTTGAAAATCTGCGCGCTTAACGCTTGGAATATTGGAATCGGCTTCGTGCGCCTTTTTGCCCGTATTTTTTTCTTTCTTTCACACGGGGGTCACGTGTCAGTAACCCGTCTTTCTTAAGAACCCCACGAAAGTCAGGGTTCACTTGCACCAAGGCTTTGGCAATCGCGTGGCGTAGAGCTCCAGCTTGTCCGGTTCCGCCTCCACCGCAGATCGAGGCTGTAATGCGAAATTGCCCCATCGTGTTGGTCACTTCAAGGGGAGATTCCACCTGAGTGCGATGTGAAAGAAGGGTAAAATAATGTTCAAGTGTTCGCCCATTGACTGTAATTTCCGGAGGGCCTGGTTCGATCCAGGCGCGTGCGATCGAATATTTACGTTTTCCCGTCGCATAATGACGTTGACTTGCCATCTGTAAGAGCCTTTCTTCTAAAACGTGATGTTTAGAAACACGCAGATGCTGTTTTTATGACCAGGGCTCTGGACATTGTGCGACATGTGGGTGATCCGTCCCAACATAGACTCGCAACTTTTTAGCCATTTTTTTCCCTAACGGACTATGCGGAAGCATGCCTTGAATGGCTTTGGACACGATTTCCGTGGGGTTTTTTCCCAAGAGCCGTTCGGCAGTAATGGATTTCAGCCCACCGGGATATCCGGTGTGATGATAATATGTTTTTTCCTTTAACTTTTTTCCGGTCAGTCGAATCTCTTCGGCATTGATCACAATGACATGGTCGCCTGTATCGACGTGAGGCGTGAACGTCGGTTTATGCTTGCCGCGGAGAAGTGTGGCGGCTTGAGTGGCCAACCGACCGAGCGGAGTCCCTTTGGCGTCAAGAATATACCATTTTCTATCGATCTCATGGGGTTTTGCTTGGAAGGAACGCATCAGAAATTCTCCATATTCTAGTTTGAGATCAGGTTTCGGATTGGCCAAATTCTTTTGGGTCGAGTTTCGCCAGCCAAGCCTCTAAATTGTCACCAGACCTTCTCTTGAGCACTTCTTGTGTTACGTAAATGGGGCACTTGGCTCTTAGGGCTAGGGCAATGGCATCGCTTGGCCGAGCATCTACCGTTCGTTCGAGTCCATTCAAAGATACGTGAACCGTGGCATAGTAGGTGTTGTTTTGGACATCCGTCACCACGACTTGGGTAATCTTCATGCCGAGATGGGTCGAGAGACTTGTAATTAAATCATGACTCATCGGTCTAGGCGGAATGACATCCTCCAACGCCAGACGAATGGAGGTGCCCTCAGCCGTACCTACCCAAATTGGAAGGACATCGGCATTGCTTTCATCTCGGAGGATCACAATCTGGGTATCCGTATTGGGGTCAACAAGGACTCCATGAACTTTTAACGGGATGAGGTCGGTATTTTGTTCTACACTCATGGATGTTGTGAAGGATGTCAATGGGTTCAGTTCAAAAGGAAGTCGAGAACATGTTATCGAACACTAGGTCTCGAATTTGCCGAAATCTTCAGGTTTTAAATTTTCGAGCCACCGCTCCAATTCCTCGGAACTCTGTTTTTGAAGGACTTCCTCTCTGGTAAAAATTGGGGCTTCGGCACGCAACGCCAGTGCAATCGCATCGCTGGGCCTTGAATCAATAGAGTATTCTGAGTCACCATACCATAAATGGATCTTGGCATAGTACGTATTATCCTTTAGGTCAGTGACAACGGCGCTTAAGACTTTGGCGTCAACATTGTCCAAAATCGATTTCATCAAATCATGTGTCATGGGACGGGGTGGGGAAATATTCTCTAAAGCAAAACTGATGGCACTTGCTTCGGATTTCCCAACCCAAATCGGAAGCAGGTCGGAGTTTTGTTCGTCCCGGAGGATGATAATATAGGCATTATTATAGGGGTCAAACAAAAGCCCCCGAACATTCATTTGAGTAATCATACCTACAGTCCGCTCAACTCCTATACTGATTCGCTCAATCCGAACAAAAGTATCATTCAGTTCTTTCTGTTGTCAATTCAAATACTCAGGACGGAACAATCAATTTTCCACAGACGAAGCAAAAGCCCTCTCTTCATTGAGGGTGAGGCTGGTTACACATGCGGAAGATCGTAGGAGGAAAGCAAGTCTTTTACGTGGGAGAGCACCTCAGTTGGTTGTAGTTGAACCACTTCTCCGGTGTTGCGCTGTTTTAATTCGATCATGCCTTGTGCCAATCCCCTATCACCAATCGTGAGATGAAACGGGGCCCCAATCAAATCTGCGTCGTTAAATTTCACCCCCGCACGTTCATCGCGGTCGTCCCATAAGACTTCCAAGCCTGCTTCGGTACACGAATCGTACAGCATGCTGACGGTTTTGAGCACCTGCTCTGAGGCTGTCACCGGCAACAAATGAATATGAAAGGGCGCAATGGGCACGGGCCACATCATGCCCTTGCTATCATGATTTTGTTCAATTGCCGCGGCGGCGGTTCGGCTCACCCCAATGCCATAACATCCCATAATGGCTAACGTTTCTTGTCCTTCCGCATCGAGGAACGTCGCATGCATGGCTTCGCTATACTTGGTCCCCAATAAAAACACATGGCCAACTTCAATGCCTTTGGCCTCTTGTAAACGGGTATCACTTCTGGGGGATGGGTCACCGGCTTGGGCTTGGCGCAGGTCAAGGAACGCCTCAACGGTAAAGTCTCGATCCCAGTTTGCATTGATCAGGTGGGTGTCATTCTTATTTCCTCCAACCACGAAGTTCCGCATGGCTTTGATCGCATGGTCCGCGACAATTCGGATACCCCGGAGCCCAACCGGACCAGCAAAGCCTACCGGGGCAGACGACACGTTGCTCACGGTTTCCATGCTCGCCAGCGTTATTTCCGTGGTCCCTAAAAAACGATTGATTTTGATTTCATTCGCCTCGTGATCGCCACGAATCAAAACCGCAATGACTTCATTCGTCGGTGTTTGGTAGAGCAAGGTTTTTACAAGTCGATCCGGCGAAACCTTTAAAAAGGCACAGACGGCTTGGACGGTTTTTGTCCCCGGGGTGTGCACGGCTTCGAGGGGGAGGGGAGTTGTATTGTTCTCTTCTGGGGGAGGCGGCACTTCTGCTCGTTCAACATTGGCGGCATAGGATCCCTGTTCGTCATAGACGATCGTTTCTTCCCCAGTATCGGCCAACACCATAAATTCATGTGACATGCTGCCGCCAATCAGCCCATTGTCTGCTTCGACTGCACGGAACTTAAGCCCGCACCGTGTGAAAATTCGTTCGTATGCGTCATACATTTTCTGATAGCTGAGACGTGCACTGTCTTCATTGGCATCGAAACTGTAGGCGTCTTTCATGATAAATTCGCGTCCGCGCATCAAGCCGAAGCGAGGACGGATTTCATCGCGGAATTTGGTTTGAATTTGGTAGCAGTTCATGGGAAGTTGACGATAGGAGCGTATCTCACGTCGAAAGAGGTCGGTGATGACTTCTTCATGTGTGGGGCCGAAACAAAAATCGCGGTCATGCCGATCTTGACATCGAAGTAATTCCTTCCCGTAAAAATCCCATCGTCCTGTTTCACGCCACAGTTCAGCGGGAGAAAGGATCGGCATCAACAGTTCCTGCGCACCGGCACGATTCATCTCCTGGCGAATAATACATTCAATTTTTTTGAGGACACGCAGCCCCAGCGGAAGGTAGGTGTAGATCCCGGCCGCAACTTTTCGAATCATGCCGGCGCGCAACATGAGCCGGTGACTGATGACTTCGGCCTCACCCGGGGTCTGACGGAGCGTTGGAATGAACAGTTGGCTCGTTCGCATAAGAGGGGTGATCCTTTTTTAGAGCAGAAGTCGGGATGTTGGTCTCAGGTGCTAGCCGGTTAACGAATAGTGAAGGTGGAGGATAGGCTTCTGATTATTGAAGCAATCGTTGGATGTCGTTGAAAAACGCAAAAATCATAATCCCAAAAAGCAGCACGATTCCCACTTGTTGGGTAAATTCTCGTTGTCGTTCGGCAAGCGGACGGCCTAGAATCGCTTCACAGGCAAAGAAGAAAAGATGGCCGCCGTCCAAGATCGGAATAGGCAATAGATTCAGAATGCCCAGGTTGATGCTCAAAATGGCCACGAAAAACATCATGTCGGGGATGCCTCGTTCAGCGGCCGTACCCGAGGCACTGGCGATCATGATAGGCCCCCCGATATTTTTCGAGGATATTTCTCCCGTCAACATTTTGTAGATGCCGACGACGGTGAGTTCGGACCATCCCCACGTGGCTTTCACTCCCTGGACCACGGCCATGAGCGGTGAGGACGCGCGGATAACCGATCGTCCCGACCCCATAATGCCGATTTTCCCGACGGTGGTGCTCGTTCCTTTGTCCGTGAATTCATGAGGCTCGGGAACGATCGTTAACGTGAGAATCGCGCCTTCACGATCAACCTGCATCGTGAGGGGGACGTTCGGATGTGCCCTGATAATTTTGGTCATCTGTGACCAGGTCTGAATCGGATCCCCTTGAATCTCAAGGATGCGATCTCCTTCCTCTAATCCTGCTTTGGCAGCGGGCATATCCGGCATGACGGCCGTCACGATGGGCGCCGCTTCTTCGATGCCAATGAGATAGATTGGTTGCTCGATGTCGTCCGGGTCGTAGAGCTCGGGTGTGACGAGGAACGTTTTCAATGTGTCGCCCCGACGAACTTCTACGGTGAGCGAACGTCCACCGCTTTCGGCAACGGCGGCATAGACGTCGTTTTTCGTGGTTATATCCTGTTCATCGATTTTTGTGACCCGGTCGCCGACTTGAAGGCCGGCTTGGCCGGCCGGCGAGTCCGCCCTGATGGCATCGATCGTAGGTAAGATCTCGGCAAAAGTCGGGATAGGCAGGGGGGCGCCCACGGCCAGCCAGGCTGAAAAAATCAGGTAGCTTAAGAAAAAATTGAACCCTGGCCCTGCCGCCACAATGAGGGTGCGTTTCCATAAGGGTTTGTGAGCAAACGATCGTTTCCGTTCTTCCGGAGAGACGGTCTCGCCAATGTCTTCTCCGAACATTTTGACGTATCCACCAAGGGGAATGGCCGAGAGGAGATATTCGGTATCCCCGACTTGACGACTGATCACTTTTGGTCCAAAGCCTAAGGAAAATTTCAGGACTTTTACCCCTGCCCAACGCGCCACAATAAAGTGTCCAAATTCATGAAAGGTCACGAGGACACCTAACACCACTAAAAACCACCATATCTTTTGAACGATGACGTAAATGATATCGGGAGACATTGCGTAACTCGTGAGGATACGGAGGAGCGAATGTTTATATTAGGCTAAACTGAGGATGAGCGCCGAGGCTTTTTCCTTGGCCCAACGATCGGCCTCCAAGGCATCGTCCAATGATGTGAGAGGTTGAAGATCGGCACATTGTATGGTTTGGTCAATGACGTTGGCAATTTCCCCAAAGGGGAGCCCATGATGCAAAAATGCATCGACGGCGGCCTCATTCGCGGCATTGAGAATGGCCGGACAGGTTCCCCCATGTTCTAACGCCTCATAGGCCAGCCGCAGACAGGGAAATCGTACAGGATCAGGTTGATGAAAAGTCAATTTGCCAAATTTCCATAAATCCAAAGAGGGCAGATCCAGAGGCACGCGTTGCGGGTAATGCATCGCATAACTAATCGGGGTTCGCATATCGGGCAAGCCCAATTGGGCGATCACCGACCCATCTCGATATTCTACCAGAGAATGTATGATGCTTTCTCGGTGAATGACAATGTCGAGTTGAGCGGGTGGGCAATCAAAGAGCCAACGGGCTTCGATAACCTCCAGCCCTTTATTCATCAGCGTCGCAGAATCAATGGTAATTTTCGATCCCATTTCCCAATTCGGATGTTGGAGTGCTTGTTCGGGTGTGACGGTCTCCATAGATTCTTTCGTACAGTCCCAAAATGGGCCGCCAGAAGCCGTCAGGATGATGCGACGGACATCTTCGCGTCGATGGCCAACAAGCGACTGAAAAATTGCACTGTGTTCGCTATCAATGGGGAAAATGGGCAAGCCTTGGCGGTGCGCTTCTTCTTGCATCAGTTGTCCGGCCATGACCATGGGCTCTTTGTTGGCTAATGCCACCCGACGGCCTGCACGAATGGCTGCCATGGTTGGGACCAAGCCTGCTCCACCCACGATGGCTGAGATGACCAAATCACTCTCTGGATGGGAAGCCACTTCCGTTACGCCGTTGGGGCCATCAAGGATGTGAAGAGCCGGATCATTTATGCGAGAACGGAGTCGTTGCGCAGCGGCAGAATCAGCAAGGGCCACGAATTTGGGACGAAACGAGCGAATTTGCTCTTCCAACTTCTCGTCACTGTGTCGAGCAGCCAACCCCAAAATCGAAAATTGATCTGGAAATTTGGCGACGATGTCGAGGGTGCTCTCTCCGATGGAGCCTGTTGAGCCAAGAAGAATGATCTGTTTCATCGTAGGCAAAGGGTTTCGGTTGATAAAAGACTATTTCACAAACACCATATAATAGTAAAAAGCCGGCACGTTGAGAAGCAGGCTATCAATTCGGTCCAAAATCCCTCCGTGTCCAGGAATCAAGGAGCCGGAATCTTTGACGCCGGCATATCGTTTCAGGGCCGACTCGGAGAGATCCCCCACGACTCCTAGCACCGTTAATAGCAAACCCAAGATCAGGCAATCGAGTGGCGTGATAATAGGGAGAAACCAAATATGGCCGATCCAGGCAATGAGTGGGGCCACAATCAGGCCTCCCAGAAACCCTTCGATGGTTTTATTCGGGCTTAATCGGGGAGCCAGAGGCCGTGATCCCCAAATTTTGCCGGTATAATAGGCGGCTGCGTCACCGGCCCATGTGACCAGCAGCACAAACAAAACCAAGAACGTCCCATCTTTTTGATTTCTCAGCCAGAGAAGGTGTCCAAGGGTATACCCAATATAGAGGATCCCAAACAGGACAATGAACATGGAAAGATGGCGGGGTCCCGAAGGAGCCATGCTGACTTGATAACACAGGAGGCCCGTGAGGGTCATCAAGAGGGCTAGAGGAAAACTGAGAACTGTTGGCCACTGCATCGCAATTAAGAGAAGAAAGGCCCCCAGAAAAGCAACGAGGGTATGTTGAGACAGATGGCTCTTCTCAATGAACATTCCCAGGAATTCCCATTGTGCGAACAGAACGGCCGCGCTGATCAAAGCAAAGAATGCCAACGGTGGGAGATGTCGAGTGAGGAAATACAAGAGAGGAATCAAAAGCAGGGCGGAATACACTCGTTTCGGGTCAAACCCTAACGTGGATGATCGGGGTGCGAGGGGATCCGGATGATTCGATTGGCCCCTGGAGGCGGGCTCGACCACATTATTCGTGCTCACAACCTGTTTTGAGGAGAGACTGCATGCGAGAGACGACCGAAACGACGATCTCGTTTTTGGTAATCGAGCAGCGCCAGCAACATTTCACGTCGTCGGAAGTCGGGCCAAAGGGTTTTCGTAAAATACAACTCCGTATAGGCGATTTGCCAGAGCAGAAAATTGCTGATTCTCGCTTCCCCGCTCGTTCGAATGAGGAGGTCCGGGTCTGGAAGACCGGCTGTGGACAGGTACTGCTCAAATTGGGCTTCATGAATGGGCCCCGATGCTTTTCCGCATTGAATATCTTCAATCAGGCGATTCGTGGCGTCAATAATCTCGGAACGTCCTCCATAACTGAGGGCGACCATCATGGTTCGGTCGGTAAAATGCGCGGTTTCTTGGGCTACGGTATGCACCAAGTCTTGAGTGGAAGAGGGGAGCTCATACAGCAGACCAATGGGGAAAAATCGTATTCTCCGTTCATGAAAGGTCTGCCGTTCCTGATGAAGAAATTCTTCAAGGAGCGCCATCAGCAAGTCGATCTCGACTTGAGGCCGATTCCAGTTCTCCTGGGAAAACGCGTAAATTGTTAGAATCGGAATTCCCAGCAGATAACAGGCATTGAGCACTTCGTGGAGGGCAAGCAGCCCTTCCCTGTGCCCGGCGATACGTGGCAACTCACGATGAGAGGCCCACCGACCGTTCCCATCCATAATCATTGCCACATGACGGGGCAGGGTTTCATGATCAAGCTGTGACAAGAGATCATCCTCTGTCAGTCCCGCCCAGGGGTCTGTTGAATGGGGTGTCATCATTTGTGAAGGAGTTGGTTGCGTAATGGGGGATTCACCGAAGAACTAGTCTAATCATGGGCCCTGGTCTTGTCAAACCAAGGGCAAGCAAGAGATCGATACTTGCGGAGCGGTCTTGAGCGAAAGGACGACGCCTCCGTCGATATGTCTGTCGTGAATGCCCTCATCGTTCTGTAGCCAATCCGGCTTTCATTTCTTGCGCAAATTTCAGTGGTCGTGTTAAGTGTAAAGACTATGTCTCAGCAAGTTGTTGAATTCGAACATTTTTCGCTTAAGGAACGTGAGGTTGAACAGGCCTTGGCACGGGTGAATGCCCGTGCCGTGGATTATGCAGATATTTACTTTGAATCGACGATTTCCGAGTCCGTGTCCATGGAGGAGGGAATCGTCAAACGAGCAGTCAAAAGCATTTCTCAAGGTGCCGGGGTTCGAGCGACCTCTGGGGAAAAAACAGGGTTTGCCTATTCCGACGAATTGTCCCAACGGGACCTAGAAATTGCGGCAGATGCCGCACGCTATATAGCCGACTCCCCGAAAGGGGATGCTCAGGTCCCTGTGACCCATCGTCCTGCCGGGACACAGAATCTCTATCCTCTTGAGCAACCCCTCACCGAGATCGCCACGCAAGAGCGTGTCGATCTGCTGAATCTGATCGATCAAGAAGCACGTCGCTATGATCCTCGTATTACGAAGGTGATGGCTTCATTGAATACCGACCATAAAGTGATGTTGGTCGCCACAACCGAGGGGTTACGAGCCGGTGATGTGCAGCCTTTATCTCGGCTTCAGGTGACGTGTATTGCCGAAGAGGGGAACAATCGACAGGTTGGAACCTTTGGCGGAGGGGGGCGTGTCGGCTTTTCCTTTTACCATGAACAGGACCGAGCGCGGTCGTATGCTCGGGAAGCGGCCCGGCAGGCTATCCTGAATCTCAGTGCCGTAGAGGCGCCGGCGGGAATTTTGCCGGTAGTGTTGGCGGGCGGTTGGCCCGGGATTCTGTTGCATGAGGCCGTTGGTCACGGCCTGGAGGCGGATTTCAATCGCAAGAAAACGTCGGCGTTCAGTAATCTACTCGGTCAGCGCGTGGCGTCCGACGTGTGTACGATCGTGGATGATGGGACGTTGCCCTTCAGGCGGGGATCGCTCAACATCGACGATGAAGGCACGCCCACGACCAGGACCGTCCTGATCGAAGACGGAGTCCTGTGCGGGTATATCACGGATCGTCTCAATGCCCGGCTGATGGGCCTTCCCTTGACCGGTAACGGCAGGCGTGAGGATTTTCGAAGCATCGTGCTGCCGCGGATGACCAATACCTTCATGCTGGCCGGCACGTCAGAACCCGAGGACATTCTCCGGTCCGTCAAGAAAGGTTTGTATGCCGTTTCGTTTGGAGGCGGACAGGTGGATATCACGAACGGCAAGTTCGTTTTCTCGGCGAGCGAAGCCTATCTCATCGAGGATGGGAAGGTCACGAAACCGGTCAAAGGGGCGACGCTCATCGGGAACGGGCCCGACGTTCTCAAGCACGTGTCCATGGTAGGCCACGATTTGAAATTAGATTCAGGTATTGGGACCTGCGGAAAAGAAGGCCAATCCGTTCCGGTAGGCGTCGGGTTGCCGACGATTCGAATCGATGAGATTACGGTGGGAGGAACCTCCGCTTAGCACCGTCGCGTAGAAATCTTCAACACGCTATCCTCAAGCCCATTCAGTCAATTTATCATCCTTCATCATGAATGAATCACCGGAAGCCCTGAAGACGTTTGCCGCCGAGTTGGTCGACCGGGTGAAAGCCCATGGGGCCACGGAAGCCGACGTCCTGGTGGCGGAAGGGGATTCCGTATCGGTTCAGGTTCGCTTGTCAGCCGTCGAGTGTTTGAGTCAGGCACGAGAAAAGCGTCTGGGAATTCGGGCTTTTTTCGGGAAACGGTCTGCCAGTGCGTCCACCTCTGATTTTTCCGAATCGTCGCTCACGCAGTTGGTTGCCGATACCTGTGCCCTTGCCCGGGCGGTGGCTGAGGATGAGACGTCGGGACTTCCCGAACAAGCGGCGCTAGCGACGGATGTCCCGGATTTGGATCTCTATGATCCCACCACTCTGCCCGTGGAAGAAGCCATTCACGTGGCTCAACGCGCGGAACAGGCTGCCATGGATGCCGATCCTCGCATTACCAATTCAGAAGGGGCCGAGTGTGGTTCGGCCTATGGCGCTGTGGTGTTGGCCAACACCCATGGGTTTTTGGGGTACCATCGAAGTTCCCGGTTTTCCTTGTCCGTGACACCCGTGGCCGAAGGCTCTGCTAGCGAAGGCATGCAACGAGACTTCTGGTATACGGTCTCGCGAAAACGGCATGAGTTGGAGAACCCGGAGTCAGTTGGACAGATTGCAGCGGAACGGACGCTTCGGCGCTTGGGAGCTCGAAAGGTGGGGACCCAACGGGTTCCTGTGATTTTTGATCCGGAAACGGCTCAAAGTCTGTTAGGGCATCTCTCGAGTGCAGTGTCCGGGTATTCACTGTATAAAGGGGCCTCGTTTTTATTGGGGCAGTTGGGAAAGCCCATCGCTCCGACACACGTGAACGTGGAAGACAACGGTCGTCTGCCCGGCAAGATCGGGTCCCGTCCTTTCGACGGGGAGGGGTTGCCGACCCGAAAAACGATGATCCTCGAACAGGGCGTACTGTCCAGCTATTTATTGGATACGTATTCCGGAAGAAAGTTGGGGATGGCGTCCACCGGAAACGCTGCCAGAAGTATCGGTGATAATCCGACCGTGTCTCCAACGAATTTATTCTTCCATCCCGGTGACAGTTCGCCTCAGGACATCATTCGATCCGTCACGCAAGGGTTGTATGTCACCGAGTTAATTGGATTTGGCGTGAATATGGTTACGGGAGATTATTCTCGTGGTGCTTCTGGCTTTTGGATTGAAAATGGCGAGTTGGCCTATCCTGTTCAAGAAGTGACCATTGCCGGTAATTTGAAACACATGTTCCAAGATATTGAGTCGATTGGGAATGATTTAACATTTCGAGGGAGACTTGCGAGTCCCACCATACACATAGGTGACATGATGGTGGGGGGCGATTGAATGCGCGAGTGTCCCGAAAGCCGAAGGAGTCGTTATGCCACTTGACGTTGAGGATGGAGTCAAAGCCTTGCAGTTGGTCACCTCGCGCTATGATCAACGGGAATGGCGAAAAAAAATTGAAAAAACCTTAAGCCTCACGCCCAGCGGGTTTGAGGATGCTGCGCAGCGGAAAATTTTTGTCTATCTCAAGCTTCAACTCCAGGCGTATAAATCCCGACGTGCCGATACACCTTCCTGGATTGTCGGCGGGTATGCGACTAAAGAAGTGGTCGATCGCGCCCGTGTTCGTCCCACGGATATTGATCCGGATATGACTGAAGCCGAAGTGTCTTTCTTAGGGGTCGATCCTGGTGCGGAAGTGGATGAAGTGTGGTGGGAAGAAATGTTGGTCAAGTGGTTTGAGACTCCGGAAGAAGACCACGAAGAACTTGAGGCATCGAGTCAGGATGAAACCGACCAAGAGAGTTCCGGTGATTCAAAAGACCAGGAGGAGGGGAGCGTCGTAACGGAAGACAAACCCTCATCTGCACACCCGACATGATCACAGCATTCAGGGCTTGATTGCTGTGATCATGCCGTATTTTCGTTAGTCCTTTCCAGACCTTTTTCCCATCGTGGCCGATACAGTTTTTCTCCTAGCGCAACGCGAACGTGTCGCTGCGGAGAACGTACTCATTCGCCGTGAACCACCCCTCTCAGATTTGTTAAAACAAATCTATTTGGACGGGTTTGGCAATGGCTGAAACCGCGGCTTCTTGCTGTGGAGCCGCCATGGTATCCATGAGCTGCCTTAATTTTTGAAAATCTTCCCGAAGAAGCGGGAGGAGACGTTCTTGGTGAAGAGCCGCGGCAGGATGAAACAGCGGAAATAATCGAAACTCCGATAATTGAAACGGTTGCCCATGGACCTTGGTTATCCCAACTTTTCTTCCCAAAAGTGTTTGGGTGGCAAAGTTGCCCAGGGAACAGACCAAGTGTGGTTTGATAAATTGAATCTGCTGAAGAAGGAAGGGTTTGCATCTCTCAACTTCATCCGGTGCGGGGTCGCGGTTATGAGGAGGGCGGCATTTAATAACATTTGCAATATAAATTTGTGACCGAGAAAGCCCAACCGATTCCAATAATTCCGTTAAGAGGTTTCCCGCCGCGCCGACAAAAGGAATCCCTTGCTTGTCTTCGTGGAACCCAGGGGCTTCTCCGACGAACATGATCGAGGCCTCCGGATTCCCACTCCCAAATACGACTTGGGTCCGTCCTGAAGCCAGACGACATTGTTGACAGTTGCGTAAGGATTCGCAGAGGTCAGTGAGCGACATAAGATCGGCATCATAGGAAGAGGATCCTTCGTTGTCAATTGCGTGGTGACGCGGCGAGTAAGGATTCCGCCAATGACCGGCGATGCGTTACGTGCGACGGGAAACATGATTTTGGAATGACCGGCGCATCCACGCCGTCAGGGCCAGTGTCAGACGATGAAGGGGAGGGACGCGAATGCGAGAAGAAAACACGGCGAATCGCGTTTTTTCAATACGGGTTAAAAGGCTAAAGTATATTGCACGCATGATTTCTGCCGAAAGCAAAGATTGGCGATTGGCCGATGAAAGGGTGGCATACACGGTTTGTGCTTTTCGATAGTAGTCATGGGCCCGAGCGGCTTGGAATTCCATGAGTTGAATGAATTGAGGCGAATAGGTCTTGGCTAAAAGTTGTTCCTCGGAACAGCCAAACTTCGCCAGGTCTTCTTGTGGCACATAAATCCGGTCGCGTTCAGCATCTGCTCCAATATCGCGAATGATATTGGTCAGTTGAAAGGCCATGCCCAAGTTGATGGCATAGTTCTGCGCACGTGGATCTGTGGTTCCGAACACTTTCAAACAGATCAGTCCAACAATCGAGGCCACGCGATAGCAGTAGGGATATAAATCTTCAAAGGTGGCATACCGCCTGATTGTCAGATCCATTTCCATGCCGGTAATGAGTTCTTGAAAATAGTCTTGTGGAATGTCGAGTTTGCGGACATGATCTGCAAGACTAATGGTAACCGGGTATTGCGGGGTGCCTTGATAGGTCGCCTCAATTTCTCGACGCCATTGCGCAAGTTGGTCGTATGGATCTACTCCGTAAGCGGGGTGATCCACGGTGGCATCCAACTCGTGACAGAATGTGTAAATGGTATACATGGCTTCCCGGCGGGGACGGGGTAAAAAAAGAAATGAATAGTAAAAATTGCTCCCACTGCCTTTGGTCTTTTGGATGCAATAGGAGTGGGCTTCTGTGACGGTGGTCATCTGCGTCATCATCGATGGAAAAAACGAGGGTACATGACGTGTATGGCAAGGGTTCGATACGAATGGCAGCGAACGTGTTTCGGTGAGAAAAGGTCGGGCAACATTGTGGAGGACCAGGCCAAAACCGAACGCTGAAAACTCGGAGGCATGCAATCTCGCTTGAGTGGTCGCTGGGTTCTTCTAAGCTTGGAACGTGGCTGCAACTTATGATTGTGTTTGAAGGTACGTTTCTTTAATCCATCCCGAGTCTCCGAATTTTGTCTGTACGAAATAGACCCACCTCTTCTCGATGAGACTCCCATCTATGATTGTGAGGACATCACCGGTTTTCACTATAGGACCGGGCTGTTCCCCTTCGGCATCATTGCTTAATCTGAAGCGAGCCTGACGGTTTCCTTGCAGCACGACGGCGACAAGTTGTCCTTCGTAAAAGGCCGGAATGGAAGGAGTATTCGACGAGACAGGGACTTTTCGCTCGTGTTGAGGGACGGGATCTTCAGCAAGGAGATCGAGTGTGGTGCGTATGGTCGTGCTCACCATTTGGGTGATGGAAGACCGTATCTCTGGATTCGTCATGACATACCAGACCCCTACTGCCAAAAGAATAGCCAGAATGACCACAAACCATCGGCGGCGAGGGGGTTTATACTGAGAATCGTCAAAGTCTTCTAATCCGTCGTCGAAATCGAGGTCTTGGTCATCGTCTTGAGCAAAGAGGAGAGGAGAGGAGGAAGGGGATAATGTGAGGGAGGAGAGCATCGTCAATGTCATGAGTACCCTGTGGCGTGTGAGGAGAGTGCTCGGAAACTAGACGGCCCACAGTATGAAGTGCGTCGATGTATCTTTTCTGATAAAGAGCTACGCAATAATCCTTATTCTTACCATTCACCCTTGGGCATGTCAAACCGTAGCAAGGAAGTGGTTCATGAGGTTTTGGACTAAAGTGTCGGCACACGTGATGGCTGATTATGGATTGAGCATTTCAAGTTCAAAAAGGTCTGAGAGAGAAACCGCGTCTCGCAGCTCGTTGAAAAATAATAGAGCCATCATGGCTTCTAGCCATTGAAGAAAATGGCTTGCATATCGGATTCTCCGTATGCAGAATGCATCTTGCAAGCGGTGAAACAGAAATATGACCCATCACGTTGATGCTATCCTCTAAAGACCAAACACCCGAACAGGGGTGAACACCAAATTTTAGAGTCCGTCGAGTTCAAACTCCGCACATGTCTAGTTGGTATCGCCCGGACCCGTTAACCCGAGACCTGATTCATCTGATCAATGCACGCCGTCATGATCACGGTGATTCTGAACTCGCCATTGAAGTCCTACAGGCGTTGCTCGAACAAGACCGAGAGCATGATGTTCTCACCGTTCTAGCGGCGTTGGATGAGGAAATGGCCGAGTGGCTGTTTGACCTGTTAGCGGAGGCCGCGTGCTCGGTTTTGATTGAGGGCGATCACGATGACGACCCGGCCTATGCCATTTTGGGCGCGATTGAGTTATCTCTGCAGGCGAATTTGGCTACGCCCCTTGGATTGAAGCTTAATCCGGAAAAAACAGCGGAATTATTGCGAGAATGTTTGCAAATCCCTCCTGGGACGGTGGTGACGGTCGAACCGCGATTGCTCACTGATACCACGCTTGATTTTTTAACCCTTCAGAAGCTTCACGAACATTTGTCATGTATGGCCAATTCTCAGCGTCGGCAGCCCATTACCGCTCGCTTGCATCCTCCCGTTGAATCGACGGCATTTTTGCTGTTTGAATTAATTGGTGCGAGTGATTCCTCCCTCCCGGAGACCATCCCTGACAAAGAGCGGGAAACCTTATTGCAGGGCCTTATGGATCAATGTCCTGAGATCGCCTTGGCGCCGAATATGTTAGAGGTGCCGGTGTATGCCGCGTATGGAATGTTTGACGCGCAGAATGCCGTAAGACTTCATCGGCTGGCTGATGAAACGGCAGCGGTCTGGCATGATCTCGATCCTCCGGTTCGGAGTCGAACGATTGTTCATTTGCACACTCAATGTGGGAATGGGGTCTATATGCCTGTCTGGACGGACCTGTTCGACCCTGACTTACCAGAAGACCATGGTCCGATTTGGACCTCGCCGGACGTCTGGGTCTTTACGGCGGACTTGCCGATTGAATGGCCTGGTGAAATGCTGACGAACCGATTACTGGCTGAAGGCTGCACTCGGTTTGAAAATCACATCGTCGAAGCGCCAGAAAATTAGTTAGTGACATAATACGCTTATTGAGCGGCCCGTCGTAATGGATCCAACAAAGCGTTCGGGACTTTCAAGTTTCCCTTGCCTCGACCTACCTGAATAGCCGGATTCGCCGCGCCGTGAAAATCGCTTCCGCCGGTGACTAACAAGTCCAACTGTTTTGCCAATTCAAGATATTGTGACGTTTGTTTCCGGTTATGGGTGCTATAAAATACTTCCAACCCTAAAAGCCCGGCTTCCTTTAAATGAGCACACAATCGATAAAGGGGTTCACCTGTACATCGTGTCCACGTAGGGTGAGCCAGGACCGGGACTCCTCTCGCGTTGCGAATCCAGCTGATGACTTCACGAGTGTCGGATAATGTCCGAGGTACATAGGCCACGGCTCCCTCGCCTAAGTATCGATCAAACGCTTCTTGGATATTGCGGACATAGCCTTTGTCAACCAAAACCTGAGCGATATGCGGACGGCCAATGGAGTCGGAGCCGGCCTTTGCCTTGACTTCGTCCTCGGAAAGTTCAAGCCCTAATTTGTTAAGCCGTTCGATGGCCTGCGGATTTCTGGCATGTCGTGAAAGACGTTGTTGAGTCAGATGGTCTTGGAAGGTTGGATCTTGCCAATCAAAGAAATAGCCGAGGATGTGGAGTTCCTGTCCGTTCAAGCGTGAACTTAACTCGACGCCGGGGATGACTTCAATGCCCAGTCTCGTTGCAGCCTCCATGGCGTGGGGGATGCCGTCGACAATGTCGTGATCCGTGATTGCCATGGCTGTGACTCCCACTTGATGGGCCAAGGCAACGACTTCTGCCGGTATCAGACTGCCATCGGAGTAGATGGTGTGAAGATGAAGATCGATTCGTGCCATGGGCGATAAAACGATTGCCTCCAGAAAATTATCGTGACCCCGGGTCAAGCCCGGGCTTTTTGAGCGACAAGCCGTGCGGTAATGGCAGGGCTTTGATGGGAAGAGGAGGTTTGTGGTCCTTCCTGATAGCACAAAACTCGCAGTTGGTTCGTTAACTGAAGCAATTCATTGTGCCCTAAACAGAATTCCTTCCTTCGGGGATGACGGAACTGTAGGTGGTTATCAATCAAAAATGTTTCATAGATGAGGACTCCTCCAGGCTTAAGGGCTTGAAGGAGAGATGGAAAGAGCGGTCGGAAAAGATAGAAAAAAACCAAAATGCCATCGTATTCTTGATTGCCAAGGGAGGGTGGGGTCTCCGGGTGTCTTTCCAGGTCTACGTTCCACGTCGAAAGATTTGCAAGACGACGCTCATTGGCTGTACGCGCAAGCGTGTCGAGTGCGACCTCGTCTTGATCAAGACCGATCACTTCATACCCTTGAGAAGCCATGTACAGGGCATGCCGTCCTTCTCCAGTGGCCACATCCAATACTTTACCTTTGGGAATCATATGGGCAGTGGTGTTCAGAAAAGGGGAAGGGTGTGCGGCATGTGAATCTCCCGCTCTCGTGCGTGGGTATGTCAGGCGTATGCCAACTGAACCTGTCACATCCGGGAGCGGTGGAGCGGCTTTTCGAAGCCAGATCGTTAATCGCTGAATAGGAAATTCCATCATGAGAACTTGAGAAATCTGGTCCGCCAATCGTTCAATCAATAGGGTTTCATTGGCTGTTCCTACATCAACCACCCGTTGGATGACTTGGGCATAATCCACGGTTTTTGCGAGGTGATCGGAATGAATGGCATCTTCGGCTGAGCAGGCGACTTCAAGATCCGCCAACAGCGGTTGAGGGCGTTGTCGTTCTTCAAGCGTGACTCCACACCTTGCCTGAAAACGTATTCCTTCAATGATGATGGCTTCATGCATGCAGGCATTGTCAGGAAGGTGGGAATACGTGTCAAGCCTGAGCCTGTCTTGCTACGACCAGGGATGAGAACGCCGGGGGCTAGGAAACCGGCTGCTGTTGCTTGACCCGCTTTTCGGAGGGCTCCTATAATAGCGGGGAACTTTTGAGGAAGGAAGATTGAAACAAGTGGCTGATTTTACTCATTTCAATGAATCTGGACGTGCGAGGATGGTTGATGTTTCAGCCAAAGGTTCGACTGAACGAATTGCGGTGGCTCAGGGACAGGTGTTTATGCTCCCGGAAACCCTTCGCCGTATTCAGGAAGGGAAAATTGCGAAAGGCGATGTCTTGGCCGTGGCCCAAGTGGCCGGTGTCATGGGTGCCAAGCGGACACCGGATTTGGTCCCTATGTGTCATCCACTGATGATCACGAGTGTGAATATTGACTTTCAGGAAAATACCAGGCCCAATGAGAGAGGGCAGTGTTCGTTAACCATCCACGCCTCCGTCAAAACCAACGGTCAAACGGGGGTCGAAATGGAAGCCATGACCGCAGTGTCGATTGCGGCGTTAACGATTTACGACATGTGCAAAGCCGTCGATAAAGGCATGAGTTTCGGCGAAATGTGTTTGGTCTCAAAATCCGGAGGGAATTCCGGGACCTATCAACGAGCCGACGTCGAGGTGCCGACGCCAGCGAATGGACCCCAATCATGACCGTCACGGTGAAATTGTTTGGCATGTTGAAAACTCAGCTTCACAATGAACCTGAACTGAAGGTGAGGTTAGATCAGGGCTGCCAGGTCAATGATTTGATTGTGGCGATCCAGTCGATGAATCCCGATGTGGGGGATTTGTTGCTCAAAAGGAAAGTTCTCGTGTCGGTGAATCATAATGTTGCTCATGGCGAAACCGAACTTGCAAGCTCTGATGAAATAGCGTTGCTTCCGCCATTTTCCGGTGGATCGTGTACGCCAAGGGGGATACGTTCCTATGTCTACCGTTGATACAGAAGCCATGTTGGTCCGAGTCCAACGTGAAAATTTTTCGATTGATGAAGAAATCAACCGGGTGCGGAATCGATCCACGCGAATTGGTGGCATTGCGACCTTTCTCGGAACTGCGCGAGATCGATCGGACGATCGGGACGTCAGTCGCATGACGTTTGAATACTACGAAGGGATGGCCCAAAAGAAACTTCGAGAGATTCGTGATCGCGCGCTGCACGATTTTGATGTCATCGAAGTGCTTATTCTGCACCGGTATGGAGAAATCGACATTGGGGAAAATATTGTGTTGATTGTAGTGGGCGCCATGCATCGAGCGGATGCGTTCAAGGCCTGCAAATGGTGTATCGACGAATTAAAGCAAATCACTCCCATCTGGAAATGTGAGCACACGCCCGACGGGGAAGTGTGGATCGAGCAACATCCATGAATGCCGTGCCTACGCCACCGGTCAGTTCTGATCTTCTTGATACGTTTGGTCGCCCCTTGCGAAGTTTACGCGTGTCGGTCACGGATCGATGTAATCTGCGCTGCCGATATTGTATGCCGGAAGATGAGTATACCTGGCTTCCCCGTGAAACCCTTCTGAGCTTTGAAGAAATCAATACGCTGGCAGGAATTTTTACGGAGTTTGGCGTTGATAAAATCCGATTGACAGGGGGAGAACCCCTGCTTCGTCGCGATCTTCCCACGCTGATTCACCTGTTGAGGCAACAGACCTCCATTCATGATATCGCCTTGACCACCAATGGAATTTTGTTGGATGAGCAAGCTGAATCGCTCTATGACGCCGGCTTGCATCGCATCACGGTGAGCCTTGATACCTTAAAGCCGGATAGATTTAAGACACTGACCAAACGGGACACCTTTGATCGAGTGTTAGGTGGGATTGCGCATGCTAATACAGTCGGATTGACGGGGCTCAAAATCGACACCGTTGTGATAAAAGGATTCAATGATGATGAACTCGTCGAATTAATTGAATATGGAAAAAGCGTGAACGGAGAGGTCCGATTTATTGAGTATATGGATGTGGGTGGCGCGAATGATTGGGGTATGGAAAAAGTCTTTTCTCAGGCCGAGATCCTGCAGCGACTACAGCAGGCCTATGGCCCAATTGAGCCAATTCGAGAAAATAGTTCAGCCCCAGCCCAACGGTTTCGGTTAGCCGATGAGACCACTTTTGGCATTATCCCCTCTACGACAACGCCATTTTGTGCCACGTGCGATCGGAGTCGTTTAACGGCCGACGGAGTGTGGTATCTGTGTCTTTATGCCAAACACGGCTTAGACTTGCGAGAACCCCTTCGGATGAAAGATGGAGCAACCGTGCGAGCACGTATTCGTTCAGGTTGGCAAAGTCGAATCGACCGTGGCGCTGAAGAACGCAAAGCGCTTGAGTCTTCAAGTAGGCGCGGCCAATTTATTCAGATCGAAGAGCTTCGTCAGGATCCACATTTGGAAATGCATGCGCGCGGTGGCTGATTTCCCCTGCTGCCGGCCTTCTTCTCGTTTACTTTTCTAAGGAAAACATCTCGATGGGTTGGTTTAAAAAGGGCTCGTCGAAAAACCAGGAAAAAGGTAAGCTGAACATCGTTGAGGGCATGTGGGTCAAATGTGCCTTCTGCCGTGCTGCTGTCTATCGAAAAGAGGTCAATCGAAATCTCAAACTTTGTCCCAAATGTGGATATCATTTTCCCTTATCGGTCCCGGAGCGGCTTGAAATCTTGCTCGACCCAGACAGCTTCCAAGAGTGGGATACCGAATTAGCACCTGGCGATCCTCTGACCTTTGTCGATACCCAACCATACCCTGGACGCATTGAGACCTATCAGAAGAAAACCGGGAGACATGATGCCATCGTCACGGGCGAAGGAATGCTGCATGATCGTCCGGTGATCGTGGGGATCTTTGATTTTGGATTCATGGGGGGCAGCATGGGTTCTGTGGTTGGAGAAAAGATTTGTCGTGCTGCCGATCGGGCTGCAGAGAGAAAGACACCGTTTGTACTCGTGACGACGTCGGGGGGAGCGAGAATGCAAGAAGGCATACTTTCTCTCATGCAAATGGCGAGGACTTCGGCGGCAATAGCGCAGCTTCATGAAGCCGGAGTGCCGTTCATTTCTCTCCTGACAGACCCAACTTTCGGAGGAGTCACCGCGAGCGTGGCGATGTTAGGGGACATCATCCTAGCTGAACCCAAAGCCCTGATCGGGTTTGCAGGGCCACGAGTCATTGAACAAACCATCAAACAGCGGTTGCCGGATGGGTTTCAACGCGCAGAGTTTTTACTTGAACATGGTATGATTGATGCCATTGTGAGTCGACCCCATCTTCGAGATACGATCCACACCGTTTTACGGCATCTGAGTGCCAGTGTGTAACAGGATGTTGAAGAAATTCTGTTCTGCTAGCCTGAGCCCACCCTGAGTTTTGCGAAGGGTCGGCGAGAAAGGAGAAAGGACCAAGGAGCGGTGCTTGGAGGCTCAACATCCCTTAGCGTATCCCTCGTTTGCTGTGGCCTCTTTTCTCATGTGGTCAATTGAACTTTGGCATCAGAGAGGGGGAGTCCTGCAATTTTTTGGGAGGTAGTCACCGGGCTTCGATGTTGATAGGCTCACCCTTGGGGATCGTTGATGAAGTATTCCTACGAAACTACACGAGAACGCCTATACGAGTTGCAACGGTTTGGAATCAAGCTGGGGCTTGAAACGGTTTCCTTGTTATTGTTAGAACTCGGAGATCCCCAGCGGCGTTTTCCAGTTCTTCACATTGCCGGAACCAATGGCAAGGGGTCTGTTGCCGCCATAACAGCTTCGATTCTTCGATCTGCTGGAGTTCGCGTTGGGTTGTATACCTCTCCTCATCTTCTTGATTTCCGTGAACGAATCCGAGTTCAAGGGATGTGCATTCCCGAAGATCGAGTGGTTGAACTGTTTGATAGACTCCAATTGCTGCCTTCGTTTGCTGTGCCGCCGACATTTTTTGAAGTAGCCACCGCCATGGCCTTTCAGTATTTTGCTGAAGAACAGGTGGAAATCGCCGTGGTGGAGGTTGGGATGGGAGGGAGATTCGACGCGACGAATGTTTGCCATTCGATCGGTACGGTCATTACCAATATTTCATTCGATCATGAGAGATATCTGGGATCTTCCCTTCAGGCTATTGCGTTTGAGAAAGCGGGGATTATGAAGCGCAATATTCCAATGGTGATCGGACCGGTCGAACAATCAATAGACTGGGTCTTGCAAGAGCAAGCGCGACAAAAACAGGTCCCCCTGTTGAAATTTGGCAGCGAGTTTGTGAGTGTTTCTCATGCGTCTGGGGAATTCGATTTTGTCGGGATGGGTCGAGCGTACCGGAAACTTCGCTGTGCTCTCGAAGGACAGCACCAATCGGTCAATGTTGCCTGTGCCTTAGCTGTCCTCGAATCCAGCGTGATGCCCCAAATTCCGATTCCTGAGTGGGCCATTCGAGAAGGCCTGGAGCAAGTCTCTTGGCCGGGTCGACTTGAACGACTTCGGCGTCATCCTTTGATCCTATGCGATGGAGCGCATAATCCAGCCGCGGCAGAATGCCTCAAGATCTATTTGCAACGGAAAATTTCTGAACAACGAGGTCGCCGTCTCATTTTGGTGGTCGGGATGATGCAGGACAAAAACCTGACCGTATTTTTGAACACGTTGACCCCGCTAGCCGATGTGGTGATTTTGACGCAAATCAATTATCCTCGGTCAGCCACTGTGCATGACTTAAAAGAGGCGCTGCGAGTCATTGATAGCCCGTTGTATGAGCGTGACTCGCCTCGAACGGCCATTGACTTGGCAATGGATTTGGCGAGTGAAAACGATCTTATCTGTATTACAGGATCATTGTTTCTTGTGGGGTCTGTAAAAAGTCTTATGACAGGAAAGACCTATGAGCCCGTCCTGGGATAGCCGATTGGGTAGCCATTCCCGTTACGGTTGGTTGGTCAACAGACTGGTGGTTGGTCTCCTGGTTGTCAGTCAGGCTGTTCTTGCTATGGCGAGTGCTGTCCATGCGCAGCCCATTTCCCCTGTGGTGAAGTCATCAGGATCGGAAAGTTCTTCCCCCTCTCTAAACATCACAGCTGAACGAACCGAGTTCGATCAAGTCACAGAGGAATTCAAAGTCTTTGGTTCAGTGGTGGTGACTCAGGGTGCCGTCCGGTTGACCGCCGACCAAGCCATACTTCATAAACTTTCTGGCCGCTTAACAGCGACGGGCCATGTTCATCTCAAGGATCACGTGACTGATGTGTGGGCGGAAGAGCTGACTATCAATGTGAATACGGAGTCCGCTCTTATCGTCAATGGAAAAATTTTTCTGAAAGAAACCAAGTCATGGCTCCAAGGTCGTCTCCTTCAACGGCTTTCTGAAACGCATTATCGTGCGAAAGATGGCACGTTTACGAATTGCGAAGCGGATGATGGGCAAATTCCCGATTGGAGTTTTTCGTTTCACGATGTGGACGTGGAACAAGGCGATAGTGTGTTTGCCAAAAATGTATGGCTGAATGTTCGCAATCACCCGATTATCCCAATTCCTGTGTTGCGCTATCCGATGCCGGGCGCCAGAAAAACCGGATTTTTGATTCCTACGGTCGGGTTCGACAATATTCTAGGTTTTCAATATCGCCAAGGGTTCTATTGGGCCATTTCCCCGAGTCAAGACCTTACCATCGCACCACAAATTCTATCCAAACGAGGACAAGGTGGAGATGTGGCGTATCGTTATATTCTGAATCGCCGTTCGAGGGGACAATGGTTAATTAATGCGTTTAATGATACTGAAGAGGATCAAGCTCGTGCACAAATTACGGGTGCCCATGTTCAGCAAGTGAATGACGATCTTCTGATTCAAGCCAATATTAACTATGCGACCGATCGGACACTCTTACAGGATCTGAGTGCGTCTGGAATTTTTCGGGCGCTGCCGAGCCAGGAATCCGTGCTGAATGTGATGCATCGATTGCCAGGAGGCACGGCTTATCTCAGGGCTCAATATTTACAACCATTAGATTCCGGAGGCCAAGGCACGTTTCAACGGTTACCCGAAATTGGGCATCGGTATGGGCGTCGATTGACCGTGGGAGGAGGAATGGTCAATCTCGATATTGGAGTGGATTCGACGTTTGTGCACTTTGTTCGTGAGCAAGGGTTCAATGTCAGCCGTTTCGACATCATGCCGACTCTTGCTGTTCAGGGGTTACATCTGGGGCATATGATTGGCCTTCGTCCGCAGTTCAAAATCAGAGAGGTCCTCTACTCTCGGGGGCGGTTGGCCGCTGAAGATGATGCTCGTGATCGTGGGACGTTTTGGCTTGGATTAGAGGCGGTCTCAAATGTGTCACGTGGATTTCAAGTCGGAAATCGGCATCGACTGCGTCATACGATTGAACCTCGTTTGTTCTACGAATATGTGCCGGTATCCCAGCAATCCGACCTTCCGCAGATCGATGCCACGGATAATTTATTGAAGAAACACTTGCTGACCTATTCCCTGAGAACCCGCTTAAAAGATGAATGGAGCGGCAAACGGTCTACGACGTTGCTGGATTTTGTGATTGCTCAAAGCTACCATCTCGGCGACACACCGGGCCAAGCGAATATTTTTTCTGATTTGTGGGGAAAGGCGACTCTTGGACTTCCTAGGACGCAATTGCCGGAGTCTCTGAGTCGCTTCAGCCTGAGTCTTGATGCTTTCTATGATCCGGGCGACCATGAATTTACGCAGTTTAATTCAGATGTCACGGTGCAGGCTCATCAGCAGGCCTATGTGCAATTGGGCCACCGCTATGCACGATCGGGCACGATCCCACGCCGTGGAGACATCTGGAATCCATTGTCCTTTAATGAAGTGCTGGCCGCTCAATCAGAAATTAATTTTTTTACGGTAGGTGGTGCTGTTCGTCTACCTTGGGGATGGACAGTGGGGACAAAGGCCTATCATGATTTTGTCACGGGACGGACTCCTGAATGGGATGTCGTTGGATTGTATCAAAATCCCTGCAAATGTTGGTCGCTTGGGCTTTATTATATTCGCTTGTCGGGAGGAGACGGTCTTCCCGAACGCAATCAATTTAATTTTGTCCTCACGTTACGTGGCGTGGGGGCCACGACCGGATTAGGAACCCAAATCCTCCAGAGTATTTTAGGTCCTCTTCTCCAGGGTGAATCTGGTCTGCCGTGGGCTTTCAACTAAGGGACCTTTGATTTATTGCACTATCGGGCGCATGGCGGCGTTGTGTCCTTGCTCACCCCTCGACTATCGACTTGATATGTCTCGGGTTTCGCTGCGGGACGCCTTGCCCTGCATCCCGCTACCACAATAAATCAGAGGTCCCTTAACTGAAGCGTCCCTGCTCCCTCTCCACAACCCCCGGGAAGCAGAAAAGCCCATTTTTCCCATCATCGCTAGCCATCAAGTACCTGTTCAGCTGCCTTAGTTAACGCTGCGTCGGTGTGATGATCTTCAGCAAAAATTCGAAGTTGGACGATATGCGAGGGCAAAAAGGCTAAGAGTTCTTGCAGCTTTTCTTTTTCAACGGACTGGGTTGCGGGGTCATAGAGATAAAACTGAAACTGGCCCATGTTGAGAACGTTGAAGGGGCGCGTATCTTTGCTGGCAATATCCACTCGAAAGACAAGGCTCTGCAGTCGGCGAGGCAATTTTTGACGAATGCGAGATTCAAGCTTTGCAGGTGTCGTTGCTGGCCCTTGTGGACGGCAGTCTCGAATCGTCAAGACTTTGCTATAGGCTGTTTTCCATTTGACCTGGCGCCCTAACACGCGAGCCCATTCTTTCCCGATCCGCTGTTTCTGACGATTCGATGACGATTCCCAAGTGCGGACCGTTTCCAAGAGAGACCAATCCGTAAGCCGGAGATATTTCTGCATGTGTTGAAGCGGGTTATGGGGAAAAACACATTCCATGGTTTCGTGGAAAATCTCCAAGAGGTGAAGATCAATCGCTCGTGAGGTGCGATGATAATACACATTGGAATAGAGATAGAGTCTGGCATTGAGAAACATTTGAAGGGCGGGCAAGCCATTTTTATGGAGTGTTAACCCCTTCGGGGTGATCAACGTGTAATGAATCAGTCGAGGAATATCCACTGGCCCGATCGCGACTCCACACATATAGGAATCGCGCAAGACGTAGTCGAAGTTGTCTGCCGTGAAAAGCCCTCCGATTAATGGCTGGAGTAGCTGAAGCCACCGAGGATAATGCCGACTCTGTTTGTTGGGATCTTTCAAAATCAGAAACGCAATATAATCGGGATCGAGCGTTTCATGGTTCGCAAACCTTCCTGAAGGACTTCGTCGCACTTGTCGAATCAGAGGCCCTACTTCATGACGAATAATGGCCTGACTCATGTGTTCATGGGACAAACCGTATTGTTGAAGAAAGTGGTGATCAAAAAAATGACAAAAGGGGCCATGTCCCACATCGTGGAGTAGTGCGGTGACTCTGAGTAATTCTTCGACATAAGGGAGGGTGGGAACATCCCGAACTGTTTGGGCTAGGGTGGGATACACATGCTTCGCATATTGCCCGGCAAGATGCATGGCCCCTAGAGAATGTTGGAACCGACTGTGTTCCGCTGCAGGATAGACCCATCGTGCGCTTTGCAGTTGATAGATGTACCGAAGGCGTTGGATCCAGGGAGAATCGATTAAATCTTTTTCCGTTGTTTCGTCAGAGTCGGATGAGGAATGAGGAACCGTAAATTGAATGTAGTGATGAATAGGATCGGCAATAAGAGAAATGTCATGAGGGGCTGGTTTGCTCATCATGGGTCGAGTCAGAAGGGATGGAACAATCCCATGTGAATCTTAACGTAGCGTTATGGAACGAACAACTGGTTGGAGCACCACATGTCGGCATCGTGAGAAGTGCGCGTAGTCCCCCCGTGGCGGCCCATGAACTTCATAACCTTTCAAGAAACGATTGCATTTTCGAATTGCATGGAAGTGTGTTTATGCTGGTTTTTTTTGAGCACTTTGGCTGCTTGGTTGGGCTGCGTGTTGTTTGCGATACCAAGAAACCAAGAGCAAGCTCAAGGGATAGGCAAGCAAGGCGCCAAGCACACTCAGGGCGAGTGCTCCAAGGGTAAAAGGAAGAACGAAGGGAAGGACTACTTCGTACATTGCCGTGATGGAAAGATTATTCCAGGAAAAGTCTGGAACTTCCGGCATCCCTAGCATAAAAAACCCTGTCCACATTGTGGCTCCCAAAATCGGGGCGATGGTCCAGGGATTATTAATGAATGCGCCAACCAAGAGAGCGGGAAAATTCAGACGGAACGCCCAGGCTAAGAAAATCACGCTGACACAATGAAGCCCGTAGGTTGGAGTGAATGCGATAAAGACCCCGAGAGAAAAAGCAAAGGCTGTTCGTTGGGGTGTTTCTTGAAGGTGTAGGGCTTCCTGTATTTTAGCGAGAACGTGTTTGAAGGCTATCACGATGATGGAATCGGCGAATGGGAGATTTGCCTCCCGCTAAAGTGGTTAAAACTCTTCTTCAAAAGTTTTTGTTTGCGGCCCTCAGGACACTCAAGTTGTTGACCAAATTTTTTCGGTTTTATTTCGCCAATGTAGGCAATAGGCACCTTGGTTTGTTTGGAAATATTTAACACTTTTTGGTGATTTTTTGTAGGGGCGGTAAACAGGAGCTCATAATCTTCGCCTCCTCTCAGAGCGAACTCTATGGGGTCCACATTATTCTGTTGCGCAAATGCGTGAAGTTGAGAAGAGAGGGGAAGGGCCTTCCCCCAGACCTCGGCACCCACCCGACTTTCTTCACAGATGTGACCAATGTCGCAAGATAGTCCATCAGAGAGGTCGATGGCAGCATGCGCAACGCCTTGGTTTGCCAGGAACTGCCCTATGTGAATCCGTGGGGTGGGTCGTAAATGACGCTGGGTTAAAAATTTTTCTACGGCCGAGAGTCTGAGGCTGCGATGGTGTTTCGCATGGGTTTGCAAGATGTGAAGGCCGGCATTGGAATCACCCAATGTCCCAGTCACATAAATAGAGTCCCCCACTTTAGCCCGGCTTCTGGTGAGTGCACGATTCGCTTGAATGGATCCCATGATGGTCAGACTCAGAAAAATATTATATGGAGACGATGAGGTATCTCCGCCGATCAATTCGACGTTGCAGGGGCCACAGGACTCTTGGAGCCCGCGATAGAACTCTCGAATTTTTGGGGTTGGAATCTGAGCAGGAATAGCCATCGACACAAGCAGATACAGCGGTTTCCCTCCCATAGCCGCGATATCACTGAGGTTGGCCACCCCTGCGCGAAATCCCACATCCTTCAGGGTTTGATAGGTGAGGTCAAAATGCACTCCCTCAATGAAGACATCGGTACTCATAAGAAGCTGTTGGCCTTGACGTGCCTTCAGAATTGCCGCGTCATCGCCAATACCTTTTACCACCTGTGGAGAGGATATGGCCCACTGTTGTTTCAGTTGTCGGATGAGGCCAAATTCTCCGATCGTCTTGAGGGAGTCACGCCTAGAGGATTTGTTTATCCGTAATGTAGAAGGGAGAGCTTTCGAGCGGTTCACCGCCGAGTCCTTTTTGTGGGCAAGGCGGCCACCCGTTTTTTTCGGTTCGACGAGACTGTTTTGGCGTATGAGGATTTTGGAGTTTTGGGTGTGCTGCGCGCGTGGGCTGGTCGTTGAAGCGCCACGGCAAACACTTGGTTCACTGTTTCCGCAAAAATAATTTTCACGCCTTTCAGTAAATGTTTCGGGAGTTCCTCCAAATCTTTTTCATTTCGTTTTGGAAGAATGATACGAGGGATTGAGGCTCGCTTTGCCGCAAGTATTTTTTCTTTCAAACCGCCGATGGGGAGAATCCGTCCACGCAACGTGATTTCTCCTGTCATGGCGACATCGTGTCTGGCGGGGATATTTGCTAAACTCGAGGCAAGTGCTGTGGCTATGGTAATCCCCGCTGACGGCCCATCTTTAGGGATGGCGCCTGCGGGAACATGAATATGGATGTCGGTCGTAGCGAAGGTCTCCGGTTTGATGTTTAGAGTGCTGGCCTGTGCACGGACATAACTCAGTGCGGCTTGGGCGGACTCCTTCATGACATCACCGAGATGGCCCGTTAAGGTCAGATTCCCTTTGCCCTGCATCCCGGTGGCTTCGACGTGAAGCGTCTCGCCGCCCGTTTCCGTCCATGCGAGCCCGATGGTCAACCCCACCTGATCTTTTTCCTTTTCGGTTTCCGGGAGATATTTGGGAATACCTAAATAGTTGCGGAGGGAATGTGGTGTGATGGAATAGAGTTTCGGTTTGCCTTCGGCAACCCGTCTGGCAACTTTTCGCATGGCATTGGCGAGTTCTCGTTCCAGATTACGGACACCGGCTTCTCGCGTATAGTGAGTAACGATTCTCTGAACGGCAGGATCGGTAATTCGAAAATATTTTTCAGAAATTCCATGTTTTTCCAGTTGCCGAGGGATTAAATAGCGACGGCCAATCCCGAGTTTTTCTTCTTCGGTATATCCCGGAATTCCAATAATCTCCATTCGGTCTCGGAGCGCGGAAAGAATGGGATCCATGAGATTTGCGGTCGTGATGAACATCACATTGCTGAGGTCGAATGGGACTCCTAAATAATGATCCGTGTATGCATGATTTTGTTCAGGGTCTAAAACCTCCAAAAGCGCGGCTGAGGGATCGCCACGAAAATCCATTCCAACTTTATCGACTTCATCCAGCATGAACACGGGATTATTGGTTCCTGCCTGTTTGATTCCTTGCATGATACGTCCAGGTAAAGCCCCAACGTACGTTCGGCGATGTCCCCTGATTTCGGCTTCGTCTCGCACGCCGCCCAGACTCATGCGCACAAATTCTCGACCCAAGGCCCGCGCAATGGATTTCCCCAACGACGTTTTTCCTACACCCGGTGGACCGACAAAGCAAAGAATTGGGCCTTTGTGTTTTTTTGTGAGTTTGCGTACGGCCAAATATTCGAGGATGCGTTCTTTGACTTTTTCCAAATCATAGTGGTCCTCGTTGAGGACCTTTTTGGCAGCTTGAATGTCCAGATTGTCTGGGGAGGTGTGACTCCAAGGAATCTCAACCATCCATTCCATGTAGGTGCGTACGGTAGCCGCTTCGGCCGTATCAGGGTGCATTTTTTCTAGCCGCTTCAGCTGCTTATCTGCTTCCTTCATGACCTTTTCTGGCATGTAGCATTCTTCAATACGCTTTCGGAATTCCGCCACTTCTTCGGCCCGATCATCCAATTCTCCGAGTTCTTTTTGAATGGCTTTCAACTGTTCACGCAGGAAATATTCACGCTGGGTTTTATCAATTTCACCCTTGGCGTCGGCCTGGATTTTTTGTTGCATCGACAAGACTTCGATTTCTTTCGAGAGGATCTCCGTCACGCGCTTTAATCGGGTAATCGGATCTTCGATTTCCAAAATTTCCTGGGTTATTTCCACTTTCAACCCGAGGTTCGATACGATGATGTCTGCCAGTCGGCCAGGTTCATCTACGTTTTCAATGACCACCATGACGTCCGGCATTAACACTTTCCCAAGACTTGCGAGCCGGTCTAACCCCTCTTTTGCGGTACGAATGACGGCTTCAATCTCGAGAGACGGTGAGTGCTCTTGAGAAGCCGATACGGTTTGAATGCGAACGGAGTAAAACGGTTCAGACTGGAGATAGTCGACGATTTTAGCTTTGGTAAGACCTTGCACTAAAATTTTGATCCGTTCATCGGGGAGCTTCAGCATGCGCATGATCATGCCAACGGTCCCGGTTTTGAAAATGTCTGCAGGTTTTGGAGATTCAGTATCGTGGGCTTTCTGAGCCGCTAACAGGACCATTCTATTGCCGGCGAGGGCCGTCTCAATCGCTTTGATTGACATTTCTCGCCCGACAAACAGGGGCAGAACCATGTAAGGAAACACGACGATATCCCTGACAGGAATCAACGGCAAATTGTCAGGAATGTCAATATGTTGAGGAGCTGGATGAAGTTCTTGATCCATCGATTATGTGTTCCACTATCATTGAGTCTTTAAAGATAATTGGTGCGGGTAACAAAAAACTAGAGCAAGAAAGGGCTTCTTTTGGGTTGCAATACCGGGGGCAAGAGATGAATCGTTTGTCTTTGACCCATGCGGGTTGTGACTAGATGCTTTGTCTCGGCATCTGTTTCCACCAGACCAGTTGATAGTAGGTGAACGAAAAAATGAATGTCAAGGAAGGAAAATCCATAAGATTCCAACACTTTACAAGCAGTTAACAGCTCTTTATAATGCATCGGCCTGTCTTGGCTTCCTTCAGGTTGAAGCTTTGAATTGTCTGAAAGCAAACCCCCAGACAAAGACCGTGTACGCCTCATCGTTCGTTGCTGGAAGTGACTTGTGATTTTGCTTTTTCCCTCCTGCCTCATGAGAGCGTTTTTTGTCCTGAACACAAACGGACGATGATGAAAGTCAATTCAGAGGAGCAGCGTTCCGCTGTTCACACACCCATGGCTCCTCAGAAATCAATAACCAGCAGAGTGCTCGGTGTCATTTTTTGTTATGGGCTCCTGTTCATGAGTGTGCCGCTACCGAGTTGGAGCCAACCTCAAGATTTGGTGGTAGAAAGCATTACCGTTCAAGGCAATCTACGAATTGAGGCATCAGCGATTCTTGGGAAAATTACTCTGAAAGCGGGAGACCGGATTACGACTCAGGTCACGCGGGAACAAATTCAACGGATTTACGATATGGGGTTTTTTGACGACGTGCGAGTCCAGACCGAAACAAGACCAAAGGGTGTGGAGGTCATTTTCGTGGTGAAGGAAAAACCCTTTGTTACGGACATTGTCTTTGATGGGAATGTTGCGTTATCAGACGATAAATTGAAAGAAGTGCTCACGCTGAAGAATCAAGTGTTTCTCGATCAACAGGAGATTAAACTGAGTGCGGAAAATATTCGGGCGGCCTATGAAAAAGATGGGTACCATAAGGCCAAAGTGATTCCTATTATTCAGGCGTTACAGGAGAGCCGCAATCGTGTGACCTTTTTTATTCAAGAAGGTGTGCGAGCCAAGATTCAATCGATTCATTTCGTCGGTGCAACCGTCGTCAGTAGAAGTGATTTGTTAGGAGTGACAGCCAATCAAGAATGGACTTCGTTTCTCTCTCTCTTGACAGACGCTGGAATATTACACAAAGAAGAACTCGCCAATGATGTAGAGCGGATAAAGGAATATTATTCGAATAGGGGGTATCTCGATGTCCAGGTCAGTATGCCGACTATTGAACTGAGCGACGATAAAGAATCCGTGACCTTGACATTTCGAATCAGTGAAGGCCAGCCCTATACGGTTCAAACGATTCGCTATGAAGGAAATACAGTCTTTGAAGTCGAGGAACTTGAGCGGAATTCGTTTATCCATCCTCATGATGTGTTTCAACGGACGATCGTTCGAGAAGAGGTCTCTCGCATTACGGACCTGTATGGGAAAAAGGGGTATTCATTTGCCGAAGTCATACCTGGCTTAGTCCCGAATCCTGAAACGCTCACGACGGAGATTACCTTTACAATGAAAGAGGGATCGCTTATTCGCGTGAGAGAGATTCACATTACGGGGAATGATAAGACGCGTGATAATGTTATTCGCCGAGAGCTGCGAGTGGATGAGCAGGAAGTTCTGAATTCGGTGGCCGTGAAGCGAAGTTTTCAACGACTCAATAATTTGAATTTCTTTGAAACGGTTGAGCTTTTTCCCGAACAGGTAGAAGAAGATAAAGTTGACGTTGAAGTACGAGTCAAAGAGAAACCCACGGGGCAGTTCAGTATTGGTGGTGGGTTTAGCACCCTCGATCAATTTACGGCAATTGCCAATATCTCGGAGGCCAATTTGTTTGGCTTAGGGTACCTGGTTCGAATTAATGGGCAAATCGGTGGGCGTCGAACCATCGGGATCTTAACTTTTAGAAATCCGGCACTGTTTGACGGCCCTACTTCCTTTCAAGCAGATGGGTTTAGTACAGAAACAAATTTTTTGACGTATCAACAAGAAAGAAAGGGAGGAACGGTCCAATGGGGACGAGCCTTTTCTGAATATATCTCGGGAAGTTTGACCCTGATCGGCGAGACAATTAGAATTAAAAATCTGGCAAGCGATGCACCACGGTTCATTCGGAACCAACTCGGCAATCAATCCACGACAGGGTTCCGTTCGAGTATTTTTCGCGATACACGCGACTTTTTCCAGGATCCGCGCACTGGATCGAGAACGGGTCTGCGTATAGGTTTTGGAACCGAGGCGTTAGGGGGGACCAACAACTTCTATCGGTTCAGTCTCGATGGGTTGCAATACATCCCTTTGCCTGTTTGGGACCTCCGGATGGCGTTCCGTGGTCGTTTTGGCTTAGCTGAAGGGTATTTGGGTGACTCCGCTCCATTGACGGAACTCTTTTTTGTTGGCGGGATTAATACGATGCGTGGGTTTCAATATGGACGGGCAGGCCCTGTGACTACCTCTGGAACATTGGAGGGTGGGAATAAACAACTGATCTTTAATGCCGAGTTAATTTTTCCCGTACTTCCTGCTGCGAAACTGAATGGTGTGCTCTTTTTTGATTATGGGGAAGGATTTCGTGAAGACGAAGACTTAGATTTGCAATTGCGGGCTGCGACGGGATTAGAGGTGCGGTGGATTTCGCCGTTTGGTCCTTTACGCGCGGCGTGGGGTCTCAAATTGGATCGTAGGCCTCAAGAGCAACAAAGCGTCTTTGAGTTTTCCGTTGGGAATGTATTTTGACGGTAAGATCATGGTGAGTATGAATCGCTCAAATGGGGTGTCGTTCCCTCTTTATGTGGGTGCGGTGTTAGCAGGAATGATCCTGATTTTGTCTGTTGGGATTGGTTGCGCGACATCTGCTCCTGAAACGTCTGGAACAGCACGACAAGCTTTGTTTGGTGTCCTTATTGGGGTGGTGGATACGCAATGGTTATTGAAAGAGTCGAAGCTTGGCCATCAAGTCAATGATGCCCTCAGTCAGTTTATGAAGGATCGGCAGACGTTGCTTGAACTCGAACAGCAAGAACTGCGGAATTTGGAAAATGAAATATTACGCCAAGGCAGTGTCTTAAGTCCTTCGGCCAAGCAACAAAAGGAAGAACAATTGCGCCAACGTATGTTAGGCTACCAACAAAAAGTCGGTGATATGAACCGAGAGTTTCAAACTAAACAGGCCGAACTGTTGGGCGAATTCCGGGACCAAGTCGATTTGGTGGTGCAACAAATTGCTCAAGGACAAGGGTTGGATTTAGTCGTGGAAAAAGGGAAGCATACTTCGACTCGGTATTATGAACCGAGTATGGATCTTTCGTCCAATGTGTTGGAAATATTGGATCAGACAACGTTCAACTGAGTAAAATCAGTCAACATGCCATGTCTTACGCAATTGACGCTATGTGGAAATGTGATGAACTTTTTTTGTTTGAGCGTGTGTAGGATAAGAGGAGCGATCATATGTCTGGAATAGAGACGGTCATGGATACTATTGAAGTGCAATCCATCCTTCCTCACCGTTACCCTTTTTTGCTTGTGGATCGTGTGGTGGAGTTTGAACCCAATCAACGGGCGGTAGGGCTGAAAAATGTCACGATCAATGAGCCATATTTCCAAGGTCATTTTCCCGGTCGGCCTATCTTTCCCGGTGTCTTGATTTTAGAAGCCCTTGCTCAATTAGGTGGAGTGTTGGCCATTCGATCGTCATCCGTTGACGGGGCACCGATCGTGTATCTGACGGGCATTGACAAAGCAAAGTTTCGTAAACCTGTGATTCCTGGGGATCAGCTACGGTTGGAGGTCGAAGTGATCAAATGCCGACCACCGTTTTGGAAGATGCAAGGGAAGGCCTTTGTCGGGGCAGATCTTGTTTGTGAGGCTGAATCAACGGCGATGCTGCCGCCAGAGGCTGCGGAATCCACGAATTCCGAGATGGGTTAGCCAAAAATTTTAGGGTAATTTTGTCGAGTAGTGGAAATGTCCATTCATCCTACAGCTATCGTGCATCCGAAATCTGAACTTGATGAGGATGTCATTGTGGGTCCTTTTTGCGTGATTGGCGAGCACGTGAAAATCGGTCTGGGAACTGAACTGTGTTCGCATGTGTGCATAGAGGGCATTACAGAAATCGGGCAACGGTGTAAAATCTTTCCCTATGTTTCGATAGGAGCTCCTCCCCAGCACCTTCAATATCATGATGAACCGACGCGTGTGAGTATCGGTGATGAAAATATCTTACGCGAGTATGTCACGATTAATCGCGGGACGGCATTTGGCGGAGGTGTCACGACGATTGGCCGGCACAATTTTTTGATGGCCTATGTGCATATTGCGCATGATTGTCATATCGGCAATTATGTGGTCATGGCCAATGCGGCGACGCTTGCCGGGCATATTTCGATTGGGAATTATGCCGTCATTGGTGGGTTAGTCGGTGTTCATCAATATGTGCGAATTGGAGATTATGCCATGATTGGCGGGTGTTCTGCCGTCGCAAGGGATGTGCCTCCGTTTATACGTGCCGTTGGGAATCGAGCCAATCTCTATGGGGTCAATGCCATTGGTCTTCGTCGGGGAGGGTTTTCGGCTCAACGCATACGCGTGTTGAAACAAGCCTATAGCTTGCTGTTCCGAAAAAATCAACGCATGACCGATTCTATTAAACTGGCGCGTCATCAATTCCAGGATAGTCCTGACGTTTTAGTCCTGCTTACGTTTTTGGAAACCTCGACTCGTGGAATGTGTCGCTCTGCGCGAAAAGGTCAGGGCGAGCAGGAAGACTTTTAGGTGGTCACACACGCGGTGACTCAAGAACTGTCGTCGTCAACACTCCCGCTTCCTCCCCCTGGTGCCTGGATAGGCCTCATCGCAGGCAACGGTCGGTTTCCCATCATTTTTGCTGAAAATGCCAGAAAACTTGGGTTTCGAGTGTCGGCCATCGCCCATCAGGGTGAGACGGCTCCCGAGTTGGAGCAGGTTGTCGATCGGATGCATTGGGTTCGCATTGGTCAATTTGGGAAAGTCATTCAAGCCCTCAAAAGTGATGGCGTACAGCAAGCCGTGATGCTGGGGGGGATGAAAAAGACGCATCTCTTTTCTGATGTTCGTCCGGACTTCTGGGCCATGGCGTTCTTTACCAAACTGAAATCGTGGAAGGATGATCATATTCTCAGGGCTATTGCCGCCGGCTTGGAAGATGAAGGGATTACGATTCGAGAGTCCACTTTTGGGCTTTCAAATATTGTCGTTCCGGAAGGGGTATTGACTCGGCGTCGGCTGTCCAAGAAGGAGCAGGAGGATGTGTCCTACGGATGGAGTATTGCGAAAGAGGTCGGCCAAATGGATATTGGCCAATGCGTGGTGGTCAAAGATCGTGTGATTGTCGCGGTTGAAGCGGTTGAAGGGACGGACGAGACTATCCGGCGCGGCGGCCAATTGGCTCGGAGTGGGGCTGTCGTTGTCAAGTGTTGCAAACCTCAACAAGATTTACGTTTTGACTTGCCTGCGGTCGGTCCCCAGACCATTGATGTGATGAATGAAGCCAAGGCTTCGGTGTTAGCCCTAGAGGCCTACAAAACCATTATGCTTGATCGAGAAGAAATGCTGGAAAAAGCTCATCAGGCCGGCATAGCAATCGTCGGTGTCCCGGGATAATTGGGGTATGGTTGTTTTGCACTATTCCGCAACCAGCTTGTTGTGTTTTGGCGGTCCCTATGTTTTTGTCTCCCTTCCTCAGCTTCCTTTTTAAGTAGACAGGTTTGGCGGACCTCGTCGCGCCGGTGTTTCAGTTTTCCTCTATCATGTAACATGATGCAATCGTAAGAAGACGGAATATGGAAGTCATCAAAGTCGGTGTCATCGGTGTCGGATATCTTGGGCAACATCATGCCCGTATCTATTCTGAATTGCCCCAGACCCATTTAGTTGGCGTGGCTGATATTGATCAAACTAGACGGGCCGAGATAGGCAATCGTTTTGGTGTGGCACATTTTGGGGATTATCAAGGTTTGTTACGCCAAGTCGATGCGGTGAGTGTCGCAGTGCCTACTTTGCAGCATCAAAAGGTTGTGCAAGACTGCCTCGAAGCTGGCGTGCATGTCTTGGTTGAAAAGCCCATTGCGGCTACACCGGAAGAAGGGCGGCAGATGGTCCACTGTGCGACGCAGAATGGGTTGATTTTGCATGTGGGGCATGTTGAGCGGTTTAATCCTGTCAGGGATCTGGTCCAAGATCTTATTTCGAATCCTAGGTTTATCGAATGTCATCGCCTTGCCCCCTTTCAACCACGGGGAACAGATGTTGACGTGGTGTTGGATTTGATGATTCATGACGTTGACCTTATTTTGTCTTTTGGTTTGGGGCAAGCAAAAAAAGTAGAGGCCGTGGGAGTCACAGTTCTTTCCTCGCAGGTTGATTTTGCGCATGCTCGAGTCGAATTTTCCAAGGGGTGTGTCGTCAATTTTACGGCCAGCCGAATGTCGACCGGCCGTTTGCGAAAAATGCGTCTTTTTCAGGAGAAGCTGTATCTTTCCGTTGATTTTCTCTCTCGCCAAGGCATTGTGTATAGACAAACAGGGCTCACGGCTGCTGAATCATCCGTGAGTGAGGAATCGATTCAGGCAGGGGACGAAGAACCGCTTAAACGGGAATTGCAAGCCTTTGTGCAATCCATTCAAACAGGTGCCCCAGGCGGTGTCTCTGGTGCAGAGGGTTTGGCTGCCCTGGAGTTGGTCGATGCGATCATACATTCCATCGGCGGACCAACTCATCCTCTAACCGGGCTTTCAAATAGTGAAGCCTCCATTTCTTAGTGGTGTTCGTGGGGCATGGCTGGTCTGTCAATCATGATTGTTACTGGTGAGGCATCGGGAGATCTCCATGGTGCAAATCTGGCAAAGGCCTTAAAAAAACTCCGGCCTGAAATTAAACTCATTGGGGTAGGCGGGGAACATATGCGAGCCGCAGGGGTAGAACTGGTGCAGGGCTTACATCGTTTGGATGTCGTCGGGATTCCAGGACCCGTAACGATTTGGAAGGGCATTGCCAATATTTTGACCCTGAAACGGTTTTTTAGACGGGAATCCTTGGATGGCGTGGTCTTTGTCGATAATCCGTCGATGAATCTTCGATTGGCCAGGATTGCGGCTAAGCTTGGCCATCGTGTGATCTATTATATCGCTCCGCAGATTTGGGCATGGGGCCGGTATCGGATCAATTTGATTAAGCGCGTGGTACGCCGCATGATCGTGATTTTACCATTTGAGGAATCAATGTACCGTGACGCCGACGTACCCTGTAGTTTTGTGGGGCATCCTTTACTCGATCATATGGGCCAACACTATGATGCAGCTTGTCTCCGACAGCAATTGGGGCTCCCGGCTCAAGGACCAATTCTTGGAATTCTTCCCGGCAGCCGTCATTCCGAAGTTCAGTCGCTTTTGCCGACCATGATGGAAGCAGTGGCACGAATCAGAGAATCGTTTCCCGACCTCCATTGTGTCATTGGACAAGCGCCTACGGTAGCCGAGGACTGGATAAACGAGGTCATTGATCGAAAGAAGCTTCCTGTTACCGTGGTCCCGAACCAACCGACTGAAGTCATGGCGGCTGCCGATTTACTGTTGGTGGCCTCGGGGACTGCCACTTTGCAGGCAGCCTTGGTCGGCACACCCATGATCCTGGCGTATCGTGTTTCTTGGTTCACCTATCTTCTTGTCAAAATTATGGTCACCGTCGAACACATCGGTTTGGTCAATCTGGTGGCCGGCCGTGGCATTGTTCCAGAATTATTGCAATCGGAGGCGACTGCAGAACGGCTGAGCGAGGAGGCTTTTCGGCTTCTGAATGACCGAGTTCAGTATGAGCAAATGCGAGAAGCTTTGGGCGGCATTCGTGCTCAGCTTGGAACTCCTGGGGCTTCTCTCAGAGCAGCGGAGGTGGTGTTAGCCGAATGTCAGGCGTAACCGCTTTTCTCAGGATTTTGTCTTACCTTCATGCATACCGCGTTCGGTTAGTAGTGGCCTGCTTGTGTGCAGCGGGTGTGGCAGGAATGTCGGGACTCTATGCTTGGCTGGTTCAGCCGGTCTTAGACGAAATTTTTATTGAAAAGAATCAAACGCTTCTCATGGTCTTGCCTATCGTGATTCTCGGGGCGGCTACGTTGAAAGGTGGCTTCGCGTATGGGCAAGCCTATTTGATGAGTTATGTGGGCAATCGAATTGTGGCAGAAATTCGGCAGCAATTGCTTGGACAATTTCTTCGGCTTTCGTTGGCGTTTCATCATAGGCATTCCAGCGGTCGTTTAGTCGCGAGAGTCATTAATGATGTCAATGAAATGGCCAATGCCATTCCCAATGTGATTAAGGATTCGTTTCAACAAGGGCTTACCTTTCTGGCATTGAGTAGTGTGGCATTTTATCAGAATTGGAAGTTAGCTACGGCGTTAATTTTGATGATGCCGGTTTCAACCTATACCATAGTCAAAATCGGCAAGCGGTTACGAAAGTTGGCCACCAGGGGGCAAGAGTCGATGGGAGATATGGCTTCGACGCTCAAAGAAGCTTTTGCCGGCATTCGAATTGTCAAAGCATACGGAGGAGAACACATTGAACAACAGCGTTTTGCCAAGGGAAATACTTCATATTTGCGGGCGAGCATGAAGTCGGCGCAACTGACTGCGCTGACTTCACCGCTGTTGGAGGTGATTGGGATAGGCGGGATTGCCGTTATTATTTGGTACGGTGGGCTGTTAGTTATTGATGATCAAATGAAACCCGGCGAATTTTTTTCCTTCTTAGCGGCAATGTTTATGGCATATGCTCCGGTAAGAAAGCTGGCCGGTGCCAATGCGCTGATTCAACGAGCTCTTGCTGCGGCAAATCGAGTCTTTGAAATGCTGGATAAGGAACATGAGTTTGTTCATGATCATGGGCATGCGGAATTGCCGAAGATCTCGCGTTCCCTTGAATTTCAAAACGTGAGTTTTTGTTATGAAGGTAGTGATGAACCAGCAATTGAACATATTCACCTCACTGTCGAATTTGGCGAAGTGGTTGCATTGGTAGGAAAAAGCGGTAGTGGCAAATCCACCTTATTGAGTTTGGTTCCAAGGTTTTATGATCCATCTGAAGGCCACATTTTAATCGATGGTCGAAATATTAGGGATGTGCCATTAGCCTCTCTGCGGGCTCAGATTGCCATTGTCTCTCAAGGGACGGTCTTGTTTGATGAAACCATACGCGCTAACATTGCGTACGGACGCCCAGAAGCGTGCGAAGAAGAAATTATCCAAGCAGCACAGGCAGCGTATGCGTGGGAATTCATTGAGGAATTGCCTGAGGGATTAGATGCGCTGATTGGAGAAAATGGCGTCAAGCTTTCTGGAGGGCAACGTCAACGGTTAGCCATCGCTCGCGCGATGTTGCGAAATCCTTCACTGCTTATTCTCGATGAAGCCACCTCCGCGTTGGATAGTGAGTCTGAACGAAAAGTCCAGGCGGCCTTGGCTGAATTGATGAAAAATCGGACGACGTTAGTCATTGCCCACCGCCTGTCTACTGTTCAACATGCGGATCGTATTGTGGTTCTGGATGAAGGACGCATTATTGAAGTAGGTATCCATCACGAGTTACTTCGTCGAAATGGGGTTTACACACGACTGTATCAAATCCAATTTCATGACTTTCCAGCCGCATCCACGTTGCGGTAGTCAAGGAGGAACCAATATTTTGATGAATCGGCTAAAATTAAATATTTTATCATTTTTCGGCGCAGCAACGATTCGGCTTCTTGGGCAATCAATGTCCTTGAAGGCTTATGGATTCGAGCAAGTTGATCAGCTTTATCAGGAAGGCCGCCATATTATCCTGGCATTCTGGCACGGGCAACAGTTGATGATTCCGTTAGGGTACCCTGGCCCGGCTCAGGTTCTGATCAGCCGGCATCGGGACGGTGAACTCATTTATCGAATCGTCAAACGATTCGGATTCAGGGCAGTCCGCGGATCAACCACGAGGGGCGGGCGAGGGGCATTGCGTCAACTCATTCGCCTGAGCCGGCAGGGCATTGATCTCGTCATCACGCCCGATGGTCCCCAAGGGCCCAGGCACCGCGTTCAACCGGGTGTCATTGCTCTCGCCAAACTCACGGGCCTGCCTATCGTTCCCCTGGCATTTGCGTGTTCAAAAAAAAAATCTTTTCCAGCTGGGATCGGTTTATAGTCCCGTATCCGTTTTCCCGTGGGATCTTTCTGTGGGGCGATCCGATTTGGGTTGACCGCGATGTCAATGCTGCGACCATGGAACGAATACGGCTGGAATTAGAAACCACCCTCTCGGCAATGTCATCCGAAGCAGAAACGATGTGTCATGACTCAGGTGAATAATCAGTCAGCCGTTGTTCCGATTGAGGTCAGATACAACAATTCCTGATGTTCCTTGTTAAAAACAGGAGACTTGGTATTTCCTCTCGATCCTCTTAGGGTTAGAACTGAGATGTGGTACGGTATTTATAATTTGCTCCTTATTCTCAGTTTTCCATTTATTCTTTGCACGTTGCTGCTCAAAAAACGATGTCGATCCGGCCTGTTACAACGGATAGGATGGGTTTTGCCTCAGGGGTGGTCCTCTCAGGATAAAGTCCTCTGGGTTCATGCCGTGTCATTGGGGGAAGTTTCCGCTGTTGTGCCGTTTGTTACCGTGCTTCATCACCGGTATCCTCAGGTAAAAATTGTCGTATCGACCATTACGGAAACCGGACGAGAAGCAGTGGAACAACGATTAGCCGGCATCGCAACTCACTGCTTTCTGCCACTTGACTATCCTTGGATAGTCCACCGGTTCATTCAATCCCTGAACCCAATAGGGTTTTTAGTTGTCGAAACCGAGCTTTGGCCGAATTTATTGCGAGCGCTTTCTCGTCAGGGCATTCCTTCTGTTATCGTGAATGGCCGATTGTCCTCCCGTTCCTTTTTCCGCTATCAGTGGATTCGGCCGTTCATGCGACAGATCCTCTCAACCGTATCACTAGGGCTTCTGCAATCTGGCCGAGATGCACGCCGATTTGTCGAGTTAGGGGCTTCGCCTGATCGGATGCGCAGTACAGGGAATATGAAATTTGATCTGACGATGAATGGAGGTATTTCTCCTCAGCAATCAGTTGAACGTTCGGCATTTGGGGTATCGGAAAACGAACGGTTGATTATCGCAGGCAGTACCCATCCCGCTGAAGAAGAAATCCTTTTGGAGAGTTATCGCGCCTTGATCCGTTCATTCCCCAATGTCGTCTTGCTCTTAGCTCCACGACATATTGAACGAAGTGCTGTTTTGGCTCAAACCATCCAGGAGTTCGGATTTCCGGTGGTGAGACGAAGCCAGTTGCCGCGAGAGGTTTATCTTGATGAAGAACCTGTGGGACCTCGGATCATTCTCCTTGATACCAGAGGAGAATTAGCTCAAGTGTATAGGTTGGCGTTTATGACGTTCGTTGGAGGGACCTTGGTTCCCATTGGAGGGCATAACCTCTTAGAACCGGCGGCTTGGGGAAAGCCGGTGTGTTTTGGTCCGTACACCGATCACTGTCAGGAAATCGCAGATTTGTTGATTGAATCAGGAGGTGGAATTCGAGTCCGCAATGGGCAGGAATTGGCAGAAACGTTTATAAAGGGAATTCAAAATCAGGATTGGGTGTCTCATGCAGGTCAAAGTGCGCGAAAGGTCATCGATGACAATCAAGGCGTGGTCGAGAGAAATTTGAATATGGTTGAGCATGTTGTCGGTTTTCGCGAGAGATAACAATCCCTTTGTATCGTGAGGTGTTCCCTCCGAAAGTAAGCTGCAATCGAGCATTCATGAACCCATGATAAATGAAGGGAAGTCGCTGCTTGCCGGTCCGTATCGATTCGCGACATGTTTTCGGACATGGCTGTATGAGCAAGGGTGGTTAACACGACATCGATTGCCTTGTCCAGTCGTCAGTGTGGGGAATCTCACCGTTGGTGGAACGGGCAAAACCCCTATGGCAATGTGGGTGGCCGAAAAACTGTTGGAACAAGGGAAAAAGGTGGGCATCCTCAGTCGAGGATACCGTCGAAAAAGCCGACAAGAATTTTTGCTGGTATCCGATGGCAGGTCGATCCTTGCCGGACCCCATGAAGCAGGCGATGAGCCCTATTTAATGGCGCGACAATGTCCGGGTGTTGTCGTAGCGGTTGGTACTGATCGATATAAACTGGGCTGTTGGGTATTAAGACGAGTGCCCATTGACTGTTTCATTTTAGATGATGGATTTCAACATTTAGGTCTCGATCGTGATGTGAATTTATTGCTGGTTGATAGTTCCGATTTGAATGGGATCAAAGGGCTTCTTCCCATAGGGAAGCTTCGGGAGCCTCTTGGTGAAGCCAAAAGAGCTTCAGATATTATTCTGACGCGAGTTGAAGATGAATCAGCGATTTCTAAGATAGTGGAGCCGCTAGAAACGGCTATGGGTTGCATGATCAATCCCATCACCACAAGGTTTACGGTCAAAAAGTTGGTTGGTGCATCGGAATCCATGCATCAGACTCTTTCCGATATCCATGGGAAAAAAGTGCTCATCTTTAGCGGTGTTGGCAATCCGAATCAGTTTCGTCGGACAGTGAACGCACTCGGTGTGCAAGTGGCGGATGAACTTGTTTTTCAGGATCATGAAGCGTATGTCCCTTCTAAGATCAAAGAGATTTATCGACGTATTGAGCAGAGTCAACCAGATTTGGTGCTCACAACGGAAAAGGATCTCATCAAAGTTCAATCAAGTTGGTCAATTCCCACGCCTGTATTTGCCGTCTCTATTACGGTAGAGTTTTTAGATGGCCAAAGTCGATTGGAAAAAGCATTATTGGCTTTGTGACAGGTGTTCATTGTTTTGATTTTGCTGAAAGAATAAAGCACAATTTTCCAATAGCCATGGCCGTAAAAGCGTTCAAGATCCAACCAGACAAGGCAAAGAAGATTTTGGTTCGTGGGCCGAATTGGATAGGTGATGCTGTGATGTGCGTCCCAGCCTTAGATGCGATCCATCACGCATTTCCCGATTCGGAAATTTCCCTTTTAGTTCGTCCCGCGATCGGCGAATTATTTGCTGGGCATCCCAGTGTGCACCACATTGTCATCTATGAGCATCAAGGTATTCATGCAGGATGGCGAGGAAAGCTCAGGTTGGCCGCAAGTCTTCGCCAGGGAAGGTATGATCTGGCTTTGTTCTTTCAAAATGCCTTTGAAGCCGCATTGTTGGCCGTGCTTGCGGGAGTTCCTCTGCGATACGGGTATGCCACGGATGGTCGGAGGTTGTTGCTCACGCACCCTGTAGCTCCCCCGGATAGCACCCATACGTTACACCAGGTTCAATATTATATGGACATGCTTGGACCTCTTGTGCAAGAGACATCCACCCCGAAGCCAATACTCTATGTGTCTCCCGAAGAGCAGGTACTGGCAGATCGGTTGCTGCAAGAGGGTGGCATCCAGGCAGCAGAGGTCCTCATTGGCTTGAATCCAGGATCCGTTTATGGCGGGGCTAAGCGCTGGTTGCCGGAACGTTTTGCCGTAGTGGCTGATCGGTTAATTGGTGAGTTGCGACAACAGACTCCACGTTCTGTTCGATGTTTGATCGTCGGAGGTCCGGGAGAAGAGGTATTGGGTGAGGCCATTGCGCAACGGATGGGTTCAAACCCGCTGGTCCTTTCTGGAAGAACCTCATTAGGCGAGTTAAAAGCCATTATTCAACGATGTCAGCTTTTTGTGACGAATGATACAGGTCCGATGCATATGGCGAATGCCTTAGGCGTTCCCGTTGTGGCGGTTTTTGGTCCAACCGATCCTGCAACCACGGCACCCTATAATGCTCTGCATACGATTGTAAGAAATCCTGTAGGCTGTTCACCCTGTTTCCTTCGCGAATGTCCCATTGATCATCGTTGTATGACTTCAATCTCCACTGATCAAGTGTTGCAAGCTGCGAAAGGGATCCTCGAAGAACAAGTGGCATCCTGATAGGCAGAACCACCTCTGGGCATGTCTGGCAATGACCTTAAATCATGCGGCTGTATTTTTGGATCGTGATGGGACGCTGAATCCCGACACCCATTATCTTGCGTCTCCCAATACCTTTGAATTGTTCCCGAATGTGCCAGAGGCGATTCGGCAATTAAATCTTGCAGGCCTGAAAGTCATTCTGGTGACCAACCAATCCGGCATTGCACGTGGTTATTTTTCACATCAAGACCTGGAGACTATCCATAAGAAATTAAAAAATGGTCTCGCCGAAGCAAAGGCTTGGTTGGATGACGTATTCGTTTGCCCACATCATCCTGATGACGGATGCCGGTGTCGAAAACCGAATCCTGGAATGATTGAACAAGCCGTAGTGCGCCATACAGTTGATTTGTCAAAAAGTTATGTCGTGGGCGATCAGCACCTCGATATGGAGTTGGCTCATCAGGTAGGGGCCAAAGGCATTTTGGTTATGACAGGTCCCAACAGTCATGACTCATTAGCCATCTGTCAAAAGAAAAAATTGCCGGTCGATTTTATCGCTCCATGTTTCACCGATGCGGTCTCCTGGATCCTGAGACAGTAGGCAAGGTTGCTAACACCTGTCTGCTGTGATGGCAATTCCGACACTCTTTTTTCCATAGATGTATGCTTGCGTTTCAACCTAAAAATTTTTTGATTATTAAGCCCAGCTCATTGGGGGATATCATCCATGCCCTGCCGACCTTGAGTGCGTTACGTGCAGTTTTTCCTTATTCGCGAATTTCCTGGCTGGTCAAGTCGGAATGGGCAGAGTTACTAGAAGGCCATCCCGATCTCTCTGAAGTCATCCCTGTGGACTTTCGTCTTCGCTCTTGGTGGGAGATCATCACAACGGTTCGCGAGCGGGCGTTTGATTGCGTGGTGGATCTGCAAGGCTTATTCCGGTCTGGCCTTATTGCCAAGCTGTCAGGAGCTCCGGTTCGTGTGGGGTTTGCGCAGGGACGGGAAGGAAGTCCGTGGTTTTATACCCATCGTGTTCGATTGCCAAATGATGGTAAACAGCCCTGGCGTTTACTGGATATCCATGCGGTCGACCGAAACCTCGAAGTTGCCAGATTTTTTGGCGCTTCTACGGAAAATCCACAGTTTTGGTTGCCCAGATTGGAAGACGATCGAGTAGCGATCAATCAGTTGTTCGCAGAAGGAGGAGTGCAACCTCATGATCGGCTCATTGCCATAGCCCCGACCTCCAGGCATACCATTAAAAACTGGCCACTTGAGCGATTTCTTGAGGTGGCCGTGTCTTTGGCAAAGGAAAAGAATATTAAAATCGTTCTAATTGGATCATCACACGACCACGCAATCGGCCAGAAGTTTTCCCAGGCGCTTGGCCCCGTGTTAGTCAATCTGGTTGGAAAAACGCGGATTCGCCAATTGAGCCTTGTCTTTGATAAAGTCCAACTGTTTATTGCGAATGATTCAGGCCCTATTCATGTGGCGGCTGCGTGCCGGGTGCCGGTGATTGCGTGTTTCGGTCCTACGAATCCCCAAGCGACCGGTCCTTATGGGATAGGCCACGTTAGTATGGTCAGTCATACCACAGCCTGTCGCCCTTGTGGATTACGGAAATGCCAAAATCCTCATTATCTGGAATGCTTGGAATCTGTTTCGGTTGAAGAAGTGACAAATCGCGCTAAAAACGTTTTAGCGATTTCCTGAAACTGGAAGGCCTTCAGGGCTCGACCCTTTGCTGCTCTATGTTTTTTGGTCCGCTGTGTGTTGTGACGCTTCGCGCAGGGCAGATCATCTATCACCAAAGGCTCTTTTGCTAGTTGTATGACACTAAAAGTATCAGCGGTTGTCATTGCTTATAACGATGAACCGAATATGCGACCGTGCCTGGAGAGCGTGAAATGGGCTGATGAATTGATTGTGGTGGATTCATATAGTACCGATGCCACAGAAGCCATTAGCCGTGAATATACTGATAACGTGTTCCAGCATGAATTCGATGGATTTGGGAAACTTCGAAATGAGGCGATTGCTCATGCCACTCATGACTGGATCTTTAGTCTAGATACGGATGAACGAGCGACGGTTGAGTTACAGGAGGAAATCCGCTCCCAACTCGAACAGGGTCCTGAAGCTTATGCCTTTCTCGTGCCGCGCCGGAATTATTTTTTAGGCCGGTGGATCAAACGAAGCGGGTGGTATCCTGATTACCGTCAACCTCAATTTTTTCATAAAGGCCATATGTGCTATAAGCCAGACCTCGTGCATGAATCCTATGAACTGGAGGGACGACTTGGGTATTTGAAATCGCCTGTTGATCAATATCCTTTTCGGGACATTGATCATTATCTTATGAAGATGGATCGTTATTCGACGCTCATGGCTGAAGAAATGATCAAGCGAGGACGAGCGTTTCATGTTCATCAGCTTCTCTCTCATCCCTTGTTTACCTTTTTCAAAATGTATGTTCTGAGAAAAGGATTTTTAGACGGCACGCCCGGGCTTATTCTAGCCGGTCTCTATGCCTACTATACCTTCGTGAAGTATGCAAAGCTGTGGGAGATGACGAGAAATACTCTATTGGAGAATCAAAACAGTCATATAAATGACGTTAAGCGTTAGGTGCCTATTTTTCTTGGTGTCCTTTTGTGAGAAACGGAGATCAAGCTGCGTTGAAGGTATCCCGCTTGAGGCTGAACGGACTGGGTTCAAGTGAAACCAATACGGATTCTTCAAACCGAATCATCAATGACGCTGGGAGGGAAAGAATATGCCACTTTGGCTTTGACAGAAGGACTGAGAAAAAGAGGGCATCATGTCCGGTTGGTGATTCGGCCACATAGCCAATTGTCGCGCATTGCTCAAGAACGTCACATTCCTCACGATACTCTTCTCATGGGGAAGCCTCTGTACCCCTGGGCGATGTTGAAACTTGCGACTATTTTGCACAAGCATCAAATTGATATTATTCATACTCATGGATCACGTGATAATTGGATCGGGGTGGTGGCGGCAAAACTGTCTCCACAACGTCCGCGCATGGTGCTGATGAGACACAACACCGCTCCAATTACTAGAAACTTCGTGAACAACCTGTTGTATCATTCTCTTGTGGATGTCATTGTGACAACAGGAGGGGAAACTATAAGGAGAGGTCTCATTGCAGATCATGGATTCCATGAAGACAAAGTCGTGGCTATCCCTACCGGCGCCGATATCTCGAAATTTTCTCCTAAGATCGACGGCAGGAAATTCAGGAAAGAAATTGGCGTTAAGAAAGACGAATTTCTGGTCGGTGCGGTGTGTTTTTTGCGAAGCTATAAAGGTCTTGAATATTTTCTTGATGCAGCTCATATCGTTCTTGAGCAGATGCCTTACTGTCGTTTTGTCCTTGTCGGCGATGGCCCTGAAAAGGAACGGCTGTTAAAAAAAATAACTGGGATGAGGTTGGAAAGAAGGATTGCAATAATTGGACATCGCAATGATGTCCCTGAGGTGATGGCCGCTCTTGATGTTTTTGTGGTTGCATCCACGTCTGGTGAAACCTTGACTCAAACTATTCCACAAGCTTTGGCCATGGAGGTGCCTGTGGTAGCAACAAAAGTGGGGGGCATTTCAGATATTGTTTATCACCAAGAAACTGGATTTCTCGTCCCCCCCAAAGATGCCAACGCCTTAGCCAGCCAGATTGTTGACGTATTGAGTAATATGGAGTTTTCCAAGGAAACGGCTCGTAAAGGGCGAAAATTGGTTGTGGACTTTTTCAGCTCAGAAAGTGCCGTGCAAAAAAATGAGCTGGTGTACCGGAATCTTCTTATGCGTTAAATAAATGAATTTCAGGGAGATTGTTTAGTCTTCAGATTTTCAACAAAATCAAGAGGTTGAGTGAATCAAAGTTAGTGGGTTTACATTTATACGTAATGCTATTCAATACGATTTTCCGATCGTGGATGAGTTTGTCGTAAACGTCGGGCACTCCGAGGACAATACCCTGCAACTCGTTCGGTCAATCGATTCACGGAAGGTTCGAATAATTGAAACGAAATGGGATGAGAATTTACGCACGGATGGCAAAATATTCGGCATGCAACAGGATATTGCCTTATCTCATTGCACCGGTGATTGGGCCTTGTTAGTTCAGGGTGATGAGGTGTTGCATGAAGAAGATTATGACGAAATTCGGAATGCTCTGAAGAGATATTTGGAGTATCCAGCGGTCGCAGCCGAGATAGCCTATGTGTATAACGACGGCTATATCATCAATGTCAATGGCGACATCTTGAAGTACAGGAACAGACGCACGAGAGACAAGAAAGAACGTGACAATATCTATAGGGTATTAAGTCTGGGCCAGGACATCAGTTGGCACGGAGCGCTCTCCTCCGAAAAACCGCATTCGAGGCGCTGCAAGGCTTCGATGAACGTCTGAGGATATGGGAAGATCATGATTTTGTCATCCGAGTAACCCGACGCTATCGTGTTTCCCATTTGCCGAAACCGCTCTATCGTTATCGACAGTATACGCACAGTGTGTGCAAGGATGATACTCCGATAGATCTTCGCTATGCCAGTAGGGCCTATTTTTAGAAAAGTACGCGTCTACTTGTCAGCAGAATTCTGATCTGAGAGAGGTGCTCACACGCGAATGGGCCAATTTGTACAGCGATATGGGAAAACATTATCTGGCCCAAAACCAGAGGAAGACAGCCCGGGATTATTTTCATAAGTCCTTACGGTTGGCTCCATTTTCACGAAAAATGATTCTTCGCTATCTACGCTCGTATCTACCCACTTAGGCTACGCAGGCCGGAATGTGATCGTTCAAAAATACGGCTTACAAGAAATGTTGAATAAAACTGAACGTCTTTATGAATATTTACGCGTCTGGCGTGGTTGACATATTTGCGGACGATGCGCGACCTGTATGCACTGCGGCTGCAAGGCCGGTGGAAACCAGCAAGGCATAGAAGTGACTTTCGGAATGATCCAGAAACAAGGAATTAGCCAAACTTCCAACGGTAATAGCTACGATGACGCCGTGATGGAATTCTCTTGTCTGGGCTGAAGGAATCTTCGCGCGGAAATGCAGGATCAGCATTGCGAGAAATAACCCCAGTGCGACTAGGCCGCCTTGTGAAGCTTGCAAGATGTATTCGCTATGCGGATTCGAAGGTGGCTGATTTCGGTACTTCTCTGAATAATGTTGCCGAAAGTAGGTTTTTGTTGAACCAACTCCTTGCCCTGTAATCGGACGTTCCATGACCATCTGTAAAGAGTCCTCAACGTAGCTTATTCGTCTTCCTGTGGAAGTGAGGTGATTCTCATTGAAGGTCAGGACTTCAGCCACCGCAGTGTTAATACGGCTTTGGAACTCCGATGAGAACTGGTAGGCACTGATTGCAATAACTGGTATCAAGATTGCCGTGATCGCGAGACTTTTCCACTTGTGGATCTGGAACAGGAACAGCGCTACCAGGAGAAAAGTCAGTATATAGCCAGTCCTGCTATTACTGTGGAACAAGTTCATGTAGACGGTAACAATGCCCAGTAAGAGCCAGAGCCATTGAGTTGGGTGATGACCATGGCGGAATAGTATTAGCCAGAGGAAAGCTGCGATTGCCATGAAGAGACTGGTCGTAATGTGGCTTTTGAAAAGCGACCCCTTGGCATGAACCGGGTTGTAAATGCCCAGTGTACGGGTCAATTCGGTGACGACTTCAGGTGCCCCAAGTGCCGCAACCAGAATAGCTAGAGTTAATGCACAGGCTGCCAGAAAGCCAGCCCAGGCTGCCGTCCGCCGGCTTGGCGTGTGAAGAAGGGGTGCCAGAAAAGCGAAAAACAGCAGGACGCGGTACTTCTTGAGGTAGGGTAGGGCTTCCTCGACCGGGGCGATGGTCCATGTCAGTGAAAGCGCGAGCCAGGCAAAGAGAAGAGCGGGCAGCCAAGTCTCGGCGCGGACAAGATGCTGTCGTATGGGGAGTATCTTCCACTCAAAGAAAAAAATGATGAGCAGCGTAGGGAACAGGATACTGCTCAGGGTAGTGCTGATGGGAATACTGAAGCCAGCCAGGAAGATGAGCAGAAATGCAATGATTTCGGCTGGGGGTTTTTCCCATTGAATCCCTAGTTGTTTTTTCATCGTGGATTCAACTTTAAGCGTAAATCCGGGTATCGGTGAGTCAGCTGTGGCCCATGACGAGGATACTGTCTGTAGTTTAGATGATAGAGTTTTTATAAGACAATGGTATTGTTGATGATCGTTTTACGGAAAAGGGGAGAGTGGGGCATAGGTCATAGGAAAGTTGAACAAATCCTCAAGCCAGGGGGCCATCTCATTCATGGGTAAGGGCATCATATTAAACCGGACTTCAAGTTGATAGTGATTGTCCGTTCCCATGATTCCAATAATGGCAGCGGCGTCTGAATGATCAGGGAGAAGAGCTTGTGTCCTAAATTCAGAAATCGTGGTGTACAGTCGGCCTCCTTTTCCGACAATATCTAAGAGGGCAGGGAGATCCGTGAGGCAGGCATGCGCAGAGCAACGGTAGACTGTGCGTACATCGGGTTCAATGGCCTTGAACTCATTCAGGGCTTCCTGAGAAAAGCTGGTCAAATAGATTCGAACCGTTGCTGTGGGCAGTTGATGAGTCGAAGCCAATCCACTGGCTGGCACGAGAAATGCAAATGGATCTGATGAATTAAATTCGAATTGGCACGGTCCAAACGCGTCCGGCCAAGAACAAAAAAATGGGACCTCTTCGTAGGTGTTGCGAAGCATGACCCGGCCCTTTTGAATCGAGACGTCTATCGGTAAGTCGAGAAGTTCAATCGCTTCGCAGAACGCCGTCTGCCGTTCCTCTAACCACATTGGTTGTTGGTGGTAGTCACAGGATTCCCCCTGGGCAATAATCTCCGAAGTATGGAATCGAATTCTGATGAATGAATGTGTATGGCGAAATCCAACCCAGAACATGGCAAGGGGATGCAGCGTGGCCAAATGGCCGGAAAGATGCCAAGGGTGGCTAATTGAGCAATACGTGTTCACTGATTGGTAGCGTTGGAAAATCGAATGATAACGTCCAACCAGGAGAAAAAAATCGCCCTTCCACGCATTGAGCACATGGATCATCGTCACATCTTCAAGAGGCCATTGATCGAGTTGCTGAATGACAGCAGGAGATGGGACCGGCCACTCTTCGATATAACAGATTCCTTCTTTTTCAGGATCGACGCGACGCAATCCTTTGGCTTGAAGCCGATTGAGCAGGTCGAGGACCTGCGGGAAACTCAGGAATTGACAGGATTCCCAGCGCTGTTCACGCATGAAAGCGTTCCTGCAGGCAATGGAGAGCGGATTGTGCCTCCGTCGGACTTGCATAGCTGGGGGTTGAAGAAAAAGGAAGGCAGCGCAGAAGACGTGATTCCTCGTCAATTAAAAATGGCGGAGCGGTACTTTTCTAACAAGGTTTTTCAGAAATTGGCAACTTCTTTCATTTTATTCTGTCACTGCTCTCATACTAGAAGCAAGGAGAACAATATGAAAGAGTCTCTAGTAAATGTGTTGAAATGTTTGGGCTGGAAGGCGGAAGAGAGAAAAATCTTTACCCAAAAGATTTTGATGATGCCGTCATCGCAATGATAGAATCTGTTCATCCGTATACGATGACGACCGAAGAATGGTTGGTTGGCTTGATCCGGCTCAACTGTTCAGTAAGTGTCATGAAGATAGGGCTCAGTTTCACCATCTTGTTCTTGTTCCGAAATGATTTAATTGATCCGGGTAACTGCCCTACTTCTTCCAAAAACTAAGGAAGCAGATCCATGCGAAATATAAAACATGGTTGTCCCATTTGCCAAAAAGTCGATTCCGAATGGGTTTGTACCGTGAGGGACTATGATATTGTGAGATGCATAAATTGTAAATTGGAGTATACCGATCCGATCCCGAATGAAGCATCCGTGATTAATCTTTATCAAGACGAAACGCCCGTCATACGGTCAGCCATCGTCCAATTTCGCAAATACCTAAAATTTCGACGGCGGATGTCAGTCATCACAAAGCTCTCCACTGTTCAGGGGCGTTTTTTAGATATCGGATGCGCACATGGTGACTGGGGAAGTGCGGTTCAAGGGAATCGTAAATGGGACTATCTGGGCCTAGAACTGAACAAAGGGTTGCTCAATTATGCAAAAAATCGAGGATTAGCCGTGGCGTATGGCACGCTTGCGGATCAGAACTTTCCTAGTGAGGAGTTTGCTCTCGTCACGATGACGCATGTGCTTGAGCATCTGTATGATCCCCGTGCCACGTTGAACGAGGTATATCGCATTTTGCAACCATCAGGGTTGGTGGTTGTTGAGGTACCTGATTCGAGCCATCCCAAAGCTTCCATAAAGAAAAAGCAAGGGCGCTGGTATGGACCACCTGGTCACCTGTGGTATTTTTCTAAACAGAACCTTCACCACTTTCTGAACAATGTCGGCTTCACCCCTCTCCACTCTATGAGAAAGATTGTGAAACCCTACGTACAGATTATTGCCCGAAAAGCGGATCGGTCTTCCTTTTCAATGTGTTAGAACGTCATCACAAAAAACACAAACGCCGTATCTTGACGGCCTGGCGATCCGTCATTGTTGTTTATCGCTATGAAAAGTTGAGAAGTCGTAAACGCTTCAATCTGGGCTGTGTTTGGGTTGCCGCCAGCCATCATCTGCGCAAAAGGCATATATCGCGTGTTCAGCAAGCCATGAGAAAAGGTAAATCGATACCGTCCTTGTTGGAGCCGAATAGACTCTCTCACACCAACACTCCAAGAGAGTGCGAATGAATTCCCTCGGCTCATGTACCCACGAACGGGGACTTGCAAAAAGCTGAAGTATCCTTCAGCGCTCCCGCTAGGGGGCCAGCCCCCTCGCGCCGTCGCTTTGCTCCGGTCACCCCATGAAGGGGGAATACCCCCTTCATAATCCCCCGTTCACATCCCGCCCTCCTCAATGTAGCGGGGCAACAAAATTTAAGCGGGAGCTTTCTTGGGAGGCCTCGAGTAAATGGCGGAGAGGGCGGGATTTGAACCCGCGGTAGGGGGTTAGCCTACGACGGTTTAGCAAACCGTTGCCTTCGGCCGCTCGGCCACCTCTCCGACATCACGTCATTTGCCAACGTGTCGATCTAAGTCTTCCGCGTTCAATCTGTCAACGACACGATTCACTGTAGGCGAAATTCTTGAAGAAATCTACCTCTAACAGGCCACATGGCATAGGAAGATGTCTCCCAATGGGCGAGTCAGGGAACAAGCATGAAAAAAACAATCTATGCATGGCCTGCCAATGATTCGCCGCCTTCGTTTTCAGGTGAGGAGGGCGTATCGGCTTCAATGTGTTCGGCAAGACTTTTGAGCTTTTTAACCTGTGGATGGTCGGGTGGAAGGGGATTCCCATACTCGTCAGTGAGTAATTCCTGCATGTCTTTGAGCATAGCCTCTAATTCGGGGAAGGAGACTTTTGGTAATTTTTTTTTGCCCATGGGGATGTTCCTCCAGTATACATGGCAAACCAAATCATGGTCTCAAAAGCCTAAACCACGGCTTGCTTCACACAGCCAGGATTATATCAATTTACGGTAGGTGGTTGTCGAGTAGGTCGAGAATAAAAAAGTCTTGGATCTCAACCGAGTTGATGACCCTATTGAGTTTTGTCTTTTTTGAGAATGCCGTTGATCAGTGTACGAAAGTTATCGATATCCAGATTCGAGACCAGCAGGTTTCCATCCAGAACGACAGTAGGGGTATGCTTTACGCCAATTCGTTCGCCCCAGGCTTTACCTTTTTCCAAGGCCTTGTAAGGCTCGCCACTGGCCAGTCCGGCCTCAAAGGCTTTGCGGTCTAACCCGACTTCACGAAGCAGAAGTGAACGGAGGCCTCGATCAAAAATATGAATCTTATCTTTATGAATCGTTTGAAATAAGACCTCCTTCATTTCGGAACCTTTTCCCATCGCTCTGGCCTGTTCATATATTTCAAAAGCCGTAGGCAGCTTTCCTCGAATCACGGGAAATCCGATCAATCGTACTTCTAATCGTTCCCCAAATTCTTTTTCTAAGCGCGAGGTCACGGCTCTCTCAAAAAGATGGCAATGGGGGCAATAGAAATCGGCAAATTCTAAAAGCAGGACTTTTCCAGGTGTGTGGAGAGAAGATTCACCTTTTATCACTTGGTAGTCACCCGGTAATTTTTCTTCAGCCTGGATCCCTGCGAATAGCAGATGGAGGAAGAATGTGCTACCGAAAAGGATGACACCTCCTTTTTGCACGATGTTCATCTATTGCTCCTTTGCTGAATGCGAAAAATCATTATGCAATTTCCACGCTACCATGGGCGGTCTCGACAGGGCAAAATCCAGACGAATTGTGAATCAGCAAAGAGATATGACATGTCGTTCTTGGGAACATCACAAGCCTTTGGTACAATGCTGGGATTTTCAAGTCTGGTTTGATGATTATACCAAACAAGACTTCAGGTGCGTGTGGCAGAGCAGGGTTAACAGATCTTTCGGGTGTACGTTCATGGCAGGGGAGGTTATGGGATGATGAAAGTCATTAGTTTGGCGGATTTTCAGGAATTCTCCAGTGAAAAAATGAAAAAACATAATGTATTTGAAACGCCTCGATTTTTTTGTGATGTCTACTGTTTTGAACCGGATCAAGTGCAGAAAGGACATGTTCATGCCCATGAAGACAAAATATATATGGTGCTGGAGGGGCACGGTACCTTTCGAGTTGGCGATCAGGAACACGTGCTGGGGCCAGGGCAAGGAACGTTAGCCCCGGCTGGCGAAGAACACGCTGTTGTCAATGATTCCGGAGCCAGACTGCGAGTGCTTGTATTTATGGCTCCCAACCCCTTGTGAGCCGGGGATTGGGAGCGGAAGAGTTTACTGAGCAGTCTGGATGCTTTGGAAAATTTCCTGGTTTTCTTTGCCTTTTGCGGATAAAAAGCCGACGGCACCTTTGGCTACCCGGAAGATACTGTGGTCCACCAGCAGATAATCGCCGGGTATATCCATGTTCATTTCGACGATCACCGCTCCTGCCGAGGGGACGAGCGTCGTTTGCACGTTGTGATTCACTAACCCCCCGATGGCTCCTTCCACATATACCGTGTCGAAAATCTCACCGATGATATGAAAGGACGACGCGCTGTTTGGCCCGATGTTCCCAAAGTAGATTCGGACAGTATCCCCGACATTTGACGTTAATGTGCCTTCCCCGGTCAGTGCGCCTTGGCGCCCGTTGAACACCACGTAATCGGGGTGTTCACTCAGTCCCTTTGCCATGGAAAGCTCTAGGATGTTCTTTTCCTTTGACGGGGCCGTGAAAAATTCACTTTGGAGGACATAGTATTCCTTCTCTACTTGAGGAAGGCCTCCTTCAGGCTCCACCAAAAGCAGGCCGTACATGCCGTTTGCAATATGAGCCGGGATATTGGGGATAGGTGAGGCACAATGGTAAATATAGAGTCCGGGATTCAGCGTTTTGAATGCAAAAACTGATTCTTGGCCAGGGGACACGAGATTCACTGCTGCGCCTCCTCCTGGTCCATTGACCGCATGGATGTCAATATTATGAGGAAACAGGCTGTCTATGTGGTTTTTGAGGTGGAATTCTACGGTATCTCCCACCCGAACTCGGACCATAGGACCGGGAACCGTCCCATTAAAACTCCAAAATTTATAGGACTTCTCATCGGTGAGCATGCCGACGGATTCTTGAGCTTCAAAGTGCACGACCACCCGAGCAGGAGTCGATCGGGTGATGGGAGCCGGGACATGGGGCGCATACGCAAGCTTGGCTTGAACCACGGGTGGTTCAGCGTGGTTGATCAGGGGAAAGCCTAGGAGAAGGGAAACTCCGAACAATATGAGAAAAGGCATTTTCCATCGATTGAACATGCGCTACTCCTTTAATTGGTAAACACGTGAATAATGTTGTAACGATGGCCAGGAGTATAGCCCAGCTGAAGTTAAAAAAAATGACTTAAATCATGTTTTGGTAGAGAAAATATTGCCGGGATGAGGGCTGGCAAGGCTTTACGAGGCAGAATTCGGAGGGTAGGCCAAGTCTTTGAGGGCTTGAAGATTGCAAATCACCAAATTCTTCATCTTCCCGATCACGAGCTTGTCGGTCTTGAACCGGCCCATAATGCGGGTCGCGGTTTCAACGGTCAATCCGGTCATATCGGCAAGGTCTCGACGTGTCAGTTTGGCATGGATTCGAACTCCATCTGGACCCGGGACACCGGCCTTAGTGGCCAAGGACAAGAGGATGGAAGCCAATCGTCGTTCGGCTCGATGAAACACCTGGGCTTTGGCATATTCTTGAGCTTCCCGGAGACGCTCGCCGAGATATTGAATTACTTCAAGTGCTATATCAGGGTTCTTCCGAAGGATTTCCAAATACCGCTTTTTCGGAATTCGAAGGATCGTGGCTTGGTCGAGCACTTTGGCGCAGCCAGGGTGTGATGATCCTTCGAATACGGCGGCTTCACAGCAAAACAGATCGCCTGGCGTCAGAACCTTGAGCGTCATATCACGGCCATCCTGTGAGGATTTTGTGCATTTGACGGTTCCTTCCTTGACAATGTGAAACCACTCGCTAGGATCGCCTTCACGGAAAATATACTCACTTTTTCCGTAGGTGACTTCTCGTATTTCTTCAGCGAGAAGACGAGCCTCGGATTCTGAAAGATATGAAAAAAGAGGAAACTTGCGTAGAAGGTCTTCGTGCTGCATCAAGAGCGTTAGAGAGGTGGTCTCTTTATAGGCTTACATGGGGCTGTTTAGGTTAAAAAAGAACGTATCAAAGCCTCTCAAAAAGCGTCAAATGCGTCAGTGGCGTGATGTCATCAGAGGGCACCATGAAAGATTCTGTTGCTAGTGGTCCAACAGGGTTTCAGGAGAAGGAATCTGAGTCAGTATCACGGAGCGGGCCTGATAAATGCCGGATAATCTAGCTCCTGTGGCATAGACTAAGCCTTTCTCTCGTGTTCCCAATGTCAGGTGGCCGCGGGGTTGCCCTTTTTGATCAATGCCGGCGATCTCAATGGTGGGTAGCGCGAGACCATAGTGTGTCAGATTTTTTTCCGTCCGACTGATAGGCAGTTCCGCGGGCAAGTCAACGATACGGCTGACAAACAATTTTACTTGCTGCTGGTCGATTAGATCTGCTTCCCTCCCTTCGAGATACCATTCCCCATGCTGTTGAATCAGGGTGTACTGCGAGTCATTGGCTTTGACTGTTAAGAGAGCAATCTCCCCAACTTCCATGCCAAATAAGCGTTTGTCCTGTAAGTGAAACACGTCACTTGGCAACTTGCGAAGAACGTGGGCCGATATCTGATAAATGGGGTCCTTCGAAGAGGTGACGGCGTAAGCATCTTCATCAGAAGCAACCGGTTCAAAGAACGCAACATGATGGCCTTGTCGCTTCGTATGAACGGTAGCCGTAAATGACGGGATCTCGAGTTTTTTCAGGAGAGCCTCTTTCTCGACTTGTGAATCAATAAACCCCGTTGCCGTTAAATCTTCGAGAGTCATGAGCAGAATCCCGACAGCGGTTTTATCGGCTGGGGCATTCACTGGAGACGTGAAATTCCACCTGGAAACAGGGCCATGGAAAGCGGTTCCACGCTGGAGCGTGATGTTTTGGCTAGGTGTCTGCAGTTGGATGCGTTCCGCATGCGTTCGATCAAACAAGAGGATATCTTTCAGGCGAAAGGTCTGCAGGGTTTTTGCCCGAAAATCTCCAATCAAGAGCGTGGTCAGCAGAATTTTTTGATCTGATCCTCGTTGAGCATACAGGGTGGACGATAAGGGACCCCTATCACCCAGAGCTAATGATTCCGTGTACTGCGGTGTTGTAATGTCAATGGTCACATAAGGCGATTTCAACCCGTATTGTTCAGCAGTCGCCCCTTCCTCTTGCCCTTCCGCTTGAATGACACGAGAAATTTTTCCGATTTCTAAGGCACGAAGAACATTTTCAATTTCACGAGCATCACCTCTGGCCTCAATTGGTTCAACGATCCGCCAACGATTCCGTTCGTCACGACTCATCTGAATACGCTCGGTTCGCGTGGTGTACACCACGTGCGTCACATCCCGGTAATCAAAAGGCAGAAGACGTTGCTCCTCAGTCTGTTGAATGGTTTTGTTTTCCATGGTGGGAACTTCGATGGTATAGACATACACACCAAGCCCTACAAAAATGACTGCGAGGAGAAACGTGGTTCGATACGATGTCATGGAAGGACCGAGTCGGCTAGAGGCGGCTCCGACGTCGCCAAACCGTCATGCCTAAAAAGAGGATCAGGAAAGGAACGGAGAAGACTTGCACGGCAAACAGCATCTGTTCTTGTGTGGGATTCGGAATAAATGGTGGAAACGAAGATTCTTTGGGGCTGACTGAAATTAACGTTTCCTCATCCGCTAACCAGGCGATGGCATTGAACAAAAAATCCGTATTCCCTGGAAACTGCAAATAGGTGTTGCTGGCAAACGCTGAATTTCCAATGATCACCAGTGAAGGCTGAACAGTTGAATCTGACGGGATGCTTTTCCGTCCCAATGCGCCAGCGAGAGTAAAGGGGCCTTTCGTATCAGAATCTTTTTCAAATTCCGGAGTGGTCTGTTCAAAGTCTGTTTCGGCCCAGCTTTGTTCAGACGATTGTAAAAGAGACGTAAAGTTCAGATTCGTGACTAGGGTTTGGTCAAACGATACCGCTTGCAAAACGGGCAGCAAAATGGGAGCGGTGAACTCTTTGGTAATTTTATGGTCGGTAAATCGACGGACGAGTAAGGCCGTCGGGCTGCCTTGGGCAACACGATCCTCTGGATCGACCACAATGCCCGGGCCAAGAGTCAGCCCCCATTGAGAGATCCACTCTTCGAGACCGCTTGAAATTTGCGGATCAAGTAATAACAAGAGTCGTCCGCCTTCGGCGACAAAGCGCGTGATGCGTTGTAATTCCTCTTGCTCAACAGATTCACGAGGTCCCGGAATAATGAGGACGCTGGTGTCATTGAGAAGGGTGGGGTCTTTCCGGAGTGAGCCTCGTGCTACCTGGTAGCCTTGTGATTCGAGATTTTTCCTGGCCAGTGATAAGCCTCCTCGTTCTTGGTCTGTGATTTGGCGTTCACCATGCCCTTCCAAAAAGACGAGGCGTTTGGATTTCTCTTGCGTCACGCGAATCAACGCGCTCGTCAGATTCGATTCACTGGGTTTGGGAACATGGACGATCTGCTCGCCGCTTTCAAAGACAGCCGTATTAATTTTGGAGATTTCATATTCGCGAGCCTTGCCGGGTTCTTTTTCGGGATCGATATAGGTCACGGAAATTCGCGGGCTTACATATGCGTAGCCTTCCAACAAGTCACGATATGTCCGAAACCCAGGACTTCGCTCATGAGAAAACACCATGATCCGGACATTTTTTTTGAGTTGCCCAAGTACTTGCAGGGTTTGTGGGGCCAATGAAAAGTGTTGTGTTTCAGACAGGTCCCACCGGCCGCCATGCCGAACGACCAGAAAATTGATGATGGTCAGAATGCCGGTCATGAGAAGAATGGCGAGGAAGCTGTTCAATCCGAGCCGGGTCGATCGGCTGCTAGAAAAGGTTTTGAGTCGTGTCCAGTTGCCGACGAAATATACCGTGAGGCAAAGTAACGCGACCCCTTCCAACAGTAAGATCGTGCTTGGCCGATTCGTATCGGTTTGGGAAAGGACCAGCCCTCCCAGCCCTAGTCCGACTCCCAAAATGCCCAGAATGGGTAAAAGCTGCTTTATTGCCATCGGTGTGAATCAATGACTCGATGTGCGATGAATAACATCAGCACGGTGCCAGATAGGTAATACACAAGATCTTTTGCAGCCAGGAGTCCACGAACGAGTCGGTCATAATGTTCGCTGAACGACAAATAGGACAAGACATTCCCTATAGTCGTGTCGCCTAATAATGCACCGAGCCCCCCAAGCAACCAAATAAGCAGAATAATCCCAAAACTCAAAAAGGCTGCGACGACCTGATTTTCCGTCGTGGCAGAGGCCAAGACACCACAGGCCAGGAAAAAACCGCCCTGCAATGCCAAGGCCACGTAACCGGTCAGAATGGGATTCCAATGAAAGCTGCTATAAAAGGACAGAAGGATGGGGGTTAAGCTTGTCAAGGAGAGCAGTCCCAAATAGATTAAGAGCACACTGATGTATTTAGCCGAAATAAGTTCGTTAATCCCGATGGGCGAGGTGAGCAGGAGTTCAAACGTATGCGATTTTCGTTCTTCCGCAAACAACCGCATTGTCAGAATCGGAAGAAGAAACATGAGGACGAAATCTAAACTGTAAAACAGTGAGCGGAAGACCAACTCGTTCAGGTTCAGTTGGGCGTAGGTATTTTGAATTTGTAAAAATCGAACCGCTTGTTGGCCGGCATTCACCGTCATGAGGTGGGCGATAAAGCCGGAGATAAAAAGAAAGACTGCTCCGACGACATAAAAGATGGGTGACACAAAAAAACACCGTAATTCCTTGGCAAGTATGGTCTGAAACGGTGTCATGCAGGCGGTTGCTCACTTCGGCTTGATTGCGCAAAAGAATCGAGGTGGGTGGGTTCGCTCATCCCCGCAGCTTCCTCCTGTTGAGTGAGTTGGAGAAAGACCTCTTCGAGAGAAAGGGAAAGGGGTTTGAGTTCGAGAAGTCCGTACCCCTGACTCACGACAAATTGAGAGAGTTTTTCGCGGAGGTCTTGTCCCAGTTGACAGTCGATCGTACAGGTATTGGGTGTGGCAGTCGGAAAGACATTGAGTACGCCGGGAAGAGTTCTGAGACGTTCTTGCCAATCAGGCAGGGGCTCTTTGACGGTGAGGCTCATTTTTTCGGATTGGCGCAACCGGCTGGCTAGCTGATCGGGGGAATCCTCTGCAACAATGCGACCCTGGTGAATAATCACGACGCGATCACAGATTGCCATGGCCTCGGAGAGAATATGGGTGCTTAGGATTATGGTATGTGATCCGGCAAGACTTTTAATGAGCCTGCGTATCTCAATGATTTGTTTGGGATCAAGCCCTACGGTAGGTTCATCCAGAATCAGAACCGGTGGATCGTGGATCAGGGCCTGAGCCAAACCTACCCGCTGACGATAGCCTCTGGACAGATGGCCAATCACGCGGTGATGCACGGAGCCCAGTCCAACTTGGTCAATCACGTGGGGCTTTCGTGAAGCCAAACGCTGTGGCGTTAATCTCTTTAACCGACCCACGAACGTCAAATACTCATCAACAGTGAGTTCCGGGTAGAGAGGAGGGGTTTCGGGCAAATAGCCGAGGTGCCGTTTGACTTCCATCGGCTGATCCAGACAATCAAACCCTGCGACCGTTGCCCTGCCTTCACTTGGGGGCATAAAACAGGTTAAAATGCGCATTGTGGTGGTTTTTCCAGCACCGTTTGGACCCAGGAAAGCCAAAATTTCGCCTTTTTTGACGTGAAAGGTCACATCAGCAAGGGCTGTATGGTTTCCATAGTACTTTGAAACGTGTTGTACTGTAATCATGAAGCTACAGAAGGCAAAGAATCGGCTCTTTCCCGGAACAAAACGTCAACCAAGTCGAGTATCGGGATACAAGGCACGGCAGGATAAAAAATCATACTGGCCGGACAAATGTTCGTCAAGGTGAACCAAAAGCATGGGGAAAATAATATGGTATTTTCGTTGACAAGTTGGATGGATTATTAATAAATACATCTGTAAGGCTCAAGATAAGGGAAAATTCCCATTCTTCCAGCTGTTATCGATCACTTTTTCAGAGGTTTTCCAGTACGTGGACTACATGAAAGACCGACAAGTTAGAGGTTCTCTATCAATTTGTGCCAGTGAAGATGGTGCGATAAAAGGAGATTGTTGTATGGCAATGGTAAAGGATTTTGCTGCCCTTATTTTTGTTGGCACATGGCTTCTGGTGACGTTATCGGCATGTGAGACATCGAAACATGCTGAGATTATGAGCACGGAAGATTTACGCGCCCAGACTCAAGAGGGTGATCAAAATGGCATTCCACTCGATAGGCAATCCATCAGCCCAAAATCGCTAGACTTAGCAAAAACATTCACCTTTACTCCAGAACCTCCTCCAAGTCCGACACCGGTTCTTCCAGAAGTGCCTTTGGAATTTCCACGGGGGAGTCGTGGCCCTGCATCGGACTATGTTCCTGAATCACCTCCTCAAGCTTTTCTGGATGCCCGTGCTAAAGGTGGTCAAAATTTTGTCGATACGACAGAGGGCGTCCATTCTTTGGAAGAAAACGGCGGTCCCCTGAGTGAGCTTCAGGAGGAGCTTGTTGAAGCTGAGGTGTCTACGCCGGAGCCGGAGGCAGCTCCCTTGAGTGAGCTTCAGGAAAAGATTGTCGAAGCTGACGTGCTTGTACAAGATCAGGAGGGTGGTCCCCTAAGTACGCCTAAGGAGGTGCAGATCGCCCAGCTTGAGCCTTCCGATTTCGTTCCTGAAGTGCCTGCGCCGGATCAGGAGGAAGGAAGTGATGATGCAGCCGTAGCCGGCATGAAGGATGCTCCGGTCGTGGCGAGCATGAAGCATGTGAAGGATCCAGGTTTAGCCGATATCTTTTTTGATTATGATCAATATGGGATTCGTTCTGATGCCGGAGCCGTGTTAGAAAAGAATGCCGAACTCATCAAGAATACCTATGAAAATTCCAGCGTGCTTATCGAAGGACATTGTGACGAACGTGGGTCTGTAGATTACAACTTGGAATTAGGGAAACGTCGGGCTCAAGCCGTGAAAAATTATTTAATTGATCTCGGAATACAAGAGTCCAGAATCAAAATTGTCAGCTATGGGAAAGAGAAACCATTTTGTACGGAATCCGAACCGAGTTGCTGGCAAAAAAATCGCCGTGGGCATTTTGTGCAGCAGCAGTAGTATAGATTTCAATGCGGCCTTGCTCGAAGAGGAGGTCTCAGTGCAATTTGCCTACTTTCCTCTTCATCGTTCATTTCTCTCCTTCAATTCGTGAGCCAAATCTCAAGCAAGGATGCCGCGTCTTTTGAGATGCGCTCCCCTTTTTTTAAATTTTCTCAATCGTGCCGTGTTTAAAGCTGGCACGAGCCAATGCTGCCCTATTTCTTGGATCATCAGTAAGTTGCTTGTATGAAAACCACGGTATTCGTGACATTTGAAAACGAATTTGCTCCTCTTGGCGGGCTTGCAGCCGTCATGCGGCTACTGCCAAAACGTATGGCTGAAGAATGGAGCGGTCCGTGTGTCACCATGACCCCGTTTTTTCGAGAGATCGTGAAGTGTCGACCGAAAATCATGGAATCGATTCATTCGACTGGAATCACCTTTTCCCTCGAATTCGGCAAAGACACCTATGCGATTGAGGTGTTTCAGCACGAGGATACGCAAGGGTTTAGAACCTATTTACTTGATGCGCCTGAATTTTTTAATGCGCCATGCGATTGTAGTGACCCGTCAAGCCTCAAGGCTCCATGCAACCCCTATTTTGATCCGGCAAATCCTTCACAACTTTTGAATGATTCCCTGTTTTTCTGCGCTGCCGTCCCCAAGGCATTAGTCGAACTACAATTCACAAAGGACCTCATTCTGTGTCTCCAAGATTGGGAGACCGCCTGTGTAGCAATGATGGCTAAACAAGAGGCGCACTTGGCGTCCGTCTCTTGTCTGCTCACGTTACATAATTCATATGACCGGGATGTGTCAGATCAAGACTTGAAAGCTATTGCATCTCGTCGCGTTTCAGGCCCGACGATCCTGTCGAAAATGGCTGCGTTTTTGGATGGCCCTATTTGCACCGTCTCTCAACATTTTGCCTATGAGTTGGAACATGACCCGGTTCAGCGGAAAATCTTTGCTCCGCATCTACAAAAAATATTTCGAACACGCACAGTCCGTGGAATTAATAATGGCATGTTCAGTCAACTCGATTTTCCTCAAAACGCCAGAGACCAAGCCGCTCAAGGCAACGGTCGTCAGATCCTCAAAGAAAAAGCCAAACGACGTCAGGAGATGATCAAGAAATTAAAGGACTATGTGCCGCCTCGAGCCTGGGGCTGTGTGGACTTTACGGAGTTTACAGGACCCGTCTTTTTGTTTTTTGGCCGGGATGATCCGCAGCAAAAGGGGTATGATGTGGCTGCGGCAGCCATTCGACGTATCCCGGCAGGTCGTGCTCGGTATATTTTTACCCCTATCCCCGGTGATGAAGGAGTAGAGGGATTATCGTTTCTCAAGAGACTAGCCGAAGAACGGAACGGGGAAGTAAAGGTTTTCCCATTCCGAATGGCTGAAGGCTATCGGGAATTGCAACGAGGGGCGTCCTTTATGGTGATGTGTTCGTTCTACGAACCCTTTGGGGGCGCCATCGAGGGCTATGCCGTGGGTACGCCGGTGGTGGCTCGTGCCACGGGCGGGCTGGTGCAGCAGATTGCTCCCTATCCTGCTCGATCCTTGACCAGCAGTGTTAAAAAACTCAGTCGGCCTTACCATCATGCCTCGGATCCGCCAACCGGGTTTCTCTACCGTGAACCGAAATTGAAAGCGAAAGAAATAGAAAACGGATGGAAACAAATTCTGGATTGTGAGTATGGGCCTCAGGGCGATCGGGTCACCGAGCGTTTGCCAATTGTTTTATTTCAATCGATGGTTGAGCAAGCGGCGACAGCTCTACAAGATGCCATAGAACTCTACGAAACCGACCAGACGAAGTACGCAAACATGATCATGAACGGGTTTCAGATGCTGGATAAATTTTCGTGGAAGATGGCAGTTCGGCAATATCGAGAGATTTTCGAGACTCTTTAGCAGAATGGCTCATCAAGCTGTAGGGCCGCATCACGGGTCACGGTTCGGGACATGCCTTATGCGGCCAAGACAAGCGCCATGAGATGGCGCCGCTACAAATATCGGACAGGCGTTATGCGCCGGTGCCGAGACAAAGCCAGACCCCCGACGGCTGTGCATGCCGTGCCCGTGTTCTGGATTCCGGCTTCCACCGGAATGACGAAGTACAGTTTTAGAATGTCAACAGAGCCTAAGCATCTCGGACTGCCCCCCGCCATTCATTCTTCCAACGTTGAAATATCCCCAGGATCTTGCCCGAGTTCTTTGGCTTTCAGGACGCGGCGCATGATTTTACCCGAACGGGTCTTAGGAAGTGAGGTCACCACTTCGATCTCTCGAGGGACCGCGATTTTGCCTAACTCTGCTTGGACGTGAGCTTTGAGGGTTTTGACCAGTTCCGCACTTTCGCTTTGCCCTTGTTTTAGAATGACGAAGGCCTTAATCATCTCACCTGCGGTTTTATGCGGTTTGCCGATGACCGCTGCTTCGACCACCGCGTCATGACTGACGAGCGCGCTCTCCACCTCGGCGGTGCCGATACGATTGCCTGCGACTTTCATCACATCATCGGCTCGGCCCATGAACCAGAAATAGCCATCTTCATCTTTGTGACAGACATCGCCGGCGGTGTAACAGCCGGGAATGTTATTCCAGTAGCCCAAGTAACGATCAGGATCTTTGTGGATTGTCCGCATCATGGAGGGCCAGGGTTTTTTAATGACTGCGAACCCGCCTCCCGTGCCGATGCTGTTGCCTGCCTTGTCCACGACGTCGGCCTCGATTCCTAAAAATGGACGTGTGGCAGACCCTGGTTTCAGAGGGACGCAGGGGAGAGGAGTCACCAGAATCGATCCGGTTTCCGTTTGCCACCAAGTATCCATAATCGGTTTATCTCCACCGGTGACCCGGTGAAACCATTCCCATGCTTCGGGGTTAATCGGCTCGCCTACCGAGCCTAATACGCGCAGAGTGGAGAGATCATATTTCTTGGGCCAGTCTTCCCCGTACTTCATGAGGAGGCGGATAGCCGTTGGAGTGGTATAGAAAATCGACACCCCGTATTTCTCGATGAGGTCCCACCAGCGGCCTGGGTTAGGATAGTCGGGTTTTCCTTCGGCCGTGAGGATGGTGGCCCCATTGAGGAGCGGGCCGTAGACGATATAACTGTGACCCGTGACCCAGCCCGGGTCGGCAACGCAGAAATAGACGTCTTCGTCTTTCAGATCGAAAACGTATTTCGTGGTGATGTAGGTACCGACCATATACCCGCCATGCACATGGACCACCCCTTTGGGTTTGCCGGTCGTGCCGGACGTATAGAGGAAGTACAGCGGGGTTTCGGAATCCAAGGATTCGGCTTGGCACTGCGCGGATTGACCGGCGAGCCATTCCTCCCAATCGAGTTCTTTGTGAGCGTCTAAGTCTATGCGGGGTTTTTCTCGTCGCACCACAATCGTCTTCTCTATGGTCGGACAGTTTGCAATCGCGGCATCCACCACGGTTTTAAGAGGAATGTGTTTGCCGCGATCGTATCCATAGTCCGCCGTAATGATGAGCCGGGCTTCAGCATCTTTGATTCGAGATTCCAGCGCGGGTGCACTGAAGCCTGAATAGACCACGGAATGAATCAGACCGAGCCGTGCGCAGGCCAGCATGGCCACGATTTGTTCCGGAATTTTTGGAAGATAAATCGTGACGCGATCACCTTTTTTCATTCCCAGGGTTTTGAGGGCATTGGCGCAGCGATTGACCTGGCGGTACAACTCGGCATAGGTGAAGATCCGTTCTTCATTTTGTTCGCCTACCCAAATCACGGCGACTTTGTTTCTTCGCCACGAGTTCACATGACGATCCAAACAGTTATAAGAAATATTGCAGCGCCCTCCTAAAAACCATTTTGCCCATGGGTAGTTCCACTCCAGTACTGTGTTCCACGGAGTGAACCATTCGAGTTCCTTGGCAATACCGTCCCAGAATTTTTCAGGATCGGCGATCGACTCCTTATAAGCGGTTTCATAGTCCTTGATATAAGCCTGTTCCAGGGTTTGACTCGTTGGGCGGTACACGGCCGACGTTTTCAATAAGGTTTCAATTTGTTCTGCCATGGATGAACCCTCTTAACAAGTAAATCGTGGGAGGAAAAATGTGTGAATTCACAAACGACAATGGATGCATTATGCGTAGGTCTGACTGATGGTGCAAGATTCTTTCGTCAGGAGTGTTCCGGGGGTTGATGCGCAGGCAAGAGTAAGTCCAAGACGGTTTTGACTGGATTGAACGTATGGCGTGGTACTTCGACAAACACGGAATGCCATCTGGCCATGCTTCCGTTCCAGAGGCCGGGCAGTTCCAAGGCTTTCAAGTCTCTTCCTTCGTAGGATTTTTTTGCAATAAATCCCGTATTGGGATCGACGAATTGATGAAGGTTGAATGGATTCCCTTGATAGTCTCGAACACCACAAACGATATCCACTGGGTTGAAGTGGGTTGCTGACGTGAAGATGTCTTGTTGGGTTGGAGAAGTGGGATCGATCTGGGAGGATTCCACGATTTGCAACGAGGTGGTGCCATCCGCTTGTTCTACCCAGAAAGGCCCACCGCCCGGATTGTTCATGTTGGGGACCATGCCGCAGACTCGGAGGGGCCGGTTCAACCACTTGAAAAGCCATTGTGCTTTTTGCGAGTTGGTGCGTGTGCTCCACTCCTGAGGTAACGTCATGGCAAGTGAATATTGGGCCCATTTCGTTATCTGCTCAAGGGAAGCCGATGACGCGGTGTCGGATTCGAGTTGAGCCAAAAATGAAAACAATGTGTCTTGCAAACTGACGAGTAGCCCACCAAGCGCCTTTTCATATTGAGAGGGCGTTTCCTTCAGATGGTCGGGGACAACATTATCGATGTTTTTGATACATACGATGTCGCCGTGGAGTTCGTGAAGATTCGAGAGTAACGCTCCATGGCCGGCTGGCCGGAACAGGAGATTTCCTTGGGCATCATGAAACGGGTGGTTGTCCATGGCAACCGCGATGGTATCCGTCGATGGTTTTTGAACGGAACAGTTGATGATCCATGTGACGGTAGGCTGAGCAAGCCTATGATGGCCTTGCTCGATATGATGTTGGATAGCCTGTTGATGGTCCGGCGAAACCGTAAAATGGATGCGAGCATAGCCTTTGTCATCTTTGGCATAGTCGGCGGCTTCTACCAAATGTTCTTCAATCGGTGTTCGTGTTGTGGTGGAATATCTGTGGAATGCGAGTAGCCCTTTAGGCAGCTTGGCATAGTTCAGCCCTGGTGAGTATAGAAGGGCCTCGATGATGGAGCGATAATTTCTCTCCCCAATTAATTGGTCAAGTTGGTGCCCCTGACGTAATACCGTATTCTTCAGGTCATGATAAAAGGCAAACTTCGGAAGACTGGAAAGAAATTGCTCCAGCTCACGTTGCTCTGCTGTGGCAATCTGGCTGGATTCTCTATTAAGACAAAAAGCCTCCAGCGCCTTAAACATTCGCGTGCCAACACCGGAAGCCGGCACGAACTTTGTGACACGGCCGGCGGCCTTGGCTCGTTCGAAGTCTCGTGTCACGGCTGCCAGGTCCGATGAACTGAGGCAGCGAATCCCGTCGTTGAGACGACAGGGTCTTTTTAGCTTTACAAAGGGAATCCCATGTTGAAACGTGGCAAGCTGTTGCGCGAGCGTTTGGAGGGAAATCCCTTGCTCCTTGAGCTGTCCTCGGTCCTGTGGGGTCAATCTTGTTTCGATTTCGAGTTGCAGGGACATCTTAGGGGGACTCTGACTTTCGGTCTGTGTGGCAGGTGGTCTACGGCCTGACCCTTTTGAGCATCTCGTGATGTCGGAATGAAAGCTCACGAGGCATCTTTCACGTCAGGGAATTGCCAACGGGTCCGATGGGGTTTTAGTCTTGGGCTCCTCCCTGCAAATATCCGAGTCCGATTTTAATGGCGCGGCGAGTGATTTCACTCCAGCGATTGGGTGGATACTCCTGCAGTATTTTGGCAACCTTGGGATCTTGGACATCGAGTTCAATGACTTTAATGATCCCATCTTCAATTTTCACTTCTGCCACGGATTTTTCTCCTTTTTCTTAACCTTCATTATACCCTGTTCACGAGGACGTGTGTATCATTCTGTTGAATCGACAAAGCATCCAAGCGCTTTTTTTCATCGTGAACCTATGATAACCCTCTTCAGCACCGTGAAACCTCAATTTTTTTGACAAGGGACGGAGTAACAACGAGCGTCTCCACTGTTTGTACATCCATGCGTCGTAAAGCATTGAGGGAAATATTATGGAACAGTTGAATTCGTTTATCAATCAAGTCAATGCGTTTGCCTGGGGGCCACCCATGCTCGGCATGTTGGGAGGCACGGGTGTGTTGCTGACCTTTGGCCTGTCATTCATGCCGTGGCGAAAAGTAGGTTACGGCTTCAAGCTGCTGTTTGAAAAGAGTGATCCAGGCGGCGAAGGAGAGGTCAAGCCCTTCAACGCACTCATGACGGCATTATCCGCTACGGTTGGTACCGGTAACATTGCTGGCGTTGCCACGGCCATCGCCCTTGGCGGGCCAGGTGCGATCTTTTATATGTGGCTCATCGCGCTGTTCGGTATGGCCACCAAATACGCCGAAGCCGTGTGTGCCGTGACCTATCGCGAAGTGGATAAGGCGGGCAAATATGTGGGTGGTCCCATGTACTACCTGCGTAACGGCGTGGGAGCATTTGCCCCTGAGTTAGGCAAATGGTTGGGGCTGGCGTTTGCCGTATTCGGCGCGGTGGCCGCCTTTGGTATCGGTAATGCGGTGCAGGTGAATTCAATGGCGGTTGCTCTGGAAGAGAACTTCAGTGTTCCCAAAATCCTGACGGGAGTCATTGTGGCTGCACTGGTGGGTTTTGTCATTATCGGCGGTATCAGGAGAATTGCCGAAGTGGCCGGCAAGCTGGTACCCGCCATGATCGTGCTCTACATCGGGGCCTCTCTGCTGGTTATCCTCATCAATATCGCTGAAGTGCCGGCGGCCATTGGCTTGATTTTTACATACGCCTTTACTCCTGCGGCTGCAACGGGCGGCTTTGCCGGAGCGGCCGTGGCGGCGGCTGTCCGTTTTGGGGTGGCCCGCGGAGTGTTTTCCAATGAGTCCGGCTTAGGTTCTGCCGCCATGGCTCATGCCGCCGCCAAGACCAATGACCCTGTGCGGCAGGGCGTTATTGCCATGCTGGGCACCTTTATTGATACCATCATCGTCTGCACCATGACCGCGCTGGTGATTCTTACCTCTGGTGCCTGGACCGTTATAGGTGCGGATGGTGGAGGCCTGACCGGCGTGGCACTCACGTCCGCAGCCTTTCACAATTCCATTATCGGCGGACAATATATCGTGACCATTGCATTGGCCGTCTTTGCGTTCACCACCCTTCTCGGTTGGTCCTACTACGGTGAGCGGTGCTGGCAATACCTGTTCAGTGAAAACAGCCTGATCGTGTACCGCGTGTTGTGGATATTGGCGGCACTGGGCTTTGCCAACGTGAAGGTGGATTTCGTCTGGAATTTGTCCGACACCCTCAATGGCCTGATGGCAGTACCCAATCTGGCGGGCTTGTTGTTGCTGGCGCCGATGGTATTCAAAGTGACACGAGAATATTTTAGCGCACGGAAGAGTTCGGCGTGAGTGCAGGGAAATTAACGAATTATGATAACGTTCATGAAGGATGAAATAGACATCTCGATAATCGTAGATATCCCTCCGTTCCTCGTGCGCACGGCAGCGTCTACCGCATATCGCACATGGCCGCCGCCGAGTGCGAACGCTGAACCGTCGAAGGATACGCGGGCGGTCTTATGATCCGTGACCTGATCGCGGGTATGATATTATGATAATTTTCCGTGACACCTAATTGCTGCAATCCCATTCCTGCTGTAATTCTTGCACAATTTCCAGCCATTCCGTGGTTTGCTTTTGAAGGGGTTCATGAAGCGTTGGGTCTGCTGCGGTGGGCGAACTGTTCTCTCGTGCTTGGGTGGCATGTTGCCTGCCCAGGGTGAGCAGAATACAGATTCCGGAAGAGACCGGGGTTTGTTCTCCGCTCTGTTGAAACAGTGCAATGGCACGATACACCTGTTCCTGGGTTCGAAAAAGATCGACCATGAGCCGATAGGGCGGTTGATCGGTTTGAGGCATCTGTTGCTTGCTGAGCTGAAACGCCAATAAGGCGGCCCTGCCGATACTGATGGCTGCGCCTTGAGGATCTCCTTGCGCCATAGAATCTTCTGCTTGCATTTGGAGCCGTGAGAGTTCTATCTGAGGATTGGTTGCTTGGACCGCACTGGGTGGAGCAGAGACAAACAGGATGAACACGATAAAGGCGCAGGGAAGGCGAGGCAGCATCTTGAGTGTTGCTCGATCGAAGGTCGTGCGTGCCACAGGGAATTGATCTAGATCGCTTAGGACAAAAGAGAAAGATGCAAGAGGAGGTCCCCCCTCGTTCGAAGCACATGAAAGGGAGTTTTGCAGGTGGTTTCGTATGACCTCCAATAGGGGCTACATAATTTGATAGTCGAGGTCCACCATTTTGGTGGCCACATTGGCGGCCTCCCGAAGTTTTCTCATTGCGTCCGATGTATCTCGAATGAGCCAAATCCTAATATTGAGTTGTTCGATGGGTTCGATTGATTTTTCATTTCGGAGTTTGGCAATCGACCAGACCACTTCGGTGAGCACTGGAAAATCAATGTCCGATGATTCGTCCATATCTTCCAAGTTTTTGTTGAGATAATGGAGTAACGGTGGGGTAATGTTGGGGTCGCCAGTGTGGGCGCCGATTAATCCCAACCCCTTGGCCGCGGCTGCTTGAGTTTTTGATTTTTTTGCCGTGATGAAAATGTCAGTGAGTATGGGAGTTGCTGAGCTACCGAGTCCAGCCAGGGCGATAATCGCTTCTTCGGCATACTCGGCATGTTCGTCTCTGGCCAATTTTACTAAATGGGGAAAGGCGTGTTTCGATTGGACCCGCGAAAGGGTGGAAAGAATTCGAAGTTTGCGGCGTTTATCCGTATCCGGGTTTTTCAAGAGTTCGGCCAAACGGTCGGTATGTCTCCATTCCGTGGCCACCATGACCGGAAAATCGAACTCCTGTAATTTCAGATTTAATTGTTCCAGGGCGTACTGTCCGGAGCTTTTGGCGTTGGCTTGTCGAGCCGCGGCATAGGCATCCACGAAATCGGTTCGTGTTTCTTTATACCAACCTAAATCCTGACCGTCGAGTCGATAATTGAAGAGGCAGGCTGGCCCTGTCCACAGTCGAGCAGGAGCGTCGGCTAATTCCGCATCCCCACCCGAACGTGTCGTGCCTGACCACCGTTTTCGTTCTTCGCATTTGACCCGAAATTCGACATCATGGGCTTCTTTTCGGTTGGCCACGGTTTTGTATCCAATGGCCTCTAGCCGTGCTTGTACAGTTCCTAATAGATCGGCTGACGGAACACGTCCGTTTTCCGTCAGTGCAAGGACATTGATGTATATCGTTTTGATATTGGCTAATTGCGTCTTTTGCTCGGTTGTCATATGGGTTCGGCGTGCCATGCTTTCGGTGACACCGGCCAAAAGAAAGACGCAAATGAGTATTCCAGATACATGTCGCATTATGAATCCTCCCGACAGGAATCAGGGTAAACTTGGGAAATGGGTGAATATCTGTTGGGTTATGAATAGTACCGAATAATGAGTATGAATGGAAAGAGGTCTCATTTCTCTTTCATGGGCATTTCCGTGGGATTATGCCGACGAGTATGATGCCGATTGTTGTTGTGATACGTGGTTGAAGTATCTTGGGTCTGTCTGATTAACTCACATGTCCATCCAGATCGAGTTGCTTATACGTCCAATTCGCCGCCTCTCGAAGGTTTGCCATTTCTTTTGAATGATCGTTAATTAACCATACCTTTTGATTCAATTCGTCCATGGGTTCGATGGAATCCTCATCTCTCAGTTTGCCGAGGCCCCATACGACTTGGGTTAAGACAGGGAAATTAATATCGGCTGAGGTGTTGAAATTTTTTAAGACGTTTTTGAGGTATTCAAGAAGCGGGGGAATGGCCGTTGGGTTTCCACTGCGCCCTGCCACGTCACCCAAAGCTTTAGCCGCGGCAGCTTGAATCTCAGACTGAGTTGAAGATTGAAATAAATCGGTGAGAAAAGGAATAGAGTTTTCTCCTACGCCGGTGAGGGCCTCCACGGCCTCTTGCGCCAAATCCTTATCTTGCATCAGCTTTGTCAAGTGAGGAAACGCTGATTCGGCTTCTATTTCACTCAACGCGGAGAGAATATAGAGTTTACGGATTTTCGGAGTGGTGGGAGCGTCTATAAGTTTGATGAGCCGATCGGGTTGTCCCCATTCTGCTGCTAGCAGAACCGGAAAGTCGTATTGACTGAGGCGTTCGGCTAATCTAACGAGCGCATAGGCCCCCGCATCTTTGGCTCCTGCCGATTTTGCGACTTGCATGGCATCTTGGAAGGAAGTCCGGACTTCCTTATACCACCCGAGATTTTGACCATTGAGCAAATAGGTCAACAAACATGCTGGTCCTTTCCATAGTCGCGATGGGGCATCAAGCAGTTCGGCATCTCCTCCTTCTGCGGTGGTCCCAGTCCAAGTTTTTCGTTCTTCACACTTTACTTTGAATTCGACATCATGGGCTTGTTTTCGATCAACGATCACGGAAAATCCGACTTCTTGTAGCCGTTGAGAGACGAGAGTTTGGAAATATGTGGGGTCGGTGCGTCCCTTTTCGGTAAGAGCAAGGGCATTCACGAATACGGTTTGAGCTTTTTGAAGTTGTTGTTTTTGCTCTGGTGTTAGGTAGGTTCGGCGAGCAGAACTCTGAGGAACAAGAACGATTGATACGCTAAAGATCGCACAGATTGTGAGAGCAACGGGCCAGTTTTTCATAAGAAGCCTCCTTTCGCATGGGATGGATATGCAGGAGAGGGTGGCTACTTTTCTATGGTTTTTACTATACTCTGGCCCACAAAAAAGCAGCAAGCTTTTTTTGAAATCCTCATGTCAACCAAGCTGGCAACGTGCAATGAGTTGAATGGGCCTTAAGATCCACGATATACTCACAAGAATGATGTTGAAAAGAAAAAAAATATCGATCATTGGTGCGGGGAACATGGCGGAAGCCATTGTTTCCGGTTTGCTAAAAAAAGGCGTAGTCAATGCTGGCCAGATTTATGCCACGGATGTGGATTCCCAACGGTTGGCGTATTTTGAGAAGACCTTTAAGGTCCGAGTCTCTCAAGATAACAAAAAATCTGCTAAATCAAGTGATATTATTGTGTTAGCAATAAAACCTCAAGTAATGAATAATGTTTTAGGTGGGCTGGATTTATCTCCTGGTGCTGATCAACTCATTATAACCGTTGCGGCAGGGGTTCCTATCGCGACCATTATTTCTGGATTACATCCGGAAGCTCGTGTGGTCCGGGCCATGCCGAACACCCCGGCTTTTGTTTTAGAAGGCGCGACAGCCTTGGCTAGTGGACCTGGGGTGACGGTCGAACAAATGAAGATGGCTCAGGCGGTGTTTGAGGCAATGGGACAAGTGGTTGTGGTTGATGAATCGCATTTGGATGCGGTGACCGGTCTCAGTGGTGGGGGGCCAGCGTATGTGTATCTGTTTCTCGAGGCCTTGGCCGATGGGGGAGTGAAAATGGGGCTGTCCCGCTCTCATGCACAACTCTTGGCGGCGCAAACGGTTTTGGGTGCGGCAAAAATGGTCATCGAAACGAAAGAGCATCCTGGAGTGTTAAAAGACCGAGTGGCTTCACCAGGCGGAACGACCATTGCCGGATTGCACCGACTCGAAAAGGGTCAACTGCGCGGGACGGTGATAAGCGCCGTTGAGAGCGCGACGATTCGTTGTAAGGAGTTAAGACAACAGGCTCTTGACTCCACTGCAACTCCGTCGGTGAAGCGAACGACGTCAAAAAGGCGACGTCAAGACATATAACGGTGAATCGTATTGGGTAAGATGGAATTTCAAAGGGCGCGAAGAGAAGAAAGGAGTCCATTGTGCAGTATTGGGTGAAAGTGGTGTTTACCGATAATCAGGAACTCATGGTCAGCGATGCCCTTCGTCATACGATCAGCGATGATATGGAAATCTTGGAAATTGATACTCCTAAGGAGGTCATCATTATCCCCTTAAAACAATTAAAATATTTTTCGTGTGATGCTACGGTCTTTAGCAATAAAAAATAACTAGCTGGAGTTATCAGTTCCCTAAAGAGGGCACCGTCGTGAACGCGCTCTCACTATTTTCTATGAAAAAGACGGTTCTAACCATAATGAAGTCAACGTAGGGCAGATATGGAGAGGCGAGTTACATCCCATACTGAAGAAGAGGAGATGAATCAGCGTCGGCATTTGCTTGCGCTGGCTCGAAAAGGGGACCAAAAAGCCGTTAAGCAACTCATGGAACTTTATCAAGTTCGAGTGTATAGTGGGGAGAGTCTTAAATCTCTGAAAATTCGTAAAACTCTTCCGGTTCTCAGCCCTCCTAAACCCAAAGAAACGACTTCTTCTTCTAAGCCTAAACTTGTCAAAAAACACAAGGTTGCAGCGAAGCAATCTAAGGCTGCACGGAAAGTCGTACGCCCCTCAGTTTCAAAGGTTGTCCGATCCCGGACCTTGGCAAACGCTACGCCGCCGAAGCCAACTCGAGCAAAAACGAAGCCGACCCGTTCGAAAACGAAGCCGATTCGTTCGAAAACAAAACCGAAAATTTCCCCTAAAATTCAAACAACGTCCAAACGCAAAGCAACGCCCAAGCCCGTTCGTAAAGCGAAGACAAGGGGGAAGGCGCGACCTTCCCAGAAAAAGATTTCTCGCAAAGCTCCCCCTACACGTTTGTCGAAAAAACGTGTTATGCGCAAATCGACGTCCAAAACTCTCTCCAAGGTACGGCCTCGATCTCACGCTCAAGCAAAAGCCAAGGTGACAAGGAAGGCAAAGTTAAAACCAACCTCGAAACCAAAAACGAAACGATCTCGCTGACCATGCTGTGTTGACAACCGTAAAAAAACACCATCCCAATTTCGATGCTAGGGGAAGAAACGAAGGGTCAATTTGGTGCAAGAGAATATAGCACGATCGCAGAAGGCAATTGTTTAGCGAACTTCGACTCGCAACCCACCGGCCGCAAGTTTATTTGCGATCTCTTCGGCGAACTTTCGAGACCCTTGGTAAACCGGGGCGCTTCCCTGGTGGTCGATTTGCCAAGCCAACTCAAAGGCTTTGGCGGAATGCATGCCCGGAATATGCCGACAAAACAGCTCGATCACCTGTTGATACGTATGGCAATCGCAGTTGTACACGATCACTTCGGCTTCAAAGTCCCGACCCGTGCCAAGTCCGGTTTCTTCTTCCGTGACTTCCGTCACTTCCGTGGTGGGCAGCGTACTCATGATGTTCCTGATGACGAGGTTATGGTAAGGCCTCTGTCCTTTTAACAACTTGTTAGCCGAATGATACGACCGAAAGCCGAGTTGCACAATGCTGAAGACACAATTGTTGTTCGTGGGGAGAGGGGGACGTGAGTAAAACCATTTTAGTCACCGGAGCCGCGGGCTTTATCGGCAGCCATACGGTCCAGGCGCTTGCGACACGCGGGGATCGAGTGGTGGGGCTGGATAACCTCAACGATTATTATGATCCGGCCAGAAAACGAGCCAATGTCGAAGAAGTCCAACAGGCCTTGAAACAGAGCGGCCACGCGGAGGCGTTTACGTTTATCGAAGGGGATATTCGACACCAACACATCGTGGCGGAAATCTTTTCAGCCTATGCGTTTGAGGGGATCGTCCACTTGGCGGCCATGGCCGGGGTTCGGGTGTCGATTGAGAAGCCCCATCTCTATTACGATGTAAATGTGACCGGCACGCTGAATCTCTTGGAGGCTGCCGTGGAACGGGTGGGGAATCAAGCCACGCGCGCCGCATTACCCACCTTTGTGTTTGCGTCGACCTCGTCGGTCTATGGCAATACCCCGTCCATCCCGTTTCAGGAACACGACCCCTGCGAGCGCCCCTTAGCCCCTTATTCCGCCAGCAAGCGGGCGGGGGAACTGTTAGGCTATTCGTATCATCATTTATTCGGATTGGCGTTTACCGCCTTACGGTTCTTCACGGTGTACGGGCCACGGGGACGCCCGGATATGATGGCCTACCAGGTCTTGGACAATATCTTCTTTGCGCGTGACGTCCCGCTGTACAATGCCGGGCAGATGCATCGTGATTGGACCTTCGTGACGGATATTGTCCAGGGAGTGGTCAATGCGGTGGATCGGCCGCTTGGGTATGAGGTGGTAAATCTCGGAAGAGGAGAACCGGTGTTGCTGACGGAGTTTGTGCACGTGATCGAAGCATGCGCTGGACGAAAAGCCAACTTGGTTTCGGTGCCGATGATGGAGGCCGACGTCGCCTACACCCATGCCGACGTTTCCAAGGCGCGAGAATTATTGGGGTACACTCCTCAAGTGTCGGTGGAAGAAGGCGTGCGCCAGTTCTGGACGTGGTATCAGAAGCACGTGCTGCGTGCCTAGCAGGACAGGCGCTTCGCTCAGGGTGACAGCAATGCCGTGTGGCCTGTGAATTCTTGCCACTCCAGGAGCGTGATGGTAGAGTGGCCCCCCTGTGCTGGAGTGGTGGAATTGGCAGACACCCGGGACTTAAAATCCCGTGCTCCGAAAGGAGCGTGCCGGTTCAAGTCCGGCCTCCAGCACCACTTTCCTGCGCCATATCGGTCGCGTTGCCGACGCTGCTCTGATCGGATTTTCCAGTGACCCCTGATGAGTTACGCATGCAAAACGTTTGCCGATTTCGATTTGCGTGTCCTGATCGGATGAACCCTGACCTCAACTCGATGATTGAGGGTTGCCAGGATTTTTATCATTCGGTCCATGGAAAAGCCCTTGAGGTCGGCATTTCGGATGCGGGTGATGTCTGCCGGATCAATTCCTGTGATGGAGGCGGCCTTTCGTTTTGAAAGGTTGCGTGCATTGAGAATCCCAATAATTTCCGCTGCCAGTGTAGCGCGGGCATTTTCCAGTTCAGGATTAGGAAGGCCAACGTCCCGGAAAGGATTGTCACTGCCGCGTATGACTTCGATCTGTTCTTTTTTCATCCTATATACTCCTTTAACCATTGTATCCTGTCTTTTATAACGTCGATGTCTTGTTTGGGTGTTGAAATGCCCCTCCTTGATTTTTTCTGAAAGGCATGAATCACCCATAAGTCATCACCTATCTGCACGGCGTAGACGACGCGATAAGCACTGCTTTCGTGCCGTAGCACGATTTCATAGACTCCGGACCCGAGACCTTTCATGGGCTTGGCAATATCGGCCTTTTGCCCTTGAGCCGCTATTTTGAGGGTGCGAATGACTTTTTGACGGGCTTCAAGAGGAAATTTTTCAAAAACTTTTTGAGCCGCCTTGACCCATGAAATCACCCTCATTTGCGAATGGTGGTATATTTACCACTATCTGTCAAGGTGTGTAGGTCGGATTAGCGAAGCGTCATCCGACACCGTTGGACGGGCGGAACGGTTACTTCGTCCCGATGACCATGGATTCGGGACCGGCCAGGTGTTCCAAGTGGCGGTGCGCCGGCGTCGTTATTCCCTTGGGTGCCCTGGTCGGTTTGGGGTGATACGCTCAAGGGAAATCCGTAAATCTCCGACTTTCTGCTCTCGGTGGGGGCGGGAAGTTCTCTGTTTGCAAACTACATATTGTCCTCATATGATGCTTGACAACTCAAGGAGTTGAAATCATGGAAATCGTGTTTGCAATTATTGTGGCCGCTGTCCTTGTGTATTTCGTCGTCATAAGAAAAGGGAACTATGCATTTTGGCGGAAGGTGCAAAGATATCCGGATATCGCCTATGATTTCTTTTTGGAGAGTGATTGCTGGTACGTTGAGGACGGCATAAATGATATCGTGAAGCCATTGAGGGCTGAGGGTGAATGGGACGGACCATTCCTGTTGAATCTTCCAAATGGTCCGGTGATAAAAGTATGGGGGAAAGTTGGATTCTATGAAGCAAGCGAAAAGGAGCTAGATACGATACTTACCGCATTTGACGCAACAAAGTAGAGCTAAGGTGTCCTACCGTTCGCGCCGATCAGAATCGAATCTTGTCAATTTGGACGAATTCGTTTTCATCTTTCTTAAACGTACATTCTAAACTACCATCCTCGGCCATTTTTTCAAGAACATGTTTGATTTGGCCTGTAGTATAAGCCTTCCCGTCTACGTTTTTTTCTTTCTTGTCACGGAGATATTTATCGAATTGCTGCACTATTTTCTCGAATGTTTGTGGCTCCCGAAAGTTTCCAGCAACAGCATGGACATCACGGAAATTTGGAAAACAAAAAGAGCGCATTCTATTTTCTTCTAGGTCGGTCACTCGGGTCCTTTCCGTTGGAAGTATGGCATTCATCGTTCTAGTTTCCTTTCTCCGATCAGGATCGGTTCTTGCTGGTTTCATTTTTGTCACAATGCCTCAAACCACGCCATGATCTTGCCAAATGCAGAGTAAAGAAAAAACATTAAAAAAACCATAAAGGCAGGAAGAAACGCGCCCAGAAATTCTCTTACCCAATATGGTAACATATCATACTAAAAGTCTCGCCAAAGCGATCTCCATACTCCTTCTCGTGATTCATCCGCTTTTTCGACACCACTTGTTCCCTTGTTGTTATTGCGAGGCGTTTTAGGCCAAGCGATAAAGGCAGCAATCAGAGCAACCCCAAATACAACCAACAACCACCAGTGCGGTAAATCAACGTACACGATGGTGAACCAAGTTCCCAGAGCAATTAGTGCAAGCTCATAACAAGCCTTGGCGAATCCTTGTCGAAAGTTGTTGCGTTCCATGCCTCAAAGCTACAGAGAGAATCATTTCTTGTAAAGCGCGTCATGTACTTCGGTTCGATCAGGGGTATTTCGATGTATTCTTGTCCCGCGATGATGAAATGTTGGACAAAAAACGGCGGCTTTCGAATAATATCAATTAATTCAATTGGTTAGAATTTGTTGTGGGGCTGGCCTCGAGCACCACTTTCCTGCCAGGGTGTTACTTCGTTCCGATGACCATGGAATCGGGGCCGACCAGGTGTTCGACGCGCGTTTCGCGAAAGCCGGCTTCTCTCATCCACCCGGAACAATCTGCCCCCGTATAGTCGAACCCTCCGGGGAGCTCAATGAGCATGTTGAGGCTCATCAAGAGCCCGAAGACATTCTTGCGGCGGTCGTCGTCAATGAGCGCTTCAAAGACGATCAAGGCTCCGCCCGGCGGGAGGGCGTCAAAGGCTTTCCGGAGCAACGTCATTTTTTGGTCCAAGTCCCAATCGTGCAGGATGTGCCCCATGGCGAGCACGTCGGCCTGCGGAAGCGGATCGTTAAAAAAATCACCCGGGATAAACTTGAATCGATCACTCAGTCCGAATGCTTCCACGTATTCTTCAAAGATGGGACCGGTGGGCGGCAGGTCGAACCCGCCCCCCGTCAAATGGGGATGCGCCTTGCCGACTTGAACCACCAATCCGCCTTGCGCCGAGCCAATATCGATAAAGGTCTGATAATCCTTCCAGGGAAATTTTTGGGCAATGGCGATGCTGGCTCCCATGCTGACCCCGGTCATGGATTGCATGAAGCTTTTCAATTGCTCCGGATCGCTGTAGAGTGTTTCAAAAAAGTTACCGCCTTCTTTGGCTTCGTTTTGCGGTTGGCCGGTTTTCAATGCAATGGTCAGTGATCCCCAAAACCGATACAACCGTGCATTCGCCATTTCCAGGATGCCGCCGATATACGAGGGCTTGGCTTTGTCGAGAAAACAGTCGGTGTCCGGGGTATTGGAATAGAGTCCATCGTGTCGATCCAGCATGCCCAAGGCCACCAATGCGTCAAAAAAATCTCGAGCACTTCGCTCGTGTAAGCCCAGTTGTGCTTGCAAGGTTGAGGCATCCATGGGCCCCTTGGCTAAAATCGTGAACACTTCGAGTTCCACGGCGCTTAAGACCGTCTTGGATTCCCAAAACGCCATGCCGAGATGCATGATTTTTTCAGGGGTAGGGGGTTGGTTCATGGGCATGCCTCCGCATATGATGCCGTGTTGATGAAATGTTCATTCACGCTGCCAGTGACTGGTCTTGGATGAGTCAATGACGCCGGTTGTATCGCGAAAGGGTGGTCGGAATCAAATCATGTCGTGGCCGACGGCAGTTGAGTTGAAAATGACCTTGGAGCAGGTCAGGCCTGCCGATCTTGGGATCTATGTGCATGTGCCGTTTTGCCGGATGCGCTGTCGGTTTTGCGCGTTTTATATGGAGATTCATCGTGAAGATCGCGTGCAGACGTTCCTGGAGGCGCTGGATCGCGAACTTTGCCTCTATGCGGATGCTTTGGGGCTCTGCCATGTGCCGGTTCGTACGCTGTATCTGGGTGGGGGCACGCCTACGACCTTAACCCCGCAGCAACTCATCCGGGTTGTGTGCGCCATTCGGGAACGGTTTCTGGTGGAGGACGATGCGGAGGTGTCTATCGAAGTTCATCCCGGCACCGTGACGCAAGCGGGGCTCGAAGCCCTCCGGCACGCCGGGGTGACCCGGCTGAGTGTGGGCGGGCAATCGTTTGATGAGCATGAGCTCCTGGAACTGGGAGGGCGGAGCTTTGGTGTTGGTGCTCGGCAAGCCGTTCAATGGGCGCGGTCCGTCGGCTTTGAAAATATTTCGCTCGATCTGATGTTTGGCTTTCCCGGGCAGTCGGTTGAATCGTGGCAACGGACCTTGGAGGAGACCCTGGCCTTATTCCCCACGCATCTCTCCTGTTATGCCTACACCTTAGAAGAAGGTTCGCCTTTTTATCGGGATGTTATGCGGGGAAAGGGATCAGCGCCTGATCAGGAGTTTCAGGTCATCTTAGAAGAGAGAGCAGTCGAACGTTTGGCCGCCGCAGGATTTGAGCGATATGAAATCTCCAATTATTGTCGGCCTGGTTATGAGTGTCGTCATAATATGCGGTATTGGCAAGTGCAGGCTTACCTCGGACTTGGTCCGAGTGCGCAATCCTGCCTTGGTCATGCCCGGTTTGGAAACGTGGCAAATTTAGAATGGTATGCCGATTCCTTGAAGAAAGGAACGTTGCCATTGGATGAGGTGACGTGTTTATCCCATGACCAGGTAGATTGTGAACGTGTCATATGGGGGTTGCGGATGTTATCCGGAGTTTCCGTCCGGACGAAATCCACGGAGAGTCGTCAAAAAACGTCCCTACTCCAAACAATTCACCAATTAAGGAAAGAAGGGTTGTTGCGAGTGGAAGGGCAGGGACAAGTAAGATTGACCGATCTGGGCATTAAGTATGCCGATACCGTGGCCGTGGCGCTACTATAAGAATGGATAAACTTGTTCCAAATTTTTTACCCCTCGACCATCGTACACAGTTCATCCAGCCACTTGCCTGAACATTCCAATACTTCCCGAATCATGGTTTCTGACTGATTGGTTTGTTTCAGCGTCCATTGGCAAATGTATTCCAATAAATCTTCTCGTTTAAAGTGTTGGGAAGAATGTTGCGCGAGGGTTGACAGTTCCTCGAATGCAGTCTGAATGATGATCTCAATGTCCGAACGACTAAAGTTCGTCCGCGCGGTGACGTATTGAATGATGCGTTGAATTTCTTGAATTTCCATGACTTTGATGGTGCGTCGTATGTTATTGAGAATGGTTTGGGAGAAGATCAGGAAAGAACAATATTTTTATAGAAACTGCACGAAAAGTGGGCAGTTTGTTCGGTAGTCTATGGTTTCTGAATTGAGAGTTATTATTAACATGGTCATCCACACGTAATTAACAAAATTTGTGGACAGAGTCGACCGTATTTCAAGCAATATGTCATATTTTAAAAATTAAAGTACTAGATAAATTAAATGCAAAAACGCTTTATGTTTAAAGTCTATTATGCTAGCCAGATAAGAAAAGCCTTGCTAGCAATGCAGATAGGAATGGAGGAAGTTTCAACCACAGGAGTGAAGCGGTTATTGAGATTTTGAGAGTATTATCCACAGTAATGAAAGGGGGTTTGCCATAACACAGATGTTACATGATCGTCATCACCAATAAATATGAATGTCATATGAGTTGCAAAGAACATCCCGTGCTTATTGAGCGCCCAAGTTCCATAGAGTTTGGCCCCCCCATAGGATGAGAGCGAACGTTCCGATGACGATCGCAAGCGTACCGACGAGCAATCCAGTCACAAACAGCCAGTCGCCGGGAGTCGCGCGGGTTGTTCGTTTGCTGGTATAACGGCGTAACAACTCGGCATTTTTCAAGTTGCTTCGAAACCAAATTGAAAACAGGTCGCCAATGCCTGGGATGGCACCCAGAATGGTGTTGAGCCCCATGTTGAGAGCCATCCGGACCATCACGATTTTCGGCACCTGGAGTTGGGCCGCGAGGAACAAAATTGTCGAGCCGATGAGATTGGCGATCACATCACCCACACCGGGAATGAGCCCTAAGAGAGGATCCAATCCGATGCGGATGGAAGTCCCAGGGATTTGAATGACTGAATCAAGAAAGCGCGCAATCCCATCAGCGAAAGCACGGACCTGTTCTCGTTGTCGTTCTTGCTCCTCGTCAAGAACGGGAGTGAGGCGTTGTTTAGAAAAAATGGTCTCGTCTTCCATGGAATTTCGTCAAAAGAAATTCATGCGTTATTTTGTGAGGAGCTTGTTGCAACAAATCAGGCTTTTCCCCAGTTGTCAAGGCTCACGAAAGAACTATGCCGGCCTCGCGTTCCTTAAGAGCGTTGGGCTGTCCTCGAAGACCATTCATCCATGACAAGCTGGACGCCTCGTCACCCCCCTCGTCTTTCCAAATCCAGGTTTCTCTCTGGCCTCCAATGCCATAAACGGTTGTATTTGGAGATCCATGCCCCTCAGTTGGCTACGGATAGTGATGACCGACGCCAGGTCCTGCTGGATATGGGAAAAGAAATTAATGAAATCGCGCACCAGTATTTTCCGGGTGGCGTGTTGGTTGCCGAGAGCCATCGTCATTCTTCTGCCGCATTGGAAAAGACGGCTGCCCTGATGGCCGATCCGAGTGTGACCGCCATTTTCGAGGGAGCCTTTCAATTTGAAGGCACATTGGTTCGGGTCGATGTGCTCGAACGGGTTGATTGTGCGTGGAGGTTGATTGAAGTGAAAGCCGCCTTACGTGTGAAATCCGTGCATCTTAACGATCTCGCGGTGCAAACCCACGTGCTCCAAGGAAGTGGGCTTGAGCTTACCGGGACTTTCTTGATGCATGTCAATAGACAGTATTCCTATCCCGGAGGGGACGTCGATCTGCAGCAATTGTTTGCGCTCGAAGACCTCACCGAGGTGATCCGCGAAAGGTTGCCGGACATTCCTGCACGCCTGGAGCAGATGCGTTCGATGCTTGGCGAAAGCCAAGCTCCTGACATCGAGCCGGATAGTCATTGCCACTCTCCCTATGAATGCCCGTTCTGGTCGCATTGTACGGCGTCCAAACCGGCACGGTGGATTTATTATTTGCCCGGTGGCAAAGAAGTCGTGCGTCGCTTGAGTCAACAAGGGATTGAAACGATCGATGAGATTCCTCCGCGGGTTTCTCTGACCCACTTACAACATCGCATGCGGGAGAATGTGGAATGGATTTCGCCAAAGTTGGCGGAGGTGCTTCAATCGGTCCGGTATCCAGTCCATCATTTGGATTTTGAGACGATGATGCCCGCCATTCCTCTGTATGCGGGCACCCATCCCTATCAGCCCATACCGATTCAATGGTCGAACCATACGGAGACGAAAGACGGATCTTTGCAGCATACCGCCTATTTATGTACCGAACAGAAAGATCCACGTGAAGAAATTGCAATGAGCATGCTGGCGTCTGTCGGAGAGGAAGGTAGTATCTGCGTCTATTCTGAGTATGAACACTACATCGTGAAGTCATTGGCCGAAGCCGTGCCTCATTTGCGAAAAGATTTGCTTCGAGTAGGGGAGCGCCTCTGGGATTTATTGCTGGTGCTTCAAACCCATTATTACCATCCGGACTTTCAGGGGTCATTTTCAATTAAATCCGTGCTGCCGGCCCTCGTGCCGTCCTTGGATTATGGAGACTTGGAAATCAAGGATGGCGCAACCGCGTCGGCGATGTACTATCGAATGATGTTTGCGGTTACCGATTGGGTTGAGCGTCAACGTGTGGCATCGGCTCTTTATTCCTATTGTGCGCGAGATACACTGGGGATGGTGGAGCTTCGTCGCGTCTTGTCTCAAAAAGTGAAATCAGCGGAGGGTGGAAATGGTCTCTCCCTCTAGCGTATCTCTAGAGTATGGCGGTGCATCAACTTGTTCTCTGAGCTAACTCTGCCATTGACCGAAGTCACCCGCCTTGTTAAAATCCTGTTACATGTCACGCACTTGGGCATGCTCGGTGATTGAGTTTTGGTGCGATGGTCCCTTCCTCGCCTAGAGCATGCATTCCTTCATCAAACACTGACAGACCTTTTTCATGATTCGGATCTTAGTATTGCATGGGCCTAACCTCAATATGCTTGGCGTACGCGAGCAGGAGATGTACGGGGATCAGACCCTTCAATCTATCAATGCCCAACTCATGGAGTTGGCCAAGGCCGAAGGTGTGACACTTGAGGCAAAGCATTCAAATAGCGAAGGAGAATTGGTGTCGTGGATTCAAGAAGCCCGAGCCCAGTTTGATGCGATCGTGATCAATCCTGCTGCCTATACGCATACCAGTGTTGCCCTTCGGGATGCCGTATTGAGTGTCACGTTGCCGACCGTTGAAGTGCATTTGTCGAATATTCACCAACGCGAGGAATTTCGCCAACATTCCTATCTGGCTGGGGTGGCTATTGGCCAGATCAGTGGCTTTGGGGCATTGAGTTATCAACTCGGGGTTCGAGCGGTCATTGACCATGTCAAAAGGGCTCAGGACAAGTAGGGCAGGTGTGGGGCCCAGGATGACAAAAAAAGAATGCTTAAAAGTATGTGAGTCCAAAAGCGACAACGAGTTGAGCATGCCGCTGGCGGCGTTGTTCATAACCGAAGAGTCAAATTTTGTTGTTAGAGAAAGGATATGTGAATCGTGATTTCAACTGCAGAATTTCGAAATGGCGTTCGGATGGAGTTGGAGGGAACGCCGTATTATATTGTGGAATTTCAACATGTGAAACCTGGCAAAGGTGGTGCGTTTGTTCGTACCAAGTTAAAGAATTTAAAAACCGGCCAAGTTCTGGAAAAGACATTTCGGTCAGGTGAAAAATTCGATGAACCGGATTTAGACGAATGCAAAATGCAATTCCTCTATTCAGCCGGTGATGCCTACACGTTTATGGATACCTCGTCCTATGAGCAGTTCACCTATCAAAAGGAGCAACTTGGAGACAATACAGATCTGCTCAAAGAAAACACGACAGTGGAAATTTTACTCTACGAAAGCAGCCCCATCTCCATGATATTGCCGATGTTTATGGAATTGGAGGTCGTAGAAACCGATCCAGGCATTCGAGGAGATACCGCCTCGGGAGGAACGAAGCCCGCGATGGTTGAGACAGGCGCGACCATTAAGGTGCCGTTGTATCTGGGGACCGGTGAGGTTATTAGAGTCGATACTCGGACGAGAGAATATGTCGAACGCGTCCGAGTGTGACGTATGAAAAGCGAACAACGAGAAGAAATTCAGGAACTGGTTGAAATTCTGACCAAGCAGAATTTGACCGAAATTGAGGTTGAACGCAGCGATTTGCGTATCCGTGTACGACGGGAAACTGCTGTTACGTCGAGCCCCTCGAGAGGGGTATCACCCTCTCACGCCACAGAGCCAAGTCAAAGGCCTGAAACGATCGAGGAATCCACGGAAATGGATTCGTCTCAATTGTTGACGGTGACCTCGCCCATTGTCGGGACGTTCTACCGATCATCGTCTCCTGATGCCGAGCCCTATGTGGAAGAAGGAGATGTGGTAAACAGAGGACAAATCTTGTGCATTGTCGAAGCCATGAAACTGATGAACGAAATCGAATCCGAAGTCGATGGTCGAATCGTCAAGGTGTTGGTTGAGAGTGAATCAGGAGTTGAATATGGACAACCCTTGTTTGTCATCGATCCTCTCCCTGTTCCGTAAATTCCATTCGCTCCGCGAGGAAAATCCGTGTTCAAAAAAGTTTTGATTGCCAATCGTGGAGAAATCGCCCTTCGAATTGTCCGCGCCTGTCAAGAGCTGGGAATTAAAACAGTCGCGGTCTACTCTGAAGTCGATGCGCATTCCCTACACGTACGTTACGCAGATGAGTACGTATGCATCGGACCGGCCGACAGTGCATTGAGCTACCGCAATATTCCCAGTGTATTGAGCGCGGCAGAAATCACCGGGGCTGATGCGATCCATCCTGGATATGGGTTTCTTGCAGAGAATGCGCATTTTGCCGAAGTCTGTGAATCAATCGGCATCACCTTCATCGGGCCGACTTCCGAGCATATTGCTCTGCTGGGCGATAAGTCCAAGGCACGAGAAACCATGCTTCAGCATGGGATTCCAGTCATGCCGGGCAGCAAAGGGGAGATTCGCGATCTTGATCATGCCGTGCAACTTGCCGACACGATTGGATACCCCGTGATGGTGAAGGCTTCGGCTGGAGGAGGAGGACGAGGCATGCGGGTTGTCAGCCGCGAAGCCGAGTTAGGGAAGGCTATTCTGTCGGCCCAGATCGAAGCGAGAACAGGGTTTGACCACGATGGTGTCTATCTTGAAAAGTATTTTAGTGACCCCCGACATATCGAAATCCAAGTGTTAGCCGACGAACACGGGCATGCGGTTCATTTGGGAGAGCGGGACTGCTCGATTCAGCGCCGCTACCAAAAGTTGGTGGAGGAATCCCCGGCTCCTGTCGTGGATGCCTCCTTAAGGGCCGAGATGGGAAAAGTCGCCCTCAAAATTGTCAAAGCCGTGAAATATCGAAATGCGGGAACCGTGGAATTTTTGCTCGATCAAAATCGAAAATTTTATTTCATGGAAGTCAATACGCGGATCCAAGTCGAACATCCAGTTACCGAAATGGTGACCGGGCTTGATCTCATCAAAGAACAAATTCGTGTGGCCGCAGGGTTGCCGTTACGATTTCGACAGAAGGATATTCAATTGAATGGTCACAGTATTGAATGTCGAATCAATGCCGAGTGTTCAGAGACCTTCGTCCCGAGTCCTGGCGTGGTGTCAGGATTTCATGTTCCCGGAGGGGCGGGGATTCGAGTGGATACGGCCTTAGAAGCGATGGGCCAGGTCCATCCACATTACGATTCCATGATTGCCAAGTTGATTGCCCATGGACAAGATCGTGAAGAGGCCCTTGCTCGAGCACGACGCGCACTTGATGAGTTTGCTGTGGAAGGGATAAAAACGACGATTCCGCTACAACGACTCATCTTGAGCGATCCCGACTTTCAAAAAGGTGGAGTGTCCACGAATTTTCTCGATCGGTTATTAGCCAGCCGCATGCTGTAGCGTTTCAACTCATATCCCGTGTCGCATCCTTCCCTTTTTGGCGTGTATCTGTTGTTGGATGAGCAGTGGGCTCACAAGCAGAATCTGTCGCATGTCTTGGAGCTGGCAGTCGGGTGTGGGATCCGGTTGTTTCAATATCGAAATAAAACCGGGTCCATGCAAGACCTGTTTGCCAAGGCCAAGGAATTGCGAGAGGTTGCCACTCGATTAGGTGCGTTGTTCATTGTCAATGATCGGTGTGACCTAGCTCTAGCGGTGGAGGCGGATGGGGTGCACTTGGGGCAAGATGATCTTCCGCTGGATTTGGCGAGAAAAATCATGGGACACCATAAGATCATTGGCATCTCCACCCATCGACCCGAAGAGGTGGCACAAGCGACTCAGGAGGGTGCGGATTATATCGGATACGGGCCTCTCTTTCCCACAACGACCAAAGAAGCCCATAGGGCGCCCGTGGGTCTTGCCGGGTTACAAGGGATTCGCTCCCTCACCCCGCTGCCGGTGTTCGTGATCGGAGGGATCACCTTGGATTCCCTTGAGGAGATCGTTGACTCCGGAGCGAATGGTGTCGCCGTAGCCTCCGCCGTGCTCAATTCCTCGCAAATCGAGCAGACGATGCGTGACTTTGTCAGTCACTTTCCTGCACCATCCTCGTCACGTCCCGCATAATTGAATGGTTCGCGAGTGTTGTGATGCCGTCTTCCCACTGTAAGTGAAGGTGGGGTTGAAAGGGGAGGGGGCCCAAGACCGGCACTTCGCTGAGTTCGCGGATCAACTTAACGGCCGACGCAGTTTGTTGCTGCTCTTCCCGGGTTGTGTCTGCGCTGGTCTGATTAAGCAGAATCCCTAAAATCGGAATACCTGCCTGACGAAGCCCCATGAGGGTTAATCGCGCATGGTTAATCGAACCTAAGCTGGTTCGACTCACGATAAGGCAAGGAAGGCCCAAAAGCTCAATCAGGTTGCGAACATCTTGTGTTTGAGTCAGAGGCACCAGAATGCCGCCGACGCCTTCTACCAGCATATAATCATGCTGAACGGCAAGAGTCTGGTAGGCGTCGAGAATGGCTTGCACATCGATGGGCTGTTGAGAGATGCACGCCGCTTCGAGTGGGACAATGGGTGAAGGAAAACAATAGAGACTGAGCACATCCACGTTCTTGTGAGGAGCAAATAATTCCCTGTAGCGATCTCCGTCGGAAACAGATGTCATGGCGTCCTGCGTGGTTCCCGTCTCGACAGGCTTCAGGATGCCGACGGTGCCTCCGGTTTGTTGCAGGGCAATGCCCAAGGCGGCAGTCACAACGGTTTTCCCGACGTTCGTATCTGTTCCAGTAACAAACACGCCTTTCGGCGATTGAGGTGGCTGGTTGGGCATGCCGGTCGTCCTCACCAAATCCGGTTATCCATATTATAAACTTGACCGGAGATATCTTGAGTTGTGGTCAAGCGGTAGATGAAATCAGTGACTTCATCGAGCGAGGGGGTGCGTCCCAGTACATGGTTGTGAAGATGGCCCGGATGAGGAAACGCGTCTCCGGCCAGAGGCGATTGATGCCAACCTGGAAAGACGGCGTTGATGCGGACGTTGGCATTGCCGAATTCTTGAGCTGCCGACTTCACTAATCCTAGAGCGCCGGCTTTACAAGCCGCATAGGCTGTTTGCCCCGCTCCAGCCCAGGCGCTGCTCAAGGAACTCATCACGGTTACGGCACCTCCGTATTGTTCGGAAAAAAGTGGCATCCCTTTTTGAAGACAGAGAAAAAGGCCGGTGAGGTTGGTGCGCAGTATGTACTCCCACTCGGATGGCGTGATGCGGATGGTGAGGCGATTGACGGTTTGGCCCACTGACCAAACAAGTGCATCGAGTCCAGGCCATGCAGTTTGAACGTGGTCAAAGAGGGCATGAATTTGGCCTGAATCACTCATATCCGCTTGAAAAGATCTGCCCTGTCGACCGAGTTGTTCGATTTTTTGAAGAGTATCGTCGGCTGAACTGTGATTGGTGTGATAATGGATGCCGACATTCCATCCATGTTGTGCGAATCGAAGACAAACCGCGGAACCAATGACGCCAGAGCCTCCAAGGACAAGCACCGTTGGGGTGGAATGGTCTGTGGAGCCTTGACCTTGGTGTAATGCTTGATTGTGTACTGAGGGCATGCTGGGATGATTATCTCGAATGGAACGCAGCAAGGCAAACCTCAAAAAGAAATCGTGAAGCCTCTATCTTGCTGTGCTGTGGGGGCTATGGTACGGTGAGAGAGTCTCAATAGCTTCGTGTGAAGACAGAAAATCAGGAGGGATTGTGGTCAGATTCGCCGGCTTGAAAGCACTGATGGTCTTAGGCCTCGTCGTGGGCTGGGGCAATCCTGGGTTGGGGCAGAGCACCCCAATCGTGGTCCATGATGCGAGCATCTATTTTCCCGATCAAACGGGAAATGAGTGGCGGTATCAGGGCCGTATAACCGAAGGTTTCGTCAATCAGATTGAAGATAAAACGTTTGTGAACGTCTCGAAGGTCACGGGAAGAGAAAAAAAAGACGGCGTCATGGTCACGGTGTTTCATGATACCAATCCCGGAGACCAAGGGCCGACCGACAGTTATTATCTTCGTGATGCCGCGGGAATTCGTTATTATGGCTCCAAACCCGGGACGATCTTGGAACAGCAGTTGATTCCCTATCAAATCGTACGATTTCCCCTTGAAATGCCGAGTTCCTTTCATCAATTTGATCGAAACACCCTCAACCTGGGCTTGGATCTTGATCGTGACGGACAAGCGGAAAAAGTGGATATTCAAGCTACGGTGAACATCAATGGGCAGGAATCCGTGACGGTGCCGTTGGGGACGTATGAGAAGGCGATTCGCATGGAAGCGCAGATGAAGTTGTTCGTGCATTTGTCCGGTGACGGCACACGGATCTCCGGCTTCGACACCATGACGCTGTGGTTAGTGAAAGGCGTGGGGCTGGTCAAGTATATCGAGCGTCAGATGGTTCCGATGGTAGGCGCTGGGAAGGACCGGCTGATTGAAATTACCGAGGAATTGGAAGAAGCCAAATTACAAGGCGGTACGGTCTTGCTCAGTCGGCGCAAACCCTCGACGTATGGTGTTCTCGCAAGTCAGCCGTTGAACCATGAATTGTTGCAAATACCCTTCCCCTCCGGCCTTAGCCCCCACCCCTGACAGGCGATGGCCGCCAAAGGGTTGTCGTCCGACCAGCGATCCGGTGATGGGGCGATTAATATAAAAATTGCCCACGTCAAAGACTTCACGGGCTTGGTGAATATTGGAAGGGCTTCGAGAGTAAATCCCACCGGTCAGAGCAAAATCCGATTGCATGGCGACGTGCAACGCCTCCGTGAAAGTGGAGCAACGTAACACCGCGACCACTGGGCCGAAAATTTCTTCCTGTGCCAGTCGATGATGAGGTTGAACCTCGGTCACAATGACCGGACCTTGGAACCAGCCTTCACCGGTCATCCTTTGGTCTAGCAGCACGGTCCCTTCTTGTCCGGCGATGTTGACATAGGCTCGAACCTTTTGAAGGGCGCGCTCATCAATCATCGGTCCCATGTGATGAGCTGGATTTTCCGGCGGACCAATGTGCAAGCTTTGCGCCGCTTGCGTTAAACGCTCGACAAACTCCTCATACACCGGTTCGAGCACAATGACCCGAGAACAGGCAGAGCATTTTTGTCCTTGATACCCAGTGAAGGAGGACAGGACCCCGCTCACGGCTTCATCGAGATCTGCGGTTTCATCGACGATGATGGCGTTTTTCCCACCCATTTCCGCGATCGCATGTTTTACATGGGATTGGCCAGGTGACACCTGCGCAGCCTGCTGGATAATCTGGAGTCCGGCTTCTTTTGATCCGGTAAAGGCAATAACATGAATCCGGGGATGGGCAACGAGAGCTTCCCCGATTTCAGGTCCACCCGGGAGAAGATGCAGTACGCCGTCAGGGAGTCCGGCCTCCTTATAGAGTTGAGTCAAATGGTAGCCCATCATCGGTGAGCGTTCCGAAGGTTTGAACAAGACGGTATTGCCTGTTACCAACGCGGCTGAGACCAGCCCTGTTGGAATGGCCAGCGAAAAATTCCACGGGGAAATGACAACGGCCACTCCACGTGGAAGCCATTCGAGGTGATTCAGTTCACCTGGTTCCTGTCCTAAGAGCTGCGGATGCCCCAAATGTCGCATCTGGCGGGCGTAAAATTCGAGAAAGTCAATAGCTTCGGCAACATCGGCATCGGCTTCTCTCCAAGGTTTCCCCGTTTCAAAAATTTCCCACGCGGCTAAGTCAAACCGACGTTGCCTCATGAGTTCCGCCACGCCACAGAGATAATCGGCACGCGTGCTGGCTGACGTGGTACGCCAGGATTGAAAGGCTTCAAGAGCCGCTTGAATCACCGGTTCCAATTCGGCAGGGGAGTAACAGGGCATGCGTGCAATGGTCTCGTCCGGTCGGCTGGGATTGGTCGAAACCAGTTCGTCTTTCAATTGTCCAACCGTAGAAGGGACAGGGAAGGAAAGCGATTGTCCAAGTTGTTGGTTGACCCGTTCAAGAGCCTGCGTCATGGCATGACGCGAGGCTTCTTGTGAGAAATCCGTGTGCGGTTCATTTTGAAAACGTGAGCGTACGTCGGGTTGAGAGACGGGAGCTGCTTGAGCAACCGTCGTGTGTGGCGGGGCCAGTAACACTTTAAGAGGCGTTTCTTGCTTCCGCTGCCGCAGAAAGGATTCGTTAGAAGTGTTTTCCAACAATCGTCGAACGAGATAGGCCATGCCGGGAAGGAGTTTTCCGACTGGCGTATACACCCTCACGCGACGCCCATATTGGACAATGGCGTGTTGCAATGAATCGGCCATGCCATAGAGTGATTGGTATTCGTAGGTCTCTAGGGATAATCCTTGGGATTGGGCCACGGCCTCGGCATGGACAAGACTTCGCAAATTATGAGTTCCGAAAGCCGGACGGAACAGCGACAGGTGGTCCAGTAATTTTTGGCTGAGATATTCAAAGTTGGCGTCCGTCTCGGTTTTCCGTCTCAACACGGGGATGGGCCAGCCACGTTGCGTGTTTTGAATGTTTTCCGCATCCCAATACGCACCTTTGACTAACCGAATGGTGATGGGTGAGCCGCGTTGTCGGACCCAGTCTACGAGGCGATCCAGTGTGTGATCGACATCCCGAAGATACGTCTGGAGGGCAATGCCTGCCCAAGGGTAGGCTCGATATGCAGGTTCGGAGAAAATCCGCATGAAAATCTCATAGGTCAAGTCTTTGAGCTCATAATGTTCCATATCGAAAGTAAGAGACGCTGGCAGTTGTAATGCCACATTCAAAATCGGCCGAAGCCGTGAAGCTACACCCTCAAAACTTCCATTGGGATCAGCCGGATCCAGCTGTGAATACAGAGCGGAAATTTTAACAGACAGATTGACGCGCGGAATCAACCCATGGTGGTCCTGTTCGAGCAATGGTCGGCTGAGCCAACGGTGGGCTTGTTCATGATACCCTCGAAGGGCCTCTAAACACCGGTCTCGATAGCCGTCGGCTTCTGCTTCGCTGACGGTCGTTTCACCCAACAGATCTACAGACGCACAGCGTCCCGATCGCCACAGCGTCCTGAGGACCGGCATGGCGCTTTGTATAGAGTCTCCGGCGATAAACGTATAGGCCATGCGCGTGAATTGTCGACGCAGCACAAGGGCTCCGATATGTGCGCCGATCCAAGTGGCGGGAAGCTTCTGCAGAGACCACTTGAGTGATTGGGGGAGAATGGGGGTGTGACTAAAATATTCAGCAAGGAGTCTAGTAAATTGTTCATCCGTTTTGAGAGTAGGAAGCACATCGACAAAGCGGAAGAGTTGAACTTTGAAGTCCTCATCCTGCATGCCCCAGTCCATGAGCAGGTCATTCCACCAGCGTTGACTCAGAATCGCCGCCGTGTTGGTTTTGGAGTGCTCAGCCAAGGTGCGGCCGATGTGTTGAATCGTGGGTTCGAGGAGTTCTTCCGAAAGCATGTCAGCCCTCTCCCTTCTATTGTACTCCGCTGGCCGGGATTGTAATACGGCTATGGCTCAATTGATCTGAGGTACCGATTAATTTATGGTCTATCGGAAAGGGACTCGTCTTGCTTTTTGTCTAGCCTGGCTGGCCATAGCAAGGAGATTGAGCATGATGGATCAGAATCACTTGAAAGTCGAACTTGAGCAAGAAGAAGATGGTCGCTGGATTGGAGAAGTTCCGTCGCTTCCTGGTGTGCTGGCGTATGGTTCAACCCGTTCTGAGGCACAAGCTGCCGTCCAAGCGTTTGCCCTTCGGGTCTTGGCTGACCGATTAGAGCATGGAGAAGGATCTGAAGCCTGAGACCTCTCGTAGGTCGGATTAGCGTAGCGTAATCCGACAATTCCGCCAAACCCTTCGCGTTACTCAACCTCTCTATTCGTGACCAATTTCCTCGTCCAACGTTGGCTCCGTAGCGCCCCACCCTCTCGGATAGAGCCCCTCCTGGACGTATTGCCGGAAACTTGAATGCGGCCAGTCCCAGGGTCGTCGCACCTGGCCATGTTTCACCGGATTGTAATGAATATACTCCACGTGCTGCCGGTAATCTTCCTCATTCCGAATGAGGTGCTCCCAATACCGACCCTGCCACACGGCGGCCTCCCTCCGCCTGGGGTGCCTTGAGTCATGGGGACGGCGAGGCGGGTAATGTTTTGTTACCCAGGTTTTGATCAATCGCCACCGGGTCGGATAGTCGTCATCAGTGGCCGGGAGGGTCCAGATACAGTGGAGATGGTCGGGCAAGATCACCATTGTATTGACCATAAACGGGCGATTGGCGTTGACGTGGCGAAAGGCTTGGCGCACGAGCTGAATGGTCCTCTCATCGCAGAACAGCGTTCGTCTTCGTGCGGTGACGACGGTGAAGAAGTAAGTGCCACCGGATACGAACGTTCGTCGATATTGCATGGCGTCGGCCTAGATAATGTCGGATTACGCTGCGCTAATCCGACCTACAGCAAAGATTTACTCTTCTTGGCACGGTTTCAGGCGGCGGCCGGTGATGTTGCCATTGGGCCCCAGGTTATTGACAAAGGTGCCTGAGAGGAGTTGATCTTTTTCACTCAGCAGAAGGCTTTCTTCCTGCACGATTCCCCGCGGAAATTCCCATCGAATGTAGACGGTATCCCCCTGGACTTGGATCGTGGCTGGCTGAGGATCCATCCGGTGGTATTGTGATGGGGGAGGGTAGACCATGACCGTTTTATGGTCGCCATGGTTCTGATGATTATGAATGAGCCATTGCCATGTCCCACACAGACGTCGAAGGCCTTTTTCGTTTTTTTGATCGTTGCTCCATTGTTGCATTGCCTGCCAATGCCTCCATGCTTGCTGCTCATTCCTGACGTGTAATTGCAAGAGGGCAGCCTGGACGTATGCCGTGGCTGTCGGCAGAAAAGACTGTTGGAGAAATCGATTGATGGATGGAGCAGAGTCAGCCTGAAGGTACTTCTTGTGCCGACCATTTTGATTAGACTGGTGATCCCAGTATTCTTGTAATCGTTTCCGCACACCTGCCGGTCCCTCGGTTTGTGCCAGAGTCAGCCAGCTATCTGGAGTGCCGATCCAATCCGGGTAGTGTTCATGGAGGAATTGCGTGAACAAAGAGTAGCGTGGAGAGAGTGGGTGCGTGATGGGTTTTGAGGGCTGTAATTGTGCAATGGTCGTGACCAGAGCCAGGATATCAGGCAAGTCCGGTTGGGATCCGGTTTGCTCGAGCCACCCGATCTGTTGTTGTCGGTTATCGAGAATCGATTGCATCGTTGTCATCTCTTTCTGATTAAGAGCGGTCAGGAGGTCGTTCGTGAGATGCCAGGTTGCAAGATTCACCATGAAGAGTGACAGGTGTCGAGTGGCCCCTTTAGGAAGGGCCGGCCGGTTATGTCTGTGTGCTGTTTGTAGCAGCCCTTTGGGCAATTCGAGGGAGGCTCCGAAGGTTTTCAGGAAAAAGGCAGTGGCCTCTTTGTCAGAAGCAATGGTGTGTGTCTGAGGCCCTGTTTTCCGCAGGAGATCTGCAAAATCAGTGTCCTTTGCCACAAGAGTGTGCGGCCATACTAAGAAAGCCGCGAGGACGAGAACCCTAAACCCTATGGACACATAGGGACTCGAGCAGGGCGATTTGAATCCCGCGACGCGAAGAATGTTGGGAATGCCATGTAGTGCACACATGATAAAGGTGCGCTTTGGCTTCGATTGAGACCAGACGAGTTGAGTCCGCTTAAACGGGTAATTGCTTTTTGAGAAACGAGATGGTGTCGTCCCAAGCTTGCTTGGCTGCTGATTCATTGTAGAGGGCAGGCTGCACTTGGTCGCAGAATCCATTGCTGGTGCCTGGATATTGACGTACTTCTACGGTTTTTCCCGATTCCTGTGCGACTTTCGTCAGTTGTGCAAGTTCCTCGGCCGTCACGGTATCATCCATTTCAGCAGCATGATACAGGAAAGGGCAATACATATTCTTGATTGAGTCAAGAGGGTTGGGAAGTTTCCCGTAAAAGGAGACGGCTGCTCGCAACCGCTTTCGTTTGAGGGCAAAGAGGAGGGCGAAGGTTCCGCCCAATCCTAATCCAACTGCGGCATGCGCATTCCGCACCGTAAATTCCATATTGGGGTCTTCGGGTATATTCGCATTCAAAAATTCGCACGAGGCATTGATATCCTGAAGGACTGTCGTGAGGTCAATTCTTTCTGAGAGAGCATCGGCCACCTCGGCATTGGCCGTGACCATGCCGCCCTGTCGGCCATACAAGTTGGGGACAATAACCACATAGCCTTCACAGGCCAGTCTCAGGGCCAACTCTTTTGAGTCCGGCGTTAACCCCCATTTTCCGTGAAGCAGAACAACAGAAGGAAATTTCCCCTTTTCTTGGGGCCAAAATTGAAGGCCTTGAACTTGATGTTCTTTTGGGATCCTCGTGGCGGCATAAGGGTCGACCATTTGGTCTTTATGGGTATCAAAAATTCCCTTACTGGAAAAACGAACGGATTTATACCCGATTTGGTCTAAGGTAAAGGGCGTAATAGAATCAGACATGATGGCTTTCGAGTTGAAGAGATGACTAAAAAGAAAGGTTTGAAAAGCGAAGAGTACTATATCGACCGAGTCAAAGTCTTGTCAACGAACCAAGGGGGTGCCGAGCCTTTCTTGTTGTCATCCTGTAGGGCCGCATCTCATGCGGCCTTTCCCTGTACCGCCTAGAAGAAGGCGCCATGAGATGGCGCCACTACATCGAGGCTTCGGCTCAGAATGAGGATGGAAAGGCTCAGGGTGACAAGCGAGGAGCGAACAGAAACCACTAAGCATGAAAAGAAAACTCGGCGAGTTCGGCGGTTTCCATCCCTTCCTGGACCATCTCCTGGATGGGCAGCAGATTTTCGGCTTGCTGGATGGTGTCGAGTTGACAGCGCGTATTCGGATGACGTGGGACAAACAACGTACAACAATCTTGGTCTGGTTCAATAGACGTTTCAAAGGTTCCGATCTGTTGTGCCTCGTTGATAATTTCGAGTTTGTCCATACCAATCAATGGACGAAGAATAGGGAGGTGAGCCACTTGGCTCACGGTTTGGAGGTTTTCTGCGGTTTGGGAGGCGACTTGCCCGAGACTATCGCCGGTGACCAAACCCCAGCACTGTTCTTGTTCGGCCAGTTGCTCCGCAATTCGCATCATCATCCGCCGATAGAGGACCACTCGAATAGAGGCGCGAGAGCCAACGACAATTTTGCGTTGAAGCTCCCCAAACGGGACGAGGTATAAGCGAGCCGCTAATTGATAGCGCGTGAGAAGGGAGACAAGATCGCGGACTTTTTCTTCAGAGGTTCGTGAAAGATAGGGTCGGCTGTGAAAATGAACAAAAATGGCTTTGCAGCCACGCTTCATCATCCGGTAGGCGGCCACCGGTGAGTCAATGCCTCCCGAAATGAGGCAGAGCACGTTGCGACTGATGCCCGTGGGGAGTCCTCCAGGCCCAGGATATTTAACGAGCGAGAAGTACGTGGTGTGATCGACGACCTCGACAACAATATTGATGTCCGCCGCATTGAGACGTACACGTTTCCCGGTCACGGCACACAAGTACGCGCCTATTTCCCTGTTCAGTTCAAGAGAGGTCTTTGAAAACCGTTTGTCCGCGCGTTTGGTTGTGACACGAAAGGTCTCAAAGGTTTTCGATTGAAGGGTGGCTGCAATGGCTTCACACAGCGGCTTGATATCGGGTGCGGCATAGTCGATCGGAAGGGAATAGGCCAAGGAATAATTCGCCACGCCAAAGGTATGACGAATGCGATCCTGAATGTCCTCCCAGGATGCCTCGTTCGTAAAGGTTATCCGGATACGACCTGAAAGCGATTTGATTTCGGTGACGTTCGTCTTTTTAAGAGAGTTTTGGAGATGTTGAATCAATCGTTGTTCAAAAAATCCACGATTGCGGCCCTTGAGCGCCAGTTCGTGATAGTGAACCAAGGCATAGGGCATTACCCTTCGGCCTCCAAAAACCGTTCGGCATCCATGGCGGCCATGCATCCGGTGCCGGCGGCCGTGATCGCCTGTCGATAGTGCGGGTCCTGGACATCCCCGGCAGCGAAGACGCCGGGCACACTGGTTGCCGTCCCATGCGATGTTCGAATGTAGCCGTTGGCATCCATCTCGATTTGTCCCCTGAAAATATGCGTATTCGGCGTATGCCCGATGGCCACAAACGCCCCTTTGCAGTCCAGAGTCGCTGTGTCGTTGGTGACGCTATCCCGAAGGCGAAGTCCGGCGACCACGTCATCGCCCAATACGTCTTCCACCACCGAATTCCAGCGGAATGAAATTTTTTCATTGTTCATGGCCTTGTCTTGCATGATCTTTGACGCCCGAAGTTTGTCTCGACGATGAATGATGGTCACGTGGGAAGCAAATTTCGTCAGAAACGTGGCCTCTTCCATTGCGCTGTCGCCGCCTCCGATGACGGCAATAGGCTGTCCCCGAAAGAAAAACCCGTCACAGGTTGCACACGTCGACACCCCGTGGCCGAGGAGTCGACTTTCCGAGTCCAGTCCCAAGAGGTTTGCCGAAGCGCCGGTAGAAATAATCAGCGATTGAGCCTGAATCGTTTCTTCATCATTAATCGTTAAAGTAAAGGGTCGGCGGCTGAGATCGACGTTAGTTACATCAGCCGTCTGAAATATCGTGCCGAATCGTTCTGCTTGGGCACGCATATCCTGAATCAATTGCGGCCCCATAATGCCCTCAGGAAAGCCGGGAAAATTTTCAACGTCGGTCGTTAACGTGAGTTGCCCGCCGGCTTGCGAGCCTTCAATCATGAGCGGAGAGAGATTGGCCCGAGCCGTATAAATAGCAGCCGTGAGTCCTGCAGGGCCCGATCCAATAATGACAACATTGTGCATGACTGTGTCCTTCGTGAGAAAAATGAAAATGGTTAGGAGTGACGTGGCCTGCTTGGTTGTGTCTGGTGCGGCAAGGCAGCCTCTTGAAGCAGTTCTTGATAGAGCTGTCGCACCTGTGGCCGGAGCTGAGAAATCGGCAACGTGCCATTCAAGACATAATCCGCAAAACGACGCTTGGTGCGCAAGGGCAGTTGCCCACGAATTCGTCCCAATGCCTCTTTTTTGGTCAGGCCATCTCGCTGCCGAGCCCGTTGAAGTTGTGTCGTCTGATTGGCTGTCACCACAATGACACGATCCATTCGTTCATGGGCCTGCGCTTCAATCAAGAGCGCCGCATCGTAAATGATCACGGCATTCGGATGTCGTCTTGCAATGGCGTTGGTTTGCCGAACTTGTTCGCGTGCAACGCGAGGATGCACGATGCGATTAAGGGCCGACAGTTTTCGAGGATTATGAAAAACCAGTTTGGCTAAGGTGCTTCGATTCAGCGTGCGATCGGCTTGAAGGACGTGAGTCCCAAATGTGTTGACAATCTCTTTCCAGGCTGTTTTACCCGGTGTCACCACGGTGCGAGCTAATTGATCGGCCTGAATGACGAATGCGCCGCATTCCTGAAACAGGCCTGCCACCGTCGTTTTTCCAGAAGCGAGCCCTCCTGTTACGCCTACTAATACCATCACATCTCCTAAGGAACCTCTGATTTATTGCACGATCGGGCGCATGGCGGCGTTGTGTCCTTGCTCAACCTTCGACTATCGACTTGATATGTCTCGGGTTTCGCTGCGAGACGCCTTGCCCTGCATCCCGCTATCACCATAAAGCAGAGATTCCCTAGTATAGGGAATCTTCCCGGTCCCGGAAAGTGTGCAGTGGTGAGTAGGGGGGAGATAAGAATGCACCGCAAGCTTGACCAGGAAAAGGCACTTCCTGTATGTCCCCTGTGGGTCCAATAAACAGTCCTGACATGGCAAGATACAGAAGAATACGGAATGAAGCCACTAACGAGGAACCGATCTTGATGCCAAGGTATTGGGTGCAACCCATTCTTGCCATCGGTGCGTTGAGCGTGTTGCTTGGCGTAAGCGTGGCGGTTGCTCAAGAGCCAAGCGGGTCTCGTGAAAGAACGTCCGACATGGGGTCAACCTGGTCTGTGGCTTTGGATGGGTCCGGCCACTTCATATCCATTCAGGAGGCAATCGATCACGCGCAAAATGGGGATACCGTATTGATCAAAGCAGGGCGCTATGCCGAGGACGTCACGGTACACAGTAAAGAAGGACTCAAGGTGATCGGGGAAGGTCGAGAGAAAGTCTTTATTACAGGATTAGAGCGGGTAGGGACCTTGCATATTGGAAAATGGCCCTATGGGGCCAAGAATGTGGAAATCCACGGATTGACCGTTCAACAACATGGCGGGTTAGGCGTTGGTATTTTCAACGGTGAAGGAGTGACCCTCAAGAACCTCACAGTCAATGGCTTTGTCTTTGGGCAACAAGTCCAGAATGTGCACATTGAGAATTGCATTGTGGGCGGCAGTGAAACCACGGGTATCGCATTTGTGAATTCTCAAGCGAAGCTGATCGGCAATTTGATCCACGATAATGACCATGGCGTGTCGGTTGGGGGAACGTCAATCGTGCATCTGGAACGGAACATCATTACGCGAAGCTTGTTCGAAGGAGTCCTGGTGGCGGATCAAGGGGAAGCGACACTGATTCAAAATACCCTTGTGAAGAATGGGGGAGGCGTCAAGTTTCAGGACAATGCAACGGGCAGGGTCGCAGGCAATATTATTGACGAGGCCCAAGTGGGAATTGCGTGGTCAACCAAGAATACCGTAACCATTGCGCATAATGGGCTGAATAAAACCAAGGTCCATTATCATAGAGACGGCAAGCTTCTCGGCTCGCAGGCAGACTCCACTCCCTTTTCAGGCATCTATGCGCCGCCTCGGTTCATAGCCCCGACTCGCGGCGATTACCGACTGCAAGCCGACTCTCCGTTTATCCGCATCGGCGGGTTTCCGTACCTGGGGGCGTTGGCTCCTGTGCAAGATTAGATGTGCCAAGTTTTGTAGTTGCGCGATCCCTGTTTTTGTAGCGGCAGTATCCTTCTGTCGAAGCAGGGGGCAAGCTTATGCTGCCTGATTGTTGGAAGACTCTAGTCTAGGGTTGTCTCGTATCGTTAGACCGGCCATTGTTCTTCACGCCACGCCATATCCCAAAACATCCATTCATAGCGTGAGCTGGTCAGAAACGCTTCGCTTATACGCTCTTTTTCTGCCTTGCCGGCTTGTTTGGCTTCTTTGTCAACCAGCTTGCGCATCCATTGGGTGACTTCGGCAAATTCCGGCGACCCGTATAACACTAACCAATCCCGATAGGGGTGTTTGGGTGACGGTGCCCCCTTTCTCAGCAGATGTTGGCCCACGACACAATAGATCCATGCGCAGGGAAGGGCCACGACCGTGAGTTCGGCCAGTGTGCCGGTTTGGGCCACGCTTCGCATGTGCCGGCAATATGCGTAGTTTGTCGGGGCAAGAGGAGTGCTTCGCATGTCAGCGGCCGTGAGCTTCCATTGCTTGCCATAGGTTTCGTGCAACCCGTGTTCGACAACAATGGTTTCTTCAACAAGTTTGGCAAAGCGAAGAGCCGTATCAGGGTCTTGGGCTTTTTGTGCGCCCAAGGCGAATATGCGGGCGAGTTCTTCGAGATACCGGGCATCTTGCAAGATATAATACTGGAATTTTCGTTTGGGCAGGGTGCCCTTCCCCAGGGCAATCACGAAAGGATGCTTGAGTTGCGCATCCCAAATCGGCTTGGCCAACTTCTGCAGGCGCTTCGTAAAACTCACAGGTCAGTCCCCAGCGTGTGGAAGGAATCAAGCAAACAGTACGGTCATGTCGGCCAAAGTGTACTCGGTTGAGCACGGAGAGGCAAAACTCTCCAAAGTCTGGATCTTGCACAGTGCTCTAAGACTGTTAGGAACCTCTTGCTTTATTGTGATAGCGGGATGCAGGGCAAGGCGTCCCGCAGCGAAATCCGAGACATATCAAGTCGATAGTCGAGGGTTGAGCGAGGACACAACACCGCACTGCGCCCGATCGTACAATAAATCAGAGGTTCCCTAGAGTAAGGCTCGTGCGGCAGCAAACGCAGCCTCCATATCGGGCATGTTCGCAAGGTTTGGGGTAATTTGCAGATAGCGAATGATATTGTTTTTATCCACCACCATCACCGCACGGGCAAGTAAATGGGGGCCATCTAATAAAAGCCCATGGGTGCGTCCAAAGTCTCCGCCACGGTAGTCAGACAAAAATGTGACGTTGTTGATCTTCGCCTCCTTGGCAAAGCGCCCCTGAGCAAATGGGGTATCAACGCTGACGGTATAGAGATTGACCTTCGCATCGAGGCCCTTGTTTTTCTCACTGAGATAATGGGTTTGCTGCTCGCACACTTTCGTGTCGAGGGAGGGGACCACGCTGATGATGCGCACGTTGCCTTTTGTCTCGGTAATATCCTGGAGGGATAAATCTCCTTTGGCTACCTTCACGGAACGAAGCGTTTCTCCTTGGGAAATTCCCGATCCAGTCAAAGCGAGGGATGAATCTCGAAAGGCAATGGTTGATCCTGCACCGGCAGCGGCTGTGCCTTTGGCTACGGGAATGGATTGATAGGAGAACCCTGAATCTGTCTGGGTATTGAATGAAGCGCATCCATTGAGCCCCAGTACAAGAATAAGGCTAGAGAGAACGAGAGGGCGGTGTATGAAACTTCTCATGAGTAAGACCTCCCTGCTATTTGGTGGAGCGACTTGGGAATAAGGGAATTATTCGCTAAAAAATTTATACGGCAGGATTGGAGGACTGTCAAGAAGTGGATGGCAAGTGAGATTCTTTTGCCTACAATAGAGATTCTTCGCTTCGCTCAGAACGACAAATAAAAGGCTCAAGATGCCAAGAGTGACTCAGGATAACAGTAACACCTAATGATAAATATCTATGACTTGTTAGCAAGGAACTGTAGGAGGGCAGGGTTGACGAAGTCGGGATTCTCCCACTGCGGGATATGCCCGGAATTCGGCGCGACCAGAAACGAGCTGTTGGGAATGGTCGTCTGTAGAGTTTGCCCTACGGAGGGGTGAAAGATCTGATCGTGTGCGCCCCAAATAATGAACGTGGGGTGTGAGATGTCTGTTAATCGTGGTGCAAAAGTCGTTTCCCATTCTGAAATCTGATCCAGTTGTGAATACACGGCATATAAGAATCCGGGTTGCGAGCGAATGTGGTGAGCACGTTCCACGACTATCGGGGAAATCAGGGCATGATCGTGAATAATTGCTTCTAGAATCAGTTTGGTGAACCATCGGCCGGTTACCCAACTTCCTAATTTTGCCACAAAGAGTGACGGCCGGTGCTCGATGAATCGCTTGGGTCTCGGAGATCGAATGTTGTCGAGAATTTTGGCGGGAAATCCCGCAACAAGCACGAGTTTGGTGACACGGTCCGGATGCTTCAGGCTCATCCCGATTGCGAGACCGGCTCCCATGGAACTGCCGATTAATATGGCTTCTTGAATATGGAGATTGTCCATGAACGTGCGAAAGGCATCGAGGAGAAAGGCCGGAGAATACATGAGCTCAGGTTTCTCGGACAGTCCTGAGCCCAACAAATCAGGCGTAATGATCCGATACGATTGGGCGAGCGCGACTTGTTGGTGTTCCCAATGCCACATGGAGCCTCCCAACCCATGAATCAGAATGATAGGCAGACCGTTTCCGTTGTCTAGATAGGCAACGCGATGTCCGTTCACAGTGGTGGTGTGAACGGCGTGTCGATGGAGCAGGTCAATGTGGGAGGGAATGCGAAGAGGAGAAGAGGTGCGATTTGTCACAATAGGGAAATAACACGGCGGCTGAGTCGATCCAGCTTGCTGAATTGTTAGCTTATTCGAGTTGGATCAGGGTTTCATCGCAATTCACAAGATCGCCTTCGTTGACATGTATGGCCTTCACCGTCCCTTCAATTGGCGCGGCGACCTGGTTTTCCATTTTCATCGCTTCAATCACGAGAACCGGATCTTCGGCAGCGACCTGGGAGCCCTCCGTGACGAGGACTTTCACGACACGGCCCGGCATAGGAGTCGTCACATCTCCCGGGCCACTGGGTTTGGGGCGCCCCCCCTTGGCGGTGCCGGTTGAGACGGGTGCCTCGGGTCCACTGGCCAACACTTCATGAATCGGTTCCAGGTAGACTTCTTCTAGTTTGTCATCAACCTTAATATAGTAGGGTTTTTTCCCGTCGATAGTTTGTCCTGAGCCTGAAACCCGTACGTGATATGATTCACCATGGAGGGTGACGGTAAACTCGATAGGTGCGAGATGCAAACCATGGGACGACCGAGTTCCTTCGCTTCCTTCTTTTTGGGGTTCAAGACGTTCGGGTTGGAGTTCCCCTTGTTCACGTTCGTGGAGAAACTGTAACGCGACGGAAGGGAAGAGGGCATATGACAATACGTCTTCTTGAGATACGGTATGCTCGCGCAATTCGTTGTTGGCTTCTTCTAATTCAGGGTCCAGGTTATCCGCCGGTCTGTTTGCAATAGGGGTGCCATCGGCAATCGCTTTTTGTTTTGTGGTTGAATCCAAAGATCCTGGCGGTTTGCCGTAGAGTCCCAAAAAGTAATTTTTGGCTTCGTTGGTGATGACTTTGTACCGTTCGCCGGTCATGACATTCAGAGTGGCTTGTGAGCCGACGATTTGACTGGTAGGGGTCACCAATGGGGGGTAGCCCATATCTTTGCGAACCCGCGGGATTTCTTCCAACACTTCTTTCATTTTCTCTATGGCATTTTGTTCCGTTAATTGAGAAGCCAAGTTCGAGATCATGCCGCCCGGTACCTGGGAGAACAAGACATTCGTATCCACGCCCGTGAAATCACTTTCAAATTGGTGATACTTTTTTCTTGCTGTTCGCAGTTGTTCCGTGATGGGGGGGAACTGAGATAGATCCAATCCGGTGTCATACGGGGTCTTTTGCAGGGCCGCAATAAAGGTTTCAGTGGGGGGATGAGATGTGCCGCCTGAAAGCGGAGACATGGCCGTATCCAAAATATCGAGACCGCCGAGGATCGCCATGAGCGAAGACATCGAGGCCATGCCCGATGTGTAGTGCGTATGAAGATGGATAGGTACACGAACCGCTTCCTTCAAATGTTTGATGAGCGTATACGCTTCGAAAGGGGGTAAGAGTCCGGCCATATCCTTGATGCAAATGGTGTCGGTGCCCAGATCTTCCAGCCGTTTGGCTTGTTCCACGAAGTGATGCAGACTGTGCACTGGGCTGACCGTATAGCAAATCGTGGCTTCCACGTGCTTGTTGCACTGCCGGGCCACCTTGATGGCGGATTTCAGATTTCGAATATCATTCAGGGCATCGAAAATACGAAAGACATCAATGCCATGTTCTGCGGACTTGACAATGAATTGTTCCAGGACATCGTCCGCATAATGCCGATACCCCACCAGGTTTTGCCCACGGAGTAGCATTTGCAATCTGGTGTTGGGGGCTGCTTGGCGGAAGGCTTTTAACCGTTCCCATGGATCTTCTTTGAGAAATCGCAAGCAGGCGTCGAATGTTGCGCCTCCCCAGACTTCCAGGGACCAGAACCCTACTGCATCCAGTTGTTCTGCCGTCGGGATCAGATCTTCCGTGCGCATGCGCGTTGCTAACAACGATTGATGCCCGTCTCGTAAGGAGACGTCCGTGAGGTGCAGTTTTCGGCCTGGCGAGGCTTCCAATTCAAATGTGTCCGGAAGTTTGGTCTTCCGTTGCTTTCGAGGTGAGGCTCCGGAGCGTTTTTTGAACTTGTCCCAGAATGTTGATTTTTTTGCCATAAGATGCCTTTGCGTTAAAAATACTCGTTACTGAATGAGGTGTTATAACCCTTCATATGCCGCAATGGCAGCGGAGAGTGTCACCACAAGATCTTCTGATACCAAGGCATGGTCGTATTTATAGAGGTCCGGGTGAGAGTCCAAGTACAACGTGTCAAATTTTCCCGACCGAAAATCGGGTTCTTCCATAATGTTTTTCAAAAAGGGAATGGTCGTTTTAACTCCCCGCAACAAAAACTCTTCCAGTGATCGGTGGGTTCGCCGAACGGTTTCGTCCCAGGTCCGGCCTTGTACCGTCATTTTGGTCAACAGCGCATCATAGTAAGGGGGAACAGTATAGTCTTTGTACACGACGCCGTCGATCCTCACCCCAATTCCACCTGGAGACAAATAAGCCGTGATTTTGCCGGAAGAGGGACGAAATTCATTTTGAGGGTCTTCCGCGTTAATCCGACATTGAATCGCATAGCCTTGAAGGGTGACTTCATGTTGCCCAAACACAAGCGGTCGTCCTGCGGCAATCCAAATTTGGGTCTGCACAATATCGATGGTGGTGATTTGCTCCGTGACCGTATGTTCCACCTGAATTCTCGGATTCATCTCCATGAAATAGTAATTGCCATCTTGATCCAATAAGAATTCGACCGTGCCGGCGTTTTGAAACTTGGCGGCACGGGCCAGTGCAATCGCGGCGTCGCCCATTTGCCCCCTTAGTTGAGGAGTCAGGATTAAGGAGGGGGCGATTTCGATTATTTTTTGATGGCGACGTTGGATTGAACAATCGCGTTCGCCCAGATGGACGACGTGCTCTTCATTGTCCGCAAGAAGTTGAAATTCAATATGATGTGGTCGCTCGATATATTTTTCAAGAAAGAGATCGGCGTTTCCGAAAGCCGCTAACGCTTCCCGAGCTCCGGACTCCATTGCCTCTTTTAATTCTTCATCGGAACGGACGACACGAAGTCCACGTCCCCCCCCGCCAGCACTGGCTTTGACCATCACTGGATAGCCAACGGACCGAGAAAATTCCAGACCTTCTTCTACGCTTTGGACGCAGCCTTCTGTTCCCGGAACTACGGGTATCCCGATCTGTTGGGCGAGTTTTCTGGCTTGCACTTTGTCTCCCAGCAGTTCTAAGGCTTCGGGAGTCGGTCCGATAAACGTGATGTCTGCCTCTCGACAGAAATGGGCAAACTGGGCGTTTTCCGCCAGAAACCCATATCCTGGATGAATCGCATCGGCTCCAATACGTTTGGCTAAGTTGACGATTTGCCGGGCGTCCAAGAATCCTTGAACCGGACCAGGGCCCACCAAATACGCTTCATTGGCTTTTTTGACATAAATCGCCGTTGCTTCGCATTCAGCGTAAATTGCAGCCGTGGCGATGTTGAGTTCACGACAGGCCCGAATGACCCGCATTGCGATTTCACCACGATTTGCCACAAGGATTTTTTTGAACATGGGCTGACCTAACGTGTATCGAGAGGAGTATCGTTCCTTTTGTTTGGTTTAGTAGGACAACCACAGGGGGGTGTCCCTACGAATCTCCGTCTTGGGAGATGAATTGCCGGAGAGAGTGTCGGGGTTTGTGGGGCGAGGGCCTATGTACCATGGATGGTGAGGATCCTGTCAAGAGGGGGATCTGGTTATTAATCGGGATCACTCCCCGTTGAGGGGGTAGTATTTAATGACCGAGCTGGTTTTGTCTTGGAAGAGACCGCTGGCGCCTTTTTTTATGGCTCGTTGTCCGTCAGGCGATAACACATATTCTAAAAAGGCCTGGGCGACGGAAGAGGCATCGGGGTTCATCACAAAGACGACTGGTCGACGAAGTGGATAGGTGCCGTCGAGGACAGTTTGGTATTCAGGCTCAATGCCATCGATGAATAGCAGGGTCACGCCATATCCGTCTTTATGTGCTTGCAACGCGGGTCCCATCGAGACATAGGAAATGGAATAGGTATCGCCATTAATGGCCTTAAAGGTTTCGGTTTCTTTCTCGACGATTTTTGCTCGACTTCCCGTGTGATTTTCAAGGCCCAGGAATTTTTCAAAGGGTTGGCGAATATTTTGGTTCCAGGTTCGATGAATCAGCGAAATTCTGGCCTCCGGTCCGTCTTCGTACAATTGCGACCAAAATTGTATGTTGCCTGCAAAAATCTGCATCAATTGCTCTCGAGTGATTTCTTCAACGGAATTGGCAAAATTTGTCACCACGGCGATGCCATCCCAGGCTACGGTGGTCGACAGGAGATCATTGTCCGCTTGACCCGTCACGGCAATATCGGCAGCGCCTTTCTGAACTTCTTCGATTGGCCTGGCATTTTGGTGCCAGAAAAAATCAATGGAGGTTTTGGGATGTAAGGCTTCAAAGTTTTTTGCCAAGGCCTCAATCGCATACCGTTCCGGACCATTGCCCACGATTAACGCCGAGCCGGTTAATTCTTCGGTCGATCCCAGCACCGGCAAACCGAACAGCAACAAGGTCGTCACCCATGACCCCAACAGCATGCGGGGTTTTCGCAACAGGGTATTTTCACGAATATTTCGCATAAGGGCTTTCTTATGAGCGGAATTCGTGTTCATTGAAAGACGCCGTCAGGTGATCGCAATGGATAGGAGGCCAACCCAACAAAAGACAGATCGTCAATCCGTTGTCAATCGTGCAGGGAATCACTGGGTAACAAAGCTTGCGAGGTGAGTTGAGTGAGCGCTAGCTTTCTCCAGAATCGGAATCTGTAGGTTGGGTCATTCTGGGAGTGCCGGGAGCGACACGTGCTCCACCCATGATAGGAGGAAGTTTTTTAAATTTATCCATTCTTTCATTATACATGTCGTAGGCCTTCATCTCACCAAAGCCAGGTTTATGCTCACCTTTGATTTGGGAAGCGAAAGCGGACATGAGTCGCTGAGCATTGACCTCGTGACATTGGGGACAGGATGTCTCTTCCGGCCTCGCATTCACGGATTGGAGTAGCTCAAATTTATGGTCACAGGTATTGCATTGATATTCATAAACAGGCATAGATCTGGTCACTCCCTTTTTACGGATTCATAAATGTGTTGTGACGTTGGGTCTATTATACAGGATTGAAAATGCTGTTGGCCATCACCCAATGAATTAAATCTGAGGGTTGGCTGCTCTTGACGCCTTGCAGTTTTCTTCTTTGAAAACTTATAGTTTTGAGAGTTTCTTCTTATTCTAACGCGTTGGAGGGTCGCAGATGTCTGTCCTGGTGAGAACGTATCGGTTGGCAAGTGGGTTGCAACAAGTAGAACGGATTGATGATCCGGATCGCATCGAACGGTATATAAAATTATTCGATCGTGAAGATCTAAAAAAAATCCAGACCGGAGCAAGGGTCAAAATTGAAAAAGATGAATGGCAACTTCTTGAAGATTAATGGCGCAATTTTTCATTGCTGAGGAGTAGCATATGGCTCTCTGGATCAATATTCGAAGATCTGTCGATGAGGCCGTTTTGCATAAAGAACGGTGCATTGAAGTCCCTTCGATTCCCACACGGTCTGATTTCTGGGAAGGCGGATGGTTTGAATATCCTGATAAGGATACGGCCTTGGACGCTCTGGAACAGGCTGGAGTTATGCGTCAGGTGAAGTGTCGGCTGTGTAAGCCCTAAGAAACCTCTCAATTCTAGTTTGATAGGGCGCGGGTTTCGCTACGGAACGTCTTGCCCTGCATCCCGCTATCACCATAAACCTGTCCCCGACGTTCTTAAATTGGGGATCAGAGGTTTCTTAGATGTGTCGTCTCCCTGTCCTGCTTATAGGGAGTCGGTTGAGGCGTGGCAGAGAATTTCCGGGGAAGTAGGAAAGACATATGGCGGAAAAATTTGGTGGATATCGATGGGTCAAGGAGGGATATCTTGATAATCGCACACAAGGCGTTGTGGTCGGGAAGATGATTTTTGCCACCCTTGGTCCGATTGAATTTTATTTGAACGGGGATTTCAAGTCTGATATTGCCGGCCAGATTTTTTCTTTTAAGAATTCTCAATTTGTCGATGACCCCAACGCGGCATCGCGCTTGCTTGATTTGGCCAATCCCCAAATCGGCACCGTGAGTTCGATTTCCTTTGATCCGCATCCTCTTCTTGCCCCGCATCCCTATATTGAATGGTTTTCTCTCAAGGGCGATCATTATCGGATTGAATTACAGGAAGGCGATGCACGGCTTCTTGATCTTGCCGAGGCCTCAGACTATGAGGCGGAAAGTCGAACGATCACGCAAGCCTATGCGGGCCGATCCGTGAATCCTCCGGCAGAAACCGAGTCTGCGGACCAAGAATGGTTCTAGCAGGATATTGAAAAAATCCGCCAGCGGCGTTCTCGGCCCGTTGTCGCCTTCGGGCTCACAACCTTGGCGCTCTTCGCGCCGTTCGCGCTCACGTCCTCCATCGTACGCTCCGCGCGCCAACGGACCTGCGGCCTTGCTGGACGGGCCTTTTTGAACATCCTGCCTTGCTCCTGGCGTTTTGATTTTTGCCTGTAGAATGAATGAATTCTGTAAATTTTTGAGTTTTTCAACAGCCTTCTAGTATCGTGTAGTCGGCAACCCTGCCTTCTGGAACTGGAAGTTATTCTCTTTCATTGACAGTCTTTTCCTCCCATCCTACAATCCTTCCCCTTATGACCGACGATCGTTTTCTAAAAGCCTGCCGCCGTGAACCCGTGGATCGGACGCCAGTATGGTTTATGCGACAAGCCGGGCGCTATATGGCGGAATATCAGCGCATTCGGGCGAAGCATAGTATCCTCGATGTCTGCAAGATTCCGGAATTAGCTGCAGAGGTGACACTTCAACCCATCGAACGCTTTGCCTTGGATGCTGCCATCATTTTTGCGGATATCCTTTTGCCCTTAGAGCCGATGGGGTTGCAGTTGACCTTCCGTGAAGAAGAAGGTCCAGTCATTCTCAATCCCGTAAGGCATCAAGACGACCTGACGCGGTTACGCCGGGTAGAGAGAGACGCCTTTCGGTTCTCCTCCGATGCCGTGAGTTTGACAAAAAAAATGTTGGATGGACGCGTGCCTCTCATCGGCTTTGCCGGAGCTCCGTTTACCTTGGCCAGCTATGCGATCGAGGGGGGGAGCTCACGGAACTATCTCCACACCAAACAAATGATGTTCCATCGGCCTGATCAGTGGCATGCCTTACTCCACAAACTTTCAGATGTGGTCATCACGTATTTGGAGAATCAAATTCGAGCAGGAGTGCAGGTTGTTCAAATTTTTGACAGTTGGGTGGGGTGTTTGTCTCCGAGTGACTATAGTGAATATGTCTTGCCGCATGTGAAATCAGTAATTGATCGCTTGAAACCTGAAGGGATTCCAATCATTTATTTTGGAACGGGAACGTCGACACTCCTGCCTCTCATGCGCAGTGCCGGCAGTGATGTTTTGGGGTTGGATTGGCATGTTGAGCTTGATGAAGCGTGGGCCAGGATCGGGTTCGATGTTGCCGTACAAGGCAACCTCGACCCTGTGGTCTTGTTTGCGCCTCTGCCGGAGCTTGAGCGCCGCATCAAGGATATTCTGGGCAGAGCCGGGAATAGGGCAGGGCATATTTTCAATCTCGGTCATGGGATTCTCCCCCAAACCCCTGTCGATCATGTTGAGGCTGCCATTGAGTTTGTTCACAAATATAGTACTCGATGAGCTTCTTCGCCTGGATTGCTTAGCACTCCTTCTCCAAAATCGTGTGATTCATTATGACGGCTCCTAAACGAGTAGTGATTGTCGGAGGGGGAATTTCAGGCCTTTCTGCTGCGTTTGCCTTACTGGAGCAAGCAAGGATCACGGGGAAGCCTCTTCAGTGTACGGTGGTGGAGGGTCAGCCTCGTTTTGGTGGAAAAATTCTCACGAACCGTCGTGATGGATTGGTGATGGAGGGAGGCCCTGACTCGTTCCTCACGACCAAACCATCAGCCCTTGAGCTCTGTGAAAAATTGGGGCTGACTTCGCAATTGATCAATACCAATCAAGGAAATGCCCAAACGTTTACCTATTCGAAAGGGCGATTGCGTGAATTCCCGCAAGGCCTTATTTCAATGGTTCCCACGAAACTGGGGCCCCTGTTTCATAGCGGGGTGGTCTCCTGGGCGGGTATTGTACGAATGGGAGTGGATTGGGTCATCCCTGCTCGCCCCAAAACGAAAGATGAGGAAACGCTGGCTGAGTTTTTCAGTCGGCGTCTAGGCTCTGAGGCCTTTTATCGCCTTATTGAGCCGTTGGTCGCAGGGATTTACGCCGGTGATGCGAATGAGTTAAGCGTGGATGCGACTTTTCCGCACCTCGTCGAGTTGGAGCGCAAACATGGCAGTCTCATCAAAGGGGCGTTGGCCATGCAGCGGGCGCGATTTTCGCACAAGCCGGGTGTGACGGCTGCCCGGACACTGTTCACAACTTTACAAGGTGGGTTGGGTGATTTAATCACGAGGTTGGCAGACCGGCTTTCCGTTGCCGGAGTGGCCCTTCGGCGAGGCGCCACCGTGCGGACGGTGCGTCCGTCACTCGATTTTCCTATTAACCCACCGTATCAGGTTGAGTTGGAAGGGGGAGAAAAATTGGATGCTGAGGCTGTGATTCTTGCGACTCCTGCGTACATTTCCGCAGGTTTTCTCCGCTCTTTTGACCAGGAAGCTGCGACAGTTCTAGACGAGATTCCGCATGCCTCGACGATGACCATCTCGATGGTCTTTTCTGAATCAGATGTCAAGAATCAGCTTCGTGGCTATGGTTTTGTGGTGCCGAGAATTGAAAATCGTTCATTGATTGCGGCTACGTGGTCATCGATGAAATGGGCAGGGCGAGCGCCTTCGGGCCAATGTCTGATTCGGTGTTATCTGGGCGGGCGTGGACGAGATCACTTGCTGGAGTTAGACGATGCGGAATTGACGGGACGAGCCTGTCATGAGTTGCAATCGATGGTTGGAATTCAAAGCCGGCCTCTCCATGTGGAAGTGTATCGATGGCCTCGAGCCATGCCTCAATATACCTGTGGGCATCGGGATCGTGTGCAACGAATTCGTCAACGTGTCGCCCGGCATCCCGGACTGTATGTGACAGGGGCGGCGTATGATGGAATAGGAATTCCAGATTGTATTCGCGATGCGGAGAACACGTCTAAAGAGCTGAGTGCCTATTTATGGGGGCAGACTTCGTAACGCTCTGTTGATGGATTCCAACAAGATTATGCCTGGGGAGATTGGGGAAAACCAGAATCGTGTTCGGGCTCATGTCCTGGCCCAAGGCCGAGTTCAAGGAGTAGGCTTTCGGGCGTTTCTGCAGTCTCAGGCTATCAGGCGTGGTTTGAGTGGGTGGGTGAGAAACTTGCCGGATGGTCGAGTCGAAACGGAAGTCGAAGGCCCCCAAGTTCTCGTGGATGAATTTCTCGAAACCGTCAAACGTGGGCCGTCCTTAGCGAATGTTCAAGATATTCAGGTGGAGTGGATACACCCGAATGCCCAAGGTTCATCCTTTGAGATTGTGTATTGAGGGAATCGCTGATGACAACAACGATAGCAAGGGCAAGGAGGGCTCCAAATTTGTCCCGCTCGCGTTGCCTGTCCAGAGCCCTTGGTGGTTGCCTCAGCGCAGGCTTAGGATAAACAGGGTAGGCTTTTTCAATAACGTCCGATGAATGGGTATGGGACCTAGACTGAAAGGATTAACGTATGGATTACAAAGCATTAATTCGCGAGATTCAGGATTTTCCTAAACCCGGCATTGTGTTTTATGACATTACAACGTTATTGAAAAATCCTGAAGGGTATCGACAGGTCATTGATGACCTCACCGCGCGCTATCGGAATGAGGCTATCAGCAAGATTGTGGGTATTGAGTCTCGAGGCTTTATCTTGGGAAGTCCGTTAGCGTACAACTTGGGGGCAGGGTTTGTTCCGGTCCGCAAGCCCGGCAAGCTCCCTGCCGATGTGTTTGAGGTAAAATATAACTTGGAATATGGGTCAAACTCGCTGGCTATCCATCGAGACGCCGTGGCGATGGGAGAACGAGTGCTGGTGGTCGATGATCTCTTAGCCACTGGAGGAACTGCAGCTGCAACCGTGTACTTATTACGGCAATTAGGCGCAGAAATTGTGGGGTGTGCCTTTGTGATCGAATTGCTGTTTTTGCAAGGACGTCAAAAAGTTGAGGATTACGAGGTTCATTCCTTGATGACTTATGCTTGAACTGCTATCTTTGGCACCTTTAACGCCTGGACCGAAGGTCGTTATTCGTAACGGACGAAGCAAAAGGGTGGCTGTTGTGTTGGAAAAGGAGACGTGAAATGGTAGGGAAATCCACGAAGAAAAATGCGACTGTCGTCGCCAAGCGTTCATCCAAAACTCCTAAGGCGAAATCGTCTGCGCCTTCCAAAAGCCAAATGGTAAAATCTGCCTCGCGTTCGGCAAAAGTAAGAGTCAGTGAGAGCAAGGCCGTGAAAGAAAAGACCACGGCCAAAGCCAAAGCTCCCAAGCGGTTGCCCTCTTCGCGATCGACGTCATTACGGAAGATTATGCTGGAAAAACGAGTCAAGCTCATGAAGGAAATTCAAAGCCAACTAGGCCAATCCTTAACGGAAGAGCAGCAACGGCGGTTTGAATCGGCCATGGACAGTGGAGACCAAGCCTTATTGGATTTAGAACGTGAAATGGGAATTTCTCTTCAAGAAAAACGAAATCGAGAACGGCAAATGATTGATGAAGCGTTGGTGAGTTTGGAGGAAGGGACCTATGGTATATGCGTTGAGTGTGATACTGAAATTAGCGAAAAACGACTGGCTGTCATGCCGTTTGCGAGACTCTGCGTCGGATGCCAGGAGAAAATCGAGTTGTTCGAAAAAATTGAACGAGGGGAGCAACGGGTCTAAACCTGACCAGTGACTTGTCATGGACTCTGCCCACCGCCTTCTTTTTACTCTTCTGTTGACCCCGTTTTTTCTCTAGAATCGTTTTCCTGGATACCCTAACCCCGTATTGAAAAATTCTGTTGACCCCATGAAAAGGTCATTCGAGGCACGATGAAAGCGGTGGTGTTGGCCAGTGGCGGGCTTGATTCGACCGTGACGGCCGCAATGGCTCGTGACGAGGGGTACACCCTGTATTTGCTCACGATTAGGTATGGCCAGCGTCATCACGCTGAAATTCAAAGGGCACAAGAGATTGCGGCATGGCTAGGGGCGACCGAGCATAAAATTCTTCAATTGGATTTACATGAATTTGGTGGTTCGGCCTTAGTCGGCTCAGGAGCCATTCCGAAAAATCGGTCGGACCAAGAACGGCAGACTGGCATTCCATCCACGTATGTTCCGGCACGAAACACAATATTTTTGTCGTTGGCATTGGCCTATGCCGAGGTCGTCGAGGCTTCTTGTATTTTCATCGGGGCCAATGTATTAGATTATTCTGGATACCCGGATTGTCGCCCTGAGTTTTTGCACGCATTTGAACACATGGCTCAGCTCGGCACGAAAACGGGAGTAGATGGCAAGATGGTTCGGATTCAAGCGCCGCTCCTTCTCTTGAGTAAAACCCAAATCATTCAACAGGGACGGACCCTGGGAGTTCCCTTTGAGTTGACCCACAGTTGTTATGATCCTCAGGAGGCTGGCTTGGCCTGTGGGCAATGTGATAGTTGCGTGATTCGACTACAAGGTTTTCAAGATGCCGGCTTCCAAGACCCAGTGCCCTATGCGGCAAAAGCCTCGGGTCCGTAACGGTCGACTTGTGTAATAGCAGATTGATGACAGAAAGTGCTCAGCGTGCAATGATCCGACATTTCAAGATGACACCACTGACAAAATTCGTGTGGCTCGGCACGGCCGTGTTGATTGGTTTTGTCAGTTGCTCAGATGGGCAAGGGGAACCGAGTTCAGACCATGTCTCTCATGACAACGTCGTGCAGGAGACTGCTGGACTTCGGGATTCTTCGCAGCCGGTGCCGGAGGAATATCAAGCAGGGGAAGAACGGTTCAATGGCCTATGTGCGCGCTGTCATGGCATGGCAGGTAGGGGGACGAACATGGGGCCGCCATTGGTACATAAAATTTATGAGCCCTCCCATCATGCCGACTTTGCGTTCATGCGAGCGGCCATGCAAGGCGTCCGAGCCCACCACTGGAAGTTTGGAAATATGCCTCAAATTGCCGAGGCCACATCTGACGATGTTACCAAGATCATCCTCTATGTGCGGTGGTTGCAACGTCAGGCGGGAATTTATTGAAGTCCATCCGTTCCGTAAAGGCGATTATTCGTGAAGCGTGTAGACCAGGTGAGTGTCGGTTTGGGCAACTCCTTCAATAGCATGGATTCTGGTGAGAACTAATTGAGTCAACGCTTCCTGGCTTGCCACTTCCACTTTGGCAAAAATATCGGGCTTCCCCCAACAGGCGTCAATGGTTTTAATCTCCTCAATTTCCGCCAATAAATTTTTCACATTTGCAGTTTGCCCAGGTAGCACGTTGATGAGCACATAAGCATTTTCTGGCATCTGGCAGACTCCCTTTTTCAAAATCCTGCACTTCAAAATCGTACGGCAACCAACAAGAGAGCAGGCTAACGCAATAGGTGTCTCCAAATCAAGGAAAGATACTTTACGCGTTTGAGCATGTGAATATGATCGTCAACTCCTCTTGTTTTTAGTTTTTCTCGTGTAAGGTTTTTTCAAGAGACTCAACGAGTTCCTGGATACGGTTAAACCCTGCTTGCCAAAAAGATTTTTTGCACAAATCAATGCCGAGTGGCTTCAGCATGTCCTGTGGGCTTTTAGAGCCCCCGTGGCTCAAGAGTTCGAGATACTGCGGAATGAAAGACTTCCCTTTCTTTTTGTAGCGCTGAAAGAGCGCGAGAACCAACAGATTTCCAAAACTGTAAGCATAGCAATAGAACGGGCTTCGGAAAATATGAGGAATGGTCAACCATTCCCATTGGAAAGCCGTAGGGATGGCAATGCCACGGCCAAATTGTTCTTTGAGAAGTTGAAAATAGGTCTGTGCGAGCCCATCAATGGTGGTGCCTCTGGTAATGAGATCATGGGCTTGATTTTCAAATTCTACAAAATACGCTTGCCGGAGAATCGTTGCATAAAGGTCATCGAGTTGGCTCAACAACAACCGTTGTTTCACTCTTGTGCTGGTGGCCTCTTCAAGCAGGGCGTCGGAAAGAAGCTGTTCTCCAAACACGGAAGCCGTTTCAGCGAGAGGCAGTGTGGCGTGAAACGTAAACACCGAATGATGTCGAGCCATCATACTATGCACCGCATGGCCGAGTTCATGGGCTAACGTGGCGATGTCTCTGGCGTCCCCGGAGTAGTTCAACAGCACGTACGGGGTGAGCGACGGCAACACGCTATAGCAAAAGGCCCCGCCCATTTTCCCAGGGGCGGGAGCGGCGTCAATGTGCCGTTCCGCGAAGACTCGGCGCGCATGGTCTGCGAGGGTTGGCGAAAATTGTTGATACGCGTCGAAAACAAGCTTGACTGCACGGTCAAAGGGATAAACGGTTTTTTTGAATTTCGGCGGTGCATAAATATCGCAACGAGTCATTTGTGGGATACCACAGATCTTGGCTTTGATTCGGAAATATTCTTGGAAAATATGCCGGTTGTCTCGACAGGTTTGAAGCAGCGTAGAGGCCGCTGTATCGGGAATGTCGTTGTGAATGTTGCGAACGGCAATTGGGCTAGAATATCCACGAAGGTCCACCCCTTCGTTCTTCCAATCCAACACGAGGGCCTTATAGATATCTCCGAGGATGTCGGCATGCTTAGAATAGACCCGAAAAAGCCCGTCATAAGCCCGTTGGCGCACGCGAGCAGAGGAATCTCGAAAATGCACAGCTAACTGTTCACGCGACAACGGCTGTGAGCGGCTACGCGAATCCAATTGAAAGGTCAACCCATTGGTGATCACATCGTAGAAGCTATCGATAGCCTGTCGTCCCGTCGTGTTTTTGATGTTGATGATTTGTTCTTCGGATTCAGACAAGGTGTGTGTTTTTACCCGCCGCAATGTTTCTAAGTGGTAGTGATATTTTCCTGCATGACGCAGGAGTCGCCGAGCCGTTCGGTCTCCGAGCCGCTGCCACCACAAATCAAAAAAAAGTACTCGGTTGGAAAAAGGAATCAGGTGTCTTTTGACTTGAGTGTCGAATGCCCGCGCTCGTTGATTTTGGGTATTTTGAGCGAACCATAACTGGGCATAGGCGGTCAGTTTGGAGGATTCCGCTGTAATCATTTCTCGAAGCTGCCATCCTTTGAAAAAGACACGAGGCGCGAGCGTAGAGGAAAGATCTTTGCGAAGTTTTTCCAGCGATTGCACGTGAATGTTGAGAGCCCGAGAACGGGTTTCAAGATCCTTATCCGGATGTCGGAGTAAGTCTTTCAAGTTCCATTGAGGAAGGCCGTTTATTTTGCGTCTTGTCTTCGCATGTAAAAAAAGTCGTGTCATGATTGGCACCTCATTGCTTCGTCAGATTGCTATGGAATGAGTTTGGCTTGGTTCTGTTTTTTTAAAAAAGGCACGGTTTCTATGGTTCAAGGGTAAGATATTTTTTGAGCGCGCTCAATGCAATGTCAAAGTCTGAATGGGGGAGTCGTGTCATGAGTGAGAGACGATTCACAGTCCTGACAGATGATTTCCATAAGGCCGTTTGCAGATATGAATGAAACCATAGTCCTGAGAAAAGGCGGTTGTAACTATTTTTTAAATATACTATTATACATTACATATGTCATTTATCTATTTCATTTAGATTGGCAATTTACGATGCGTATTCCCCAACTTCAACAACGAGTGACGAACCGTTTGCGTGAAATGCGGATTGCCCTTGGTCTGTCCCAAGGAAAGTTGGCGCAAAGTGCAGGCATTACACGACAAGCGTTGTATGCCATGGAAAAAGATCAATATCTCCCGGGCACGGAAGTGGCGTTGCAACTTGCTCATACGTTGGGAACTTCGGTTGAAGATCTGTTCTCTTTGAATGACAACCGAGAGATTCTTGAGGCGGAATTACTGACAGATCATTCTAAGGTTTTGAAATCTGCCAGAGTCAAGTTGGCGACGGTAGGGAATCGTCTGGTGGCTAAGCCCGTGCTGGAATTAGGAGATGTCCTGAATTATACGGTTCCTGCGGATGGGTTGATTCTAGGGACAATGTCTCAACAAAAACGTCAAGCAGGCCTTGGGCGTTCAGTCTATGTGCAACTCCTGAAAAGTCAGAAGGATGTGGAAAGGCAAATCGTCGTGGCGGGGTGTGACCCCGCCATTTATTTAGTGGGAGAGCATGTTCGTCAGCAAGGGGGGAATGTGTCGGTCGTCGGGTGGACCATGGCAAGTCTTGCGGCCTTGCACGCATTAAAACGGGGAGACGTCCACATCGCCGGGATTCATATGAGAGATCCCCGGTCCGGAGAGTATAACCTTCCGTTTTTGAAAAAGCATTTAAGAGGTCAAAACGTGACAGTAGTCCGGTTTGCCGCCTGGCAGGAGGGTTTGTTGCTGAGGCAGGGAATTTCTCAAAAAGTCCGTGGCCTTGAAGATCTGTCCAGGCCGGATGTACGGATAGTCAATCGCGAGAAAGGGGCAGGGGCTCGATTGCTTTTAGATCATTTACTTTCTCGCCATCGTATTTCGAGCCAAATCGTGAAGGGATACGGAACCATTGCTTCTTCGCAGCTTGGCCTTGGGCGATGTATTTCGGAAGGGAAGGCGGATGTCGGCATCGGAGCACAGGCTGTGGCCCAATTGTACGATCTTGATTTTATTCCACTGCAAGAAGAGCGGTATGACTTGGTCATTCCTACGGCGTATGTGCACTCGCATCCTGGCATGAAGATATTTTTGGACACCTTGGCGACGCGTCGATTCCAGCAGGAAATCGAAGCTTTGGGAGGATATGATACAAAAGAGAGCGGGAAAATAATCGAAGAAAAATAGTTTTTCTCAAACCGCACGGCTTTTGAATCGGGTTACGCCGTGGACGTAACCGCGAAAGCGATCCCATCTTGCCCCTGACCCTTTGGTGGCCTTCTTTCTGGTTTTCTTTCAGGCGTATCGCAGGTTTTCCCAATCCGACGATCCCATCAAACGACGTCTTTGCTTTGGCCGTACGACTCATTTTCGGTTGCCTCATGAATGTAAAGTATTATTGATATAAAGTAAAATATATATTACTATCATCTCTCCCAATGACGGGGCTCTTGATGGAAAGAATTTTATTGATGATGCGTGAAGGAAGAAAGAACGTAGGCCTGGCTCTTGTCCTGTTTGGTGGATTGGCCTTGATCGCTTGGGGGGGCATGGCACACGGCTCCTCGGATGTTTCCCATCAAACGGGTATTGGGTTGCTTGAACCGGTGTCGAGGATGCCGGTACCGGAACCCGCGGATGCCGTACTCGTACAAACGAGGGAATGGAAGTGGAATCGTTACCTGAAGGCCGCCTTGCATCTCCCGGCTTGGTTGGACCTTGGACTCGAACACCGGACGCGTTTCGAAACGTATGACCACCCCTGGCGACCCAACCAACCTGCGGGTCAAACGGACTCCCAAATTCAACAACGGTCGCGTGTACGGTTGGGTCTGAACGGGAAGAATTTCAAATTTTTGTTTGAAGGGCAGGATGCCAGGGTTTATCTCGATGATATTGGCAGTTATGTCACCACGGGCATCAGGAATGAAATGGACGTTTTGCAGCTCATGGCATCCGTCACGGTGAACAACGTGTTGGAGACCGGTCTCCGTACCGACCTGCACGTTGGACGGCTGACGATGGACTTTGGTCGGGGCCGCTTGATCATCAGGAATGACTTTCGTAACACGTCGAATGCGTTTGACGGGGTGCATTGGCAACTGGGACGGGATAAGCGTTGGCGTGTCCGTCTGTTTCTGGCGGAACCGGTCTTGCGGGATGAGGTGCAGCCTGACGAACAGTCGAAACGGAGCGTCTTTTGGGGGAGCTTTATTGAAACCGATCAAATGCCGCAGTTGCGCCTCAATGTTTATTATTTCGGATTGAATGACCAACGGAGTGCCACCGTCGGTAAACAAAGAACCTTTTCGACTTTCGGAATGCGCCTCTATGATGAACCGAAAACGGGAAGAATCGCTTATGAAATCGAGAGCGTCTTGCAGACGGGGAAAAAAGGCAATGTCAATCATTTTGCCCATTTTCAGCATATTGATATCGGCTATACCTTGGCGCTTCCATGGTCACCACGATTTCTGATTCATTATGACTACGCCAGTGGGGACCGGAACGCGCAGGATAGCCAGAATTCGGCCTTTGATACGCTGTTTGGCGCACGACGTTTCGATTATATGCCCACTGGCAATTTCGGGCCATTTTTTCGGACGAACTTCAGTTCGCCGGGATGGCGGGTGATTGTGGTTCCGTGTCAGGGTTGCGAAGTGCAACTCAAACATCGGGGGTGGTATCTCGCGACCTCAAGAGGTGCGTTTGGAGGCAATGGATTGCATGACGCTACGGGTGGATCCGGAAATTTTCTCGGCCAGGATCTTGAACTGCGGGCTCAGTGGAAAACCAACGACAACCTGGAATTCGAATTGGGCTACACGCATTGGTTTAAAGGCAGTTATTTAGACCGGCTTCCCGACTCGGCAGGGTTGCCTCCCGGCGGAAATAGGGATAGCGATTATTTTTACATGCAGACGAAGTTCAGACTGTAAGGGTACGTAGGCAATGAGGAAAAATCGGTGTTTCAGGAAACCCACCCTGCTCGCTAAAATCCACGGTTTTCTGTGCCCTCTTTTTTTGACGATTTGTCCGGCCACGAGTGTCGCCGAAGAAGTACGCGTTGCGGTTGCAGCCAATTTTTTGTCGACACTCAATGAAATCGTGACCACTTTTGAGCAAGACACGGGACACGTCGCCACTGTCAGTTCGGGTTCGAGCGGCAAGCTTTACGCACAAATCAAGAATGGCGCTCCATTCGACGTGTTCTTTTCCGCCGATGTCACGCGTCCGAGGTTGATGGAAGAGGAAGGCCTCGCGGTTCAGGGGAGTCGGTTTACGTACGCGGTGGGACGACTGACGTTATGGAGCCCTGATCCCACTATGATCAAAAGCGATGGGAAATCCATGCTGTTGAATCGCAACGTGAAGCATGTGGCTATTGCAAACCCCAAGACCGCGCCGTATGGCGCCGCTGCAAAAGAAGCCTTGCAAGCACTGGGACTGTGGGGGCAGATCCAGGATCGGATAGTCCGAGGAGAAAATATCGGACAAACCTTCCACTTTGTTTTCTCGAAAAATGCCCAACTGGGGTTTGTCGCTCTTTCGCAAGTTTTGGGTCCCAAAATCAATGGGGCTGGGAGTCGATGGGATGTGCCAACGCAGTTGTATGCCCCGCTCCGGCAACAAGCAGTTCTGCTGCGCAATGGTCAAGATAACGAAGTTGCAAACACGTTTTTAGACTATGTTAAAGGGGCAACGTCCCGGACCGTCATTGAACGGTTTGGCTATGGCTTGGAATGATCGAAGCCGGAGAGGGGCCAGATGAACATGCCAGAAATGGATTGGGGACCGTTATGGTTGACTCTACAACTGGCAGGGGTGACCGTTGCGGTGTTGCTGCTGGTCGGCACCCCCTTGGCGTGGTGGTTGGCTTTCACACGCTCGCGTTTCAGGACGCTGGTAGAGGCGATCGTGGCGCTTCCTCTTGTTCTCCCGCCAACGGTGCTTGGATTTTATCTGCTGGTCGCACTCGGGCCATATGGACTGATTGGCAGCCTATGGAAGGAATTTACTGGATCAGCGCTCTCGTTTACCTTTACAGGGTTGGTCATCGCCTCGACGTTCTACTCGCTTCCTTTTGTGGTTCAACCCCTGCACGGGGCTTTCGAGGCCGTCGGCAAAAAGCCGCTGGAGGCCGCTTGGTCGCTGGGAGCCTCAAAGCTGGACGCCTTTTTTACCGTAGCGTCACCTATGGCGATTCGAGGCTATTTGAGCGCTATCGTATTAGGCTTTGCCCATACGCTTGGCGAGTTCGGTGTTGTGCTGATGGTGGGAGGCAATATTCCAGGCGTGACCAAAGTGCTCTCCATTGCGATCTATGATCATGTCGAGGTGCTTGAATATACCCAAGCCCATTTCCTTTCGGCTGTTCTCCTAGTCTTTAGTTTTCTCATTCTTACGATCGTGTATACGGTCAATCGGCGGTTGCCTCTTCACGTCTCATGAGTCGACTCGACGCACGATTCCACATTGACTATCCCGGGTTTCGTTTTGATGTTGCTTGCACGGTGCCGCTTGAAGGGACAGTTGCGGTGTTTGGATCGTCAGGGAGCGGCAAGACGACGTTGTTGCGGTGTATAGCCGGGTTAACCCGTGCCTCTTCGGGGTTTCTCAAATTCGACCAGGCAATCTGGCAAGACGACGCCCGCAAGATTTTTCTCCCAGTTGAACAACGACACGTGGGGGTCGTCTTTCAAGAGGGCAGACTTTTTTCACATCTCAGTGTGACACAAAATCTCAAATATGGAATGAAGCGCATCAATCCATCTCAGCGACGCATTGAATTTGATCATGTCAGTGAGCTATTGGAACTTGAGCCGCTCTTTCAGCGTCGGGTGTCTCACTTATCGGGTGGTGAGCAGCAACGTGTGGCAATAGGGCGAGCGTTGTTAACCAGTCCGCAACTCCTGTTGATGGATGAACCCTTAGCCTCTCTTGACCAACAACGAAAGAAAGAAATCGTTCCCTTCATCCAGAGGCTGAATCAGGAATTGAGAATCCCGGTCCTGTATGTGAGCCATGATCTTAACGAAATTTTACAATTGGCTAATCACATGATCTTACTGAAAGAAGGTAGGGTCGTGGCCACCGGGCCGATTCAGGAAGTCTTTGCTCGGTTGGATCTGCCGGGGTTGGTCGAATCGAATATGGTTGGTGCCATTCTTGAAACCCGAATTGCCGAGCATGAAACACAATTCGGGTTAACACGGGTTGAATTCTTTGGACAATCCCTCTTTCTTCCTCAACAGGCCCTTCCCATCGGTGCGCCCTTGAGAGTACAAATTCTTTCACGCGATGTGAGCTTAGTGGTTGGCATACCTCCTACGACAAGTAGCGTACTGAATGCCCTAGAGGCAACGGTCGTCGAGATTAGCGAGTCTCCGAGTGATCAGTATGCCGTCGAAGTGAAGCTTGATGTGGGGTGTCCCCTCTTAGCCATGATTACGAGAAAATCTTTTCATCAACTTCAGTTGCGACCTGGCCAAAAGGTCCATGCTTCCTTCAAAGCCGTGGCATTGAGCTAGCCCACCCCTTTGGGATGAAAATCGACAGGGATCGGCTCATGGATGTTTAGTTTTTCTTTTTAGCTACGCATGCTGTTCCATCAAAGACGGTGCAGGTTGAATCACCGCTCGTCAACTTCCATGACTTGAGGATCGGCGGATTGGGTTTTCCCTGAAATTCAACGACGACATCGATCAGTGCGCCCACGGGCAGCTTTGAAAGATGCGGCATTGCCGCTTCGCTGGCCTTGAGCCAAAGAATACCGCTCCCACTGCTAATCAAGATAAAGCCGCTGTCTGGGACGACGCGGATCACCGGGCTATAAAAACTTCCTTCTTTGCCGGGCGTATCGGTAAAAGCCCAACCCGGTGCGGCCAGCGACACAAAAAGCACGACAAGCAATGAAAGGATCAATGTAAAAGGACGGTATGAAAACATGACGAATCTCCTTGCTAGAGGGGAGAATGACTTTTTTGCATTATGGCAATTTGGACAGGGGATGTCTAGGGAATCTCTGATTTATGGCACTATCGGGCGCATAGCGGCGTTGTGTCCTCGCTCAACCCTCGCGACTTGATATGTCTCGGGTTTCGCTGCGGGACGCCTTGCCCTGCATCCCGCTATCACAATAAAGCAGAGGTTCCCTAGAACAGTGCAGCACAACGTGATCTTATCGGCGTTCGACGGAAACTTCGGTGGCGGTTGAATCTTGGATCCGGTAGGCGCGAATCACGGGAGTTGTTTTATCTTGGAGAGAGATAATGACGTGTACAGGTTCGGGAATATTGAGTTTTTCCCGGTAACTTTCGAATTCCATGGCAATTGTAATATCAGTGCTGGATGGACGAGCAGGGCTGAAGGTGTGGGAATGGTAAAAGGCTGTAAGCGTGATGCCTTTCTGACGAATATCTTTTTGCGCTTGTGACATTTCCTGTGCATCCATTTGGAAGGCGATATCGGCCCGTTCTTCCGGAGAAAGCCGTTTGAGGTCAGAAAGCTTTGCCTGATCGAAGCGGGCAAGCTCGGCCTCACTCATCTTGGCTAAAATGTTGGTAATCCGATAGTGCTCGGTAATGGTGTTGTCGTTACCGGCTAAAATGCCACAGCATTCGTGAGGATCTAAGTCCCGCGCGTGCTCAATCATGTTTTCCCAGATGTCCGAAGGAATGATAAGCATGGTGCTACAAAAGCCGGTTAGTGGCGTTCTTGTCGTTCGACGGCTTGGACGTCCGGCGTCGTATGCCTCAATCTTTTCACTGTCTGCGGTCTTGCCGGCCCAGACTTTTTGAACGCCTTGGTCAGGCTGGGGATCACGAATGGCTGAGGAACATCCATGTTATGAGATGCTGCACGAGACGTGATGTTCTTCCAGCGCGGTGATCGTCGGGTTGGCGCTGCAGAGCGGGCAGTGGGGGTCTTTGGGGCGACCGACGGTGCGGAATTTCATTTCCAACGCATCGTAGATCAGTAAGCGGTCTGCGAGGGTGTCGCCTATCTCCAAAAGTTCCTTTATGGCTTCATTGGCCTGTAAAATGCCGATGGTTCCCGCGAGGACCCCTAACACCCCTGCTTCTTGGCAATTGGGGACCAGACCGGCAGGAGGTGGTTCTGGATAGAGACAGCGATAGCAGGGATATCCTTTGTGCGATTTGATCGTTGCAAGCTGTCCTTCAAAGCGAAAGATGCTTCCTGAGATCAAGGGTTTTTTCGCAAAGAAGCAGGCATCGTTCACCAGAAACCTGGTGCCAAAGTTGTCGGAGCCGTCGAGCACCAGATCGTAGTCCGACAACAAAGTCATAATATTCTCAGCACTAATATGTTCTTGATACGTCTTCACGTGGACATCGGGATTCAACGCCTCTAAAAGCCGACGTCCGGACTCGACCTTAGGCACTCCCACATGGGGTGTGGTGTGAAGAACTTGCCGTTGCAAATTCGACAGATCGACTACATCGCCATCAATTAATCCAATCGTGCCGATTCCCGCCGCTCCCAGATACAGGGCGATCGGGGAGCCTAAACCTCCAGCGCCAACGATAAGGACTTTGGCGTGGCTTAACTTTTGTTGACCTTTTCCACCAACTTCCTCAAGGATAATTTGCCGGCTATACCGTTCGATTTGTTCTTCAGTAAAATTCATTCCTGCTAGCCTCTATTCCACCACGTTGAGTTCAATGGGATCGACGAGCACTCCTTTATTGCGCAACCCCGCAATTGCACGTTCGATTTCTTCGGTTTCGCCTGAAAATTCGATGTCCATCCAGCCGGTGGTTTCGCGCACGTCGGCTCGGCGGATGCTGGTGACAACCTGGTATTCATGCCCAATTTGATAAATGATGGGTTCGGGGATTTTTTCTTCAGGGAACCGAATGTGAAATCGTAGTTTAGCCATGGCAGCCACCTGCAATGGCAGGAACGATCGACACCTCATCGCCATCCTTGATGGGCGTTTCTTTTCCTGTCAGGAAACGGATGTCTTCTTCATTCAAATAAATATTGATAAATCGTCGAATTTCTCCTTGTTCGTCGCATATCCGGTCTTTTAATCCAGGATGAGTGACATTCAACTGGTCAATCAATTCGCCAATACTGTTGCCTTTTCCTTCCACTTCACTCTTGCCTCCAGTCATTGGGCGGAGGGGAGTTGGTATGCGTATAGTGATCATGCCACCCCCTGTTGTCCAAACATTTGTTCAAATTTGGCCAGACTAGCCGGGATTCGGAATGGACGCCCGACCGAATCTACAACGGCTTCTTGTGTTTTTAATCCGTTGCCGGTGATGTAGGCGATGGTCACGTCATTTTTCTTGATTACGCCTTGCTTCACGAGCTTGCGAAGGGCTCCAATGGTCACGCCTCCTGCGGTTTCCGCAAAAACTCCTTCAGTTTGGGCTAAGAGCTTAATGCCTTCTATGATTTCGTCGTCGGTGACCGATTCCATGGCCCCACCGCTTTCCGCAGCGGTTTTTAATGCATAGTATCCATCTGCAGGGTTGCCAATGGCCAAGGATTTGGCAATGGTGTTTGGCTTGACGGGTTTGAAGAAGTCGCGTCCATCTTTGAAGGCCGTTGTAATCGGGGAGCAGCCTTCGGCTTGGGCTCCATTCACCTTGGTGGGCACATGCTTGAGAAAACCGATTTTTTTAAATTCGATGAGTCCCTTCCAAATTTTGGTCAATAACGAACCTGAAGCCATTGGCACGACGACTTGATCGGGAGCACGCCACCCTAGTTGTTCCACGACTTCGAATGCCAGAGTTTTCGAGCCTTCGGCATAATAGGGACGGATATTCACATTGACAAAGGCCCACCGTCGTTCGCCGGCAATCTCGCTACATAAACGATTCACATCATCATAGGTGCCTTCGATTTCCACGACTTTTGGTCGATAGATCAGGTTGCCGAGGACCTTCGCCGCTTCCAGATCGCCAGGGATAAACACATAACATTGCATGCCGGCCTGTGCTGCATGAGCGGCAACGGAATTGGCTAAATTACCGGTGGAAGCACAGGCTGCGGTTTCGTACCCTAATTCCCTGGCGCGAGTCAGGGCGACGGCAACCACACGATCTTTAAACGACAGGGTTGGATGATTGACGCAGTCGTTTTTAATGTAGAGTTCATCGAGTCCTAAAAAGGATCCCAAATTTTTTGCGCGAACGAGTGGGGTCATCCCGGCATGCAGCCCGACTGTCGGACAACCTTCAATCGGGAGCAATTCTTTGTACCGCCACAGTGATTTAGGGCCGGCCTCGACTGAGGCTAACGTCATCTTCTCTTTAATTTCGTCGTAATTATATTTGACCTCTAGAGGCCCAAAGCATAGTTCGCAGACATGAATGGCTTCTGTGGGATATTCCTTCCCGCATTCCCGGCAAATGAGGGCTTTCATCTTTGCCATGGTTCAACCTCCTTCCCGCACCCGGCCAGGAAACTAGGAGCCACTGAACGCTCCAGGCGTTTGCAGTTGGCACACCTCTTGTTCGTGCTCAAACAGTTCGGTGATTTCCGGATGGTCGCCACACAAGGGACACCTGGAATTTCGCTTCGTCTTTATTTCGCGAAATGCAGTTTTTCGAGCATCAAAATCGAGAATGCGGTCGGTGAGCGGATCACCGATCCCAAGAATCAGTTTTAGCGCCTCTGTTGCTTGAATGGTGCCGATGATGCCAGCCACCACGCCGATGATCCCGGCCTCTTGGCAACTGGGCACGAGCCCAGGCGGGGGTGGATGGTTGAAAATACACCGATAGCAGGCTGATTGCTTGGGGACAATGGAAAACACTCGGCCCTCGAATCGCAGGATGCCACCATGGACGAGAGGCTTTTCCGCGAAATAACAAGCGTCATTGATGAGAAACTTTGCAGGAAAAGTATCCACCCCATCAATGACGATATCGTAGGGTTTGATGTAGTCCATCGCATTGTCGGCGGTAAATCGATCTTCGTATGTTTCAACGGTTACATCGGGATTAAGGAGGAAAATTTTTTCTTTAGCCGATTGCACCTTTGACCGTCCGACATCGGGAGTATGGTGAAGCACTTGCCGTTGAAGATTGGATCGATCGACCACGTCGCTATCAATTAATCCAATCGTTCCAACACCGGCTGCAGCCAAATATAAGGCAACTGGCGAACCAAGCCCTCCTGCCCCGACCACAAAAACTTTCGCTTGGGCAATTTTCTTTTGCCCTTTCCCTCCGACCTCGGGTAACAGGATGTGTCGGCTATATCGAGTGATTTGTTCTTCTGAGAAACTCATGTCGATACGCTCAGTGGCCTGCTAGATATTAAAATACTTTTCAATGCTCAGATACCGCTCGCCCGTGTCGCATAGCACCGTGACGACGTTTTGGCCTGGACTCAGGTCTTGCGCAACCTGCTGGGCCGCAAAGACATTGGCCCCAGCGGAAATGCCCACGAGTAGCCCTTCTTTTTTCGCCAACAGTTTTGTGGTTTGATAGGCTTGGTCGTCGGTGACCCGAATAATATCATCAATGATGGAACGATTCAGTACTTTCGGGACAAAGCCGGCGCCGATGCCTTGAATCTTATGCGGCCCTGGTTCTCCACCAGAAAGCACTGGGGATCCCGCTGGTTCCACGGCGACGATTTTGGTAGCCGGGGCACGTTCTTTAAACACTTGCCCACAACCTGTAATGGTTCCACCTGTTCCTACGGCTGCGACAAACGCATCAATGTTGCCGTCTAAGGCATCCCAGATCTCAACCGCTGTCGTTGCCCTATGAATCGCGGGATTCGCCGGGTTGGAAAATTGGTCAGGCATAAAATATTCTGGATTTTGGGCAATAATGCTCTGGGCCTCTCGAATGGCACCCTTCATGCCTTCCCAAGCCGGAGTCAAGATCAATTGCGCGCCATAGGAAGATAAGAGACTTGCTCGTTCGAGGCTCATGCTCTCCGGCATGATCAGAATCAGTTTATACCCACGAACGGCAGCAATTAAAGCAAGCCCGATCCCTGTGTTCCCGCTGGTTGGTTCGACAATGGTTCCCCCTGGTTGCAGTTTGCCCGTGCGCTCTGCCTCATCAATCATATTGAGGCAGATTCGATCTTTGACGCTCCCGCCCGGGTTGGCAAACTCCACCTTTCCAAAGATGGCGGCGCCGCCTTCCGGAGAAAGGCGGTTCAATCGAACCAAGGGTGTCTTGCCGATCCCCTCCGTAATCTTTGATAAATATTGGGTGGTCATGCCCCGCCACCCATGTAGAACAGAAATTCTAATTTATCGCCTTCTCGGACGTTCGTCGTTTCGAGTTGGTCTCGTTCAACAATTTGAGTGTTGAGTTCAACGGCAACCATGTGCGGGTCGATATCTTTATGTCTCAAAACATCCATGATGGTGTTGGCCTGAAGTTCTTCGGGTTTACCATTAATGGTGATTTGCATTGCTTTCTCCACCGTAAAGGATATGACTATAAACACACAAAGGTAACAAACTGATAACAATTTCGTCAAGAAAATGTGAAATTACAAGGAGTTACGAAATAAGTTGGGGCACCAGGTCTTTAGCATGACCCTGGATGGCCAAATCGACGAGGTCGGAATTGGGTGTCGGATCCAGATTCAATTCCGCCACAAAGGCCCCATTTTCTTTGGCAACGGGGCCAAAAGATGCGGCTGGGTAAACCACACCGGAAGTTCCGATAATCAGGAGCACCTCACAATTTCGTAATGCATCGAAACTCTTTTGCAGATCTTCAGGGTCCAGAGATTCTCCAAACCAGACGATGTGAGGACGGAGAAGCCCCTCGCACGTTGAACATTCCGGCAACATGGCGATGGGAACGTCGTGGTTGAATGTTACTTGTCCGCATTGAGTGCAACGCACCTTCCAAATATTACCGTGAATTTCCGACAAGCATTGAGACCCTGCTAAAGGATGAAGCCCATCGACGTTTTGCGTGATCAGCCAAAAATTGTTCACTCTGTTTTCCAGTTCCACGAGCGCGGTATGGGCTGGATTTGGTTGCTTGGTCGCAATGAGTTCTCGGCGCCAATTGTACCATTCCCACACCAGTTTAGGATTGCGAGCGAAGGCCTCGGGTGAGGCCAATTCCTCTGGCCGATGGTTTTTCCAGAGGCCCTCTGCGCCACGAAATGTCGGCACGCCGCTATCCGCGGAAATTCCGGCTCCAGTCAGCACCGTGACGGCGGCGGTCTGGGCGAGCCTCGCCTTCAGATCCTGAATCGTGGGGGAAGAGTTCATGCGCAATCAAAAATGTTTTAAAACCGGGATAGGTCTGAAGCATCTTACGCGAAGAACTCACTTTGTAACAACGAATGTGGATCTGCTTTTAAAAGATTTTACAAGCCTGACATTTCATGTCATTGCCTGTGTAGGGCGGCATCTTATGCCGCCGCGACAAAAGAAGGAGAAGACATGTCTGTCCCTGGATCATTTCTGCAAAAGCGGGGATGACAATAGGAAACAGAGAAGCACTGGGGCTAGGGTGCTTGAGACTTGGCTTCGCCTTGCCACAGCATGTCGTATCCAAGTTCCTTGGTTTCAGAACACATGTCCGTCAATGTGGCAAATGTCTTGTTGAAGACTTCATCGGCATGGGATGTTTCATGATTCTCAAACGATCGCCAATAGGTGACGATCGCATAATGCTCATCAGTCATAGTGGAGCCACCGAGTGAGCCTTCCTGGGAAATGAATCCGGAAAACTTGAAGACCTGCCCGGCGAGAAATCCCCCTTTTTCGTTGCCGTAGGTTTCCTTGATGATCATGCAGAGTTCCCCAACGGCAAGCTCGATTTGCTCGAACGTGACGCCGGGCTTGAGCTTGATAGTGTTGAAGAGCATTTTTGCCCCGAATGGAAGGGTAATGGGACCGAACATATTATTATCCTCCTGTGAAAGACGCACAGTCGACACAGGTGTACGTCCCGGGAATAAGAAACCGATTTCAACTGGAGAAAACCAGGCTAATAGTGATTATACCAGACAGAAAGCATCAACAGGGTAGGGTCTTCACACCAAGGCATGAAAATAAGAAATCTTTGTATTTGTAGGGCCGCATCTCATGCGGCCAAGAAGAGGCGCCATGAGATGTCGCCGCTACTTTCAAATTCGTCAGGAACCTCTGATTTACTGTGATAGCGGGATGCAGGATAAGGCGTCCCGCAGCGAAACCCGAGGCTTCTCACATAGATAGGCGAGGGTTGAGCGAGGACACAACGCCGCACTGCGCCCGATAGTGCAATAAATCAGAGGTTCGTTAGATTTCGCGGAGGTACTGCTCAAGCAAGGCGTGGTAGGCTCGGATGCGTTTCACGTACTGGACAGGTTCCCAACCGCGAGCGTATCCATATCGCAAGGTTTTGTAGTAGGTTTTTCTGGCCAAGAGGGGAAGAATTGTCTTGAGATCCTTCCAAGAATTTGGATTTTTACCCATATGACGGGCTAAATGTTGAGCATCTTTGATATGCCCCATTCCCACATTATAGGCTGCCAGGGAAATCCAAATTCGATCCGGTTTTCCGATGTGGCCGGGAAGTCGCTTCTCCAGGCTCCAAAAATACCGGGCTCCACCTTCGATGCTTTTGGTGGGATCTAATCGGTTTTGAATGCCCAAAGACGAAGCGGTATCGCGGGTCAGCATCATGATGCCCCGAACTCCGGTTGGACTGACGGCATGTCGATCCCAACGTGATTCCTGATAAGCTTGAGCCGCCAGTAATGTCCAGGAAATCCCATAGGCCTGAGCAACTCCTTCAAATTGCCGCCGATACAGTGGCAAGCGTGTTTCAATGTGGTGATAGAACCGGCGCACCTCCCACCACGCAAGATTAGGCTTGACCGAGGCCAGCACATAGTTCTCGGTTTGGGGTTGGGGCTTGGTTGAATGGATTGGTTGGGTAATAGGGATGGTCCACCACGCCACGGCAATCAGGAGAAGTAGAACCACGCAAGCCATCAGACCCTTCCCCATGACATGTGCTGTCTTCAGGTAAGATTTGGCCTTTCCAGTTTGGTATTTCGACAAAAATGAAATCATTGGGATAACTTGATGAATTCCTCGTTGAGAAAGGGGATTCGGCCCTAAGCCATAGATGGTACGTATTCTTGCACGGATTGCGTGCCAATCGCAAGCGCCTTTTCTTAATGAGAGTAGCTTAGATGCTGAACACAGGTAACCGGAATATACTCAGCGTCATCTATTTTGTTTATCTGAAGTTTAGAGCAGGTGACGTTTGAGTCAAGCTAGTTGATGTTGTTCTGATGGAACATGTTGGTCTCATGAGAGACTTGTGCTAAAACACTGGGGAAAAGGAGATCAACGGCAGCGAGTGTTTCGTGTGTTAAGAAATGCCGGTCTTTAGTGAAAATAGAATTCACTAGTGCATTGCCAAAAGGTTCAAGAAGATTCAGTAAAGAAAGGATGATGAAGGATGGTGGAACGAACGTTAGCAATCATTAAACCTGATGCCGTGAAAAACCAGGTTATTGGCGACATTATTCAGCGATATGAAGCTGCTGGTCTTACCCCGATTGCGATCAAAATGGTGAGTTTGTCCAAATTGATTGCCGAAGGATTTTATGCCGTACACCGTGAACGTCCGTTTTTTAATGATTTGATCAGGTTTATGTCTTCAGGGCCTTCGGTCGTCCTTGTTCTCGAAGGGAAAAACGCGATCCAAGCAAACCGGGATCTTATGGGAGCAACTGATCCCCAAAAGGCAGAATCTGGAACGATTCGAGCGGCACATGGGGCCTCGATTGAGGCCAATGCGGTTCATGGATCAGATTCTCCTGAAACAGCTAAGTTTGAAATAGGATATTTTTTCCCAGACATGGTCCAATGACTAAGCGCAGTCGAGCTATCTAACAACAGTTCTGCCCTGGGATTCCGTATTCAGTCAGTGTAGCTTTGCCACATGTCGAGACCTTTTCCGTATTTACGAGCCATTGTCATCACGCTTTTCGTCCCCCTTTTATTGAGCGGGTGCTTTCGATCTTCTGCCCCTGACTTGGGAGTACAGGCGTTACGCGACCAAACCGAGAAGCGCTCATTACATCAAGCGGAACGTGCGTTTCTTCGGGCTGACTATTCGGCTGCGGTTCTCTTACTCAATCGGTTTTTACACAATCATCCCCAATCTTCTCGTTCACTGGACGCACGCTGGTGGTTGGCCCGGGCGTATCAAGAGACGGGAAATCTGCCTGCTGCCGTTGAACACTTTCGTTTTTTAGCCACCACGCCGACTTCGAATCCGTATCAGACTGAAGCCCAGCTTCGTATGACACGACTTGAAGCTCGGCTAGGGGAGTCGATGACGAGTGGATCTCTAAAGGGGATCTTGGTTTCGCTTGGCTCTGTCCAAACGCCCGGTGATTTGGATTCTGTGATTTTAGCGAATCAAGAAATCAAAGGGTCCATGATTCTTTTGGATGTCCCGTGCGGCGTCGATGGAGACGTGTTGGACAACGGACAACTTTTCTCTCTTGATGCGATGCGCTCCGCCATTCAGCATCTGCACTCTCAAGGAGTTGCGGTGTACCTTGGGGTGACCCTCAGGTGTTTGGGAAGTTTTGCCCAGGATCAGGGGGAAACATTGGAAAATTGGAAAGATTGGGAATATGACCCACAGTCGGGAAGGCTACGGCGCTCACCCTATTACTCATTGAATTTTTGGAGCTACCGGGCATTTCTTGTGGAGTGGATCTCTCAGCTTCGCGATCTTCCGCTAACCGGTCTGGTGATTCGCAATGAGGTTCTTGAGGGCATGTATGAAGGGCTCAGCCCACTAGCCGTCAAGATATTTGCACAAGAATTTGGTGTGGATTTTGATCCGGCTCGAATCTTTAACGAATATCGACCTCTCCCCACGATTGATGCCAATTCAGACGTTCAGCTTCCTGCCGTGTTTTGGAAATGGGCCGGATGGAAGGCTCGAGAACGGCTCAGAATTCTCCAGGATTTGGTTCAGACCTTGCACGTCCGTCTCCCTCGTCTTCGGTTTGGGATAGAGGTGCAACTTCAAAGTGTTGCCGATCCCATTCAAGGGTTGGTGTATTTTGCTGAAGATTGGGTTGATATCGCGCGTGGCCCTTTCGATATGTTTTTCGTCATGCTAGAAGGACCGGATCCCGCATTCCTCCATGTCACGTCTCAAGGTTCGCCACCGGGATTGTCGGAAGACTGGGCGGTTCCTGTTATGCATATGGTTCAACATCTTGGGAAACCTGAAAAAATCTGGACCCTTTTGCCTAGCCCAGCAACTCAAGCACGTAGACAGTCGTGGGGTCTTCCCGAAGGAGTCGGCCGCATCTATGACCACCGTGTCGTTCCTTGACAAACCTCCCCCCCTCATTTAAGAAAAGTTTCTCCAACCCTGTCTCCGACATTTTTAATCGGAGAACGGCTTACGCGAAACGAAGGAATTGGAATGATTCCTGAAGATTTACGGTATCACGAAGAACATGAGTGGGTGCGGCTTGATGGACCGCGAGCCAGACTGGGGATCAGTGATTTTGCCCAAGATGCCTTGGGTGATGTCGTGTTTGTAGATTTGCCGAAAGTCGGTGCCGAGTTGAACGTGAATCAGGAAATCGGCGAAGTAGAATCAACCAAAGCCACATCCAGTCTTTACTCGCCGGTGAGCGGAAAAATCGTAGAAGTGAATACCGAATTGCAGGATCATCCTGAATATCTGAACCAAGATCCCTATGGGAAAGGGTGGATCGCGGTTATTGAATTAGCCAATCCTGCCGATATTGAAGCATTGATGACGGCTTCGCAGTACGAGGAATTTCTTTCCTCGCAGAGTTAATGTCCCCTCAGCAACATATTGCCATTCTTGGTGCAGGACCTGGTGGATACGTGGCGGCTATTCGTGCGGCCCAACTCGGCGCCAAAGTCACGTTGATTGAAAACCAGGCACTGGGAGGAGTCTGCCTCAATTGGGGCTGCATTCCCAGCAAGGCGTTGTTGTCGGTTATTGAGTTGGGAGAAAAACTGAAGAAGGCTCACGATTTGGGGCTGGAACTCTCCCATCCTCCTACGTACGCCCCAGCGCAGATGGTTGCGAGAAAGAATCAAATCGTCAACGGGCTGGTCAAGGGCATTGCCACGCTGTTGAAACATTGGGGAATATCGCACGTCCAAGGAACAGGACGACTGGTGAATGACCAAACTGTGCAGGTATCTCTTGTCGATGGCGCTGAAACGTCCATTCAAGCTGATGGCATTATCATCGCTACGGGTTCATCGTCGCCGGCACTTCCGATGTTTCCTGTGGATGGGTATGACATTATGACGAGTAAGGAAGCCCTGGAGATTCCCCGAATACCCGAGCGATTGCTCATCATTGGTGGTGGAATCGAAGGCTGTGAATTTGCTTCCCTATACGCCGGATTAGGGTCGCAAGTGACCATTGTGGAAATGCTGGCTCGCTTGTTGCCGTTGGAAGATGAAGAGATCTCGGCTTTTATCGAACGTGAACTGAAAAAACGCAAAGTGCGAATTATTGTTGGAAACTCGGTGAAGCACGTTGAAAAGACGGATTTGGGAATCATGACTGATTTGGCCGATGGGGAGCAGCTGGGTTGTGATGCGATTTTGGTCTCGGTGGGACGGCGCTGTAATACAAAAGGAATTGGGTTGGAAGAAGTTGGCGTGAAACTTGGAAGCAAAGGTGAAATTGGAGTCAACGATCATCTGGAAACGAATGTGCCTGGCGTGTATGCCATTGGTGACGTGGTGGGAAAGGCGATGTTGGCACATGTGGCGTCGGCACAAGGCAAAGTCGCCGTGGACAATATTGTCGGGAATTCCAAAACCATGAACTATGATGTGGTGCCGGCAGGTATCTTTACGTTGCCGGAGATCGGGCGGGTCGGATTGACCGAACAGCAAATTCGTGAACAAGGAGTTTCCCCTAAGATCGGACGCTATCGGTATAGTGCATTAGGCAAGGCCCATGCAGTCGGGGACACGGTCGGGCTGGTAAAGATTTTGGCTGACCCCCAAACGGATCGCGTGCTAGGAGCTCATCTAGTCGGGACTCATGCAGCGGATTTGGTTCATGAGGCGGCACTGGCCATGCAGCTGAATGCCACGGCCACATGCGTTGCAGACATGATCCACGCACATCCGACTCATGCCGAAGCGTTGATGGAAGCAACCGAGGATGTTGAGGGCATGGCGATTCATCTGGCCAGAAAATGATCGCGAGGATGGAGTGGTCGGTAAAAAATTGGTCGGTGGCATGCTCATTTGGAGTCAAACTCTTGCTTCTTAGCGGGACCGTGGGTTTTCTGTCTCTTGCAGGCTTGTTGCAGAGTCCGTCTGAGCCTACGCAATCTGAAGCATTGCCTGTGCAGCAAGCCGGTAGTGAAACGTCGTTGGGACGACTCTCAGAGGAGAGTCCCGTTACGGTCGCTGCTGTTGGCCGTGTCGATATTAATCGTAGTTCGGTAGAGGAACTACAGAGCTTACCGGGCATTGGCCCGGTCCTCGCTAAGCGTATACTTCGATATCGAAATGAAAATCAGAACTTTATGTCAATTCAGGATATTCAAAACGTGAAGGGGATCGGTGAGAAGCGGTTTGCACAACTTCGGCCTTACATTCGCGTTGATCAGAAAGAAACTTCATCTAACGAATAATTTTGATACTTGTTTCAGGATGTTGAGAATCTGATGGCAGATCAAGAATTGAGACGACAGCTTAATCTTATCACGCGCGGGGCCGTTGAGATTATACAGCAGCGTGAGCTCGAAGATCGTGTGAAGGCTTCGTTAAAGGAGGGGAGACCGTTGCGGGTGAAGGCTGGATTCGATCCCACCGCACCCGACCTTCATCTTGGCCATATCGTTCTGATCCAGAAGCTTCGTCATTTTCAGGAGCTTGGGCATGAGGTTATTTTTTTGATCGGGGACTTTACCGGCCTGATTGGTGATCCGACCGGCGTCTCTGAAACGAGGAAGGTTCTGACTAAGGACCAGATATCGGCCAACGCAAAGACTTACGAGCGACAAATTTTCAAAACATTGGACCCTCAGAAAACACGCATTGAGTTTAATAGCCGCTGGATGCAAGACATGCGCGCCCAAGAAGTGATTGAGTTGTGTTCGCACTATAGTTTGGCACGTATATTGGAACGGGACGATTTTTCCAAGCGATATCGGGAGCAGAAACCCATCAGCGTCCATGAATTTTTATATCCGTTGGTGCAGGGCTATGACTCAGTGGCGCTCAAGGCGGACATTGAACTGGGCGGCACCGACCAAACATTTAATTTGCTCGTCGGGCGGGATCTTCAGCGCGCTTGGGGACAAGCCCCCCAAGTGGTTATGACGATGCCGTTATTGGAAGGTACGGATGGTGTGCGAAAGATGAGTAAAAGTTTTGGAAACTCTATTGCCTTGGAAGATGCTCCCTCGGATATGTTCGGCAAGATCATGTCGATTAGCGATGATCTGATGTTTCGGTACTATGAGTTGCTGACCTCCGATGACCTCGATGTGGTCAAACAACGCCATCCCAAAGAAGCGAAACTTACTTTAGCGGAAGCTCTAGTGGCGCGGTATCATGGAGCAGATGCCGGGCAACAAGCCAAGGATGACTTTGAGCAGAAGTTTCGGAAGCGAGAGTTTCCTGAACAACCTGATGTCACGGTCGTGTTAACGGTAGCGGACTTTTCAGATCCGGAACATCCCTCGATCGGATTGGTGGATCTTCTCATGCGAACGGGGTTGTTGCCCAGCAAGGGGGAAGCGCGTCGCTTGATTTCTCAAGGTGCCGTGGTCATGAATCAAGAACGTTATCAGGATAGTAATGCGGTTCTGCCGTTACAGTCGAACGAGTCGTATCAACTGAAAATTGGTAAACGGAAATATGCGTTGGTGCAGGTACGGATATAGCCCCGGGGCGGACATCTCTGCGCTTTCGCCTCTTTGAGAAAAGAACGGTGCAAGGGTCCGACTTTTCCGGCATCATTCGTCTCGAACGAAGTCGCGCGTTCAAGAAGGACTATCCTTGACTTGCATTCTGCGCCCTGCCTAGAATGAATTCCTTTCTATAACTCTGAGCGGGTGTAGCGCAGTGGTAGCGCATCGGCTTCCCAAGCCGTTGGTCGGGAGTTCGAATCTCCTCACCCGCTCCAACTTCTTCAAAATTTTGGCTTTCCTGGTTCTTCTCTTTCTTTTCCATATATTTTGAAAAAGAAAATGTTGTGCCTCAACGTCACAAAAAGCACTGACGTGAATCAATAAAGTGGGAGAAAATTAAACGAAGGTAAATCGACTGGGTGCAGAGGGGAAGGCTGCCAGGAAACTCTCATCTGAGGCGAACCCTACGGAATGGGACGGAAAGCTTCGAGAGTCAGGCATGGCCGACTTGTCCGTCATGACCGTCCGGGGGGAGTCCTACTGACTGGTCGGTCAATGAATTACCGCCAAACTCTTGCGCCATGAGGGTGCTGATCACTTGATTGAGTCGGCTATTCACCTCTTCCTCCGAGACGTGATCGGGAACTTGGATATTGAAAACAATTTGGACATTTTTCATAAATGTACGGACTCCCTACTCATTACGTGAATCGACGATTCTCTTTGTATAGCATCTTCCTTTTTGGATTTGTACACTTCTTCATTGGTAGTTTGCAATGGTGATGAAGGCAGGATACATGGTTCTTGTGATAGACAGGGGGGTTGTTCCGTTCCCCCTTTTGTGGATAAATGCGTTGATCTTCTGTTCCCTTGACATGCATCGTCTTGATATACTTTTTTCATGACAACGTTGTGTCCTGGCTGCCGACGTCCTACTTCTGGGGATACCAATCCATTTCATCCGTTCTGCTCGGAGCGGTGTCGAGTCGTTGATCTCGGGGCTTGGCTCAATGCGGAGTAGCATATTCCTGAAGATTCACAACCGTCTATGTCCATTCCAATAGAGGAGTCTTTCTCAAAGGATTCGTAAACTGGTCTTTCGGATCAAGGTGTCTCATGGGAAAAATTATTACGGCCCACCGAAAAGAGAATGTGGCGCAACTCGCCGAAAACTATATCCGCACCTATATTTTGTTTCCATCGGGACTGCTGGGCTTGTTGGCCATGATCATCGGAATCCTCGCGTTGGTGTATCAATTATTTCTTGAAACCTATGATGAGTGGACGTTTATCACAAGTTCTGGGCTGATGGTAGCCGGCATTCTGCTCGGGTGGGGACAAACACGCTATCACCGTTATCTGTTTCGAGAATTCCCTGAATTTTGGGCAAGCCGAATGCGATCTTCCCATACTCGGGGAGTGCAACGACTCAAAAAGGCTTCGGTCGAAGTGGAGTTACAGCATGCCGGTCGGAGTTTGGTTCCGTTCGCCTATGTGTTGGGGATTGGGTGTTTAATCGGGCTTTCAGCGTGGAGTCTTAGTTCCGATTCCTTGGACTATATGGCAGCTTTTGCATTGCCGTGGGCGGGGTTCTTTTGGGGCAAGTTGTTTACCTGGCGGTCGGTCATTCCTCCTTTGACAAGCAAAAAATAAGCAGTCTTTCTTGGTCAGTTCTTTACTATTCTGACTTCTTGGTTTTGCGAGTCTGGGATTTCTCTGCGTTGTCTTCCATGGCGGCAAGACGTTTTTCCAGCGTTGAGACCTGTCGATACAGTTCAGGAAGGCGGTGCATTAAAACATATGCGCGCAAAAAGACTTCATGTTGTTTCGCAGGCCGCCCGGACATCGTGACGCCAGGTTCCACATTTTTTTGAATGCCCGCTCCTGCCGCGATCCTCGCGCGATCTCCGATCGTGAGATGATCGATGAGGCCGGCTTGTCCTCCTATCATGACTTGTTTCCCAATCGACGTGCTGCCCGCGATGCCAGCCTGCGCCACGATGATACCATGTTCTCCTACCGTCACATTGTGGGCGATTTGGACTTGATTGTCGATTTTGGTTCCTTGCTTGATATGGGTACATCCAAACGTAGCCCGATCAATGGTCACATTGGCCCCAATTTCGACATCATCGTCGATGACCACGATTCCACGTTGTGGAATCTTATGATGGCGGCCTTCGTGTTGAACGTATCCAAATCCGTCACTTCCAATGACGGCTCCGGCGTGGATGGTCACCCGAGCACCTATCTGGCATTCGTTTAAAACGCTCACATTTGGATAGAGCACGGTATCATCACCTATTGTGACGGTGTCTCCTAAAAATACTCCAGGGTAGATCGTGACCCGATCCCCAATTTTCGTATGATGGCCGATCGTGACGAATGGTCCAATGGAAACTTCGGCTCCTAGGTGTACGTCTGTGCCCTTCACGATGTCTTGGGCTATCCCGGCAGGAGGAGGTTTCTTCGTAAAAAAATGAGTGCTCAACTGAACAAAATCAAAATGGGGCTGCGCCGAAACTAATTGGGCACCATTCAAATCAGGATAGTATTGAGGCACGACGAAAGCCGACGCATGCGATTGTTTCGCTCTGTCCATCAATCGATGGTTAGCCAGGAAAGCCAGATCGCCTGATGTAGCCTGTTCGAGACCATTGACCCCTGTAATGCGGAGATCTGTCGGGCCATAGAGTTGCGCACCAATGGCGTCAGCTAATTCGGTTAATGGATAGCCGTCAGCCGTTGGAGGAGTCATGGCTTTTTCCCTTTGGATGTGGCAATCGCCGTACGTTTCTTCATGGTGCAACCTGACCCGTGCTTCTTGACTTTCTTGTCGGTTTAGATTTGCCGGGTTTGGGGGGGTGAGGAGGTTGCCGTCTTTAGTGGACGACTCACTAGGGTTTCTTAGTAGCGCACTTTTAGAAAAAGGTTAAGGCTGACAATGAAAAACATCACGCACGCGATCCAGGCCGCGACGACAGGAAGTAACGCCCCACTCCTTCCCAACGCGAGCCCAACGGAATGCGTGGCCCAAAACAAAAAGCTGATGCCTAAGGCTTGTCCAATGCCTTTTGCGATACTACTTGTCCGAGTGCCCATTCCGAGGAGGCCAAGGGACACACCAAGAATGGTCATGATCAGAGGGACGAAAGCAAACGCCACTCGTCTCCAATAGTCCGCGAGAAACTTTGTGGCATTATGTCCCTCTTGCCGTAAGCGCTCAATGTGAGTGCCGAGTTGGTTCAACGTCAGATGTTCAGGCTCGAGAAAGTTCCAGATCTTCAGGTCCTCAGGAGTTAAGGACAACGCTAAGGGAAGCGCTGGACGTTGGGTAATCGTGACCCCGCCATCTGGTTCGATCAACCGCTGGGCAACATTATGTAAGAACCATTGGCCGGCGGTGAAATGAGCGCTGGCTGCTGTGAGGACTTCATCCAAATAGAATTGGTTGTTCAGCCGGTAGAGCGTGACCTTGTGTAGTTGAGTGCCCTCGGGATCAACTCGTTGGATGTGCATAATCGAATTGTCGTGAATGCGCAGCCACAAATTTTCAGTTGTAAAAGACAGCGGTTGCGGTTTTTTCTGGATCTCTACAATTCGAATGTATTCCGCCTTGGCATTGGCCAAAGGAATAACAATTGCTGTCAATCCCAACAGTATGACCGTGACGAGACCCGCGACCGCCAAAAACGGCATAGTAACGTGAAGGATGCTAACCCCACAACTCCGCATCGCGGTAATTTCCTGGTTTTTGTTTAAAAGTCCGATGGCGAGGAGGGAAGCCATTAAAACGGCAAACGGCATGAGTTCAAAGGAAATGGCAGGTATTTTACAGAAAAAATACATCAACATGGAGGTCAGTTCCGCATCATGTCTGAGGAACTTTCGCAGCTTTTCAAAAAAATCGATCACCAGGTAAATAGTGACAAGCCCCGTGAGACACAGCGTCAGGATTTTGAGATACTGTCGAACAATGTACCAAAACAGAATGCCCATGTTAGCGCCGGCTCGCTTGATAAAAGAGCGTCCCCGTAATGAGGAGTAAGAGAATGTTGGGGAGCCAGGCTCCGGCAAACGGATGAAGGATCAAGGCCGTGACGGAAAACTCTCCCAAGACATTGAGCAAATAATAGCCCACCATGATGAAAATTCCCAAGACAAACCCACCCATGCGTCCTGCTCGTTTTGAGACAATACCGACCGGCATGCCTAAGATGCCGAGGATGAGCGTGGCCACGGGAAACCCGAGGTCTTTGTAGTATTCCATGAGGCGACGAAGCATCCCGGTATCTCGCCAGCCGGATTGTTTCAATTTGGCCATAATGTCTTGATAGTCGGCCCGTTCCGGTTTTTTGACATTGAAAGCCGGGGACCGATCCATTTTGAGATCATACGTAGAAAACATCACCTGATGATGTTGGGGTCCGTCCTTGGGAATGTGGTGAATCGCACCCTCATACAACCGAATGCCAAATTGTTTGTGTTGGTGATTTTTGAGCATTTGGAAAGATTGGGCAGTGATCATGACCTCTTTGGTTTGATCACGGTGATCCAAGATAAAAATGCCCGTAGCTTTTTTCCCAGGCTCGGGCTTAGGAACGAAAATGATCATGCCGTCCACGGGTTCATTAAACACGCCTTGCTCTAAGGCCAGGTGTAATTGATCTTGAATCAGGCTAATGGCCAATTTTTTTAGGGAGATTGAGGACCAAGGTTGTCCCCATTGTGAAAGGTACAACGTTCCCAAGAACACGAAAAACGAAAAGACAAAAACAGGAACTGCGATTCTGAGTAAGCTTAGCCCCGCCGCTCGCATGGCGACGAGTTCTTTGTCGAAGGAAAATCGGCTAAAGGTGGTGATCGAGGAGATTAAGCAGGCCATAGGCAGCGTCAACACCAAAAAAGAAGGCATGAGATTGATGATAATTTCAAAAACAGACAGAAGCCCAGCCCCTTTGGTCACCAACAACTCAACCAACCGCAACATCTCTTTGGTCAATATGATAAAACAAAGGATGCAGAGGCTGATGGAAAAGGGAACGAGGAGCTCTTTAAATATGTAGCGATCGAGAATCGTCATAGTGGAAAAGCCGGAAAACAAAAAAATCCATGAGGAATCGTGGGATCATATAATAGGGCCAGGGGCCTGTAAATGGATAAAGTGGTGAAAAAAGCGGTTGTAGGCATGTGTCGAGAAATGAGTAGAAGTTTTGGACAACACCCATCGCTATAGGGAGCCCGTATATTCACAATATACAAGTATGAAAACTTCTTTGCTTAACTAATCTAATAGAGTGTGTTTTAATTGCGCGCTACTTCATTGAGAGAAGGAAAATGACAGGGAACACTCGAGCAGGACGAACGCCTATACGTGTTCGTCAATTGGCCCAAATACTCAAAAAAATTCGGCTTGTCGCGACCGATGTCGATGGGGTCTTGACCGATGGCGGGCTCTATTATTCAGACTCAGGTGAGCAAGCAAAAAAGTTTAACGTTTGGGATGGTCTCGGGGTGACATTGTTACAGAAAGCTGGACTTGTGACGGCTATCATCACCATGGATCAAACGCAGTTGGTAACTTTTCGGGCAGCTAAACTCGGGGTTTCCGAAATTCACCAAGGCGTGAAGGACAAGCTGGTGGTGTTGAAAGAACTATCATCGAAATATGGGATTCCGCTTGAGGAAATTGCGTACGTGGGGGATGATCTGACTGATTTACCTGCTCTCCGGGCGGTTGGGTTTTCCGCCACGCCTGCGAATGGACGCAGTTCTGTTCAGAAAAAAGTACAGTACGTGTGTAAAGCCAAAGGAGGCGAGGGAGCGGTCAGGGAAGTAGCCGATCTGATTTTGGCTGCTCAAGGCGTAAAATCCGACGTATGAATGAGTGAACACAGACAAGGATGACAATGCACTTATCGAATGACGTGTTTTTTACGTGAGGCAGACATGAAGCCCCCCCACCTGTACGCGGTTATTCTTGCCGGCGGAAGCGGAACCCGGTTTTGGCCCGTCAGTCGCGAACGATTTCCCAAGCAACTTCTTCAGATCATTGGAGAAGAGACCCTTATTCAGCAAACGGTTCGACGTGTATTGAAAGCCGTCCCCGCCAAAAATATTTGCGTCGTGACCAACTATTGCCAAGCCGAAACGATCAAACTGCAATTGTCAAAGTGGAAAAATGAATTGGCTGACAATTTTGTACTCGAGCCGGAAGGTCGGAATACCGGTCCGGCTATTGGCTTGGCAGCGCTTCGGTTATTGCGTCGTGATCCCGATGCGACGATGTTGGTTGTGCCGGCTGACCATGTCATCAAAGGGGAAAAGAAATTCAAACAAGCGGTTTCCTTCGGGTATCAACTGGCTCAACAAGGGGCCTTGGTGACGTTTGGGATTCAACCCACTAGACCGGAAACAGGGTATGGCTATATTCAGCCCAATAGTCGGTCCTGCTTAGGAACGTTCGATTCGCTTTCAGGCTATAAGGTCAGGCGGTTTGTGGAGAAGCCTGATCTGAAAAAGGCCCGGCGATTTTTAGATGCCGGTAATTATTTGTGGAATAGCGGAGTTTTCGTGTGGCGTGCCGATACACTTGTCGAAGAATTTGCCAGCCACCAAGCCACGCTGTTGAAAGGACTTCAGACGATAGACAAAATGGTCGAAGCAGGCCAGTTGGGAGAGCAACTGGCCAATCGTTATAAACGGCTGAAGTCTGTCTCGATCGACTATGGGGTGATGGAGCGGTCAGCACAGGCTGCGGTGGTCCCTGTTGAGTTTTCTTGGTTGGATGTTGGGAGTTGGAGCAGTCTAGAAAAAGTTGCACCTCGGGATAAGCGAGGCAACGTGAGAACCGGAAATGTGGTCGATATCGATAGCGAAAATTCTGTATTTTTCGCGACAAAGCGGCTTGTCGGAGCTATTGGCCTTTCCAATATGGTGGTGGTTGATACGCCTGATGCCACACTGGTGTGCCCCAAATCACGCGCCCAAGACGTTAAAGTTTTAGTTGAGATTTTGAGGAAGCGTAAGGCCCCTGAGCATGTGGAGCATGTGACGGTCTATCGTCCTTGGGGTTCGTACACTGTGCTTGAAGAGGGGAGAGGATACAAAGTCAAACGTATTAGCGTGTTACCCGGTCGACGGTTGTCGCTCCAAATGCATCACCAACGGAGTGAGCATTGGGTGGTGATTGCTGGGACAGGGCGTGTGACCTGTGGAAATAAGGTGTTCGAGTTAAACCCAGGGGAGAGTGCAGGCATTCCAAAACAAACCAAACACCGATTGGAAAATCCCGGCAAGGTCCCACTTGAAATTATTGAAGTCCAACATGGCCCCTATGTGGAAGAAGACGATATTGTTCGGTATCACGATGATTATGGCCGGGACACGTAGTATCCCACCTTCTTTTTCCCCAAGGACTCGTCTGTGAGCATTTTTCGAGAATATGACATTCGTGGAGTCGTTGGGAAAGATTTGACGCTTGAGATGGCTCAGTCCATTGGCCGTGCCTATGGGACCATGGCTCGACAACGTGGATGTCGAACGGTGGCCCTGGGACAAGATGGGCGACTGACCTCGCCGGATCTTCGGGACCGATTGCTCGCTGGCATCACTGCCACAGGGATGAACGTCGTAGATATTGGGGTTTGTCCGACGCCTTTACTCTATTTTGCCTTATATGAGTTGCCTGTTGACGGTGGCGTGATGATCACTGGAAGCCATAATGCGGCCGAGTACAACGGCTTCAAAATGTGTATAGAAAAAGTGGCGCTACATGGTGAGGAAATTCAGAAGCTCAACCGTCTGATCGATACCGAAGCCTATGCGTCCGGATCGGGAACCGTTTCCACGGCGTCGGTGATCCCTTCCTACTTGCGGTATCTCAAAGAACATTTTGCCGGTGTCGACGGAAAAGGAGTGCATGTTGTACTCGATTGCGGAAACGGCGCCGCGAGTTTGGTGGCGAAAGATGCCTTAGAGCAACTAGGCTGTCGTGTCACTGGGTTATATGATGACCTTGATGGCCGTTTCCCTAACCATCATCCCGATCCGACCGTCGTCGAGAATCTCCAGGATCTGATGCAAGCGGTGAAGGTCAATCGCGCAGATGTTGGGATTGCCTATGATGGTGACGCGGACCGTATTGGTGCAATTGATGAAAAGGGGAATATTCTATGGGGCGATCGCCTTCTCCTGATTTTTGCGCGGGACGTCTTAAAGGACAAACCCGGGAGCACGGTGATTTCCGAAGTCAAAGCTTCCCAATGTCTTTACGACGATATTCGAGCACGAGGAGGGAATGGCGTCATGTGGAAGACAGGCCATTCTCTACTGAAAGCCAAGATGAAAGAAGAAAATGCCGTGTTGGCTGGGGAAATGTCCGGGCATATGTTTTTTGCCGATCGCTATTTTGGTTATGATGATGCCATTTATGCCTCATGCCGGTTAGTTGAAATTTTGTTAAAAGTGCAAGCTCCGCTCTCTTCTCTTCTGGCTGATTTGCCTTCTACTCAGGTTACCCCGGAAATTCGCGTGGAGTGTTCGGATGACATAAAATTCCGATTGGTCGAGGCGGTACGAAATCGAGTTGTTGAATTGGCGAAGCAGCCAAACTCGAATGACCCAAACTTTGCGATTCGTGAGGTTGTCACGATCGATGGAGTTCGTGTTTGCTTTGATGATGGCTGGGGACTCATTCGTGCATCCAATACACAACCTGCATTGGTCCTTCGATTCGAGGCAACCTCGGCGGAACGGTTGCAAGCCCTTCGCACCTATTTGGAAGGGGAACTGGAAGCCTGCCGTCAAGCAGTTACAGGCTGACGTTCTGTAAAATAACTGGGGGTATTCTCAGCCCCTCATTTTTTACTCCCATTCAAGCCAATTGTTGTCCTGTCCGATGGTCGTAAGCCCCTCGCTCTCATGTTTTTAGTGATGGCGTGCTGTACAATTCGAGTGTATGCGCGGCGTGTTTGTTCGATTCAAGACTTCCGTGATGAGCGTGAGTAGCCTTGGGATGCTCTTGGGCTTTTTGGGCGGGTTAGTCCTTTTATCTTCCGTTCTTGCTGCCCCGGCAAAAGAGAATTACCGTTATTCCATTTCTCTGTGGGGTGTTCCAGCCGGACACGCATACATGAAAAACGAAACGCTGGTTGACGCGGACGGGCGTTCGGCCCGACACCTGACTACCACGATTCGATCGAATGATTTCATTTCTTTCTTTTTTCCCGTCAAAAACCACGTGGATTCGCTGGTCGATTCCCGGACCATGCTCCCCCGGCATTTATTTTTTCAACGTCGAGAGGGCAGTCGCCATGAGCAGTTTGACGTGACCTTCGATCATGTGACCAATCAGGTGACAGTGCTGAAAGACGGCAAACGTTCGATCCATTCCATCCTTCCAGGCACGCACGATCCTTTATCGTGTCTTTATTTTTTGCGTACGATGCCGAATCTTGAACCGGATTCTTCAGTGTATTTACCTATTCATCACGACCGAAAAAATTATAAGGTTGAGGTCAAGGTGGAAGCCGTCGAATCGATCAGTGGCCCCTGGGGCGAGGTCGAAGCGATTCGCCTGTTGGCGATCATGCCGTTTCGTGGGATTTTTTTGAATGAAGGCAATATCCGATTTTGGCTAACCAATACGAAAGAGCGAATTCCTGTTATGATGGAAGCCCGTGTCATTGTCGGGTCGGTCAGAGCGTTGATTGATGGATGGGTCCCGTAACCGAAATCATTCTCGACTTTTTTGACAAAGATCCTATAATGAGTCGTAATCGGTCCTCAGAATCCAGTCATGGTTTCCTTAACTCGCCATATTCTTGAACAGCAACAGTTACTGCCTGACGGTGCAGAAGAATTCTCCACCATCATGACCCAAATTGTGTTGGGTGGGAAAATGATTGCCCGGGAGCTGAGTGAAGCGGGACTCACGGATAGTCTCGGAACGACCAAGACGACGAATGTCCATGGCGAGCAAGTGCAAAAAATGGATGCACGAGCCAATCAAATTTTTGTGGACGCCTTTGAAGATAGTGAGATTGTGCGGATCGTGGTTTCTGAAGAAATGGATGAGCCGGTTACCGTGCCCTGTGCTGAAGGGTCAGGAAAATATGCCGTGTTCTTCGATCCTTTGGACGGCTCCTCGAATATAGACGTCAATGCCCCCCTTGGCTCGATTTTTTCCATCCATAGATTAGACTCCGCTGGAAATTTTCTGAAGGTGGGGGGGGAGCAAGTGGCCAGTGGGTATCTTTTGTATGGAGCCAGTACGATTCTTGTGTATACATGTGGAGAGGGAGCGCATCAATTTACTCTTGATCCTGCGGTCGGTGAGTTTTTCTTGTCCGTCTCAAACATTCAAATTCCGGTCAAGGGTAAAATTTATAGTGTTAATGAAGGAAATAGATCTAAGTGGTCTAAAAATATGGTAAAAATTGTTGATTATTTTCAAGATGACGATAAAGAAACCGGACCGCCTTATTCCTCCCGGTATACGGGGTGTCTCGTGGCTGATGTCCATCGGATTCTTTTGAAGGGCGGGCTCTATCTGTATCCCGGTGAAGTGAAGAAGCCTGAGGGAAAACTTCGTTTGATGTATGAGGCCGCCCCCTTAAGTTTTGTGGTGGAGCAGGCCGGAGGGCTTGGAAGTACAGGCGTAGAACGGATTTCCACCATTCACCCCAAGGCACCCCATCAGCGTGTTCCGCTTGTCCTCGGCAGTCGTGAAGATGTTGAAATCGTAGAACAATTTTTGAGTCGAGAGTAGCACCAGTTTGGATCGTTTAGGCAGTAACTGCCTGGAATAAGAGTCTCGTTTGTCACATATGTCCAGGCACGCACAACTCAAAAGGAGACCGCATGGCTCTGCGAGCCGGTTTTCTTGTCATAAGCATTCTGCTCGGGCTCACGGTCGGCTACATTACGGGAGACGGGCAGATACTCTATACGGCGCTCGGCGCAGTCTTCGGGGCATTGCTCAGTGGCGCGCTGGTGTTGGTAGAGATTTTCTTTTTGGAACCTCTCCCTTCCCGTATCCCCGTGTATGGCGGTGTCGGCTTTGGTCTGGGGATGCTCTTTTCTGGAATGTTTCTCTCATTAACGAGTATGTATCTGACATTCCTAGAACCATCTCCGATAATTCAATTGGTCACGTTAGCGACGTTTTTAATTTTCCCGTATCTTGGACTCATTCTAGGCGTTCGGTACGGCAAAGAGTACGGCAGGGATGACAAGAGCGCCGGCTTGAAGCCGACGGGGCAATTCCTTACGCCTAAATTACTGGATACGAGCGTGATTATTGATGGCCGTATTGCAGACCTTTGTGAAACGGGGTTTATGGAGGGAGAGTTCATTATTCCTCAATTTATTTTACAAGAGCTCCAACATATTTCGGATTCGGCCGATACGTTAAAACGTGCACGAGGTCGTCGCGGACTCGATATTCTCAATCATATTCAAAAAAACAATGACGTCACGGTTGAAATTATTGAAGACGATTTTCCCAACATCAAGGAAGTTGATGCCAAGCTAGTGGAATTAGGCAAGAAACTAGGCGCCAAAATTTTGACCAATGATTTGAATCTGAATAAAGTTGCCGAGCTTCAGGGCGTGCAAGTGTTAAATATTAATGAACTGACTAATGCGCTAAAACCGGTTGTCCTTCCCGGCGAAACGATGCGGGTCTTTGTGTTGAAAGAAGGAAAGGAAGCCGGGCAAGGTGTGGCGTATTTAGATGACGGGACGATGATTGTCGTCGATAATGCCAAACGCTGCATAGGCAAAAATGTGGATGTGGTGGTGACCAGTATATTACAGACGAGTGCAGGCAGGATGATCTTTACCCGTCTGCGGGAAGAAACTGATCGGGATGTGTTGAGTTTCGCACGTGGATGAGTGGGTTGCCGCGATTGTACCGGCCGGAGGGCGTGGTACTCGAATGGGGAACGAGGTCCCCAAACAGTTTCTTCAATTAGGTGAAGTTCCGCTTCTCGTCCATGCCCTTCGGGTTCTTGAATCAAGCAAGACGATTTGTGAAGTCGTTGTTGTCGTTCCCCATGATGCGGTGACGTATTGTCAAAAAGAACTTTTGCCGCAATTTGCCTTTTCCAAAATCAGCAACGTCATCAGTGGCGGAGCACGGCGACAAGATTCAGTTTGGAATGGGTTGCAAGCGGTCGATGTGCGCACCGAGATCGCGTTGGTCCATGATGCCGTGCGGCCGTTTGTGACGGACACCATGGTGCAAAAAGTGGTTGATGGTGCCAGGACCCATGGCGCGGCTATCGTGGCGATTCCCCTCCGTGATACGGTTAAGCAGGCAACTCCGGACGGGATGATCGAAGCAACCCTTGACCGGCAACGGCTCTGGTTGGCCCAGACGCCGCAAGCCTTCAGAATCGAGTTGCTACAGGAAGCGCACCAGTTAGGTCGACAGGCCGGCGTGGAGGCAACGGATGACGCGTTTTTAGTCGAGCGAGTCGGTCATCGGGTCTCCATCGTCAATGGAAGTACAGACAACATTAAAGTGACTTGCCAGGAAGACCTGATTATGGGAGAAGCAATTTTAGCTGCCCAGAGGAATTATCCTTCTTCATAACAAACTTCTGTTCTTTTCACTTGTTAGTTTTTTCCTGTATCCTTATTTGGTCTGATGGTTCATAGCAAAAAGGTCAAGCCAACGTATGCGTGTTGGGATCGGGTACGATATTCATCAACTGAAAGAAGGAAGACCGCTCATTCTGGGCGGAGTTCCTATTCCGCATACTCATGGATTAGATGGCCATTCCGATGCGGATGCTCTCACGCATGCTGTTTGTGATGCGCTGTTGGGAGCCATGGGAGAAGGGGATTTAGGCCGATATTACCCCAGCAGTGACCCACAATTTGCAAATATGAAGAGTTTAGATATGCTGAAAGGCATTCACGCCAAACTCGCGGAGCGGGGGTTTCATCTTCTCAGTCTCGATACGGTGGTCGTGGCACAAGCTCCTCGGTTAGGAAGCTATTTGGCTGAGATGAGTAAGCAGCTGGCCCAGGTCTTACACGTTGAGCCGTCGCTCGTGAACGTGAAGGTCAAAAGCCATGATCATCTCGGGACACTTGGAAGAAAAGAAGGGATTGCCGCCCAAGCCGTCTGTCTCATTGCACCCAAACCGTCAGATGAGAAAACGGTCGTTTGATTGAAGGATGTTCAGCATGATTAGACAAGATCTTCGAGCCGTTTTTGATCGCGATCCTGCTGCCAGGACCACTCTCGAAGTGTTTTTGACCTATGCAGGGTTCCAGGCCTTGCTGGCACATCGGTTGGCTCACCGATTATGGAAGATGAGGCTTCGATTAGTAGGCCGAATAATTTCACAAGTCGCTCGTTGGGTCACGGGTGTCGAAATTCATCCCGGCGCTTCGATCGGACATGGGTTTTTCATTGATCATGGTATGGGCGTGGTGATTGGAGAGACCGCAGAAATCGGCGATTATGTCACGTTGTTTCAAGGGGTGACGTTGGGTGGAACAGGGAAAGAAAAAGGGAAGCGACACCCAACGTTGGGAAATCATGTGGTCGTGGGTTCAGGTGCTAAAGTTTTGGGAAATATTCGAGTCGGGGATTCAGTCAAAATTGGAGCCAATTCGGTGGTCTTGCGATCGGTACCATCCAATTCCACGGTCATCGGCATCCCTGGCCGAGTCATCAAGTCGGTCGGGGTTCGGGTACCCGAAGACTCCATGGATCATGCAAATGTTCCCGACCCGATCGCAGAACGTTTTGAGGCCATGGAGCGAGAACTCATTGATCTGCGAAAAAAATTAGAGAACGTGGAGGACGGATCGCTACAATAAATGGGGGCAGACGCAATATATTGAATCAGGTTCTGAACCAAGCTGTAGGCATGTCTCTGCCTCCAAGCAGGGATGCCGCCCTATACAGGCACTGGATTCCCGATTAGATCCCCGATCAGGTCGGGGACAAGCGTCGGGAATGATACGGGGAGGGGGCGGGAATTGGAAATAAATGAGTGAACACAGACACAGCACAGGAGGAATCGCTTGTGAGTGAAGTTCCCCGAATCACCAAACGTGTACAAGAAATCCTCGGCTATTATCAAAGTGACGCGCCAGGCATTCGGGCTAATTTGGCCAGATTATTAATGAGTGGTCGATTAGCGGGAACCGGCAAACTCCTGATCTTGCCGGTGGATCAAGGATTTGAACATGGTCCTGCCCGGAGCTTTGCGCCAAATCCTTCAGGGTATAATCCCCTTTACCATTTTGAATTGGCTATTGATGCTGGCTGCAATGCCTATGCTGCTCCATTGGGGTTTTTAGAAGCCGGCGCAGCGGAATATGCCGGACAAATCCCATTGATTCTCAAACTGAATAATAACGATTCCCTCTCCAGCGGCGATGACTATAATCAAGCTGTCACGGGTAGTGTGCAAGACGCACTTCGTTTAGGGTGCTGTGCCGTTGGATACACTATTTATCCCGGGTCGGCGTATAGCCAAGAGATGTATGAGGATTTGCGAGAGATTGCGGCAGAAGCTAAGTCAGTCGGACTCGCCGTGGTGGTCTGGTCATACCCTCGTGGTGGAAAGTTAACCAAGGCAGGAGAAACGGCTATTGATGTGGTCTGCTATGGCGCTCAGATTGCGGCTCAACTTGGGGCGCATATCATTAAGGTTAAAGTGCCGACGGATCATATCGAACAAGCAGAAGCAAAAAAGGTTTATGAAGCCGAGAACATTCCAATCAGCACACCGGCTGAGCGAATTCGTCACGTGGTGCAAAGTACGTTCGACGGGCGACGTATCGTGATTTTCTCCGGCGGCGCAAAGGGCACGGACAAGGCCATTTTTGACGAGGTACGGGCGATTCGCGATGGGGGGGGCTTTGGTTCGATTATCGGCCGGAATTCTTTCCAACGCGCGAAGCCCGATGCCTTAACGTTTTTAGAGGCCTGCATGAAAATTTATGCGGGTGAAGTGGAGTAAGTCTCTCCCTTCCACCTTGATGAGGACTCGTCGTAACGTCGTCTCAACGCGTGCTGCCTCCTTTCTTTAGACCTTTTTCTTATTACGGATAGAGCCCTCGGACGGTATGGGCTTGCGCCACTTGATCAATTCCGCTCATGAGGGCAGCCATCCGCATCGTGGTTTTTTTCTCTTCTGCAAAGTGGAGTGTTCGATGAAAGGCCGTAGTGATGATTTCATGAAGTCGCTGCCGGATATCACTCTCATTCCAGAAAAAGCGTTGGACATCCTGGACCCACTCAAAATACGAAACAATCACTCCGCCTGAATTGGTTAAAATATCGGGAATAATGAAGATATCTCGATCGTCCAAAATAGCGTCCGCCTCTAACGTCGTTGGCCCATTTGCCGCTTCTGCCAGAATACGACAGTGAAGGCGTTCAGCGTTGTTGCTGGTAATTTGTTCCGAGAGCGCAGCAGGAACCAACACTGTACAATCCAGGGTTAAAAGTTCATCGTTGGTCAGGTGATCACCGACTTTCATTTCTTGAATAGGCAGGCCGGATCGATGGTGTTGAAAGATCGTCTCCATCGGTAATCCCTTCGGATTAAAGATTCCCCCTGTCACATCACTGATGCCAATCACTCGAGCCCCGGCTTCGCTAAAAATTTTGGCAGTGTGTGAACCGACGTTCCCAAATCCTTGGATCACAACGCTCGTATCCTCCAGGTTAATCCCCTTATAGCGGAGCGCTTCTATCGTGACATTCACCACCCCTCGTCCGGTTGCTTCTTCGCGACCTAAACTTCCTCCGATCGCAAGGGGTTTGCCTGTGACGGCTCCCGGAACAGAGAATCCCACTTGTTGGCTGTAGGTGTCCATGAACCAAGCCATGACTTGCTGGTTCGTGCCGACATCGGTTGCTGGAATATCTTTATCCGGGCCAATCAGAGGAAAAATTTCGGCAGCATACCGGCGGGTGAGGCGTTCGAGTTCGGAGAGTGACAGCAGATGGGGATTGACTTGGATGCCACCCTTTGCCCCTCCATACGGAAGTCCTGCCAAGGCAGTTTTCCAGGTCATCCACATAGCTAATGCCGCCACTTCTCCCAGGGTGACGTCCTCATGGTACCGGAGCCCGCCTTTAGACGGCCCACGTGCAGAATCATGTTGGACTCGGTATCCTTGAAAGACGCGAACCTGACCATCGTCCATCCGAATCGGAAGCGCAACTATCAACGATCGCTGGGGAGTTTTTAGCCGCTCTCGTAAATTTGTCTCCAGGTTCATGACTTCCGCCGCCTGGTCAAATTGGGCAACAGCCAGACGAAAAGTCTGGTGGTCGAATTCAGAGATCATCGTCTTGATTTCCTGCTGAAAGTCAGCATGCCTCCTGATAAAATTTTACTCCTTGCGCATGGCAATGTCACTCAGGAGATAATGCTGTCGGGAAGACAGGGAAGGGTGGGTCACGTCATTTGGTACAGTGAGTCGGTTTTGTTCAAAAACATTTACTCAACGTCTCTCGGCTTGTATGATACCTGTAGTGACTCAGAAAAAAAGGGAACCTAGGGATTGAAATACGTACGCGCTTTTTGTTGTCTCGGCTGGATAATGCTTGTCGTTACACTTCCGTTTGGCTTGGGTCAGGCAGGGGGTTCTCAAATCATCCTGTTAGATCGGATGCCTTTTTATGCACCCTCTACCATGACAATCTCCCCGGGACAGTTAGTGCAGTGGCACAATCAGTCAATGCAGCCTCATACCGTGACCCACGATGGTTGTGCGCAGGGAGGAATGTGCGCCTTTGCATCTAAGCATCTTCATCCTGGTGAGCGCTTCAGCGTCAGAGGCTTACTTCCGGGAATCTATTCCTATCATTGTGAAATCCATCCATTTATGCGCGGCCGCATTCAGGTCAAACAGGTTGTGCGAAGCGACGGCGTCACGGAATTGTAGTTCATCCTTCCGTTTTGTAATACACGCGAAGAAGGTATAACCCTTGAGGGGGCGCTGTGGGGCCTGCCTCTCGGCGATCCTTGGCTTCGAGGATTGTCGCCAACGCATCGGGGGCTCTTTTCTGATGACCGATTTCGACTAAGGTCCCGACTAATGCCCGAACCATTTGTTTCAAAAACCGATCAGCTTGTATCGTGAAACGAATCAATGGGCCATCGTGTAAACAGTCAATCCGTTGGATCGTGCAGGCTGGATTTTTCGTGCTGGTAGGGGACCCTTGAAACGACGTGCAGTCATGTTGTCCGAGTACATGACGTGAGGCGTTGCGCATGCGGTTCACATCGAGGGGTTTGGCAATTTGCCAAACACGGAGACGATCCAACGCCGGTCGTGTCGGCTGATTGAGGATGCGATACTCGTAGATTTTGGAGTGCGCGTTGTATCGTGCATGGAAGTCATCAGCCGCGACCTCTGTTTGGCGCACGCTGATGTTTTTCGGAAGGACTCCATTTAAGGCACGAGTCCATTCATAGGGCAATAACGGTTTATCCGATCGAAAACTGACGACTTGTCCGAGGGCATGCACTCCTGCATCCGTTCGACTTGCCGCTACGGTTGAGATGGAGCATTGGGTAATTTGGAGCAATGCGTCTTCAAGCGCTGCTTGGATCGTAGGTTGGGCAAGTTGCCGTTGCCATCCGGCATACGTTGTCCCGTCATATTCAAGCAGTAACTTATAGGTGGTCATGAACTGGTACTGATGAGAGCATGAGAGGACTTGTTGCCTCAAAGTGAATAAGCAGAAGTACCCATTTTCAGGACGGCATGGGGCGCAGTGCCTTCAGGTATGATTGGATGCCTTGATAGATCCCCTCGGCTAACCTTTTCTGAAATGTTGTGTTCTGCAACCGCTTTTCTTCCATGCGGTTGGATACAAACCCCATTTCAATCAAGATGCTGGGCATGGTTGTAAAACGCAAGACGTAAAATGGAGCTGTTTTGACTCCATGATCTTTGACTGTGTAATGCTTTTGTAGTGTCGTGACCAGTGTGTTTTTGGTGGTCCATGCAAAATTACGAGATTCTTCAATCTTCCGGTCATTCAATTTATCGGCAATAATGAACTGCCAGGGTGGAGTATCACTTTCTAATTTCATGCCATTTTCTCGGGCAGCCACTTCCAGGGCGCGGGGATCACTGGCCTTTCCAAAATGGTAAATCTCGACTCCCTGAATGGATTTCTTTACATGTGAATTCGCATGAACGGAAATAAACAGAACCGCCTTTTTCCTGTTGGCAAAGGCCACTCGATCCTCTAAATCGAGAAAGGTATCCTTTGATCGAGTCAAGAGCACTTTAAGTTTGAGGCGTTGTTGAATCAGATCCCGTAACTTTTTTGAGACCTGCAGGGTAATCATTTTTTCCCTGGCGCCTTTTCGTCCGATAGCGCCAGGATCTTTTCCACCGTGCCCAGGGTCGATAACAACCAGAACATTTTTCTGGGTTTTTGAGAAGGGGATACCGGGTTGCGCGCTACGAGGGGTACGCTGTGGAACCGTCCCCCGATGAAAAACCTCTGGGGCAGGCTTAGAGGGATTGTTCGTATTCGCTTCAGGCTTCGCGACCGTTGGTGGGTTCTTTTTCAGTGAGGAGGTTTTCGATTGTATTGAAGACGACGATTTGGTTTCTGCTATGACTCGAGGTGGTTTTTTCGCATAAAAGAGATCCACCACCACTCGATTGGGTCGGGGGAGGGTCAGGAGTCTGTACGTCTGGAGGGATTTTAAATCCAGGACGATGCTGACTGTTTGAGTGTTTCTTGGAGATATGGCAATGGCCCGTGGAAAGTTTTTCCCCCTGATTTGTTCTTGAGCGCGCTTGCTTAGCTTGATATTGGCTAGGGAAATCGTCGCCTTTTGTGTGCGTTGGTTTTTGCTTTCTTTGATTTTGACTCGGCCAGTCAAGTCCAGTACCACACGAGTATATTTTTTATGATCATGATGTCGGACGCTGTTGACGGTAAGAGTGGAGGTTGCTTGATTGGACGAGGTTCCTTTTTTTGCTAAAAGAATTTGCGCGGGGAATGCTGTCTGAGTGCTGGAAAAAGTATGGCGAGGGGACGCGTCGGATGCCGCTCCTGATACAAGCCCCCACAATGTCGCGTAAAACACAAAAATAAGGGAAAAACGAAACAATTTTTTCATGAGAGTTAACGCAAGAAAGATGACGTGACGTTAGTCGCAGGATAACAAACTCTTCGTATTCTGTCATTGACAGCCTGGTAACCCTAGAATAGCGTATCTTGGCATATGCCACTCGCTATCCTCATAGATGGATATAACTTACTAGGAGTTCTCGGCAAGAGAAAGTCGGCGCAATCAACCGACGGTGCTGAGATGCGGGAAGCCCTCGTTCGCCAACTTTCGTTGTACAGCCAACGCAAAGGGCACCACGTGACCTTGGTATTCGATGCCTGGCAAGAGCAAACAGGGCTTGAGCACCACGAACACCGGACAGGAGTGCAGGTGGTTTTTACCAAACGGGGAGAACGGGCTGATCAGGTGATTCAACGCTTGGCTCGACAGTATGGTCGAGACTGTGCCGTGGTTTCTTCAGATTTGGAGATTATTCAAACTGCCAAAGCCCATGGGGCCTTTGTGATGAAGTCTCAAGAATTTCAAGTAAAACTTGAATCTTTAGGGGCTAAGAAAGCCCTTACAGCAAAGCCCCCAACCATTTCCTCGACGCAAGGCATGGCAAAGATTGAAGACGATGGACCTCTTGGACGCCCCAATAAAAAAGGCAATCCTCGTAAATTGCCAAAGGCGGTCCGGGCCAGGAAACGCCAACTTAGAGGATTTTAAATACACGTTTTGTGTTTTGGACAGTGGCGTGTGCAATGGATTCAAAGGATCGACTCCCATTTCCACGGATCTCCGCCAGCGTTTCTGCCACGTATTGCACATAGGCGGGTTCATTCCGTTTCCCACGATAGGGAATAGGCGTGAGATAGGGGCAATCCGTTTCGACCATGAGACGGTCAAGAGGAACGGTCTTTGCGATGTCTCTCAGCATCGTTGCATTTTTAAATGTCAGCACACCGGAGAAGGAAAGATAAAAACCTAAGTCCAGCGCATCCTTGGCAAGCCACGCATCCCCTGAAAAACAATGAAAAACGCCTCCGACGTCAGCCGCGCCTTCTTCCCGAAGGATCGTCACGGTATCTTCTTGTGCTTCACGCGTGTGAATGACAAGAGGAAGGGCTAACTCGCGTGCAAGGTGAATTTGTTCACGAAAACGTTGACGTTGGATCTCCCGTGGCGAATGATCATAATGATAGTCTAGCCCAATTTCGCCGTACGCAACGACTTTCGGTTGTCGGGCCAGTGACCGCAATATCTCATACCAGTCCTCTCTGATTTCCTTGGATTCGTGCGGATGGACGCCAATAGTGGCAAAGACGTGAGAATGAGACTGTGCCAAGGCAATGGCGGCCTGACTGGTGGCGACATCGCAGCCAATCGTGACAATGGCTTCAAGGCCGGCAGCTTCGGCACGTTGAAGGACTTTGTCTCGATCGGTATCGTATCGCAGATCATCTAGATGCGCATGGCTGTCAATGAGCATAAAAAGATGGCCTCTCTGTGTTACTGTTAGTATGGAATCCTAGCATATCATCCGTCACCAAAGAAGCCGGGGGAGTCGATAGTCAATGGATTGGGATACAGCATTGTTTCATGCCATCCATGGGTGGGCCGGCCAATCATCAGCCTTGGATTGGTTTATGCTGCAATGTTCATCGGCGAGAAACTTCGTCGGGTTGATTGCGGTATATCTGGCCTATCGAGTGTGGATCGATTGGCGTCACGGCATTCTGGTTACGGCAGTCCTGGGTGTATTGATTGGCGTAGGGGATTTCGTCGGGGCCCAAATCAAATTATGGATTGCTCGTCCGCGGCCGTGTCAGGTCTTCCTGAATATACATGAACTGGTCGGGTGTGGGGGAGCGTTTAGCCTGCCTTCCAATCACGCGGTGAATGCCGCAACGGCTGCGGCATTTCTTGGGATGCTGTTCCCCTCAACCCGATGGGTCGTGGTGACACTTCTGATACTCGGCGGCATATCCCGTGTCTATCTTGGCGCACATTATCCAACGGATGTGATCGCGGGATGGTACCTTGGGGGTCTGTTGGGTGTGACGGTCGGCTATCTCGTTGCAAAACTTCCAGGGCATGGAAAAGCGCGCACCACAGAGTAACGTGATGCGCAACCGGGCTTTCTGTATTCCTATGCAATAAGGGTCAGCGCAACATGCCCTAATGTTTACAGTTTCCGTAAGGCAGCAACGCGAGCTTCGATCGGCGGGTGTGTCGAAAAAACGTGCATAAAACTTCGACTTTTACCTGAAATTTTCATGGTCGCAAGGGCATCTTCCGTCTGATACTGGTATTCGACCTGTTTGACCCATCGGTCAATCGCTTGCAGCGCCGAGATCATATCCTCTTTGCCTACCGTATTGGCTGCAAATTTGTCGGCGGAAAATTCCCGGCGTCGTGACCACCAACTGATGGGAATCATCGCGAGGATCGATAAGACGATCTGGAGAAAAAAGTAGACGCCGATGCCCAACATGGGATTGCGTTCGGCTACCTGGCGATAAACGATTCTGCTGATAAAATAGACGAAGGTATTCATCAAGCCGGCCAGGATCGTCGTCGTAAACATATCGCCATTATAGACGTGCCCCATTTCATGGGCCAGGACGGCTCGCACTTCCCCTTTGTTCAGGTTGGTCAGTAAGCCGGTTGAAACGGCAACCATCGAGTTGTTCTTCGACGGCCCTGTGGCAAAGGCATTGGGGTCCGGCGAGTCGTACAGCCAGACTTCCGGCGTTTTAATGTTCAGCCGATTGGCGATCTTCTGTACCGTCTCATACACGAGCAATTCGGCGGGGTGCTGCGGTTGGGTAATCTGCCTGCAATTCAACATCATTCGCGCCATTTTCTTGGAAAACGCCAAGCTGAGGAAGGCTCCGCCGAATCCAAGAACAAAGGCCCACAAGAGGTCCTGATGAACGAACGATCCGCGGAGGTCAATCCCAAACGCAGGAAGAACCATTTCCGAGAGAATTGTAAAGGTGATCGAGAGGGTGATAAAAATCAGAATATTGCACAGCAGCAGCAAGCCAATACCTTTCAGCTTTTTCATTCGTTCCTCCTCTATAAAACACGCTGCCTGTTGATGAGCGATACGCTATGAACTGATACACTGTTCCATGAAACGTCGGCAACCGGGGCGTCAAAGACAGGGCAAGAAAACAGGACTTTCCTTGAAACCCTCCAGAAGTCCCATCTATATTCCCCCTATGCTGATATAGTAATGCCATTTTTTTATGAGTCAAGGCTGGGATCTACACCCTCTCCCTGCCCCTCCTTACAAAGGAAGGAAAGGAAAGGCGGAAATGACTGATGAAGAATAAGCCTTGGTTGGCCGTGCTGATCTGTTGGGGATTCCTAGTTTTTTCTTCAGGGGTTTCTCTTGGGGATACCAACGAAGAGGTTCTGGTTCTTCAACCGGATGCAGATGGAGTACAGCGAGCCACCATCATGCTTGACAGTTATTCGTTTACTCCTCCCTACATCAGCGTTCAAGCGGGCATGCCGATCGAGCTTCGTCTTGAAAACCAGAGTTTCCTGACGCCTCATAATTTCGTCATTGATCATTCAGTCATGGATTTGCAGGATGATGTCACTGTGAGTGCCGGGGAGAGTGTCACGATTCAATTCCTGATTCCTGCCCCGGGAACATACGCTTTTTATTGTGATAAACAATTGCTGTTTTTTCCCAGCCACCGTGAAGAGGGGATGGAAGGCCGTCTTGAGGTTCGGCCGGAGAGTCGATGATGAGTTCAAAACACATCGAACGCTATTTACTGCATGACATTTTAAAGCAGGTTTCGCGTTCATTTTATCTTACCTTGACCATATTGCCCCGGTGTGTGGCCAAACAAGTGGGATTGACGTATTTGTTTGCGCGGGCGGCTGATACGATTGCGGATGCAGGCCAAGTGGACCGAAGCACCAGAGTCATGTTCTTACAGCAGTTCAAGCTCCAATTTGTGCGTGAATCCTTGAATTGGGAAACAATCAAGGCGATTCAAGCCAAGATGATTCCACAACAGAGTCATCCTGGCGAACGAAAATTGGTGGAACACCTTGAGCGCTGTTTTCAGGTATACGAAAGCTTGCCACCTGACGATCAAGCGGAGATCCGTCATGTCTTGCCGATTCTTATCAGTGGCATGGAAATGGATTTGGATCGGTTCCCGGGAGAAGCTGAGGCCGAGCTCACCGCGTTTTCTTCGCTGGACGATCTCGATGTCTATATCTATAAGGTCGCGGGCTGTGTCGGCGAGTTTTGGACCAATATGATGTATGCCCATTTGCCGCACATACGCCGGAATTGGGACAGAGAATCAAAAATTCACATAGGCATTCGGTTTGGCAAAGGACTCCAATTGACGAACATTTTGAAAGATTTACCCAAGGATCTGCGGCGAGGGCGGTGTTATATTCCCTCGGAGTTGTTGGCGCAGGCGGGATTAGAACCCCGTGATTTATTGGATACGCGCACGATGCCTGCCTTTAGCCCCATTCTGCAGACGTTAGTGAAGACCACTCTCGCACATTTAGATCAAGGGTGGTTGTATGCCATGTCCATTCCGCGACGCGAGGTTCGTCTTCGCTTAGCCTGCATGTGGCCGATTCTGATCGCCCTGAAAACACTACATCTCTTGACAACATGTGACAATATTCTGGACCCCGCTCAAAAATTGAAAATTTCTCGATTCGAGATCTATCGGATTATTTTGACCTCTCCGCTGATTGGCGGCGGGAGATCCATTGGCATGGCCTATTGGGGGCATGTCAGAAAGACAATTGGATAACCACGATCACTCAGGCTGAGGAACGAGCAGCTTTTCACCCTTTCGAAAAACTGCATAAATAGCCTGTGAGGGACAGGCATCGAGGCACATCCGACACGTTTCCATACACCGGGATTCGTCAAATTTATACGGTGGGGTCGACAACCATGCCCCGGTTGGACACACAGGAATACACACGGCCTTATGCGTGCAGCGATCTGGATGACGAACCAAAGAGTCCCGCGTTACCATCATAGGTTTCACTCCTTCAAATAGACCTCCGGAAAACATATCCAACATATTTTCGGGGCGGCGCATATTAAGAATTCCACTTCTTCACGAGCGAACGAATTCGATCCTTTAACTCTGGAATGTGTTCCACATTATTGTGGATGGCCCCAAGTATATTTTCCAGTCTCGCCACTCTGGTCGCTTCCTGGTCCCGTTGGGCGAGTGCCTCATATGTGCGATAGGCATCGGGATAGAGTGAGCGAAGATGTGGTTGAACGGCAGTGATCCCATCCCGGAGTTGTTTAGGTTCTGGCGCAAGAGGTGGTACAATGGCAAAAGAGCCGTTATTGAGCATGAGGACCTTTGCCTCACTTTGTTCAATCGACGTCACAGACGTGATGGTGTGACCGACCATCTCATCCCAAGACTGGAGTAACCCAGGAAACTGTTTAAGGAACGCGACTTTTTCTTGATTCGCTTTCCATTTGGCTTCATTTGCTGACATGTGGGGCTTGTATTCTTTGATCGCCACGTTTGGGGTTGAGTCTTTTCTCTCGTCACACCACGGGGTTGAAGATTGCGGTCTTAAGGGAAAATTAGGGTAGCACGAGATTCGAGTTGCCGGGGAGGAAGATCGTGCCCCGGCATGAGCAGACGTTCAATCAATTCACCCTTGACCACATGTCGTTCCATAATTTCAGTGACGTCGGCTTCACTCCCAACCCAATACCAGACACCTTCCGGATAAATGACAACGCTGGGACCATATTCGCAATGATCCAAACAGCCGGCCTTGTTCGCACGGACAATGCCTTTGAGCCCGAGTCGCTGGACTTCTTGTTTGAAGAATGCGTGAAGTTCCACGGATCGGTTGTCGGCACAGCACCCTCTCGGGTCACCTTTGGGCCGTTGATTAATGCAGATGAAAATATGATGCTTAAATCCACTCATGAGAGCGTTTTTTGCCGACTTTCGCTGTGAATTATGGAAAATAATAGTACAGGACGGTTCTTTCCCGTGTCCAGTATTATACAAGAATCGATACAAGAAGATGCGCTGCTCGGAAGCCCTTCGGGTATGCCAGGGCATTGATAACAAGAACAACAACTGCCAAATCGAGATGAAAATCGGAATTCCTCAAGAGCTGAAAGACCATGAATTTCGAATAGCCTTGACACCCGAAGGGGTTGATGAACTCATTCGGAACGGCCATGAGGTGTGGATCGAAACCAATGCCGGGCACGGTGGATATTTCCCAAATGACTCGTATCGCACCGTGGGCGCTCGAATCGCCTCATCGAAAGAAGAACTCTTCGATCAGGCTGAACTGATCCTAAAAGTCAAAGAGCCGCTCGTGTCGGAAGTTGCGTACTTACAACCTCAGCATACCGTATTCACGTTTCTCCATTTGGCTTCTTCAAGGCCCTTGACTGAAGCCTTAATGAAATCAGGGAGCACGGCCATTGCCTATGAAACAACGGAAAATGAATGGGGACAATTACCGATGCTACAGCCCATGAGTCAAATCGCCGGGAAACTGGCGATTCAAATTGGCGCGCATTTTCTAGAGCGGACTCACGGTGGGAAGGGGATTCTGTTGGGTGGCGTTCCTGGAGTTTCACAGGGGCATATCGTGATTCTCGGCGCTGGTACAGTTGGGTCGGCTGCTGTGGAAATTGCTCGTGGCCTAGGTGCGCGAGTCACCGTCATCGGCAATAATATAAACCAACTTCAAGGGTTACAGGAGCGTTTCGGGAATGGTCTGACGACTTTGGCCTCCCAAAGACTGACGATTGCGGAAACCGTGAAAGACGCAGATTTGTTGATTGGGGCTGCCCTGATTAAGGGTGCGAAAAGCCCTGTTCTGGTCTCTCGGGCCATGGTCGCGACGATGAAAAAAGGAACGTTGATCATGGATATTGCGGTTGATCAGGGAGGATGCGTTGAAACGACACGGCCGACAACGCATGCTGACCCTATTTTCGAGGTGGACGGAGTCCGGCATTACGGGGTGACAAATATTCCCAGCATTGTGCCACAAACTGCAACCTATGCCTTGACCCACGCCACGCTACCTTTTATAGTCCGGTTGGCCGATATGGGAATCGAATCGGCCCTCCATGCTGATCCGGGGGTCGCCCGAGGGGTGAATATTCGTCGTGGGGCGATTACCTATCCAGCAGTCGCTGAGGCTCATGGATTATCCTGTGAACCTCTTGTCTGGAAATATTAAACAGAAGGAATGTCGTCGGGGCGTAGCGCAGACCGGTAGCGCACCGCGTTCGGGTCGCGGGGGTCGGAGGTTCAAATCCTCTCGCCCCGACCAATCCTTCCTTTATGACTTGATGGGCTGTGGCCAGAATTTTCCCAAACTCGTGCAAGAGTCCTTGCCTGTTCATCACAACATCAGAAACCTAACCTGATGAATTTTCTGCTTGTCATTGGGATCGGAATATTGGCGGGAGGGATAGCTCTGATCTGGTGGCGTCTCAGATCACTGACACAAAAGGTCGAACAATTAACGCGCCACGAGTATTATAATCAGAGCGAACTGCGGGAAACGGCCCGTCAACAGTCTGAATCGCTCACAATCCTGCGATTGCAACTCGCTCAGTTGGCATTGGGCAAAGAACTCGACAGCACCCTAATTCAAACAGGGAATCTGTATCACCAGGTGAGTGCGGATGAAGCACGGCAGATCATGGAAGGCCATGCTGCGGGGACAAACTCGGATCTGATCGTCGTGGATGTTCGGAGCCAAAAGGAATTTATCAAAAGCCATGTCCCAGGGGCTAAACATATTCCGTTCGAACACGTGGAAACGCGTTTCCAAGCTGAAGTCCCCAAGGAGGCAAAAAAAATTTTGGTGTACTGTTCTCAAGGTGAACGAAGCCGGTTAGCTTGTGACTTCTTGAGCCGGGAGGGGTATACAACACTTGTGACCATGCGGGATGGTTTTCAAAAGTGGACAGGCCCGGTGCTCGGCACGGAGAGTCTCGAATTGGTACAAATTCAATCCAAGGCGCCGCATGCGCCATCCAACATCGTCCAGGAGAAAGGACAAAGTCATCATGGCTGAACCGTATACCATCCTGAGGGTGATGGGACCGTATCGTGAGCCGAGAGAGGCTGCTTTGTCTTTTGATTATTCCGTCCAACGCCGGAATTGGGCGACTCCACAGGGGGTTCGAGTCAAGATCGCTCTCGAAGAAGAATTGGACCTGCTCAAGACGAAAATTTTACAGCTTTCAGGCGGAACGGCGGGGCAGCAACTTCGGATCAATCAACTCCTCGGACGCGCGATTGGAGACTGTAAACTTGAAATCGCCAATGAAGAAAACTTATTTAATGACCGCCGGGATGTCATGCTTGAACCCTTTACGGACTCGTTGGCCCACCTCTTTCCTCGTCTTGAATCTTGGATGAACCAAGAACGCGACAACCTTCGTCAAGAAATTAAAGAGAAGGTCGGTCTGTAGTTCGTTGTCACGCCTGCCGGTATTCACTCATTCGTTGACAGAATAAGGGGTTGTCTATCTTCTCCCTCTTTTGTAGCGGCGCTATCTCTGCTCGGAGGCAGGGACATCCCTTACAAAAGAGAGCGCGCAAGATGCAACCATTAAAACAATGGTTGATAACGTCGTGAGTAAAGGCCTGTGGCTTTTTCTCCAAATCCTAGGGAGGCGTGTTCAGGGTGACTTTTCTGATTGAGATTGACGGCGTAGTGTCCTCGAACCTGTTCCATGGCTATTTCGTACGGAATGGTACTCTGATAAAAATCACCCGGCGTATGTGCCCCAACAGATAGAATTTCAATAGCTTCGGGAACCGCATATGTCGGATCGGAAAAGATGTAAATATCAGCGACGGCAAATTCGCCCAGAGCGTTCCCTGGCGTGGTAGCGGGAATTTGTGAAGAAAGAGATCCATCCTTTCGTGACTGTTTCAGGTGATTGAGTAAGGCCACTATTTGGCTATCGGTGGTTTGTTGAGGAACAAGCAGGCTTAGTGTATTCATTCCTGTAACATGAGCCGTGACTTTAATCGAGGGCACAGGTGCCGATTCGGCTTCCTTCAGCAAATGAGCCAGTTTTTCCGAGCGAGCTTCATTTCCCTGTGGGGGGTGAATATCTTTGGATTTTGGAATAATCGCTTGAATAAACAGCCAGAGTCCAATGATCACCCCAAAGATAACAATCACTGGATGCAGCCCAACGCGTTTGTTCTGTCCCTGGGGGTCTGAGTCATTCATAGTCTTGGGCATGGTCTTGGGTTTTGAGAGTCGTGGAAGCCTTGAGAGATTCGCTTTTTTCCTGACTTTTGGCTGCTTCCCATAAGGTATCCCATTCCAACGCGGTCATCGCTTGAAGGTCTTTTCCCTCTTGAGCCACGTGCCGTTCCATATGCTGAAACCGAGCGATAAAACGGTTATTGGCCTTTCGAAGGGCTTCCTCAGGATTGATTTCTAAAAATCGTGCGGTGTTGACGATGGTGAATAACACATCCCCCAACTCGTGTTCAATAGCCGCGTGTGTTCCTGATTGCTGAACAGCAGGATCGGGGTCGGGGGGTTGGGTGGCTGCTGTTCGTAGTTCCTCCAATTCTTCATTGAGCTTTTCAAGAACCTGTTCCGGGGTTTCCCAGTCAAAACCTATACGTGAAGCTCGTTTTTGAATTTGATAAGCCCGTAACAGGGACGGGAGAGAGGCAGGGACCCCTGTCAAAATCGAGTCGGATTTGGTCGAACGTTCGGCTCGTTTGATGGCCTCCCATTGATTGATGACTTGCTCGGAATTGAGTTTTGGTGTCTCCTCAGATTGGACCGTAAAGACATGGGGATGGCGTCTAATGAGTTTATGAGTTAAATCGGTGATCACATCTTCAATGCCAAATGTATTCTGTTCGAACTCAATGCGGGCATGAAGCAGAATTTGGAGCAAGAGATCCCCAAGCTCTTCGCGTAGGTGTTGGGGATCTTGTGCGTCAAGAGCCTCAAGGACCTCATACGCTTCTTCCAATAAAAAAGGCTTAAGGGACTCGTGGGTCTGCTTTAAATCCCATGGGCATCCCTCGGGAGAGCGAAGCTGGGCGACAACCCTGACAAGATCGTTAAAGGCCTGAGACATGAGGACTCCCACTCTGCCTCGCCGACATGCAAATGCTCATATTTGTCGTGGTGCTTTCTCTAGGCCGCATAAAGCACGTCCCGGGCCGTGACCCGGGATGCGGCCCTATACATACATTCGTACGATGCGGCGATTCCAGAGAACTGATTGTCGCGCATCATGTTTGGTGTTGTCTAGAATAACCGGTTTTCTCGCCTGCTTCAATCGACTTCTCAGCTTGCGAGGTTGTTGGGATTGTGGTACTTTTCTTCCAACATCTGAGTGAGGGCTATGGCTGAAACTCCAGGACCAGGATTTGTGATCCGCGACAAGCGCGGTCATCCGAAAGAAGAACCGGCTTCCGAGCCCGTTGAAGAAACAGCCTCTTCCTCGGCTACAACGCCTTCGTCATCCGACTCAGAGCCTTCCCACGCAGGACCACCACTCTCCTTTTCCACCTTTATTTTTTCGTTAGGCACATCAGCGTTGATGTTGATGGGAGAGCAGTTATCGCCCGAGAACCCCGCCCTTCCGGTCAATCTACCGCAAGCTAAAGAAATTATCGATATTCTTCTCATACTGGAAGAGAAAACGAAGGGCAATCTTACCGAAGAAGAGACGAACGTCATGCGCGATATGTTGTACACGTTGCAGATGAAATATGTTGAGTTAGCTTCAGGTTCCTCTTCGTCCACATAATTTTCGTTGTTCCTGCCTTTTCTTTCCCGTACACTTAGGCAAACGGCCTTGGGGAAAACCCTTATTATTTCGATCCGTGATACTCCTGCTGACACTAGGAAACAGAAGGCGACAAGTCCCTTAGCCTCCGTTTGCGAATTCATGATGCATGCTCCCTCTAGCCCTCCGACATCGTTATGGCGACTTCTTCTAAATTAACCCCGCGGTTATTTCCTCCCACGAAGTTGAAGGAACGGCTTATTCGTGAGGATGAGCCAGGCCCCCAAGCCCAGAGCCTCCATTTGAAACCGGTCTGGATTGTCCTGTTCCTCTTGATTCCTTGTTTGCTCTTGACGATTTACTATGCACAGTATGGAGGAATTGGAGGAGGGACGGCAGACTCGCTTCTTCCAAGCCCCAGTTACGCATTGGTTTTGTTCCTTGTCTATTTGGACGTCGTCGGATTGGTCGTCCTTACCCTGTTATTGTCTCGTAATTTAATTAAGGCCTATTTCGAGCGACGGCACCGACTGTTAGGGTCAGGATTTCGCACTAAACTCATTGCCGCATTCATCGGGTTTTCGTTGATCCCAACCGTGTTATTGGCGGTGATGGCCAGTGAGGTGATTAATGAAGTGATGAAAGTCTGGTTTAATAATCAGATTGAGGAAGTCCTGAAAGACTCCGAAGAATTATCCAGGATGTATCATGAAGGGCATACGGCCTTGGCCATTCAGAGCGCCAGGGCCATTAGCAAAGAAATTTATCGCGAAGATTTTTTGCGGCCAGGTCATCGTGAATTATTAATGGCTGCCATGGCTCGAAAGCGCGCGGAATTTAACGTCGCAGGCGTAGAAATATTTTCGTCAAAATTGGAAATGCTCGTTCGGATGATCGCCCCAGAGGCACCCGCCAAGATGTTCCGTTTGCCGGTAGGGCAACTCGTTCGTCAGGTTTTGGATTCGCATGATGAGATGACCTCAGTGCAAGTCGCGCAAGCAGGACGGGTGATCCGTGCGGCGGTGCCGATTGCATCCAATACACAACCCGGAGGGATTGATGGAGTGGTTGTCGTCAATACCTACGTCTCGGAATCGCTCTTGGCGAAAATGCAGGGCATTGCCAAACAATATACCGATTTCCGGCAGATGAAGGCTTTGGAAAATCCTATTAAGGCCGGGGCCTATTTATTTGTTGCGGTTGTCACCGTCTTGTTGTTGTTTAGCGCCACCTGGTTTGGATTTTATGTGGCAAGAAGTATCACCGTGCCGATTCAAAAATTGGCTGAAGGGACCGAAGCCGTAGCCCGCGGAGATCTCAATGTACGAATCGCCGTCAATGCAACCGATGAAATCGGGACGTTGATCGAATCGTTTAATCGAATGACGGCGGATTTATCAAACAGCAAAGTCGAATTGGAAGAAGCCAATCAATCTCTCATGCAATCAAATGTCGAAACTGATCGCCGGCGGGCGTATACGGAAGCCGTGGTAGACACGATTGCTTCAGGGGTGATGTCTATTGATACACATGACACGATTACCACGTTCAATCATTCCGCTGAACGGATTTTAGGAGTGGGAGGGGAGGCCATCCGTGGGCATTTGGTGTTTGATGTCTTTAAGTCCCATCAATTCACATTATTTCAAGAGGCCTATGATAGGATTTTACTTGATGGCCAGGACAGTCTCACACTCGCAGGACAAATGGAGGTGCAGGGGAAGCTCCTCACCATGGGGCTGAATCTTTCCCGAATGAGAAATGAGGCAGGCAAAGATTTAGGGTTTGTGCTTGTCTTTGAAGATCGGACCGAATTGATTAAGGCGCAAAAAACCGCAGCCTGGCAAGAAGTGGCACAACGGATTGCGCATGAAATCAAAAATCCTCTTACGCCTATTCAACTGGCGGCACAGCGGTTACGAAAAAAGTTTTTTGAAGGGTCCCCTGACTTTAAAGCTATTTTTGATCAATCGACGAATGTCATCGTGAACGAGGTGGGAAGTTTAAAGCGAATGGTGGACGAATTTTCAAAATTTGCAAGAATGCCTGCCCCGCATATGACCAAAGAAGCATTGCACGACATCATTGAAAAAGTGTGCGCACTGTATCGGGGAGGGCATCATGATGTCGAGTTTATTTCGGCTTTTGATTTCTCCGTCCCGGATAGCAATATCGACAGGGAACAAATGCGTCGCATGTTTGTGAATTTGTTTGATAATGCCGTTCAAGCGATGAAGCAGAAAGGTCGCATCTGGATCACCACGAAAATGGATTGGAAGTACCAACGGGTTCAAATCACGGTGGCCGATGAGGGACCGGGCATTCCTCAAGGAGATCAGGAAAAATTATTTGTCCCGTATTTTTCACGAAAACGAACAGGAACCGGACTCGGACTGGCGATTGCCCATCGAATTGTGACGGATCATAATGGGACGATCCAAGTCTCCAATCGTCACCCCCATGGAGCCTTGTTTAGTATTGAACTTCCTATCGCCTAATGCCCGCAGGAGTCACAATGCCTCCTGCGGCAGATTCACCCAAGACCTTTTCGTTACGAATGACATTCTGGCTCGCGATCGATCAATGGTCATAACTTGGAGGAATAAGAATGTCCGGCACGATCTGCATCGTTGATGATGAGCCCTCTATCTTGAATACCCTGAGTAGTATTTTGGAAGACGAGGGGTATCAAGTCATGGTAGCGAAGACCGGTGAGGAGGCCCTAAAAGTCATTCAAATGGAGCCACCGGATATCGTGATCCTTGATATTTGGATGCCGGGACTCGATGGCTTAGAGGTTTTAAAACGTGTACGCGAGCAATTTCCCAATATGATGGTCATTATGATGTCCGGACATGGATCCGTTGAAACTGCGGTGAAAGCGACAAAACTAGGCGCGTATGACTACTTGGAAAAACCGCTGGACCTTGAAAAAGTCACCATTCTGGTACGCAATGCTCTGCACCAACGCAAGCTGGAAGAAGAAAATAGCAACCTCCGCGTTAAGGTTGCGCGGCATTCAGAACTCGTTGGAGCGTCTTCCGTTATGGAGAAGCTGCGACAGCAAATTGCGGCGGCGGCGCCAACCCATAGTCGTGTCCTGATTTCCGGGGAAAATGGTACGGGAAAGGAACTGGTGGCACGGGCCATCCATCTTCAAAGTCCTCGCTACAATCGCCCTTTTGTCGAAGTAAACTGCGCAGCAATCCCTGAGACGCTGATTGAGACGGAGTTATTTGGGCATGAACGTGGTGCGTTTACAGGAGCTGTTTCTCAAAAACGTGGAAAATTTGATTTGGCAGACGGCGGCACTCTGTTTCTCGACGAAATCGGCGATATGAGTTTGGCTACTCAGGCGAAGGTGCTTCGCGTCTTAGAAGAACAACAATTTACCCGAGTGGGCGGGGGGAAACTGATTAAGGTCAGCGTCCGTGTCCTCGCAGCGTCCAATAAAAATTTTCACCAAGAAATTGAAAAAGGGAACTTTCGCGAGGATCTGTTTTATCGGTTAAATGTTTTGCCGATAGAAGTGCCGCCGCTTCGCGCCAGACGCGAGGATATCCCGGCCCTCACACGACATTTTTTAAAGATTCATGCAGAAGAGCAAGGAGTGAAGTTAAAAGAAATCACTCCGGGGGCGTTGGATGTATTAGCGCATCATGAGTGGCCGGGCAATATTCGAGAGCTTCGCAATCAAGTCGAGCGCCTGATGATTATGGTGCCCAAAATCACCATAGAAATGGCCGACGTCTTACCGTTTATGCCAACAAGAGGGGGCGAAGCTTCAGTGCACCGAGTCAACCCGATGGAGGCATATGATTCCTTGCGCGATGCTCGGAATGCGTTTGAACGCGAATATATTGCGATTCGTTTGCGAGAGAATAGTTGGAATGTATCAAAAACCGCCGACGACTTGAAAATCGAACGAAGTCACTTGCATCGAAAAATTAAACTCCTGAATGTGGAACTTCGTTCAGAAAACTAATCGCGGCATACCTTGAGTGGTTCTTTCCGTATGTCGACGTGTCAATCTCTCACCATAGAACGTATCGTCGCAGGTGGCTGGGGATTATCCCATGTGGAATCCATGGTCACGTTCGTCCGAGGCGGATTGCCTGGAGAGGTGGTCACGGTCACCTCCAACGAACAACATTCCGATTACCAGTTCGCAACCCTCAACGAAATTCTCGTCGCATCCCCTCATCGCATTCAGGCTCCATGTTCCGTCTATGAAAACTGTGGAGGCTGCCAATTTCAGCATGCTCGCTATGAGGCACAATTGCAGTACAAACAGGGCGTGCTGGAAGAAGCGTTTTCCCGTATCGGCCAAATCGGGTATGCGACATTTAAAGATCCTGTTCCTTCGCCCTTTCCCTATGAATACCGACGGAGAATTCGCTTCAGGGTGTTTCAGCATCACAAAACCTTTCATCTCGGATTTGTGCAGAAACGATCACATAGACCAGTAAGGGGAGTGGGCTGCCTTTTGGTTTCGAAGCCCATGGGGAAGGTGATTGAAAACGTTGAAGGGCAGTTAGCCCGTCAGCGCCAATTACCTGCATTTCTCTCACACATGGAAATTCGATCCTCCGGCGCGTTTGGGACCCATCTGATTCTGTGCACGGTGCCCCGTGCGACGAAAAAGCAAGCACACGAACTTTTAGCATTGTTTGAGGGTATTCCTACCGTGGTCGGGTGCGTGCTGACCTCCTCTTCTGTGACAACGTCTCAAAAAAGGCATGTGCGGCGAGTCGTCCGAGGCGACCCTCATCTGTTTGAACAATTTCAGGATATGACCATTCGGGTCAGCGACCGATCGTTTATGCAAGCGAATTGGGCAGTCTATTCGATTATTTTTCAAACGTTGGCGGATTGGATGAATGTAGAAGATCAACAAATTCGGGTGCTTGAATTATATGCCGGGGTCGGATGCGTGGGATTGGGTTTGGCCAAAAGTGGGGCTCTCGTCACGGAAGTTGAGGAAAATCCCTATGCTGTGGCTGATGCCAAACAATCAGCATCTCAAAACCATATTGGGCGTTACCGTGTACGGGCCGCAAAGGTTGAGGATTTTTTAGAGACGGTGGCTTTCGACGAATATGATGTGATCGTGCTGGATCCACCGCGAACAGGACTAAGCCAACGTTGCGTCGAGTCCTTGGGGCGTATCCAAGCGCCCCGCATCCTTTATCTTTCGTGTGACGCCTCCTCCTTGGCGCGTGATCTCAAACGGCTTTGCGCGACTCAGTATCGCATCCATCGAGTGCAAGTGTTTGATATGTTCCCACAAACCGCACATATCGAAACCTTAGTGGAACTCGTCCGTGCGTAGTGCTGAAGAACAAGAATATATTTGGTGACGAATGTTCGAAAAGCTGGGGTCGATATTGACACGGGCAAGGAGGTTGCTTCTCGTATTCGCCTAAGCGCGAATTGTGGGAATCGTTGCCTGCACAGATCTTGGGTGATATTTTCTTTCACTTCAGATCAAAAATTCATCGTGAATTGAGATGATCCAATGAATGTGATTCGACTAGGCGTTCTTGTCTCAGGGAGAGGGTCCAATCTTCAAGCCATTATTGAGGGGATCGAAGCGGGAACCGTCAAGGCGGAGATTGCGGTCGTAATCAGCAATAAACAACAGGCCCCGGCATTGGAGCGTGCGGAACGCCATGGACTGACGACCGTCTTTCTTGATCCAAAGTCAGTGGCAGGCATGTCCGATCCTCGACAAGCCTATGACCAAAAACTTTTAGAGACGTTGAAGCAATACCAGGTCCAGTTAGTGGTCTTGGCAGGGTATATGAAAATTATCACCTCGGTGCTCATCGATTCGTACGAATCGCGAATCATGAACATCCATCCTTCGCTTCTTCCGAGTTTTCCGGGCTTGGAGGCCCAGCAGCAAGCATTGGACCATGGGGTGAAAGTATCCGGCTGCACCGTCCATTTTGTGACCGAAGGCATGGATGCGGGCCCCATCATCTTGCAACAAGCCGTGCCCGTGAAAGAAGGCGATACCGCAGAGACTTTATCTGAACGCATTTTAAAAGAAGAGCATCGACTTTTGCCTAGCGCCATCCAGTTATTTGCAGAGGGGAGACTCACGGTTGCGGGGCGGGCAGTCCACATACACGACACCTGACTTGATTGCAGGGCTTAGGCCCTTTTGATAGAGTGCCTGATGTGGGGGGCTAGCTCAGTTGGGAGAGCACAACGTTCGCAACGTTGGGGTCGGGGGTTCAAGTCCCCTGCCCTCCACCAAACTTCCCTTTGCCTGCGGAACCCCGTGGTTGGTGAGCACAACAGCAAAGGATGGTTTGACGAGACCGGGGAAGGAAAATTTTTTGCGATGATCCTTAATAATTTTTCTAAACATTATTAAGAATATGCGACTTTCCAAAAAAAGTGAATATGGGTTGCGGGCCTTGATTGAATTGACCAAGGCCTATGAGCAACATGCTTTGCGACGATCTGAGATTGCGGAATCCCAACAAATTCCCATGGGGTTTTTAGAAACCATTTTATTGGAATTAAAGCGGGCGGGAATTTTAGGGAGTCGTCCCGGTGCTCAGGGTGGGTATCGGTTAATTAAATCCCCCGAAGACGTATCACTCGGACAAGTCATTCGTATTCTAGATGGTCCCCTCGCGCCGATTGCCTGTGTGAGTCAGACAGCCTATCAAACGTGTCAAGATTGTCCGTATTCTGAGGCCCGGGAATGTCCGATTCAAAGCGTCATGTTTGAGGTAAGGAATGCCATTGTCAATGTGTTAGATCGGTACACATTGCGAGCATTTTATGACCGAGGCCCGAATCGTCGCTCCCGGAAACCTCCAAAAGACCGCAGGGTTCAGGCCCTCGGCAGAACTCAATAAGGAGTGGTATATGGATACACATCTTCGAAGTGTGGTCAAAGGCATTAGTTGGAGGGTCTTGGCGACCTTGGTGACCACAATCGTCGTTTTTCTGTATTCGGGTGAGTTAGCGGCAGCGGCTATCGTTGGCTCTCTTGATGCTCTCGCCAAAATCGTCTTGTATTGGGGACATGAACGAATATGGCAACGGACGACATGGGGCCGCATTCTGCCCACGGTTTCTTCACCCTAATAGAAGACGACTTTAATGGAAGCCGAACACATTATAGGATTGGGTTCTATAGACAGGGTGTTCCCTCATAGCGATGGGAGCATCGCATGCGCCTGAATGTGTCGGCCCCCGGGTTTCTCGCGTCAATCATCTTCTGCTGATCCCTCTTCTCCTTCGCGATCTTTCATTGTGCTATCGCCCAATTTCTCCTAGGGGTTGTTCGGTGACGATACAGGCCCCTCGGGGATTTTCAGCAAGAACGTTGCAGGACAAGAGCTGATCGAGTTCCGGCGTTGATCGGCAGTCGGGTGTCATGACGAGTCCCCAGTGGCAATTGTCGTGACATTCATTCTCTAAGACCAATGCCTGAGCCCCGTAAAACAGGAGTATGCCGCTGAGCATATTGTGATGACAGATGTTTTTAAGCAAATCCGGTCGTGTGCCGTCATCTCGAACCGCTAAGCCAAAATGGTGATTCTGGAAACACACGTTCTTGGCCAAGTAGGGTTGCGCGCCGGCGAAACAAAAAATGCCTGATTCGCGATTCTGACACACCTCATTGTCCAGAAGGGACGGTCGGCAGTTCTGGCCATAAATGACAATTCCCGAAAGTAAACCTTCGGTTGCCCGACATTGCGTAATCGTACAGGTGGAGTCAAAAATATTTATCGCGGAATGCTGGTCGCTTCCGACATAACGAAAGGTAATGCCGAAAATGCGTCCACTGGGGACCTGCTGCAGATACAATGGGGCACTCCGGCGGCTAAAGATTTGGACCTGGTCTCGTCCGGCTCCGATTAATTGAATGGGGTGTTGCGTGCCGAATAAACGGTCTTCATAGATTCCCGGTCGAATAAAAATCTGATCATCCGGTCCCGCATCCTTGAGGGCTGCACTCGGGCGGGGATAACAGGCGGCGTCGGTCTGATCGACAATGAGAGTTTTGCCGCCCTCGGGATTCGGAGGGGGTTCGTTGAGAAAAGACGGATTTTGCAAGGAATCCGAAGGTGAGGAGGAGGGGTCGTTAGGCATTAGTGGTGGACCGTGTAAGACGGCATTTTTATCAAGTTTTCGAACAAACAGGAGATGCCTCTCTTTACCGTCAAAAAAAGAGTTTCTCTCATTTTAATTAGAAACAAGAGGCTATGGCCTTCTATTATAAAAAGAAAATGGTCTTTAATCGAGTTATTTGGAATAACCTACGCCTAGACTGTCCGGATAAATTTTGTCTTGACAATTACGTAAAACTGAGGTAATAAAAAAACAATGTCAAGACATTGGTGTCTTGCACACTATCGTTTATTTTCAAGGGACGATGAAGTCCTCAGCCTTGAAAGAAGGGTTGAGGGCTTTTTTTTGTCGGGAGGGAGCATTGCAGAATAAATGCAGCGCTCCTTCATTCACGATGAGTCGCGCACAAGGGCGTGTGCAGAATCGACTCTATCTCCCTAACAACGAATATCGATTAAGGAGAACCGAAAATGGCTAAACGAATCATGATTCGAATGTTTTTGTTTATTTTTGGCATTGCCGTCGCGGGGTGGCTTCCTGCGCCACTGTTGAGTTCCGTGGCTCTGGCGGAAGATGATGATCAATCGTTGGCTAAGAAATTGGATCTTTCGCTGTATGGCTATGTGGAAGCCTCGTATACGCAAAATTTCAACAATCCTGATGACGGCATAAATAACAATCGGAGTTTTGACGGCGATGCGAACTCCTTTCGGCCCAATATGGCGCAGATCGTCTTGGAGAAGGCCGCGAGTTCAGGAGGGGCCCTGACCGACCGGGCAGGATTCCGCATCAAGCTGAATATGGGAGAAGACGCCAAATTTACCGGTGGAACCGGCAATGACGATTTTGATTTTCAAGAAGCTTACGTCCAATACATCGCGCCCCTAGGAAACGGGGTTACGTTTCAGGCCGGCCGCATGAATACGCTGATCGGGTATGAAGTGATCGAAAGCCCGCTCAACCCCAATTTCTCCCGATCATTTATGTTCGGTATTGGGGAACCATTCACGGTCACGGGACTTCGCGCATCGTATGATCTGAACGACAATGCCTCGTTTGCAGTGAGCGCCATCAACTCGTTTACGGGATTGCAAGCCGATAACAATAGCAGCAAATCCGTAGAAGCGCTCCTTTCTCTCGCGCCTATGGACAACGTGGGGGTGTCCATATTCGGTTTTTGGGGGCCTGAAGGAGAAGACACTCGGGGACAAGAAGATACGGATCGTGTGCAGGTCGGAGGGATCCTCGACGTTCAGGCCACCGACCAATTGGAACTCGTGTTGGAAGGCTACTATGGGAATCAGGCACGGCCTGGAGATGTCAATGCCCGGTGGAACGGCGTGGCAGGCTACGTCATCTATGACTTCAACGACCAGTGGGGACTCCACGTCCGTGGGGAAGTTTTCGAGGATGCGGCCGGTTACCTCTCGTGCTTTGGGGGATCTGCTATAGGCAATGCCCAGGTTTGTGCTGGAGCCGCAGCAGATCAAACATTGTGGGAAACCACGTGGACCCTGCAATACAAGCCGGTTCCCAATCTCATCACCCGAGCAGAATTCCGTTACGATAAGTCCGATCGACTTACGTTTCAAGATGGCTCTGTCCCCGGCAACAATCAATCAACCCTAGCTGCAGAAGCGATCTTCCTCTTCTAGGGAAGTTCCTAAGAAACAAGGAGGAAGAAGATGGAACCTAAGACAAGAACATTGGCCACATATTTCAGTCTGGCAGTCTCAGCCGTACTGCTTTTAGTTTTTGCCGGATTCGCGTTCGCGGATGAATCCAGCGCAAGCGCGGCGATCAGTGCAGGGGACACGGCATGGATTCTAACCTCCTCTGCCTTGGTTCTCACGATGACCATTCCGGGGTTGGCCCTGTTCTACGGAGGAATGGTTCGTAATAAAAACGTACTTAGCACCATGATGTACAGTTTTATTTCCGTGTGTGTCGTCAGTATCGTGTGGGTTTTGTGGGGATATACCATTGCGTTCGGCACGGATATCGGAGGCATGCTCGGCAGTTTCGAGTTCTTGGGGCTCAGCGGGGTGGGACCTGAAGCCCAGCCCGGAACGGCAATCCCCCAACTGGCTTTTATGGTCTTTCAGCTTATGTTTGCAATCATTACAGTGGCTCTGATCAGCGGGGCCATTGCGGAACGCATGAAATTCGGGGCCTTCGTGCTGTTTGCAATTCTGTGGGTCACCCTGATTTATTCACCGCTCGCCCATTGGGTATGGGGCGGCGGATGGTTAGGTGAATTAGGCACCCTGGATTTTGCCGGCGGCACGGTCGTGCACATCAGTTCTGGCGTCGCGGCCCTGGCCGCAGCGCTCGTCCTCGGCAAACGGCATGGCTATGGGTCCGAGAATATGGCTCCTCATAATTTGCCCTTTACGGTGGTTGGAGCCGCGTTATTGTGGGTTGGGTGGTTCGGGTTTAACGCAGGGAGTGCCTTGGCAGCCGATGGTATTGCCGCAGGGGCCTTTGTTGCCACGCATGTTGCCACAGCGACCGGCGTGTTGGCATGGCTCGCGGCGGAATGGATGTACCGCGGCAAACCAACGGTCTTGGGTGGAGCAAGCGGCGCCATTGCCGGTTTGGTGGCCATTACTCCTGCGGCAGGCTTTGTCGGCCCGATTTCCTCTATTTGGATTGGCCTCGGCGCTGGTGTCTTCTGTTATTTGGCGGTAGTATGGAAATCCAAGTTCGGCTATGATGATGCCCTCGATGTGCTTGGGATTCATGGTATTGGAGGGACTTGGGGTGCAATCGCCACCGGACTCTTTGCCAGCGTGGGCGGGGCAACCGGATTATTTTTCGGGAACCCGGGGCAAGTCATGATCCAGGTTATAGGCGTTGGAGCCACGTGGGTGTTTTCATTTGTCGGCACGTTTATTATTCTCAAAGTGTTGGACATGTCGATAGGCCTTCGGGTGAGCAAAGAGGACGAGATCGTCGGACTGGATCTTAGTGAACATAGTGAACGGGCATATGCCTAAATCGCGAGTTCCGGTTTCTGTTGATGGGAGAAAAAGCATGAGGCATGAGCGGCTTTAAAGCAGCCGTTCATGCTTTTCTTCCAACACTTTTATTTTGGAGAGGGGATAAACCCATGAAACTTGTGAAAGCCGTTATTAAGCCATTTAAACTCGACGAAGTGAAAGATGCTCTGATTGAATTAGGCGTTCAAGGGATGACGGTCACGGAAGTCAAAGGCTTTGGCCGACAAAAAGGGCATAAAGAAACATACAGGGGGACGGAGTATCAAATTGACTTTGTGCCAAAAATCAAGCTTGAAATCGCGATTCCCGATGGGTTGGAACAAAAAGTCATTGAAACCATTACCCAGGCTGCAAAAACGGGCAGTATCGGCGATGGAAAAATCTTCGTTTCGGATGTGAACAGCGTGATCCGGATTCGTACCGGAGAGACAGGAGAAGGGGCAGTCTAAGTGGCTTTTCCAGACTGTTTGCTTTGTCTCACTGACTGGATAAGCAACTAAAGATAACCTTAACCCAAGGTGGAACCGTGAAGCACTCGACCTTCTCATTCATGTGGCTATTGGTTGTGGTTCTGAGCTTATGTTGTGGGCTGGCTCCCGGATGGGCCCATGAAGGGACCTCCGGGGGCATTGATACGGGTGATACGGCATGGATTCTGGTGTCGTCTGCATTCGTGTTATGTATGACTTTTCCTGGGTTGGCGCTCTTTTATGGCGGGCTTGTCCGGAGTAAAAACGTACTCGGGACGCTTATGCATACCGGCGTTATCCTGTGCGTGATCAGTATCGTGTGGGTCCTGCTTGGCTATTCCTTGGCATTCGGCACTGATATCGGCGGAATGATCGGCAGTCTCGAATTTCTCGGCTCGCTGGGCGTGGGACAAGACGCCTATCCCGGCACCGGCATTCCTCATTTAGCCTTTATGGTGTTTCAACTCATGTTTGCCGCCATCACAGTGGCCCTGATCACCGGAAGCTTTGCAGAGCGGATGAAATTTAAGGCCTTGCTGCTCTTTGCCGTACTCTGGTCAGTCCTGATTTATTCGCCCCTTGCTCATTGGGTGTGGGGGGGAGGTTGGCTGGCAGAGATGGGCGCTTTGGACTTTGCAGGAGGGGCTGTCGTGCACATCAGTTCCGGATTTGCGGCCCTAACCTGTGCCCTGGTATTAGGAAAGCGCAAAGGCTATGGGATTGAGCCTATGCCTCCTCACAATCTCCCAATGACGGTCTTAGGCACAGGACTGTTATGGTTTGGGTGGTTTGGATTCAACGCAGGCAGCGCCTTGGGCGCCAATGGGGGAGCGGCTTCAGCCTTTGTGGCTACGCATATTGCGGCTTGTGCCGGTGGGTTTAGTTGGATGGCGGCAGAATGGGTCCGAAGCGGTAAGCCGACCGTGCTTGGATTGGCGAGTGGCATTATCGCAGGGCTGGCCACCATTACTCCAGCAGCCGGATTTGTAGAGCCATTGTCAGCTTTAATTATTGGAGTGTTGGCGGGTGTGTTCTGTTATGCAGCCGTTGTCTGGAAAACGAGACTTGGGTACGATGACTCGCTCGACGTGGTGGCCATTCACGGAGTGGGAGGGTTCACCGGAATCTTAGCAACCGGGTTATTGGCTTCGGTGGGAGCACAGGGTTTATTTTTCGGGAACCCCGGGCAATTTGTGATCCAGCTGGTACTGGCCGTTTCCACTGTGGTTTTTGCCTTGGTGGGAACCTATATTATTTTGAAAGTCGTCGATCTCACTGTTGGTCTTCGCGTTTCATCAGACGATGAAGAAGTCGGGCTCGATTTAAGCCAACATAATGAGCGTGCCTATTCCTAAAAAAAGTGTCCGTATTAGAGTTGTGAGACCTGATAACTATTTTGTGAAGAAGGAGGTATGGAATGACTCCGCGTGAGGTGTTGGATTTTGCGAAAAAAAACAAAGTGGAAATGGCTGATTTAAAATTTGTGGACTTGGTAGGGACATGGCAGCATTTTTCTATCCCCACCTCGGAACTGACTCTCGATTTGTTTAAAGATGGAGCAGGATTTGACGGGTCGTCTATCCGTGGGTGGAAAGCGATTCAGAATAGCGACATGCTGGTGTTTCCTGATCCGGACACTGCGAGGATGGATCCGTTTACCGAACTTCCCACTCTCAGCATGGTGTGTAATGTGCAAGATCCGATCACGCGTGCAGTCTATGAGCGCGACCCACGGGGCGTGGCTCAACGGGCGGAGCAATATCTCAAGAGCACCAAAATCGGCGATGTCTCCTATTGGGGGCCTGAAGCCGAGTTCTTTGTCTTTGATCATGCCAGTTATGATCAAAATAGTAACTCAGGATATTATTTTATCGATTCCGAGGAGGGTATTTGGAATTCGGGAGAAGACGGGCACAATTTAGGATCACGGCCTCGGCATAAGGAAGGCTATTTCCCCGTTGCCCCAACGGATACGCAACAAGATATTCGCTCCGAAATGGTCAGGGAAATGGAAAAAGTCGGAATTCATGTTGAAAAACATCATCACGAAGTGGCAACGGCAGGACAGGCTGAAATTGATCTTCGCTTTGATACTTTAGTGAGTATGGCCGACAAAATGATGATGTATAAATACATTGTCAAAAACGTGGCCCGGCGTCATAACAAAACCGCGACGTTTATGCCGAAACCTTTATTCCAGGATAATGGAACGGGCATGCATACCCATCAAAGTATTTGGAAGGACGGGAAACCGACGTTTGCCGGCAAAGAATATGCGGGTGTTTCGAAAACGTGTTTGCATTACATCGGCGGTGTCCTGAAACATGCTTCAGCCTTAGCGGCATTTACGAATCCAACGACCAATTCCTATAAACGGTTGACGCCGGGATTCGAAGCTCCGGTGTTGTTGGCGTATTCCAGCCGGAACAGGTCGGCCGGCATTCGAATTCCGATGTATTCTTCCAATCCGAAAACCAAACGGATTGAGGTGAGATTTCCCGATCCCTCAGCCAACTTATATTTGGCGTTTAGCGCGATGCTGATGGCGGGACTCGACGGCATTCAAAAGAAAATTGACCCGGGCGAAGCCATGGACAAAAATCTCTATGATTTAGCACCGGAAGAAGCAGCAAATATTCCAACCGTTCCCGCAAGTTTAGATGAGGCGCTCAATAGCTTAGAAAACGACTATCAGTTCCTGTTAAAAGGCGGTGTCTTTAGCACAGACTTGGTGGAAGCCTGGATTAGCTATAAACGGGAAAATGAAGTTGACCCAGTCAGAATTCGACCCCATCCGCATGAATTCTTTTTGTACTACGATATTTAACGTGGCAAGGCTTGGAGCCTAGAGACACGGTACAACGAAAAAGGCGTCTTTCTGATTGAGTCAGAAAGACGCCTTTTTTCTCCCTCCGCGAAAAGAGCTCCGTTGTTTCGCTTTCCCTTTCGCTCTTGTTTGATTGTTCTCTACGGCCGGTTTCTCTTCCTGGATTGCTTTTGGCAAAAAAAGCCTGGCAAATAGTGCGTGTGACCGGTTCATTCGTTTTTGTAACTCGCGTTCAAACGCTCGTGCCCCTTCTTGCCAGACATCAGTCATATACCCCAATCTTCTTGCGAGATAGGTCATGTTGTCCGAACCTGGTTGTGGCAACACTAAGTCCTTGGCATTTCCCCGAACGATACGCAATCCATCGATGACCTTTCGCATAAACAGATAATCTTCCATCAAAATCGTTGCATCGTGACGTGAGAGAAGCTTTGTCGCTTGAAGGGCCTCGAGCGCTTGCAGGGTATTGGTTGTATGGAGTGAAGAAGGCTCCCGGTATCCATATTGTAGTTGGAAGTATTGCACGGTGTATTCAATATCGATAAGCCCACCCGGGCTATATTTCACGTGAATGGTTCCCGGAGGAACCAACTCTTGTATCTGCCGGCGGCGCAGGTGTAACGCGGTGTCTAACGGCCAGGGTGCTTGGCTATATACGAATTCATCCCGATAGCGTTCTATTTGTCGACCAAGGGCAGCATTTCCTGCGACGGGTCGTAGCTTAATCCAGGCTTGCCGCTCAAAAGGCGCAGCTGCTCCTCCTGTCCGGTAATAGCGTTTAATTTCTTCAAATGAATTAGCCAGCAGGCCTTTTTCTCCGTGAGGTCGAAGTCGGATATCAAGTTGAAAAATTCCTTCCTGTTTAGCCTCGATCCAACGAAGGAATTCTTGAACGAGTCGCTCAGAGTATTCACCGACGACTGGACTGGGAGTATCAGAAATCTTGGGGGACGTCCCGTAGACAAAGAGAACCTCAATATCGGAAGCATAGCCTAGCTCACGCCCTCCCAACTTGCCCAATCCACAAATGCTGAACGGCAAAGGGTCCCTCTTCAGCGTGGATGGCAGTATGCGTAACCGATCGACCACCGCCTGGGCCTCACTGAGGGCCTGTGCTAAGATCACTTCGGCCAAGGTCGTGAGAGATTTGGAGAATGAGGGGAGAGGCGTCTCTTTGAGAATATGATGCATGTCGATACGAAACAACTCCTGATCTTTAAACTGATTCAATATCGCTTTTCTGATTGCAGATTTTTTGCTCTTTCTGAGTCTGGACTCTAACGCTTTGGCCAGAGAGGTTTTTGATAAACGGACCTGGGGTTGATGAAACTTTTCAACAATAGGCAAGAGGTTGACATGCTGCCGGCGAAGGAAGTCTTCCCATAAGAAATCGCTCGTGCCAAATAACCGAGCAAGGTTGGCCAACGAATCTTTTCTGGTAAGCCATTTGATTTGTTTCTTGCTGAGACGATTTTCCAACAGCTGATTGAGGAAGTCACTGAAATGATTCAAAGCCCTGCCTGGATCCGGAGCCCAGGTGAGGTAATGGGTAAATTCTTTGATGAGGGCCGCGGCCACGGTAAGCTCTTGTTGTTCTTGTGCCGAGACGATTTTCTTTCCATGCCGGTCCCTGACGAACAATCGGTTGCGGACGCTCATTCCGTCTCCCTCGATCGTGGCCTTTGATAAATAGAGCCCTCTCATGGTCAACGCATTCGTAAAGGCATACAAAAAGGCCGGGGAATCCGTGGCTCTGATATCGACAACCGTTTCGCGTGCGGAAAGTGCATTGTTAAAGAAAATGTCCACCGGCTGTACAAGATCGGAGGCAGACGTTTTTCTTTGTCCAAGAGTTTCGACTAATTTTCGGTTCACCCAATTCCGAACCTCCTGGATTTTCTGTGACTCGAGCAATTGAATCATGTTCGTCAATTCCCGACTCAGCTCTTTTTGAATTTTGGCATTGAAGAGAGCACCCGGCAGAACGTGAACTCGAAAGACGTCCACGACTTTTTTTCTTGATAACCCTGACCGCTGAATGTGCCGGCGGATCGGCCATTTGGGTGCTTGCATGCGACGTAAAGATTTCGGCAGGAGGGGAGGGGGAGGAGCGGGACGGTCTTGGTACGTAAAAATATACGCTTCACGTATATCGAGGCCATAGGCAGACAGCAACCCGCAAATTGTGGCAAATTCTGCAAAATAATCGTAGGCGACAATGGTGAGCCGATACTGGCTTGTATCGTTTGCAGGTTGCACATGGAGCGTACAGGGGGATTCCAAGGTCAGGGTATTGGCCAAGGCCAGGTGTTGAACAACAGTTTGTGGTCGAAATTGTGAGAAATAATCTGGATCCATGCGATCCAGAAAATCTTTGATAACCGTTGGGTCGACCTGGTGGGATAGTTGTTGTAATTTCGTCGAGTCGAACATCTCTTTCATGGCAAATCAGTATACCTTAACGTGTTACCATTGTAAGGACAGGCTGCCCGTTTATCATCAAACGTTTCTCAGCGTTATTCCAGATGCCCATCATGAGCAACCCACGTTTCGATCCTCGATCTCTCTTGCTTTCTCCGAATTTGGCGCCTTCGGAAGTCGCACGGTTGTTGGCTCCGTATAGATTCCATAATTGGAAGCAAGCCGACGCGAATCTTCAACTCATGGCCGGTGATCCTCGAAGCCGAAAACTGCTTGCCAGCATCCTCCCTGACCTCTTGTACGCCGTCTCGGCAACGGCTGATCCTGATCAAGCTTTACGTGAATGGGAACGATGCCTTGATGCCGGCAATGTAAGAGCTCAGGTCTTTAGCTTTTTGGCGCAAGCGCCACACGTTTTGCAATTGGTCTGCGTCCTCTTTGGAAACAGTCCTGCCATGGCGGAAACGCTTATTCGAGACCCCATGCTGATTTATTGGGTCGAAGATGAGCGTATCTTACAATCTCGCCCCACTCCCAAACGACTCCAGACGGCGTTGCACAAAACCCTTGGCCTCGTGAAAACCTACAAACATAAGCTTAACGTTCTTCAACGCTTTCATCGGCGCGAAATGCTACGCATTGGTGCGCGGGATCTCTTTCGCGTTTCGTCTGTCAGGGAAACCGTTCAATCTCTTTCGCAACTCGCGGAAATTATGATCCATGCCGCATATCAGCTTGTAAACGAAAAACTACAGAAAAAATACGGCATTCCCTATCATCAAGGTCCCAAAGGCACAACAAGTGAAACAGGGTTTGTGGTCTTGGGAATGGGAAAATTAGGTGGCCGTGAACTCAATTACAGCTCCGATGTCGATCTCGTCTATTTATATGCATCAAGCAACGGACGCACAAAAACCGTTAAAGGGCAGACAGCTCTCGGCAATGAGGCTTTTTTCCAAATGCTCGCGAGAGAACTGACTCAAGTCTTGTCGGCTTCTACTTCGGAAGGGTGTTTATTTCGAGTGGATTTGCGATTGCGACCCGAGGGGGCGGTTGGACCATTAGCATGGTCGAACCGTGAAGCCGTGAAATACTACCAAACACGGGGTAGAAGTTGGGAGCGACTGGCATTGTTAAAAGCTCGCGCCATAGCGGGGCAACGGTCTGTGGGACAGGCCTTTCTCAGGAAAATTCGGCCGTTTGTCGTAGGGCAAGAAGAACAGGGAATTCCAAACATTCTAGACACGGTTCATACGCTCAGGACACAAATTCATCAAAAAGTGCAACAAAAAGGGGAACATGAACGCAACGTCAAACTCAGTCCTGGAGGCATTCGGGACATTGAATTCATTGTCCAGACTCTTCAGTTACTGCATGTTCCAACGCATCCACAATTATTCGAGCCCAATACGATCACAAGCCTTCAACGTCTTTGTGCCCTCAACCTCTTACGAGCCGCTGATGGCAAATTCTTGGAGGAAGCCTATGTGTTTTTGCGTGACATCGAGCATAAACTGCAAATGGTTCATGAGCTGCAAACCCATACCTTACCGGTTCAACTTTCTGAATTGACCAAATGTGCCATCCGAATGGGTTATGCAGAACAGCCTTCTTCTTCTGCGGCCACCAAATTTCTCACCCGCTACAGATCCGTTATGAATCAGGTTCAAACCCTTTATCAACGGGTGATGGCCTCACCAAGGTGATGGGGACGGCAAGACATGTGAAATGATTGATGTCGCGGCCGCATCTCATGCGCCTAGAGAAGAAGACGCCACGAGCCTGTCCCCGGCCCTGATCGGGGGATGGCACCACTACAAAATTTACAAGTCAATTTCATCGTTATCATTTTTATCGTCTTTGGGGCCCAGGGCTGCTTGATCTTTTCGGAGATGTGGTTATCTGAAAAAGATGCGGCATCGAACGTGTGAGCAGAGGAGTCGAAGATTATGGATATGAACCGTATGACCTTGAAAGTCCAAGAGGCACTGCAAGCAGCGTCTGCCCTTGCCATGCATCGGAACCATCAGGGCATCGATGTCGAGCACGTGTTGCTGGCATTACTGGAACAACCTGACGGGTCTGCCGGCCCGATCTTGGAACAAACCGGCGTATCCACTTCTGCTGTTAAAGCCACGACCGAGCAACGACTCGAAAAAGTTCCTCGAGTCCACGGTGCTGGAGCAGCACCCGGACACCTTCACTTAACCCAACGAACAACAACGCTTCTTTCCCGTGCCGAGGAAGAAAAACACTCTTTAAAAGATGAGTACATCAGTGTCGAGCATCTCTTGCTGGCAATGGTGGCCTATGACGGTGTGCTGAAAAAGCTGGGGGTGACACGGGATAAATTGTTGACCGGGCTACAAAAAATTCGCGGCAATCAACGAGTCACCAGTCAAGATCCTGAAGGGACGTTTCAGGCGTTGGAAAAATATGGCAGGGATCTGACCAGGTTGGCTGGACAGGGAAAGCTGGATCCAGTCATCGGTCGCGATGAGGAAATTCGACGGACGATTCAGATTTTGTCGAGACGGACAAAAAATAATCCCGTTCTCATTGGTGAACCCGGAGTCGGGAAAACGGCCATTGTCGAGGGGCTGGCCCAACGGATTATCAAAGGGGACGTTCCTGAAGGGTTAAAACAGAAGCGCGTGGTGGTTCTCGACATGGGCGCATTGGTGGCAGGGGCCAAATTTCGAGGAGAGTTTGAGGAACGGTTGAAAGCCGTTTTAAAAGAAATTCAGTCATCGCAGGGTCATATTCTTCTCTTCATCGATGAGCTGCACACCGTCGTGGGCACAGGAGCAGCGGAAGGAGCTATGGACGCCGCCAATCTGCTGAAGCCGCTGCTTGCGAGGGGAGAGCTTCATCTGATCGGTGCGACGACCTTGGATGAATATCGCAAGCATATTGAAAAAGATGCGGCACTTGAGCGTCGTTTTCAACCCGTGGTCGTGGAAGAACCATCAGTGGAAAACACGATTTCGATTCTGCGGGGACTCAAGGAACGGTATGAAGTTCATCATGGGGTTCGCATCAAAGATGCGGCCTTGGTCGCAGCCGCACGGCTCTCTCATCGGTATATTGGCGACCGATTTCTTCCAGACAAAGCCATCGATCTCGTCGATGAATCTGCCGCACGACTTCGTACGGAAATCGACAGCATGCCAGCTGAATTAGATGAAGTCTCGCGAAAGGTCCTGCAACTCGAAATTGAACGAGAAGCCTTGAAAAAGGAAGAAGATCCAGGCAGTCGGGCCAGATTGGAAACGTTAGAAAAGGAACTTGAGGACAAGCGTCAAGCATGCACTGACTTGAAACAACAATGGGAAGCGGAAAAATCTGCTGTCGGGCGATTGCAACAGATTCGGCAACAGATTGAAGACTTAAAACATCAGATTGAAAAGGCTGAACGCGAATATGATCTCAATCGCGTTGCAGAACTCCGATATGGAACGATGCCTCGGCTGGAGAGAGAACTTCAGGCTGAAGAAGAACATCTTGACCGACAAGAAGGTGAGTCACGTCTTTTGAAAGAGGAAGTCGATGAAGAAGATATTGCGGAAGTTGTCAGCCGATGGACGGGTATTCCTATTAGCCGACTTCTCCAGGGAGAAATGGAAAAACTTCTGCAACTGGGCGAATTGCTTCATCAACGTGTCGTCGGACAGGAGGAAGGGGTTCGGGCCGTAGCCGATGCCGTACTTCGGGCACGATCAGGGATCAAGGACCCCAATCGGCCCATTGGATCGTTTTTATTCCTTGGCCCAACCGGCGTGGGAAAAACAGAACTGGCACGAGCCCTGGCTCATATCCTCTTTGATGATGAAGCCAATCTCATCCGGATTGATCTGTCGGAATATATGGAAAAACACGCAGTCGCGCGACTCATCGGCGCCCCGCCTGGCTATATTGGATATGAAGAGGGTGGGCAATTAACCAAAGCCGTGAGACGTCATCCTTTTTGCGTGATTCTATTGGACGAAATCGAGAAAGCCCACCATGATGTGTTCAATGTTTTGCTTCAGGTGCTTGATGACGGCCGGTTGACCGATTCCCAAGGAAGAACCGTCGATTTTAAGAATACGGTATTGATCATGACGTCGAATATCGGCAGTCAAGAAATTTTAGAAGCACAAGAACATGGACAAACCTATGAAGAGTTGCAAACTCTTGTCTTGAATGAGGTCAAGCACCATTTCCGTCCAGAATTCTTAAATCGCATCGATGAAACCGTCGTGTTTCATCCGCTGAATACGGATGAAGTCGGTCGAATCGCGGAAATTCAACTGGCTCGGTTAATAACCAGATTGGAGGACCGAAGAATTCGTTTAGAGGTGACCGACGAGGCGTTGTCGAATTTGGGAACGCGCGGCTATAGTCCTATGTATGGGGCTCGACCGTTGAAACGATTGATCCAACATGATGTGGAAACACCCTTGTCGAAGCTTCTGGTAAAAGGAGAGGTGAAGGACGGCGACGCGGTGACGGTCGATTGTAAAGATGGGCAGGTGGTTCTCGTCCCCGTCATTCGGCAATAAGCATGTCTTTGAGGAAAAGAACCCTAGGCTCAATCGGTCTAGGGCTTTTTCTGATACGCAAACAAATCGGTTACACGGCTTATTTTTGGGTTGCCGTCATCACGGCTTGGCGAAGCCCAGACGAATGGTCATTCGTGACAGACTTGCTCACGAGAATATCCACGGGCCGAACTTTTTCCCCGTAATAGGCTTCATTGGAATCATCGTTCGTAAAAATGATGGATCCTTCGAATGATACACCCGCATAAGCCCCTTTTGACCGCGAAAACGAAAGAAAATCAGCATTCAAATTTGCTGAGGTCGCACCTTCGACTCCAGCTCCATAGGACCCGGCTGCAATGGAGGCATCTCCACCGAGTTTAAAGGATGAAGCATAGAGTTTTTCGACTGCCCCTTGTGTCATGGCCAAGAGGATAACCTCTGAGGCTTCCCCGCCCCATTGAAATCCAAAGCTGAATCCACCCACAACATAAAAGGCTGGTTGACTCCACTCTCCTGTCCGTTCGTCACGGGTGACCAAGACCCCGCTTCCCCCGTCTGCACCAAAAAAGAAGGCCGCCTTTAATTGTTGCGGAATAATCAAAAGGGCTTTGGCTTCTTTGATGTGATCCTGAAACCAAGTCAAATTAGGATCGTTCACAAAACTCTCAACGGTGTGTTGGGCTTTTTCCACGAGTTGTTGCTCATCCAGACCGCTGGCCAAGGCAGGAGTCCCACAAAAGCAGAGGAAAAGAAGTGCCGTCATCCACAGCAATAACGGTTTCTTTTTTGAGCGTCGTTGTTTGTCGGACTGGCTTTCCTGTGTCATGGATTTTTCCTTTCGTGAAACAACAATGAAATACACTCTGTTATCTATTCTCTCTTATTTTCGAAAAAAAGCAAGAACGGTAAACCAGCCTAGGGGCGGATGAGTTTAGACTCATTCGCCCATGATTTGGACGATGATCTCTCGAGATCGTGCCCGTGTATCAAAATCGAGAATGACAATTTCTTGCCAGGTTCCTAAAAGGAGTTGTTTGTCGGCAAAAGGAATGGTGAGGGATGGCCCCTGGATTTGGCCTCGCAAATGACTATGCCCGTTATTTTCTCCAGGATTTCTGGTGTTATGCTGCCATGTGGAATCAGCAGGAATCAGGCGATCCCAAATGGTTTTGGTGTCGTCTCGCAAGCCTGGCTCATCCTCGATAATAAGGACCGAGGCGGTCGTATGTTTCACGAATATTGTCACGATTCCAGCATGCAGGGATGTGCGGGAAAGAAACTGCCGAATAGGGCCGGAGATATTCTCCATCTGCGAATTGCCTTGCATCGTCACCGAAAAATTGTGAGTTATGACGGGCATCGGATTTTGTATTTCAGAGGGATCGCAGAAATTGTTGCTCGCGTCGCGACAAGATCCCACCTCGAGCAGCTTTGAGTATGGAGTCGAAGATCCCAGAGGCTGTTAATTGTCGAACGGCCTTCACCACCCTTGCACTTAAGCGGCCTTGCCGTTGTAATGAGTCAAGATAGTGAAAGGCGTCACAAAAGCTTTCTTTAGAGCGCGTATAGTAGTCCGTTCCTCGTCGACGATTACTATAGGCTTCCAATTGCTCACAAGCGACAAGGATTTCCCCCAGTTCTTTGACCCATCCCGAAGACTTCGCCAATTTTTCAGGGTAATAATAATACAACGTGACCTGTTCCATCCAGGGCAACCAACGAATTTCCAGGCTTTCTAAGGTGGGCTTCACCTTTTTGAGTTGCCGACGATGGCGGCGTGCAAATCCCAAGCGCATTTCGACTTGCTCGCATGCCCACTTGGTGAGCGGTAATCCTTCTTCGGCCAATTGTTGGCGATACGCCTTCACAAACGCTTCGGTCTCTCTGCCATAACTCGAATGGGGATATCGCAACCGCCATTCGGCCGGTCTCGTTGGAATATCGTGGTTGCGCGCCCAGGACCATATTTTGCCAAAAAGACGGCGGTCAAGCCCAGCTCTTCCCAAATCATGGAAAAGACAGGCGATTTGAAATTGGCGGACTCGTGATCGTTCATACGAGAGATGTTGAGCAACGACTGCACACATCTTCGCCGTTCGAAAGGCATGGGCCTTATCATATCCTCTAATGATGGTGTGGGGTTTCAAAGGATGGGGATAGTCGTAACATTGTAGCAACGCCTTGACTACGGCTTGGGACACCAGAAGAAAGGGGTATGGAGATGGCGAAGGGGACATTGGTCGGAAGGTCGATCGCATGGCTTCGGAACTGCCGATAGAATAACAAGCGAACATTCGTTAGAATGGGGGAGGACCATAACGTTGAAATCGCCAGACTGTCAAGAACATGTTACGGCGGCGATGGTGGAGGCTATGAACCACTAACCGTCTAAAGGGAACGTGAAGGTTGAGCCAACGTTGTGCCTTTGCGAGAATGCCCATTGGTTCGACCCACAAGATTCGCCGTCGAGATAGTCAGCCGAGAGTGAACACGTGATGTCCAAGCGAAAGCGCCTAATTGTCAGCCTGTTTCTTATCATGATCCTTTGTGTTTTAGGTGTGGTGTATGTGGCGACATTTCACCTGGAGGATTTGCAACGAGTGGTTCGAGATCTCATAGCGAGGTCCTTTGGAGAACACGTCGCTGTCGAACAAATTCATGTGAGGTTCTTACCGTATCCTCAGTTAGAATTGGTGGATATCAGCATCAATGACCCCAAGCAGGGCACCCCAATTTTTCAGGCCTCTCATATTCAACTCGATTTAAGTTTTTTATCATTAATGCAAGAGACGCCCATGCCGAATGCGTTGATCATAGAGGATGCCTTTCTTGATCTTGAACGAGATGAAAAAGGTCAATGGAACTATCGAAAAATTTTTCAAGAAGAAACGGCCGATAGGGTAGGGATGGGGGCTTGGCTCTCAGGGCGTTCCTTAAAATTAATCAATGGATCAGTCCATCTAGAAGACCGGTATCGCCGCGAAGTCGCTTTTATTGTCCATGCGGAAGAAGTGGAATTGCAGGTTGAACAATTAGTGCTGGACGGTCCTACGGAAGTATTTCTTTCCGCGCGACTTTCCAAACGAGACACGGGATCCGTTATTTCCTCCTACGGAACCCTCCAACATGTCGGCGGATTTCTCGGGTTTGAATCAACGGCACAGCTTGAGTCTTCGCCTCAACTCGATCTGCACACTCGTATGGAACTTGATCGAAAAACTCTTTTGCAACTGGCTGACCTTTTCAATGTGCGTGAGGTGCCGATAGGGTTGCAAGGTCGAACCAAAGCCCAAGGGCATATCCATTTTGCTCCCGGTCCTCTTGGGTATGATTTGGTATTATCCGATCTTGTGGTGTTAACGGACAGTATTGACCTCAATGCAGAAGTCAGCGTGACGGGTTTATTGCAGCCCGAGCCCCCGACCTTCTCCAGTCAATGGACGAGTGCCCCCGTAGCCATTCAGCATTTACCCCAATTACTTCCCCAAGAGCTCGTCCCTTCAGAACTGTATGATGCCATTCATCGTCAAGCCATTAGTGGAAAAATCCAAGCGGTTTCGGCAACCTTTACGGGCTCTGCCCGTAAAGAAATGGGATATTCCCTAGCAGGAAAATTTCAGTTTTCGGAAGGAACATTGGCCTTCGGATCGAAGTGGGGAAAAGCCGAAGGGATCACAGGAACGATTCATATTCAGCCTGATCAGATTCGGCTGTTGGATTTTCATGGCCAATATGACCAAATTCCCGTGGCTCAAGGAACAGGCACGATTGTCTTTACCGAGCAGGGTCCTTGGTTAACGACGGAATTTGGAGGGACGGTCTCCTCAAAAAAATTCGTCGGCATCATGCAAACCATATTTGAGTGGAACACCCCACGACACCCGATGGAATCCTTACAAGGCAAAGCAGGGAGTGGATCGCTCACTGTACGATTCGCCGGACCTCTCAAGAATCCTCAAGCCATCACGTTCCAAAGTGCCGAGTATCATCCGGAGCAGATCGCCGTACAACTCCCTGGCTTGCAGGGTCCCCTCACTCAAGTGGAGGGCATCCTGGCCTTTTCCCAAACGCATCTTCGGTTTGAACAGATAACAGGGCTTTATGGGCAAAGCGATTTTCAAATCGAAGGAAATATAAAATTTGAAGAGCAACCCTACCTTGATGGCGTGAAAATTCAGGGTCGTTTCAGTGACAATGACCTGGTCAATTTCTTTTCCGATCAAGCCCTTTCAGCGCAAAAGATCATTTCGGGTCAAGCTGACTACCTCGTCGTGGTCGACGGCAAACTGCAAACCCCCACCATGAAAGGAAGAGTTGCGTTGCAAGGATTAGAGATTCTTCTACCGGGAATCCTCTACAAACATCCAACACTTGTCGGAAATCTAAATTTTCACATTCGGATTGGAAAAAATCGTCAACTAACTTTCGAACGCATTGCCCTGACCCTTCCCTCTATCCGCCTCGCGGGACGAGGGGAGTTCTCTTACGATCAAACGCTGACCTTTAACACGTCGCTTACGGCTGAACCGATAAACTTTGAGTCGTTGCCTCCAGGGCTTGAATTATTTGATAAGACGTTTTCCTCTGGGACCTTGGAAGGCTTTGTCGATCTTCATGGAACGGGTAGTGATTGGAAGTCATGGAACAAATCGGGATGGGTGGCGTTAACAAATGGAACCGTCAAAATCGAGGGGGTACGGGCACCGGTTTCTCAGGTGGTTCTTCGGGTCAAACTGGATGGGCATACCGCTGAACTAAAGCATCTTCAATGGAATATCGAGGAAAGCCAGGCTAAGGCCACGGGAATCATCCGAACGTGGGACAGCACACCGGAAATGAAATTGACATTCACTGCACCGCAATTCGATATTGGTCTTCTGATACCAAAGGAAGAACCATCTCCTCTTCGAGAGTTCTTGGAAAAAATCGCCGAAACAGCCACCGTCGTAGGGAATCTGCGGTTCGATCGTGCGTGGTACCACAACTTGAATTTTGAGAAGTTAACCGGCCAATTCCGAATCCAAAATAGCACAATCGGCGTTGACCACATTCAGGGAACAACCAACAACGGTACGGTTCAAGGACGCTTGTTAGTCCATCTCCCTGTTCAACGGCCTGCCACGATGAAAACGTGGTTTACTGTGAACAAGATTCCCTTGTTAACCCTGGAACAAACCTTTTTCGATGAGCAGGCACTGGATGAACGATTGGTGACAGGCCTGATGTCTGCCGAGGGGACACTTCAAGGACATGGCAAGGATCCACGTGGCGTGCTCCCAACCCTCAATGGAACGTTGCAACTTTCGATCGTGGATGGCCAAATCAAAAAAGGCACGGTGATTCCAAAAATATTGACCATCATGAACCTGCCGAGTGTGCTGCAGGGGACGGTCGACCTCGAGAAAGAGGGCTATCCCTTTGATCGACAAACCGGAACTTTTACCATAGCCGATGGCCATCTTGCTTCAGACGATATCGTCATGGATGGACCGATTTTGAAAATAACTGCCGCAGGGCAGTATGATCTGGTGAATGACGAATTAGATGTGGTGGCCGCAGCCAGCCCATTTGGGCCCTATTTTGAGCTTCTTGGAAAAATTCCGTTGTTTGGGATGTTGCTCGATGGTGAAGAAGGGGGAGTCGCCATGGCTCTGTTTGACGTCAAAGGGTCGCTTCATGATCCGACGATCGAGCCTTTGCCCTTGGAATCCTTTGCCTCCGGGTTAACGGGATTTGCCAAATTGGCATTTGCCGTCTTGAAAAATACCATCACCTTGCCGCAGAAAGTTTTTTTCCCTGAAGAAACCGAAGAACCCGGCTCCCAATTGAATGATCCCGAAAACAAAGAACAAGAGAGTGAGGATATGCCCATGGAAAGTTATTAAACGTTCAGGCAATCGTATTCTCATCGTCTATTTTTCAGATCCTTCAGCACGTGGCTTTTCGCCATTTCCTTACTCCCTATCTCCAAGAAGCTGAAAGGGAAAGAGCCCTTCCCTGAGTCAACAGCATCCCGTATGGTTACGTCGTCAAAAAAAGCCGCCCCCCCGTGGCTTAGCGCGGATAAAAAAAGACCATTGCGACAGATTATGGTCTTACTCGGGGCAGATCTCGCCGATGTCGAGGAAAAAGACGTGCAGTGTGGTAAAGAATTTTGTTGTGAGTGCCATCTTTTTCGAAAATATGGATAGGGCAAAATCGCGGAAATAACATATTGGGCCGTTGGCAGGTAATATGGGAAAAGCATACTGGTTTCGTGATGAGATTGCCCTGGGTGACATCGCTTTTGAAGCCACCGGTGATTCAGTGTCCGAGTTATTTGTCGCTGCGGCACTGGCCGTCATTGAAACCATGGTCGAGCCTCTAACCGTGGGGACGAATTGGACGCAAGCGGTTCAGCTCTCTGAAGTTGAAGTCGAGGAATTGCTCTTCGAATGGCTGAATGTCATCGTATTTGTCAAAGATGCAGAAGGGGTCGTGTTTTATGATGCCCGTGCGACGGTGACGCATGATTCCGATAAGAACCTATGGCATCTCGATGCCACGCTCATTGGGGATCGAATTGATGCAACCCAACAAGAGTTGCGAGCCGATGTGAAGGCGGTGACCAAACATTTATATGAGGTCAAGCACAAAGAAGGCGCCTGGCATGCTCGCGTGGTTTTAGACGTGTGACACGATCCAATGACTTTGTTAGACTGACTTTTTGCTGACTCTTTTTTGAAAAATAACCAGAAATACCAAATTGAAGGTTTGATTTTGCATGAAGCTTGCCACCGCAATGAGAGTGAACCGGCTGACGGACGTCGTATGGGAAATTCCCAAAACGGAAAAATCAGGAATGCTGGTTCCTGCCAGAATTTATGGGACAGAAAACATTCTTGGCGCAATGGATGCCGGCGTATTTGAGCAAGTGACGAACGTGGCGTGCTTACCGGGCATTCAACGGTATGCCCTATGTATGCCAGACGGACATTGGGGTTATGGATTTCCCATTGGGGGTGTTGCGGCGTTCGATGTTCGGAATGGCATTATTTCTCCTGGGGGTGTGGGCTATGATATCAATTGCGGAATGCGATTGATCCGTACGGATTTGACGTTGGCCGATGTGCAGCCACGGTTAGAGGCCTTGATGACGGAACTATTTCGTACCGTCCCTGCTGGAGTCGGATCGAAAGGCTTCGTGAAGTTGACCCGTCAGACCTTTCAAGAAGTGATGCGGAAGGGAGCAAGATGGAGTGTGGAGCAAGGGTATGGATGGGATAACGATCTCACTCATACGGAAGAGCAGGGGTGTCTAAAGGGAGCTGACCCCGAACATGTTTCTGAACATGCCTACCAACGGGGAATGGGGCAATTGGGGACATTGGGGTCTGGCAATCATTACCTTGAAGTCCAGGTTGTCCGGAACGACCGCATTTACGACCAGCACGTAGCTGAACAATTCGGCATTCATGGACATGACCAAATTGTGATTATGGTTCATTGTGGGTCTCGAGGTTTCGGACACCAAGTCGGGACCGATTACGTACGGATTTTTGAAAAGGCCATGAAACGCTATGACATCACCGTGAAGGATCAGCAATTGGCCTGTGCGCCGTATCAGTCACCGGAGGGACAGAACTATTTTTCGGCAATGAATTGCGCAGCAAACATGGCTTTTGCCAATCGGCAGGTTATTGCTCATCACATTCGCGAAGCCTTTCGTACCGTATTCAAACAATCACCTGAGAGACTTGGCATGCGCCAAGTCTATGATGTGGCCCATAATATTGCCAAAGTTGAACGTTATGGAAAGGAACAACTGCTTGTCCATCGTAAAGGCGCAACGCGGGCATTTGGTCCTGGAAGTCCTGATGTTCCGGAGCCATTCCGAACAGTCGGCCAACCGGTTATCTGTGGCGGTTCCATGGAGACAGGGTCGTACCTATTAGTGGGTACGGAGCAGGCCAATAGAGAATCCTTTGGGTCGACGATGCACGGCGCCGGACGGACAATGTCTCGAACTCAAGCAAAGCGAACGGTCCGTGGGGCGACCCTTCAACAAACGATGGCCCAACGGGGCATCCTCGTGAAAGCAGTCTCGATGTCAGGATTGGCTGAGGAAGCAGGAATCGCGTATAAAAATATTTCCGATGTCGTGGAGTCGGTGGATACGGCTGGGATCACCAGGAAAGTGGCCGAGTTATTACCAGTAGGTAACATCAAAGGGTAAGCAACCTGAAATCGGACATGTCTCGCGAAATCGATGAAAGGCTTTGGAAATGATTCCTACTGTTGAATGGAAAGAGGGAGTCGTGTGGCTCCTTGATCAAAGTCAGTTGCCCGGCCACACGGAACTGCTTGAATGCAAAGACGTTGATGCCGTGGCATCCGCTATTCGAGAATTGCGGGTGCGAGGGGCACCTGCTATTGGCGTAACCGCCGCGATGGGGGTCGCACTGGGAGCGCAGGCCGTATCCGAGACCGATGTCTCGACATTTGAACAAAAGGTCTTGGCCATTTGCGATCAATTAGCAGTCACTCGACCCACGGCAGTGAATCTTTTTTGGGCGATTGCGCGCATGAAGGACGTTTTGCAGGAAAACCGCCACTGCATGGTGCCTGAGATCCAAGCTCGACTCGTGCAAGAAGCATTGGCAATTCAACGGGAAGATATTGCGATGTGTAAGACCATGGGCCAACAAGGAGCCCATCTCATCAAGGATGGGCAAAATATTTTAACGCACTGTAATGCAGGGGCATTGGCAACAGCTGGATATGGCACCGCCTTGGGCGTGGTTCGGGCGGCTTGGGAGCAGGGGAAAAAGCTGCATGTCTTTGCGAATGAAACCCGACCTGTCCTTCAAGGGTCTCGGTTGACGGCTTGGGAGTTGATGGAAGACGGCATTCCCGTAACCCTTATCACGGACAGTATGGCTGGAGCCATCATGCGACAGGGCAAAATTGATTTGTGTCTGGTAGGCGCCGACCGGATTGCTGCCAATGGAGACGTGGCGAATAAAATCGGGACGTATACCGTTGCGGTTCTCGCTAAGGCACATAATATCCCCTTTTATGTCGCGGCACCCTCTTCGACGATCGACCTTTCGACTCCATCCGGTTCCGCTATTCCTATTGAAGAACGTCCTAGTCATGAAGTGACCTCCTTCAATGGGGGGGCATGGATTGCTCCAAAAGGCGTGGCGGTCCTTAACCCGGCTTTTGACGTGACTCCTGCCGAGTATGTCACCGGGATCATTACGGAACAGGGCGTGGTGCCTCCAGACCAGATTGCAGAAAAGTTTAAAAGCTAATAGCGGGTGAATGGGAAAACTATCCTGCTTTGCCTAAGACACGTTTAAGTACGGAATCCCGGTCAGAAAAAATGACGGCTTTGCAACGCCGCTGCGTTCGTTCTGAAAATATGCTGAACGCTCTAAGGGCCATGGTGGAACATGAAAAACGAGGTCCCAAGTAAACCACAGTCCGGGTGTCTTATTTATGACTCCCATTGTCGTCTTTGCGTGGCAGTGAAGCAAAAATTAGAACAGACAGCTTGTTTCGAACATATTCAGTTTGTCCCCTATGAAAGTGAGAAGGCTGTCGAATGGCTGGGGAAAAACTATCAAGCCGACTGTCGGCCTTCTATGGCCTATTGGGTCGACGAAAAGGGAACGGTTACTGGTGGCCTAGAAGCGTTTCTTCCCTTCCTCCCAGGCCTAACGAGCGGAAAAATCTTCATGTTTTTCTGGAGATTTCGTGCGTGGAGACAGATCATGCTTGCCCTATATGGATTTGTGGCCAAGCATCGCTATCATTGGTTCGGTGCGAAATAAGGAACGCTAGTTGAGGGGAAAAAGCTAACACTGTTTATTGCCGGGCCGATCTAGGAGGATTTCTCGAAAAGATGAAACTTGAGCGCCTGTTCTCGAATTTCTGTTTTTTCCAGCAATTCCTCAAAGCCCTCGGCGAGCACTTCGCCGATCAGTTTTTCCAGATCATTTTCAGTGAAGAACACGTCACTATCCGTTCCGCCAACCCCAATGGCAATTCGTACGGTACTCTCGTCGGCTGAGTTGTGGATCGTAAATGCCATGATCGCGTCAACTTCGAGGAAGGCGGACAATAATCTATCGGTAGCCTGCACCCTAAATTTTTTGATGGCGGGCTCAATTCTGATATCGGCGGATTCAATGTCTTTGGCCGGGGAGGCAGAAAATCCTGATTGATTCAAGAAGTGAACGAAAGAACTTGTGACGCCTTGACTGAGAGTGCCGTCCATCACGTCAAAATATGTTTCGCCTCCTCCTCGATGGATCCGTCGGCCCAAGTGATCGGATGCCTGTCGTTGATCATCGAATGGAGAAACCGCAACTGTCAGAGTAGCGCCTTTTGAATCAACCTCGGACTCGACGTGCTGGACACGTAATTTGGCAATTTCTCCACTCCCGTGACATCCCGAAAGCAACAGACCTGCCAATAGGAATCCTGCGAGACACAAGTGTTTCATGAGGCGGTACTCCTTTTTCCTAATGTCGTGTAACGAACGATGACGCATGTCAATAGTGCATTTTTGTGAAAATCTCAGCACTCAATTTTAACAAAAACTTATTCAATAACACTATGACAAGCCACCAAGAAAATACAAGCGTTATCTTGCGCAATAAGATGTAAATTGTTGACATTTGACTTTCATTACTGCTGCTTGACACTATGAGGTGACGTTCTTTTACCCCTTTATTTTTCCTTATGTGGAATCGAAATTTTCTATTTCGGGCTCATGAAGCCGTCCCGTTACCTCAAACGGAGAATGATGTGTTTCATGAAACGGATCCGGCGTTGGACAGCTCGGGATTAAACATGGAAAAGTATATTTCGGTCTGGCTTCAAGGGGAGGGAGAAAATGATGAACCTTCGGCCTATACCAATCTCTATGTACGAACTGCCACGCTTGACCCTGTAAAAAAGGTAGGGTTTTTGCAGCCCTTACAAGGCCGTTCCCACCAAATCAAACAAATGCTCTCTCCTGAGCAGAAATCATTTTTGAAAGATTGGCTCAAAAGCACAAACCCCACGGCATGGGAAGAAGCCGACGAGCATTTTCAGAAAATTTTTGAACACGAATAAGCCTTTCTTTTTTCCTAGGAGCTTTTAAAAAGCCTGCCCTGAGCCGATGCGAAAGGCGCCCCCTCAAGGCCCTGCAGAGTGTTCCGGTCTCGCCACTGATTATCTCCAATTTTGTGTTGTCATGATGCTACCATAGTGTTCGAACAGGCTGTTCGTTGAAGGAACCGCCCGTTTCATGAAGCGATGGACTACATGAGAACACAGAAGGCGCAACAAATTTATGGATGTTCAAGTTGACATCGTCGTGGTCGGTGCTGGAGGCGGAGGAGCGATCTTAGGCCTTTTGCTCGCCAAGAGAGGAATTCGAACCCTCGTCCTTGAACAAGCCTCTGGGCCTCCCCACGGCATACGAGGAGAAATTCTTCAGCCCAATGGGCAGATGATTTTGGATGATTTAGGTCTGTTGGATCAATTGCCAAAAGACGCGGTGCAGCCCGTTCGACATTTTCATTTTCGGCAGATTGGTGATAGGCGGCTGTGTTCGATTGACTATGATGAGCTGCCTCCTCCCTATAATCGTGCCCTCGTCACCCTGCCGCATGCCGCTCATCGGACGGTGCTGGAAGCCTTAGAAAAACAGAATCCCGGGGGCTTGTGGTACAATGCTTCCTTTACCAATGTCTTAAAAAAAGACGAAAAAATCGTTGGAGTAGAAGCAGAAATTCAAGGCAAGTCCGTACACATTTCCGCCAAATTAGTCGTTGGAGCTGATGGACCAACATCCAAAGTTCGTGAAGCACTCGGAATTCCAACCAAACTGTATCGGTATCCTGAAAGCTATCTTGTCGCCATATTAGACTGCCCGGAGAGGCTGGATGAAGCGCAATACTTTCTCGGGAAAAAAGAAATTTTGGGTGTATTCCCAGCCGCAGAGAAAAAAATCTATCTCGTCTACTTGATTAACGCAGAATCTCGGAACGCAATACATGCAGCCGGAGTCGAACCGCTTCAAAAGCGCTGGTCTGCGATTTACCCGGAGCTGTCGGCCACCTTTCAGGGATTTACAAGCTGGGAGCAGTCAACGATTATGCCCACGGGTCGAACCCGTGCACAAACGTGGGTCACGGATGGGGCTGTACTTATTGGGGATGCTGCCCATGGGATGAATCCACATGCCTCTCAAGGGCGCATGCAAGCCATGGTCGATGCCGTGGCGTTAGCGAATTTGATTCCTTCCTGTTTAGCAGAAGACAATTTTGAGGAACCACGCTTAAAAGTGTATGAAAAACAGCGTCGCCCTAAAGTCGAAATGTTGCAACGGCTTGCCGATGAAGAGGTATTTTTTTGGAATACGGGGAACCCCTTGCTCACCTGGCTGCGCAATCGAGTATTTTCCACCATTGATCAAAATCGACGTCTTAAATATCAAGTCTTGACTGCGACCGCAGGACTTCGGGAGACTCCGCCCTTTGGAATACTGGATCGCTTCCTGGCTCTAGGAGTATTGCCGGATCCCTGGGCCAATCAACGACCACCTCATGCCCTTTCGTAATATCAGTTCCCACGACACCGCACATGAGAGACGGCAAGAATGAGCGCCACTCCGCCTTGGTCCTATCTTCAGGAAGACACGCATGCACCACTACGTGGCTTTCTCCGTTCCGTAAAAAAACAAAGGCTCGTGTCTCAAGCCATTCTTGTCTATGGAAGTGCGGCACGTGGAGAGTTCCTACAAGGATATTCCAACATCAACGTGCTGATCTTACTTGAACAGATCACGCAGCCTGTTCTGCAACAGTGGAGCGGCATTCAAAAACAATGGGGCAAGGAAAAAATTGTCGCGCCGTTGTTTCTCACACATAAGGATCTCCAACAATCCTTGGACGTGTTTCCGTTAGAGTTTCTGGATATCAAAGAACAGCACATACTGCTTGAAGGACGTGATCCATTCCCTGAGTTACATATCAATCCCACACACGTGTTCCTCCAATGCAGGCAAGAAGTTCACGGAAATCTCCTGCGAGTTCGCCAGTGTTATGTCGAAGGGTGGGCCAGGGTTGAAGCGATTCAAGCCCTGTTGCCCCTATCCTTAACTGCCCTTCTGCCCTGTCTTCGTGGAGTGTATCGATTGTTAGACCGCCCATCGAACATGAAAGCCCCAGAAGCGTTGGATGAACTGAGCACCACATTGGATCTGGACCCTGCAGTGTTTCTCGAAGTGTGGCACTTGAAGCGCGGACTCAGCACGCCGGGGAAACATGAGCTTCCCAAGTTATTGGAGCGGTACCTGGCAGGGTTGGGTCAATTGGTGGACCGTATCGAATCAATGAAACACGAAGCGCGATTCCAATAAGCAGGGTAGGATGTTTCAGTATGCGTAGAACTTGGCGCGCCACGATTTTGGTTGGCTTTGGACGATCATATTGCACGTAGCCGATCTACTTGATTCAAGATCCAATACCGTATGGTTAAATAGCATAACCTGTTAATCAATAGTTAGGGCAAACTAGGAGAACAACCATGAGGGGGAGAATAGTTGGAACGGTATCATTCTTGATTCTGGCAATACTGCTACCGGGAGTAGCTGGCGGGGCTGCTCCCAGCAACTACGATGAGTGCATACTGGAATCAATGAAAAGTGTTAAAAGCGATCTGGCGGCAAAATCTATCATAATGTCATGTCGCAAGAAATTTGAAAAACCAAATAAGAAATTCTCTGACCTGCAAGGCCACCGAAGGGAGCCCAAACTCTTCTATCGTGATTGGATGGCCGAAGCCCGGAGTTTGGAACCCCGACCGTACCGATGCCGAACTGACAGCCTACTATGAGCGCGAATATGGGCACAAAAATTCCAGGTCACTCACAGATAAAGAAATGAGCCAACTTACAGGAAAGGGCGGATTTTACGAGAGGAACTTCTCAGGCAGAATTCACAATGGAAATGAAAATGTCACAGTGTTTAAAATCACAATACGGATAACTACGACAAGAGATGGGAAGAAAGTCACGAGGCTGTATAGAGATGCTGTAACTATAGAACCACAAACAACGAGATATTTTGGATTCGAGGCATTGGAGGGCGATAAAGGGACAGATTATTCATGGGGCATTAATAGCGCAATAGGTTATTAGTTCCTAACAATCGTATACATTCTGACCGAAAAAAGTGCCACTTGTTTCTTGCTTTGCCTTTTCCCTTCGGTGATACGTGGCATTAACTCTATATAAATGATATGAGCAAGATACAACCGCTGCTAGAAAAATACGAAAACAATCGTGTTATTCGTGCATTAATCCAGCTTGTGCCATTTGGTATCGGTGGCGCAATAGATGTTGTTCTAACAAAGACATTGGAAAATATACAAAAAGAAAGAGCGGAAGTATTTTTTCATGAGTTAGCTACAGGCGATGTAGTTGTTGATGAAAAACTTCTCGAATGCGAGGATTTCTTACATGCATATTATGCAACAACCAAATATGCGTTGAATTCGAGAAGGCGGGAAAAAATAAGAATGTTTGCGCGCCTCTTGAAAAGCTCACTTACCGAGAGGGAAATATCAGACGTAGATGAGTATGAGGATTTTCTTAAAATATTGGGTGAGCTCAGTTATCGTGAGCTTTTAGCCTTGAAGGTTTTGGATGAATATAGTTCAACACCAAGAACAGAAGAACAAAACGATTTTCAGTGGACAAATCAGTTCTGGGATGAGTTTGAACAACGTTTATCTGATGAATTAAGCCTTCCAAAAGATCAAGTAGCTGACTTCATGAATAAAATTGTACGAACAGGGTGCTATGAAATATTTACAGGCATGTACTGGGATTACGCAGGCGGAGAAGGTAAGTTGACGCCAACATACTACAAGCTTAAAAAATTTATTGAAGTTAACAATAGGGACTAACAATCAGGTCAAACAGGACGCTCTTATCATCACGCCTGTTACCTAAAATGTTAGCAACTGTAATTAAGGTCAATATCAATGCCAGAAATATCGAGGTTTTTCGGGATCATAATCAGAATGTTCTACGATGAACATGATCCTCCTCATTTTCATGCTGAGTACTCGGGAAATAAGGCTGTCTTTGATTTCGAGGGGAATGTGCTCAGAGGCAATCTTTTCTCAAAAACGGCAACCAAGCTTGTACGTGAATGGATTGATTTGCATGTAGCCGAGCTAAAGGAAGATTGGAAATTGGCTAGAGAAAGTAAGGAAATCAAGAAAATTGAACCACTCAAATAAGGGTGAAGCCATGTGGAATATGAATGATGTCATAAAAATTATCTATAAGAATGATTATGTCTTTCATGTTGAGTTTGATGATGGTGTGGCCGGCGATATCGATTTCCATGAATACATCGACAAAGGTCCTATTTTTGGGCCATTAAGAACAAAGGAGTTCTTCAAAAGGGCAGTCATAGAAGGTGGAACGATAACTTGGCCAAATGGAGCAGATATTGCTCCAGAGACGCTGTATGAGAAAATTGCTGGTTAACAAGGCACTGCACCCGACAGCAATTTCGCCACACAGCCTGTTCGCCGGTCAGCTTGGACGTTAGGACTATAATAAGCGTGATTTGGGAATCAGGCTACTGGAAGGACCCGCTTTTGAGCTCAGCCAAGTGGCTTCGTGCGGTCCGGCTATCTGAGCGCACGCGCGAATCTACATACGTACGAATCGAAAAGGAGATCTTTTTCGGTTTTTACTCGATTCGAAAACTGTTGGACACACTCAAAGTCTCGAATTCAACCAAAGCGACCAAATACGAATTGACCTGGTGTCCCAATATGAAGCCAGTGGATAATTTGAACTGGCATCAGCTTGACAAATGCTACGATATGTCAACTGAGCATACCGAAATACGCGATATCCGATATCTTTGCAATCAATTTATCCATAGCTATGTTTTTATCGTGGCAGGTGAATTCCGAATTGATGGCATCTATGTCGCGTCTGATCGTGTCCGAAACAAGAAAGTCTATTTTGTGCCGCTGCCCCACATTCTCCATGCATTTCGCTTGATCGGTCGTGACTATCCGTCAAGGCTCGTGCATATGAAGGATCCAGACACCGGTGAGACAAGGGTACATGCTTTGGGGACCTAATTTAGCAACACAGAGATAGGGGAAAAACAAACCCTAGTCTTTTAAAAGGAATTTCTGAACGGGATCGCTTAACAACGGCATGCAACGGGCGGCGCTACGCGTTGCTGCACGCCAAGTGTTAGTTCACCCAAAGGTGAAACAATGAACTGGGTACTGGTAGAGGAAGAACATCATAGGGGAAGTGCTGATCCATATATGGCGAGAACGATAATACAGGCTGGCGACCTATGTGAACTTTTCGAGCTAGGCACGGAAGAGAAACAAGGAATTTTGGATGTTTTCCACAGATATCGACGCCATTTGCACCAGTGCGATGAAATATCTCAAAGGACTATTGCTCAAATAAATAAACACTCGGAGGAGCTAAAGATTTCAGCAAATGCACGCAATGAAAAAGTAGTCAGATTGCCTTCTGTGAGAAACCTAACTAACGATATAGAAACTTTCTTATATCATGCCAAACTGGCTTTTAGAGAATTAAAAGGCTTATTTCGATTCACTCAAGGCAAAAAATTTAGATCAACAACTCAATATGACCATATCGCTGATTGGTCTGAGAGAAAGTTTGGTGTTGATAATCATTTAACAAGCTGGCTTCGCTGTAACTGTGACTGGATCCAAAAGCTAATAGACTCGAGAAATGCCGTCGAACACCCAGAAAAAGCATCGTTGGTGATTAAGAACTTCCATCTTACAGAGAGAGGAACTATATCTGAACCAACATGGGCACTTAACGATGAAAAGCCAAAATCAATTTTGAAGGATATGGGTGTAATTCCAGCAAACATGTTAAAGTTTGCAGAAATTTTGCTCATCTATTCCCTAAAGAATACAAAGAACATTTACCCAATTGTCATTGCCGAAATACCTGAAGATAAAAGGGAAAAAGCTAGACCAGTACGGTTTATTGCAACTTTGGAACAGGATTTAGATGAAGCAGGTATGTATAAGTATGACCGGAACGGATAAGCCACGACAGGCGTGCTCAATATTGCCATTACCGTCCCCAACAGGATGGATTTCCTCTTCAATGATGAGCTTATGGCGTTCAGTGCCCATGTTTGTTCTGCTTGTATGGGTGTCTCCAGGCCTAGCCGATAGCTCCGGCGGAGAAAAGAAATTCGTTTTTCCGACGCCACTTGGCTATGTCAGCGATTATGCGGATTTGATTGAACCAGACTGGCAACGCCGAATCCGTGAAGTCTGCAAAGAACTGGAAGATCGGACGGGTATCGAAATGATCGTCGTGACCATTGCGACGGTCAGCCCTCATTCGCATGCACGGGACTATGCGCAGGGCTTGTATAAAGAATGGCACATTGGCGCGGCACAACAAGAACAGGGAATGTTATTGCTCGCTTCGTTGAAGGAGCGACAAGCGGTGGTGGTACTCGGACGGAATTTACTCCCGGTGATCGGAAAACCGCAGTTGGATGAATTGTCAACGCCGTATCTCATCCCCATGTTCCAAAATGCCCGGTACGGAGAATCCTTGTATCGTACGGCAGTAGGATTGGCCTCAGCCTCGGGCAGTGCGATCCAGGCGGCCGCAAAAACCAAACGCTCTTCGAGTGCCGGGTTCTGGATGAACGTCGCAGCAGGTGGTGCCATGCTGTTTGTCCTGTGGCGTTTTACCCGCCCGGAACGGCGGCATCCTTTTCAACGTTGGCGACGAGGCGGATATTGGAGTACGGGCCAAGGAGGATTTGGCGGAAACTTCGGCGGCTTTGGCGGAAGCACGGGAGGGCAGGGTTTATCGTAACATACTCCCTCCATCCCGTGGCTTGGCCCGGTATCAGCATCATCCGGGCCAAGTAAACAAACGCACCTACAGCGGTTTATGGTTTTCAAATGTAATGGTACGTGTCACCGTTTCGCCTTTTTCATACGAAATAATGCGGCGGGTCGCCGGCAGATCCGCATTGCCCACTCTGGTGTGAGAATCCGAAAAGCTTTCGACGTTTGCCAGTGAGCCATCCTTTGGTGAGTAGTAATACACGGTATAGCGAGTCGTGAGGTATTTCTCATCCTGAGTCAACACGCTGTCTTCGACGTTAATCGTAAAGGCCACGTGCGGCATCTTCCGGTTAATCTGGGTGAGGCGGTCATCTTTGACCCGATAAGTGGAACCCATGGAATCGCCCAAACCGATGCGGGGGCCCTGGGGATGATTCTCTCCACCCTCAAAAGACAAATGATATTTTCCATCGGATTCCTCGAAGGTTCGCGGCCCGCGATGGGTGGCGATCATTGAAATTTGACCTTGAGCCCACTTTTGAAGTTCTTCATTCGGAAGAGACACTTCGACTTCTTTTGAGGACTTCACCGTGACTTTGCCGGTAGTTTCTTCACCATTCACGTTGATACGAAGATCGGCTTCAAAGCCGCCAAAATTATCGGGCCAGCGTGAGGTTTTTGTGAACACCCGTCGTAACAGTTCGCGAGCCTTGGAGTCATCGGCGGTTTCGGTTTTAGCTTCTTCACGTGTATACGTTTCCATCATTACGCTCCTTCTTCATTAAAAAACTAGACAGTGGTACATACAAATAGAAAGTCGTCTTTATCGTATCATAAAAAAATTCTAAAGGTTGAACAACTTATTCTCGACGTCAAGCAGTCGTCTTCTATCGTGAGTAAATCGCATTGGATCATTGCGCAAAAATTTCCTTGCCTCTAGCATCCGACTCCGTCCTTCCCTTATGATACAGGCCTAGTATCAAGGCCCAATTTCTCGATACAGTAGGGGATGCAGTGAGTGAACTCGCACAGAAGCAAAGAGCACGTTTTATGAAAAGATCGCGCAAAAATGCCGATAAACGCCCGTTCATGGCTGACCGGGCCGATCCCCATGTCCTGTATGAAAAAAGCGTGCAAAGTCCGGACTATGACGTTCCGTTCTTTGCCGAGTACTTTGAGAAATATGCGGGTCGCCCTTTGCGCTTACTGCGTGAAGACTTCTGCGGTACCGCCGCGTTGTCGGCGTATTTCGTGACTCAACACCCCGAAAACCACGCAGTCGGCATCGATCTGGATTGGCCGACTCTCAATTGGGGCATGAAACATAACGTGTCGCCCTTGCTCGTGGATCAGCAAAACCGCCTGACGCTCATCCATGGCAACGTTTTGGACTCTCATTCCTCGCAAGTTCAATTGGCAGTGGCTTTGAATTTCAGCTACATGGTCTTCAAGGATCGCCCCACGCTCCTGCAATATTTCAAAAGAACGAAAGAATCGCTTCAGCCCGGAGGTATGTTTATATTGGACATTTGGGGAGGCAGCGAAAGCCAGGTGTTGCAAGAGGAATCACGTGAGATTCACAATCCCCAAGATGACGGCATCGGCGATTTCACCTTTGTTTGGGACCAAGACGCCTTCGATCCTACAACCTACTTCTGTACGACGCGCATTCATTTCGCCTTTCAAGACGGCAGTGAACTCCGTAATGCCTTTGTCTATGACTGGCGCATGTGGACCATTCCCGAAATCATGGAAATCATGAACGAGGCCGGGTTTCAGGACGTGCATTTCCTATGGGAAGACACCGACCCTAAAACCAACGAAGGCACCGGGACCTATCGCCGTGCAGAAAAAGGCGAAGCCGATTTGGCATGGATTGCGTATATCGTAGGCGTCAATCCAAATTCGGCTTGAAGGTCTTTGTTCCCCACGAAAATCACACCTATTCATTCTTTCCTTAGAATTTGTATGATCTGAACGCCAGACCCTCTCCTTGCCCCTTTTGCTATCGGAAGGGTACAGTTAAGTTTGATCGTCATTCGAATAATCTCCACCATTAAAGCTTTACTTTAATTTTAGATGCAGCGCTCGCCAACGCACATGACGCCGGAGGTGATTCAACAGCACGGGCTGACGGAGGAGGAATTTGAGCAGATCCTCAAGCATCTGGGTCGTGAACCAAATCTGACGGAACTCGGGATCTTTTCGGTGATGTGGAGCGAACATTGTTCATACAAAAGCTCTCGGATCCATTTGAAACGGTTTCCCACTGAAGGTGAGTCGGTGGTCCAGGGGCCGGGAGAGAATGCCGGAGCCATGGATATCGGTGACGGGCTCTCCGCTGTGTTTAAAATGGAGTCTCACAATCATCCTTCGTTTATTGAACCCTTTCAGGGCGCGGCTACGGGAGTCGGCGGCATCTTGCGCGATATTTTCACGATGGGCGCGCGGCCGATTGCACTGCTGGATTCCCTTCGGTTCGGCGAATTGGACCTTCCGAAGAATCGTCATTTATTAAAAGGCGTGGTTTCCGGTATCTCCTGGTACGGCAACTGTATTGGAGTCCCGACGGTTGGCGGCGAAATTGCTTTTAACGATATCTATGCCAAGAACCCCATGGTCAATGTCTTCTGTCTTGGAATTGTGAAAACCGATCAGTTACTTCGTGGCCAGGCCGGCGGTGTCGGCAACCCGGTACTGTATATCGGCGCGAAAACCGGTCGTGACGGTATCCACGGCGCGACGATGGCTTCGGATAGTTTTGACAATGCTTCGGAACACAAGCGACCAAATGTGCAAGTCGGCGACCCCTTTTTAGAAAAATTGCTCTTGGAGGCCTGTTTGGAATTTTTGGACCAAGATCTTCTGGTCGGCATTCAAGATATGGGGGCAGCCGGTCTCACGAGTTCATCATGTGAAATGGCCTCACGAGCGGGAATGGGCATTGAACTAGAATTAACCAATGTGCCTCGCCGCGAGCCGAATATGACACCCTATGAGCTGATGCTTTCCGAATCCCAAGAGCGTATGTTACTCGTAGCCAATGCCGGGAAAGAAAACCAGGTTATTGCAATTTGCCAAAAATGGGGCATTGATGCGGCGGTGATTGGGAAGGTCACGGATGACGGGTTGATCCGTATCAAGGAGCATGGAAGAGTCGTGGCGGAAATTTCCGCCAACGCCTTGGTGGATGAGAGTCCCAAGTATGAGCGCCCGGCTAAGCCCCCTGAATACCAAGAACTCTTGCAATCCCTGACGGTTGAAAGTTTACCAGACGTACAAGATGCAGAGAACGTTCTCCTCCAGTTACTGGATTCGCCGACGATTGCCAGCAAAGCGTGGGTCTATCGACAATACGACCACATGGTTGGCATCAATACCATCGTCCGTCCGGGTTCGGATGCGGCAGTGGTGCGTATCAAAGAGACAAACAAAGCCTTGGCCATCACCACGGACGGCAATAGCCGTTACTGCCTCTTAAATCCATATGTGGGCAGCACCCTGGCCGTCGCGGAAGCGGCCAGGAATTTAGTGTGCTCGGGGGCTCAACCTATCGGAGTGACGGATTGCCTGAATTTTGGAAACCCCGAGCGACCGGACATTATGTGGCAGTTTGTGTTAGCCGTCGAAGGCATTGCCGATGCCTGTCGAACCTTTCACATCCCCGTCGTCAGCGGAAATGTCAGCCTGTATAACGAAACCAACGGCCTGTCCATTTACCCTACGCCCATTATCGGCATGGTCGGGCTCATCGAGCCGGCCGATCGTGTCACCACGCAATGGTTTAAAAATCCTGGTGATCGGATTATTCTCTTGGGAGAGACCAAGGAAGATTTAGGTGGAACCGAATATCTGAAAGTCGTACATTATCGGGAACAAGGCTCTCCTCCATGGATCAACCTTCAGACGGAAAAAACCTTGCACGATTGCATGCTTCGGTTGATTGCAGAAGGCTTAGTCCAATCGGCGCATGATTGTTCAGATGGTGGATTGACCGTGGCATTGGCAGAAGCGTGCTTTGCCCCTCAGATCGTTCAAGGGAAAGGCGCGATGATTCAGCTTGATTCAAACGGACTTCGGACGGATGCCTTGCTCTTTGGGGAGAGTCCCTCACGAATCGTTCTATCGGTATCGCCTGTGCATGCCGAACACGTATTAGCCATTGCCCGTGAGCATGAAGTGCCCAGCCAGGATATTGGCACAGTCGGTGGAGAACGTTTGACCGTTCATGTTGATGGGCAACCAACAATCGATTTACCGATTACCGTTTTACTTGAACAATGGAGCCGAAGTTTAGAATGCAAGCTGTCATCCTGAGTCTCGCTTGCTTGTTCTGATCGGAATTGTCAGCGAATGAGTGAACACAGACAGGAACGACGGATAGGGGAGAGTGCCTTTATTCAGAATGACAAAGGAAGAGAGGAGCGTTTTGCTAAAGTTTCTTGGGCTTTCGAGTTATGAATAATTCGTCAAAAAGCGCACGGGGGCCTTTTCACCTGATTGTCCCTGACAAATTTCATGATGAATGTGCCGTGTTCGGCATTTACGGGCATCGGGAAGCCGCCAATTTCACCTATCTGGGATTGTATGCGCTACAGCATCGCGGACAGGAAGGAGCGGGAATCGTATCCTCGGATGGCCAGAATTTTTATATGGAAAAAGGCATGGGGCTGGTTTCCGATATTTTCACGAAAAAAGAAATTCGCCGCCTGCGTGGACACAAAGCCATCGGCCACAATCGTTATTCCACCGCTGGAGAGAGCCACCTTCGCAATGTCCAACCGCTCACCGTCAATTTTGCATTTGGAAATTTGGCCGTCGCGCACAATGGGAATCTCACCAATGCGTCTATGCTTCGCAGTGAACTCGAAGCCTATGGCGCCATTTTTCAATCCGATTCCGATACGGAAGTGATCATCCATCTGATGGCCCATTCCAAAGGCGATACCTTACTCGAACGATTGATCGAAGCACTCTCTTTGGTTCGAGGGGCCTATTCGCTGGTGCTGTTAACCGATCATGACCTCATCGCCGTACGGGATCCCTATGGTTTCCGGCCATTGTGTCTGGGAAAATTTAAAGACTCTTGGGTGTTCGCGTCAGAGACCTGTGCCTTTGATCTCATGGGAGGCGAGTTTGTACGGGAAGTCGAGCCCGGGGAACTCATTGTCATAAACGACAACGGGATGACCTCGCATCGTCCGTTTATCCTTCCCGAACGTCCTGCAAAATGCGTCTTTGAGTACGTCTATTTTGCGAGGCCGGATTCCAAAATATTCGGCGACCACACCGTCTATCCCATTCGAAAAGCCTTGGGCCGGCAACTGGCCAAAGAAGCGCACGTGCCGGCCGACGTGGTCATTCCCGTCCCGGACTCCGGTGTGCCGGCGGCATTAGGGTATGCGGAAGGGTCGGGGATTCCGTTTGAAATCGGGCTCACTCGCAACCATTATATCGGCCGGACCTTTATCGAACCTGAACAATCCATTCGGCATTTTGGCGTAAAATTGAAATTAAACGTGGTGCCCGACGTCCTGAAAGGACGCCGCGTGGTGGTAGTGGATGATTCCATTGTCCGTGGCACGACAAGCCGAAAAATCATCAAAATGATCCGTAATGCCGGAGTGAAAGAAGTGCATATGCGCATTAGTTCTCCGCCGACGATCGCTCCGTGTTTTTACGGCATTGACACGCCCACCCAAAAAGAACTGATCGGTTCGAGTCATTCCATCGAGGAAATCCGCAAATACATTACCGCCGACAGCCTCCAATATCTGAGTTTAGAAGGCATGCTGACGGCTGCCCCAGGTCGAAACGACCACTACTGCCATGCCTGCTTCACCGAACAATATCCCATACCCTTCACCAAAGCCGAAGAACTGCAACTCGGCTTGTTTGATGCCAATCCCTCCAAGTAGCCCATTCCTCTTCTTCGGAATGGCCAACTTCCTCGCCTTGGGTGCGGTTGAACCGCAGCGCCGAATCCATAATTCGGCGAGGACTGTTTGAGCAAAGCAAGTTCCACAGCCGCCTGACCTGTTCTGCTCTACAGTCCGAGGAACCTCGCAAGACCTCTCTTCATTGCTCCATGAAAAAATCGTGTGTTAAGATCCTTATATATGTTTGATATCTCTCATTGTCCGCATTGACCGCTTCTTACTAAAGTGGAGGATGCCATGAAACGCCAACTCTCTCTCTTCATACTCGTTACGCTTTTTCTAACCATGATGACGACGGCCTGGGCCGGTGGATTTTTTAAGGTCGGGGAGTCGGCCCCAACCTTCTCGCTCACCTCAGTCACAGGGGAAACCGTTTCGCTGCAAGACTTACAAGGCAAAGTCGTGGTGCTTGGACTTTTTCACATTTGCGAACCCTGCCTCATTCAAAGTACGAATTTACAAAAAGTGTACGAAGCCACACGCGGACAAAATGTCGCGGTGATCGGCGTAAACTCCTCAGGTGATTCCCAAGCCGACGTACTGGAATTTCTCAGCGTTTTTCCCATGAAAATCACGTATCCCTATCTCACGGATCCGGACCAAATTACCGATAAATTATATGGCGGCGGACGCTTTATCCCGAATGTATATATTCTTGATCAAACTGGCGTGATTCGATGGCAACGAGTCGGCAACATGGATTTGGCGAATCATACGGCGATCCTGGATGAGGTAAATAAATTGTTAGCCGGCGGGGCATCCTCCGGATCGACCAACTTATGACGTTCTGAGATTTCCTATTTGAGCGAAAGGATTCAAGAAACGAAATGGATGAGTTTGAAGAGGGCAAAGCCAAGTTCCTTGAACTGGTGAGGGGTATCGAGAGCACGGTCGAGGTGGTCATTCCGACTACTCCTTCCCAGGGCCGGTTTTTAATTTCTCTGACCAAAGGAGCCAATCGAAAATTTATCACCGTGCCGGAAGACGATATTCTTGATCTGTCTTCGGAAGAGGACATTCTTTCCAAAACGACTGCCATGCTACAGGAGATGATTGCCGCGTTATGAAGCCGATTCTCCCTGGCGTAGCCACGTGGTCATGGTTTTCTGAGGAAAAGCAGATTAACTTTAACGGTCATTTATTGGACATCGGCGAACATCGAATTTTGGTTGATCCTCCGCCTCTCTCGGATCCTGATTTAACGCAACTGACAAACGCAGGCCAAGTCGATTACATTCTTCTCACCAATCGGGATCATGCGCGTGAAAGTGCAACATACAAAGACGCATTGAATACTCGCGTGTATGTCCCGCACCTCGATGCTCCGGAAATGTCGGTGATTCCCGATAAAACCTTTGTTGACGGAGAATTGTTGCCCGGTGGGATTTGGATCGTGCAACTTTCCGATCAAAAGTCACCTGGTGAGTCGGCCTTGTTTCTCCAACAAGGACGGGGCATCTTGATTGTCGGCGATGCCTTGCTCGGTAAACCTGAAGGATCGGTGAGTATGCTGCCCGCTGAAAAATACGTTGATCCCGCCAAGGCACGTGAAGGATTACGCCGATTACTCAAGTACAATTTTGATTCGCTCCTCGTCGGTGACGGAATCTCCATTTTGGCCGGCGCCAAAGCTGTTGTGGCACAGGCGTTGGAATAAACGAGAGTCATGCCCTCACTTTTGTCCCGTCCCAAGGGGACGTGGGGTGCAGAAGTAGAGCGATGCATTTCGATTGCACTCCACGGACCGTAAACATTTCAAATTGAAACGACCGTGCGACAGTCTCATTCAGCACAACTCAACCAACAAGGCAATGCCCATTTTTCCCGAGGTTTTTATACGGAAGCCTACCAGTGTTATGCCAGGGCGTTGGAAGCTGATCGAAAAAGCGGCGATCCCAGGGCGCTGGTAGCGACATTGGGAAATCTTGGGAATATCTGTGCCGTAAGCGGCAAACGCCAACAAGCCCAAGAATATTATCAGGAAGTGCTGGAACTGCAGAAGACCGTCGGGGACAATCGCGGAATTAGTGCGACGCTTGCCAACCTCGGCAATTTGCATGTGGACGCCGGCGAATGGGAACGAGGCCGGGCTTACTACCTCGAGGCCTTGGATCGAATGGAGCTTTTTAACGACGATGCGGCCAAGGCCGTATTGCTCTCTGATTTAGGGTTAGTGGCGAAGGAAACTCGCCACTTTGAGCAAGCCATGAACTACTACTCGGAGTCCATTACCTTAATGAAGCGAGTCGACAATCACGCTGGTCAGGCTGACGTGTTTAAGATGATGGCGCGGATGTACGTGGCCTGGAAACGTTATGATGATGCCATAGCCTGTGCACAAACAAGCTTAGCCATTGCCGAGCGGCTCCGTGATGAACTACGTATGGGTGGCGCTTGGTATACGATGGCCGATTGCCATAAAGCGAAGGGCTGCGAGGAACAGGAAGCCCAATTCCTTCATCGCGTGGTGCGTGTAGATCGAAAATACGGGTTGCCCAAGCTTGAAGAAAACACCAAGCGACTCGAGGCGCTTCGGACACGGCTGATGAATAAACGTACACAATCAATAGCAGAAGGGAAGGCGCCTCATGATTGATGGATCTCAGCAGGGCTGGCAACACGTCCAAGACCATCTGAAGAAAACCACCCCAAGCTTTGTACAATATCAACCCGATGGCGCGTTAACCCTTGAATTGGATGATCAAGACTGGCAACTCGAAATTACACCAGCCGGCTTCCTTGTTTGTCAGGCGGGGTATGCGCTGGAAGACATGCAGAGCCTGCTATCGGATGGCACGGCCGAAGATCTGGGAAGCGATGAGTTGGCCAAACAAGCCAAGTTTTACATTCAACAAGTCGTCTCGAAATATCGCGATCATCTCATAAAGGATGGCCTTAGAGAACGCATTGAAATGAATGATGAGTACGTTGCGGTGTTTTTCGAACGTCCGGTGGATTTCGACAATCTGTCGGAACTTGAGCAATTGATCACACGATATCGACGGCAATTTACTGCCGCCTGAAATATTCCTCACCTCAGTCTCAAAAGGGATTTTTTTATGAATGCTCAACTTCCCGTTCGTACGATGGATGAATTTCGTGATGTCGTCTATACCTTTCGCTTGTCACGTGTTTTTGCCACGGCATTGGATTTCGACCTCTTTACCTGTATGGGGCAGAGATTCTGGACCCCCAAAGCCTTGGCCAAAACGTTAAATGCCAGCGAACGGGGCGTCGAAATTCTCCTTCGTAACTTGAAAACCGCCGGCTTACTCAAACAACGGGGAACGTCCTATGGCGTAGAGAGAGTCGGTCGCACTTTTCTGAATCGGAACAGTCCTGCTTATCAAGGGGCCTATTTGGATCTACTCCATCGCCAGTGGGAAAATTGGGCACAACTCACCGATGCCGTTCGAACGGGCAAACCGATTGAGAATGAAGGACCGGATGATCCGGAATATCGACGATCGTTTACCTGGGCGATGCATCAGCGCTCCTTAACACCCGCAAAACAAGTGGCCGCCCAACTTAATCTGAACAACGTAAAGACGCTGTTAGACGTTGGAGGAGGACCCGGCACTTATGCATTAGAGTTTTTGAAGAAAAATTCTACGTTGCAGGCAGGCATCTGGGATCGTCACCCAGCTCTTGAAGTCGCCCAAGAAATCGCCCAACCTTTACGATATAGCAAGCGCCTGTCCTATTACCCCGGCGATCTTTTTGAAAATCTGGTGCCTGGAAAATTTGATGTGATGTGGGTATCGAACGTACTGCACATTTTTTCGCCGACTGAAAATAAAACCCTGTTCCGAAAACTCAAACGCGCGCTCAACCCCGGCGGACGCATTCTGATTCAAGATACCTTCCTCATGAACAAGCCAGGGGTCGATATTGCAGAAACCAACCTGTTTGCGATCACGATGCTCTTATTCACCCCAACGGGAAACACCTACAGCGCCCAAGACGTACAACAGTGGCTCAAGGCCTGCGGGCTCAAAAAAACCCGGTGTCTTCAGTTGAAAAAAGGAACCGGCGATTGGGACGGGGTGATCATTGAGGGAAGGGTGTAGAAGGCCAAACAGAGAGAGATGTATGTGTAGGGTGGCATCTTCTGCCGCCAAGAAGAGAGCGGGATGAGATCCCCAGCTATAAATATCGAGGAACAGGGCGCGATGAGGCATGTCCCTGCCTCCGAGCAAAGATCGCGCCGCTACAAAATTTATACGGACGGGCAGTGCCCGCGATGAGTATCTGTGCGAATACGCAGCTTCGCCCCGGTATTTCGCTTCGGTGGAGAAATGACGCCGCCGGATAGCCAGACGAAAGAGAACGAGTCCCTGCAGGGTCGGCCTTCACGACCTTTATGCTGAACCTCCTGTATCATATTGTTATCCAGCCTCTGGAAATCAGTTTCGGGTTTCTATTCTACATCTTTGCTGACTGGACTACCGCCGGCATGGCCATTGTGCTGGTCAGCCTGGTGGTCAATGTGCTGATGTTGCCGGTGCAGTGGCACAGTGATACCGCGCTCGCGCGATTGCGGCAAAAACAAAAAGCCATCGAGCCGAAAATCCATGACATCAAAATGGCGTATCAGGGATCGAAACGGTTTTTCATGCTACGTACGCTGTATCGGCAGGCCAACTATCACCCTGCCATGGGGCTGAAAACTACCCTCGGGCTGGTTGTCCAAATTCCGTTTTTTATCGCCGCCTGGCGGTTTCTGAGCCAGGAGCCGGCGCTGGTGCAGACAGCGTTCGGACCGCTGTCTGACCTCAGCAGTGCAGATGGTCTTGGGCCGTTGGGGCTCAATCTACTGCCGCTGCTGATGACCGCCCTGAGCCTCGTCTCGGTCCTGCTGTATCACCAACGCCATGGACGAGGCGAGTGGCTCCAGGCTATCAGCCTGGCGGTGGTGTTTCTGATTCTGCTGTATCCGTCTGCTGCCGGCATGGTGTTGTACTGGACGGTCAACAATCTGTTTTCGTTGCTGAAAAATATCGTTTCTCTACACCGCCATTTCGCCAGGACGGGCGACGATCCCGCCAAGCCTCTGGCTCTGTTTCTTTCCCCATTGAGTGAGCGTCAAGTCCATGAGGTATATGCATTGTCGGTATGCATTCCACTGGCATCAATTTTTTATATTGCGCCGCTCAATCTTTTCAATTCGGACCCGCTGGAGTTCCGTCATTTTTTCTCCGATGTGCTGGCGTTTCATTATTCGATCTTCGTGCGAATCACCATCGTGTTTATTTTTTTGTATCTGTGCGCATCGGCGGGAATCAAACGGGTGCTCGCCGGCTTGGTGTTTTATGTCGCCTTGGTCAGTGTGCTCTATGGCTACGTGTTCAAGGGTAATTATGGGCCAATGACGGCCTTTGCTTTCAACAACAATCTGTCCGAGTTGTGGCCGGATATTGTCATTGTTTATGACCTCGCCATTTTATTGGTCACTGCGGCGTGCTGCTGGCTGCTGTTGTCGCGGTGGTCAGGCTGGGTGCCGGATATACTACGAGTGCTGGGGGTGAGTCTTTTTATTTACGCAGTGTTTATCAGCGTTGAAGGCATGAAAGCACTCCCCCCCCCATCAATTGAACAGATTGAGCAGCACAATATAGCGACATTGTCCGACCAGCCCCCCACAGCAGCCTCAGCCGAAAAGTTTTACGCCTTCTCCAAGGACCAGCAAAACGTGGTAGTGGTAATGTTGGATATGTTTGACGGCGGCGCAGTCGATGAACTATTACGGCGCTATCCGCATTTAAGGACCGATTTGGATGGCTTTATCTGGTATCCGAACACCGTGACCCCCGGTGGCTCCACTCTCCTATCCGAGCCGGCCATCCACGGCGGCCACCAGTTTAACCCTGAACACTTCGTCGACGATTTCACTACTGCTGATGCTAAATTGGTTGCCGATCACATCATCGGCGGCTATGAGCTCATGGTGGACGTGTTCGCGGCGGCCAACTTCCGCATTGCCCTGACCGGCGTGCAATTGGTGGAATGCAGCCGGATTGAAGCCAGAATTGACTCGCCCCATCTAAACCGCTGCATCGGCATGTACGACTATGAAACCTTATTCCGCGACTATTGGTCTACAACTCACCCTGCGGAGTTCTCAGCCTTTTTTAACGGGGATCCGCATCCAACTAGATGGAAACAGACAGGGAGAAAACTGCTGGGGGTGATAGGTTTGTTTCGTATTGCGCCCTATCAGCTCAGGCAACATATTTACCAAACGCAGTGGCTGAGGGAAGTAAGAGGTGGTTCGATGCAGTTTGTCGCCATGGCTTCCCTGGCCGCAGCCAGCTTTGTCGATGATTCGCCTCGGCATAGCCTGCACTACCTGCAGAATTATATGACGCATTCCCCGTTCAAGATCAGCGAAAGGTGCCAACTCTTGGTGCATGACGGCTATCACGAATGGGATAGGGCAACCTGGGCGCAATACTGTGCGCTCAAAGCCATAGCCAACTGGATAACCTGGATGAAAGCGCACCACGTCTATGATAATACCCGTATTATTTTAGTTTCTGACCATCATTATAAATCGATAATGAACGAGCTGCCAGTGCCTTTGAATGTGCATGGTTTGATGATGGTCAAGGATTTTGCGAGCCATGGCCCGGTGAGGGAAGACCACAGGCTGCTGTCCTCGTCGGATACCTTGGCCATCGCCTACTCAGGTTTTGGCGACGATGCCCGCCTGATCAAGGATCCAACCCGATACCCTATCGTCAACCGAAAACTGCAGGCAAGCAGTTACGAAGTCACAGGGTCTATTTTCGAACCAAAAAACTGGAAGCAGATCAAATAACAAACCGCCATGGCGCACATACCTTTGGCTATAAAGATATTGCCGACTGTTTTGATTGTCCTGCTGCTAACCAGCACGCCGGCTTATGCCTATCTCGACCCGGGAACCGGCAGCCTGTTGTTTGCCGCGATCTCCGGGCTGGTGGCCAGCGCGTATTTCGCCTTTAAGGGGCTAGTGTATCGGTTGTCTTCTCTGATCGGTATTATCAACAAAACCTCCGCCAAGCACGGCACGAAATACGGCATTGTGTTGTACTCTGAAGGAAACCAATACCATTCCACCTTTGCGCCATTGATACAGGCGCTTGCAGAACGCAACACGCCCTGCGTTTATCTGAGTTCCGACCCGGACGATCCAGGGCTACACGCCGACTATCCGCTGCTTGAAACTGAGTTCATTGGCCGAGGCAACCTGGCCTACCGACGGTTGAACTGGCTGCAAGCGGACCTGTGCGTGTTCACCACGCCTGGGCTGGACGTCTTGCAGATCAGGAGATCCTCAGGGGTGAAACATTATTGCCATATCGTCCATGCGCCAACGGATATCTGGCTATACGAGTTGTTCTCGTTCGACTATTTTGACACCGTGATGTGCAGCGGTGAACACCAGATCCGCAGCCTGCGAGCACTTGAGCAAAAGCGCGGCACACCCCCTAAAACCCTGCTGAAAACCGGCTGTGTTTATTTTGACGGCCTGCTCAAGCTGGCCCGTGTCGATGGTACAGCTAACCCTTCAAATCCCGCTTCCTCGGCGCGTAACTTGTTGATCGCCCCCACCTGGGGACAAAACAGTCTGTTGGCGCGCTACGGGAATGTCCTGTTGCACATCCTGCTGGACGCCGGGCATCGAGTAATAGTACGGCCCCATCCGCAAAGTTTCGTCTCCGACAAAACCCTTATCAATCACCTCGAAAAAACCTGGCGTGGCAAAGCCAATTTACAGTGGGATACCCGCAGCGACGCCTACCCCAGCATGGCCGCCGCCGATATGCTCATTTCCGATATTTCAGGCATCATTTTCGATTACGCCTTCGTCTTAGAAAAACCGGTGATCACCATTGCCGCCCAGCCCGACCTGTGCGGTAAGGAAGCCATCGACCTGCCCGAGGACGAAACCATCTGGGAACTCGACGCAATTGGCAAACTGAGTACAGTCGTTCCTGAAGCCCAGATCGATCATCTACCGGCCATTATCCAACAACTCAGCACCACCCCCTTTTATCCCGCATCCCAGACCCGTCAGCTATGTACCGAATCAGTCTTCAATTTCGGTGCCGCTGGCCCGGTTGCAGCCGAACAGTTGATCGCAATCCGGCAAGGGCTTGGGGTTTCGTCGGGGACTTAAGATCGATCGAGGGCGGGTGGTGGAATGGATACCCCTTATCCCCCGGCTTGTCGGTTCGGAACGCCTTCCTGGAGAGTTCAAATGGTAAATTCAGAAACGAATGTGTGAACCAGAACTCGTTCACAAAGAGATAATAAAAGCCAGAGAGAACGGGGAGGCTCTCTCACTAAAAACAGATTTTTCTCAATTTATACGGTTAAAACCTGTCGTCCGCCGATCACAATAAGTAGAAAGTTGAATAGGGCGGTCAGGAGGATCAGGCCGATAAAGTGCAGTGAATCCATTTCAGAAGTGATGCTCTGTACAAATGTGGCAAGATCCAGGGCCAAGCCGATCGTTCCATACATCACCCCAACCATAGAAGTCCATCGTTTTCCAGTCAGACATATTCCGCCGACCAGTAATGGAAGGCCGAATTGAAACCCATACCAGATAGATCGATGGAGATCTGAGGTAAATCCTTTCTCAGGTTGAAGGGCATCGAGGGCCAGGGCGCTGGCAAAAAGCCCAAAACAGAGAACTGCCATCAGACGATACGTCAGGTTACCGGCATTGGTTTGGGTCATAAGAAGTCCATGGTTGAAGAGAGCATATTGTGCAGTTTGTTTCCGTAGGGCTTCTCACACGAGCAGGCTCCGCTCTGATTCGAAAACATTTTGCCGTCATAGGACGTAAAGTCAAGGTCTAAGCCCCCCCTCGTCGATTGACACTCCAATTCAGCCAAGCCTAGAATGCCGAAAATCACAAGGGGGGGCGTATGACACAATCTCATTCTATTCGAAACGTGGTTTTTACGTCGTATTTTGGTGCTGGAAAAACTTCTCTCGTTGAAGCCCTGCTGTTTTCTGCCGGTGTGACGTCGTCGATGGGTACGACCGCTACTGGAAACACCGTGGCCGACTTCGAAGCAGAAGAGATTCAGCATCATCATTCCATGAGTACGGCCCTTCTTCAGTATGAGCACAAAGAGGTTCTTTTGAACCTTCTTGACACTCCAGGTTCGCTAGATTTTTTTGCCGATACTCAAAATGCGATCCACGTAGCAGATGCCGCGGTGTTAGTCGTAGGCGCTTCGGGCATACGATCGGAATTCGATCGGGTATGGGATTATATTCAAGCACGTCAACTTCCCTGTCTTGTGTTCATTAACGAACTGGATAAAGAACGAGCAAATTTTGAATCAATTTTGGAAGAGGTTCAGAAAACACTTGAGACCAAATGCATGCCAATTGCCTATCCAATTGGCGAGGAGGCAAATCTGCGGGGTGTGGTGGACTTGGTGACACAGAAAGCCATTATCACTGTACCCAATAGCCATAAAGTGCTGGAAGAAGAAATCCCGGCAGACCTGAAAGATAAAATTTTAGAGTTTCGGAAACAATTAGTTGAAAACGTAGCTGAGACCAACGATAACCTGGTGGAAAAATATTTGAGCGACGGTGATCTGACTCAAGAGGAAGTCCTTCAAGGGCTGGTCTTGAGCACGAAAACCCGCCAGTGTATCCCGGTGCTGTGTGGTTCAGCGATCCTGAATCTTGGCACCACAGTGCTGCACAATACAATCATTCAATGCCTGCCTTCTCCAGCAGAAAGAGCCGAAACGTTTCCGCTCGCCGGATCTCATCCCCACACGAGTGAAGAACTCGTACAGCCCATGAGCGCAGAGGAGCCCTTTTCCGGCTTTGTATTCAAGACGACCATCGATCCCTTTATGGGCCGGCTCACGTACCTTAAGGTCTGTTCAGGAGTGCTCGAAGCCGATTCAACCTTTTTCAATTCCGTGAGAAATATCAAAGAAAAAGGGGGACATTTGTATCATTTGCAAGGGAAGAAAAGCACTCAGACGCAACGAGTGACGGCCGGTGAAATTGCGGTCATGGGAAAATTAAAGGAGACCCAAACGGGTGAAACGATTTGTGCCGACAAGTTTCCGATTGTTTTTCCGCCGGTGAAACTCCGTCGGCCCGTGATGTCATTTGCGCTTGAACCGAAATCGAAGGGTGACATTGATAAAGTGAGCCTGGGTCTCCACAAGTTGGTCGAAGAAGATACGTCATTAGAATTTATCAGAAATGATGAGACCAAAGAAATGCTGCTCAGTGGAGTTGGGCAAACTCATATTGAGTTGACCCTGGAAAAACTCCACCGCAAATACGGAGTGGATGTCAATCTTCATACACCGAAAGTCGCGTATCGCGAAACCATTCAAAAAATTGCCCAGGCCCAGGGAAAATACAAAAAACAAACAGGCGGCCATGGGCAATACGGCGATTGCTGGCTTCAGCTTGACCCTTTACCGCGCAATGGTGGATTTGAATTTCTCAATAAAATCGCTGGAGGGGTGATTCCACGGAATTTTATTCCTGCGGTGGAAAAAGGTGTCATTGAAGCCATGCACGAGGGCATTCTCGCCGGTTTCCCGGTCGTGGACGTGCAAGTGAAGGTCTATGACGGGTCCCATCATCCTGTTGACTCTTCGGAAATGGCCTTTAAAGTCGCGGCCTCGATGGGGTTTAAAAAAGCCATGGAATCGGCACAGCCCGTTCTCCTCGAACCGATCATGATTGTTGAAGTGACGTCACCGGACGACATGGTGGGCACAGTGATTGGAGATTTAAACAGTCGGCGAGGTCGAATTTTAGGAATGGATACCAAAGGGCATAATCAAATCGTGAAGGCCGTGGTCCCGTTGGCGGAAATTCTGAAGTATGCGCCCGTCTTGACCTCCATTACCGCGGGGAAGGGGTCTTATGCCATGGAATTTTCAGGCTATGACCAGGCACCTCGTGAGGTCGTCAATAAGGTCATCGAAGAGCACAAAGCCGCGAAGGCGGCGGCTTCATCGTAAGGCAGGGTCTTGACCCCGATCCGAACTCTCACGTCGGATCTATACAAAACCCAGCACATCTTTTAACTCTGGGGTTTCAACACGACAAAAAACGCTTTCGACTCTCGAAGGATCCGAAGAAGGATCATCTCGCCAGGCTGAATCGCTGCGAGGGTTTGGCGAAATTCCCTCATGGTGGGCACCTCGGCGCGATTGACTTCCTGAATAATATCTCCTTTTCGTAATCCCTCCGCATGCGCGATACTTCCCTGAGCAACTTGAACGACGAGTATGCCCGTCGTTTGTTCGATGGAAAACTTTTTGGCCAACTCTTCGGTTAGAGGGGACACGTCGATTCCTAAATCAACTTCAGCTGGGGTTGGAGGCAGTGAGGCCACGATAGGCGAATCTTTTTTCACTCCCAACAAAACGGGGAGTTGGAGTGGCGTCCCATCCCGTATGATATGGACCAACACCTTTTCACCCGGAGAAAAACTTGCGACCACCCGGGATAACTGATTTGGTGACTCCAATCGTTCATTCCCAATTTGGGTAATAATATCCCCGGATTGAATGCCTGCTTGGTCCGCTGGATCATCTGCAAACACTTCATTCACCAGAATACCTTTGCCATCCGTGACACCCAATTTATCCGCGATCTGCGCGGTCAACGGCTGAATCCCAACACCAAGCCAACCTCGAACCACTTTACCGCCTGTTTTGAGTTGATCGATAATACGGCTCACCATATTGGAGGGAATCGCAAAGCCAATTCCTTGAGCAAGATTAATAATGGCCGTGTTGATCCCAATGACCTCGCCTCGTAGATTAAAGAGTGGCCCACCGGAATTTCCTGGATTGATCGACGCATCGGTTTGGATAAAGTTTTCATAACGGGACAAATTCATGTTTTCTCGGCCAATCCCACTCACAACCCCCAAGGTGACGGTTCGGTCCAATCCAAACGGATTACCCACAGCCAAGACCCATTGTCCGACTTTGACCGTACTGGAATCTCCAAATGTCGCGCTTGGCAGCTTGTGGTCTGCGTTGACTTTCAAAAGCGCAAGATCGGTGTCGGGATCCTGCGCGACGATTTCTGCAATAAGAGTCGATTGATCGGAAAAATGGACTTCGGCTTCCACGCCATTATTAATGACGTGATTATTGGTCACAATATAGCCATCTTCATGGATCACCACACCTGAACCCGATCCCGGCACCTTAAAGCGACCTTGACGTGGAATTCTTCCAGGCTGGGAAAGTTGTCGGATAGTGGACACTCCCACCACTGTCGGGGTGACATGTTCGGCTAGTTGCGAAATAGCCTCTTGAATCTCTTCCAGGAGTTGGAGCCCTTTAGACTCCATCGGAGAAGCCACAGCCGTGACAGTGGCACAAGCTGAAACAACAAGGATCGTGCTGACGATGAGCAGAGGACAAACCCAGGAGAAGGGTGTGGTTACCTTGGAGGACATTCGTTTACGGTACAAAAATGGCTTATCAAAGAAATATCGCATAATCCTTGGGATGATGAGCAAATCCTTAATGTCGCATAAGAACTATTATGTCAAATTATAGATTTTCATGGAAAGCGCCCTATCCTTGGCTCGGTCCCGTCAAGCAAGCGGACGATATTGCTTTTATGCTTTCCAATGATGAGTCCACTCAAAAGAAGACTAAATATCGTAAAGTGCAGATCAAATGTCATAAACCAGCTTACCACTGGAAACGCCCCAAAGGCCATGAGCGCTCCACCTGACGAATATTTCCAAATTCCAACAGTCGCCGCCCAGATCAAAACCAGCAAAAGCCCTATGGGAAAGTGGATCCCCAAAATTCCTCCTAAACCCGTGGCAACCCCTTTGCCGCCACGGAATTTTAAAAAAATGGGGAAGAGATGTCCAAGCACGACCGAGAGTACCGCCAGCAAGGCCCACAGGTTTGAAATAAATCCCAAACTCACGATCCACCCTACCAGCCACCCTTTTCCTAGGTCGCCGAGTAACGTGAGAAGTCCAACTTTTTTCCCCGATACTCGTAAGACATTCGTAAAGCCTATGTTTTGACTACCGGCTTGCCGAGGATCCGGCGCTCCCAACATATGCGAAAAAACGAGTCCGAATGGAATAGATCCCAGGAAGTAGGCTCCGAGGCAGGCAAGCGGCCCGAAAATTTCAGGAGACATAGAGTACGGCAACGTTATGGGTGGAGCCTTTTTTTGGAAAACTCATTCCAGGCCTCAAGAATATATTGTCCGGCAGAGACTAAAGAAAAAGCCAGAGCCAGATAGAGAGTCACAGTGCCGACCAGATGCAAACTCAACACGGGCACAGAAAACGCTCCCTCCAGAGTTAAAAGAATAATCGCGATAATCTGAAGTATAACTTTGTATTTCCCCAAAATCCCGGCGGCGATGATAAGGCCTCGACTCGCGGCAACAGCTCGGATTCCGGTCACGGCAAGGTCACGGACAATGAGGGCAATTGCTAGCCAGGCCGAGACTCGTTGGAATTGCACGAGTAACACCAACCCGGAAATCACAAGAAATTTATCAGCAAGCGGATCTAAGAGGCGGCCGACTTTGGTGACTTGAGCTCGTTGTCGTGCGATATACCCGTCCAGTGAGTCCGTTAAGGCCGCGAAACCGAATACTGCCGCAGCGGCAATGGATCTCCCTACCGTTGGCGTCGAAAAGAGTCCAATATAAACCGGCACCAATAATATCCGTAAAAACGTAAGCATATTCGGCAGATTGAAGGTCTGCTCAACGCTCTTGTTTTTAGCGGCAGCTTTGGGTTGGGCTTTAACGACGTGAGCCTGTGGCATTGGACTTGTTACAGCGTAACATTCGAGCCTTTTCCGGAAACCTGACAAATCTGCTTCAATTCTTGAAGTAACGCTTTGACTTTGCTGAGCGGAACCATTGTAGGCCCGTCTGAGAGGGCATTATCAGGATCCGGGTGAACTTCCATAAAAAACCCATCACAGCCTGCTGCAGCGGCCGCACGAGCCAAGGGGGCGATAAATTCACGTTGTCCGGATGAGTGCGTTCCCCCACCTCCGGGAAGTTGTACGCTATGCGTGACATCAAAAACCACGGGATAGCCCAACTCTTTCATGACCGGAAGGGCTCGCATATCAACGGCTAAATTATTATAGCCAAAGGAGGAGCCTCTTTCAGTAAGGATGATTTGGTGCGTCCCGCTTTCCTCTAATTTTTTGACGACATTGCTCATATCCCATGGAGAAAGAAACTGTCCCTTCTTGACGTTGACGGTTTTGCCGGTTTGCGCCGCAGCAATGAGAAGATCGGTTTGTCGACACAGAAACGCGGGAATCTGCACAATGTCCACGACCTGCCCGGCTTGCCGAATTTCCTCAACACTATGGACATCCGTCAGGACAGGTACGTGAACCTGTTCTTTCACTTTTTGAAGGATAGCCAGGCCTTCTTGAATGCCAGGCCCTCGGTAAGAATGAATGGAACTTCGGTTCGCTTTGTCGTAAGACGACTTGAAGATATAGGGAAACCCTACTGCCTGAGCCACATCGGCAAGTTGAAACGCCGTGTCCAAAACAATTTGTTCACTCTCAATCACGCAGGGCCCGGCAATCAGAAAATGAGGCTGAACTCCTCCACCTAAAAAATTTCCTAATGGAACTTCCCGCATCATGGTGTCCTTGATATTTCCGCTGCCATACCCGAATCGATCACTAGCCACGTTGTCTCTTGCACGGCACCTTCTCCTTCAGCTACGCCAAAGGACTGCCTGAGTTCCATCTTCCATTCAAGACAGGTGCCGACACCTGTTATCGGCCGAATTTGCGTTTCAGCGCCGCGTGAATAAACGCTCGAAAAATAGGATGAGGGGCATGCGGTCGTGATTGGTACTCAGGATGAAATTGGGTCCCTAAAAACCAGGGGTGGTTTTTCAATTCAATAATTTCGACAAGTCGACCATCAGGTGACGTTCCACTCAGCACCAAGCCTTTTGAGGTGAGGGCCTCGCGGAAATCATTATTAAATTCGTACCGATGCCGGTGTCGTTCCTGAACCTCGGTCGTTCCATAGATTTGTTGGGCAAGAGAGCCTTCTTGAAGACGACATCTATAGCCACCGAGTCGCATGGACCCCCCTTTTTCCTCCACCGTCCGCTGTTCCGGAAGAAGGTCGATCACTTTGTAATCCGTTGCGGAATCAAATTCACCACTGTGGGCCCCCTGTAGTCCTGCAACATGACGGGCAAATTCCACGACCGCACATTGCATCCCTAAACAGAGCCCAAGAAAAGGAATCCCCTTTTCCCTGGCATAGCGAATCGTCGTCACTTTGCCCTCAATACCCCTTGTGCCAAATCCACCTGGAATCAAAATCCCGTCAGCATCGCTTAAGAATTGCTCAGGACTGCCCCGTTCGAGCTCCTCCGATTCGATCAATCGAATGTTGATGCCTGCATCATTGGGAAGCCCGCCATGCACAAGTGCCTCTGACAAACTTTTATAGGACTCTTTGAACGCCATGTATTTTCCGACCATCCCAATCGTCACTTCATGCGTCGGGCGTTTGAGTTTTTGGACCATGGCATCCCAATCGCGGAGGTTGGGCGGACCGGATTCCAACCGCAAGAAGCGCACGATCAACTCATCGAGTCCTTCTTTCCGCAACACGATGGGCACTTCGTAAATGCTGTCGACGTTTTTGGCAGTGATCACCGCACCTTTGTCCACGTTACAAAACAGCGCGATTTTTTCTTTCACCGATGGCGCCAAAAAGCGATCTGTCCGGCACAACAGGATATGGGGCTGGATGCCGATTTCGCGAAGCTTGTTGACGGAATGTTGAGTAGGTTTGGTTTTCAACTCTCCCGCAGTTTCAATAAACGGAACAAGGGTGAGATGGATATACAGGATGTTTTCACGGCCCACATCAAATGGCATTTGTCTAATGGCTTCGAGAAAGGGCAAACTTTCAATATCACCGACCGTCCCTCCTATCTCCACGATCACGATATCTGTGCCATGCGCCACATGTAAAATCCTCTCTTTAATTTCGTCGGTAATATGCGGGACGACCTGAACCGTGCTTCCTAAATAATCTCCTCGGCGCTCTTTTTTGATGACCGAGTCGTAAATTCGTCCCGTCGTACAATTATTTTTTTGCGAAAGCGTCAGATTGGTAAATCGTTCATAGTGTCCAAGATCGAGATCGGTCTCGGCCCCATCGTCCGTGACATAGACTTCGCCATGCTGATAGGGGTTCATGGTGCCGGGGTCGACATTAATATAGGGGTCGAGTTTGAGAAAGGAAATTTTTAAACCCCGGCTTTCCAAGAGATGGCCAATGGAAGCCGAAGCTAAACCCTTCCCCAATGAGGACACCACCCCGCCGGTCACAAAAATGAATTTATCCATGTTTGTCGGGTTTCCTCATGATGATTGTTGAGCCATCCTCAGTTATGCCCCTGTCCTGCCATGAGCTCGTCCCATGAAGCATTCGCCATTTCCAAATCCTCTTCGGTATCGATCCGAAGTGAGGCATGGGCTGTCTCCCACACGTGAATAGGAATCCCATGTTCCAGAGCTCGTAATTGTTCGAGCTTTTCCGCCTGTTCCAACTCCCCGCTTGACAATGCGGCAAATCGATTCAAGGTTTGTCGACGAAAAATATACACTCCTAAATGAAGAGAGGCAAAGGGTGGGACAAAAGCTCCGTGGACGTGATCGCGAATATGTGGAATCGGGGCTCGAGAAAAGTATAGGGCTCTTCCCTGCTGATCCGTAACCACCTTCACGACTGAGGATTGCGAAAATTCCTCCTGGCGTGTCAGCGGACGACGCAGGGTACCCATTTCTGCGTCACTGGCAAGAAACGGATCGATTAAATCCAGCAAGAGATCGTGGGATAACAGGATTTCATCGGCCTGGAGGTTCACGACAATCTCACAGGGAAGCCCTTGGATCGCCTCGGCCACACGGTCCGTCCCGGTGCGGCAAGGACTGGTCACCATCGTGGAACAGCCGCCAAAATTTTGGACGCTCTCATGAATTCGAACATCGTCCGTTGCCACGAGAACCTGGGCAACCTTTTGGACTCGGGTGGCTTGCTCATACACATGATGAATTAAAGGTTTTCCAGCCAGAAGCGCTAAGGGTTTGCCGGGAAATCTAGAGGATGCATATCGAGCCGGAATGACAATCGTGACATGAGGGTTATCCGCCGGCATAGCGAAGGGCCTCTTTCAGTTGAGTTTTGGTGATGGCCGCAGTCCCGATCATGCCTACTGCCACTCCGGCCGCATGGTTGGCTAAGATCGCACTTTCTTGGATAGAGGCGCCGGCGCTCAGGGCTAAGGCCAAGGTACTGACCAAGGTATCCCCGGCGCCCGTGACATCATAGACTTGCCGAGCCATGGCTGGGATATGCCAACTCTTGCCCGTCGATTCACACAGGCTGATCCCCTGCTCGCCTCTGGTCACCAACACGGCTTCGCAGCCAAGCTTTTGACGCAGTTGGTGACCGATATCATGGATCGATTTGTGGTCGGATGCTGAACGGCCAGAGGCCTGCTGAGCTTCTAAATGATTAGGGGTGATGATGGTGACACCGGCATAGTAGGAAAAATGTTCGACTTTCGGATCAACAAGAATGGGAATGCGTTGGGTGTGCGCTAATTTTCCAAGCTGGGCCATCAGAGAAGGCGTGATGACTCCTTTGCAATAATCAGACACCACGATACAGGAAATTGAACCCAGTTGAGTATCAATATATTTCAAAATCTGCTTGGTGAGCAGAGGGGAAACATCATGATGCCGTTCCAAATCGTATCGAACGACTTGCTGGCTATGGGCGATGATCCTGGTTTTTTTCGTCGTGGGTCGTGTTGGATCAACAAGAATACCCTGCTGATCTTTCCTGCTCAGACGTAATTCCTTGATGAGAGCTTGGCCGGTGTCGTCTGGACCAATCACGCCACAGAGCTGGGCCCGGCCTCCTAAGGACAGAATATTACTGTACACATTGGCGGCACCCCCGAGTTGGAGCGATTCCCGTTCAACATGCACCACCGGAACCGGCGCCTCAGGAGAAATACGGCTGACGGCGCCCCATATGTAATGATCGAGCATGAGGTCGCCAAGGACCAACACGTTCCCGCGTGAAAACCGGCGAAGGCAGCGTTCTAAAGAAGCCGGCGCGGCACGATCAACGGTCTTCTTTTGAGAAGAGGAAGGTCGTTTAGTCGACGACGGGGTCACAACCTGCCATTCCGTGAAAATTACTCAATAACTTTCCCAATACGATTCCATCGAACCCATTCCATCAACGAACCTTGACCATGCCAGGACCAATAGACAAGAAAGGCACGGCCTTTGATTTTATGCTCTTGAACGTATCCCCAAAAGCGACTATCCAAGCTTTGGTCGCGGTTGTCGCCCATGACAAAATAGGAATCCGGGGGAACGGTGATAGGCCCGAAATTATCACGAGGATTGATCCGACCATCGATAATGCCGGGATCCACGCGTTGGGTGAACGGTTTATCTTGAAACGGCTCGCCATTGACATAGACAAGTTTGTTGCGAATGTGAATGGTGTCACCGGGCAAGCCAATGACGCGTTTAATAAAATCCTTATGCTCATCTTCCGGGTATCGAAAGACGATAATGTCTCCCCGCTTGGGTTTCTCAAACTCAACAAGCATGGTAGAGGAATAGCAGGTGACCGGAAGCAGGGAGGCCTCAAATTCACAATCCTGAGGAATCTGCAGACCATAAGCGAGTTTATTGACCAAAATATGATCGCCAATCTGCAAACTGGGAATCATGGATCCCGAGGGAATCTTAAAGGCCTGAACGAGAAACACACGGATGGTAAAGGCTAAGATGACCGCAATGATGATGGCTTCGACATATTCCCGCCATAATGATTTTGGGGGTGCCGCCTCACTCCGACTCTCTTCATGGGAAGAGGAAAAATCAGGGTCACTGAAAGAGGAATCCGGCGGCAGTACAGAGTTCGGCTTAGAATCGGTCATCACTCATCCTTCACTTTCAAGAGAGCCAAGAACGCTTCTTGCGGGACTTCCACTCGCCCTATTTGCTTCATCCGCTTCTTGCCTTCTTTTTGTTTCTCCCAAAGCTTGCGTTTTCGGGTGATATCTCCCCCGTAACACTTGGCCGTGACGTTCTTTTTGATGGCAGAAACCGTCTCGCGCGCAATCACGCGTTTGCCGATCGCGGCTTGAATCGCGACCTCGAACATTTGCTTCGGGATCAACTCTTTCATTTTTTCCACTAACTGCCGGCCACGAAAATAGGCTTTTTCTTTGTGCGTGATAAAAGACAGCGCATCAATGATTTCGCCGTTCAGCAACAGATCGAGTTTCACTAAATCCGATTCCCGATACTCTGTCAATTCGTAATCCAATGAGGCATAGCCTTGGGTACGAGATTTTAATTTGTCGTAAAAATCCATCACCATTTCGTTCAATGGCAAGGCATAGACCAACATGATTCGCGTCGCATCCAAATACTGCAAGCTTTTTTGGACGCCACGCCGCTCTTGGCATAAGGCGAGAATATTGCCGGCATATCGTTCCGGTGCAATGATCGTGGCTTGGATAAACGGCTCCTCCATGGTTTCGATGGCTTCGGGGTCGGGAAGTTTGGAAGGATTTTCAATATCCAGCACCTCTCCGAGCAGAGTTCTGACCCGATAAATCACGGTAGGGGCCGTACTAATGAGCTCTAACCCATACTCACGATGCAAGCGTTCACGAATGATTTCCATGTGAAGCAGGCCCAAGAACCCGCAACGGAAGCCAAAGCCCAAAGCCAATGAAGACTCTGGTTCATACACAAACGAGGAATCATTGAGGCGAAGCTTATCGAGCGAGTCTCGAAGATCTTCATAATCCACATTGTCCATGGTATAGAGCCCACAAAAGACCAGTGGCTTGACCTCGCGATAGCCGGGTAATGGCGTTGCAGTCGGTCGATCGGCAGCCGTAAGCGTATCGCCGATTTTTGTGTCCGACACTTCTTTCATGCCGGCGACGAGATAGCCGACCGCCCCGGCCTTTAGCTCCTTGGTTTTTGTTCGCTTGGGAGAAAAAATGCCGACCTCAGAGACTTCAAATATCCGCCCTGTCGACATGAGCTGGATTTTCGTGCCCGGTTTGACGACGCCGTCGAAAATACGAACCAACACAATCGCGCCCTGATAACTGTCAAACCAAGAATCAAAGATCAGCGCCTTCAGTGAAGCACTGATAGACCCTGTGGGCGAAGGCACTCGCCGGACCATGGCATCCAGAACATCATCGATTCCAATCCCTTGTTTAGCACTAACCAAGAGGGCATCTTCCACTGCCAGGCCCAAGACGTCTTCGATTTGGTGTTTCACGCCTTCGATATCCGCGCTGGGCAGATCAATCTTATTAATCACAGGCAGAATCACCAGATCGTTGGCCACGGCAAGATACGCATTGGCAATGGTCTGCGCTTCCACGCCTTGCGTCGCATCAACCAACAACAACGCTCCTTCACAGGCGGCTAAACTGCGGGATACCTCATAGGTAAAATCCACATGCCCCGGGGTATCGATGAGATTTAATTGATACGTGTGTCCGTCATGCGCCTTATACGACGTCGTGACAGCGTGAGCCTTAATGGTAATGCCACGCTCACGCTCCAAGTCCATATCATCCAGGATTTGGTCGCGAAATTCCCTGGAGTTGATCGCTCCCGTTAGCTCCAGAAAACGATCAGCGAGGGTAGATTTCCCGTGGTCAATATGGGCGATAATGGAAAAATTGCGGATATAGGAAAGTTTGTTCATTGCAACAGCACAATTTATTGATTTTATTAGGGTTTCCGCATCTTGTCAAAGAAAGAATGCACTCCTATAATCCTGCTGCGACTTCTTGTCATGTGGTGGTCTACCGCTCTATCTTTTTCTATTCCTTCGTTCTTCTCTCAGGTACGTGATGAGAGGATTTCAGAAACGTCGAATGAGTCGGTACAAAAAAGTGCATCTCTACTTGTCCCTGTGAAGAGCAAGCCAAGCACAAGCAATTCAAAACCGATTAAAATGAAAGAAATACTATAAATTTTAGATGAACTCCTATAATAAAAAAGAGAAAAAGAAGACTTCGTATTCTTCCTCTCAACTCTCAAAATGGGATCGGCAATATGTTTGGCACCCATTTACCCAAATGAAAGAGTGGGAACAAGAAGACCCCCTGATCATCGAAAAAGGTAGCGGCACTTACCTCTACGATATACATGGCAACAAATATCTGGATGGCACCTCATCCATTTGGGTCAATCTTCACGGACATCGACACGTCGCACTCGACATGGCCATTCGAAAACAACTCGGCAAAATTGCTCACAGTACGTTGTTGGGTGCAGCCAGTCCTCCCTCCATTGTCCTAGCCAAGGAACTCGTCAAAATCGCCCCGAAAGGCTTGACTCGCGTGTTTTACTCAGACGATGGCTCGACGGCCGTCGAAGTGGCCTTGAAAATGGCAATTCAGTATTGGCACCAGCAGAATCCGCCGCAAAAAAAGAAAAAGAAATTTGTTCGCTTAGATGCTGCCTATCACGGTGATACAATAGGAAGCATGAGTGTGAGTGGGATCAGCCTGTTTCATGAACGCTTTCGACCTCTTCTGTTTTCAACTATCGCGCTCGATGCCCCCTACTGCTATCGATGCCCTCTTCATTTACGCTTTCCTTCCTGCAAGACGGCGTGTCTCGATCCCCTAGAAGACGTCTTGGCAACGCGGCATGATCAAATTGCCGGAGTCATCATCGAGCCCATGGTGCAAGCAGTCGCAGGGCTCATCACGCAGCCGCCAGGCTATCTTTCACACGTTCGAGCCTTATGCACAAAATACAATGTGCTGCTAATCGCAGATGAAGTGGCTACAGGCTTTGGCCGAACCGGAAAAATGTTTGCCTGCGATCACGAACACGTGACACCGGATCTCCTGTGTGTGGCCAAGGGATGCACGGGGGGATATTTGCCTCTCGCAGCAACCCTGACCACGGAAAACATTTATGAGGCGTTTCTTGGCGAACCGAACGAACACAAAACATTTTTTCATGGCCACAGCTACACTGGCAACGCGCTCGGCTGTGCCGCAGCCCTGGCGAATCTTGAAATTTTCAAAAAAGAAAAGACTCTTGCTTACGTCAAAAAACGTTCGAGGAAGCTTCGCAACCTTTTAAAGCCACTGACTGAATTGCCGATCGTGGGAGATATCCGTCAATGCGGGATGATGGTCGGCATCGAATTAGTCAAAAACAAAGAAACCCATGAACCTTTCCCTTTGTCCGAACGTATCGGCCATCAAGTGGCGAGGGAATGTCGTCGTCGCGGACTCCTCATTCGGCCAATAGGCAATATTGTGATCCTGGTTCCCCCTTTGGCAACGACTGAGCAAGAGTTACGGCAAATGACGACTATTTTAACGAAGTCCTGTCGAATCTCATGCTAGCCAGGACTTTTCACCTTCGTGAGAAACAACAATGAATTTTGATCCTGCCATTACTGCTCAAGAAGCGTTGGCTCGTGCGTATGCCCATGACGAACTTGGCGATGCGCAACCCGATATCGAGGAAGCAGAGGAAGTGTTTTCCACGGAAACAGGCACGGACGCGAAACGAGCCTATGAAACCTTGTTAGCGATTGGTGAAACATTGCCGCAGGCACAGGGCTTTCAAGAATTTCTCATCTTTGCCACCTGGCAACAGCTTACCGAGGAAACCATTCCTCAACATTTCCGGAAGGGTGTTCAGTTAATCGGGCAATTTCTTGATCGATTCGGTCCTCAAGTCCAAGGAACCGACATCCACGAGCGCATTGTGGCGATTCAACAGTCTTTTAAACAAGGGTTGGGCAACCACAGTGAAACAATCCAAGATGAGTACGATCGGGACGCGTTTCATGGCGGCGATTGACCGGCCACATTCTCACGGCTCCCTGCGTTGAAACATGCTTATTTTATTTCGAGAGAGGTTCCGGTTTTGACACCCAGGGTTTCTGCGGCACTCCCTTCTTTCATAAACACTTCAAGATACCCATTGCTGTTGATCAAGGCGTCCGGTTTTGTTGAAGATCCTTGCTCATAATGCGTTTTGAGAGTGTCAATCACGACACCACCGATTTCAAACGAAATACTTTTTTGTTTGCTTACTTGTTGGAAGGCTTGAATATCAGTGGGAGTGATATCGGTGATAATATTGCCGAAATGATCGATATACGCCACACGACCGTGCAGGGACCCGTCTCGCACCGCGGGTTTCTCGATCTTTAGCTTTTCATAGTCAGACACTAAGCGGCCATAGGCTCCTGGTGTTTGTCCTCGCGTGAGCCACGCCGCTGAAGGCGCAAAGACATCGCGTCCTTCAAAAGTGGCTCCTTCCGAATCCAAGCGAAATTGACGATTTTCGATTTGCCGAACTTCCACAGAGAGTTCGTTTTCAAAAATATACGTCAACACACCATTGTCGGGTGCAACAAAGAAAAATCTCGAAGTCGTGACGAGCAACCCTCGCCGTGCTGAGCCGACTCCTGGATCAACGACGACGACATGCACGGTTCCGTCGGGAAAATAATGATAACAGGAATTCAGAAGAAAGGCGGCTTCTTCAATGGAGTACGGTCGTACGTGATGTGAGATGTCGATGATGCGAGCCTGATTGTTAATACCTAAGATCACCCCTTTCATGCTGGCGACAAAATGGTCTCGAGCACCGAAGTCGGTCAGTAGAGTCAAGACGGATATGGCTGAAGGCATGTGGTTACTCCGTGAAAAAGATTTCTTGAATTTCGTACTCGATCATCCCCACCGGTCGGTTCACTTGCACCACATCCCCAATGCGATGACCAATTAACGCGCGTCCGATAGGAGATTGCACGGAAATTGAGCCGTTTTTGAGATCAGCTTCTTCTTGGCCAATGAGGGTATAGGTTTTCTGTTCTTCCGATGGGACTTCCAGGAGGCGGACGGTAGTGCCGAATACCACGGTTTCACTGGTCCCGGTGCCGGCCTCAATGACCTGTGCATCTCCCAATTTATGTTCGAGTTCACTCATCCGTGTGTCAATATATTGCTGTCGCTCCTTTGCCGCTTTGAATTCGGCATTTTCTCGCAAATCACCATGTTCCCGCGCTTCGGCGATGTCTTGAATGTTTTCAGGACGATCGACCTTCCGCAACCGGTCCAATTCGGCCTTGAGAGCCTCATATCCTTTTTTTGTCATCGGAACACCCATAATGCCTCCGCATCAAACGCTGCACGAATTTTCATCACCATGCCTCACACCAGATTTCAAGTCACAGGAGATTGAGAAAACGCGTGCTGAAACAACTTCGTGTAGTTAGGTTGGATGATATTCTTGCAATGGTTTTATCGTGAGTGAAGATTTCGTCATGGCTTCAATGGCCTTCACCGCCGCTTGAATGCCTTGGATCGTCGTGAAATAGGGAATATTCTGTTGAAGAGCCTCTCGTCGAATAGGCAGCGAATCGTCTTGCGAGGAAGAGGTTCCCACGGTATTGACGACCAGATGAGCTTGGCGGTTTTTAATGTGATCCACGAGATGGGGGCGTCCTTCTTTGACTTTATTGACGATTTCCACATTGAGGCCGCGTTCGAGTAAATACGCGGCGGTTCCTCGTGTGGCTTGGAGCTTGAACCCTAACGCTTGCAATCGTTCGGCAACATTGACCGTCCCGGGCTTGTCGCCGTTTTTCACGCTCATGATGATGGTGCCTGCATGAGGCAAACTCAGGCCTGCCGCCGCCTGAGATTTTGCAAACGCCCATCCAAAATCTTGATCGATCCCCATCACTTCCCCTGTTGAACGCATTTCAGGACCTAATAGTACATCAACGTTCCCTAGTTTCGTAAAGGGAAAAACCGACTCCTTTACGGCAATATGCCGAACCACTGGAACCTTGGTAAAATTCAGGTCCTGAAGTGAATACCCAACCATGGCTTTCATCGCAAGTTTTGCCAAGGGAACTCCAATTGTTTTGCTCACAAATGGGACGGTACGGGAAGCCCTGGGGTTCACTTCCAATATAAACACTTCATTTTCTTGAACGGCAAATTGTACATTCATGAGACCGATTACCTGAAGTTCACGGGCCAGTACAACGGTCTCGTTACGAATCCGATCAATCAACCCCGGTGCCAACGAGTACGGAGGAAGGGAGCAAGCGGAATCTCCCGAATGGATACCGGCTTCTTCCACATGTTCCATGATGCCAGCCACGACAACATCGGTCCCATCGGAAACCGCATCCACATCAACCTCAATAGCATCGGTTAAATATTGATCAATTAATAGTGGATATTGGTCGGTCGTCATGACCGTGTTTTCGATATACAAACGAAGCGAGTCTTCATCGTAGACAATTTGCATTGCGCGCCCGCCCAAAACATACGATGGGCGTACAATGACCGGGTAGCCAATATGCGAGGCAATGGCAGAAGCTTCCTTACTAGAGCGCGCAACACCATTCCTCGGTTGCCGGAGGCCTAACGCGGTGATTAACTCACTGAACCGCTCACGATCTTCAGCTCGATCAATCGCATCGGGACTTGTGCCTAAAATTGGAATCCCGGCTCGCTCCAAAGGAAGCGCCAACTTGAGCGGCGTTTGCCCACCGAATTGCACAACGACTCCCATGGGCTGTTCCACTTCCATGATGTTCAGCACGTCTTCCTCGACAAGCGGTTCAAAATAGAGGCGATCAGACGTGTCATAGTCCGTGCTCACCGTTTCGGGATTGCAATTCACCATGATGGTTTCAATGCCCAATTCCCGTAAGGCCAAGGTGGCATGGACACAGCAATAATCAAATTCAATCCCCTGCCCGATCCGATTCGGCCCGCTGCCTAAAATAACGACTTTTTTCTGGTTTGTTGGGCGTGCTTCACATTCTTGGCCATACGTGGAATACAAATAGGGGGTCAGAGCTTCAAATTCGGCCGCACAGGTATCAACTCTTGAATACGTCACTTGGTGCAAGGACAGACGGGTTTTTCGAAAAGTCCGTACGGCTGCGGCTGTCGTGTTGAGTAATTGGGCCAATCGTTGATCTGAAAACCCTAAACGCTTTGCCTCTTTGAGCCGTTCAAGACCATCAGGGTCATCAAACAGCGTGTTCAGCATCGTGGTGGCCACACCGTCCGTCTTTCGAGAACATTCACGCGCGTGAGTCAGGAGTTGTTGTTCAAAGAGCACAAGCTCCTCTACTTGATCCAAAAACCATGGATCAATGTGAGTCGCCGTAAAGATTTCGTCTTTGGAGATGCCGGTTCGCAGTCCATCCGCGATGTGCCATGGACGGTCGGGATGGGACGCTCGAATGGCGGTACGAATGTGCTCCAGCACAGACGGTTTGAGGTCATCTCCCGGTAGGTAATGATCCAAGGCATTGAGGGAGATCAAGCCGCAGCGATCCGTTTCTAAGGACCGTAAGGCTTTTTGAAACGCTTCTTTAAATGTTCGCCCCAAGGCCATCGCCTCACCTACGGATTTCATTTGGGTCGTGAGTGTGGGATTCGAGCCACGAAATTTTTCAAAGGCAAACCGAGGAATTTTGACGACGACGTAGTCAATCGTGGGTTCAAATGCTGCTTGAGTCACTTTGGTAATGTCATTGGCAATTTCATCCAAGGTATACCCGACTGCCAATTTTGCCGCGATCTTCGCAATCGGGAATCCAGTAGCCTTAGAGGCCAAGGCCGAACTTCGTGATACACGCGGGTTCATTTCAATCACAATCATTTCCCCGTTTTCGGGGTTAAGGGCAAATTGAATATTCGAACCGCCGGTATCAACGCCAATTTCTTGGATAATGCGAATCGCAGCATCCCGCATGCGTTGATACTCTTTATCCGTCAGGGTCATGGCCGGAGCGACCGTGATGCTATCACCGGTATGGATACCCATTGCGTCAAAGTTTTCTATGGGGCAGACAATCACGACATTATCTTTGAGATCTCGCATGACCTCGAGTTCATACTCTTTCCACCCAATTAACGACCGTTCGATCAGCGCCTCCCCGACCGGACTCATAAGCAACGCCCAATCAACATACTGCTCGAACTCTTCACGATTGTAGGCAATATTTCCCCCGGTTCCCCCTAATGTGAAGGAGGGGCGCACAATGGCCGGAAATCCGACGATTTCCAAAAAGCTCATGGCGTCTTCACGGGTTCGAATTAACCGGCTCAGCGGCGTGGCCACTCCGATGTTTTTCATAGCCTGTTTGAAGGCATTACGATCTTCAGCCTTGTTGATGGCTTCGTAACTGGCCCCGATGAGCTGCACATTATATTTTTCAAGAATACCCTGTTTCTGAAGGCTCATGGTCACGTTCAGCGCCGTTTGGCCACCCATCGTGGGAAGCAACGCATCAGGACGTTCTTGCTCAAGAATACGTTCCACCACCTCAACCGTAATGGGTTCAATATACGTGCGATCTGCCAAGTCGGGATCGGTCATGATCGTGGCGGGATTGCTGTTGAGGAGCACCACTTCATACCCTTCCTGTTTCAGCGTTTTACAGGCCTGGGTACCGGAATAATCAAATTCGCAAGCTTGGCCGATCACAATCGGTCCCGAGCCAATGAGTAAAATGCGCTGTAAGTCGTCTCGTCTCGGCATGGGATGTCAGTTCACCAAAGTTGAAGTCGTCGTCGGCACTGAGGGTTCGGAAGTGTCCGGTTCAGTATCATCACGGTCAGACTGATAATGCCGCAGGGCATTCGGAATCCAGGCCTCTATTTGTCGAATCCGCGTGGCATCCGAAGGATGCGTCGAAAGAAATTCAGGGATGGCCGCATTTGATCGGAAACAAAACCTTCCAATCATTTGTTTCGGGCATCCACTCATTCGCTCCCAAAAGCTGACAGCCTCACGCGGGTCATACCCGGCTTTTGCCATCAGTTGCAAGCCGATATAGTCTGCTTCCGATTCTTGCTGCCGATTGTGCGGAAGAGTGACTCCTAGGCCGTACGCATTCATGGCACCCATGGCAACCTGAGGATCAACGACTCCACTGGCAGCCCCGGCAATCATGCCTATTTGGGCAATTTGATCGAGGATCCCACGGCTCATGCGTTCTGCACCATGTCGTTGAAGAGCATGCGCAATCTCATGGGCAATGACCGTGGCCAGCCCGTCTTCGGTCTTCGTGTGTTTCAAAATACCCGTATAAATCGCAACCTTCCCCCCTGGAAGAGCAAAGGCATTAATCATGTTGTCGTCTTGAATGACGGCAAATTCCCAATGATATTCCGGCTTGTCGGCCGCGTCTGCGATACGCCGACCAACGCGGTTGACTATTTCATTGATTTCGGTATTGGCGCTGAGCCTGGCTTGTCGCAGGACATCACGAAAGGCGCTAATCCCTAATGCAATTTCTTTTTCCTCCGAAAAAAAGATAATCTGGTCGCGCCCAGTCCCTGGAGCTTTGATACAGCCAGCCAAAAGCAGTAATCCGCAGAGGATCACAATCCTCCAGAGCTTGGGCATGGATACAAAAAGACTCATGTCGTCGTACGTTGTTCCGATTTCCTCTATCTTGCCTACGGAAGCCAGAGATACATAAAGGCTGGAGTGCCTCCCGCTAATAAGGTTGTCAGTGAAACAGGATCAAATCTCGGGAAAACCCAATCGGTGTACCCTGTCAGCCCTCCAGATCCTTGAGCATAAATATTCGGGTGATATCCGCCGGGACGCTGATACATAATAACCTGAGCCTCTTCGAGCCCTGCTTCTTGTTTAGCCAGCTCAAGAGCGTCATCTACATAGCCTATCGCATCAATCAAGCCAAGGTCTTTGGCCTGCGTCGCCGAGTAAATTCGACCATCAGCCAACTGACGAATCGTTTCGGGTTTCAAATTCGGTCTCCCTTGTTCAATGACGCGAAGGAACCGCTCATAAAAGGAATCGATCACGCCTTGAAAAATGGCACGGTCCTGATCGGTCATGGTACGGAACGGTGACCCCATGTCCTTATGCGGCCCTGACATGACCGCATCGGCCCGGACGCCTATTTTTTCCATCAGGCCCGACGCATTGAGTGTCAGCATAATGACACCGAGACTGCCCGTCACCGACGATGGATGCGCCACGACTCGATCGGCGGCCATCGCCACGTAATAGCCACCCGAGGTGCCAAGGTCCATGATGGAGGCAATGACCGGGACTTCCCGGGTTTTTTTCAATTCCTGAATTTCATGATACAAAATATCCGAAGCCGTGACCGTCCCTCCCGGCGTGTTGATCCGGAATACGATCGCCTTGACGTCTTCGTCATCGGCGGCCTTGGTGAGTTCTTCCTTGAATCGCGCGGGCAAACTGAGCCGATCGAAGAATCGGTCGAGTACACCACTCGGTTTGGTCGACGTCAAAACCCCGGAAATCTCGATCAGCAAGACTTTATCCCGTCCTTCGCCTGAAAGCACGACTTCCTGTAACGGGCTCGTTTTGGGGAAGAGGGACGGGGTCACACATCCCGTCATCGTCAGCAACACAAGGCCGAGAAACAGCGGGCTAAACATGGGCGTGTTCCATCATGGCTCGAAATTGACTGAACAGGTATGAAGAATCATGCGGCCCGGGAGAGGCTTCCGGATGATATTGGACCGAGAGAACCGGCGCAGTTTTTCCAACAAGCCCCTCCAAACATTGATCATTGAGACTCACGTGCGTTGGTTCGAATTGCCCCCAGGGTGTATCCAACAGGCCCTTGGCCTGTTCCGCTGAAGACATGCGAACGGCAAAGTTGTGATTTTGTGAGGTAATCTCCACTTTTCCGGACCGTAAATCCAGCACCGGATGGTTGGCGCCATGATGTCCGAATTTTAATTTATACGCGGAGAGTCCCAAGGCCAGCCCCAACATCTGGTGGCCAAGGCAGATTCCCATGAGCGGCCGCCACCCGATCAGATCTTGAATATGAGGAACCGCATACGACGCGCCTTCAGGATCCCCCGGGCCATTGGACAAAAAAACGCCGTCCGGATTCATCGCTCGAACCGTCTCGGCAGTAGTGGATGCGGGAACCACGGTGACGGCACACCCTTCATCCACCAGCCGCCGTAAAATGTTCTGTTTCACCCCAAAGTCGTAGACCACAACCTGGAATTGTTTTGTCGGAGTCGGACTGACTTGCCCGTTCGCATTCAAACGCTGCGGCCAGGCCCCGGTGCCTTCTTTCCATTGATAGGCGGAAGCGCAGGTCACGGCCCCGACTAAATCCTGTTTGGAAATGGAGGGCAGCGCGTTTGCTTTTGCGACCAATTCGTCCGGGGAACCGTTAGCGCAGGCAACGTGCGAGATGACCCCTGCCTGCGAACCATGCGTGCGCAGATGGCGCGTGAGATACCGGGTATCGATTCCTTCAATACCCACGATTCGATGATGCACTAAATACTCCTGTAACGAAAGCGCCGAACGCCAATTGCTGGGGCGACGAGCCGCTTCATTCACGATAAATCCCTCGGCCCACGTGCGCCGGGATTCATTATCCTCCGGTGAAATTCCATAATTGCCGATATGCGGGCAGGTCATCAGGACCATCTGTCCTTTGTAGGACGGATCCGTGAGGATCTCTTGATACCCCGTCATCGCGGTATTGAACACCACCTCACCGGACGTCTCGCCCTCAAAGCCTAAAGCCCGTCCTTCAAAGACGGTTCCGTCAGCTAATGCAAGAATCGCTTTTTTTGTCATCCTACAGACATTCTCCTGTCATCTTGGGCAGCCCATCCTTGTATGTGTCCAGTAATTCGTTGACAGCATGAAGGAACTGGCCACACCATCATTGTCATTCTGAGCCGAAGGCGAAGAATCTCTCACTTAACTACCGAACGCTAGGAAAAGCAGATCTTTCGCTTCGCTCAGGATGACAGATGCGGGGCATTCCAACTATTTTCATACGAATCACGCAGAGAAAGACGACCGTCATTCAAAACCGAACGCTCCTCTATTCCGAACCCAGTGGCGGAATTTGACCGCAAGCAAACTTATGGCAAGGCCGGCATTGATCAGATGAAGGGCACGCACAATCATATGCATTCGAAAAAAGGCCTCAAAGGCTGTTTTTTTCGTCTCCTGTGAATCTGCTGTGAACGCGGCCTCCTGTAATTCAATGGCCTCTGGTCCCAATACCACCACAACCAAAAACGTGACAACCGTGAGAGCCACTAACAGGCTGATCTCGGATCGTCTCAAGGGCAGACTCCGGCTCGGCTCCTGTTGATGTTTCCAATATCGAAAGAGGGCCGTCCCGATCAACACAACGACAATGCCACTGGTCAGGGCATTATAACCGTCAAAGACACGACGTAAAAACCGACCGCCTGTTTCCATTCCCAGGGTATTGAACACCGCAGGGATCACTGCCGTCAGGAGCACTGCAAGGCCCCCGATCCAAACCATGAGGCCGAGCAATTCCAGTAACGAACAGGACAGTTGCCATCCTGAAGTGCGTTGAGCCATTCACTCCTCCTGCCGTGCAAGACGTACTGAGCAAGGCCACTCTTTCATTTTTGGCTCATCGCTTTTCCCGAATGATGGGTGCCTGGCCATACACCACTTTCCCGCCCACCAACGTTTTGACTACCTGTCCCTTCATGGTCCAACCGGCAAACGGCGTATTACGGCTGAGTGAATGCAGCCGAGGGGGATCCACAACCCATGTGGCATTCGGATCGATCAACACGAGATCAGCCTCGACTCCCGGTGCGAGGGTGCCATACGGCAGACTAAACACGCGAGCCGGTTCACGCGTCAGTTTGGCAATGGCTTGCTCCAACGTCAGTATCCCCTCCTCGACAAGATTCAGGGTGAGCGGGAACGCCGTCTCCAAACCGATGATGCCAAAAGGGGCTGCATCAAATTCCAATTGTTTCTCCTGAACGGCATGAGGCGCATGATCGGTGGCCACGATATCGATGGTATTATCTTGCAACCCTTCCTTGATCGCCTGCACATCCTCATCGGTTCGTAATGGGGGATTCATTTTGGCATTGGCGTCAAAGGATCGAACCGCTTCATCCGTTAACGAGAAGTGATGAGGGCAGGCTTCGGCGGTGACGGGAACCCCGCGTGCCTTGGCTTCTCGTACCATCCGAACGGACCCCACCGTACTGACATGCGGGAGATGCAAGCGTGCACCGGTTAACTCGGCCAGGGAAATATTCCGGGCGACCATGACTTCTTCGGCAGCTTTAGGAATCCCGGGAATACCCAGTTCGGTAGACACCGCGCCCTCATGCATACTTCCGCCGTGTGAGAGAAGAACATCTTCGCAGTGATCAATCACCGGAAGATGAAAGGCCGAGGCATATTCCATGGCTCGACGCATGACCAGGCTATTCATGACTGGATACCCATCGTCGGAAATGGCCACACAGCCGGCATCGAATAATTCCCCAATCTCTGCAAGTTCCTCCCCTTTCGATCCTTTTGTAATGGCGCCGATGGGAAAGACCCTGGCTTTCTGGGCAGCCGCAGCTTGGGCAAGAATAAATTCCGTGACCGACCGAGAATCGTTGACGGGCTGAGTATTGGGCATGCAACACACGGAGGTAAAGCCCCCGGCCACAGCCGCCGCACTTCCAGTAGCAATCGTTTCCTTATACTCGAATCCCGGTTCTCGAAAGTGGACATGCAAATCCACAAACCCGGGACAAACGATCAGCCCTTTCGCGTCGATCGTCGTCAGCGCCTTTGACTCTTGAAATTTTCGTTGAAGGTTCGGCTCCACCGCGCTGATTTTTCCCTCTTCGATCAGCACGTCGGCCACGCCGTTCCATCGGCCGGGATCGATCACATGCCCTTCAGTAATAAGGATCTTCATACGGTTCACCATAAAACGTCTCTCGACAAGCTTGGCCGCCTCACGTTTAATTTCGTTGCGATAGCAAATACATGAGACCCATTCGCACGGCCACGCCATTTGAGACTTGATCTAAAATAACAGCGGAACCGCTATCAACCACGTCATGGGAAATTTCGACGCCTCGATTGACCGGACCGGGATGCATGACGAGAACGTCTTTAGCTGCTCGTTGCACCCGTTCCGCAGTCAGGCCATACAACCGGGCATATTCCCTGATGGAAGGAAAGAGTGAGCGGCCTTGTCGTTCGAGTTGAAGTCTCAACATGATGACGACATCGACTCCGGCAATCGCTTTATCGAAATCGTGAAAGACCTCGACCCCAAGCCGCTGAAGAAACGGGGGAATCATGGTGGGAGGTCCAACGGCACGCACGTTCGCTCCCATTTTCGTCAACGCGTGAATATTGGATCGTGCCACTCGACTATGCGCCAGATCTCCAACGATCGCCACGTGCAGATCGCGTACTTGCCCTTTTTTCTCTTTAATCGTAAACAAGTCCGAAAGTGCTTGTGTGGGATGTTCGTGCCATCCATCGCCGGCATTAATGACAGACAACCGGATTTTTTTGGCCAAGATCTCCGCGGCTCCTGCCGAGGAGTGTCGGAGTACAAGAATATCGGCCTGCATGGACTCGATATTTCTGACGGTATCGAGTAACGTCTCTCCTTTCACCACACTACTTGAGGAAGGTGAAAAATTCACCACATCGGCGCTCAGCCGTTTTGCGGCCAACTCAAACGAGGTTCGGGTCCGCGTGCTGGGTTCAAAAAATAAATTCACCACGGTTTTTCCTCGAAGGGCCGGAACTTTTTTGATTTCTCGTCCACTCACTTCCTTAAAGGGTTCCGCAGCCTCCAGGATCAGTGCCATTTCTTCAGGCGACAGTGGGGCAAGACCGAGGAGATCTTTTCGTTTGAGGCTCATGCCGTGCCCTCCGCGCTTATGAGTTTGGACACACGATCCTCTTCTCCTAATTCTTCAAGGAATACTCGAATATTTTCGTCTTTCGCGGTTGGAATATTTTTCCCCACATAATTGGCTCGAACGGGAAGTTGCCGGTGTCCCCGATCAACCAACACCGCTAATTGAATTTCAACCGGCCGACCTAAATCCATGAGTCCATCCATGGCCGCCCGAACGGTTCTTCCGGTGAACAACACATCATCGACTAAGATAATCTTGAGATCTGAAATATGAAAAGGGATGTCTGTTTTCTTGATGACGGGTTGATCTTTACGAATGGCCAAATCATCTCGATATAACGTAATGTCCAACTCCCCTAAGACAACCTCCGTTTGCTCGATTTTCGCAATCAGGTGTTTTAATCGTTGGGCCAAATAGACCCCGCCGGTGCGGATGCCGACTAAGCCGACATCGTGACAGCCCTTGTTCCGCTCTAAAATTTCATGGGCAATCCTGGTCAAGGCACGCGTCATTTCATGGCTGTCCATGATGACGGATTCGTGGTTGTGTTCCGGATTTGTCTGTGCCATGACCTTCACGAGTGCAAAAAAAAACCTTCCCCTCGCAATGAGAAGAAGGTTCAACACATTAGGGGCAGTCCTTACCCAAACACATGATCATAACGAAACTCCTTCCTCACCTCACTGGATGAGTATTAAAGGTATGATTATCCTAGAAGTTCAAGAGGGTTTAGTCAAGCCTTTCTTGTCTGGAACAGGACTACGGCTTTCTGAAGATCCAGACAGACAGGCGAGGATTCAGCGTCGCTTTGGGCAAAATTGATTTATGCATGTGAAAGGGCTGCGAATTTGCAGCCAAGTCGCCAAAGACAATTTCCAACGGGAGCCCGGAGATAATGGAAGAAAGCGAGTCCGGCCCGGCGAGAAACGCCAATGCGTTGGGCTGGAGCGCCCCGCTGATCCGGCACAGATGGTCTTGTAACGTTGCCGGGTCATCATACGAAGCAAACGGCAGCCACACGTACATGAGATCGTACGTGGTCTGATACACACCATGATGGAGAGCGGCCTCGCTCAGAAAACGATAGGAGCTTTGCCAGTCAAGCCGGTTGTTCCGAGCGAATTGGTTCCATGCCGCTTGGGCATGTTTTTGGGCATAGGCTCCATGTGAATAGAGAATCGTTGTAGATCGAGGTTGGTCAAGCGCCAGCAAGGTGCCGATGGCTGCGTCAAACCCATGAATGAGGATTTGGCAGGATTGTCCGACTTGGACAGCCAAGCGTTGATCCTGCTCAATGAAATCATTCAAAAAATCAGCCACAAAGGGTTGGGTCGCGAGGTCACTGATCGGCGTGTCATCTTCCGGATAGAGCAACACGGCTGAGTACGCTTCTCGTGGCGAGACCACGGGAGCGCCATCAGGGAAAAACCCTTCCCAGGAACTTTCCCTATTCGTCGCAGTCTGCTGTTCCGCCTGACGCTCTACCTGGTGCGTGATACCCCAGTGTGGCCGTAACGTACTCTCGTGTGAGGTCTTGTGGTCATACAGAAAAAGTCGATCGGAGCTCACGACAATCTGTTTGCTACACGGTGCGAACCCTTGTTGATTCGGAGTCACAAACGGGAGCCCGCTGGTGTCATCCATCCTGGTCGCCTTGAGCAGGTTTCCTTGTTTGACCGTCAGACACATCTGATGGTGAGGGTCGACATAGCGTACAGGCGGATGAGGATTCGGCAGCCAATCCACTTCATGCGACCGAGGTGATTCCATAAATACGGTGAAAGGACTTTCTGGGCCTCGGTGTGTTGGCGTAAAAAAATTGCTGAATAGCCCGAAGGCCGCTGCCGAGGGATATGTTGGAATGCCACGGTATTGTAGAGACCGCGGGCTATGAGGATTTTGATCATCGTACAGTCCGCGGATCAATTCAAACGCGGCGCTCCCCGTTCCCGGCAACAAGGACTTAAACAATTCCACCACCGGCAAATAATCAATGGTTGCCCAATGCATCGCACTCATGCAGGACATGAACCGCGCCCGTTCCCATGTACCATCCTCCAGCACATAAAAGGCGTCCTTCCGTTGACGAATCGTGGCGTGTCCGGTCCGGTCGAGTACGAGATCCTCATCGGTATAAAAAAACTCGACTTCTTCTAAGGCGACGCCCATGGCCTGGGCAGCCATCAGGCGGAGGTCCTGCCGAGTCAGGGTTTGCCATCCTGGCCGAGTCGACAGATCCAAATTCATGGTGTTGACCAACCCGCCGGGTTTCAGGCCGACCCATTGCCCCCAGTCCAAGTAGAGCCGGGCCGACACCAGATAAACCGTACCGTCGGCACATTCTCCCCACTCACATTCATGCAGCGGGTGTCCATCGGGATCGGTCATTAGTATTCGCCGTCCCAACGGGCCATACAACACCAGATGACCGGTCGCAAGCTGGTTGCACCTCATGCTGTCCGGCGATACATTCTCAGGGAGGGACAGGTTGCCCTGGAGTGCCAAGGTGCCGGGATTTTGAAGAAGTGATGAAAGAATCGCTGAACGGTTTTTCACAAGATCACTCGTGCAAAAATGCTGATCATGCATAACCACATGGCCAGTTTTTCATCATAACGAAGACAGAAAAAGAAAGCGACTTTCTCAATTTCTTTCTTTAAAAAAGCCCGTTCATCATTGACGAATCAAGGGGTTATCTATATACATGGCTCGAAGGAACGGAACCATAGGGAATGGAGGTCATGATGAAGAGGAACAAGCGCCGCATGTTTCGTCCAAACCGTGTTGTCACCGCTGGGCTTGATGTAACTCCTGGTCGTATGCAACAGCTGCAAATCGGGTCTGCACTACTGGTCATCGGCCTGCTTGTTTCGGCATGTGGCGGGGGCGGAGGTGGCGGCGGAGTGATGAGCGGGGGTGACTGCACCCAGACCGCCGAGTTAGGGTGCATTTCGGAAACACTATACAATCAGAAGCTAAACCAAACCGCAAGAGACCATAGGAACCAAGAACAATTTTCCAATCAATGGGGGCTGGCTACGATCAAGGCGGATCAAGCCTGGGCGCATCTCGAACTCCTCGAGGGATCGAACGAGCCGGGCCTGGACGTGACCGTTGGTGTGGTCGATACGGGTATCGATAAGGATCATCCTGCGTTTGCCGGCAAGGATATCACCGAAGATTTTTTTGATAGCGCTGAGGATGAGGCCGGCACCACGCCCTCTCACGGCACTGCGGTTGCCAGCGTCATCGCCGCGGTCCCAGACCCAGACGACCGTAACTCTTTTTCCGGTGTCGCTCCGGGCGCCGATCTCCATGTGTTTGCGATTCCGAGTGAGGTCACTGCGGACACATTCGAGACGATCCTTGGCTCGAGCTTCGATATCCTGAATCTGAGCTTCGCTCCTGAAGATAAAGAAAACGTTATCGGAAACTTCACCAGCAGAGATGAACTCTACCAAAATAGCGGTCTGTCTGGGATAATTGATAAACTGGAGAATGCCGACTACGGAGAAAAAATCCTTGTCTGGGCTGCGGGCAACAACGGCAGTGCCAGCTCGGTCCAGGTGTTCGCCGGCCTGCCCGTGTTGATTCCGAAACTGCGGGGGCGTTCCATTGCCGTGGTGGCGGTGAATCAGAACGGAGACATAGCCAGTTTCTCCAACCCCTGCGGCGTTGCCGAGAAGTGGTGCATCGCAGCACCCGGTGTCAACGTTCGAGTGGCCTATTTCGGGCCCAACGAAGGACAATCGGGAGGGTTCACAACCGGCAATGATGGCACGTCGTTCGCCGCGCCGATGGTCTCGGGTGGGCTTGCGCTGTTGAACCACCGTTTTCGTGGTCAAATGCCGAAAGTAGACTTGGTTAAGAGGCTTTTTGACACCGCCAACAAAAACGGTAAATATGGTGAAAAACCAGAAATCTACGGCCAGGGGTTGATGGATCTCGGTGCTGCGACGTCGCCACAGGGTGCGACCATGGTTGCCAGCGGCAACACAGTAGGCGGCGCCGGCATCAGCCTACAACAGACCAATATCAGTCTCGGCGGAGCACTCGGCGATGGGCTGAGCCTTTCGCTGGCCGGGCAAGAAATCGCAGCATTCGACAGCCTGGGGGCGCCGTTCTGGTTCAAGCTTAGCGGCTTCACCGGTGCCACCAGGGGGCCGTCGTCGCTGGTGCGACTGGGTGAGTTGATGGAGCAGACGCCGATCATGCGACGAACCGCGGGCCGGCTGACGACGTTCACGCCGGGTCGAGCCGGCGGAGCGGTCGAACAGGATCTTGGTTATGCCCGGTTGCGGGTTGGCCTTGTGGAGACCCCGGCCGGTGTCCAGAACGGTCATTTCGGGCTTGCCCGAAACGCGACCACGTTCACCCTGACAGGGCACAACGGCATGACCGCCACCGCGTTTACCACATCCGGGTTTATCGGAAGGGCACCGGCATCCGGGGCCTCGCTGTCATGGCGGCCCTTTGATATCCCGATCGGTTTCCGTGCCGGTTGGCTCGCAGAGCAGGAGACCCTGCTGGGAACGGTGGCGGCCGGTGCCTTTGGACGGCTTTCGGCCGATGCGATGTTTGCCGGTCTCGAGACCGGATTCGAAGTCGGCCAGTGGCAGCTTTCGGCCGATGCCGAACTCGGCACGGCGGTCCCGCGCCTTCAAAGCGGGATTATCTCCCGCATGTCTTCGCTGACCACCAGCGCGTTTGCGCTTCATGCAAGCCGGCAGATGGCAAACGGCGGGTCAGTCCGGATCTCGTTCTCGCAGCCCCTGCGCGTGGAGGCCGGGCGGGCGGCTCTCTCCGTTCCTATCGGCCGGACCAAGGCCGGCGACGTCCTGCGTTCGTCATTTGCGGCTGACCTGACACCATCGGGTCGGCAGTTCGATGTTTCGGCGCAATGGCGCCACCCGCTCGCCGATGGCGGCGATCTGCGCTTCGATGCCACCTGGATGCGTAATCCCGGCCATAACGCGAACGCGCAACCGGCTGTGCGCCTGCTAGCCGGCTTGCAATTCGAGTTTTAGGCGTGAGGTCGGTACGGTGCCGGCAGCACCTCTGGGGGCTGTTTTTGAGCGGGTGTTAGGGAAAGAGTGCCCTACTCTCGAAGCTGGCCTGATCCATACACCACATACTTAGAGCAGGTGAGATCTTCGAGCCCCATGGGGCCTCGGGCGTGAATGCGGGTGGTGCTGATGCCGATTTCCGCGCCAAGGCCGAATTGGTACCCGTCATTGAGTCGTGACGAGGCATTGATCATCACCGCCCCGGCATCGACTTCTTGTAAGAATCTCATGGCACGACCGTAGTCCTTGGTCACAATGACTTCGGTATGCCGAGACCCATACGTGTCGATATGATTCATGGCCTCATCCATATCCTTGACGACTTTGACGGCTAACGTCAGCGCGAGAAATTCTTGACCATAATCTTCTTCAGTCGCGATTTGGGCTTCAGGAATATATTGACGGGTTTTCTCACAGCCACGCATTTCTACTTTGGCCTTGGTTAAGGCTTTTCCCAGCTTTGGCAAAAAAGTTCTGGCAATGCTGTTATGGACCAGTAAGGTCTCCATGGCATTACACGTCGAAGGCCGTTGGACCTTGGCATTCACACTAATGGCTTCAGCCATCGTGAGATCGGCATCGGCATCGATATAGGTATGACACACCCCTTTATCATGCTTAATAACCGGAATGGTCGAATGCTCGGTGACGAGTTTCATCAGAGACTCCCCGCCCCGTGGAATAATTAAATCGACAAACCGGTCTTGTTTCAACAGTTCCATCACTGCTTCTCGTTCAGTCCGTTCGACCAAGGAGATTGCGCCTTCAGGGATGCCGGCTTTTTGGGCAGCTTCCGATAGGACGTGGGCAATGGCCATATTAGAATGAATGGCTTCCGATCCCCCTCGAAGCACGCAGACATTTCCTGATTTGAGACACAACGCCGCGGCATCGGCTGTGACATTCGGGCGAGATTCATAAATGATCCCGATAACCCCGATGGGCACGCGGACCCGTCCGACTTTCATGCCGTTGGGCCGTTCCCGTATACCTAATGATTGGCCAACGGGATCGCGCAACTTGGCAATTTGACGAAGACCGTCCGCCATTTCCTGAATACGCTCGGGAGTGAGTGTAAGCCGGTCAGCCATGGCCTCCCGCCCGTTACTCGTGTCAAAGGCCTCGAGGTCTTTGGCATTTTCTTCCAGAAGCGTGTCGGTAGCTTCTTCCAGTCCTTCGGCCATGGCCACGAGTGCATCATTTTTGACTGAGGCCGTGACACGACTCAATTTGCGAGAGGCGGATCGTGCCTGTTCCAAAAGCGTCCGGAGATAGGTAGGGATATCAACAATTTCTTCTTCGACAACCTCTTCCGGTGGAGTATCGACGTCTGCTGTCGACTCTTCTATATCTTCTTCGTTCAGTTCTTCTTTGATTTCTTCTGTGCTCATATTCTCCAGCCTTAAAAATGTGACGTATTGGGTGATGGTGTGGTTGTCTTCTGTCTGATCGAGAATACCCATGCCTCATGAACCAGGTCAAGAACAAGCAAAGCCGAAAGGAGCCGACAACACCGAGAACTCTCCATTCAATGAAGCAAAAAAGCATGATGCCGATGGGGGGGGAGGGGGGGAATGACAATATTCAAGGTGGCAGCGCTTTTCTCCATGCTATCCTCTTGATTTTCCGTATTCAATCCTGCTACACATGTGGCCGTTACTGCCTCAGTAAACATAAAATTACGCCTCACCCATCGCGATTTTACCTTGTGCCGAGGTAGCTCAGTTGGCAGAGCACAGCCCTGAAAAGGCTGGTGTCGGCAGTTCGATTCTGCCCCTCGGCACCAATATTCCGGATTGATGCCCCTCTTCTAACGGCTCAATTCGTCACCCGCATTAAGACGACTCTCACGCCCACACTTCCAGGCGACACACCACCGCCAAGCAGAGAGTGCGTCAACCACAGCCTCTTGTGTCATTGCGAGCGAACCGAGTGAGCGTGGCAATCTTGTCAGCCCTCTGAGCTTTCCCGGATTGCCACGGCCGCCTGCGGAACCTCTCACTGACAACACACTTGCCGTGCTCAACGCTCTTCATAAAGAACAAGAATTTGCAGATCGGCCGACTTGAAGCAGAAGGCACTGTTGATACTCGTACCGGAACACAGTACACTTTCTTATGATTCGGTCGATTCGGCATCGAGGACTCAAGCGTTTCTATGAGCACGGAGATACCAGCAAGATACGTGCAGACCAAGCAGAGCGAATCGCACTCGCTTTGGCGGACCTCGATGATGCCAGTAAACCCTCAGATCTGGCTCTCCCAGGGTATGAACTTCACCCGCTGAAAGGTGATCTGAAAGGATTCTGGAGTATTTCGATCTCCGCCAACTGGCGGATCATCTTCCGCCTTAAAGAAGGTGACGCGTACGATGTCGACTTGGTCGATTATCACTAACAGGAGGCAGACCCTATGGTTATGAAGAATCCACCGCATCCCGGTCGAAGCATCAAGGAGAACTGTCTCGATCCACTGGATCTGAACGTTACCGAAGCAGCAAAGGTGTTGGGCATAGCCCGTCACACGCTTTCGCGCGTAATGAATGGTCATGCAGCTATTTCACCGGAAATGGCTATTCGGTTGGAGAAAGCCGGATGGTCTAACGCCGAGTTCTGGCTGCGCCGCCAGACGACATACAATCTGGCGCAGGCGCGCAGGAGCGAAGATCGTATCAAGGTGGATCGCTACCAACCGCAGGCTGTGTAATGGAAGGTAGATCAAGCGTGGGAATACCGCTTAATCTACGTGAACTTCCCATGGCCGATGATTTAGACAGGGAAAGTGCCTACCGTCACCGGGCAATGTGTTGAAGGACGGTGCACATTCAACTGAGACTGCTCTGAACAAACTGAGCCGGGTTTGATCACGCACTAGGTGCGAGTCTGGTCGAGCACGTGCCTAATCAAGTACAGGAAATCCTGCGCGATGATTAATCATTCAGGCACAAGTTGCGTCCAAAATCGAAGACGCGGAAATTCGTTCTTTTCCAAAGCAACAGCAAAAACTTGTTCGAAGGTCTGGATAAAACTCTCCTCGGTTCGGCGATTCAACGTGTACGCGTGGAATTGTGGGTAATCCAAAATGAAGCAGGGTACGCCTGTTTCACTAAACAATTTTAAGGCGAGTGAACTATAAACCGCGTATTCATCACTGAATAGCTCTTTGACAATAATCAGGCCAATCACGTCGCGACTGCCAAGAGGGATTTCATGTCGCTCGTTGTCAACTACGATCTTTAAGGGAACACACGATTGTGTATAGGAAATAGAGCCGCGCATTTGTGCTACTGCCTTTTTCAAATGCGAAACGGCAATCGCTTTTTTCCGATCAATTGAACGGTCAAGCATTGCCTCCATGTTTGGACTATCTTTTACCTGAAGCAAGAATAGCTTTTTTGATGTCGCTACCAATATGTCTACAAATTCCTTTCCATCATCGGATCGAATCGGATTCAAGTAGATTTGGTCGCTTGCGAATACACGGAGCAGTGCATTGACGACATCAAGCTCGCTAAAATGGCCAGCGTCCTGACGTTCAAGACTTGTGTGCATGGGCACCTTGCAACCGTGATAAAAATTTACCGTTGGCCTGGAATCCTGAATGAAGAGGTCATCTGGAAACAACGCCTCGTCGAAGTCAATTGATAGCGCCTTATCATCATCGACAGAGTCTCGATCACCAAACCAACGCAACATTTGGTCATCAAACCAACCAGTTAGATGGTCATGCTCCAGAAATTTATCAGGTGACGCCAAGCGAATGGTACTTGAAATTAATTTAAAGTTGGCCGCTTTGTTGTTCCGAACGCGATATCCCAGCAATTCTCGATTATGTTCATCGAAAAAATAGACCTCAAATTTCTCCAACGATAGCAATTCAAAAATGTCAGCAGCCATTTCGTCTTCGACGAGAGGAGACCGAATAGTCAGCGGTTCATCATGATCATCAAAAAAAGCGGTGACTAAGCCGTATGTTTGGAGACTTTCAACTTGTATTGGTACTAAGTAGAATCGAAATCCCCTGCGTATTTTGGCCGTTAAGATCATTTCTTTTGGGCATTTTATGATTAAGAGTACTTCCCTATTAAGTCTTCGCATGGGCTTTAGGCCCCATTGTAGTTTGGCCAGCTCCGAATGGATTCCAGGGTTGTTTAATGTAAGAATCAACGAAATTTCCTACTTTAATTTGGTGTTAAAATGAACGGAAATGGTCATACCGGCCCCCGCTTGACTTGTCAACATTGCCGTTCTCTTCTCCAATTCAATGACGAAGAAATTCTGCCTTTCAAATCACCTGTGAAATACTGCAGCCTGATTGTGGGGGTATTTGGGTAATCAATCTGGCATTTCCTCATCCTTTCTCAACAGACAAAGAAATGCTGTTTTTGAGCACAGGGAAAACTCGCTATCCCTGGAACTTAAACGAGTGCATCGTGCTTACATTTAGCTATCCAACTCTCACCACTGATTGACGCTGTCACGGCACGGTCCTTGCCAGAAAACGGAGCCGCTGACGCCAGACGGCATAAGATACTTCAATAGCGGTCTCGCCCGTTTCTCACAAAAAGACAGAACTGCCGGCAACTCACTGAATTATAGACATAAAATAATGGCATAAAGTTGACATTATTTATTTTTATGGCATGATCTGACAACTTCACCTAAGTTTAAAGTCAGCCTCTGGTAATATTATGGAGAATTTAAAGCTCCGCATAAAAATTCGCGATTGCGAGCTTGAAGCGGAAGGGCCTCAGATTTTCGTTCATGAGCAGTTTGAGGCATTCAAGCAACTACTTGCCGACATGACACAAAAATCTGTTTTGTCTGAATTAAGGGACGAAACGGACCGGGTCCCGTCACAGGAATTATCGTCCCCTCCCCGGTTCCCCCACGAGCAAGCTCTTCCCAAAAATTCCCCGGCCGCAGCCCTTCAGAAATTGTTGGCTTGGAACGACCGCACCCAACAGGTCACATGTGCGGTCATCCCCGAAGGCCATTTGAGAACGGCTGACACGGTGCTTTTGCTGTTATGGGGATATCAGGAACTTCGAGGGCTGGGTGAGATATCAGCCATGATTCTGAATAAAGGATTGAAATCCGCGGGCTTCAGCCAATTCCGTTTGGATCGGATCATGACGCCTTACCTGAAAGATCGGCTGGTTCTGCGATCGGGAGTCGGGAAAGGCGGACGGTATCGACTGACCACGCGTGGAGTTGAGAAGGCCCAGGATCTGGTTCAAACCCTGGCCGCACTTATTCCCGATCCCCTACCCTGATTGGTCTGGTGACGATTCCGGATAGACCAGATTGCGGCATTCTCTTCTGGCTATTTGCCATGCCTTTTCCGTTTTCCGCTCGAATGACACCGGGTTCAGAAAGCGATCCGCCGGACACCGGCAACCACATCGAAATGAGTATCGTTGCTCAACACCGGGAGAGAGTGCTGGCAGGCGAGTGCCGCGATCCAGGCGTCATTTGGGGGGATGGGATGGCCCAGCCGTTTCAATTCCAGGCGGATGTCGGCGTAGGCATCTGCCGTGGCCGAGGTCACGGCGGCGATTTCGGCTAACGGCAAATAACAGCGCAGCCATTCTTCGTAGCGGCTGCGATGCCGCGATTGGCGAATGCCGAAATAATATTCACCGAGGACGACGCTCGGCACGACAAGCCGGTCGGCGGACCGAAAAGCGGCCTCCACCGTGGCAAGCCCTTCCACCCATGCGGATAAGGCATTGGTGTCGAGGATCATGTGAGGTCTTCAGGGGAGAAGGTCTCGAATTCCTGCTCGATGATAGTGAGGACGTGGCGGTTTTCATCGGAGAGATCGGAAAGCACGCCGAACCCGGCCATCCATGGCGCCTGGGTTTCGCTGGCGCAACGGCGAAGCTGTTCCTCAAGTGCTTCGGTAAAAAACCGCTTCAAGGTCATGCCGCGGCCAGCGGCAAGGGCTTTGGCCTGCCGGAACGTGGAATCAGGGAGTTCGACGGTCGTCTTCATGCCCCATATTCCCATAATTACGGGAATTTGGTCAAGACATTTTGGATGGCGGTAGATCGCTGGGGGTGGCAAAGGGAGAGGCAGAGGGAGGGAAGGAGGTCGTTTGCTTCTTGTCTTGCTCGATCATAACCGCATCGATCATGGAGCGAAACACTAATTGCCCGACTTGACTGCCTAACACGGATTCCGCACAGCGTTCGGGATGCGGCATGAGACCCAAAACATTGCCTGCCGCATTGCGAATCCCGGCGATATGATCGAGGGAGCCATTGGGATTGGCCTCTTCTGTTACGATTCCGTCTTTCTGACAATACCGGAACACGATTTGGGCGTTGGCTTGGAGTGCGGCCAAGGTAACCGGATCGGTATGGTAATTGCCCTCGGCATGGGCGATGGGGAGTCGAATGATTTGTCCGGATTCATAGGATTGGGTAAACGGGGTATCGGCATTTTCCACTTTCACCCAGACATCTTCGCACACAAAGGAAAGGCCGATGTTCGGCCGCATGGCCCCGGGTAATAAGCCCACCTCCAGCAAGATCTGAAAACCGTTGCAGATTCCCAGGACCAACCCTCCGGCTTGGGCAAAGTCTTTGACGGCTGTCATAATGGGGGAAAATTGCGCAATGGCGCCGGTGCGCAGGTAGTCCCCGTACGAGAATCCGCCGGGGAGCACGATGGCATCTTTCCCGCTCAGGGAGGTTTCCTGGTGCCAGATCAGGTCAACGTCCTGCCCGAGCTCCTCAGACAAGACATGGGCACAATCGCGATCACAATTGGACCCGGGAAAGACGATGACGCCCCAGTTCATGATGGTTTGGCGACGGGCGCGGGTTCCAGTTCGTAGCGGTAGTCTTCGATGACGGTGTTGGCGAGGAGCTTTTCGCACATGGCCTTGAGCTGTGCTTCCGCTTGAGCCGGATCTTCTTCGTGTAATTCGATTTCCAAGAATTTGCCGACGCGGACATCGTGGACGGTAGAGAAGCCCAGGGTTACCAACGATTGCTGAATGGCGCGTCCCTGGGGATCTAGAATTCCCGACTTCAAGGTGACGTGAATTTTGGCTTTGATCATGCGCTAGCGCCGCTTTTTCTTCTCTGGTTTGGTTTGCGCTTTGCGGGACCCTGCGTTCCGACCAAACACCCGACGGTACACGTGGTCGAGGTGACGCAAGTAAGATTGTGGCTCGAAACAGGCGTGAATTTCCGCCGGCTTTAATTTTTTGGCAATCAACGGATCTTGCGCAACGAGGTCTTGAAAGGTCCCCTGCCCTTCCCAGGCTTCCATGGCATTACGCTGAACCGCTTCATAGGCGGCTTTGCGTTCAATTCCTTTATTCACTAACGCCACCAAGAGGCGTTGGGAATAGACCAGTCCCCCGGTCAAATTTAAATTCTTGAGCATTCGTTCGGGATACACCACGAGGTATTCAAGGAGGTTGGTCAGGCGCACGAGCATGTAGTCGAGCAGGATCGTGCTGTCGGGCATAATAATGCGTTCAACCGAGGAGTGGCTGATGTCCCGTTCATGCCAGAGCGCGACGTTCTCCAGGGCCGCGAGGCTGTTGGCTCGAATGATCCGCGCCAGGCCGCAGAGGTTTTCAGAGCCCACCGGATTTCGTTTATGCGGCATGGCCGAGGAACCTTTTTGTCCCGGGCTGAAATATTCTTCAGCTTCCAAGACTTCGGTTCGCTGGAGGTGACGAAGTTCAACGGCCACTTTTTCAATACTGGCGGCAATCAAGGCTAAGGTCGTCAGAAACGCCGCATGCCGGTCCCGTTGGACCACTTGATTCGAAACGGGAGCGGGTTGGAGCCCCAGCTTGGCACAGACGGTTTGTTCAACGTGCGGCGGCAGATGCGCAAACGTGCCCATGGCCCCGGACAGTTTTCCAACGGCAATATCCTCCCCGGCAGTGATCAAGCGTTTGCGTTGACGGGTAAATTCCTCATACCAAATCGTAAATTTAAACCCTAAGGAAACGGGTTCGCCGTGAATCCCGTGGGATCTGCCCACCATCACGGTGTCTTTGTGTCCGAAGGCTTGCGCCCGCAGCACGTCCAACAAGGCATCGAGATCTTCAAGGATGATTTCCACGGCCTCGACTAATTGGAGGGCCAAGCCGGTATCCAGAATATCCGACGAGGTCAGCCCCGTGTGCAAATAGCGGGCTTTGGGCCCGGCCTGCTCGGCGATTGATTCCAAGAACGCAATCACGTCATGTTTGGTGATGCGTTCGATTTCTCCAATGCGGTCGGGATTGATCGTGACTTTGCGTTTGACGTGGCGGGCCACGCCTTTGGGCACTTCGCCTGTTTCTTCAAGCGCTTCACAGGCAGCCAGCTCGACTTGCAACCAGGTTGCATACTTCCGCTTCTGGGTCCATACAGCCCCCATGCGGGGCAAGGTGTAGCGTTCAATCATCGGACTGATCTTGTGAAGTTCAGGTTCGGTCGGTAGGTGCGGTAGCGCATCGTCTCCATGCCTGCGTTAGGGACTAATGATCTCGTTGAGCCCCTCAATGACACGCGCCAAGTCTTCAGATCTAACACGCGTCAGGCGCTTCCCAATTCTTTCAACAGCGAGCGTGCGAACTTGACTGATTTTCACCCATGACGGTCGCGGCAGCCCGGCCTCATGGAGTTCAAGGGTTAGAGGAAAGCCGGCACGTTGCGGTTGGCTAGTCAGTGCTACAGCGATAACGGTGTTTGAACGCTGGTTAAAGACATCGTGGCTGAGGATTAATACCGGCCGTTGTCCAGCCTGCTCACGTCCTCGTACTGGATTCAAATCCGCCCATCGAACGTCGCCCCTCAATATATGGGCCATGCAGATGCGTTCTCAGCAAAACCTTCTTCAGCCAACGCCTTTTCAAAATCCGGATCGAGTTTCGCACACTCACGAGCCAAGCGTCCCTGCTCCAAACGCGCCAGCTTTTCTTGCACCGCCACCTCAATGGCTTGACTGCGGCTGGGAAATACGGCTTCCGCCACTAACCCGTCAAGCTGCCGAAGCATCTGCTCATCAAGGGAAACCGCTACTTTGGATCGAGCCATAACGTCCTTTCAAATGGAGTGAGAAACGACCGGGTATTACATATGTCATACCAGATGGTTCGTCAAGCACCGGGATACGGTCAATTCGCCACTACAAGAACGAGTTAATGAGTGATGGCGATGCGTTTGGGCTCCAGTCGCGCGTCCTGTTTGATGAGTTGATCCAACACGCCATTCACGAATCGTTTGGTTTCATCGTCCGCAAAGCTTTTGGCTAATTGGAGAGCCTCATCCACCGTCACTTTTGCCGGCACATCAGGGATCCAGAGCAATTCATAAATCGCTTGTCGCAGAATATTGCGATCCACCACGGGCATGCGATCAATCGTCCAGTTTCGTGCATAGGCAGTAATGAGGCCATCGAGTTCAACTTGATGGGTTTGGACACCGGTGACTAACTGAGACACAAACACCCGAACCGATTGCGACGCTTTTCGTTGCGACCAAAATTGTTCCAGCCCAAATTCAGTGGACTCATGAAAATCCCATTGAAAAAGAATTTGAAGAGCCAATTCACGCGCATCATGCCGTGTATACCCTCGTCGGGGTTTGGGTAAAGAGTCACCGGATCGTTCCCGTATTGCCATGGCAGTCGTCTTCGCAAACATTCGTGGTTACATTTGCCGGAAGCCGGTCGGCTTTCGATCAATTTCGTGCAATTCCTTCATGAGGGTTGCCATTTCAATGGCGGTGCGCGCGGCTTCCGTGCCGCGGTTGACTTCAGTGGTGCCTGCCCTAGCCAAGGCTTCTTCCGCGGTATTGGTCGTCAAGACCCCGAAGACAATGGGAATGCCCGTATCCCAAGAGGCTTGGGCAATGCCCCGGCTCATTTCCGTACTGATAAAATCAAAATGAGGGGTCTCCCCTCTAATGACGGCTCCTAAACAAATCACGGCGTCGAACTGTTTGGAACGGGCTAATTGTCTGGCCACTAATGGGATTTCAAAGGCTCCCGGGACCCGAACGATTTGAATGTTGTTCTCCGGTGAACCATGATTTTTTAAGGTCTCAAGCGCACTGGCTTCCAAGCGACTGGTGACAAATTCATTGAATTTACTCACCACAATTCCAAATTGCAGTTCTTGGGCATTCAGATTTCCTTCAGTGGGTTTCACGGGAGGACAGGGTGATTCAACCCTCTCTTGGCATTGAGAGGCTGAAACAATTAGACGTTGTTTAACAGGTGACCCAGTTTGCTCTTTTTCGTTCGAAGATACCGGACATTCGTTTCTTGGGGGTCGATTTCAATGGGGACGCGCTCGACAACCGTCAAGCCATATCCCGCAATCCCGACAATTTTTCGTGGGTTATTCGTCATGAGACGGATCTGCTTAAGTCCCAAATTGACTAAAATTTGCGCGCCAATACCGTAATCCCGCAAGTCCGGTTTAAGCCCTAGCTTGAGATTGGCTTCGACAGTGTCGCTGCCTTGGTCTTGCAGGTGATAGGCTTTTATTTTATTCAGTAACCCGATACCCCGTCCCTCTTGATTCAAATACAGTAAAACCCCTTTGCCTTCTTTTTCAATGACTGCCATGGCGCGGTGGAGCTGATCGCGGCAATCGCAACGCAAGGAGCCAAAGACGTCTGACGTGAGACATCCGGAATGAACCCGGACGAGGGTCGGCGATTCATCAATGTGGCCCTTGACCAAGGCCATATGCGTTCCACTATCCAGTGCATTCTCAAAGACCCAGGCTTCAAAATTTCCAAAAATTGTCGGCAATTCGGCGCTCACGGATTTTTTGACAAAAGTCTCGCGCGATAACCGATATTGAATGAGATCTTTAATGGTAACGAGCTTGAGGGCATGTTGTTTGGCAAATTCCATGAGGTCCGGAATCCTTGCCATGGTTCCATCGTCATTCATGATTTCACAAATGACCCCGGCCGGATACCTGTCGGCCATACGGGCCAAATCAACGGAGCCCTCGGTTTGGCCGGCCCGCTTGAGGACTCCTCCATCGTGAGCCCGTAGAGGGAAAATGTGCCCTGGCTTCGCGAAATCAGAGGGTTTGCAGGAGAGGTCGACCGCCATGCGGATCGTCGTGGCCCGGTCGGCAGCCGAAATCCCTGTGGTCACATCTCGCGCGGCATCAATGGACACGGTAAAAGCCGTTCCGAACGGCGCGGTATTTTCTGCAGTCTGGGGATGTAAATGGAGTTGGTTCGCTCGGTCGGCCGTGAGGGTCAAACAGATGAGGCCACGGGCATGTTTGGCCATAAAGTTGATAGCATCCGGGGTGACGGATTCGGCAGCCATCACCAAATCGCCTTCGTTTTCACGATCTTCATCGTCTACCAGGATGATAAATTTCCCGGCACGAATGTCATCGAGGGCCTCGTCGATGGTATTAAAGACGGTCGTCATGCATGCAATCCCCTTGTCAAATTTGAGGGGTTCTCCGAAGGAATGAGCCCCTTTTCTGTTCAGAATGTCATCCTGAACCTTTCGGCGGTCATTCTGAGCAAACCCTTAAGTTTTATATGGGGTTTCTACTCGCCTTGTCAATGGAAAGCATACGAAGCACAGCCTACGAGAGCGGGATTACAGCGGGTCTGAGGCTTCCTCTTTTATCGAAATGGGCAGGGATCGTTGAATGTAGATCACACTGCCGGTTGCAATCCCCGTCAGAACGACAAAGACCAGAAATCCGCTTGCATAGGTCCCTGTAAAATCCTTTAAAAGGCCAAACCAGAATGGGAGAAAGAATCCGCCGAGGCTGCCGGCTGCTCCAATAAATCCAGAAGCTGTTCCCATCATGTTCTGATAGCGTAGTGACGCCACCTGAAAAACAACCCCATTACCGAAGCCTAAGAGAAGAAGAGTCGTCACGGTTAATGGAAAGGCCCAGAACGGCGGCGGTAACCATGCCAAGAGAAAGCACAGCCCCCCGATAACGGGAAATCCCCCTTGGAGTAAGTTGAGCCCGCCAGCCCGATCGGCCCAGTGGCCTCCCACCGGCCTTGCGATACTTCCCGCAAGCCCGCATAACGCCGTCAGGGTCCCGGCAGTGATTATATCCAACCCATATTGATCATGAAAAAAAATCGGCAAAAAACTTGAAAACCCGACAAACCCTCCAAATGTCACTCCATAGAAGAAACACAACCACTGCATGAATCGTTCTTGAAAGACCATGCGGAAAGAGGCTGTCAGGCTCTTCCTGTTTTGTGGCGCGTGTTGCAAAGGGCGATCGCGGACGATCACCGAAAACACCACGGCGGTGACCACGACAGGCAAGATCATCAGGCCAAACACCCCGTGCCATCCGACGTGGGCTGCAATACGTGGGGCAAAAAAGGTTGCCAAGAGGACCCCGCTATTTCCAGTCGCGGCGATTCCCATGGCCAGACCCTGATGCTGAGGCGGATAAGCTCGACTCGCAACTGGAAGCGCAACGGCAAAACTTGCCCCTGCCGACCCAAGCAAAAGACCGATCCCAAACATTTGGGCATAGCTTTGACCAAACAGCCATCCCAACAACAGCGCCACCACTTCTAGCCAGAGAATTCCGAGTCCTACCCGTTTCGCGCCGAACTGATCGGTGAAAGGCCCGACCACAATGCGTAACAGGGCCCCACCAAGTAAGGGAGTGGCGACCAACAACCCTTTCTGCGTGGCACTTAATGCGAAATCCTGCGCAATGGCAATACCCAATGCGCCTATCAACAGCCAGACGACAAAACTCACTTCAAAGTGGAGCCAAGCCCCTAATAAAGAAGGCCAGTGGCCGCTTTTTAGCGCGTGCGTTTTCATGGGCGAAAGCGAATCAAAAAGATTGCGCGACGTAATGCGGTCAAGTTACTTTTTGAAAAACAGGTGCGTATTTACTATAGAGCACCGAAATGAACTGCTGCAATTGAAGAAAAAAGGCCGAAAGAGAGGCAAGATGCGTTGAAGTATTCTTTTGTGATTCCCCTCCCCAGGGTTTATAATTTTGAAACGATTGCGCGCATGGCCGTAAATACCTACTTAAAAATATTTAGATTGAAAGCCTGATGCCTTCTTCTCATCAAGAAGACGAGAGCCAACTTGAAGAGAATGATTTTTCTACTCCTCCTATCGACGCTGAATTTTCATTTGACCCTGGGAAGAAGGAAGATCTCTCTCGCGATGTTGCGGAATCTGCGATTGATTCTCCGTCCGAGCAAGCCGAGTCAACGGATCTTGTTCCCACCACTGCGCTGGGACGCTACCTCGTTGAAGTCCGTCGATACCCTTTTTTATCCAAGGAAGAAGAATTACAGCTCTTTCACGAATATCGGGCAACGGGCAGTCGAGAGGCAGCCGTCAAGCTGATCTTAGCCAATCTCCGCATATCGGTTGCCATCGCTTCAGAATATGCTCATACCGGTGCCGACCGGATGGACCTCATTCAGGAAGGGAACGTTGGGTTGATGCAAGCCATGAAAAAATTCGACGTGTCCCGCAATGTACGCTTCTATGCGTATGCCGCTTGGTGGGTCAGAGCGCATATCCTCCGGTATTTGTTACAGTCGCATCGATTAGTGAAAATCGGCACGACACAAGAACAACGAAAACTCTTTTATAACTTAAAAAAGGAAAAAGCCAAACTTGAACAACAGGGGTTCGTGCCGGATGCCAAACTCCTTGCGGACCGTCTCCAAGTGCGAGAACGGGATGTTCTGGAAATGGATCAGCGATTGAGCGGATGGGAAGTCTCCCTTGACCAACCTATTAGCAGACACAAAGACGAAGGCACGTTTCTTGATTTGCTTCCCGCCCCAATACCCCGAGTCGACGAGGTCGTTGCCCAAAAGGAATTGAAGCTTTTATTTCGGAAAAAACTTGGGGAATTTTCAAAGACCCTGAATGAGCGAGACGAGGATATCCTGCGGAACCGACTTCTTTCGGAAACGCCACTGACTCTTGAAGAAATCGGCCGAAAGTATTCCATTACGAAGGAGCGATCAAGACAGTTAGAAGCTAGAATAATCAAGAGGTTACGTGACTTTATGAAAACCGAATTAAAGGATTTCGAAGCATTACGGAACTAAGTCCGAGAAAACCCTCAGATCCTGCCGACTATCCACATTTTTTCATCCTCGGATCTTGACTTTCATAAAACAGGCCTTACCTGTTGATCTAGCCATTGCATGAATCTCAGGATTTCCAAACACTATCGTACATTCACCACACATCCAGAGCCGATACTTTTAACCAAAGGAGGAAGTTGTCACATGGCCACACAAACAAAGGAAAAAGAAGAAACAAAGGAAAAAGAAGAAACCACGGGAACGGCGGCCAAAGGATTTTTACCCCTGGGCGACCGCGTCTTTGTGACGTATACAGAAGAACTCGAACGCACGGCTGGAGGCATTTATGTGCCTGACTCCGCACGAGAAAAACCACAACGGGGAACGATTGAAGGGGCCGGAAAGGACATCAAAACCTTAAAGATCGGCGATCAAGTCCTGTTTGATAAGTATTCCGGAACCAAAATCCGAATTGAAAACGATGATTGTTTGATTCTGAAAGAAGAAGACATCTTAGGAATCTTTGTTGATTCCTAAACAATTTGACCAATACCGCAGAACGAAATTTAAGTAATACTTTAATTTAACGGAGGAAAATTATGGCGAAGCAGATGTTGTATAGTGATCAAGCCAGGAGTGCGATTCTCCAAGGCGTGAATCAATTGGCTAATGCCGTGAGGGCCACTTTGGGACCAAAGGGCCGGAACGCCATTTTAGATAAGAAGTTTGGCGCACCTACGATCACCAAAGACGGCGTGACCGTTGCGAAAGAGATTGAACTCAAGGATCCCTATCAAAACATGGGGGCCCAATTGGTCAAAGAAGTGGCCAGCAAGACCAGTGACGTGGCCGGTGACGGGACCACGACCGCCACGGTGTTAGCACAAGCCATTTTCCGCGAAGGGGTGAAACACATCAGCGCCGGCGCGAACCCTATGGAATTGAAGCGTGGAATTGATAAAGCCGTTGAAGTGGCCACTGCGGAGTTGAAGAAGCTCAGCAAGCCCTGTCAAGACAAGAAAGAAATTGGGCAAATCGGCTCCATTTCCGCTAACAATGACCCCACCATTGGTGACCTGATTGCTGAAGCCATGGATAAAGTCGGGAAAGACGGTGTCATTACTGTTGAAGAAGCCAAGTCCATGAGCACCTCGCTGGACGTGGTCGAAGGCATGCAATTTGACCGCGGGTACATTTCCCCCTATTTCGTGACCAATGCAGAACGCATGGAATCTGCTCTCGAAGATGCGTTCCTGCTCATCCACGAAAAGAAAATCAGTGCCATGAAAGACCTGCTCCCCATCTTAGAGCAAGTAGCCAAAATGGGGAAACCGTTAGTCATTGTGGCTGAAGATGTTGAGGGTGAAGCGTTGGCGACCTTGGTCGTGAATAAACTTCGCGGCACTTTGAATATCGCGGCGGTCAAAGCCCCGGGATTCGGGGATCGTCGGAAAGCCATGCTGGAAGACATTGCCATTCTGACCGGCGGCCAAGTCATTTCTGAGGAAGTGGGCGTGAAATTGGAGAACGTGAAACTCACGGATCTTGGTCGTGCCAAGAGAGTGACCATCGACAAAGATAACACCACGGTGGTGGAAGGTGCTGGAGATCCCAAGAAGATTGAAGGCCGAGTGAAACAAATTAAAGCGCAACTCGAGGAAACCACCTCAGATTACGACCGTGAAAAACTTCAAGAGCGGTTAGCGAAAATCGTGGGCGGTGTGGCGGTCATTAACGTCGGGGCTGCAACGGAAACCGAAATGAAGGAAAAGAAAGCCCGAGTTGAAGACGCTCTGCATGCGACGAAAGCTGCCGTTGAAGAGGGGATTGTCCCTGGCGGTGGGGTAGCGCTTCTCCGGGCCGTTCCCGCCTTGGAAAAAATGAAATTAGTTGGCGATCAACAATTTGGTGTCAATATTGTTCGGCGGGCGTGCGAAGAGCCGATCCGGTTGATTGCAGAAAATGCCGGAGTCGAAGGTTCGATCGTCGTCGACAAAGTACGCAATGCTAAGGGAACCCATGGGTACAACGCCGCCACTGACGAATACGTCGATATGGTTGAGGCTGGCGTCATCGATCCAACCAAAGTCACACGTTGCGCATTACAAAATGCCTCGAGCGTCGCCGGGTTAATGCTGACCACCGAGGTAACCGTGACCGATATGCCCGAGGACAAGAAAGAATCTGCCGGCGGCATGGGCGGCCATGACCACGGTATGGGCGGCATGGGCGGTATGATGTAAGCACGCCTAAAGCGTTGTTTGTTCGTATCGAAGGCCCGGGGAAATTTTCTCGGGCCTTCGTTTTTTGAGCCCCGTTTCTTACCCTACACACCAGTGTGGTCATCCTGAACGAAGTGGATGCGACCCTACACCTTAATTAAGGCTTGCTCTAGCTCCCTGAAGAGTTCTATGGTATAGAACACTCCCGCTGTTTCCGGAATGAGAAGATTCAAAAGAGGACTTGGATGATGAAACACTTGGTGCTAGCCATCTCTGTGACATCTATTGTAAGCGGAATCTTATTCATGGGTGGCTTGGTGGCCAATGCGGGACCTCGGACGGAATCGATTTGCAATTTGGGCATGGTCAAGGGAGAGCAAGGCCGCACGTGTGAAGTGCCGATCCCTTCAGGATGCCAAGTCGCAAACTTTCCCGGATTTGACGCCCTGTGGATCGACGTCTCCAAAGGCGGCAAGACAAGCTGTGCAATCGATCAGGAAAAAACTGATTGGAAAACCAAGATTGTCGGTTCCTGTGGTCCTTGCAGCACTGATAATTGTTCGGCCCGGTTTAGCGTGATGTTTACGTGTGGAGACAGTACTCCGATGACCAGCCAGCCGAGAAAAATCTATAAGGATTAGGTGGGAGCGATCAAGGTCGCTCGTCCTGCCGACCCCTACAAACACTACGAGATTCCTCGCTTCGCTCGGAATGCAAGGGGATGGGAAGCGGGGGCTATTGCGTGTCTTCAACCACTCATCTTCTGAAACAAGCCGCTCTCGAACAGGGTTTTCATGCGGTGGGCATTGCCCGCGTCCCATCGTCGAGCCCAGCCCAAGACTCCTCTCCGACGAATCGTTCCTGCCAAGACCTTTTTGATCGCTTACAGAATTGGTTAGCCCAAGGCTACCATGGCACGATGGAGTGGATGGGACGAAATCCTGAACGGCGTTCCGATCCCTCTCAGGTGTTGCAAAACTGCCGTTCGATTATTTCCCTCGGCATCAATTACTGGACTGATATGGCTCCGGATGAACAACAGGGAAATGGGCGGATTGCCAGGTATGCCTGGGGTGAGGATTACCATCGTGTGTTCAAGAAAAAACTCAAGGCATTCGAACTCGTACTCAAGTCGCTTGAGCCGAATTGTCACACACGCAGTTATGTGGATACGGGCCCGGTGATGGAAAAATTCTGGGCTCAGCAAGCCGGCTTAGGATGGATAGGCAAGCATTCCAATCTCGTCTCCCCTACCTTGGGGTCATGGCTTCTTCTCGGAGAAATTTTGACAACCGCGGAGTTGGAGGCTGACGAACCGGGAGCCGACCTCTGTGGGACTTGCACCTTGTGCCTCCAAGCCTGTCCGACCGGAGCCATAGTCGAACCCTATGTCGTCGATGCCACAAAATGCATTTCGTATCTCACCATCGAGTATCGTGAAGACAGACATTCGTTGGCACAAGACGTACAAACCCACATGGGAAATCGCATCTTTGGCTGCGACGATTGTTTAGATGTGTGTCCATATAATGCCTTTGCTTCGGCTACGGACGAACCGACCTTCTATCCTACCAATCTGACACAGAGCCCAAGCTTGTCTCGACTCTCGGAATTGAGCGAGGAGGAATTTTCCCGAACCTTTGCGACCTCCCCTATTCGACGCGCGAAGTTTTCAGGATTTCAGCGTAATGTCGCCATTGCCTTGACGAATGAACCTCCGCCTCGAATCTCATCACGAGCTACGACAACTCCGCCACCGTAACGCCATCTCCGCCTTCCTCCCGCGTTCCCGGTCGAAACGCTGCCACATAGGCCGACTGCGCAAGAAATTGTCGAGTCGCGGCCTTGAGCTTTCCTGTCCCATGCCCATGAATAATTCGCACGGACTTGGAGTTGTGTAGTAAAGCTTGATCCAATTGAGTCATCAATTGTTCAAGCGCTTCTTCCGTTGTTTGTCCCCGTAGATCAATACTGGCGAAACCCGACAGCGTTGATCCCGGTTGCGTGTCTTCGTCGGACAACGGTGGCAGGCTCGGTTTCGACGAGCGCAGTGAGGTTTTCTCCGGACGCGAGACAACATGCGGCATACCCTCCTCTTTTCTGAGCCCAACGAGTCGCTCTGTGTGAACAGACATTTCAGATGCACCGACTTGCACACGAACGTGTTTCTTGCCCTGAGGCTTTTCGAGTAGCCGCCCCAGCGTTTCCAGGTTGCTAATTTCCACGACATCGCCTGCTTCAAGAGATTCAACAGGAATGGTCTCGAAAGCCGCCTGGGTTTGTTGACTAACGGACGCTTCAATATGTTGTAAACGGTGCTGGGCCTCTTGCGCGTGAGGCCATGTCTGTTGCCGATGTAACGACTCGATGATCCGGCGAATCTCCGCACGGGCAGACGCCAGATCCTCACGAAACTTCTTTTTCATTTTTTTGATTTCGTCGCGTTCGACCGTGCGTAATCGTTCGGCAATCGTGTGGGCTTCCATCGCGTCTCGGTCGGCAATCTCGCGTTGTGCCTGGGCTTTTTCTAATTCTTCTTTTAACTCCTGATGGGTATGTTGAAGATCCGCAAAGATATGATCGAGTTGACGATCTTCTTGATGGACCAAGCTCAGAGCATGGTCAAGAATCGACGGATCCATTCCTAGGCGACCGGCGATATCAAGCGCGGAGGATCCGCCGGGAATTCCGGGAATAAACCGATACGTCGGGGCAAGCGTGTTCACGTCAAATTCAAGGCTTGCGTTCAGAAACCCTGGGGTCGAAAGGGCCAAGGTTTTTAATGCATTGTAATGCGTGGTTACCACGACCTTGAGATTGAGCTCGGCAAACCGACGGAGGAGCGCTTCAGCCAGGGCCGCCCCTTCGGCAGGATCCGTTGAACCAATGACTTCGTCCAGGAGAACCAACGTGTGCGGAGGCTCCCCTCCAGTGCGATGCTGGATGCTCTTGAGCAGACCGACAATTTTTCCGATATGGGCGGAAAAACTGGAAAGATCTTTGGTCAAGTCTTGCGCATCACCAATGTCCGCAAAGGTTTCCTCGAAAAACGCCATCTCTGATCCGTCCCCGCATGGAAGATGGAGGCCGCCGCGTACCATCAAACTACAGAGGCCCAACAACTTCAGCAGCACGGTTTTCCCCCCGGTATTGGGGCCGGAAATCACTAACACGGTGGAATCTTTCTCAAACATGACATCGTTGGAGACCACGTGCTCTTTGGCCAAAAGAAGCAGGGGATGTTGCGCGTTCCACAGACGAATGTGCCCCTCCGCATTGAGACGAACCGGTCTCCCGTTCATGAGGACACTCAGACGGGCTTTGGCTCCGATACAGTCCAGGGTGGGCAAGACTTGCAACAGGCTCCGGAGGTCTTGCAGATGATCCACGACCCGGCCCGTGAGTTCTTGAAGAATCCTGTTGATTTCACGAGTGACTTGAAGCTCGGCGACTTTGATCTGATTATTCAAGTCAATGAGTTCACGGGGTTCCATAAACACCGTCGCACCACTGGCCGAAATATCATGAACAATCCCAGGGAGATCATGCTGCCGCTCGGCTTTGATCGGTAAGACGTATCGGTTTTCTCGTTGGGCATAGTACGGTTCCTGCAGCAACTCTCGGTAGCGTAACGACGCCACCATGTTCTCTATGCGATGGCGCATGCGTTGTTTCAACCCTTGAGCCAGGCGGAGCGCTTCGTGCAGAGCCGGTGAGGCATGCCCAAGAATTTCTCCTTCCGAGCTCACGCAACGGTCGATCGCCCGTCGAAGTTCGGAAAGATCCGGCAGAGACTCATAATAGGAAAAAAGAGCCTTCACGCTTTGTTGATTCACGACTAAACATCGTCGAACGGCCTCGGTCACAGTGATAAGTACGGAGAGGTCTCTCAATTCTTTGAGGTCCAATGCTCCGCCTTTTCCAGTCTTAAGAAAGGCTTGCGACAAGTCTTCAAATTGCATGGCGGGGAACGGCACAGGGGCATTGTGAAGCTCAAGCATGTCCGTGGTTTCTTGCATACGACGTTGCACGAGCTCGAGCGTGTCTTCCAACGGCAACTGCCGGCACAAATCGGCTCCCAATGACGAATGCGCCTGTGCGGCTAAAACCTCCAGCACCTGCGGCCATTCAAGGGCTTGTTGAGTTTCAGAAATGGCGGAGTGGTCGGACACGAGGATGATAGATACGTTTTTCCGTACTTCCCTTACCTGCCTTCAGGTAAGAGTAACGAAGTCGCAAGCGAAACGAAAGGGGCAACAGCGAATCCCCGTTCCCATACCCCACCATTAGAGAGGTGATGCACTGAAAACAGTCACGATACACGTCTGAATAGTCTTCCCCTTGTCCTATCAGACCCGGTTTCCTTAGAATGAAACCATGACCCAAGATGAAGCCCGCTCCTATCTTAATTATCTGCTGACGTTAAGTCTCCGCAGTGAAGAGGCGTTTGGCCCATTGGCGATCTCGTTTCTTCGCGAACAAGACCTGACCACACTCGGCATTGCTCCGGAAGAACAGTTTAGTTTGATCATTGCGACGACCCAGGCCATTGCCGCGGAACCCAAACGCTATTCCCTGAAATTGGAATTGCTGCAAAAGGCTCGTCAGCTTCTCTCGACGACACGGTTCTTTGACCCTGAATTAGCCAAAGAATTGGATCATGACATTCAGAAAACCGGTGCCGAGTTCAACATTTATACCGAAGCCATGAAATCATCTCGGAATGCGTCTCTCGACCGTCACGCGTTGATTGTCGAGACGGATATCCCCGAATATTTTTTGGATCTGGCCCAGAAGCGAGCCGGTACGTATTACCAAAACAAGTACCGACTGACAAAGGAAGCCAAAACCGCGCAACATTTTGGGGGGACGCCCAAGCGATTTGAGCCTGACAATGAGACCTTGCATAAAGAATTTCCCGGTGCCTGCGCTCCCTTCATGGCTGTTCGGACGAATGGGTTTCATATGATGCTCCCCTTCGACCTGAAAATTAGCCGTCGCCCTGATGATCCGCTCGAAGCAGGCATCCGAATTTTTTATGCAAAAATGGGGTACTCATATCCTCTCCGGTATGAAATGGGAAAACTGTGCAGTTACCATGATGGACAGGTCTATGACATTGCCCTGGATGACCCTCATTTATTGTTCGTGTCCGTGTCAGGCATTAAGGATTCCGAGTTTTCCACCGGGTCCGTTCCTGCTTCCGGGGATGTGCCTCCGGAATATGCCTACCCGCTCGCCGTGCTCGAACATACCGGAAGTCTCGGGCCGTTCATCCAGGTCAGTTGTAATTTTAAAATCTGGTTTGACGCCTCCAAGGTTTCCATTCTGATACAAGGCGCACCGGACTTGTATGAATATGGATTTCAGGGAGGGGCGGGGCTGATGACCCGGTCCTATGCCTCGGACAAGGTTCAGACCTATGCGGAAGCCCAATCTCAACCCTGGCAGGAAGGGCTGAGTTTTAATTTCGTCAATTTACATTTGACCTTAAGCCCAGGAACAGAAACAGGCTTGATTCCGCATAGCACGCCGGTCTTTACGGTTTTTCCCGTTCTGAGTAAGCAAAGCTACAAGTTCGAACCATTCGCCTCTCAATAGGGGCGGCATGAGGCGTTATCTGAACGGCACATCCTTCTTTACGACAAAGGGATGCAACTGAACGTTCAAGTTGGTCTCTCGATTTTCATAAAAAATCTGAAAATCCAGTTGATAAGGAATGAAATCCTGTGCTAGGCTCATATGCTCAATGGATGACGACGGTCCCAGACGACGTTTCCGTCACCAGCGCAAGGATTTTTTCCTACCCTTCACGTTATCCTCCGACTGTTTCCCAATACATGGCCACCACGAATCAAAGGGCTTGATTTCTCTGGATTTTTTTGCCCTCCTGCCTATGATTCGGGTTTCGCTCTAATCTGACTCTTATGGAATTTATTGCTATTCTGATCTGTTTGCTACTCTCTGCGTTGTTTTCAGGAGCGGAAATTGCGTTTTTCTCCACTACTGAAAGCCGGTTGCAAACCATGAAAGAGGAAGGGAAGCGGTCGGCGAAACTTGCGCTGTCTCTCAGACAAAATCCTCAACGGCTTCTTGCGACCATTTTGATTGGAAATAACGTCGTCAATCTGACGGCGGCGGCATTAGTTTCCTTAGTCGCTTTTCAATCTTTTGGATCTGAAGGGGTTGCGATTGCCACCGGAATCCTGACAATTTTTGTGCTGCTCTTTGGGGAAATCGTTCCAAAAACACTGTGCGCCAACCACGCGGCATCGGCTGTCCAAATTCTTTCTCATCCCATCTATTGGGCGGAAAAGCTATTCTCTCCAATTCTCTACCTGTTGGAGCCTCTGATTTTGAAATTGACCGGCGGACGGGGTCTGACCGTTCATTTTGTGACGGAAGAAGAGCTTATGATCATGCTGGAGGCTGGCGGCAAAGCCGGTGTGCTCGAGACTGAAGAAGTCAAAATGATCAAAAACGTCTTTGAGTTCACTGATCTCACGGCGGAAGATGTGATGACACCACGAATCTATATATTTGGCATGGATGGTAATCTCTCCTTGGATGAAGCCAAAGAAGAATTATTTAAAGCCAAGTATTCACGAATCCCCGTCTATGATAAAAACCTCGATAATGTGACGGGGATTCTCTATCGTAATCATGCCTTGCGTGAACTGGCCCAGGGGAACCACAAAAGCACATTACAGGAATTGGCCCGTCCGCCCCTTTTTATTCCAGAAGCTAAACCGGCAGATGATTTGCTGAAACAATTCCAGCAAGAGAAACGACATATTGCGGTGGTCGTAAACGAATTTGGCGGGGTGATGGGATTAGCCACCACAGAAGATCTTTTGGAAGAAGTCGTGGGTGAGATTTTAGACGAGACGGATATTACCGAGGAGCTGATCAAACGGATTGGAAAAAATCAAATTTTGGTGAGTGGTCGAACGGAAGTTCGGAAAATTAATGAATTCCTGAAAGTTGAATTAGATGAAGAAGAACAAAATACCATCAGCGGCCTCATTCAACAGGAACTGGGCCATATTCCTTCTGTCGGCGAAGAACTGCACGCGGACGGCTGTTTGCTGATCGTGCGGGATGCCGATGAAAAATCCATTAAGAGCGTCCAGATCCACAAAGTGGAAGACGGGCCCCATGAAAAAACTGAACCCTCCTCGACGGCCCCTTCCGAATAACATCACCGGTTTCGTCTTTCCCCTCAGTCAACGTTAGCGGTCCGAGTCAGCTCAAGAAATTCGGCTTCGTCAAGAACGGCAACCCCCAAACGTTTGGCATCGTCAAATTTCGACCCCGGGTCTTTTCCGGCAACGACGTAGTTTGTTTTTTTGCTGACGCTTGCGGTGACCCTTCCGCCCAGTTCTTCAATGCGTTGTTTGGCTGCATGTCTGCTCAAACGGTCAAGCCCGCCGGTGAAAACAAAGCTTTTCCCCTTCAAGGGTACAGCCTGCGCACTCGTCTCACGGGGAGCGGCTTGAACGTCCACGCCTAATGCCTTCATGCTTTCAAGTACGGCCACGTTTCGAGGTTCGGCAAAAAAGTGCACCACACTCTGCGCAATTTCAGGACCGATATCGTGAATTTCCAACAGCCTCTCCTGTGTAGCGATCAGAATCGCATCTAACGAACCGAACTGCGAGGCCAGAATATGCGCGACGTGCTGACCGACATGGTGAATGCCAAGACCAAAAAGAAACCGCCCCAACGACGGAGTGTTGCTTTGCGCAATGGCCAAAAGTAATTGTGTAGCTGATCTCTCCGCGAATCCGTCCAGACTCAAGAGTTGGTCCTTGGTTAAGCGGTACAGGTCTGAGAAATCCTTGACAAAGAATTTGTCGACAAGTTGCGCAACGGTTTTCTCCCCCAGTCCTTCAATATTGAGGGCGCCTTTGGAGGCAAAATGTTGGATTCCCCCTTTTAACTGCGCAGAGCACACGGTTTGCCCCGTACAATAATATATAGGCCCTTCCTGCACCACAGCCGATTGACACACCGGGCAGTAAGGAGGAACCACAAACGAAGCAGCGCGTTGTTCACCAGGAATCGCAACCCGCTCGACAATATCGGGAATCACGTCCCCTGCCCGCTCAACCTTGACCGTATCCCCAACCCGCACATCCTTGCGCGCAACTTCTTCCACATTGTGCAACGTGGCTCGGCTGATCGTGACGCCACCGACTTCGACCGGCGTTAATAAAGCAATGGGTGTCAACGCCCCGGTTCGCCCTACCGACACCACAATATCCTGGACGGTTGTCAATTCTTTGCGCGGAGGAAATTTAAAGGCGATCGCCCAACGCGGGCTTCTAGATTTTTCGCCAAGTTGCTGTTGGTGAGCTCGGGAGTTGAGCTTCACCACGATCCCGTCGATTTCAAAGGGTAAGCGCTCTCGCTGTTCCATCATGCTTTGGTGAAAGGCCATCACCTCCTCAATGCCGTGACACACCTGACGTTGATCGGGGACAGGCAAGCCCCATGCTTCGAGAACAGAAACAGTCTCCCAATGCGTAAGCGGTAAAGGTTCAGAGGAGACCATCAGGTCATAACAGGTCAGAACCAAGGGTCTGGACGCGGTGATCCGAGACTCGAGTTGTCGAAGTGAGCCGGACGCGGTGTTGCGGGGATTCGCAAACGCCTTGTCTCCTCGCTCGGTTAATCGGCGATTGAGGGCTTGAAAATCAGGAAGGCGCAAATACACTTCTCCTCGGACCACGATTCGCTGTGGCACATTCTCGTCAATCGTCAGGCGAGGTGGAAGAGAACGAATCGTTCGAAGATTCGGAGTGATATTTTCTCCTATTTTCCCATCTCCTCTTGTCACGCCACGAGTCAACAGCCCGTCTTCATACACGATTTCAACTGATAACCCATCGTACTTCGGCTCAACGGCATACTCAACTTGGTTGACTTCAAGTTCTTTTCTCACGCGTTTATCAAAAGCATCCACTTCATCCAAGATCAAGACCGAATCGAGACTCAACAAAGGACGATCGTGGGGCACTTTCGAAAATTGTTCGAGAGGGGCGCCCCCAACTCGTTGAGTCGGCGAAGCCGGTGTGACCAAGGCAGGATATTGCTCTTCCAAATCCTGAAGAGCCTTGAACAGTTTGTCGTATTCTGAATCTGAAATTTCAGGTTTACCGAGACCATAGTAGAGATGGTCGTGATGGCGAATCTGTTCGTGCAATTCAGCAATTCGAGCTTGAATATGAGGAGGAGAGTCAAATGTTGACATGCCTACACGCAAAAACCCTGTCTCGTCCTAAGCTTGCACCTATCCTTGAATAAATCGACTGGCAAAACTTCTGATTTCGTGCCCATTCAGCACATGAAATCGTCGCAAGCGAGCAACGGTTTGTCCAGAAAACCGCGACAAGGAAACTGGAATAAGTTTGCGATCAAACATTTTCGCAATGTGTTTCCACCGAACCAAGGGCGGAATGGGACTCACAAGCGTGATATGCTTTTCCAAGGAATGGAGGGAAGCTCCGGCTATCAGTCGCTCCTCCAAGGTTTGTGAAAAATCGAGCCTGTGATCTTCCCAAATATCCGGAATCGGTCGAGGTGGAAATTGGAACAGCGCTCCACCATATTGTGCCTGGCCAATACCCGGTCCGACCATGTTTTCTAAAAACGGGGTGGCATAAAAACAGAGCGTGGATTCCTCGGAATGTTCCGCATACCACGTGGCCTGCCACGAAAATTTGGCGAGGTCCGCAGGCACTTCAAAGATGAAAACCACAATTTCCACAGTGCCGCGGGACGGCGGAATTTCCTTCACATAAATGTCTGGCAACTTCTGCTGGGGATTCCAATGCCGCAAGGTTTCCCGCATATCAATCCCATCGCGAATCGAAGTCGTAAATTTATCCACACGGGCAAGATCCTCCCCGAGTAACGCTTTGCTTTGTTCACGAACATGGGCCGTCAACCCTTCAATGCGATTGTCCTCCGGTGGCCAAGAGCATTGACCTAACGGATTCCAGCGATAGGCCCATTGATGTCGTTTGCGTGGGTCCTGTCGAGGCTTGAGCGACAACGTTCTCCATAAAACATGCGTGCTGCCTAACCGATTTTTCGCTGTGGAGACGTGGCCTTCCGGAGATTCGAGCAGGCCAAGGCCTACGGAATACGGTGGGAACAACACGCGCAATGATTCGTCCGGTTCATACTGATAACTTTTTGCTGTTTCGAGTAGGGTCACGGCAAAATCATCTCCCGCAAATTGTTTGGCCGCAAGAGCCAAGGTATAAAGATCCGGCGTCAGCCGATGCTCTCCTAACGCAAGATTCCGAACATAGCGCAGATACATCTGAAGTAACTGAGGCGTCACCCAATTGGATTCTTGCTGTAAATGGGGCGGTCTGGTGGCGAACCATCGTATTCGGGTCTCAAGAAGCAGTTCCTTGATCCCATCGATGGATAAATGAGTGTCGGAACGAGCTTCGGCTCGTCTCCGCTCGAATAGTTCTGTCAGAAAAGGAAATTCACAGAGGAAAAAGTACAACGTGCGAGGTTCTACAAGATGGAGCGTCGGATGTCCTGCCAGAGGTTCGGGAACCTCATAAGGCCAACGGTTCTGGTACGCATCACGTAGCCAAGGCCAGTCTTCAACGGAACAGACGCACAGAATCGATCGATAGTCTAACTCAAGCTCGTGCAGTTTAAAGGCCATCCATTTAATACGCGACCAGCGTTGGCTCTGCGGTTTAGGATACGGGAGAAAGGGCAGCGCGGCACCGGAAAAGGAGGCAAGGGAGACCCGTTTTAACGCATACGGATCGGGAGCAGGATATTCCGTTGGTTCATACATGGTTACATCTCGATCAATATAGGCCCGATCAATTCCCTCCTCCATGGCCATCCGAATCGTAGAAATGACGGGTTGGCAAGGGTCAAGAGGAATATAACTGTGTTCAGGACGTTCGTTGCGATCCGGTTCCGGCATCACCACGAGGCTGATGACAGGCAGCTGTCTGATCCCCTCTTCAACCAGGTTCTCAACGGAAGCCGGCAAAGGCAGACCGACACAATCGAATCGATGCGTCAGCCACAAATCTCGAATGGTCTGGGCAACGTCGGCACTGCCGTGACGAATGGGGACAACGTGAAGGCGAGGAGAAAGCCGAAAAACCGCATTGTCCTGTTGCGACAAAGGACTCATGAATGATTATTTATCGGGATGGAGTGGATCATCAGGTTCAAAAAAGAAATCACCCAATCCTCTGGGGAACGCTTGCTCGCCGATGGCTCGTTTTCGCTGTTGAGCAAGCGCCTTTAAATCCAGCGCATCTTCACCAAGAACTTTGATGAGTGCCTCTCGCCAGACCTCATCACGAGACAAGGGATGTGAGGGATCCTGCGCTAAGCGTTTGAGCGCATATTGCACCACATGAATGCCATCCCTCACTGAAAACCCGAGATCGAGTTGATGCGCCTTTTGTAAAAACTCCACGGTTATGGCCAGAATCTCTTGTGGAGAAAAAGGTAAATGATATTGGAGGATAGCCAGCTCGTGCTCACGGGCCGGAAACTCGAGTTTCAAACTGGGTTGTAATCGCGAAAGAATATAATCAGGGACTTCATAGGTAGAGGCATCTTCATTCATGGTCACACAACACCGGAAGTCTGGATGGGCTTTGACTTGGATGCCGGCCACAACGGATTCCACCGAGCGCCGGTGGTCGAGCAAGGGCGCGAGGGAAGCCCAACTTTTTTCATTCATCCGATTGCCTTCATCCAACAAACAGACCCCACCGGTCAACATCGCGGTGACTAACGGAGACGCTTGGTACTGAATCGTGTTCCCTTCGGCAATCACCGGAGTAATCAATAGATCCTCAGGTCTCGTATCGGCCGTACATTGATAAATATATAAGTCCTGTTTCCGCTCCCGCGCGGCGGACATGGCCAAGGTCGTCTTTCCAATACCGGGCTGGCCAAGGACTCGCGGACAAAGCGGAAGATCTTTTTCATCAAGAACCAGCCAGCACGCAAGGAGTTGTTGAAGAATTTCACGATCGCCGATCCACTCTTGCTGTGACGTATCGGGCTGGGCCAGACGTAAGAAAAGCCCTTCGACCTCCATCATTCTATGCTGCTCAGGACGTTGTTTGGATTTGTGAGGCATCGTGCACCGTTTTTTACAAAACCTACATTTGCGACAAAACAGAAGCTAGCATAGGCGTTCTAGAGGGTCAATGAAACCCATAGAATGTCCTGACAGCCTATGGTCTCGGCATTTGACATTCCTGAACCTCTCTATCTATTCTTACCCGCCAAGCCATTCATGAGAATCTATCGATTCCCATCCCTAACCGACACTGACAATTCGAAAGAGAGCCTGATGATGATCCCAAAACCTCAGTCCGGAGTGCAGTGCCAACAGACGCCTCGCCCATCCTCAACCAGATGGATGGTTCAGGGTGGGATGCTCTGCCTGCTGAGCGCAGCCCTGTTAGCGGGATGCACCAGTACCGAACAATATCAGGCAGAAAAGGCACGGGGCTTAAATTTTCAACGCTTGTTGGCACAAGAGGAACGACGCGTCACCGCATTGAACACCCAATTGGCACAAAAGGAAAAACAAACAGAGAAACTCACTGCCCAATGGGAAGAGACGAAACGTAACATAGCGTCGTTGGAATCGAAAAATCGTGAGCTTATCTCGCAAAACCGTAATCTGACCGTTGAGCTTGATACCCTTCGAGAGCAAAGCAGTCGTCAGCAGGAAAAAGAGCCTACTGTTGACTCCCCTGCCCTATCAAGAGGCCTCGGCACTAAAGATATGCCGCGTTCCCAACCATCGCTTTCAGATCCTTTTATGACCGAAGAAGATCTGATGAATATACTCAAGTCCGAAGGCAACGCCGGTGGGCCCAAGACTCAATAAGCCGCGACACCGCCCTCAGCATACTAACGCTTCCAGTCGCATCGGTTCAGTGAAGGTTTCTCTCTCAGAGAAGGGGAACTTCGCTTATGATGGTGTATCGACATTTGACATTTATGGGCTCTCCTTTTATTCTTAACATGACGTTCAACGTCTATATTCCAGCCGAACCATCGGGCATGAGCGGATACGGTTTCCTCGCAAACCTACACGGATAAAACCAGAAAGAGAGCCTGATGATGACCCTAACATCTCAGTCCAGAGCGCGGCATCAACAGAAGCCTCGCTCCTCCTCAACCAGATGGACCGTTCAGGGGGGAATACTCTGCCTGCTGGGCGCAGCCTTGGTGTCGGGATGTGTGAGTTCGGACCAATATCAGGCAGAAAAGGCCCGGGCCTTAAACTTCCAACGTTTGTTGGCACAAGAGGAACAACGGACGAGCGAACTCGATACCCGATTGCACGAGACGAAACAGGAAATATCATCGTTGGGATCGCAAAACCGTGAACTTGCGGTTGAACTTGATGTCCTTCGAGAGCAAATCGGTCATCAGCAAGAAAGTGCCCCAGCCCGTGACTTCTCTTCCGCATCAAGCGATCCCGGCGCCTCGCCGGAAATGCCTCCTTCCGAACCATCGCTTTCAGAATTCGGGCTGAATGATTTTTCCTTCGATGAGTCGGATTTTAACGACTTCGGCATGGGGGAAACTGAGGCCGGCGATTTGGGAACATCGACCTATCACACGGTTATTCGTGGAGACACCTTATACCGGATTTCTCGCGAATATGGTGTGACCGTTGCTCAATTGAAAAAGTGGAATAACCTGACCGACAACATCATTTCTATTGGCCAACAGTTAATCGTGAGTCCGCTGTAATCTCCCCATCCTCGCCATTACCGTTTCCTGTTTGAGAAAGCATCCTTTTCTCGACGCTCGTGGCTTGCCCTGAGTCGACCCCTCCATTCTTCAGGAACACCGTCTTATGACCGGAACGACGTGCCAGCTCTTTTTTTGATTGAGTTTATTCAGTCAAAAAGAGGATGATACGAACAGGCGCCCCATCAGGCTCTCATCAAAGGAGGTGTGGCCATGAACAAATCATATCTGTTAATGGGAACGCTCCTCGGAATCGCCTTCTTTGCGCTTGTCTTCTTTCCCCTCCATGAAGGATTCGGGGAACAAACCGGAGACAGCGGCATTCTTCCGCAAGTGGTGGCTGATTATATTCACGCCGTCATTCAAGCCGACCGCACGCTCTATACGACCCATGTGGTCGAACGAATGGAAGCGCACAAGGTCGTGACCTCCCAAGAATATTGGAAACAAACCAAATCGTTGCCCCTTCCCGCTCAAATGTTGCTGTTGTCAGGGTTGAACGTGGAACAACAGGGGCTGGGCCTCCAATTTCGGTTAGCCAGCCTGCAGCCCATTTATGAAAAAAACGGGCCGGCCACGGATTTCGAAAAGGCCGGATTGGCTGCCGTGCTAGAAGATCCGAGCCAACCCTATACCGGTATCATCCAACGGGGAACACAAAAGTTTTTTAAAGCAATTTATGCCGACCATGCCGTATCTGTTTCCTGTATCAATTGCCACAATGGGCATATTCTCTCTTACAAAAAAGATTACAAGTTAGGGGATGTGATGGGTGGGATTATGATTTCGTTTCCCCTCCAGTAACAAACTCGATAATAGAGGGGCGTTGTCATCCTGAACAGATGCGAAGGATCTCGTAGTTAAAAAGACAGATTCTTTCCTTCGCTTCGCTCAGGACAAGCGCCTCCGGCTCAGAATGACGATAGGGGGCTCGGAATAACAAAGAGCGTCACAGAGCCAGTCTTGCCTACCCTGGGCATAGCGAAGGGAACGACGTCAAGAAAAAACCGTTAGCCGGCTAACTGGGTTGGTCGTTCTGAAACCGAAGGCAGAGACCCTTGACAGGTGGAGTGTTCAAACCGATGCCCGTTCACGGTGATGTTCCAATTCCAGTACTCCCCATTTTGGATTGAGTACATTTCTACCTCGATACGGTTGCCGCGTTCCACGGAAACGGGTCGGTCGATGGGGAAAAAGGCCAACCCCCAATGAGAGGCTTTCTCCTGAGGACCGTTGGAGATGCAAAGCGTCGGGATCAATGCGGCGCTAAACCAACCCGCCAGCCCATGAAACCACCCCCGCCGTTTGGCAGAGATGGAGAAGTTGGCTTTGACTTCTGCCTGTGTCGTTTCCGAAAATTGAATCTCTTCCACACGGATAGGATCAGCAAGGAACGTTCCTTCATGTAACTTCACCGGATGAAAGTTGTTCACCGTCAAGTTGCGAACAGGTGAGAAGTCGAACCCTTGACATCTGTTCACCCAAAAATCAACGACATGTTCATAAAATTGCGGCAGTTCAACGGGCGCAAGGAATAAGTCCACGCTACGAGGAATGAGTGTTCCGCCTTTTTTGAGAAAACGATCTCTGGCATCAGTGAGGGATCCGATAATTCCTTCTTCAAACCCGAACGTGCCCATCGTCTCCGTCACGATCACATCAGCCTGTTCAGGCAACTCAACATTGAAAGACAGGTCGTTGTAAAACGTGATTCGATCCTGGAACCCATTTTTCGCTGCCACAAGTTTGGCAATTTCGATGACGGCCTCACTCTCCATGGCATACACATGACGAGCGCCGGCACGACAAGCGAAGAAGGAGAGAATGCCTGACCCACAACCCACGTCCACGACCACGTCGCCTGGTTTGACAACCTGGGAAATAGCTTGACGGTACGCACCGGTCCGTGTCTCATCAACCAACATCGACAGGTGATAATTGATGAAGTCGGTGTACTTCGTCATGAATTCCTTTTCTCTTCAGCAGACAAAAAAAGACGCAACGATCAATTCAACACTGGCAAACTGATCGCGGCGTCCTACGTGATGGGTTGTTGCATCCTCAGAGCACGGTCTTGCTGACTGCCAATTTTCTGCGAATCAGGGCCCCTACGTACCTTTCCTGGACATACTCCTCTGTACGGCAAGACGGAAACGGCTCATAATCGACGCTAACACATCTCGAAAAATGAAATCAATGACCGGCACGGGGGCTGGCAACTTTTGCGAAAATCGAGATTGCAGATTCTGGACAAACCTGTCAGAGAGTTCTCACCCTTTCTACCGATTGCTCTTTTCAAGAAACCGTCAAGCTTTGACCAAATTCTAAGCTTGAGACAGGGGCATCGATCAATCATGGGTACGTCCACCGCATGAATCCAAATAGGCAACAAAGCTGGCGTCATTCCTTCCAGACATTTTGGCACCCGCGTGTCATCACCATGTTGGTTCTGGGCTTCTCAGCCGGGATCCCCCTTCTGTTGATTTTTTCCTCACTCTCTTTGTGGTTGCGTGAGGCCGGGATCGAGCGTTCAGCCGTCACCTTCTTCAGCTGGGCCGCACTGGGCTATTCCTTCAAATTCGTGTGGGCGCCGCTCGTTGACACATTACCCCTCCCCGTCCTGACACGCAGGTTAGGCCGTCGACGAGGCTGGATGCTGCTTGCGCAATGTTCCATCATTGCCGCCATTATCGGCATGGCCCTCATAGATCCCGCCAGTGGCCGATTCAGCCTCACATTGATGGCACTGGCTGCTGTGCTGCTTGGATTTTCCTCCGCTACCCAGGACATCGTGATTGATGCCTACCGCATCGAGTCAGCCGATCCCTCGTTGCAAGCCATGATGTCGTCCACCTATATCGTAGGCTATCGTATCGGAATGTTGGTTTCGGGGGCTGGCGCCTTATTTTTAGCCAGTGCATTCGGATCAGCCAAAGGTGCCTACCAGTATCAAGCTTGGCAGTGGTCCTATTTTATGATGGCTACAACCATGCTGGTGGGCGTGGTTGCAACCATAGTCATTTCGGAACCAGTCGCGAATCGAACCAGCAGCGCCTCCCGCTCGACAAGAGAATATATGGGGCTTCTCATCATGTTTGTCGCCTCTGTCACCGGCTTTATCATGGTTTTTTACGCTACCGCCGAATTAGCTGAGGACACGACCAACCTGCTCGCAGCAATAGTTGGTGCCAAACCATTCGCCGGATTTATGGTCGAAACGGCACGCGTGAGCGTGGGGCTCATGGTGGCATGGGTGGTTGCCACTCTCCTCATTCGAGCGGGTGTCGCAAGTCAGGACATGATGGCGGAAACCTATATCGCCCCGGCGAAAGACTTCTTTGGGCGCTATGGACTCAAGTCGGCTTTCCTGCTTCTTGCGCTGGTCGGTATGTACCGAATCTCCGATATCGTCCTGGGAGTGATTGCCAACGTGTTTTATCAAGACATGGGATTCACCAAGCCGGAAATTGCCGGCGTCGTGAAAACATTTGGATTATTCATGACCATCGCCGGCGGCTTTCTGGGGGGAATCCTTTCAGTACGATACGGCGTGATCCGTATCCTGTTCCTGGGTGCTCTTCTGTCGGCGACCACCAACCTTCTGTTTGTGCTGCTGGCTTCCAGGGGGCATGATCTCAGCATGCTCTACCTGGTAATTTCAGCCGATAACCTGTCGGCTGGATTAGCCAGCACCGCCTTTGTGGCATTCCTCTCCAGCCTCACGAATATCAAGTTTACCGCGATGCAATATGCCATCTTCAGTTCACTCATGACCTTGTTTCCCAAAATACTGGGCGGGTACTCCGGAACCATCGTAGACAGCCTAGGCTACTCCAGTTTCTTTCTCCTTACCGCATGCCTGGGGCTGCCTGTACTCGCGCTCATTTGGCAGGCGAGAAATTATTTAGAAACGAAAGGCTAGTGGGCTTGTTCGTATTCGTCCTGAACGGGATTTGTCAGCTTGCCGATTCGTTCGATTTCAATGGTGACTCGATCTCCCTTTTTGAGAAAGACCGGCGGATTTCTTGCAAACCCGACCCCCTGTGGGGTCCCCGTCAAAATAACCGTCCCTGGTAAAAGCGTCGTGCCTTCGCTGAGAAAACTCACCAGGGTTGGGACATCAAAAATCATATCGGAGGTGGTCGAATCCTGCATGGTTTCGCCATTTAGTTTGGTTGTAATTTTCAGATTGTTGGGGTCAGAAATGTCATCCGGTGTCACAAGACAAGGCCCGAGCGGGCAAAACGTGTCGAATGACTTTCCTCTGCACCATTGTTTTCCCCCACCCTCTTTCTGCCAACGGCGGGCACTCACGTCATTGGCGCACGTATACCCCAGCACATAGTCGAGTGCTCGGCTTCGTTCAACGTTTTTCGCAGACTTTCCAATGACCACGGCCAATTCGCATTCGTAATCGACCTGCCCCGGGGCGACTTTGGGAATGACGATAGGGTCACCCGGATCGTTGAGTGCATTGACAGCTTTGATGAACAACACCGGATAGTCTGGAATCTTCGCCCCCGTCTCTTCAGCATGCTGTCGATAGTTGAGTCCGATACAAAGGATCGTAGGAGGGACAATGGGGGCTAACACCTTTTCAATGTGAACAACCCGATCCGTCACCTCGTACTGATCGAAGATGTGGCCTTCGATGAGTCGAGCGGATACGTTCGTTGCCCACTCACCATAGTGGATTATCCCCGAGTGATCTCGAAACCTGACAATTTTCATACACGACCTTCCCGAAAATAGTATACTTAAAAATTCTCGTCCAGTCCTGCTCTGCCTGCCAATGATACCGAAGGAAGGGCTCTGCTTTTAAGGGACCTCGTTTTTTTCTACTGAGACGGTTCTCACACGTTTCATTGACTTGTTTTTAAGCCACATGATACCGTTCAAATCATGAAAAAACCTTGTTATTCAACAAGTTTTGACCAATTTTGCCAATTGGCCCAGATGGGAAATTTGGTGCCGGTATATCGCGAAATTTTGGCAGATCTGGAAACACCGGTCAGTGCGTTTTCTAAAATCAATTCCGGCAATACGGCTTTCCTGTTTGAAAGCATTGAAGGTGGCGAGAACTGGGCACGGTATTCATTTTTAGGCAGTAATGCCACACAAGTTCTGTGGGAAGACGGTGGCAAACTCCATATCAAAAAAGGTCGAAAAACGGAAACGTGTCCGTTAGGGCACAATCCTTTGGCCCATATTCGGGCCATGCTGGACGAGTTTCAGCCCGTACGGGTACCGGGCCTCCCTCGCTTTGTCGGCGGAGCCGTCGGCTATCTGGGGTATGACCTCGTTCAATTTTTCGAACCAATTCCTGCGTATCCCAAGGATTCTGCCCAATTACCCCTGCTTGCCTTCTTCGTCACGGACACACTTTTGATCTTTGATAATATCCGGCATACGATCAAAGTCGTAGCCAATGCGCGCCTTGCGTCTTCCACGAAATCGGACCTCAAATCTGCCTATGTGGATGCCACGACTCGAATCGAGAAAATGATTGCGAAGCTCAAAACGCCCTTGCGGCGCCAGTCTTCTTCCGCGCGTCGGCAGCTTCCGCACTTCACCTCCAATATGACGCAGGCCCATTTCGAAAAAATGGTCATGCGGACCAAAGAGTATATTCAAGCCGGCGATATCGTACAGGCGGTCGTGTCCCAACGATGGCAGACCAAGATTCGTACGCCTCCCTTGGAAATCTATCGTGCGTTACGGGTGATCAATCCTTCACCCTACATGTTTTATCTCCGAGTGGCAGGAGTCGAATTGGTTGGGTCCTCACCGGAAATTTTGGTTCGGTGCGAAGAAGATCAAGTTGTCGTTCGGCCGATCGCAGGTACTCGAAAGCGCGGGGTGACGGTCGCGGAAGATCAAGCGTTGGCCGAAGAACTGTTAGCCGATACAAAGGAACGCGCCGAACATGTGATGCTGGTTGATTTAGGACGGAACGATGTCGGACGTGTGGCTCAAACAGGCACGGTCGTGCTTGATCCATTTATGAAAATCGAACGATACTCTCACGTCATGCATATTGTCTCGCAGGTGGTGGGTACGTTAAATCCGGAAAGAGACACGTATGACGTCATGAAAGCGTGTTTTCCCGCCGGCACGGTCTCGGGGGCGCCGAAAATTCGAGCCATGCAAATCATCGAAGAACTCGAACCCACGCAACGAGGCCCCTATGCCGGCGCCGTGGGCTATTTTAGTTTCTCGGGCAATATGGATACCTGCATCAATATTCGAACCATTGTCATTAAAGGCCGAGACGCCTTCGTTCAAGCCGGCGCGGGGATCGTCGCCGATTCCGATCCAACGAAAGAATACGAGGAGACCTGCAATAAAGCTCGCGCCATGATGCGAAGCATCGAAATGGCCGAACAGGGGTTGGAATGACACCACTGCGATATGTGTAGCGGCGCCATCTTATGGCGCTTTCTTCCGGGCCCATGAGGCATGTCCCGGGCCGTGACCCGGGATGCGGTCGCTACAGATGGTAATTATATGTTGCTCATGATCGACAATTATGACTCCTTTACGTACAACCTGGTTCAGTACCTCGGGGAACTGGGTGCCGATATTGAGGTCTATCGAAACAATAAAATCACGGTTGAGGCGATTACGAAACTGCGTCCGGAACGTATTGTGGTCTCCCCTGGTCCTTGTACGCCCAATGAAGCGGGGATTTCCGTAGAGGTGATCCGGCATTTTGCCGGGCGCATCCCGCTGTTGGGCGTCTGTCTCGGACATCAGTCTTTGGCCTTTGCCTTCGGCGGCGAAATCATCCGCGCCGATCGTCTGATGCATGGCAAAACATCGTTGGTCGAGCACGACAATCAAACGATTTTTGAAGGCCTGCCCAATCCGTTTGAAGCCACGCGGTATCATTCGCTGATCGTCAACCGAGAGACACTGCCCGGTGATTTTGAAATTTCAGCGATGACGGAAGAAGGCGAAATCATGGGGCTCCGGCATCTTCCAACCGGAGCAGAAGGCGTGCAGTTCCACCCGGAGTCGATCCTCACGAAATCCGGCATAGATTTATTGCGAAACTTTCTTGAACTGGGCGCTGATAATGGTGAACCACTCGCGGCATAGGCCCCAACTGAATCGGCAGAACACAGCATGATCAAACAAGCCCTCACAAAATTGGTTGAAGGGATCAACCTCACAGAACACGAAGCCTATGACGTCATGCTTGAAATCATGCAAGGTGCCGCTTCTGAATCCCAAATTGCCGCGTACCTCATCGGCCTTCGGATGAAGGGCGAGATCGTCGAGGAAATCACGGGTTCGGTGAAAGCCATGCGTGAAATGGCTGTGCGTATCCACGTGGGGGATCCCCAGGTCGTCGATACCTGTGGAACCGGGGGTGATCAATCCAACACCTTTAATATTTCCACTGCGACGGCGTTCGTGGTTGCCGGAGGAGGCATCACCGTTGCGAAGCATGGGAATCGGTCGGTCTCCTCACGGTCCGGGAGTGCGGACGTGTTAGCCGCCATGGGCGTCAAAATTGATCTTCCTCCAGAACAGGTGGAAGCCTGTGTCAATGAAATCGGAATTGGATTTTTGTTTGCGCCGCTCTACCACAGGGCGATGAAGCATTGCGCCAAACCTCGTTCCGAAATGGGAATACGAACGTTGATGAATATCATGGGGCCTTTATCCAACCCTGCCGGAGCCGGCATTCAAATCTTAGGCGTCTATGATCATGCCTTAACGGAAAAATTGGCCCAAGTCCTCATTCGCTTAGGCACCCAACATTGTTTCGTCTTGCATGGCAAGGATGGATTAGACGAAATCACATTGACCGATTTCACCTATGTGTCCGAAGGTAAAGCCGGACGGGTTTCGAGCTATCATCTGGCTCCGGAAGATTTTGGATTAGCTCGAGTGAACCCCAAAGATCTGCGAGGGGGGACTCCCGAAGACAATGCGGCCATGATTCAGGGGATTCTCAAAGGGCATCGTGACGCCAAACGGGACATCGTGCTCATGAATGCCGCACCGGCGTTTGTGGCCTGCGGAAAAGCCAAAAGCCTCAAAGAAGGGTATGGCCATGCCACGAACGCCTTAGATAGTGGGGCGGCTTACGAGAAATTTCAAAAACTTGTCCGATTTTCGAATAGGGCCGCCGCATGATGCTGGATCGAATCCTGGAACATAAGAAGACAGAACTCCGCCGAAAAAAAAGCCGCGGCTATCTAACCAGCCTCAAGGGAAAAATAGCTGATCGGTCTGATCCGTTAGGCTTTATCAAAGCCTTAGAAGCAGCCTACACGCCGGACTGCCCGGCCCTGATTACGGAAGTCAAAAAGGCGTCACCGAGTCAGGGATTGATGCGTCCGGAATTTAAAGACCGATTTGATCCGGTGAAGATTGCCGATACGTATAAAGCACATGGAGCCGCAGCCGTCTCGGTGCTGACGGATCAAGAATTCTTTCTCGGGCATTTGGACGACCTGGCCCACGTCAAGGACCACGTAGGACTGCCGACATTAAACAAAGAATTTATGATCGAAGATATACAATTTTATGAAGCACGCGCATATGGGGCCGATGCCGTCTTGCTCATCGTGGCGGCCTTGGATCGGATTCAACTCGAAGATTTCTATGCAATTGCCAAAGGCTTGGCACTCGATGCCCTGGTTGAAACGCATGACGAGTCGGAAATCGATTTGGTCTTAGAACGAATTCCCGATGCTGCCCTGATCGGCATCAACAATCGAGACCTGACAACCTTCTCGACTGATCTCGCGATGACCGGGCGGCTTGCCCACCGGATTCCTTCCGACAAAATCATTGTGAGTGAAAGCGGAATCCACAAACGCGAGGATGTGCTACAGATTTTAGAAGCCGGAGCCAAGGCCATGTTGGTGGGTGAATCGTTAGTTCGAGCGAATGATATCGGCGCCAAGATTCAAGACCTGTGTGGAACGGCCGGACAGAAAAGTGAAGACCAACAGCCCGCGCAAGGAACTCGCTGGATTTAACCGACCTTTCCCACTTTCCACTCATCAGGCCATGTCTCTGCCAAAAATCAAAATCTGTGGGATCACGAACCCAATCGATGCCTTACAGGCCATTGATGCCGGGGCCGATGCTCTCGGTTTCGTCTTCTACAAAAAAAGCCCGCGCCATGTCAGTTTGAATGTCGTCAAGTCCATTGTGGTCAATTTGCCGCCGTTCGTGTTGCCCATTGGAGTGTTTGTCAATGCAAAACCCGAGAACGTTCGACAGACCATGGATGAATGCGGGTTGGCACTCGCTCAAATTCATGGAGACGAATCGGCTGAGTATTGTGAATCGCTGGGACGTCCGGTTATACGAGGGATCAGACTTCGCGACCGTAACACCCTTTTTGCCATGGCTGAATACAAAGGTCGAGCCCGAGTTCGAGGATTTGTTTTGGATGCCTTTTCAGCAACAGCCTATGGAGGAACCGGCAAAACCGCGGACTGGAACCTTGCCGCGGAAGCCGCTCAGTCTTTTTCCTTTTTGCTTGCGGGGGGGCTCACTTCCGATAATGTTCAAGAGGCGATCCGGAAAGTCCAGCCTTATGGCGTGGACGTCAGCAGTGGCGTGGAAGCCAGTCCTGGCAAGAAAGATCCAGCCAAGGTGAACGCCTTTATCCAAGCCGTGAAGCTTGTATCGTCATAAATCAAGTCGGTATACTTTAGCTCGCGAACGAAAGCCCGCCCCGTTTCCCCTTTTCTGAAGAATGAAGGAACACAAGAGATCATTTTTCAAAATTCTCACAGAACCGCGCTCTGAAACTACAGTAAGACTCCATGGCACGAACTCCCGTTAAACGAAGTCGGTTTGGCAAATATGGAGGGCAATATGTTCCTGAAACCCTCATGCCGGCTATCCTGGAGTTGGAAAAGGTCTATGCGAAATTTCGGAAAGACCGCCGTTTTCAAGAAGAATTTCGCGAATGCTTAAAACACTATGTGGGGCGTCCAACCCCTCTCTACTTCGCCAAACAACTCACCAAGACATTAGGCGGAGCAAAAATCTATCTCAAGCGGGAGGATCTTTGTCATACCGGCGCGCACAAAATCAACAACACCGTGGGCCAGGCGTTGCTGACGAAACGCATGAAGAAACAGCGAGTCATCGCGGAAACCGGTGCCGGACAACACGGCGTCGCGGTTGCGACCATCGCGGCCATGTTTGGGTTGGAAGCGGAAATTTATATGGGCACGGAAGATATGGCGCGGCAAGCGCTGAATGTCTTTCGCATGCAGTTACTCGGAGCGAAAGTCACCAGCGTGGATGCGGGTAGTCGGACTCTCAAGGATGCCATTAGTGAGGCCATGCGTGACTGGACCACCAATGTGCGAACCACGCATTACTTGCTGGGCTCCGTGCTGGGGGCGCATCCCTATCCGATGATGATTCGCGACTTTCAATCGGTGATCGGCCGGGAAGCACGACGGCAAATCCTAGCCGCAGAGGGCACACTCCCCCATTGCCTGGTGGCCTGTGTGGGAGGCGGAAGCAATAGCATCGGCTTGTTCTATCCGTTTATCAATGATCCACAGATTCAAATGGTAGGGGTGGAAGCCGGCGGAATGGGCTTGGCCAGTGGCAAACATGCTGCTCGATTTGCCGGTGGAACGCCGGGCGTGCTTCATGGAACCATGACCTATTTGCTTCAAGATCGGCATGGACAAGTCAATAGCACACATTCGGTGTCCGCCGGGCTCGATTATCCTGCAGTCGGCCCTGAACATGCCATGCACCATGACTCGGGTCGCATTCAGTACACCTCGGCGACTGATCAAGAGGCCTTGGAAGCATTTGATCTGTTGTCGCACGAAGAAGGGATCATTCCTGCCTTGGAAAGCGCACATGCCGTTGCAGAAGTCATGAAACGGGCGCCGAAGATGAAGAAAAACCAAACCCTGATCATGAACCTGTCTGGTCGAGGCGATAAAGACGTCAACCAGATTGCCCAAATGCGGGGGATCCAACCCTAAGCATGGCGACTCCTTCCAATCGTATAACTGCCACCTTTCATCGGCTCCACCAACAAGGGGGAAAAGCGCTGATCCCCTATCTCATGGCCGGAGATCCCTCATTGGCTGAGACGGAAGCATTGGTGGTGGCGTTAGAAAAAGCCGGGGCCGATCTGATTGAAATCGGCGTCCCGTTTTCCGATCCGATTGCCGATGGTCCGGTTATTCAAAAAGCAGCCGAACGGGCGTTACGATCAGGCACTTCGCTTCGCGGCATTTTACGGACGGTCAAATCCTTGCGAACCAAAACTCAAGTACCGCTTATTCTGATGACCTATTACAACACCATTATGGCAATGGGGGAACAAGAGTTTTGTCACGAAGCCGTCCAAGCCGGGGTCGATGGAGTCATTATTCCGGACATGCCGCCGGAAGAAGCCGACCTGTTGCAACAAGCCTCTGATGCGAAAGGTCCGTGCTTGATTTTTCTCCTTGCGCCGACAAGCACGACAGCGAGAAAAGCCGAAGTGATTAAACGGACCAGCGGATTCATTTATTATGTGTCGATTACCGGAATTACGGGGGCAAAACTGCAAGACATCGATTCCATCAGGCAACACGTCCACGCGCTTCGAAAGAAAGCCAAGAAACCCGTGGCTGTGGGATTCGGCATTGCCACACCCAACGATGCCCGTCAAATCGCCGCTTTTTCCGATGGGGTCATCGTGGGCAGCGCTCTCGTTCGAAAAATAGAAGAACTCCAACACTCCCCTGATTTGATTCGTGGAGTCAGCGAATTCACGGCTAGCTTAAAAGCCGCCCTCTCGTTCAATGGCGTAAAATAACGTTTCCCTTCCCACGTTATCCTGTTTATCTTAGGTTTCAAAAGGAGGCAAATGGTGCTAAGCCTCGATGACGTGAATGCCATTCTCACCGAAATGGCACCGGCTTGTGTCGGTGGATTTATCCAAAAAATTCAACAGCCAACACCTGATACGGTCATCTTTTTTCTTCGCCGACCGGGACGATCCCTTTCGATTTTACTCTCAACCCATTCCCAACACGGCCGGTTGCATATCCTGAGTCAAAAAGTCCCATGCGCTCCAGAGCCCCCATCGTTCTGTCAATATTTACGGGCCCATCTCTTAGGGGCAAAAATTCATCGTCTCGCCCAAATTCCCGATGATCGCATTGTGTGGTTCGAGCTAAGAAAACCCGAGCGCGTGTTTTTTCTGGTTGTCGCGCTGATCGGACGTTCAGCCAATATTTTCGTCTTGGATGCCCAGACCATCGTGCTACGGTCCCTCAAAGCCAGTCGCCAGATCGTGGGGCAACCCTTTGCCCTTTCCCCTTGTCCTTGGGCCACGGAAATACCTCAAGAATCGTTCCCACCCGTTCATGATGTTGACGAGCTGCGCTTCCCTGTTTCTGAACGAATTGAAGCGTCTCATCTCATATCCGAACAGAACGCGTTTATTGAGAACCAACGTCATCAACAAGTCGTTCACTTACGAAAACACATCAAAAAACTGCAGCGACGGGTAGCGAAATTAACTCAAGATTTTGAAAAGGTTGGCGCCTATCGTGAGTATGGACGGTACGGCGAGCTTTTGAAAAGCCATGTCTCTGCCCTGCGAAAAGGACAAAACCAAATTACCGTGATTGATTATTTCGATGAAACACTGCCTGAACTCACGCTTCCGTTAAACCCTGAAAAAGACGGACCCGAGAATCTTAAAGACTATTTCACCAAACATGGAAAATTTACCGGAGCGCAAAAGAACCTTGTGCCTCGTCTTAAGGAGACGAAAAACGAACTGAACAACCTTCAAAATGAATTACACGCATTAGAGAGTGAAACGAGGGAAAGACCGCTTGAGCACAAGACCGGCCAACGTGAAACCGTTCCACAGAAAAGCCCACGGCGTACAACGCCGAAAACACAAACCGCAACACCATATCGTCACTTTTCCTCTCAGGATGGACATGCTATTTGGGTCGGAAAAAGCGCCACAGATAATGATGTCTTGACCTTTAAGGTATCCAAACCCGACGATCTTTGGCTGCATACCCGTGGCACCCCAGGGTCACACGTGGTTATCAAACTGGAAAAGAAACAACAAATTCAGCCTGAAACCTTGAAGGATGCCGCCACACTGGCCTTGTTCTACAGCGATTTACGGAAAAGCGGAAAAGGTGAAGTCATCTATACATTGAGAAAAAACGTGAGAAAACCCAAAAAAGCAAAACCAGGATCAGTTGCGGTGACCCAAGAAAAGAGCTTGTGGGTCTTCGTGGACCAAGCACGCTTGGACCGGCTCAAAGAATCCGACTCTTCCTGACCACCTTTTTGCCGTTGAAATCGGCTGAAATTCCAGTTGGGTCCAAGCACAGCACAAAAAAGAGTTGGCCAGGTATCACTATTCAAAGCATGAGGAGCATGTCATGAACGATTCCCTCACTGAAGAAGTACAACAGCAGAGAAAGGCAAACTATGCCATTCATCCCCTTATTGTAAACCGATGGTCTCCCCGTTCGATGACCGGTGAGGAATTATCCGATGACGAGCTCATGCCGCTCTTTGAAGCCGCTCGCTGGGCTCCCTCGTCGTATAATGCGCAACTGTGGCGATTCGTCTATGCAAAACGGCAGACGACATTTTGGAAGACGTTTGTGGATTTGCTGGTCGAAGGCAATAAAGCATGGGCTCAACAGGCTGCCGTGTTAGTCGTCGTCACGTCCAGAAAGCTCTTCGAACATAACGACAAACCATCCGTCACCCATGCCTTTGATGCAGGGGCGGCCTGGGAAAATTTAGCGTTGGAAGGGACACGACGGGGATTCGTCGTACATGGCATGCAGGGATTCGATTATGAGAAGGCCAGAAGAGAGCTGCGCGTTCCCGAAGACTACGAAGTCCTGGCCATGGTCGCCATTGGAAAGCGCGCGCCCAAGGAGTCCTTACCCTCTCATCTTCAGGAGATGGAACGGCCGAACGACCGGCGCCCGTTAGAGGAAATTGTCGTGGCCGGACGTTTTGGGAAAGAAGAGAGTCCGTGAGCCTTTTGAAAAAATACGTCTATTCGATCAGCACTACTCCCCGACCCGCACCAACATGCCCCGGTCCTTACACACGGAAAACGTGTATTGATAGACCCCGATCATGAGCAGCAAATACAGGCTGTTCAGACCCATCGCCCACCCAAGATGGGCCCACGGCACGGCTTGATCCAGCAACACCTCCCGCATGCCTTCAAACACATGCGCCGCGGGATTGGCCAAGGCCAACGGTTGCAGCCAGGCTGGCAAAACGGACAGTGGATAGAAGACACAGGAGATCGGTTGAAAAAGAAAGACGAGCCCCCAGGCGAGGACTTCGGCTTGCTGGCCGAATCGCATAATCACCGACATGGTTAAAATCCCGATGAGCCACCCGGCGGCAATAAGATTCAGGACGAATGGAATAAGGGTCAGCCCCATGATGAAGACATTGTACGAATAAAAAAACAGGGCGGAAAATGCCATAATCACGGAAACGGCGGCCACTTTAAAGACACTCATAACCATCGTCGCTGCTAAAAATTCTCCGGCAGTGAGGGGGCTTGCGAATAAATTCATGAGATTTCGCGACCAAATTTCTTCGAGGAAGGAGATGGTGATCCCTTGTTGCGCCCGAAAGAGAAGGTCCCAGAAAATGAGCGCGCCTAGAAAGAAAACGACCGCACCATGCAGCCCTTTTCCTTCCTGGGCCAGATACATCGTAATAAATCCCCACACCACCAGATCCAAGAGGGGCCAGTAAAATATTTCCAACAACCGGGGAAAACTCCGGCGGTAGAGAAAGAGATGCCTGGTAATAAGTGCCGAGATACGACCGATGTTCATATGCTACTGCTACTTGTTGTTAACCCCTTCGAAGAGTAACCGTGCGTTCCCAAGAAAGGCTCACGCTCTCCCCCTTGCGGCACGGCATCAGCCCTCACGCGCGATTTTGAGGAAAACCCGTTCAAGATCGTGTTCGTCATACTGAGCAATGACTTCTGCGGCAGTGCCCTGGGCAATAATTTTTCCTCGTTGAAGGAACACGATCCGGTCGGACATCTCTTCTATTTCTCGCATATTGTGCGAGGTATACAACATGCTCAAGCCTGACGTCTCACGATATTCTTTTAAAAACCCTTTCACCTTGTGAGCGATATCCGGGTCTAAACTCGCCGTGGGCTCATCGAGAAATAAGATTTTCGGTTCGGTCATCACCGATTTCGCCAACGTCAGCCGCGTCATTTGTCCGGACGACAATTTGCGGGTAATTCTATGGCGAATGTCTTCCATCTCAAGTTTTTTGATCACATCATCGATTCGTCTGTTGATATCTGATACACCATATAACCGACCCGTCACTCGGAGGTTTTCTTCCACGGTTAAGGCATAGGGCATCGAGATATAAGTGGATGAAAAATTGACCTGCCGGAGAATCGTTTCTCGATGTTTTAGGAGATCGAGTCCCAACATCTCGATCGTTCCATGCGTAGGGGTAATCACTCCTAAGAGCATTTGAAAAGTCGTGGTTTTCCCCGCTCCATTGGGCCCAAGCAGGCCAATGGTTTCTCCAGGTTGGATCTCGAACGACACATGATCCACCGCCGTGAAATCGCCAAACCGTTTGGTCAAATTTTGAACGCGAACAATTGGTGCCGACATTGGTGCCGTTTACGTGGTGTTAGAACAAAAAATCCCCGATTTTGTCCGGGAGATGACACACTGCACAATCTTTGCTGAGGACCTTGCCTTCAAAAGAGGTTTCGTTGTCATGGCATCGCACGCAATCGGCCAATGAAGATTTCCATAACGCCGAACCCTCGGGATGTTCAGGATAGTACGGCTTCATATCCAACTTGACATGACCTCGTGGGAGCACAATGGGATAGCCTTTGACAGGCTTGCCATGTACCACTCGCGCATGACAGGTGGTACAGCCCTCCCCTTGCCCACGTTTGCGAAAGGATTCTATATGCTTTCGGTGACTCATGATTAATCCAATATCATTGACGGGCTTCGGCAAGTCTCTCGTTGAAACTTCTGACACTCTAAGTATCGCACGATGGCAACTCAAACAGACATCCGACTCCACGTGCGATTGCAGGTCATGAGGGTCGGTTGGCGTCCCAAACCACGTGATTGCCACATCTTCCAAGCCGGCAAACACTTTATCTTCGATAAATCCTTTCAGGCCCGGGCGAACATGGCACGCCACGCAGGTGACGTCTCTGTGGGACGACATTTTCCAACTTTCGACTGCAGGACGAATGGTATGGCAAGAAGCGCAAAACTCGGGATGATTGGTAAGTGGAATAGCTGCCGTCCCGGCTACAAAGAGGACCACGACAGCGACCAGGAGGACGATGACGGTCCTGCGGTTCATGTCAAGTGGAGGGGGGCTTGGGGTAGTGCTGCATAATCAATTTGGCAAGCGCCGTGATATCATCACGATCAATGCACGGCACAGACGCTTCTATGGGTTTCATCGAGACAATGGCTAACAACCCGTCAATGGAGACATTCACTTCTTCAAGTTGTTCACGGACAACGGCAATTTTCGGATAGCCTTCGCTTTTCCACCCTTCCGCAATGATTAAATCCGTGCGGCTGTCCAAAAACCGGTCTCGCACCTCCTCCACTTTCATTTCTTCGGAGACGTCGGCAAACATGGCAAGGCTTCCCTTGGAAATCACGATGACCGCATGCGCCCCGGCTTGTTTGTGTCGCCAACTGTCCTTTCCCTCCGTGTCCAACTCGAACCCGTGTCCCGCGTGCTTCACGGTGGCCACCCGATACCCTGCGCGGGTGAGTTCGGGAATGACCCGTTCAATCAACGTGGTTTTCCCGCTGTTCGAACGACCGACAAAGGATAGGATAGGTGGCGCCATGGGTTAAAAATTCTTGCTGAGCACTTGTACGCGAACGGTATCGCCGGGATTGATTTTTTCCACTTCTTCCGGAATATCAATCAACCCGTTGGCCTTGACCATGGAGGTCAAAATCCCTGAACCTTGCGGCCCGGTGGTCCGAACGGTGAGTTTTCCGTTTTCTTGTTCCAGGATCCCTCGAAGGAAATGCCGGCGATCAGGATGTTTGGAAAACTTTTCCTGAAACTCGGCCTCGACCACCGGACGCATCAGGTGCCGGCAGCCTCCCATCTTCATGACCGCCAACCGAACCAACTGTTCAAACGTGACCATGGACGACACGGGATTCCCAGGTAGCCCGAAAGCCAATTTACCCTGGATCTTGCCGAAGGCCAGGGGTTGTCCCGGTCGAATCGCCAGTTTCCAGAAATGCATGTCGGCTCCGAGTTCCGCGAACACGACTTTGGTGAAGTCGGAGTCGCCCATGGACACGCCGCCCGAGAGAACCACGATGTCACAGCCCAATCCCTGCGAGATCTTTTCCTTGAGGGATTCGGGCGTATCCCTGGCAATGCCCAACAAGAGCGGGACTCCACCCGCCTCTTGCACCGCCGCCGCAATGCCATAGCTGTTCGAGTTGACGATTTTATTCTCGTCGAATTTCTCATCGAGATCGGCGAGTTCATCACCCGTTGAAAGGATGGCCACTCTGGGACGTTGATGCACCAACACGAACGATTTCGCCAAAATCGCGAGCATGCCGATTTCCGCCGGACGCAGTTGGGTGCCCTTGGGAATGATGCATTCGCCTTCCTTGACGTCTTCGCCCTTTGGACGAATATTGGCACCCTGGGGTTCTGGTTTGAAAATCCGGACGTGGGTTGCGGATGGTTCCGTGAATTCAACCCGCACCACGGTATCGGCTCCCTCCGGAACCGGGGCGCCGGTCATGATGCGAATGGCTTCGCCGGGTCCCACGGATTTCGTGGCAATCTGGCCGGCCTGCACGTCTTCGACGATCGTCAATTCCGCCGGCTTGGTAATTTCATGCTCTTTCCTGATATCTTCCCACCGAACGGCAAACCCGTCCATGGCGGAATTGTTCCACGGGGGGTTATATCGTGGCGCCACGATATCCTCACCAAGGACCCGGCCCAATGCATCCAGCAATCCGACTTTCTCGCACCCCAACGGGGTGGCAGCGTCCAGTACAATCTGTTGAGCTTCTGTGAGAGAGGTTAACCCGTCCATGATTGTTGCGACTCTATTTTTTCTTAAATGGGCTCTTGGTCGCGATTTGCACCAGCGACCCTTTTTTCTTGCAAAACTCATCAACTTTATTGGCAATCCCGTGATACGCATCAGCCGTCGGCAAATCGGAATGGAACAAGGCATAGGGTTCGCCGTAGTCACTCTGCTTCACCACCTCGGGATCGAGCGGAATCCTTCCTAAAAAAGGAACTCCCATATCGTGGGCGGACGCTTCTCCTCCACCCATGCGAAAGACTTCGATACGCTCGTGGCAATGCGGGCAATCAAGGCCGCTCATATTCTCCACAATGCCAATAATCGGCAATTCACTATCCTTTGCGAAGTTGACGGACTTTCGGGCATCAAGCAAGGCCACCTCTTGTGGGGTCGAAACGATCACACACCCGGTCACCTCCCCAATGAGGTCAATCGTGGTGACTGACTCATTTCCCGTTCCGGGTGGGAGATCCACAATGAGAAAATTTAAATCCTGCCATTCGACACCGCCGAGCAACTGATTAATGAACTCGAACTTATACGCATCGCGCCAAATAATGGGGTCATCGGAGTTTTGGAGCAGGAACGACATCGAGGCAATTTTCATATTGTAGGCTTGATGAGGAATAATCCCGCCACCCGTACTAATCTTGAGGCGTTGGCCTTCGGCTCCAACCATTTTGGGAATATTGGGGCCGTGAATATCCATATCGCAGATACCCACCTCATAGCCTTTTAAGGCCAAGCTGACAGCCAAATTCGTGGAGAGGGTGCTCTTGCCGACTCCGCCTTTATTACTCATGACAAGAATTTTGTAGTCGATTCGCTCCATGCGTTTGGCCACTAACCATCGGCTATGACCTTCCTTATCCTTTTGGCATGTTTCATTCTCGTCACAAATCGCGCATGCCCACATATACGTACAGGAATCGCCTTGCGTCGTTGAGGATTCAAACATTTTCAATTCAGCACTCATGAAGGCCTCCACATCTGCTGTCGCGGCTAATGAGATCCATGGGTTACTCCTAACTTTCCTGCCTCTCCATTATGATCGACTCGGAGAGACTCTCGATATTTTTTGAACGGTATGATCAAGAATCGGAAGAAACGTCGATAAATTTTCTATCGCACCCTTAGGACTGCCCGGAAGATTGACCACCATAGTCTTGCCGCGAATCCCGGCTGTTCCTCGAGACAGCATCGCCGTCTTCATTTTTTTAAGACTTTCCGCCCTCATGGCTTCCCCAATGCCGGGTATTTCTTTCTCGATGATATCCCGTGTCGCTTCCGGAGCCCAATCCGTCGGCCGAACCCCGGTTCCTCCTATGGTGAAAATCACCTGAAGATCTTGTTTCTCACACAGGCTCACCAAATGCTTGCGAATAGTCTCGCGATCGTCCGGCACGACTTCATACCCGACAAGATGAACATCATTGTCTTGTAGATACTGACGAAGGCTTTCTTCTCCACGATCTTCTGCTTCTCCAGAACAGATTTTACTATTGATTACCAATACTGCGACATCAATCATATGGCCATGTCAAGGTGAAACCGCTAGGGCACACCCACGTACTCATCATCAGGGCCATGCGACCCGGTTGCCGTTTTGGGTTGCAGGACACCAGCGCCCTTTGCCGAAGGACTTGCGCCAACATCCTCTTCCGCTTCACCTGCCTCGTCCGTTGGTTTTTTCTTAAAAAAACCGGCGCTGATAATTCCGACTTCATAAAAAAAGTACATCGGCAAGGCCATTAAACATTGATTAAAGGGATCAGGGGTCGGCGTTAAGAGTGCCGCAAAAAGAAACGACCCCAAAAATGCCCATTTTCGGTACTTTTTCAGAAACGGCGCATCGATCCATCCTAATTTGGCCATGAGCGTGATTGCCAGCGGCACTTCAAAAGTCAGACCGAAGATCACCAAAAACCACAGAGAAAATCCCACATAATTGGCTATCGACAATTGCGGAATGAACCCTGCCTGTACGCCGTAGGAAACCAAAAAATTCAGGGCGAACGGCAAAACAAAAAAGAAACAAAATCCTAACCCTAAATAAAAAGCGAGGGCGCTCGTCATGATAAACGGCGCCACAAACCGGCGCTCCTGCACATGTAAGCCGGGAACCACAAACGCCCATATTTCCCACAGGAGATAGGGCGTTGCGAGCACCAAGGCAAAAAGGGCCGCTACTTTGAGGTTCTGCCACAAGGCTTCAGCCGGAGACAAAAAGATAAATGGAATTTTCGGCAGGTCAGTCGGAACCCATTCTAGGGATCCGGGAACGAACATATTCTGCAATGGAATACGCAACCACTGCACTAAAGTATCGGCGTAGAAAAACGTCCCGACGAACAACAAGGCGACAACCACAACCGCTTTCGTCAGCCGTGCTTGAAATTCAAACAAGTGCTGCATGACCGGCATCTTTTTATCCTCGAGAGGATTAAAGATCTTGTCCTGCATCCACTTTGTAAATTTTGATTGTTCTGCCATGTCTTAGTGCAACAATTCGCTTCGGCTCCGGAGATCCATCAAAAATAGCCGTGGTTCAGCAGGAAACCACCTTGCAACATTATTGGGGATTGACTGCCACAAAGAGATTATTTCCTCTCCGACTTAAAAAGAGAACGACCAACTCCTTTTTCTCAATCTTCGAAGCAATGCTTTGGTAATCGCTCAGACTCTTGATCACTTCCCGATTCACTTCTTGAATGATGTCTCCTTGTTGTAAACCCGCCGCTTCTGCCGCACTGCCGGGTTTCACTTCATTCACGACGACGCCGGCAACCTCTTTAGAGAGATTCAGCTGCTTCCTTCGTTCATCCGTCAACTGTCCGACATCCAGACCGGCAAGAACATTATCGAGTTTGTCCAATGCCAAAGGAGGAGAGGGGCTTTTTCCACTGGCAAGCATCTCATCGGTTGGCCGTTCTCCCACTTGCATGGTTAGCGTCTTTTTTTCGCCATTGCGTAAAACGGTGATTTCAACCTCAAAGCCAACTGAAGTCCGGGCAACGATATTTCGGAGGTGATTGACGTCCCGAATCTTTTCACCACGGTATTCGAGCAAAACATCTCCTCGTTGCAAGACTCCTCCTGCGGATGGGCCCTTTTCATTCACTTCACTGATCAGCACTCCCCCCCGATGAGAGTCGGGTAACTGAAAAGACTGCGCCAGGGCTGGAGTCAACTCTTGAATCGCAATCCCCATCCAACCTCGTACGACTCGTCCGCTCCTGATGAGGCTATCCGCGATATTCCTGACAATATCAACGGGAATGGCAAACCCGATCCCTTCCGAGCCACCGGTACGCGAAAAAATGGCGGTATTGATGCCGACAATTTCACCCGCCATGTTCACAAGGGGGCCACCGGAATTGCCGGGATTAATCGGGGCATCGGTTTGGATAAAATCCTCGTATTCCGTGATTCCGACATTTCCACGGCCCATCGCGCTGATAATGCCCATTGTGACTGATGACTTCAGACCAAAAGGACTTCCTACGGCTAAGACCAAATCACCCACTCTGATCGTCTCGTGTGAACTCCATGGAATGAACGGAAGATTGTCTCCTTCAATTTTGATCACGGCCAAGTCCGTTTTCGGATCAGTCCCCACGATTTTCCCCGAGAATTCTTTTCCATCAAACGTCGTCACTGTAATGTTCGTGGCCTCTTCTACGACGTGGTTGTTGGTCACAATATACCCTTCCGGACTGATAACGACTCCGGACCCGGCACTCAAGCCAGGAGGTCCAGGTGGTCTTCCTGGAGGGCCAGGAGGTAGCATAGGAGGACCTGGCGGGCCACCAAAAGGTCCTGGAGGTAATCGTCTGGGTCCTCTGGAACTAGCCGATTCTGAAACCGCGACATTCACCACAGCGGGTTGCACTTTCGCGACGATATCGGAGAATCCCCGGCTAAAGGCCTCAGGTACCGCTGCCAACGCCGGCTGAGGTGGAAAAACGGCAATGATCCACACGAAGGACAGTACGATGAGAGCGAATGAATATTTTCCCTTGCGACATCCCTGTAAAGTTTCCATAATCATAAAAAATTATCCTTTAAAGTTAATGGCTTAAGTCAGCGCCAACGCGTGGAGGGAAAATGATGCCTCTGGAATCCCTCGCCGTTTCCCAGAAAGACCAGTACATTACAATACTAATTTAACTGATTTTACACTAATCCCTTTCGGCTCTTCAAAGGCAAATCGAAAACAGCTTGAAAGGGAGCGGGAAGGCGACATCACGCCTCTCGCCATGATCCATGTGTCGTTGGGTCCTGTACTGGATCGGAGTGGCTTTCATGCCTTGAGGTCCTTGGACCATATGCGTGCCCTGACCTTACATTCTGCCTTGGAGTATTGCGAGCAGTATCCCACTCCGGCGCCGGCCAATGAAGAAGCCGTCGTTCGAGTCCTCCAGGCAGGCATCTGTGCCACGGATTTGCAATTGGTGCAGGGTTATATGGGTTTTCAAGGAGTGCCGGGTCATGAATTTGTCGGAATCGTCGAAGCGGCCCCTCACCATACAGACCTTATCGGAAAGCGTGTTGTCGGTGAAATCAACGCGGCCTGTCGGGTCTGTCCGGTCTGTCAAGCCGGAAGACCGACCCATTGTCCATACCGAACAACCTTGGGGATCGATCGCCGAGACGGAGCCTTTGCCGATTTTCTATCCCTGCCTGTGGAAAATCTCTATCCCCTTCCCGACGAGATCACCAATGATCAAGCCGTCTTTACAGAGCCCCTTGCCGCGGCTTGTCAAATTCTCGAACAGATTCCTATCCACGTAACGGACCGAGTCCTGGTCATCGGTGATGGAAAACTGGGGCTGTTATGTGCCCAAGTCTTACATCGCACCCACTGTGGCTTAACGGTCCTGGGACGTCATCCAGAAAAATTGCAGATCCTTGCTTCTCGTGGCATTCAGACGAGTCAAGATCCCCAATCGCTTTCTCCCGGACTCGATATCGTGGTCGAGGCAACCGGTACACCAGGCGGATTCGCATTGGCTTGTGAATACGTACGTCCCAGGGGAACCATTGTGCTCAAATCAACCTGCCAGCAGCAAACCACTGTCGACATGACCTCACTCGTGATTCATGAAATCACCGTGGTGGGATCGCGATGCGGTCTGTTTCCACCGGCGATTGCATTGCTTCGAGACAACGCCATCGACGTGCAATCACTCATCCACAAACGCTTTCCGATTGAACAGGGACCCGACGCTTTTGCCTACGCGGCAACCAAAGGCGTATTGAAGGTACTCTTGGAAATGACGTAGGAGAGACGTGCAGTCAGAGGCTTGCTCGACAACGGGCAGCCTCTTTGCCAACCCTTGGTCCTATGTTAGGATCTCATTGCGAGACGGGCTGGCGTAGCTCAATGGCAGAGCAGTGGTTTTGTAAACCACAGGTTGGAGGTTCGATCCCTCTCGCCAGCTCCATTTTTCATCTGGCTTTCCTGGCCCATCAATTTTTTAAACGCGATGCAGGCTGTTCATTCCTCTTTTCTTGTCATCCCCAATTTTTTCTTGTCATGCCAGCCTTATGACGCAAGCGTCACTGTCATTTCGATGCGTTCAAGCGGATTATCACTACCATCACGCTTGGCGCCGATGACGCGATCAACGATTTCCATCCCGCTGACCACTTCTCCAAATGCCGTATATTGGCCATCGAGAAAAAGCGAATCGGCAACGCAAACAAAAAACTGTGATCCTGCACTATCCGGGTCTTGGGCCCGAGCCATTGAGAGCACACCCCGCTTGTGTTGTGTGTGGTTAAATTCAGCTTTAATGTGATACCCAGGCCCGCCCATCCCATGATTGGAGCGATCGAGGCCTTTGCTGTTCGGGTCGCCGCCTTGGATCATGAATCCAGGTATGACTCGATGAAACGTGGTGCCATCGTAAAAGTTTTCCGACGCAAGCTTGCAAAAATTCTTGGCATGATTCGGAGCCACATCGGAATAAAATTTCAAGACAATGTCTCCCCAAGCCTCCCCTTGAGAGGTCACAGAGAGAGTGGCACGGGTGTTTGCGGTTACCTCAATCATCTCGGGCATCTGGTCTCCTTTCAAAAATAAGGCCGCGGCATCGCATAGTGGATGCCAAGTTTTTCGCTAATATTGACCCAGTGGTTGCCGGCGTCTTGACTGCGAAAGGCTCCGGCGTTGGTCCCGACATAGAATTCGCCTGCTGAAGAGGCCATCAATACCTGAATCGATAATTCGGTTAATCCATTATTCACCGACACCCATTCGGGATTTTGAAAATTATTCTTAAAGATCCCTCGACCAGTGGCGACATATAACGCTGCCCCCGTGGCAACGATGCCACGAATCGAATCATTCGGCAGCGAACGACCGATAGGTTTCCACGTCTTCCCTAGATCCTTACTTCGATAAATACCCCCATCTTGTGTGCCCACGTACAAATGTTGTTGAGGACTTACCGTCGTCACGCGAATATATGTATGGGTCAGATGTTCTTTGGGATCTACCAGCGGATCACCCACCTTTTTCCATCGGACCGTGCCGTGTTTGGTCGCATCGATCTGATACAGTCCCTTGCCGGCGGTTCCGGCGAATAATTGAGACGTATTCGTCATCGCCAGGCTTGCAATGAGTGTTTGCTCGAGACCAGGTGCCACAGCAGACCAATTTTGCGCGGTTTCGTCCCATTGGTAGACGCCTTTCCCTGTGCCTGCATAAATTGTCCCGTGATGAGTCAAGAGGGATTTGACCTCTACACGTTTTAAGCCCGCCTTGATCGATTCCCACGTTTTTCCATCTTCTTTTGTTCGAAAGACACCACCTCGTACTGTTCCGGCGTACACCGTCCCCTTCTCATCCGCACTCAAACATAAAATAAACCGATTCCCTAACCCGGCATTGATCGATTCCCACGTTTCGCCGTAATCATCACTAAAAAACACTCCGAAACCAAACGAACCGGCATAGAGCGCTCCTCCACCCGTCGTCGCCAAAGCTTGGATACTCGGCGGCACGCCACCGCCGCGTTCAAACGGATTGGGATGCCCCCTTTCTTCACCAAAACAGGGGGCTCCTCCTAAAAAAACGGTGAGCAAGAACAGGGAAAACACACGGGATGAAACGTGCGACATCACAAGGCAACTTGCCGGGCAAAAAATCGGTACGTGTGGTTATGACACACGATGACCCGCCGTTCCGGTTGACACGGGTGTTTCCTCTTCAGGGTCGTCGTTATCTTCTTTTTCTTCAGAAGGTTTCGGCTGGGTCCGTCCAAAAATTTTGGCGCCTAAAATACCGATTTCATATAACACAATAAGTGGAATGGCCATTAAGAGCATCGTAAAGAGGGTGGCATCAGGCGTAATGAGCGCCGATACGATAAGCGCCAACAAGGCCGCGTGCCGACGATATCGCACTAAGTGCGTGAAAGACACCAAACCCGCCCGTGCCAAAAGAGACAGCACTAACGGAATTTCAAATGCAAACCCAAAAGCCAACAAAAACTTCACGTTGAAGTCGACATAGGTGCCAACAGCTAATTCGGGTTTGAGTTCACGCTCCAGCCCAAACGAAACGAAAAAGTCAATCACAAGCGGGAGGATCACTAAATTGCAAAAGACCAACCCCAGTACAAAAAATCCAGTTGCGAGTAAAAATAAGGGAATGCCCCAACCTTGCTCTCCCGGCAACAAGGCTGGTTGAACGAACCTCCAAAATTGATAAAGAATGACCGGCAGACTGACCACAATCGCGGCAAGAAAAGAGATCTTGATCGACGCAAACAAGGCTTCAGCCGGGCCATAAAACAACAGATCATCCGCAAAGGGCCGCTTGAACCATTCAATCAAATCGGCAGAAACCGAAAACATCACGATAAACGCCACCATAAGCGTCGCGCCAACAATAAGCAGCCGACGTTTAATGTCACTGATATGGCGAGTAAAAGGATGTGCGAGTGTGGCCATTGTCTGTCGCGGAATGTTGAACCTGAAGCCGTCGACTACGAGTTACGATGCTGCAGTTTTTTCTTGCTCATTCCGGTATTCGCGAATAAGCAGTGCCATTCGGTCCTTCTTGTCTAATTTTTCTTTCTGAATTTGTTTTTTGAGCAATTCTTCTTGAGGAGTTAAAAGATGATTTTTTAGCAATTCTTGAAGTTGAACATCCAACTGATGATGCGTCTCTTGGAGTTCGCGAAATTCGTCACTGGTATGACGGAGGTGTTCGGCGATTTGGTCATCAGTGAGCATGATGCCCCTCCTTTGTCAAAAGAAGAAGTGAATATCACTGTGGGAAATTGTCTGCATGCCAATCTGTCAATTGCAATTCCATAAGAATAGCATCCTCATCCGGGTTCGTATAGTAGGACCGACGACGGCCATATTGCTGAAATCCCAATGCGTGATACAGCTTCTGCGCCGCTTGATTACGTGCCCGGACTTCCAAAAGGGCCCGTGTCGTTCCTTGGGTGAGCCCTTCCTGCACGGCATGCCGAACCAGATGACTTCCAATGCCTTGGCGTCGGCGATCCGGCCGCACCGCTAAGTTCATCAGTCGCAACTCGTCAAAGACCACCCAGTAACAAATATACCCTAGGAGCTGCGTTGGGAGACTTTTCTCACTTTTGCCAAAGGCTCCGACGAACCGACCAAAAGGATTCCCCAGCAACTCTGCTTCAAACATCCCCCGAGTCCAAGGCTCTGAAAACGATTCTTGTTCAATGGCAAGGATATCGTCCAAATCCCGAGAGTGGAACGGGTGAATGTGCAAATCAACGCGGGATGAGATTCGGGTCACCATCATGCAACAATCAGGGCGACACGTGCCGTCTTTTGAAGTCCCATTGAATTTCCGCCTCTGGACGTTGAACATAATGTGGCGAGATATGAGCCCCGGCGAGTTTTCCAGTTTGAAAAGAATCCAGACTCGCTAACCCAACATGGTAGGCAGACGGGTTCATCGACTCCGATGAACCGCAGATGACAAGATCTCCCAACGCTTCCATGATCGCGCGCTGATGACGCAGCCATCCTTCTCCAAACAGGACCGTAGGTTGGCGAATCGAATCCATCACATCCTGAATCGTACCGACCTGATCGTCCAGTAACCGAACCACGTGTCCGCCTTTCCATTGGAACTGTGCCCAATACACTTCATTGGTCCGGGCCACCAACATGGGACACACGGGGTACGCGGAGGTTCGGAGATTCCATGCCATAGCTTCCAACGTCGGCACGGTGACAAGGGGCAACCCCGTGACGGTTCGGAATCCTACCATAGTCGAAAGGCCCACACGCAAACCCGTAAAAGACCCGGGTCCTACAGAAACAGCAAGCCCTTCAACCGCCGAGAACAAGCATTGCAGGGAGGCCAGGAGGGTTTGAATGGCAGGAATCAGCGAACTGGCATGAGAGGAACAGTTTTCTTGATTCTGTTGAGCCAATAACACCGTCTCATCCATGAGGGCCACGCTTTGGCACCGTGTGGCGGTTTCAACAGCAAGTATTTTCATTTCTGTTCCAAATATTCGTAGGGCCGGCCGGATAACCTGCCCGGATCACCGAAGCTCAAACTCGTTCGCGGACACTGGAACATTGACGACAAGCTCCGAAAATTCAAATTCTATCGATCCTGCCGTTATGTGATCTGTAACCTCAACAAAAAAGGGCAGTACAATAGAACCCGATTGTCCATGCGATCCCTCCCGAACGTTTCGAAAATCAGAAGCGGTGAGGGTGACCAGCCTTTTTTCCTCCGACGTGCGATATTCAATGGTTTGAATCCGAGCTGAATACCGATCCACCCACACGTGTTGCAGACCGGAGTTATTCCAAGCATCCACGGGAGACAGGGGCACTGTATATCGATAAGCTGTCTCCTCAAGCTGAACCTCGTGAAACTGATCTGCGGTCCATTGAATTTTTCCAAGGAGGATCTCTATCGCACGCAAACTTAATTGAACCGGGATGCTGAGAGTCCCAAGACGACGAAAATCCGGCACATGCCCGACCACGGGGTCCTGGTGTTCCGGCATGCGTAGCCCATACGATCGTCCCTGCAGCAAGAAATCAAAGACCGTGCCACCAAATCGTGTAAACCCCTTAATGCGAACCGAGTGTGGTCGTTGGTAGAGCAGGCTCCCTTGGATGCGGTGCGAAAAAGGAAAAAAGGGGCCTTGGATGTCGGCCTGAAACAACCCCTTTAAACTGGCAATATTCGCCTCACGGGCGTGGATGGTCGCAAGAACTTCTTCTGGAGTCAACGCAGGCTGGGGCGCGACCGATGGTGAAGGAACACGACTGACGCACGCGCCAAGACTGAGGAACAACACCCCGCCGGCGACCCACGCGAAGAAAGGGCACCTGAAGTAAGACACGTACGCGTACCTACAAGCTACGGCTACGAGGTTGACGTCACCACGTGATCGAACACTTCACCGACTTCGTGAACCCCATAGAGTTCAATCCCCGGGTTACTCAAATGTTTGGTCATATTCCCCTGAGGCAACACGCACCGTTGAAATCCTAATTTCATGGCTTCACGAATTCGCAAATCGACTTGACTGACGGGACGAATCTCCCCTCCCAAGCCGACTTCCCCAATGCAGCACGTTTGACCGTCAAGCGCATGGTCACGAAAACTGGACACAATGGCCGCGACGATTCCAACGTCAATCGCGGGTTCGTCGAGTCGAAGCCCCCCAACCACGTTGAGATATACGTCCTGTCCGGACAGATGTAAGCCTAATCGTTTTTCCAGCACGGCGAGCAAGAGGGCCATACGATTCAATTCCACGCCGTTCGCCATGCGCTTGGGCATCGCATACCCCGTTGCCGTGACCAAGGCTTGCAGTTCAACCAAAATCGGGCGACTCCCCTCCAAACTCGACACCACGGCCGACCCCGTGATTTTGGCAGGCCGTCCAGCTAAAAACAGTTCAGATGGATTGGCCACCTCCTGCAACCCTCCGTCGTTCATTTCAAACACGCCAATTTCATTGGTCGCCCCGAACCGATTCTTCACGGCCCGCAGAATGCGATAGGCATGGCCCTTGTCGCCTTCAAAATACAAGACGGTATCGACAATATGCTCAAGCAGTTTGGGACCGGCAATCATGCCTTCCTTCGTCACGTGCCCGATGAGGAATACCGGCACTCCTGTTCGTTTGGCATACCACATAAGCTGGCACGCCACTTCCTGCACCTGGCTGATCGTTCCGGGAGCAGACGTGACCTGTTCGGTATAGACGGTCTGAACGGAATCCACGACCAAGGCCGTGGGACAAAGGGTGCTTGCGACTTTGAGCAGATCTTCGAGAGAGGTTTCCGTTAAGATATACAATGAAGAACTCAAGACTCCCAGACGATCCCCGCGCATTTTGATTTGTTGAGCAGATTCTTCGCCCGTGACATAGAGTACCGGCGGATTTCGTTGTTCCAGCCCATGCAGAGCCTGAAGCAGCAGGGTGGTCTTTCCAATGCCGGGATCACCGCCAACCAAGACAATTGACCCAGGGACCACGCCGCCCCCCAGGACGCGATCGAACTCGGTTAACCCGGTCGCAAAACGCATTTCCGTGGTGACGGCCACTTCATTGATCGGCATCGCAGACTCCTTGTTGCCAATCGCCCTTTTTCCATGAGATTCGGTCCGGCGCCCAAAGGTGCTTTCCTCTTTCAGAGAGTTCCACTGTCCACAATCCTGACAACGCCCTGCCCACCGTGGTGTTTGGCCTCCACAGTCTTGGCAGACAAAAATCGTGCGAGATTTACCGGTTTTCATAAGACGTGTGCGCAGTCGATGACTCGTCGGTGGTTATAATTGTTTCCGGACTTCTTTCCATGAGCTTACGATCTTTGCACGTCGTGGATATTTCTTTTTTTCTCTCGGATCGGGAAAGATCACCGTCTTGACTCGCTGTTTCACCAACGTGTGAGCAAATTCCCACGTTTGCCCAATACCGGCTTCCAGATTATCCCACCCGCCCTCTCGTAACTTTTCAATAAACGCCAACAAGGCCTTGGCGTCTTGGGGAACCATTTTGGTGATCCCAACGGGAAAGTCGTGTTGTCTCAACCATTCACGGGTTTCGTGCAGAGCCGTGCCTGGATGCTCATGCAAATAGATCACGTTGTAATAAAATTCAGCCAACTTCGATAGCTCATGCGAAGCATGCTCCTGAGGTTTTCCCAAGGCCTCGAGGTTCGCGAGAACAGGAAGAAGAGGCAACGGACCCACGATTGAATCATCTTTTTGAAGAAGGGTAGAAAAGTCCACGAATAAAATGGGGCGCCGGCGTTCCCAAGAGGCCAGATTCCCGGTCCCTTCTACGGACTCAACACGCTGGCTGGATTCAACTGTGGCAACAATCTTGTGATTGCCCCGCATGTGGGTCTTAAATTCCAAAAAGGCTCGGCCATCTCCACCGGTGAGGGCCGTACCGGCATGTTGGCCCTGAACGGTAAAGATAATGGTTTCTCCTCCCAAGCCTTTGTTGCCTAATAACCATTTTTCAATCAACGCGGCCTTCAACATGACAGACGTCCCTGGTCGAGCTAAGACATCCTCGACAATCAGATGCCCCGTCACTTTATCCTGCGCCGTGGTCATGCCAGGAGTGAAAAGGAAGCCAATACCGATACAAGTCAACAAGACGAATTGGAAGGGGGAAACACCGTTCACAAGAAAAATCCTAAAGAACGTCAAATCGTAGGCCTGCCACACTCGAAACCGCTTTCAACGTGATAATGTAGCATGTCGATCTTGGGTAGATCTAGAGAACCCCCTCACCAGGGACAGAATAAAGGCCGTGGAGGAAGGCAAGCAGAATCTGCTAGCCAAGGTGACGCTTGCGAAGTTCTTCCCGATACGTCTTCTGATACAGCACGTCCCATTCCGAGGAGCCTTCCGGAATAGGGCGGGAGTAGGAGGCAAGGCGGGACCGAACTAACCGATGAATGTGCTCCTCGGCTTTCATCGAGTCCGTCAGAACGCGTTTAATTTCTTTCAACGCTTGAACGGAAGCACCACGAAGCGTTCCTTCAGGCGTCTGTTGAAGAGCCTGAAGAATCACATGGGAAAGATGTGTGTACTTGTCGTCAGATAAGAGAGGTTCCATACGGTAACATGGCGGCAGCCGCTTGAGCTTACAGAACCAACCCGCGCTCTTTGACTAACTTGTTTTTCACCATCGTGAACATCTTTTGGTAATCCAATCGACCGCTTTCAAACTCTGCGTCGTATTGTTGTAACAGAGCCCGAATTTCGGCATGAAGCCGGTCTTCCACGGAAAGCTCGTCAGTGATGGCTTTCCGGACGGCATCGATCAAACGCTCCTTTGACTCTGCAATCTCCAAAAGCCTTTGTTCCTGCAAGCGCTCAACCACAGCCGTGGCCAGTAATCGAATGCGTTCTTCGGTCACTCGCATCGTGTCATGAAGAAACTTTTTCGACTTTCATCATCGTCGCGCCAACGGCTTCATGGAGCACCGTTGGGTCTCCAATCAATCGTCCAACGACATTGACCCGATCAGCAGGGACAGGATCTTCGCCAATACTCATGGGAGTCCGCCCAAAAAAAACAGCCAACATCCCCCCAAGCCCCCAAAACGCGACATCGCCCACTTTCACATTCGTCGTCGCGGTTTCACGGTGGTCTTTGACTCCGGGAAGCTGGCAATAGAACTCCTCTCCCCATTGATTCACCCTGGCTTCAACCGGCAAGGCGTCGTAGATATCCTGCGCCGTGCGCGTGGGTTTTAACTCCACTTCCACAGCAACGCCACCGATCGTAATTTTAATCCGCTTCGGTTTCTCTTCCATATCCGCGTATCACTCCTTGTCCCATAAATGACTGCCCCATTTTCTTGAATTTTCTAGAAGCGGACTGTAGCGTGTTCCAAAATGCGAAATCAAGAATCAAGGGAGCGCGTCACTCAATTATGCTCGAACGTTCGTTCATTTTTCTGAATGGTATTGGAGAAACCACGGAACGGCGTTTGTGGGACGATGGCTTTACCCACTGGCGGCAATTCCTTGAGACCCCCGCCGCCTTGGGCATCAGTCCTGCACGAAAAGCGCTCTATGATCGTGAAGTGGAACAAGCGTGGGACGATTTCCAACGTGCGCAATGGCGCAGGGTGGCCAAGCGGTTCAAGGCAACCCATCATTGGCGACTGTTCGAAGCCTTTCGCACGCGGACGGTGTTCTTAGACATCGAAACCACTGGATACCCGGCCGGAGAAGGTGAAATCACCATGGTCGGCTTGTACGGCAATCACACCATGACCACGCTGATTCGCCATCAGAACTTGACCCTGGATCGCTTGCAGGATGAACTGTCCAACTATGACCTGATCGTAACGTTTTTCGGGTCGGGGTTCGATCTGCCGTATTTGCGGGCGAGTTACCCACAATTGGACCTCTCTCACGCCCATTTCGACGCGTGTTTTGCCGCCAGACGATTAGGTTTACGAGGCGGATTAAAACACATCGAAGCGGAACTCGGGCTAGCTCGCTCCGCTGGCCTTCAAGGCTTGGATGGCTGGGATGCCGTCAATCTGTGGCACGCATGGCAAGCCGGAGATGAGCGGGCCGGCGAGACCCTGCGTGCGTACAATGAGGCGGACGTCCGCAATCTCGAGCCGCTTGCCGAATATCTGTATCAAGCCCTTCGAGAGCGGCACGGACCCGTTCACGATTGACCATGGACCGCACGACACAATGGCATGGAGTCGGCGTGACACACGTGGGCTTCGTGCGTCCCACGAACCAGGACACCTTCCTGGTTTCAAATGAACTGGGATTATGGATTGTTGCCGACGGCATGGGCGGGCATGCAGGAGGCGACGTCGCCAGCCAAAAAACCGTCGAAGCGATTCACGGCTACGTCGCGGACCATGCGGGACAAAGCCAAGCGACCAGGACGGAGGAGATCCCCTCTTTTTTGCAGTCGGCAATCACGCACGCCAACACAACCGTTCGTGCCTATGCCAAAGCCAATCCTGAATTGACTGATATGGGAACGACCGTCGTCCTGCTCTTTCTGCCTGCCCCTTCCTCCCCTATCGCCTGGATCGCCCATGCGGGTGACAGCCGTGCGTATCTCATTCGGGATCAACGGATTTCCGCATTGACCAGAGATCACACCGTGCTTGAAGAATGCATCCAGCAAGGATTACTGCCGAGATCAACACCGACCAGTCACCCGTTCGCGCACACGCTTACCCGAGGCGTTGGGGTGGAACCCACGATAACGGCAGACGTATCTAAAATCGAACTTCAATCAACAGATGAAGTTCTCCTGTGCAGTGACGGCCTGAATAAAATGTTGAATGACGATCAAATTCTGGACACATTGACGGCAATGCACACGCAACCGCCAGAAGAACAATGTCAGGCGCTCATCAATCAAGCCAATGTTCGGGGAGGCCAAGACAATACGACCGTGCTCTTGATCGCAACGGACAAGACCACAGAGAGCAACCCCTCAACCGACTAGACTACCTGGGGTGCCGAAACAAAAGAGGCTGTTCCGAACGCAGTCAACGTGTTCCGTAGCGGAGGTACCCACTCGAAAAACATGCGCCGGCTACGGTGTTTTCCCCATGGTCTGGCACGTGATCCAGGTGGCACAACTCCATTCATAGAATTGTACGATCAGCCACAACATCAAGGGGATCGTAATCGCCACAAGCATGGCAAAAAACAGGACGCGCATAGGAACAGGAAGTTTTTTTATAGGCGAGGAAACCATCGATGCTCGTTGACCTTCCGTTATGTCAACCCGCGTTTTTGTAGATAGTCTCGGTCGATGACTGGAGCCGATTTTTCCGGCAGCTTGCCGCTATGTTGAAGCAACCGCTCGACATATTTTCCAATCAAGTCCGACTCCAGATTGACGGCATCCCCGGGCTGCTTGATCCCGAGTGTAGTGACTTGGGCCGTGTGGGGAATAATCGCCACGGTCACACCGTTCTCCAACACTGTATTGATTGTCAAACTCACACCATCCACGGTGATTGATCCTTTGGGGATACAATACTGAAGAACGGGGTCCGGCACTTCGAACGTCAGCAGCAAGGTGTTGCCCGTTTGCGTTCGCTCTCGAAGGATGCCGGTTCCATCCACATGACCGGTCACGAGATGCCCCCCCATACGGTCATTCAATTTCAAGGCCCGCTCCAGGTTCACCGCCGTACCTACCCTGAGCATGTCCAACGTGGTGACGCCCAAGGTTTCTACTGAGACATCAACCGAAAAATCCGTTTCACCAATATCAGAGGCCGTCAAGCAGGCCCCGGAGACACTCACACTGTCACCAAGCCGAAGATCCGTGAGAACGGTACCCGCCAAAATCGACACGCGCCCACCGCCAAGTCCTCGCTCAAAGGATTTCACCACGCCCATTTCTTCGACAATCCCGCTAAACATCCGACTTAATCCTTATCGTCACTAAAAAAAGCCATGCGAAACACGATAATAAAAACCACGAGCAACACGACCACGCCCGCACCGGCCAACAAACCAATGACGACATCGCCTGTTGTCATCCCTTCTTCCATGCGTGTGTATCCTTTCCGTCGACGCCCAGCGGCACGGTTAGAGAAGCTGAACGCCCGCCCGCCGGCTGGTCACCACCCAAAAGCCTATCGCCGCAATCAATTGAAGGCATCCGATAATGGTAAACGCCGCAGTATAGCTGATTGCGGCGACGAGCACACCTGCCACGATCGGCCCGCCGGCATGCCCGATATCCATGATCGTGCCGCGCAGTCCCATGCCGGCTCCGACGTTCTCGGCTTTTCCTAAATCCGCAATCATCGCGGCAGATGACGACGTAATGATCGCTTCACCGAATCCAAACCCCGCCGCACACAGGAGCAACCAACCCAAGGAGGTCGTTTGAGGAATGGCCATGATAGCAACGCCGCAAATCATCAGCCCTATCGTGATCAACGGCCGTCGCCCGACATGATCCGAGACCCGTCCCATCACCGGCTTGGAGAGAAACGAGGTGAACCCTTGCATTCCAAACAACAATCCACTCTCTGCCAAACTCAGCCCGATTGAAAGCCCGTATAACGGCAGAAACGCCATCAGGGCACCATTGGCCACCATCTTCGAGGCTTCTGCAAAACTCGTGGCCAGCATCTGAAGATGTCGTAACACGATCCGCAAGCCTTGCAACACATTCGAGAGGAGAGCCGTCCACTCCAGCCTCACGGGACGCGACGGAGCAGGAGAGTTCCACCAAAGCGCCAGATAAAACGCGAGCCCGGCTAACCCGAACCCACCACCAGTGAGAAACGTTTCAGTATATCCGGCCGTATCAAGAATCCATCCACCCAGCATCGGGCCTAACAGTGCTCCACCTTGCGCGGCGGAGGTATACCAGCCCAATGCTGCACCTCTCGTCGCGGGATACATCTCTACAACCATGGCGAGCGCCAAAGGTGTAAATACGGCCGTGGCCAATCCATGGACCACCCGCAACACCGTCAGGACCTCTAAATTAGGCACCCAAGGATAGACAAAGGGAGGCAAAGCAAAGGCTAAGACGCCAATCAGCATCAATCGTGACCGATTCACAAAGTCGGATAATGTTCCAATCGGAAGCTTCAGAAGGATACCGGTCATGGTCGAAGCGGCGACAATGAATCCCACCGTGACCGGCCCCGCGCCGAACGTTTCAGCAAACGGCGCTAAGGCCGGCATTCGGACCAAGTTGTAGCTGACAAAGGAGCAAAACCCGACGCCGCACAGCAGAACAAAAGTTGGGATGACGGTCATTCGTTTCTCAAGCGTGAGGCCAGACACAACCGCATGTGGAAGAACGACGAGTGAGGAAAGCATGCTGGGGATTAGAGAAGAAGGCAGCCAACATAGTAAGCTAGCTATCGAGGCTGTCTCGTGCAGGGTTTCTCGTCAGGGCAACGCCACGGTCACGCTAGCATCGTGGCCAAAAATATGTCAAATTGAACCCATCGCGTTCCTCAGGCATGTGTCATCGCCGAAACGACAAACGCAGCCGTTGCTCGCACCTTTGTCGTTTTTGTTTTCCAGATGTACCATACGCATTCAGCAGTTTGGCTCACACAACCCTTCTGAGGTTTTAACGATTCGTGACCACGCGCCTCACAGAACTGTGTATCCTGTTGCTCAGCCTGGCCAAGTGGTTTCTCTTAGCCAGTGGAGTGGGCCTGCTCGTTGGGCTCTCCTCTACCCTCTTTCTCAGCCTGCTACAGGGCAGCCTCGTCCTCACACAATCGTTCGCATACGCGTTGCTTCTCTTGCCGATCGGCCTGACGCTCTCCGCAGTCATGACGACCAAACTCGCTCCGAAGGCTCAAGGGTATGGCACGGAACACGTGATTCGCGCCATACATCAACAGGGCGGAAAAATTTCCCCTCGTGTCATTCCCGTCAAATTTGTCGCCACGATCGTCACCATTGCGAGTGGAGGCTCATCAGGCAACATCGGGCCCTGTGCGCAAATTGGCGGAGGTCTGTGTTCGGCACTCGGACAACTCATTCGCCTTGAAGATATTGATCGAATCCGACTCGTTATCTGTGGGATCAGTGCAGGCTTCGCCGCCGTGTGTTGGGCACCCCGGTAGCCGGGGCCCTGTTTGCCATTGAAGTGCTCTGGATTGGGCGCCTCTCCTACAGCGCGCTGTTTCCTTCCCTGATTTCAGCATTTGTCGGGTATCAGGTTGCCTCGACGTTCGGGATTTCTTATCTCTCGCTTTCATCGCTGTCGATCCCGTCACCAAATTTCCATTTTTTCTTCAGCGTAGGATTAGCGGGAGTCGTGTTTGGCGTCGCGGCGTTCATCTTTGTGGAAATACTATGGATCGGAAAATGGCTCTCGAATCTGACCAAAACCTCTGCCGTGCTTACCGGCATGATTGGCGGGTTGAGCCTTGTCGCCATTGCCGTTCTTTTTTCAGATGACTACCTCGGTCTGGGATAGACCACGGTTTCTCAATCGCTCAAGGGCGACGACATTCCTTGGTACGCCTTTGTTCTCAAAGCGATTACGACCAGTGTGACATTAAACTTTGGCGGCAGTGGAGGCATTATTCTTCCCATCTGTTTCTACGGCGCAGCCCTGGGTTCGGCCTTGGCTAATGGGTTGGGGTTGGATCCTGCTCTCTTTGCCGCGCTGGGGCTCGTCAGTGTGTTGGCCGGTGCCACCAATACTCCTATCACGGCCATTGTCCTCGCCATGGAATTGTTTGGTCCCGCTATTGCGCCGTATGCGGCCATAAGCTGTGCCATGAGTTACGTGCTCACAGGTCATCGGAGTGCCATCCCCACACAACGCTTGCACGAGTCCAAATCGCCGACTTTCTCTCTCGCATCTCAACAAGAAATTGAGGGTGCGACATGGAGCCTCAGACCCAGACGTACCACCTTCACGAAAATCTTTTTCGGCAAACAGTCTTCCTCTGAAGACTCTGACGAATAACCGGATTTCTTATCTCCATTCAGCCTTGTTGAGTTGAGGTCTCCTTTGTGCTTCCAACAAGATCTTGTTACAATTTCTTCCATTCATGCCGCCCGCCATTCACCCAGTCGATCTTCTCCGTGTCCTTCGACACCAACATCTGACCCCGGCCATTGTCTTTTTGACCTCTCGGCGCGCCTGTGATGAGGCCATTGAGAGCTTCGAACACCAACAGATCCCTATTCAAGCCACGCGATCGGCAGCCATCACGCAAGTACTGGAAAAGATGATTGCCGAATATCCCAGTATCGCCAACCACCCCTTGATTCCCACGGTTCAACATTACGGAGTAGCGGCCCATCATGCCGGACATCTGCCGTCTTGGAAAATCGCCGTTGAAGAACTTATGCGTAATGGGTGTTTGGATGCGGTCTTTGCCACCACCACCTTGGCCGCTGGCGTGGATTTTCCTGCCCGAACCGTCGTCATTACCCAATCGAGTGTTCGCAAGGATCGCGATATCATGGAACTGACCGTGAACGAAATCCAACAACTCGCCGGTCGTGGCGGAAGACGAGGGAAAGATTACGTGGGCTTCGTTGTTGTCACGCCATCGCCGTATATCGATATCGGCCCTATTGCGAATGGACTCACGAATCACCCGGAGCCTATCGACAGCCAATTTCTCATCTCCTATCCCATGGTCCTGAATCTCTTGAAGGCCCATACCATCGATCACATTCAACCCGTTTTGGAAAAAAGCTTTGCGCAATTTCAGCTCAACCAACGAGCCGATATCTATGAAACAAAATTAGATAACGTGGAAAAGCAATTGGAGGCCTATGGCCAACGAGAATGCGCCGATTGGATTACGCAGTGGCAATCCTTTAACCTTGCCAAAAAACGCCGCTCGCACCATCACTCGAAGACATGGCATGACACGCCGGAAGTCTCGGCCCAATTAGCCTTCCTCACACCAGGCCGCGTTGTTGAACTATCCAAAGACCACGCCATCGTCTTGCGTCAATATCGAAGCCGCGGGCAAGGCTACGCCATGTTGACCGTGGTTCGAAGTCGTGGACGCATTGTGGAATATCCTGCAAGCGCGGTGACCGCGGTGGTCGATGAAGTCATTGACATCGCGGAGGCCAGAAAGTTTCCATGGTGCACGCCTCATAGCCTGGATCACGTGATCGAAACATTAGAAAATTTTCCCACTCGATTACGACATCTCCCTATTCGAGTAGATCAGAACGGCACCGACAACCCGATTCTGACCGAGACGCTCCGCGACGAGTTTCCCTGTCCAACGTGTCCGGCCCGTCATGCTTGTCAAAAGGACCACCCACAGGCGCTCAAGCTACGCCAAGAAAATCATCGGTTCACGAAAACCATTCATGCCTTGCGTACCGAACTCTGGCACCGCTTCCAGCAACACGTGGAAGTCTTGCAGAAATTCGGCTACCTGACCCCCACGTGTCAGCTCACCGCAGAGGGCGACTGGGCACGCTTGATTCGCATCAATCATTCGTTACTCATCACAGAGTTAATCAGGATGGGAGCGTTTGAAGGGATCAAAGCCTCTTTACTGACAGGAGTATTAGCGAGCATCGCGCATGACGATGATCGTCCAGCCTCTTTTCCTGGACGCAACCCGGCTCTGGCCTCAACCCTCGGACAAGTCCGGAAGGTAGCCCACTCCTTGTCCGCGTATGAAGAACCACCCCTCCTGCGATCGGACATCGCAGCCATAGCGGAACTATGGATCGCCGAGCCCACCTTGCTTTGGAGCGAACTCATTCAATCGACCACCATGGCAGAAGGGGATATCTATCGACTCCTGGCTCGAAGCTTAGAATATCTCTCACAACTGTATGGATTAAAAGCGACGCATCCGGGGTTGGCCGATATCGCGAGAGACGCGATGGACCTCATGCGCCGAGACGTGCTGCAAGAATTGCCATGAGAGACCAAGTGGAGAACAACGACACCGAGGCTCGCCCTACATCTCCCTGGGAAGAGAACGGGCCATGGAGAAAACGACCGAACGCGCCTCAAGGACACGCATGACGAACGACGCATTAGCAAGCCAATTAGCCAACCTGTCGGTCAAACTGCTCCACCATCTGGCGAAAGAACGAGTCCCTCAACATTTTCGAATGGGGAAGAACCGAATTATTCAAACGCTCTTAGGCTTGCCCCCTGATCAGCAAGCAGAAGTTGGGACTGCCCTCGAGTCTATCCTTCGCACGCCCGCACACCCTCCTAAAACGTCCGAACCGAAACAACCACCAAAACCCGATGCCCCGTCTCCGCCCTCCCCGCGCCAGCAACGGCACAACGCATCGGCGGAACCGGCTACCAGCACGAAAGTGCTTTTTGAAGGCATTGGCATTCCTCCGCCGCAACCTTTCAAGCCTGATGAGTGGCAACAAGAAGCGATCGACTATTTAGCGACCAATGACGTGATCTTGAGTGTGCCCACTGGCAGCGGCAAAACCTATGTTGCGATAGAAGCCATGCGACGGGCCATCGACGCAGAGCGAACGGTCATTTACACATCACCCTTGAAGGCGCTCTCAAACACCAAGCTGACGGAGTTTTCGCAGATTTTTGGTTCTGATCAGGTCGGCATTCTCACAGGCGACCGTCGTGACAATCCGCAAGCTCCCATTCTGATCATGACCACGGAGATCCTACGGAATTTACTGTACGATGCCGCGAGCGGTGAGATCGACATGCGGTTGGATACATTAGGCTTGATCATTTTGGATGAATCGCAGTTTCTGGCTGATCGGGAACGTGGAGTGGTCTGGGAAGAAACGATTATTTTCGCTCCTGCGCAATCGCAATTACTGCTGCTGTCGGCCTCCATCGGAAACCCTGACGAAGTCGCCGCCTGGATTAGCTTGATTCGTTCCACATCCTGTCATCTTGTCCATCATCGAAATCGCTCCGTGCCGCTTCGCGCAGCCTATCTCGATCCCTCTGGAAAACTTGCGCCCTTCTTCCGCACTCGAGACATTGCTCACGGCAAAGGCTTTGCCATCCACCCCGAAACCAAACGCTTGTTTGCGAACTACGAAGACCAAACCCTCGGTCCGCGATCCAGACGATGAAGCTTGGGGATATGAGAAAGAGGGAAAAAGGCTGCTTAGAGTAGCCGGCGAGAGGTTTTCTTGTCGGCTTCTGGATCTTTATTCGGCTGGCAGATGTCGCATTGACACATCTGACGAAGTTTGCCGAAAGCATACAACCCGGTATCATGCCCATCACTCCAAATCAGGCGTAACGCATAATGCCCCACCGGCTGGATATCCTTCAGCATGATCAGCATCGGCACATCATCGGGTTTCAGTTTTAACTCGCCGGTCCATTCATCCGTACAGCCCGCACAGGGGCAGTGTAACCGCAGATAACGAATCGGATAGACGCCTTGGTGCCCATCGCTCCACGCGATGCCGAACACGCCCTTCTCGAGCCACTTCATATCTTTAGGGTGAATGGTCTCTGTACCCATATCTCGACGCTTTTCAGACAATAACATCTTTCTGCATGAGCCCATACGGCACCGGTGACGGTTCCGCCGCTAACAAATCTTTCTCCGGCAGCCGTTTTCCCACAACGGTTCTCGCATAGGTTTCGACAATGTCTTCTACCTCTCTCCGTACTTGGCCCGTCGCCTTCAGACGCGTTGCAAGCACAAAGGGTATCCGACGGGCCTGGTGGAGAAACGCCACGCTTCCCGGAGACATCGGCAAACAATAGTCCCAACTGCCTTGGTCGCACAGTCGACACAGCCCCCCCCCAGCCGAAGGGGAAAACTTGGAATGCTGCTCCTCAAAATCCCGACCACAGGATGCACAGCGATCAATCTGTGGTTGAAACCCTGCTTGTCCCAAGATGTGAATCTGAAAAATTAACGTGAGTAATCCCGGATCATCCGTCTGAACTAACGACCGTAACCCCTCCAACAGCGTATGAAAAATCGGTGGACTCGAGTCACGGTCCGCCGTCACACCGTCAACCAAGGCCACCATACAAGAAGCTGCCCAGATGCGGTCTAAGGTCTCTCGCAATGCGCTAAAGGATTCAAGGCTATCGACATGACTCACCGATGCAAGGCTGTCATTGCGTTTATCAAAAAATGTGAGATTGACCGACGAAAAAGGTTCGAGCATTCCGCCGAATCGGCTTTTCATCCGGCGCGCGCCGCGTGCGATCCCTCGGACCTTGCCAAGTCGAAGAGAAAAGAACGTGAGAATGCGGTCAGCTTCTCCCCAGCGCGTGCTTTTGAGAACGACCGCATGTGTGGTGACAAGAGCCATACAAAGACGTGCTGAGAGCGTATCAGGGTCTTAGGGGTATCACCAAGAACCTGTTGCTCTCGCCCTAGCCTCTCCTTTCAACAACATAGGCCCGACTTATCTCAGATACTCCAGCATGATCGTGGCGAATCCAAGGTAGATGCTGACCCCTGTGATATCCATAACCGTGGTGATAAACGGTCCTGCTGCCACCGCCGGGTCAACATGAAACTTTCGTAAGAGCAAAGGAGTCACCGTGGCGATACTCGACGAAATCACAAACGTGATCAGTAATGCGCCACCAACCACTAATCCTAAATACCCGTTGCCCTGCCACACCCATCCTGTCAGAAAGAGTAACGTTCCACAGATCACACCCAAGAGTAACCCAATACGCAATTCTCGAAACACGACTTTCCAAATATCAGTAGGCTCGACACGACCCGTGGCAAGCCCCCGAATAATCAGCGTCGAAGATTGAAGTCCCAGATTCCCACCCATCGCTGCGATCACGGGAATAAAGGCCACCACGGCCACCACTTCCTGAATCGTGAACCGGAACCACCACAGAATGAGTCCCGACACGAGGCTTCCGGCCAAATTGGCAAACAACCAGGGGAACCGCAGCCCTGCGGCGAGAAGACTGGAGGTGCGCATCTGCGCGTCTTCTTCGGTAGCTCCGGCCATCTTTAACATATCCTTGGTGTCTTCATCTCGAATGACGTCCACCACGTCGTCTACCGTAATAATCCCCACGAGCCGATGTTCGGCATCGACAACCGGGATCGCCAAGAGGTTGTAATTCGCAACCTGACTGGCGACTTCTTTTTGTGCGGTGTCCACGCTCACACTAATCACATCGCGGAAGAGCATGCTTTTCAAGGGAGCCGTCGGCGCAACCACCAGTAGTTCGCGCAGCGATACCACGCCCGTGAGTCGCCCTTCGCGGTCCGTCGCATAAATATAAAACACGGTCTCGGCCTTGGTGGCCTGTTGAAGACGCTGGATCGCTTCTCGGGCAATGGTCTCCTCAGGCAGGGAGAAGAACTCCGTCGTCATGATACTGCCGGCTGTTCCCTTGGGGTAAGCCATAAGATTGGCCACCTCTTGCGACTCTTCGGCCTTCATGAGCGGCAAAATGTTCTGCGCCAAGTCCTCGGGCAGCACGCCTAAAATATATGCGGCGTCATCCGCCGGCACGGTCCGTAACATCCACGCAATATCGGCGGCATTCCGATCCTCAAGCAGTTCCAGAATCATCTCGTCACTCAACTCGCTCACCACCTGTCCTTGCTCTACCACCCCTTCGACCAACTCAAAAACCGTCCGTCGTTCTTGAGGCGTATCCAAATTCATAATCACTCGGGCAATGTCCGCAGGATGCAACCGGGCGATCAAATTCGTCAGGTTTGAAATGGCCCCACGTTTCAAGAGACGACGCGTCGAGAGTCGCACCACATCAAACTTGCTCTGACTATTCGTGGGCATCGAGGTGGCTTGATCTTTGGCAGGCTCAGAGACACCTGGAGCCATTGTCTTTGTTGGGTCCATCATGGTCGTGTTAATATCCTAATTCCGCCAACAGACGGTCATCATCGCGCCAAGCCTTTTTCACTTTCACGTGGAGCTCCAAAAAGACTTTGCTTGCCAAGGCCTCCGCTAACTCCACCCGGGCGGCGGTGCCAATCGTTTTTAAACGCGCTCCTGATTTTCCAATCACAATCGCCTTCTGACCGGGTTTCTCAACGAAAATGGAAGCGGCAATCTTGGTGACACGTCCTTCTTCTTGAAACTCGTCTACCTTCACGGCGACGGCATAGGGCAGTTCCGCCTTGGTCGATTCAATGACTTTTTCCCGTATGGTCTCTGCCGCCAGATGACGCCATGACTGGTCCGTGACAAAACTTTCCTCAAAGGCTTCTTCCTGCTCAACCACGCGATCAAAAATCAGCGACGTCAACCGGTCAACATTCAGTCCGGTTTGGGCCGATAATGGAACAATCTCTGTCCACTCCCCTAAGGTGCGATACGCCTCGATCACCGGCAACACGTGACGTTTACGAATCAAATCGATTTTATTGACTAACAAAAAAACAGGTAACCCCTGAGGTCGGTCGGGCATCGAGAATATTTGGTCTACCACAAATCGATCTCCAGGGCCAGGCAAATTTTGGCCATCGACCATGACCGCAAGCACATCGGCATCGTGAATGGCATCCAACGCCGCTCGCACCATGAGTTTATTGAGTCGATGCCAGGGTCGGTGTAACCCCGGCGTATCCAACAAAGCCAATTGACCTTGTGGGAAATGCGCCACCCCGAGAATCCGAGAACGCGTGGTTTGCGGTTTGTCGGAAACAATAGCAACTTTTTGATTGACCAATAGGTTGACGAGCGTGGATTTCCCCACATTGGGACAACCCACAACAGCCATAGTGCCGAATTTCATAACTCAACCAACAGTGAATGGGTAGGGGAAGGAATGCTCAAGAGAAGAGTTCAGACAGGAAAACCTACGGGGTTATGTACCCATCGTTCGTCGCCTCCCACTTTCGTTCATGTTCGTCTACGGCGACTCAACGAACTGATACACCGTCTCTCCTTCCTTCACGTACCCTAACCGCTCCCTTGCCAATGTTTCTAGGGTAAAGAGATCGGATTCCAGCCGCTGAATTTCCTCTCGAAGAGCGGTATTCGTCTGCTCTAACGAGGTAATCTCTTCTTTCGTCCTATCGAGTTCTTGTGTCATTCTCCAATACTGGGGCAACCCTGTCCCTTCCAACATCCAAACCAGGCACAGCGCAATCCCAATGCTGAGACCAAGGGGATAGGCCACCGATCGTGGAATGGACCATTGACCCGGTTTCTCCGCTGGACATTTTCGATTCTGGCGGAACACGTTATGCCCTCTGAGTTCGCAGCACTTTTCTGCCTTTATAGACGGCCAATTTTCCTAGCTCTTCCTCGATCCTGAGAAGTTGATTATATTTGGCTAAGCGGTCTGTTCGAGACAACGAACCCGTTTTGATCTGCCCGGCATTCACTGCCACAGCCAAGTCGGCAATTGTCGTGTCTTCCGTTTCTCCGGAACGATGGGAGATCACAACGCCGAACCCCGCACGCTTCGCGAGTGCAACCGTTTCGAGGGTTTCCGTCAAGGTCCCGATCTGATTGACTTTTATCAAAATAGCAGTTCCTACGTGTTCTTGAATACCCTTTGACAAATAATCAACATTAGTCACAAACAGGTCATCCCCCACCAACTGAACCCGTGTACCGAGCCGGTCGGTCAGGAGCTTCCATCCTTTCCAGTCATCTTCATGTAATCCATCTTCAATCGACACGATGGGATAGCGCTCGACTAACTCTTCATAAAAATCGATCATCTGGGCAGAAGTCCGCGCAGCACGCTTTTCTGCACGAAGAACATACCCTTTTTTACCATAAAATTCACTGGCTGCCGCATCAAGGGCTAACACAATATCCGTGCCGAGGCGATACCCTGCCTTGCGAATGGCCTGACTAATCACGGCCAACGCCTCTTCATTCGACTGCAGGGCCGGCGCAAATCCACCTTCATCGCCCACTGCCGTACTCAATCCCTTGGCTTTCAGCACGGCCCGTAAATGGTGAAACACCTCCGTGCCCATTCGCAGCCCTTCACGAAACCGCCTAGCGCCCACGGGCATGATCATAAACTCTTGCAGATCCAATCCATTATTCGCATGAACTCCGCCATTGATGATATTCATCATGGGGACCGGCAATTCACGGGCCTTGGCTCCACCAATATACCGATAGAGGGGTTGCCGTGTTTCCACCGAGGCGGCTCGGGCTACGGCAAGCGAGACCCCCAACACCGCATTCGCCCCGAGTCGAGACTTATCCGGTGTCCCATCCAACGCGAGCATTGTGGAATCGACTAAGGTTTGATCCAAGGCGTTCATCCCTCGAAGTTTGGGGGCCAACGTTTTCGTAATATTCCGAATGGCTTTACTGACCCCTTTCCCCATCCACCGTTGAGGATCGTTATCCCGTAATTCGAGCGCTTCTCGTGTCCCCGTCGATGCACCGGAAGGCACAGCCGCCCGCCCCCACGCCCCACTGGTCAGCAGGACATCCACTTCCACCGTCGGAGTTCCTCGAGAATCAAGGATCGCTCTCCCTTTGATTTCTTGAATTTTGCTCATTCAGGCGCCCCTTTCCGCAAAGAGGAATTTCTCCGAAACGAATCAGCCTATGACGGACATGCTCGCATCATACCGGGTTTCTGGTGTTTGACAAAATACGAACTGGTCGGGCAGGACGGCAAACAGAATTGGACTTTATTGCGAAAGCCGTGTTTTGAACAAGGCATGCACTTTTTGGGGATTAGCTTTTCCCCCGGAACCTTTCATGACTTGGCCGACCAAGAACCCAATAACCGTGTCTTTGCCCCCTCGGTATTGGGCCACCTGCGCCGGGTGCTTCTCGATGACGGCATCGACCAGGGCCAGCAGTTCCCCTTCATCAGACAGTTGCTGAAGCCCTTTCTCTTCTACGAGTTCAGCAGCCGGTTTGTCTCCGGCATAGAGCTCTGGAAAAATCTCCTTGGCGACTTTCAAACTGATGGTTTCATCTTGCACGAGCTTCAACAATCCCACCAATCGTTCCGGAGACACGGGGGAGGACTCGACGGTCGTCCCGGATTGATGCAGTTCTCGCAATAATTCACTCATCATGAAGTTGCTAATGGTTTTGGGTTCGGCAAACAACGTCACGCAGGCTTCAAAATAATCGGCCAAGGCACGAGAACTCGTGAGCACCCCGGCATCGTAGTCCGGCAACCCGTAGTCCCTCAGAAATCGCTGATGTCGTTCCTTGGGTAATTCCTGAATCGTGGCGCGCAATTCCTCGATCCACTCGTCGGAAATTGAAAGCGGAACGAGATCGGGATCGGGAAAGTAGCGATAATCATGGGCTTCTTCCTTGCTTCTCATGACAACGGTTTGGCCACGATCAATATCCCACAATCGGGTCTCCTGATAGACCGTTCCTCCCTCCGTGAGGACTTTGGTTTGACGTTTAATTTCATAGTCAATGGCATCTTTGACAAACTTAAACGAGTTAATATTTTTGAGTTCCACTTTGGTGCCAAACGTGTCGGATCCCGCGGGCCTCAGCGAAAGGTTGGGTTCACATCGAAGGCTGCCTTGTTCCATGTTGCCGTCACAGACGTCTACATACATCAACACGTCCCGCAAAGACTTCAAATACGCGACGACTTCCTCGGCCGAGCGCATATCAGGCTCGGTCACAATTTCTATCAACGGTGTGCCCGCTCGATTGAGATCAACGAAACTCCCGGCACCTTCACTCGCGTGAATATTTTTCCCCGCGTCTTCTTCCAAATGCGCTCGCCGAATTCTCACCCTTCTGGAAGTCCCATTCGCCTTGAACTCCATCCATCCATTTTCACAAATAGGCTGGTCATACTGGGAAATTTGATACCCTTTGGGTAAATCCGGGTAAAAATAATTTTTTCGGGCAAATTGATGGGTGGTCCGAACGGTACAATTCAAAGCCAATCCAGTCCGAATCGCCATCTCCACCGCACGTTTATTCACGACCGGCAGAGCGCCTGGCAAGCCCAGACAAACCGGACAGGTCTGGGTATTGGCGGGTAACCCAAACTCCGTCGCACACCCGCAAAACATTTTCGACTGCGTTCTGAGTTGGGCGTGAACTTCCAGCCCAATGACAACGTCGAATGTCACAATGACGTGTTGGATTCTTCTGAAGAAGGACGCCGAGTTTGATGCATCGCCTCCCGCCCCGCATCCACCGCATCCTTGACGACCGTCCCGGCCTCATCCAGAAACTCACGGCTTTTGCTCATGACATCGCCCCAGGTATCGGTGGCTCTTTCCGAAAAATCTCGAGCATCATCACTCGCCTGCCGCGCCGCACGGAACAAGGTCTCTCGTGATTCCCGACCGGTTTGCGGAGCCATTAATAAGGCGGCAACGGCGCCAAACGCCATCCCGCTCAAAAAAGCCAACATCACGCTGCCGGCTGATGCGTCAGAATTATTGTTTCCCATTTCCTTGCCCTCCTTCTTTTTGTACACGATCTTTCAATGTGAGGGCCACGGCCCTCATACCCGCCAGCACCCGACCCAGACTCATCATGAGCGTCGTACTTTTTCCGCGAACGACTCCATGGACTTGATTGACCGTCTGACCCACATCACCAATGGCATTCATCAACACAGACGCCCGCTCCACTCCCTCCCGAGCTTGGGCGGACATGACCCGAACATTCTCACTCGTCCGTTTAAGTTCTTTCAGAAACCCTGGCAATTCGGCATTAATCTGTGACAGTAATCGTTCGGATTGAAGCACGGTCTTTCGCAGTTGAATCACAGTCGGAACGATATAGCCGACAAGCACTACAAAGGCTACAGCAATTACCACGGCGGCATAATCAATCATGCGTCACCTTCCCTATCGAATAAGTGGTCGTTTTTTGTGCCAGTCCGTTGCCAATTCATACGCACGCGCTGCCCGAAGAATGACTTCTTCTTCAAAGGGTCGACCCAAAATTTGCATGCCGATCGGCAACCCCTTCCGACTCAACCCGCAAGGCAGCGAAATCGCCGGAATCCCCGCTAAACTCGCGGAGATGGTATAGAGATCCGACAAATACATTTGCAGGGGATCTTCGATTTTTTCACCGAGTTGAAACGCCGTGGTCGGCATCACGGGGGTGACGAGCAAATCGACGTCCTGAAAGACCTGATCAAAATCCTGTTGAATGAGGGTTCGCACCGCTTGAGCTTTCGCATAATAGGCATCATAGTACCCACTGCTCAAGGCATAGGTGCCCAGCATAATCCGTCGTTTCACCTCCGGTCCAAACCCTTCTTGCCGCGTGCGCCGATACATCTCCAAGAGATCCTGGCTTTCTTTGGCCCGGAATCCATATTTGACGCCGTCATATCGGGCCAGATTGGAACTCGCCTCCGCCGTCGCCACAATATAATACGTCGCCACGGCAACCTCCGTATGCGGGAGCGACACCTCTTGAATCGTGCCGCCCAATTCTTCAAGCACGGAGAGCGCTTCGCAGACGGCATCATTGACTTCTGGATCCAATCCTTCTGCAAAGAATTCGAGCGGAACCCCCATTTTCAGTTTTTTGACATCTTTCTTTTTAAAAACCCGCGTGAAATCGGGAACCGGCTTGTCGGCTGAGGTCGAATCCCGAGGATCATGGCCGGCAAGCACGTTCATCATCAACCCGGCATCCATGACATCCTTGGTAATGGGCCCGATTTGATCCAGAGAGGAGGCAAACGCAATGAGCCCATAGCGAGACACCCGTCCATACGTCGGTTTCAGGCCAACGACCCCACAACACGCGGCTGGTTGGCGAATAGACCCGCCAGTATCCGTCCCCAGAGCCGCAACGCATTCATCGGCAGCCACGGCCGCGGCAGAGCCGCCACTCGAGCCGCCCGGCACATAGGGGAGTTTCCAAGGATTTCGACTCGGACCAAAAGCCGAATGTTCGGTAGAAGACCCCATCCCAAATTCGTCCAGATTGGTTTTCCCCATAAGAACACACTGCTGCGCTCGCAGCGCATCCACAACCGTGGCAGAATACGGCGGGGTGAATCCCCCAAGAACACGAGACCCACAAGTCGTGGGAAAGTCTTCCGTGCAAATATTATCTTTGACGGCAATCGGCATCGCCATCATGGGCTTCGTTTTCCTCCAGTTCCTCAACGAATCATCCAACGCCTTGGCTTGGGACAGCATGGTCTCTTTGTCGTTCAGCGTAATATAGGCTTTGACCTTCGACTCCACCACACTGATCCGAAGAAAGTAGGCGCGGATGATCTCTACGGCGCTCACCTCTCCACGCGTGAATCGATCCTGAAGCTCTTTCAGAGTACATTTAACAAGTGACATGGCAAGGAACTACGAGTGAAGGGGAATTGACAATCGGAAGCCCCCGTTGGGCGATTAGGAGCAATGGAGTATTCGATTGTCTTCGTCTACTTGAATGATTCGAGGGTGATGATGCTTTGCTTCGTCCTCATTATAATACTCATAACAAAAAATGATGACCCGATCCCCAATCACCCCTTTTCTGGCCGTGGGTCCATTGAGCACGACTTCGCCGGATCCACGTTTTCCATTGATGGCATAGGTCGTGAACCGCTCGCCATTTTGCAAATTCGAGACCATCACAAGCTCATAGGGCAAAATCCCGGCCGCATCTAACAAATCTTCGTCAACGGTCAGACTCCCCTCATATTCTAAGCAGGCATCCGTGACGACTGCTCGGTGGATTTTCGCCCGCAACATCTGTCGTAACATTGTTTTTCGATTCCCTTGGGTTTATCGATCACGAATAATTTGTGGCACGTGAAACAATCCATCAACGGCTTCGGGCGCGTTGCGCAACGCCTGCGCTTGCGACAGTGAAGGTCGCACCTCATCTTCACGCAACACATTGGCCTCACCGACGACCACCGATGTCGTCCCGCGAATACCGGTGGTATCAACGACATTTAACTCTTCCATATAGGTCAAAATACGGCTCAGTTGGCCGCTCAACCGCTCCAGTTCTTCCTGGCTCAGTTGAAGCCGAGCGAGATCCGCCACATGTTCCACTTGACTAATCTTGATGCTCATCGACGAGTGCCTTCTCCTGTTCTCCAGCGGGTGGGCTCTCTTCCTCCCACGCAAGAATAAGGATTTATTCTACCATTAGGTCTGAAATACTACAAAGGAACCGTAGTTGTATCATGAAGGGTGTTGAAAATCTACGGAAGACCTTCAATACGCGGCAAGGCTGTTGGAGAAAAGAGCCGTGCGTTAACGCAGATATTTGCTCGACGACGAGGCCATCGGCGGTGACATCCACCCCTCATCGGCAAAGGAGGTATAGCGTCCATCACCAATGATGACATGGTCAAGAACCTGCACGCCAAGAATTTCACCCGCTTCCTGCAAACGTGCCGTTAACGCTCGGTCTTCTTGACTCGGATTGGGATCGCCACTCGGATGATTATGCAAAAAGATCACAGCGGCCGCGGACTCACGGACGGCTTCATTGAAGACCTCCCTCGGATGCACCAGACTGCTCGTCAAACTTCCTTCGGACACGGTTCTTTCTCGAATCACCGTATGTTTGGCATCAAGCAGGATCACCTTAAAGACCTCGCGCCGTAAGTCCCGCAACAGCGGATAGTAATGGTGAAAGACCGTTTGGCTTTGAGTAATCACGGTCCCGGTCGTCAGCGGAGTAGACAACACACGTTTTCCCAGCTCAATGGCCGCTTTGATCTGGGCAACCTTGGCCGGGCCGATACCCGGGACGGCGCAGAACTCTTGTACACCTCGATTGGCTAAACCCTGTAAGCCGCCCAACCGCTGCAGAAGATCGATGCCGACTTGAACGGCCGACGTTTTATACCGGCCTACCCGAAGCACAATGGCCAGCAGTTGCGCGTCCGTCAGAGACCCTGGACCTTCCTCCAACAGTCGCTCACGTGGCCGTTCACCTTTTGGCCAGTGCGCGATCGCTTTAGAAAATTTCTTGCCCATTCCCTCCTCTTTTTTCCGTCTCTGACCGAAAGACTTCGCCGATCATCACCGCGAAGGTACAAATTTAAAAATTCTCAAGGAACATTGACAAACCAACCATGGCTCATCTGCTTGCCCCCGATATTGTCCTTCGCGGTGTTTGCTGTCCTTCTTGTTTGCACCTTGACCATTCCCAAAGATTGGATGCCCGGGTACGGAGTGGGGCCATGCTGACCCAACTCCGCGGGGCATCGACTCTCTGCACGTTTCCGGCACCGCAGGCTCGCTGCACAGTCGTACCGATTACTGTGATGCGGAGACCGGGGCGGAGTTCGCAATCATGAGACGTTCTTTCATCTTCGCGAACGTTTTCTTGCCGATACCCTTGACCTTCACTAATTCCTCCACGCTTGTGAACGGCCCGTTGCTGGTTCGGTATTCGACAATCCGCTTGGCCAACTCTTTGCCGATTCCCGGCAATTGTTGAAGCTGTTTGGTGGTGCTGACATTCAGATCCAGCTTGCCGTCGCTGGCAACGGCCATGCCTGCACAACCGACGATGAGCATGAGTGCCAGCAGGCTGAGCGTGAAGTAGGAGCGACTCAGTTGGTGAAAGTGTTTCATGGCTGTTCCTCCTTTGAAAGATATGAGCGGAAAAAGTAGGGGCACTGAGGGTTAGAAAAGCAAGGAACGTACCAGAAAGACGAGAACACGAGTTATTTGGAAAAACCGTTTGATTGATAAGGGTTTTGTGTATTCCATTCCGAAAGGTCAGTACAGCGTGGTTCTGAGGAACCGTCTACTCGGGTAGACAGGTTTGTATCCTCAGGGAACCCCCTATGCAATCTCGCAGCCCGCACCGCAAGACATGAAAATGGTGTGCCCTCTCTCAAAACGGACATTCTTTTGATAGCCATGTCTTGCCCCTTAAAAAACAGTGTGCTACTTTTTCTGGTTTAAAAGGAGCAAGCAGTGCGAGTTGTTGCCGGCACACAAAAAGGACGTCGTCTCAAGGAACCCGATGGGAGAGACCTTCGTCCGACCTCGGCCCGAGTCCGTGAGGCCTTATTATCGATCCTGGCCCATCGCACACAAGGCGCACGCGTGTTGGATCTCTATGCCGGAACCGGAGCCTTGGGTCTCGAGGCATTGAGTCGTGGGGCCCACCAGGTCGTGTTTGTGGAGAATCACGTCGCTTCAGCGCGAATCCTTCGGGAAAACATCACCCGGTGCGGCTATGACGAACAATGTCTTGTTATCGCGCAAAACGTTGAGACGTTTTTAACCTCACCCCCATCGTTTGGCGAACCGCCTGCGTTTGATATCGTCTTTGCGGATCCGCCCTATCAAACCACCGACCTGGCACAGTTGCTCGAACGACTCAACCTGAGTGGAAAAATTGGTTCTCGAGGGGTGGTCATTCTTGAACATTTCTTTAAGCGTACCGTGCCGAGCCAAGTCGGAACGCTCACACAAACGCGTCAGTCCCGATATGGCGACACCATGCTCACCTTCTTGCAACCGGCCGATTCTTCGGAGAACGCATGCGACTAGCGGTCTATCCAGGCACCTTCGATCCCATTACCCGTGGGCACACGGATATTGTCAGTCGCAGTCTTAGCATCTTCGACCGACTGATCGTGGCCGTCGCGCCCAATGTACGGAAGGAAGCGCTTCTTCCTCTTGAGGAACGAGTCGAGCTTGCGAAAATCGCCACGAAAGAATTCCCCAACGTGGAAGTGGAATCGTTCAATGGCCTGTTAGTGGAATACGTCCGGCAGCGAGGGGCCCATGCCATTATTCGCGGGCTACGAGCGGTCTCCGACTTTGAACACGAGTTTCAAATGGCGTTACTCAATCGTAAGCTTGATGAACGGTTGGAAACGGTTTTTCTGATGCCAAGCGAGGAATATTCGTATTTGACTTCCAGCATCGTCAAAGAACTGGCCCTGTTTGGAGGCGAGTTGGATGCCTTTCTCATTCCTGAGGTGGCCAAACACCTTCGTGAAAAATATGGGCCTCAATCACCATGAAACTGGCCACCCGTACCACCCGAATTGTCCCGTCCCCCACCTTGAACATCTCGGCAACGGCGAAAGCCATGGCGGCTCAAGGCCTGGATGTCGCTGATTTTTCCGCAGGGGAACCGGCATCTGACACGCCTGAGGTTGTGAAAGCAGCCGCAAAGTCGGCCATTACAGACGGGTTTACCAAATACACCCCGGCCTCGGGCACCGATGAACTCAAACAGGCCATTATTGAAAAATTTGCACGGGACCAGGGCATCCAATACGAGAAATCGCAAATTTTGGTGTCCTGTGGAGCCAAGCACACCCTGTATAACGTGGCACAAGCCCTGTTGGATCCTGGGGATGAAGTCATTATCCCTGCTCCGTATTGGGTTTCCTATCCGGATATTGTGCGATTGGCCGATGGGCAACCGGTTTTCCTGGAAACACAGGAAGGCAAGGGCTATGCCATCGATCCCAAACAATTAGAAGCCAGCGTCACGCCCCGCACCAAGGCGCTGATCTTGAATAGTCCATGTAACCCGACAGGGGCGCTGTATACACGGGAGACGCTTGAAGCCGTGGCCGACGTGGCCAAACGTCACGGCTTTCTGGTGATCTCCGACGAAATTTACGAAAAAATCGTCTATGGAGAAACCCCGTTCCTGAGTATCGTGTCCGCCGTACCTGAGATCGCCGATCAAACGCTTGTGGTCAATGGGGTGTCCAAAGCGTTTTCCATGACGGGATGGCGGATCGGCTACGCAGGGGGACCGAAAGCGTTAATCGCCGCGATGGCGACGATTCAAAGCCAAAGCACGTCCAATCCAACGTCGATTTCGCAAAAAGCCGCCGTGGCCGCCCTCCAAAAAGGCACACCATTTTTCACCGAGTTGCTTGCGGATCTCAGCCCCAAACGTCGCCTCATGGTTGACACGTTAAACGCGATACCCGGCATCATCTGTCCAACCCCTGCCGGGGCCTTTTATGCGTTTCCCAATGTGTCGGGATTGTTGGGTAAGCGACATGCAACGGGAACGATCACGACCCCAGCGGACTTGGCCACCTATTTATTGAATGAAGCTCACATTGCATGTGTGCCCGGCGAACCATTCGGAAGTCCGCACCATCTCCGGTTGACCTATACCCCGACGCTCGACACCATTGAACGAGGCCTAAAAAGGTTCAAAGAAGCCATTCAGGCTCTCACTTGATCTTCAAAACCCCTTGACTTTACCAATAAAGGTATTATTAAAAATGGAGTGAGACGGTCTGTGAAATGGGAGAGGAACGATGCCAATATACGAATATGAATGTGGGACCTGTCACCATCAATTCGAAGTCCAGCAAAAATTTTCCGATCCGCTGATTGAAAAATGCATACAATGCGGGAATGGGGTACGAAAACTCATCTCGGCATCTGGCATCATGTTCAAAGGAACCGGCTGGTATGTGACGGATTACTCTAATAAGCTGAAAGATCCCAGCCAATCGAAACAGAGCGGAAACCAGGCCAAAGACGGGGCAGGCAGTGACAGTAAGACGGAAAAACCCCCTGCAAAAAGCGAATCCGGCTCCACCCCCGACACGTCGTCAGCCTCGCCCCCATCTTCAACACCGAGTTCGGCCGCCTCGGACGCCGGCTCGTCATCAAGTTCCGCAACCTAATCTCCTTATTGTAGCGGCGCGATCTTATCGCGCCTTTCAGCTCTGTAGGTGAGCATCGTAGGTTGGGGTAGCCCGCAGGGCGTCATCCAACCATTCCTTCTGTCATTCCGAGTACAGCGAGGAATCTCTCCTTCATAACCGGCCTCTCTCAAAAGCAGATCCTTCGCGTTGCTCAGGATGACAGCTTGGTTGTCGGGTGACGCGTTCGCTCACCCGACCTCCTCCACATACCCGACCAGAGGCATGACACGGTTCATGCCATTGTTGAGGGAGAGATTATGTTATGGTACCGTTCATTCCAAATAAATAATAGATCGACCATAGCTCGGATATAATACATATCGACTATCGCTTGGCTGCGGCAGAGACGAATCTCGCCAAGCTTCTAACCCACGCCTCGGATTCGAGCTTCACCCAGTTCACCTCAACACGAATAGTTTAGGGGGAACTATTCCGTTGGATGTTCGGGAAAAACCAGGGGGAGTATCCTGTTGCGCTGACCGCAATAGGACGCCTGAAACCCGGCACGCCGGACGCCATGGAACCGCGCCGAAGCCCGGGCCGAGCCCACGCCCGAACCGGGCAGGAGGCCGTCTGGCCAACGTGCTGGCTGGCTTCGTCCTCGCCGCCCTCGCGCTGTTTGTCTTCCACGGAAACGCCCAGGCGCAGGGAATTTGCGACGAGGACCGCACCCCGCAGGTGGAGGCCAAGATCCTCGATATTCTCAAATACGCCTCCAACGCCTGCGCGTTGGTGACCGATCCAGATCTCGCGGGCATCGGCACGCTGAATCTGTCGTCTAAGAGCATTGGCTCCTTGAAGGCGGGCGATTTTTCCCGCCTCACCAATCTGACGCGCCTGGAGTTGTTCAACAACGGGTTGGAGGAGCTGCCCGACGGTGTGTTCGACGACCTCACCAATCTGGAGATCCTGCACTTGTACGGCAACCAGCTCACCGACAAGTCCGCCGGTGAGTTCTCCGACCTCACCAAGCTGAAGACGCTGCCCACTTGGGCGACAACCTATTCAAAGACCTGCCCCCCGGTGTGTTCTCTCGCCTCACCAATCTGGAGATCCTGTACTTGTACCGCAACAAACTCACCACCCTGCGCGTCGGTGTGTTCACCGGCCTCTCCAATCTGGAGATCCTGTCCTTGTACGGCAACCAACTCACCACCCTGCGCGTCGATGTGTTCAAGGGCCTCACCAAGCTGACGGAGTTGCGGTTGGACAACAACCAGTTGGAGGAGCTGCTCCCCGGTGTGTTCACCGGCCTCCCCAATCTGGAGTTCCTGTACTTGCACGGCGGCAACAAACTCACCACCCTGCGCGTCGGTGTGTTCACTGGCCTCACCAATCTGGAGGTTTTGCGGTTGGACGAGAACCCGTTCACCGACCTGCGCGTCGGTGTGTTCACCGGCCTCACCAATCTGGAAGTCCTGTACTTGCGCCTCAACCGCCTCACCACGCTGCCCGCCGGTATGTTCACCGACCTCCCCAATCTGACGGGGTTGACCTTGGACAGCAACCAGCTCACCGACCTGCCCGTCGGTGTGTTCACCGGCCTCTCCAGTCTGGAGCAGTTGTGGTTGCAAAACAACCAGTTGCGCACGCTGCCCGCCGGTATGTTCACCGACCTCCCCATGCTGACGGAGCTGCGCTTGGAAGGCAACCACGCTGACGCTTCCCTTAAGTTCACCATGGAGCTGGAGGAAACCGGATCGAACACGTTTGTGGTCAAGGTCGCCGAGGGCGCGCCCTTCGCCATGACGACCACCGTGGAGGTGACGGGGGGCACGCTGCCGGACGGTGACACCTTGGGTACGGTCACGGTAGCGGCAGGGAGCACCACGAGCGACCCGATCACCGTCACCCCGACGCCGGGGAGAACCGACCCGGTGTTCGTCACCCTGGGCAGGCCACCGGCGGTGCCCGCGGGCTTCACAGGCATCCAGACCGCCGTGGGCGGCCGGCTCACCCTAACCCACGCGATTCGGGCGCGCTTCCGGCGGCTCAACGACGAAATCCTCTCCAAGCACGCGTTGACCCTCGCCGATGTCACCATCGCGGCCGTCACCAGCCGTCAAGAGGCCGGACCACGTTGTGCCGGCCAAGCCAACACCGGTTCGCTCGGGGGACAGTCCTCCCTCGCCGAGATCCTCACGGCCAACGCGCAGACCCTCACGACCGGCAGTCTTAACCTTAAGCAGTTCCTGGGCACTTCTGCCTTCCAGCTGCGGCTCACGGAGGATGGCGCCGACCCGGGCTGTCTCACCCTGTGGGGCCAAGGTGATTACCGCAACCTCTCCAGTGGCGACGCCCAGGCTTTGGATTGGGACGGGGACCTGCTCACCGGGCAGGTGGGCGCGGATGCGCTCCTGCGGCCGGACCTGCGGGCCGGGCTGGCGGTATCGTGGTCCGATGGTGCCTTCGACTATACGGACCGCACCACGGGTGAGCCGTTCAGCGGGGACTATACCAGCCGGATGCTGAGCGTGCATCCGTATCTGACCTGGTGGTCGCCGATCGGGCTGGATGTCTGGGCCACGGGCGGCTATGGCCAGGGCGAGATCGAGATTGAGGATGAGGCGGCCGGCACCCAGACCAGCGATACCACCCTGCGGCTAGCCTCGGTGGGGGCCAGCGGCCCGCTGCCCCTTGGCGACGCGCTCATTGCCGGGGGCACCACGACCCTGCGGGTCAAGGCCCAGGCCTCGGTGGCCCAGATGGACGTGGATGGCAACGGCTCGCTCCTGGAAGAACAGACCATCGACGCCCACCGGCTGCGGCTGGCCCTGGAAGGCAGCCATGAGCGCACACTCGCCTCAGGCGCACAGCTGGCCCCCTCGCTGGAAGTGGGGCTGCGGCATGACGGCGGGGACGGGGCCACGGGCACGGGGTTGGAGCTGGGCGGGGGGCTGCGCTATGTGGACCCGGCGTTGGGGCTGACCATCGAAGGCCGGGGCCGGGTATTGGCCGCCTATGATGATGCCTACAAGGAATGGGGCGCCAGTGGGCTGATCCAGGTGGACCCGGGCGCCGCGGGGCAGGGGCTGTCGCTGAGCCTGGCGCCGAGCTATGGGCAGACGGCCAGCGGGGTGCAGCGGTTGTGGGATCAAGGGCTGACCCAGGGGTCGCCCCAGGGACCGAGCCCCACGCAGGCACTGACCGGCCGGTTGGAGGCGGAGATGGGCTATGGTCTGACGGCCTTTGCGGGCCAAGGGCTGGTGACGCCCTATGGCCAACTCTCGCTGGGCGGGGGCACACAGCAATACCGCGTGGGCAGTCGACTGGAGTTGGGGCCTGGGCTGCGCCTGAGTCTGGAAGGGACGCGCCAGGTGACGGCCGTGGGCCAGGCCAACCATGGGATCCGGCTGCAAGTGGACTGGCGGTTCTAGCCAGAGTGTCGGGTTACGCTGCGCTCACCCGACCTATCGTTCCTGTAGCGGCAGCATCTTATGCTGCCCAAGCAAAGGCGCCATGAGATGGCGCAGCTACACCTTTCTTCCGTCAAGGGAGAAGAGACTCACAACGCTCAAACCGGGCAAGGACCGAAACGGTCCGCAAATAATTCGTTCCATACCAGCTCGGCAAACTTCATATAACCCGCGGCATTGAGATGCAAGCCGTCGCTGGAATACTGCGCGGCTAACAGATGATGCGGTGTCTCGGACGTCGCCTCAAACAAATCCACATACGGCATGTGATAATGTTGACACCGCTCTGCAATCAGACGATTCAATTCCAACCGATGTTGAATATGTGAGTGAAGCCAGACAGGCAGCGGGCCGGAAGACAGGGACACTGACCCGACACCGGGGTCTTCGGCTCTAAGGGAGGGGACCGTTACTCCAACGGGTTGGACTCCCGCTGCCAGTGCCAATGTATATAAACGCTCTAAGTGCGTGATAATCGTGGAGGGGGGAACGCCCCATCCTAAATCGTTCGTTCCCCCTAAAATCACGGTATATGAGGGAACAACGTCAACGACATCGCGAGGAAATCGCGTCACCATGTCGGAGGTGACTTCACCACACATTCCTTTGACAGAGATCCGTCCTCGTGCGCCCAACCATTCTTGAAGAAATCCGCCATAGGGAGTATCGAGCAGAGGAATCCCTGTTTCAGCCTGGACTTGATACCCCGCAGTGAGACTATCACCGAAACACACCAGTAGCGGAGAAGAATGAGCGTGCGATCTGGAACCTTTGACCATGGCTAGCAACCCTTCCCTTGACACCGCCTGTTCTCAATGAATAGCCTTATAACTTCTAAAGAGAGACCTATCAAAGCGATTCATTCCCACAACAACGCGGGGTTTCCCGTGACCAATCACCACTTACTCACTATCTGTTTCAAAGAAGGAGTTCTGTCTTATGCAAGGACATAGTCAGCGTACTTCGCACAAACCCAGCAACAGGTTCCTCCTCCTGCTCGGATGGTTCATCATTCCAAGCCTGTTTTGTGGCCTCCCCTACGCCTTCGCCGACCACCCGTTTCAAGTAGGTATCATTGATCCTCAAGCGGTCATGGAAAATTCCAACTCCGGGCAAAAGGCACTAGCGACCTTAAAAGAACATATCGCGGTTCGCCAAAAACTGTTGGAAGCGGACGAACAAGAATTACAGAAACTCGAACAACAGTTTCAAAATGGCTCGGACCGCAGTGAAACCGAAACGCAATTCATGCAGGAACAAATCCAGAACAAAATCCAGGATTACCAACGACGAGCGCCAAATATTCCAGCAAGAACTGACGGAAAAGCAAAAAAATATGATGACGGAGTACATGAAAAAAATCGCGGTCGCCACCCAGACCGTAGCCGAACGGTCTGGCTTTTTGTTGGTCATTGATAAAGGCAATGACGCCACGCTGAAAATTGTGCTCTACTCAGCCGAGGGTTTGGATATTACCGATGAGGTCGTGAAGGAGTTTAACCAACGCTACAAATAAGGGGCTCAGTTTTTATGTGAGGAAAGAGGGGTGGGATATTCTCGCTTTAGTGTGGAGAACCAGGGCCGGACTCCAGAGGATATCCTGCCTCCCGCCATGCCTTGATTCCTCCTGCCATGGAAAACACTTGCGTATAGCCCATCTCCTGTAAGTTGGCGGCTGACAAGGCCGATCGATATCCTCCACCGCAATAGAGAATAATGTCCGCGTTTTTATCAGGAATCATTTCCTCAACATCACGCTCCAAAATTCCTCGGCCTTTGTGGATCGCCCCGTGAGCATAGCCTTGAGCAACTTCATGATCTTCCCGCACATCGATGAAATGAAAGGCCTCACCGCGTTCGAGGCGAGCCATGACCTCACTCGGTCTGCACTCACGAATTTGGCTTTTTCTTGTCTCAACGAGTCGTTCGAATCCAGGATTATGCCCCATCACGACTCCCCCTGTTTGTCAAAACGCATTCTTCTCCCCCCGAACAAGCCGAAACGCCGGCAGCGTCAAGCGTCGCCGTTCTGGTCCGCGACGTTGGGGACGAAGAGAAACGAGAGAATGAGGGTGAGGAGAAAGATATTCATCGGTTGCCTCCGGCAAGTCTAGGCACGACGCCACAAAGTGAAGGCTCACATCGCTACCCAGCAACCAGAGACTCGACTTTGAGCTCCGTCCGGTGTTGCTCGGCATGCCACAAGTCATAACTGGACTGCATATTCATCCATAGCTCTGCACTGGTCTCGAACGCAATGGAAAGCCTCACCGCCATCTCCGGACTGACCCCGGTGTGCTCGTGCACAAGTTCGGATAGGGCCTTGCGAGAAATACCGAGATGCTTGGCCGCCTGGGTAATAGAGATCCCTAACGGTTCGATCCACTGTCTGAGCAACACCCCGCCAGGATGAGGAGGATTGTGCATTCTCATGACTGTCTCCTAATGATGATCCACGTAATCCACGTCTTCGGCATGCCCGCCACGAAACCGAAAATCCACGCTCCAGTTCTTGGCCACATAGACAGACCACCTCTTCGCACCGCGAGGCTCCAAGAGATGTAACCGGAAATTAGGCGCCCCCATATCCTTAGGAGAGGTCGCCGCATCCAATGCGGCTAAAATATCCCTCAACTGATTGGCATGCTTGGGCTGCATGCTTGGGCTGAATACCCTTTTTGTTACCGGCCTCGAAAAACCATTGAAGTCCCTTATGCTTGAAACCCTTAATCACGTAGCAGAATATAACATGTCACGTACCGGGTGACAAAATGTCATGCGGGTTGGCCTTGCTCCTCTATTTAGTCGCGGCTCTAAACTGTTGAGCGGGTCCCAGGAGAAGGACAGCGAAGGCGAGACCGCAGCAAATGAAGCTTGCCGTTCTCACGCGGGGTTCGTCCATAGCTGAGATGCTTAAAAAGACGAAAAGGCCGTACCGCAGAAAAAACTTAGTTAGAAAGGAAAGTTGTCTGGCTTCTAATAGATCTCAAGCGTCTTAAATTCAGCGAACACAGATTCGACGCCTTGATATTTCTCTTTTAGCTTAACGGACTCGATATCCTTCAATTTCTACACCTGGGTTCCAGACACTATTGAATATATAGGGGGTCCAGCTCCCGTGGCCGGTGAAAAGACCGGCATAAAAGCGGTAATCCGCCAAATTTGAAAAAATACCGCAGATGTCAGAAAGGAAAGTTGTCTGGCTTCTACCTCAAGCCGCGTTGTTTCTACTCAGACACTATGAATATATAGGGAACTCCCAAAACCCATAAAAGCGGTAATCCCAAAATGATCATAGGCTGAATTTTACTTTTCAGCATCATCATTAATACAAAACCTGTGAGGAAGCCCGCAATGATAAGGATGTGGCGATGAAATCGATCGTAATCGGGATCGTACTGATTGCTGTTCAGCCTCCCGCGAAACTCCCCGCCCCAAACTCGTTGGCTAAGCTGTCGGGATCGAACGAATTACAGCCGAACCCGAAGCAGCCTAAATAGTCACCCTCTTGAGCCGCGGCACCGGGAACGAATAGAAACAGGAGAATGAATGTGAACAAGAAGGGTTTCATCTCTTACCTCCGATCTGTACGCCACACATTGAAGTCTCACTCCGCTGTTAAAATTTAGGGGATGACAGACTTGCCTCCCTTGTTCACTGAAACACGGTATGGTACGATCTGGCGCATGACCACACTCGCTTTCGACACCCACAAGGCCGTGAAGGCCCTCAAGGATGCGGGGTTCGACGACGACCAGGCCGAAGCTATTGTCACCGTATTCGACAGCGGCAGCGCGGAACTGGTCACAAAAAACGATCTCAAAGCCGCCATCGCCGAGGTGAAGGCGGATTTGCTCAAGGTCGCCATCGGCATCGTGGCCGCGAACGCGGGCCTGACCCTTGCCATCGTGAAGCTGATCCCGTAACAATTCGCCGACCAGCCCGCTCTCAGCGACGCACCCGTTGAACGGGCGTTGCGTCTTAGGGTTGCACCTGTTCCAGGCTCAGAATCGGACACTGGGTGCAAAAGTGCGCGAGTTCGTCCACGCGGCACGCCTTGAGCTTTTGAACGGCCTCTTTCGCTCGTTGGAGCCGGGCTGATTGCGCCCTATTTCGTTGCGCCTTATAGGCCTCCCACTCTGCGACCTCCCGATCAATTTCACCAAAGAGGGCTTCGGTCGGCGATTTGGCACGAGTACGAGGCACCTCTAGTGGAGTTATACGGGGGCTTTTCATCGTAGTAACAACTTGCTTATTGAGCTGTGGGATCGTGAGCAGCAGAGTACCAGCACGCAGAGACGATACCAACACAGAGGCAACCTTGCCAGTCTGAAGCAAGCGGAGAAAGGCGATGGCCTGCGCCAAGCTCTTACTCTTCCACGTCACAGCCTTCATCTGGGCTTCCGCAAACGGGCTGTCTACCGGAATCGTGACCAAAAAACTAGGAGACACAGAGGCTTCCTGGAGAAGAAGGGCCGAGACGGGCCACGAAATGGGGGGATAGGCATCGACAATCTTTTGACGACAGCGTGCGCGAGATTCCTTGGCTTGCGCCAGAAGTGCTGCCTCAAGAGCCTCTGCGCATTCATCCTTTTCAGAGAGCGCACACTCCTCATCATCCGCTTCCACGGCCCGGATCTGAGGGGCCACTCCCAGGAGAAAGACCGAAAGAGTTAGACAGAAGATGGCGGGAAAGTTCATCGGCCTTAATCTCTCTCGGTCCATTCGCAAAATCTTATAAACCACGGCTTGCGACAAAGCCACCATATGAAAGCAGGGAACAACCCAAAAACCATGACACAAAAAACAACAAAGCCGAAATTAGACGCTGGTTCGATGCCTAAAAAATCAAACGCAAACCATGCCATCAAGACAGCCGGGACGACATAGAGAGTGATCCCCACGATGACCATAACTGTCCGGCGAAACAGTTTAGAGACGACATTCATTGTGTGCTCGCTCACACAAACGTCCTCCCGGCCAATACTACTAAAAATGCGTCTCTTTTTTGATTACCTTGCCAATGATTCGATCTTTCGTAGTCAACACGATCTCTTCATATTTAGGATTGAGTGCCTGCAACACGTATAAAGTCCCCACTTTTTAAAAACGCTTGATCGTGGCTTCGTCGGACCCGTGGTCACGAACGACGGCCACCACATAATCGCCTGACGTCGACTGGAGGTCGGGGTTCACCGTGATCAAATGTTGGAACCACACACCGTATCGAGCATTTTTACGTATCACTGCCTCCCTTGAATTGAGCAGTCAAAATTCCGGTATATATGTGTATTGTCATCACTAAAACTCAATCCTTTTAATTAAACATAACTTATTGAATTAGTTTAATAAAAATGTGGCGCGCCCGGCAGGGGTCGAACCTGCGACCCTCGGCTTAGAAGGCCGATGCTCTGTCCACTGAGCTACGGGCGCTCGACCTTACTCTTCAACAAGTTATGCGAGGTGGTGTGTTGGCTGAGGCATGGCACGTGGCATCGTTTTCAGCCGCGTGTTTCAAATCGCTTTCCAAAAAACCTGGTCGGGGCGAGAGGATTTGAACCTCCGACATCCTGCTCCCAAAGCAGGCGCGCTACCGGGCTGCGCTACGCCCCGACATTTCTCCAGTACTCAAGTTTGCGTTTCAAAACGTCTTTGGCTTTGGCCAACGCTTGTCCACGATGACTGATTTGGTTTTTCTGGTCAAGAGTCAACTCTGCTAAGGTTTTCTCCAATTCCGGGACAACAAATACCGGATCATACCCAAACCCGTGCCCCCCGGAGCAGTGGTCCGCGATCCGTCCCCGTAACGCACCTTCCACGAACTCGACAGGAGAAGCAGGATCGGCGATGGCCACGACCGTCAGAAATCGAGCCCCCCGTTGCTCCGCCGGGACCCCTGTCAGTTCGTTCAACAATTTTCGACAATTGTCTTCATACGTGGCATGGTCTCCGGCATATCGGGCAGCAAACACGCCCGGGCGGCCGCCTAAGGCGTCGACTTCCAAACCGGTATCATCGGCAAGGGTCAGTGCGCCGGTGAACTGCGCAATCTCTCTGGCCTTTTTGCCTGCATTCGCATGACACGTCTCGCCATCTTCAATCACCACCGGAGCGGCGGGAAACTCATCCAGCGTGCGAATGGTCAAACCAAGGTCCTGCAAGAGCGCTTTGATCTCCCGCTGTTTGTCCCGATTGCCTGTCGCTAACACAAGCTCCACGATGTTTTACGCGAGAGTGCCGATGCAGTCTTTTTGTAGCTTGATCAATTGCTGAATGCTCGTCCAGCCCAAAGCCAAAAATTGATCCAAATCCTCTTTTCCAAACGAACCGCGTTCGGCCGTCCCTTGCACTTCGACTAAGCGCCCCTTGCCGGTCATCACGAGATTCATATCCACCTCGGCCGTGGAATCTTCTTCGTAACACAGATCCACTAGGGAGGCCCCGCCGACCCTTCCGACACTGATGGCGGCTAGATAATCAATCAGCGGCGTCTTCGTCAGCACTTTCTTCTCTTTCAATGCGGCAAACGCATCGGCGAGCGCGATAAAGGCTCCGGTAATCGAAGCGGTGCGCGTGCCGCCATCGGCTTGAATGACATCACAATCAATCCAAATCGTGCGCTCTCCCATCGCAGGCAAATCCGTCACCGCGCGTAACGCTCGGCCTACGAGCCGTTGAATTTCCAACGTCCGGCCGCTTTGTTTTCCTCGTGATGCTTCGCGGGGCGTACGATCATGCGTGGCCCGTGGCAACATGGCATATTCAGCCGTCACCCAGCCTTGCCCCTTGTCCCGTAAAAACGGTGGAATCTTTTCCTCAACCGAAGCCGTGCAAATGACCTTGGTTTCGCCCATTTCTATCAAGACGGACCCCTCCGCATACTTAATAAACGGTCGGGTAATTTTGACGAGACGGATTTCATCAGGTCGGCGGCCATCAATTCGTTGGAATCGTGAAAGTTCATTCATACGCATCTCTTCCCGAGTGAAATTTGGTGCAAAGGGCGGGATTATAGTGACTCGATAAAAAAAAGATCAATCCAAAACGTATAACATGTTACCGGTCGGTCTGATCACAATTTCGGTCTTTTCCTTTCTGCTTTCTGGCGACAACCGCTCGCACAAACAAAAGCCCGACAATCATGAACGCCACACCCCCGATAAAAAGATTCTCATAGGGAAACACATACGGCATGGACTCAGAGTAGGAGAAACCTCACGCCACCGCAAGTATACCATCTCTTCGCGTCTCCGTTGACTGGCTCCAAGACACATGCTAACTTTCGTCTGTATTTTCAATAAGTTGGGATTTTTCTATGTATGACCTTCGCTCGCTCAGAGAACAGTTACCCGCAATTCGTGACCAACTCGGTCCCCGTGGAACAGATGTGGCGTGGGAGGAGGTCGACAAGCTGTTACAAGACCGCCGCGACCGACTTTCCCAAGTCGAAGCCCTCCGCCACCAACTCAAAAAAGGCTCCGAAGACGTCGCCCAATTAAAGCGCACGAACCAACCGGCAGAAGCAGCCGTTGCCGCCATGCGGGCGCTGGGCGACAACATTGCCATCCACGAAGCACGCTTGCGGACGATTGAAACCCAACTCGCAGAACATGCGCTAGGCATTCCCAACGTCCCGCATAGCACGGTTCCTCAAGGGGCTGATGCATCGGAAAATGTCGAAGTTCGTCGATGGGGGAAGCCGCCCTCCTTTTCCTTTCCGCCGAAACCGCATTGGGAAGTCGGAGAATCCCTGGGCATTTTGGATTTTAAACGAGCCGGCAAAGTTGCAGGCGCACGATTTTCCATTGCGCTAGGCGCAGGGGCCCAACTCGAACGCGCGTTAGCCACGTTGATGCTCGATGTCCATATCCAGGCGCATGGCTATACCGAAGTGATCCCTCCCTATCTGGTCAATCGAGAGGCCCTGATCGGCACGGGACAGCTCCCGAAATTCGAAAGCGACCTGTTTCACCTCCGCGATGATGAGTACGTCTTAATCCCAACGGCCGAAGTGCCGGTCACCAATATGTACCGGGATGAGATTCTTCCGGATACCGCCCTGCCGATCCGGCATGTGGCTTCGACACCCTGTTTTCGTCGAGAAGCCGGCTCCTATGGACAAGACACGCGTGGCCTGATTCGCGTACACCAATTCCATAAAGTCGAACTCGTTGTGTTCACCACCCCGGAGGAATCGTATTCCGAGCTTGAGCACCTCACCAACGCGGCTGAAGCGGTTCTGCAAGCACTCGAATTGCCCTACCGAGTCGTCAGCTTATGCAGCAGTGACCTGGGATTCGCCGCCGCCAAGACCTATGACCTCGAAGTCTGGGTCCCCTCGCAACAAGCGTACCGGGAAATCTCGTCGTGCAGCAATTTCGAAGCCTTTCAAGCGCGGAGAGCCAACATTCGGTTTCGCCACAAAGGCGGCAAACCGACCTATCTCCATACGCTCAATGGCTCTGGCGTAGCCGTGGGTCGGACGATCGTCGCCATTTTGGAAAACTATCAACAAGAAGATGGCTCGGTCATCATTCCCACGGTGTTGCGACCGTATATGAATGGGGTCGAACGAATCGCTCCAAGCCCGGCACCCTAACGTTGCCGATGGGCAAGGGTTCGGGCAGGCACAGGAGCCTGCCCCTACGACCATATGTGCCTAACAAGGAGGTCCTCTGTGAGTATTGGGAACCTAATCAGACTATCGGCCTGTACCCTGGCCGTCCTCGGAATCATGGGCGGGTGCGCGTTCACGAAAGTTCAAACCTCATGGTCGAAACCCGGCGCAGCTCCGGGTGAGTTTGAACGAGTAAGCGTCAAATGTGAAGACGACCCGGGCATGGCCGGGCTCAAAGGTGCCGCAAGCTACGACGTCTGCATGCAAAAACACGGCTGGTTTCTCATCGAAGAACCCGTGCAATAAGGGCGCAACCCGGAGGGGTGCTGGAGTGGACGAACAGGCCGGTCTTGAAAACCGGAGTCGTGCAAGCGACCGTGGGTTCGAATCCCACCCCCTCCGCCAATGATTGTTTGCTTTACAGGAGGGGCTCCGTACCACTTTTGCTATCGGCGTTTCAGGACACCAGTGGGATGCGAACGGGGGGTTGTGAAGGGGGTGTGCCCCCTTCAAGGGGTGACCGGAGCGCAGCGACGGCGCGAGGGGGCTTGGCCCCCTAGCGGGAGCGCGGAGGCGCAGCCCTCTGCGCGACTTCGAATTCCCACCCCCTCCGCCAATGATTGTTTGCTTTACAGGAGGGGCTCTGTACCACTTTTGCTATCGGCGTTTCAGGACACCAGTGGGATGCGAACGGGGGGGGTTGAAGGGGGTGTGCCCCCTTCAAGGGGTGACCGGAGAGCGACGGCGCGAGGGGGCTTGGCCCCCTAGCGGGAGCGCGGAGGCGCAGCCCTCTGCGCGACTTCGAATCCCACCCCCTCCGCCACAACGTCAAGCGCAGTAGGATAGAGAGTGGAGCCACGGCTTCAACCAAGGGGTATAAAAGGGGATGGGATGCGAACGGGGGGGATATTGATTTTCCATTTTTTAATTTATAAAAAGAGGGAATTATGCTCTACAGAAAACTGTTGCTCAACGCGTTGATGATCTGTGTGCTGGCTCCAGGCGTTTCAGCCCAGGAACAAGAGACCGATTCCACTGACGAGCCGACTAAACTTGAGGAAATCGTCATTATCGGAAGCAGGATTCAGGGCAGAAGCATAACAGATTCCCCCGTGCCGGTTGACCTCATCAAACAAGAAGACATGCGCAACACGGGACAACTCGAAGTGGGCCGAGCCATCCAGCGGCTGATTCCCTCGTTCAATTTCTCGAGTTCGACGATCAGCGACGGGACGGACTCCGTACGCCCTGCGACGTTGAGAGGAATGGGACCGGACCAAGTACTCGTGCTCGTGAACGGAAAGCGGCGTCACGGCAGCGCGCTCATCCACATCAACACCTCTGTGGGACGCGGCACCACGGGCACTGACATGAACGCGATACCCATGGGCGCAATCAAGCGCATCGAAGTCCTGCGGGACGGAGCCTCCGCGCAGTATGGATCGGACGCCATAGCCGGCGTCATCAATGTCATCCTCAAGGACGATTACGAGGGAGGGTTCCGTACGAACTATGGAACGACCTATAAGGGAGACGGCGATCAGTTCGTCGCAAGCCTCGACAAGGGCTTCAAGATTGGAGAAGACGGCAGGTTGCACGCGACGTTCGAGTATCGTAACCGGCAACGGACTAACCGGGCGGGGCTGAGCGGGAACATCCAGTACCCCAGTACTGATATTTGCAAGCTTAGCGATTGTACGATCTCTCAGCTTCCTAACCAGTCAGCCCTACTCGAAAACAATCCAGGTGACACCAACGTCATTCTGAACGATCCGGGCGACAAAGAGAAGAATTTCAACCGTCGCAACTTCCGCATCGGAGATGCCGATTCGGAACAGTTCAGCGGCGCGCTCAACTTCGAAAAATCCATCGACTCGGTCTGGCGTGGGGCCGAGATCTACTCTTTTGCCGATGTATCGAGGAGAGAAAATGAAAGCGGCGGCTTCTATAGAAGGGCAAACCAGTTTGCTCGAAATCCCGCGGGCTCAGGCTATCCGGACGGATTTTTACCGTTGATCAACACAACGATCTGGGACTTCTCTGTCGGTGCAGGCCTCACCAAAGAGTTCGACAACGGGCTCAAGGCGGATCTTGGAGTGGTCCACGGCGGCAACACGTTCAATTTCGAGGTAACCAACTCCCATAATGCCTCCTGGGTCAACTGCCGTCTCGACAATCCTCTCGAGTCCGGAGATTGCAACAATTTCTCCGGGTCCGGCATGGCACCAACTTCCGCGGACGCCGGAACCCTGGAACTCAACCTCACCACCGTGAACCTGGATTTTTCCCTGCCGGTGCCAGAAAAGAACATGAACCTGGCATGGGGAGCAGGATACAGGAGGGACAACTACCAGATTCAAGCCGGGGAAGAATACTCGTATAGGGACTACGATGGACTCCAAGGCGGAGAACCAGGCATTCAAGTCTTTCCCGGATTCAGGCCTAAAAACGAAGTCAACGAGTCACGGCATGCCTTTTCCTTCTACACGGATGCGGAAATGTTCATAAATGATCTTGGTGTTTTTGACAAGATCATGGTCAGCCCGGCTGTGCGTTACGAGCATTACAGCGACTTCGGTCATACCGTCAACGGCAAACTCGCAACCAAACTGGACCTCTCCAGAGCATTCGCCGTTAGAGGTTCCATGAGCAGCGGGTTCCGTGCCCCGTCCATGCAGCAACTCTATTTTAACAACGTCAGCACCCAATTCAATGATGCAGGCGATGCTGAGGAAGTCGTCACATTCAGGAACGACAGCACCGTAACAAAGGCGATCGGCATCCCGGAACTCAAACAGGAAACCACGACCAATTTGAGCGCAGGGCTCGTGTATACACCGTCTCCCTCATTTACCCTCACAACGGACTTCTATCGCATTGAAGTGAAGGACCGTATCATCGTGAGTGGAAGGCTGGATGCGGATGATACTGATGTCGAGGTGAAGCGAGTAATCGAAGGCCAGGGTGCCGAGGTCGCGCAGTTTTTCATGAATGCGGTCAATACCGAGACGCGAGGTGTGGACATCGTTGCCTCGTGGGACGTACCGTTCATCAATCGCGGAGACCTGGAGCTTAATTTCCTGGGAGCCATCATGGAAACCAAGATCAGGGATGTTAACCTTCCCGCAGGTCTTCCGTCCAGTCTATTTGGTGAACAAGACAGATCCATCATCGAGGAGTGGCAACCCAAGAGCCGCTTCACGCTGTCCGGTTTATACCAGTTGGACCAATTGTCGGCCTCGGTCATGGTTCATCGCTACGGCTCGTACACGGTGACTGACGGAGCCAAGCAGAAATTCGACCCCAAGTACGTGACCGACGTTCAACTCAGCTACAATTTCGGATCATTCGGGATCCTCAAGCTGGGAGCCAACAACCTGTTCGACGTCACACCCGACAAAAACAGGATCGGCCAATCAAGAAACGGAAGAATCATTGATAGCCAGGGCAATCTCATCGTGGACTCCCCTGGTGTTTTTCAATACTCGCGCCGGTCCGCGCCGTTCGGTTTCAACGGTGGATTTTATTACGTTGGTTTTGAATACCAGTTTTAGGCTGACGGTGCGACGTACCCATTGCATGCTCAGCAAACGGATGTCCCTGAACCTCTTTGGTTCAGCGGATAAATTGGGGCCATGGGGCAGGCTACCGTCGAACGTAGAGCAACTCACAGGCTTCACAATAGCCATCCACCCGACCCCGACGAAACGCTGCGGCCAATTGCCGTCTGACCCACTCCTCCCCTTCTTGGCCGCCACGGCCGTCGACACCTTGAGACAACATCATGTGTAAGGCCACATCCAGCAACCGTTCTTTTCGCTCTTCCATCTCAGGCGTCACGATTTCATCGATCGCGTGCTTGGCATGCATCTTCACGATATCTTCCTGAAATTTGTCATAGCCCAATTTGGCGACTGTGGCTTTGCGAATGTTTGCTAATTCCTGTTTCACCAGGGAAAGGGCATTCATGAATTTTCGAAAAATCTCCAACCGCCCTTCCTCCCACAATTTTTTCTCCATGGCTTCGAGGACAACCCCCGGGTCAATCGTTTCGGTAGGTTCCGCAGCGGCAAAATCCGATTTCCGTCCATAGCCCCCAAACCGAAGCCGTTCGTAGGATTTCCGAGCCTCAGGATCACCGAGCACTTCATACGCGGCATTGATTTCGCGAATTTTCTCTTCAGCGTTCTTGTTTCCCTGATTTCGATCAGGATGATATTTGAGCGCAAGTTTGCGATAGGATCGCTTAATCTCTTCATCCGACGCCTCTGGAGTCACCCCCAAAGTGGTATAGTAATCAAGATGGATTTGTGCCATCGGCTCTCACCAGCTCCTTGTGGTTCGATCATAACGGGGGACGGAGTTGCGGAACAAGCGTCGTCTGTTCCCACTTTACGCACTATGCTATAACCCAGGGGTCCGTCATCCGCCTACCCCACTCTCACGCATTGGGTCATCTGCCGTCGTGTCACACGTTCTTATTGCCAAATTGATATCAGGCGGTCAAACCGGAGTTGATCGGGCAGCCCTCGATGTCGGCTTGGCTGCCGGTTTGTTGATTGGAGGCTGGTGCCCGAAAGGGCATCTGGCCGAAGATGGCATGATCCCGATGACGTACCCGTTGCAAGAGACTCCCTCGCCGCACTATTCGCAACGAACAGAGTGGAACGTCCGCGACACGGATGGAACGTTAATCCTGACTCGGAACGACCCCACGGGTGGCACAGCCCTGACGATCCACATTGCCCAGCGCCTCCACAAGCCCCATCTTGTGATCGATTTGACAGCAAATCCAAACCCCCATGTTGCCGCTTCGTGGATTTCCCATACGGGGATTACCGTTCTGAACGTGGCCGGACCCCGGGAAAGTACCTGCCCAGGCATTTATCATGAAGCATTCGACTGGTTGGAGAAGATGTTAGAACAGCAAGCCTAATGAAGGATTGCCCCCAGGCCATCAAGGCAATTCCTTGTTCATTGGCAAGGCAGGCGATAGGCGCATACGTGACGGGAAGGAGAACGTAGCACAGAAAGCCCTCGGCCCCCTTAGGCCGAACTGGATCGTCTGGTTAGAGGCGGACGTCCTGGTCCGCCAGGATGCCAGGGACGACTGCCCTTACGCACCCGCATCAATGCCCGCCGTTTCTTCAAGTGAATAGCACAAAACCACTGGCTCACGGCTTTTCTGGGACAATAAATGCACAGGCCTGCTTCCTTGTGACGCCGCTGATAACGTTGTTGCCGTGTCATAGGAATACTCTACCAACTTTGTGTTATTTAAGGGAAAACTCGAACTCCTGCTTTTACTCTATACCACCAACCCAATCCCCTTCAAGATATCCTGATCTTGCCCTGGAGAAGAATACATGAGACAGTGAGTCGAATCTGTGAAGGCAGGGTAAAATATGCGTATCGTCTGGTGGGGACTCATACTAGCAGGTCTGTTAGGACAGTTTATCCCCAGCTATCTGATCCCCAGATCATCAGCTCAACCTATTGAAAATAAACAATTTATTGAATCAGTCACCATCTCGCAACTGCTTCAAACCCCCAGCCAATACCATCAAAAGCAGATTCGAATCCGAGGAACCGTCACACGCCTGGAACTTCACCTCGACGACTCGAAACATTTCATCGATTTTGTGTTCTACCTCAAAAAAGGAACCGACCGTGTTCTGGTCTTTGGGCGACACGATCGAACCTTAGGGGACATCCAGATGACCACTGGTCGAACCGTTGAGGTTCAGGGCATCTTTTGGCAAGAACGAGAGGCCAACGGCCACAGGTTGTTGAACAATATTGAAGCCAATCTGGTCACGTTTTATCCTCCGCTCACCCCCGAGCAAGCCGCTCTCACTTCTCCTCTCCTGACAAGCCTTTTGTATCCGTCATCCCCGCAGTAGTTAGGGGGGATCCAGTAGTTTTTTGTAGCCGCGCCATCCCCCGATCAAGTCGAGGGCAGGCTCATGGGGTTTTCTTCCAGGCGGCCTCTCTTGGCGGCATAAGGCATGTCCCTGGCCTAACCCGGGATGCCGCCCTACTCTGAGGCTCGAACCGTCCTACTGTCACCTTGAGGAAGCGAAGGGTCTGCTTTTAATCGTCACCACACTTCAGCCCGAAAACTGAGCGGAGCCAATTGCGCTTGCTCCAACCCCAAGACGAGTTGATCCCGCGCCAGCGCATTTCCACAAAACCGAACATGACGCTGCTGAAGGTTGGGCTCCAGCGCAATGAGCGGCGCAAGGTTCACGCGCTCTTCCGGGCCCCCGTTCGTCAGGACTTGAATGATTCGCCCTTTCATATGCGACCAATCCTCCGGCCATTCCCGGGTTAATACGGGATGATAGGAAAAGTGTTGCGGAGACTCATGCGCCAAATCCAGCAATGCCTGATGCTCCATCAATTGACGAGGCGTTTTGACACTCACGATAAGGCTGAAATACCCCCCCTTTGCTCCGTCCTGGGCTCCGAACCCTTTGGCTTTCATAGACCGAAGATGCGACAAAAATGGCGTAATGCCCGTTGAAAGCGCCAACGCCACGATCCGCATGGAGCGCCAGTCCTGGTCTGATTCCAAAATCAGGTTGGTACGTTCAATCGTCTGACTGTTTTGATACACCACCAGTTCCGAATGGATTTCATCATAATCTACACGCACCTCGATCGCGCCGCCGGTGCGGTAACGCTGCGCAAGATCCTCGGTTTGCCACCAGGGAGAGGTATCGGCTTTTTCCTGATGAGTATCATTGATAATCGTTTCCAGCACACGGGGGCTTTCATCAGAACAATTGGATCGGGTATACATTCTACGACGATATTTTTGCGTCCGAACACCAAACGGTTTAGCCAAAAACGCCGACCCGGGACGCATACGATCACGAACCGGGACGGGCCGCCCATCGATGTCGAAGGTCTCCGGCAACGTGAATGCGACCTTCCGCACTTCGCCCGGGTCGTATGTATACACGTTGGTGATTCTGGCAGGAACAAATAGTTCACGCGGTCGATTCATCGAACTCACTCCTGCCCCTTCTGCCGTCCAGGCCTCTTGGGGTCGCCATTGTCATTTTTCATGCCCCTCTCATCGTATAACAGTATAGGAAGCCAAGGGATTCGCCAACTGCAATGAACAAACAAAACTCCGTCTTTTTCCTCACTCTCTCTTGCAGTGAATTGTCATTTCCATTAAGGTATGTAGGCAATTGTACGATGTCCTTCGAGTCTCCTAAAGAGGCCGCCCAAGGAGAGACGGCGAGGCCTCAAGCGTTATTCATTTTTTCGGGTACCTGAGAGCCCTCGCATTTCTCAGGAAGGTCGTTCTCATGAAAGAGCCTCTCAATAATCGACATGTCATTGAAATCAAAGAATTGGTGACCCCTCGGCAGATCAAAGAACAACTTCGGATCACCGCGACCGCAGAAACCACGGTCCTTCAAACCCGTCAGGCCATCAGGGATATCCTCTATGGACGAGACCAGCATCGGCTCCTCGTGGTCGTCGGGCCGTGTTCCATTCATGACCCTGAAGTGGCCTATGCCTACGGGTCCTCACTCAAAAAAGTGAGTGAAGCCACCAAAGAACATCTGCTGATCGTCATGCGGACCTACTTTGAAAAGCCGCGAACCACGGTCGGGTGGAAAGGGCTTATCAACGATCCTCATCTGGATGGCAGTTGTGACATTGCCGAAGGATTTCAGCAGGCCCGAACCATTCTCCTTAACCTGAATGATCGCGGTGTGCCCTGCGCCACCGAATTGCTCGACCCGGTCACGCCCCAATATCTTTCCGACCTCATCAGTTGGTCAGCCATTGGCGCACGCACCACTGAGAGCCAGACCCATCGAGAAATGGCCAGTGGGCTGTCCATGCCAGTCGGCTTCAAAAACGGAACGGATGGCAGTTTGCAAATCGCACTCAATGCCATGGTGGCAGCGCGACAGCCTCACAGTTTTGTCGGGATTAGTATCGATGGCGTCACCTCCATGATTAAGACCAATGGGAACCCCGACCGACACATTGTGTTACGCGGCGGCGGTGGAAAAACAAACTACAGCCGAGAACACATTCTTCAAGCCCGAGACGGGTTGGTAGATGAGGAAATCACGAGACCCATTATGGTCGATTGTTCACACGGGAATTCGGACAAAGATCACACTCGCCAAATCCCAGTCGCCCACTCCGTGTTGAAACAATATTGCGAGGGGCAACGCTGCATCTTAGGGCTGTTGCTGGAGAGCAATCTCAAACCAGGCAAGCAATCCTGGAGGATAGACACACCATTGGAATATGGGGTCTCGATCACCGATGCCTGCATCGGTTGGGAAGACACGGAAACCCTGTTGTACGAACTGGCGGATACGTTGGCGAAACAGTCGCCCATGCATGTGGGCACACCGTAAAGGAGGCCCATGATGAGTCATCACACGCATACACCACATGCTCACGTGCACCATGACACCTGTGGCCATACCAAGATTCAACATGACGGCCATATCGATTTTCTACACGACGGACACATGCACCATCCTCATGAGAACCATATCGACGAACATGTGCTTCCCGTTTCCAGTCAGAACCCGGAAGCCTGTACGCCCGCGCATGTCTGCGAAGGTCACGATACCTCACCTAGCCACGGCTTCAATTGTGGCCACGAAGCCGTGCCACATGGCGACCACACGGATTTCCTCGTAGAGGGACATCTGCATTTTGCCCATGACACCCACTGTGATGATCACGGCTTGGTGCCGGCAGGGTAAGCAGCACCCCCCCCATCCACTTGCTTCTTCAGCTCAAAAAGGCGGGAAAGACGCCAGCAGGATAGGCAGGCAAAAGCCTGAAGGTCAGGTTGTGATGAGTGCGGGGATCGAGACTACCGCCATTCCCTATGGATCAAGAACCCGTTGAAGCCGGAAGCGGAACAAGCGAGAAGCCATGAGAGGGATATGGGAGAAAGTTCCAACAGGCGGATCGCGGCGGCGGTCTTGAGGAAGCGGGTCGATTCCTTCAGCTTGAGAGAAGGTCAGCTTGTTGCGATTGCTCTGCTGTTCGGTCATGGCCGTCCTCTAATTCGTCCAATGGTCCGATGCGTTAGAGGCTGGTGAGTAGTCGGGGAATGACTCGTGCTGTCAATCCGTTCCAGGCAGACAGGGCTTCACGAGTTTCTCGTCCAGCTTTCTGGCATGAGCATCTTTACCTAATAGGCTCATATAACTCCCACGAACCTCGATGAACGTTTGATTGGGCCCTTTCTTATAGAAGATCGCTGACGCAATTACTATTTCCCGCCCGCTTCCTATATCGGAAAACACTTCAATGTACCGTGGCGGTCGTCGTCGTTCGCGTAGTGTGCCCATAGTCTCCCACGGTTCGAGTTTCTCCCCCTGGTCCACTATGCATTCAGCTAAGTCTTGATAGTCCCCTTCGACCTCATAGGAAATGTAGGGGGGCTGCTCCTTGAGCGCTTGCGTTGAACGACATCCAGCCAGCCCCAAAATGCCTATAAGCGCGAGTACCGCAAGTCTGGTCATGCCTCTCCTCTTTCTCTCAGAGATCCTAATATTTCTTCTGCCGCCGAACCACCTTGCCGACAATCTTGTGCCGTTTCATTAGCAGAACATCTTCATAGCTGGGATTGAGTGGGTCTCCATGATTTCAGTAGTTATTAATATCCTTCTTCTTGCCCTTACGGTGGAAGGTTCTTCGCAAAATGACAACACTAGCAATCGCCAGGCCGGAGTACACCAATAACATGTGTTTCCAGCTGCTAAAACGAAGACTCTCTAGAATAATCTCCCTCACCTGCAGCTCAAGAAGTATCGCCAGGATGAATGCTGCTACCCCCAAAGGCAGGGCGATCATATTGCCGTCCGCCATCTCTACAAGTCCCAGCGCAAGGCCCAGCAGAACCCAACTCGCCGGCAAAAAAATCCAGTACAGGATGTCGATGTCCATATCAGTCCTTTCGCTCATTCGCGCGGTTTATGCTGATAAAATCTTTGAGGCTCTCAAGCGCGCCGAGAACACCGACGACTTCCGCTGGCAGAACTACCGTTTTGGTGTTCTCCGCTGCAGCAAGTTCGGAGACGGCTTTCACCTGCCGCTTCCTGATTTCAAAATCCACGGCGGGCTGGCCATTATTGGCAATAGCTTCCGCGAGCATCTTCGTCTGTTCGGCATCCGCTGCAGCCTTCTGGCGCACGGCGTAGGCTTCCGCTTCGGCTGTAACCCTGATTGCCTCGGCGTTCCTCTGCGCTTGGTAAAGCTCAGCCTCGGCCGCGAGCTCCACAGACCGCTTCTCGCCCTCAGCCTTTGCAATGACGGCGCGACGTTCACGCTCCGCGTTCAATTGCTGACGCTGGGCGGCCTTGGTCTGCTCGTCGACGACCACATCAATGATCTCAGTACGAGTGATCTCCAGACCCCAAATCCTGGCGGCATTCTGTAGGTTTGAGGCAATTTCCTGGGTCATAGAATCGCGCGAAGACTGGAGTTCATCTAATTCCAGCTTTCCGCCCGCTGAGCGCACAATAGAAGTTGCTGCCGTTATGATCGCTTGATCAATATCTTCGATTCTGTATACGGTTTTCTCGGCTTCGATGACCCGGAAGAACACCGTGCCCTGCAAATTCACCTCGACATTATCTTTGGTAATCACACTAATCGTAAACATTGGAAGTTGCCGTTCAAGAATCGAAAGACGATGACCGACATGGTCAAGGAAAGGCACAATCAAGTTAAGTCCGGCAGGAAGGGTACGCGTGTACTTGCCGAAGCGCTCGATGACGTACACCATACTCTGGGGAACAACCTGCACCCCCTTCCAGACAACAGCGGTCGCAAAGATGAGCACGACAATTGTCACGATTGCATACACATCAATTTCCAAACTACTCATAATCACCTCACAATTTCATTCCTCAACCTAAAAATACGTCTCCAGCTAAATTAGGTGACAGTGTAATGAATTCGCAAGCTTAAAACCGATCCTCAAGTGATCTGTCGCTGTCATAAAAACCGGTTTATGATCTTCAGGAACGTGCGCCCGACGGCCGGAAGAGCGTCGGTAAACCGAAGTACGCAAAGGCGTCCTTTAAATTCGAGAACCAGCGCTTGGGTCGGCTTATCGTGGGATCGGTCACGTATTCTAACGTGAGGACAACCCGTTCCTCCCCTTCGCCCAAGGGGGTCACGGCATGATGCAGTTTGTCGCCATTGAAAAATATCAACAAACCAGGATCCGTTGAGAGACTGAGTTCCTGCACTTCACGCCCAGGCTCTTTGGTATGTAAGCGGCACGCTAACCGGCTGACGGATCGATCCACCAACCCAAGTAATACCGTATAGCGCGCGCCGTTGTAATAAGAGGTATCATAGTGCCAACCAATGTGGTCGCCGGGTTTGGTATAAAAGTACAGGGCGCAGGCATGGGGGTCATCATCAGGACATCGTTGCAAAGGCGCCCCGACGATTCCGCTGAGCCACTCGATAAATGCCGGCGATTGGTAGAACGACAAAATCGAGGGGGCGGCCTGACGAAACGAATAAGAACTCACACTGCCGCCTTTTTTGTGCGTAGGGATGTAATTTCGATTTAATTGGGGCCGAACTCGTTCCACTTCTTCCATAAATTGTTCTATGACGCCTTGCGACACAAAGTGACTCAGCGTAACGAATTCGCCTTGTTCCCAAAACAGCGGCGCAACGTGATGAGCGGGATATCGAGCACAGGCCTGCTCGAGTTCCCCCATAATAGGGCTCTGTGCGGTTTGATTCATCCGTGTTTTCCCGACTGTGAACTCTGATCGTACCTTACCGGAATTGCTCTCTCATTAAAACACCGCATGGAGGATTCCTGCCAACCACCTGGAATTCTCTCTTGACCGCAGATCAATTCAGTCACTATGCTCCCAATCCTATTGCTCTATCTTCAACTCCTAACGGACTTTACAGGCAAGATGCGAACCTCACGGAACGGCTCATGACTGTTGCGCTTCCTTTTCGTGAACCACAGCTGGGACAAGATTATTGGATCGAAGACAATATTCTTCCCAATGCCCTTCAAGTGGCGCAACGGTGTATTGCAAACGGTACCTGGACGTTGGGCTCACCGTGGCGTCCGGAGCCTTGGCCTGGCATGAGGGCCCCCAATGCCCTTTTGCCCGAGGAATTGCGTCGCATTGAGGAGTGCGTCACACAGCGACTCGGCATCCCGGCACTGCAACCACAGACCGATTCGGACATGGGGATCTCCGGCCATAATCATATACAACTTTGTGGCGGGGCCGAAGGCGTGGCACGTCCTCATGTCGATTCCGCATCCATTTGCGATTATGCGGCAGTCCTGTACCTTCACCCCAATCCCCCGACTCCGCATGCAGGCACGTCGTTTTATCGACTCCATATGCCGGGAGAAGAACCCGGAGGCAATGTCTGTCCACGGGAATATGAAAGTTTGCGAGATGTGCCCGGGATGCCTCAGGAAATGGACCCTACCCTCTTTGAGGAGATTTTGGAGGTGCCCTACGTATTCAACCGAGTATTGGCCTATAAATCCGACCTGATTCATTCTGCCACTTCGTATTTTGGGTGGGACACCGAACTTGCCTCAAAACGTATGGCCGTGGTGTTTTTTTGGAAAGTTCTGTGAGGAATAGACTCTGTCGATGAAAAGGGGGACAGATGGGGAAAAAGGCTTGCTTGCCTACCCTGCGAGGGTTTTTAGTCTGTAGCGTTGAGCATTTCTCCGGCAGCCTTCCTGACCGTTTGCGTAATCGTCGTTCCTCCTAACATTCGCGCAATTTCTTCTTCTCGATCCTTGGCGTGGAGATACTTGACCGTCGCAACGGTTCGCTTATTCACGCTTTCTTTTTTCACCAGATACTGGTGGTGGGCGTGGGCTGCAATTTGCGGCAAATGGGTGATGCACATCACCTGGTGTGTTTGCCCCAATGCTTTGAGGCGTTCGCCCATGGTCGCAGCCACATTGCCTCCAATGCCCGCATCCACTTCATCGAAAATCAACACGGGTACTTGATCCACACCCGCTAACACCGTTTTCATCGCCAGCATCAGCCGAGAGAGCTCTCCGCCCGATGCGACCCGCGCTAACGGTTGCAGGCTTTCTCCAGGATTAGCACAAAATTCGAACTCGATCTGATCAATGCCATTTGGTCCAATGTGTTCTGCTTGAGAGGTCGCACTGATCTCAATACGGAATCGTGTTTTTTCCATCTTTAATTGGGCCAATTCAGTCGCGATTCGTTTTTCAAGCTTTTTGGCCACGGCTTGACGAGATTCGGACAGCTTCTGCCCCAAGGCCCATAGATCATGATAGGCCTGCGAGACTTGTTGCTGAAGATTCTGCATGCGTTCTTCGAGGTTCTCCAATTCGTCCAATTCAGATTGAATCTGGGTTTGGCGAGCCAGTAAGTCTTCCAGCGACTCGCGGTATTTCTTTTTCAACCGTTGCAGCAACGCTAAACGTTCGTCGATCTGCGCGAGTCTTGTCGGGTCGTGCTCAAACCCATCTTTATAACTTCTAGTGGCCAAAACCAGTTCTTCAATCTGAGCGATGCTGCCATCGGTCAACTCACTCCAATGACGAGTCGTCTCATCGATTGTCCCCAGCTCATGCACCAGTTTCTTGACTTCCGCTAATTGGGAAAGGATCGACTCTTGATTGCGATACAACAGATCATAGGCCTGATTGGCGATTTCCAAAAGCCGACCACTATTCTGCAATTTGCGGTGTTCTCGTATGAGCGCTTCATCTTCTCCAGGAGTTAATTCGGCCTTACTTAATTCCTCATGTTGAAAACGCAAAAAATCCTCGCGCTCTTGTCGCTCCTTTGACCGCTGAGTGACGTTTTCCATGGACTGGACCAGTTCTTGCCATTGATGATAGTGCGTGGTGTACTCATCACGTAAGCTCAGCAGGCCTCCGAATGCATCAAGAACGTGCATTTGCACTTTTGACGAAAGAAGCGATTGCTGTTCATGCTGCCCATGAATATCGACCAACCAGCCACCCAATTCCACCATCTGATGCAACGGGACCAGCGTTCCATTCACATACATCCGGTTCCGCCCTTCCCGTGAGAGAATCCGGCGAAGCAAGAGCTCCTGCGTGCCCTCCGGCAGCAGATCCCATTCTTTCAATTTTGTGAGAATCGGGGGGTGGTCCGATAAGGAGAACACCGCTTCCAACACGGCTTCTTTCGCCCCGCTGCGAATATGCTCGCCGGAGGCGCGTCCGCCCAGCAACAAGATCAAGGCATCGATCAGGAGCGACTTTCCGGCTCCGGTCTCTCCTGTAAACACTTGGAAGCCTGGCGAGAACTCAAGTTCGAGGTAGTCAATAAGAGCAAAATGTGAAATGCGCAGCTCAGTGAGCATAATCACGGCGCATACTCACCATCCTAGGCAGTAGCAGAGTGCTGTGTGAGGAGCGAATCAATAACTTGTTTGAATTGGGGTTTGGGTCTTGCACCTACTATTTTTTCAACCGGTTGTCCATTTTTAAAAAAGAGAATCGTGGGAATGCTCATGATTTGAAACTTGCCTGCAATCTCGGGAGATTCATCGGTATTAAGTTTCATAAACTTTAATTTTCCCTCGTATTCTTTGGCCAATTCTTCGACGATTGGGGCGACCATCTGACAGGGCCCGCACCAGACAGCCCAGAAATCAACCATCACTAATTCATCGGTCTGACCTACCTCAGTTTCCCAATTGACAGTCGTTGCTTGAGTGACAAGTTCGGACACAGCATCCTCCTTTTTCCGACAATGGCAATACGATCTCTTTTCACAAACGATGGAAAGAGATCCTAAACGTGCAGTTGAAAGAGTGTCAACTTCAGCTGACGGGAATGGGGACCAACCTGCGGCTCAGTCGCTTTACCATTGCCAGTGTTCAGGCACTCCAGACCACCAATTTTCAGGGTGCGCTTTTTCCCAGGCTTGCACCTCTAACCATAATTGATTCACACGAGGCCTATCGAGCCGGTTAGCCAGGCCGGCCACCAGATCATATTGTTGCCGGATCCCCTCATGCAGCAGTTCTTTTGCCATCCTATCCAACAGACCAGGAGGATCGACAAGATCCAGGGTGCCGCGGTCGACCATGGAGAGTGCCAACTGCCCCACCTTGACCCACTCATCCCGTTTGGCTAACCACTCCAAATACCCATCCAGCGCATGATACACGTAAATGAGATACACGTAACTTTCGACAGAGGGCGATTGATCGATGTTCAGTTGGCAGGCTTCAACCGCACGACGGTAATCCCCGGCAGCCAGATACACTTTGGCCCGAGCCAATGGAGGTTGGACTTGTTGTATCGAACTTTCCGCAACCGAAACACTTGTTCCGGTTAGACACCATCCGAGAAACACCAACAGAAGACTCAGGTGAATCGTTCGAGACTGCCACCAAGCCGGCACGTTCATAACGCCCTCCCTGTCGGGTGAAGTTTCGCTATGCGGTCGAAGCCAGAATACCACGGATTGAGCCAGGAATACATGAAGCTTAACTTATTCACAATGATGTGATAAAAATGCTCAAACCTCGCACGCCATACAGCCCGGGATTCAACAATGCATTATGCTTTGATACTGGTTTTAGGATTGGTCTTGGCCTCCTCCCCCGCGAACGCGGAGCCGGAATCATGGAAGACACTCAATACGGCCGGCATGTTGGCCTATAAAGAACAGAACTTTGCCATGGCCAAAGAGATGTTTCACCGGGCCTTGAACGTCCTCGGAGAAACAACCGCGCCCGAGCCGCGCATCGCCACAACCTTAAATAATCTAGGCGCGGCCCATGAAGCGTTGGGAGAGTACGAACAGGCAGCGCTCCGTTATCGTCATGCGCTCACGATGATTGAAACGATCCAAGGTTCTGATCATCCTGATGTCGTGGTCGGATTAAACAATCTAGCCTCTTTGTATTTTTCGCAAAATGCATTTGCCAAGGCAGAACCTCTTTGGCAAAGAGGACTGTCTATCAGCGAAAGTTTTTTGGGAGACACCCACCCCCATCTTATCCAAACCCTCGTCATCTTAGGACTCGTCACGCAGGCGCAAAAGAAGTTTGATCGGGCGGAACCCTACTATATTCGTGCCATTCAAATCGGCAAACATGCCTTAGGCGCTGAACATCCCAGCCTGATTCCCCTCTATGAGCGGTATGCCTCATTACTGCGCCAAGCTGATCGTGAAGAGGAAGCACAAGTTGTCGATCGTGAGGTGGAGACCATTCGAGACGCGAATAAACTGCCCTCTCCGCCTGAGTAGACCGGCAGAATGTTGAAACAGGCCAGTCCTGCCTGCCCTGAGTGGAACGAAACCGAAATTTTTCTCATCTTGACCACGGGATTCACCATGGGTAAGATCCAGCCATGGCACGAATTCCGTTTGATCCTCGCTCCTTTGGTTCCAGGCGCCCCCAACCTGGACCTCCTCAGGCTGATCCCACTGCCCAATTTCGTTCGCTGAATGCCACCCTTTTGTTCTGTCCGAATTGCAAAGAAGCGACACCGGCACGGGAGCGGCTCTTGCTCGTCCTGCCATCAGGCAACAAATATGAATACGTGTGTTCCTACTGCGGCACTTCTACCGGCGAAAAAATCGACCAGGAGCAGCAAGCGCCTACGTTAATCATTCCCTAGGGAACCCCTAACTTTTTTTGAAAATCTTCTCACGGTTCAGACGTTTGTTCGGGAACCGGCAAGCCTTCCATGGCCATAATGCGAAGAGCATTGGTGGTGGGACAGGGCCCAGGACGGAGGCGATAGTCGAACTTCAATTCCTTCTCACCGACTGTTTCTTGAAAATGAACATTGACGAAACCCGCCAATTCTTTTTCCAGGTTGGCCAACTCCAAGTCATGCGTCGTGACGAGGCCCAATCCATAGCCGACGGTCAGCTCGCGAATAAACGCTTCGCTTCCTAATAATCGTTCTCGATTATTCGTTCCTTTGAAAATTTCATCGATGAGAAATAACACCGGAGGTTCACTCTTGACGCCCATCGCCACCAACAGGTTTTTCAGGCGCTTGACTTCAACATAGAAATACGACAACCCCTCTTCGAGGGTATCCCCAACTCGCATGCAGGTCTGCATTCGCAGCCACGACCATTCCCAGGATTTGGCACACACCGGTCCTCCAGCCTGCGCTAAGCAGACATTGATCCCAACCGTTCGTAAAAATGTGCTTTTTCCGGACATATTGGAGCCAGTGACCAGGAAGACCTGGCCTAAGCCTTTGAGGGTCAAATCATTGTTGATGCGTTGTCGATAGGCAATCAGGGGATGACCAATGGATGTTCCGAAAATGCCGATCTCGGCGACTTCCCCCTCCGGTCTTCTGTGGGGCCACGTATAGGATGGATTCAAGTAGGCAAACGTGGCAAGAGACATCGCCGCATCAATGGTTGCCAATCGTTCGATCCAATCCGGCAAAACGGGTCGAAGTCGGCTGCAGACCTTCTGCAAATACCATGTCCACGCTAAATCCCAGGGGACCACGACGTGCATCGCAATATGAAAGAGTGGATGCGCTTTAAGACTGAGTCCGCTGCAGATTCTCGCAAGTTGTTTGATAGCCGCCGAGGGTTGCCTGTCCCAGGCTCTCAACGGTTCGGTCACGGTCTGAAGCGCAGGAAAACGCCGAAACGACCGCTTCTCGAAAATTCCGATGACTGCGGCGAGTTTGTCCAACTCCATATGTAAATCGAGGGTCCGCTCAAACACATGACTCAACCGCCCCCCGGCTACGAGCATCAACAACACGTAGCCCAAAAAGGGAACGATCCAATATCCCGGGCCTCCGCTCACGACCCAGAAGGCGAACAGGAAAATATCGAGGCCAGCCAAGCCACTCGTCAGCAGCAACAGCGGACCTAACTGAGCGACGTGCCCGGTATTCCCTAACAGACTCCACAGGCGATCGGCATTGATCGGTTTGTGACTCATGCATTTCGCCACGAGTTGCATCCGATCTCGTAACCCCTGCAATGGGGTAAGGGCTTGAACGAGTTTCTGTCGATTTTCCCATTGGTCGAAAGAGAGCGGATGAGCATGTTGATGGGCCACCCAGGTCATCAGCCGTGTCTGTCCTTCTCGTGATATTGTCGTGTCCAACAAACGAAGCAAAGAATATTCCCCGACAAGATCAAGATCTGCACCGTACGGGTGCTCGGAAGGTAGACTCATCGTTGTTTCCGGGATACCTTTCCAATCCACACGGAGACGCGCCAAATTTCTTTCTTGAATCTCAAGCCACACTCCAAGGCGACGCAGCCGACTTTCTAATCGGTGATGAACGTGAGCCATCCCCAGAAAGCAAAGAAGAAACCCCAGGAACGCCCAATTCCCTGCGACAAACCATCCAAGGTTGTACAACACGGCGCAAACCGTAATCCCGACAAGCACGAGTCCCATACGGCCCCGGCTCAGTGCCAAACTGACATGTCGGCCTTTTTGAAGAAGGCGTGTGCCTCGTTCACTGCCGCGGGATAGCATACGATCACGTTTGTGCTGGTTGTCATTCATCATGCTGACCGACGACGATCCGTAAGAGAGGGAGACACGTCACCGCACAGACATGCTCCTTGCCTCGATAGTGTGATCTTCACCGCTGTGGAGGCGAGTGAACGGATAGGATTACTCAAGCGTCCCGGTTCCCAACGAAGTCCCTTCTCATTTCACGCAAGCCGAGTGGGAGTGCAACATGTTCGAACACGGGGGAATGGAATGCGTTGTTCTTTATTCGGAAGACAACCGCATTGAAGGGTTCTCGGGAAGGCTCTCCAAATACTCAATCAAGGCTCGATACGTCAGTTCTCGGACTCTGGCTTTCGTCGCCGGCTCTCCATCCAAACTGCGTTTCAGCCAAACCGTGTCCTGAACTTGGGCGTTTGCATGATTACACAGGGTCCACATGTGATGAAGAAATTCCACCGACAATCCAACTTGAACCCCTTCCGATTCAATGCGATCGTCTAAGATAGCCAACAGGTCTGAAATAGCTTGATCAGCCCGATACGGCTGAGAAGAATACCCGAAGGCCTCTGTGGTGGCCTCCTCTTGTTTGGCCTGCTCAACCAAATCATGCATATACTCTTTCAAGAGTCCGATTTGTCGACCTGAGAGACGCATGGTCATCGGAGTGGCACCCCAGTGAGATGAAGAGGCATCACCTTAACCCAACCCCCTGGAATCAGCAAGAGTGTCGGGTTACGCCTGATCCCGCATCCGCGGAGGCTCCCCTACGACCTACAGCTTCTAGGCCACAACATGATACATTTGACCAACTGATATCGTCTGCGAAGGAGCTTGCATGGTCCGGAGACAACTTTTCGCTATAATCCGCGCTGGAGATAGCAACCCATGAAGCAGAACGAGCAACATCGGCGGCAACAACAGGCTATCCGCGATCAGATCATCAACATGAAGAACCGACAAATTCCGCAAGAACTACAAAAGCAAGCCAAAGTCGCTGCCCGCAGCGCGTGCCTGTTCTACGACGCCAGTACCGAAATGATGAAGTTCCTCCCCGAACCGGAAAAGGAACGCTATTATGTTCCGTTCGGAATATCTTCGTATCTACTGCGGTTTCTATCGCTTGAATTGTCCCTCAAAGCTCTTCGTACACTGACCAAAGGAGAAAAATTCGAGGAGAAACACCCTCTGAACGAGCTGTTTGACGAATTGGGTGAAGAAGGGCAAAAGATGATCCTGATTTGCTCCGGAGTCGAACGCCAAGAAACGGTTGAGTTTCTCCGTAAGCACGTTAACGCGGTTGTTGACCTCAGATACTTCGGGAAAGACGTAACGATTACAACACCCGAATCAAATATTTTGAGTGCTCTCAATGATGGATCTATCCTTCTTCTAAATGAATTTGGCATGAGATTCGTCGGCGGTACAGATGACAGTGATCAGGCAAAGCGTGCAAGCAAGAAATTGGTGGATGGCTAGCGTCAAACTTTACATGTCCTTGTGTTCCAGTTGCCACAATCCGCTCCGTTGGCCAACTCCACCGCAAACAAGAGACACAAGCTACAAATCGCCGCGATGGATTTCATGTTTTTCTCCCCTAGGTGAGGCCACTTCAAATCTGGGCCTCGGCACCTACCAACAAACAATCTCATCTGGCGCCTCCGGCGGGAAACTACGTTCGACCGGGGTGCCGCCCACGGTCGTTACCGTTACCCATGGTGTTCGTGTTCGTCTCCCCACAGCTCGGCTAAACGGGCGTCGCGGCCACAGGTGAAGCGGTAAAATTTATACCGGATGGGATTCTTTTGATAAAAATCCTGGTGGTATTCCTCTGCCGGATAAAATTCCGTGGCTTGGGTAATTTCTGTCACAATCGGGGCGCTAAAGGTTTTGGTTTGTTCGATTTCTTCTTTCGTTGCTTCCGCCGATTGGCGCTGCTTGTCATTATGATAGAAAATCCCAGGACGATATTGGTTTCCATGATCACAAAATTGCGCATCCGGCATCGTGGGATCCGTATTTCGCCAATAGACCGCTAACAACTCTCGATAACTGATTTTTTGAGGATCATACGCAATCTGAACGGCCTCGGTGTGTCCCGTTCCCCCGGCAGAGACTTCTTCGTAGGTCGGATTGAGCGTATGCCCACCCGTATATCCCGATATCGTGGAAATCACTCCGTCGAGTTCATCGAACGGGCCTTCCATGCACCAGAAACACCCTCCCGCGAACGTGGCAAATGCATGGTCGCCCTTGGCCGTTTCACTGATCGACGGGCTGTTCATACTGACGAGCAGCCCTCCCCCCAGCACGAGCAAGAGAAACAATTTGTAGACTTTCATGACGGCGTCTCCTTTCCTTCGCTTAGTTCCTTCGCGACGCTCAGGACAAGCATCGATTGCGAGGCTTTTTCTTTATTCTACTCTACGCAGAGAAGACCGTGTCCAGATTCTTTGATACTTCCTCATATGGTTACACCTCGACTCTCTTCAAAGGACCACTGCGCCGGGTTTTATATAAAACAGCAACACGAATCCGACCAGCACCATCGCCAGCAACGAAAGCAGGCCGGGGAGACGATTGTGCGGCGCCGGCAGACGGATCTCCAGCCAGCGCGCACAGCCCATCAAGACGGCAAGGACTCCTATCGAGACGTGCGTGCTTTGAATCAGGAATTCCTGTTTTCGTTCCATCACCCCATGGGAATGGGTCAACAGGATCATGCCGCCGGCAATACACAAGAGAGGAAAAACAAATTGGAAGGATTTCCTGCCTGATGCTTGCGTCCTCGCCTGCCATTCGAACCAACCCAAACCAAAGACAAGCATCGCAGCGAACCAATGTTGAATCACCTCAGGATTTTGCACGCTGGCCATAAACCCGATAGACCCCAACGGCCAATGATCCGAATTGGCAAAAACAAAAATCAGTGGGGAGAACCCGAGAAACATGAGCGGCCACAGTCGTGCCCATGGAACCCCTCCCCATTGTTCAAGCAGGGCCACGATGCCCGTTGCGAGGATAATGACACCGGAAATATTATGGGTAAAGCGGTCCCAACTCACGTCTTCTTTTTTTCCTATTTCACCGGTTGTGAGATCAGTCAATTCAGGGGCATCGATGAGAATCCGTTCCGGGCCGAGAAGGCGAGGGAATTTCGGATCATACATCACCCGGATTTCCGAGAACGTGACGGCTTCCTCGGTGACGTCGACCGCGGGAGGAAATCCCGTCAGGGAAACGGCCGTAAACAGTAGGACCCCTGCCAGAAGCATTTCCACTTCAAGATAAGAAGGAACGTGCGAAAACAGCACGTCAGCGGCTTTACCCTTGGCCCATTGCCTGGCAGACAGCAAGTTGATGGTGGCTAAAGCCAGCACGCAGACAAACAGCACGATCTTGACCAAGAGCATGTTGCCGTATCCCGTCCCGATCAATCCCGCCCAACCACCTACATAATGCCACCAGAGAAACACTCCCGGCCCAACGATGAGCCCTATACATCCCATCCCCAACGGAGAAAAACGTGCCACCATGTGGGGCCATCGGCCGGCGTGCGTTTTCCGCGTCATTCTCCAGAGGAGCACCATGTGGGCCACCCCACCCGCCCAGACCGTCGCGCCACACACGTGTACCATGGTCGCCACCATCAATGGTCCTTGATTGTCCAACCGGCTGGCCGCGTGACTCAGCCACGCTTCATTCACCAGAAACAACCCGGCCATAAGCAAGACCACACTCCAAGGGAGTCGACTGGAAACATCTCGCCTGACCCTTGCCACCGACCAGGCCATGCCTACGGCCAGCAGGATACCTGATACCCCGAATCGAAAAACTCGAGTTTGCATAAAGGCCTGCACCCCCAAGGCCCCAAGCACATCGCTCAACGCCAGGGCTTTTAACGCCAACTTGAGAACCTGTAATCCGGCCATGGCACACAAGCTCAGGACGCTCACCTTTAACAGCATGTCGCTCGCGGACAAGACAACCGGGTCCTGATCGTGAAGCGGTCTCAGGACCACCAGCGTACAGGCAATGCCTCCCAGGGATAACGCCAAGGCAACAAAAGACGCGCCATCCAGCAACCCGCTGATGAATTCAAGAAGTTCCGTCATGAAAGAGATGATCTATCGGGTAATGATGGTAAAGCGAATGAAGCCTTCAGTCACGTGACCATCGGTCGCTAATACTTTGTACTGTACGTTGTAGACACCTGGTTGTAACGGTGGAATTTTTGCCACAATCGTATCCACTGTTGGAGCATGCGTGACGCCTAGCGGAGTGCAGACTTCTTGCAAATCAACAAGGTTCACTTGAGTAATGGAAGGTTCGAGGGTAGCATTAAAATGCAAGACAACCTGGTTGGGGCTAGCTTGTAAAACAGACCCATGCGTCGGGGAAGATTCCAGCAAGACCCCATGAGCCAGAACCATTTGAAAAGGGACCATGCACAGCACGAGGGCACACGGCACCATGATCAATCCGGGGTAATGGTTCCGAGAGGAGAATTTCAACTTCGACGCCATTGAGTGAAAAATGGTCAATTATGGAATGTCCGGACCAAAGAGTACTCAAGGGCACCATAAGAATTCAAGGCAATAAATCAGAGGCACGCCATGTTTAAAAAAATCGCGACGGTCCTTTGCCTTGCCTCAGGTACGTGCCTGCTCACCCATTCGCTGCTTTTGGCAAACGCATCCGACTTTGCCGAAATTGTAGAAGAAGCCAAGCATGGGACTGTGGGCATTCTCAGTCAATCGACTTCGCCCGACCGGATTTCTTTGTCCGTGAGGGGGTCCGGAATCTATCTAGGAGATGGGTATGTTCTTACCGCCCGTCATGCCACGAAGCGCCCGGGAAGAGGGAAAACCGTCGATCCTCTTCAGATCTCCCTTATTTCGAGCGTGCTGGAAGAATTATCTGCTACGTTAGTCGGTGTCAATCATTTTTTGGACATCGCCCTGTATCGCATCCCACAAGAGATGCGACCTCACGGGCTCTCTGCCAGAACATTTAGTCAGGCTGAGGCATTGCCGGGAGAACGGGTGTTCACCGTGGGCTATCCACTGGGTTGGGGGCCCGCCATGAGCTACGGACACATTGGCAATCCCAATACGTTTTTGAAAACGATTCAATCACGTCTCTTGCAAGTCGACCTTTCGGCATGTAGTGGAAATTCCGGCGGAGGGTTGTTTAATGCACAAGGAGAAATCGTCGGAGTTGTCCACGCGATCATTCAAACTGAAACGACCCAGGGAGAACGTCGTTGCAGCCGATTTGCCTTTGCCGTCCCGGGCCCCTTAGTTCACAAAATCGTGACGGCTCTCATACAGGGCAAGCCAGTCCACTTTTCAAAACTCGGACTGCAACTCACCTCTGTTAAAATCGGAAAGCAATGGCACATGGCCGTGGCGCAAGCAATGGGGCCGGCACGACGGGCAGGCTTCAAAAAAGGGGATATTCTTTTGTCTATCGACGATCAGCCGGTTGACTCGGCAAGCCAATTAAAAAACTATTTAATCGAACATACACAACCCTTTCAGCCGGTTAGTATTCGAATCCTGCGGGATCACAAAGAAAAATTGATACGGGTGATTTTAGGGAAAGCCTAAGAGAAGCGGCCTCTTTGACCCTCATGCAACCTTTGCGTCGTACGCGCGGCAGCGGGTATCCTGCATCACGATTCGATGCGATCAGAACGAAGCGGATGAGAAAGTTCTTGCATCCAGTTTCCGGCCTCAAAGGAGATGGCAATGGCAAAGCGTCGTAAATGGCAAAAAGCTGTCAGTGCCGGAAGCGCGCAGCGTATCTCGCACTCCCCTTCGACGCGCGCGTCGAACCCGAATGCCCTTCTCACCATCGCCTTGCTTGTGCTCACCTTTTTCGGAATTTTCTTGACGACGTACCTCAGTTACGTAGCCTCGTTTGGGATACACCCCGCCTTCTGCAGCGAGGGCTCCGGATGCGATCTGGTCCAAAGCAGTCGTTGGGCGACTTTTCTGGGAATGCCCATGGCCATGTGGGGCTTGTTCACCTACCTTGTGATGGCAGCACTGGCGTGGCGCGCCAGAACAAAACCCAAGAATTGGACTCCCTTGCTGTTCGTCGCGGTCGGCGGATTCGGGGTCAGTGCCTATCTGACCGTGATCTCAGTCGTGGAAATCGAAGCGACCTGTTCCTACTGTCTTGCCTCATTTGCCATCATCACGACCATCATGATTCTCACTCTCGTACAACGACCTCCCGACTGGTCAACTTCATTGAAAGAAGCGAGTGTGGTCGCCGTGCTGATCATCGGCGGGCTCCATATGCACTATAGCGGGGTGTTCAACGAAGCGGCCGGTCCCGAAGACCCACAACTGCAGGCGTTAGCCATCCATCTTACCGACACAGGAGCCAAGTTCTATGGCGCCCATTGGTGCCCCCGCTGCCAAGAGCAGAAAGCCCTGTTCAAGGCGTCCGTAAAACGGCTACCTTATATTGAGTGTAGTTCCGGTGGTCGCGGTAGTGCCCTCACGGCACCGTGTGTCACAAACAATATTCGTAGCTATCCAACCTGGATCATCGACGACCAACGCTACACCGGCTTACAGACCCCTCGGGCACTTGCCGGGGCCTCTGGCTTCACCTGGAAAAAGTCAGACAAAGGATCGCAACCTTGAAGCAAAAGAGTAGCCCGAATCTTAAGAGAAGACCTTCGGCAGCCAGACCTCAATGCGGTTCCTGCCTGTAACCTCTTTGTCCTGATACTCAGGCGATGACAGCCCGGCCCTCATCAGATCACCCAGATCGTTACGTTTCATACTCACGATCTCGTCCATGAGGGGCCATGAGGTCTTGAATCGGGCCAAGGGGGACGATCCGAGTCGGATTAAGATCATCATGCGTCATGTAATAATGCCGCTTGATATGATCAAAGTTCACGGTTTCCGCAATACCGTCATACTGATAGAGATCCTTGAGATACCCGAACAAATTCGGATACTCGCTAATCCGTCGAAGGTTACATTTGAAATGCCCATAATAGACCGCATCAAACCGAATGAGGGTGACGAACAACCGCCAATCAGTTTCCAACGGGGTATCTCCGAATAAATACCGTTGCGTGGCCAACCGCACCTCCAGGGCATCCAAGGCTTCAAACAACAGATAGATCGCCTGCTCATAGACTTTTTGGGACGTCGCAAACCCGGCCCGATATACGCCGTCATTTACGTTCTCATAAATATAGTGATTCAGGTGATCGATTTCTTGGTGACGATCTTCAGGACACAGATTGACGTCATTGGTTGTGAAGTTGTGAAACGAGCGATTGAACATTCTCATCAAATCGTCATCCGTATTGCTCACAATCCTTTTGGTGACCGTATCCCACAGCACAGGCACCGTGACTCGTTGGTTGTAGTGGGGATCCGTCGCGGTATAGGCTTCACTGAGAAACGAGAATCCGTTGATCGGATCGAATGAATGCCCCGGCCCTTCTCGAAAAGCCCAACCACGGGTATCGCGAAGAGGATCCACTACGGTCATCCCGATCACGTCTTCTAACTTCTTGAGTTTTCGGACAATGATCGTTCGATGAGCCCATGGGCAGGCGAAAGAAACATACAGATGATACCGCCCTTTTTCCGCAGGATACCCGGAACTGCCATCGTCACTCACCCACTCACGGAAGGCGTCCTCTTGGCGCGAAAACGCGCCCTCCGGAGTTTGTTCTTTAGGAAACTGTGGATCAATGGTCATGCATTCCTCCCTCGAAGGCAAACTCTTTGTGTCCAGGCGCACTATCATAAAAGGCAGGGCATCCTCCAAACAACTTGATGCATGATTCCGACATTCGCCGCGAAAGAATCAGCGGCGCAGGAGACTGAGGGTGAGAATCCTGGCTAGATTAGTGTAAACTTGAGTCACCGGCCACGATGAGCGGAGAACGAAACGCGTCATATGGAATTTAACGAAAAAACCATTCAAGCCAAACAGAAAATGGCTCAGCACCGCCGTGAGATCTCCGGGCGTGAGGTTGACGAGGAGTGCCAAGATGATCGAGTCCCGCCAGGACAGCATATCGTCAATAACTGGCCCGTGCTGGACCTTGGGTATAAACCTCAAATTTCACTTGATGAATGGAAACTCACGGTGGATGGGTTAGTTGAGCATCCCATCACGTGGAACTGGAAGGATTATCAAGCTCAGACACAGCAGCCGTTTACGTCCCATTTCCATTGCGTGACCTCCTGGAGCCAACTTGATATGGAATGGGTCGGGGTGAGTTTTCGGCATCTACTCAGCCTGGTACACCCCAAGCCGGAGGCCAAATATGTGCTCTTTGAGTCGTATGACGACTATACGACCAACTTGCCGCTTTCGGTCTGCGACGACGAGGATGTCTTTCTTGTCCATTCCTGGAATCACAAGCCGCTGTCGAAAGATCATGGGGGACCGGTTCGCATGATTATTCCCAAACGGTACGCATGGAAGGGGGCCAAATGGATCAGAACCATCACCTTCGTGGACAAAGATCAAAAAGGGTTCTGGGAAGTGCGCGGGTATTCCAACACCGCCTTGCCGTGGGAGAATGATCGGTATGGGTGATCGATTGTTGTGACCGTTTCCCTCCAGCCCCTACCCTTTTTCCCCTTCCGATTCATCTTATAGAATAGAGAGAATGAGCGCCGCCACCTCCTTCACCATCACAAAAATTGACCTCTGGCCGCTGGATCTTCCCATCACCGACCCCTTTGTTGTCGCAACAGGCCAACTCCAAATGGCACAAAATGCCTTCGTCCGGCTTACACTTCATGATGGAACCATCGGATACGGCGAGATCGCACCCTTTCCCGCCATTACCGGGGAAGACCGTGAGAGCAGTCTGATAAAAGCCCAAATATTCGGAACACACCTTCTCGGGCAATCGGCGCTTCATTACCAACGACTTGGGCATGAACTTTTCGAACTCGCCCCCGACCATCCCGCAGCTCGGTGTGGATTGGAAACCGCCTTACTCGATGCCTTAACGCGCACAATGCACGTCCCTCTGTGGGCCTTGTGGGGTGGAGCGGATGTTCGTGCTCGTGAAACGGACATCACCATTCCCATCGCCTCTTTGGAACGGACCCGAGCACTCGCTCGACAATGGTATGAACGGGGCTTTCGTCTATTCAAAATAAAAGTCGGCCATGATGTGGACGAAGATATTCGCCGTTTAGAAGCGATTCATCGTCATTGTGCCGATGTGGCGTTTGTGATCGATTCCAATCAAGGGTACACACGCAAGGAGGCTGCAACTTTCGTGAAAGGAGTCAACCGAATTGGGGGGAATATCCTCCTCCTCGAACAACCCCTGGCCAAGGATGATCTTGAAGGCCATGCCCAACTCCGACGTGATTTCCACGTTCCTATCGCCGCAGATGAATCAGCGCAATCACTTCACGATCTCCAAGCCGTTATTCAGCACCGCGCGGCGGATTACATTAATATTAAAATTACCAAAAGCGGGGTGTTGGAAGGCATTGCCATCGCCACCCTTGCGAAAACCTCCGGGCTCCACTTGATGATCGGCGGCATGGTGGAAACCCGCGTGGCCATGGGTTGTTCCTACTGCCTCGTCATGGGACTGGGTGGTTTTGATGTGCTGGATCTCGACACCCCTTTATTGCTGGAAGCCGATCCGATTGATGGAGGGTATACGTACGAAGGGCCAGTGCTTCAACCATGGCACGGGCCTGGCCTCGATCTCAACATACCTTCCTTTCAGGCAACCATCTCGTCTTCTCTTTAATCCCACAGAACGATAGCGACACAAACGTCATCCTGAACGAAACACCAGACTTGTCATCCTGGGCGAAGCGAAGGATCTCGCCTGTTCTGCAGAGAGTTGGCTGAAATTGACTCGGTAGTCATTTAACTCTATGGTGTCTACTGTTTTTCTTCTACCGTATGACAGAAGTCATGCGCTCATTTGGATACCAAGATCAGCAACCGGCCTAGCGATGAGGCCACTCATGGCTTTGTGGACATTAGCGGCGACGTTAAGCTTCTTTCTTGCGACGAGTGGTGCCTTTGTCTCTACTTTTGCACTGGGCAATCCTACTACGGGAACCCCCTCCCCTGATCTGAGCGGAACTTGGGAAATTCAAGAAGAGGACAAAACCTATCGCGCAACGTTGGATGCGCAAGGCAATGGGCCATACACCCATGAAGGGGGTAGCTTCACCACAACGAAACTGGACGGACGCCTCTGGTCCGGGAAATGGATTCAAACTGAGAATGATCGCGAAGGAGAATTTAAAGTCCTTCTCTCAGAAGATTTTTTAACAGCCGAGGGGGACTGGTGGTATACCCGTGTCGGAGAATACCTCAGCATTCCACCGCGACTCTATGGCGGCTCCTATTTTTTCAGGAGACTGCCGGAGCGTACAAACATCTACGCCCCACAACGCCCGTAATCGCTTCTCTTCCTGCCTGATCGTTGAGCGCCATAGGGATTTCCCCTTTGCTTGCAAGGCATTATTGAACTAGTTAGGATACTAAAAAGGACCATTCTGCAGACCTGCCCATGATCTCGATTGCCACACAGCGAAGACCACAGCTTCTTGTCCTCCTTCTTCTTTTCTGTATTTTCTGTTTTCCTTCCACTTCTCGAGGCATAGACCTTGCGTCATTCGAGCAAAGAGTCACGGAATACACCGTAAAAAATGGCTGGACTTTTATTCTCGTCGAGCGACCCGTGGCTCCGGTGTTTGCTTTTATGACCGCCGTGAACGTGGGGTCGGCGCAAGAAGAGGCGGGAATGACCGGGCTCGCGCATATGTTTGAACATATGGCCTTCAAAGGCACGCCTCGCCTCGGCACCAAGAACTACACGGAAGAGAAAAAAGCCTTAGAGGAATTGGAACGAGCTTATCTGGCTTATCAGGACGCCAGGTTAGGTTCCACATCCGATGCTCAACACATCGAACACCTGCTGAACATCTATAAAAGCAAGCAACAGGCCGCTGCGAAGTTTGTGAAGAAAAACGAATTCGGGGACATTGTTGAACGAGAAGGCGGGGTCGCATTAAACGCGTTTACCAGTGCCGATGCGACGGGATATTTTTATGCCCTCCCAGCCAACAAAATTGAACTCTTTTGTTTCTTGGAATCGGAAAGGTTCTTGCACCCTGTCTTCCGGGAATTCTACGAAGAACGAGACGTCGTCATGGAAGAAAGACGCCTACGCACGGAAAGCCGCCCCATTGGCCGTCTCCTGGAACAATTTGTGGCCACTGCCTTTACGGCTCATCCCTATCACCATCCGGTGATTGGCTATGCCAGCGACATTCAATCCTATACCATGACCGATGCCGAAAAGTTTTTTAAAACCTATTATGTCCCGTCCAATATGGTCACCGCGATTGTCGGAGACATTCACCCAGAGACGCTCATCCCGCTTCTCGAAACCTATTTTGGCCGGATCCCTGGTGGCCCCACCCCTTCGCCATTGAGAACCGTGGAACCACCCTCAATCGCGGAAAAAGTGGTGACGCTTCAAGATCCGTCTCAACCCTTTTATCTGGAAGGCTACCATAAGCCCGCAGCCACGCATCCTGAGCAACCGGTTTTCGACGCGATCGATGATATTTTAACGAATGGACGGACCTCCCGTTTTCATCGTTCATTGGTTCGGGACAAACAAATCGCGGTCGACGCCGGGGCCTATGGGGCGTACCCGGGAGAGAAATATCCACACCTGTGGGTGGCGTATGCGGTTCCCGCGCGTGGAGTTTCCAATGAAACCGTTCAGCACGCGCTTCGAGAAGAATTACATCGCCTGAAAACCGAAGAAGTTACGGACGAGGAATTAGCCAAATTTCGGACGAGGGCCAAAGCCAGTCTGATCTATTCCTTAAAAAGCAACCTCGGTTTGGCCATGAGCCTGACGGACTACCATACCCTCTTTGGTGATTGGAGAGAGCTGTTTCGCCATATTCAACGCATTGACCGAGTGACGAAAGCGGATATCCAGCGTATCGCCAAAGAAACATTTCTTGCATCCAATCGGGTCGTGGCACAAATCGAAACCGTCACGCCACCTGCCTCTCCCATACCGACAGCACACTAAGAAGGACCATGACATGAGAGAAGCCGCGTTACGAGATCTCAGGCTGACCCATAGGCCACGACATGACGTGCCATTGTTGATCACATGCATCGTGATTTTTCTCTCGCTGACCACGCAGGTATTCGGTCAGGTTGATACGGTTGAGAAACTGCAATACCCCCCTCTGCCGGACATTCACATTCCCCAGCCGACTCGAGTCGTGTTGGACAACGGCATGGTGGTGTTTCTCTTGGAAGATCATGAACTCCCGACGGTTCATGTTTCGGCACGCATCCGGACCGGTTCCCGCTTGGAACCGGCCGAAAAGGTGGGAGTAGCCTCTCTCACTGGGACGGTCATGCGAAGCGGAGGCACAGCCAAACTCGCCGGAGACCAACTCGATGATTACCTCGAAGGGAAGGCCGCCTCTATTGAAACCGGTATTGGAGTGACAGCAGGCGCTGCGTCGATGATGTGTTTGAGCGAAGACTTTTCCGAGGTCTTTACGGTATTCGGTGACGTCCTGCGAACCCCGCGATTTGATCAAGAGAAACTTGCCATCGCCAAAAACCAAGTCATGGCAGGTATTGCCAGACAAAATGACAATCCCGATAGCATTATATCTCGAGAATTCGCAAAGTTGGTGTATGGAAAGGATTCACCCTATGCTCGGGTCGAGTCCTATGCCACCATCAACAATATTGCCAGACAGGATCTTATCGATTGGCATGCGAAATATTTTACCCCTGATCGTATCATCTTAGGCCTGGTTGGGGATTTTCAAACGGAGGAAGCGTTACACTTGGTGAAACGCGTGTTGGGGACGTGGCCACAAGGGGAAAAATTTGACGATCCAACTGTCCCGTACCAAACTTCCACGGCGAGAAACGTCTATTATGTTGAAAAAACCGACATGACCCAAGCCAAGATCATCATTGGACATTTGGGACTCACGCGAAAACATCCGGACTATCATCCTGTGGTCATTGTCAACCAAATAGTATCCGGTTCTTTCGGTGCTCGGTTATTTTCCAGCATTCGTTCTCAAAAAGGGTTGGCCTATGATGTGCATGGTGGGATCGGATTTGGGTGGGACTATCCGGCAACCGCCATTTTTTCAATGTCCACCAAAACGGACACCACACAAGCAGGGATTGACGCCTTGCTGGACGAAGCCCGTAAAATCATGGACACCGAGCCCCCCACTGAAGAGGAAATCAAGAAGGCCAAGGCCAGCCTCCTGAATTCTTTTGTCTTTTCAGTCGATTCTCCCAGGAAAGTCCTTGGAAAATTTCTCACCTATGAATATTTTGGGTATCCTGCTGATTGGCTTGTCCGATTCAGGACGGGCATTGAACAAGCGACCGGGACACAAGTACGGAACGCGGCTCGCACGCACATTAAACCGGATCAGTTTGTTATCCTGGTCATGGGACCTCGCCAAGGCACGGCACCTGCCTTGGCACAGTACCCCACTGTCACGGAACTCGACATTTCCATACCCGAATTGTAATAATAAGAGAAGCCATCACCAACTGCCGGGGCCGGCAAGGAGGCGCTGATGTACTTCCGAAATGCGATCAAAAATTCGATCCAAACGCTTATTCTGTGTTTTTTCCTCATCAGTGTCGTGGGGTGTACGAGTAACCCATACACGAATCGATCGCAATTTGTGCTTATCCCGGAAAGCCAGGAAATTCACATGGGCAACCAAGCCTACGCCGAACTTCTTAAGGATCCGAAAGTCGTCATCTCCAAGAATCCGGCCGAAGTGGATCCCGTCAATCGTGTAGTCGAACGGATTATTCACGCGGCGAAAAAATCCAAATACGCCAAACGCGCAACGTCGTTTCAATGGGAAGTGAAGGTGATCAAAGAGGATGACACAAAAAATGCTTGGGCCCTCCCCGGCGGCAAAATCGCAGTCTACACGGGCATTTTTCCAGAAGCGAAGAACGAAAATGGATTGGCGGCTATCCTGGGGCACGAAGTGGTTCATGCTTTAGCTCGGCACGGCTCCGAACGAGCCAGCCAGCATGCGACAGCCAATTTGAGCATGCAACTCACCTCCATGGCTCTGAGCATGGGACCCATCAGCCAGTCACTGGCAACGCAAGCGTTAGGAATCGGGGTCTTACTGCCCTTTAGTCGAGGCCATGAATCAGAAGCGGATTATATTGGTCTGCTTCTGGCTGCGGAGGCCGGATACGACCCAAGAGAAGCCATAGGTCTGTGGGAACGAATGGCAAAATCTTCGAAAGGCAGCCCTCCGGAATTTCTCTCGACCCACCCTTCACATGACACACGCATTCAAGACCTTCGGAAATGGATGCCTGAGGCCGTGGCGCGTTACAAGCGTGCCCCCAAAGCACCCATCTCAACCCTTCCCTCTATCGAGTGACGATTTCCCGTTTACTCGGGACTTCGATCAAGTACGATAAAATACAGAGGACAACGGTCTCATCTCTGCTCGGAGGCAGGAACCTCATAGCCACAAAAGGATTGTATTTGCAGGGCCACATCCCGAGTCACGGCCCGGGACATGCCTCATGCCATTAAATGGGCATCGTACTCCACCGCCGGACGTCTGACCTTTGACACTTTCCTGCTGAAGCTCAGGCAGGAACTCCAGGACTACGTGATTGTACATGAGTTGCTTCACACCCACGTACCAAACCACGGCAAACTCTGAAAGAGCCTCATGTGCGCGCACCTAGGTGACGGCGAAAGTCTCGGAACCGAACTGAATAAACAGACCTCACGCAACGGGTGCGGTGGATGATCACAGTTCACAAATCCCAAACTGAGCGATTACTTTCCTTAGGATTCATCTTTAAAAGACCTGTTGGAAGATCATTATAAATGACCTATAATAAGCCCTCTTTAGTTCATATAATTTAGGGGGCTGAATCATGGCTGTGAAGTTCTCTCAGGACGTCGTGCCGCTGACAAATCTGAAAACCAATCCTGGCCGCGTGGTGAAACAGGTAGCCGAAACGCACCGCCCGGTGCTACTGACCAGCCGAGGGCGCGGCGTTGCAATCGTCCAGTCCGTCACCGAATTTGAGACTGCCGAGGAGGAGCGAGCCTTCATGCGGGCGGTAGTTAAGGGTCTCTCCGATCTTGAGGAAGGACACGAAGTATCGTTGCACAAAGTCAAGTCCAAGCTGGGCCTCAAGTAGCACATACCCATTCAAGTCCGTTTTGCCAAATCCGCGTTGGCTGACCTCCACACCATCCAAGCTTGGTACACCGAAGAGGGAGTACCGGACATAGGTGCTCGTCTGGTTGGCGAAATCGTCAAACGCATTGAGCGCCTCGTCGATCATCCCGACATGGGGCGTGTCGTCCCGGAATTCGGTCAAGTCTTTTTGAGAGAAATCATCTATTCCCAGTTTCGAATCGTGTATCGGCGCGATTCAAACGCCGTATGGATTGTGCGTATATGGCGCAGTGAGCGTCAGCTTCGGCTGACGGAACACGAAGACAAGCCGACATAACCACCTCAAGCGTCATGCCTGCGATGAAGCTCTCCTTCAAGCCAAATCTCGCCTACATCATTCAGCACACGAAGCGCCCCTTCTCAACTAACTATTCGTGTGATAGTGTGGCGGACTATTTGTCGTGTCTCGTTGCATCCCAAAGCAAGAATCCACGTTGATACATCTCTTCTCAATTCTGTTTTTTTGTCTAATACTCGCAGCTTGTGGGGGAAGCGGCGAACCCGTCGTCGAGATTGCCTTGCACCCGACCAAGTCCAACCTACTCTACCTCGCCACAAACGATTATATTTTTAAAACACGCGACTTCGGCAGCACATGGAAAAACGTATCAAAAGGCATGACTCATTCCCGTGTCATTTCCCTCGCGATTGATCCTCTGCTTCCTGCGAACGTGTATGCCGGAACAAAAGGCGATGCGATTTTTAAAAGCTTTAACGGCGGTCACCAATGGATATCGCAACGCACGGGCTTGGAAGATGTGACCATTACCTCGGTGGTCCACGAAATTAAATTCGTTCCGGGATCGAGTCACCATATTTTTGCCGCAACGTCGATGGGGGTATTCGAAACGGAAAATGCCGGAGAAACCTGGGCCAAACGCATGGACGGCATGATTGAAGTCCTCATGGTCATTGCCATCGACATCGACCCCAACCAACCGCAAACTCTGTATGCCGGCACCAGCGGGGGAGTCTATCGATCTCTCAATGGAGCCAAAACCTGGACAAAGGTCAACAACGGCTTGGTGCCACCCGACGTGTTAAAATCTTCCCGCGCACTCGGCGTAGTCAAAATCAAGATTGACCGGCATGTTCCCCGCACCGTGTATACAGCCACGTTGAAAGGACTCTATAAAACCACCGATGGCGGGGAATCCTGGCAACGTATCGGTGAGGCCCTCCCCGACCAATTTTTCAGTGACCTCATTCTCGACCCGATGACCCCGGGAGTCGTCTTTGTGGCCAGCCGAGCCGGAGTCCATACAAGCCGGGACGGTGGCCGAACCTGGGACGCGGTCAATGAGGGGCTGACCAATCTCAACATTCGAGCCTTGGTCATAAGTCAGACGGATCCTTCAACCTTGTACGTCGGCACCAATCGCGCCGGGCTTTTCCGAACGAAAAACGGAGGCGTGTTATGGGAACCCGTTCCGTTAGCCCGCACTCAACAGCGTTCATGATTCTCGTGTTCTCTTCGCTCGGTGTGACACCATCCCATCTGTTAGGTCCGTCCTATTCCCTGTAGGGCCGCATCTCATGCGGCCAGTCAAAGGCGCAATAAGATCGCGCCGCTACAATTTGGTAGGAACGGCCTGGACGGACGGCGTGAGGCATGTCCCCGCCTCCAAGAGCAGGGATGCGGCCCTACAACCTCTTGCAGAGGGTCCGACTCTGTACTATAGTAGTTACAAGGGGACGACAATACCCGGAGACTTCCTACCTAACCGTAAACTCATATGGACATCACCCGTCGTAAATTGTTTCAACTGGGCGGCCTAGGCACCTTGGCAGGGCTCACCAGCATCACCAGCGGGTGTGACCTTGGCAGTATGTTTGCAATCCCCTCCCGCGAAACACTGTATTTCACGCCTAATGATAAATTTTATACCGTCAATTATATGGACTCTCCGTATAACTTCACCCGCGATCTTGATCAAGAGCAATGGCAAATGGTGGTGAAAGGCGCTGTCACCAACCCCATGGTGCTCAAATGGCGGGACCTCCTGAATCGTCAACCGTTCGATCAGGTTTCCACCCTCATATGCATCGATACCCTGCCAGGAGGAACGAGTCTGGGCAATGCGATTTGGCGAGGAATTTCTCTGAAAGAATTGCTCATCGAAGCCGGTGCCGATCCCGAAATTGCACGGGACGTCATTTTTCGAGGAGCCGATGCCTATCATGACAGTATTCCCTTTGAACGGGCCATGCATGATGAGGTGATGTTGGCCTATCTTATGAACGGGGAAAAGCTCCCGAAGGCCCATGGATTTCCGGTACGTCTGATCGTGCCAGGGTTGTATGGCATTAAAAACGTCAAATGGATTACGGAAATTGAAGTGTACAACGGCGACTATCAAGGATACTGGCAGCGCAAAGGATGGACCGACGAGGGGACGATCCATATTTTTTCCCGAATCGATAGTCCTGGACATTATCAAGACATCCGCGGACCCAACGTTCAGTTCCGCGGCATTGCATTCGGCGGTCCCAACTCCATTTCTCGAGTGCAACTGAGTTTTGATCAGGAGAAAACTTGGGTCGAAGCAGCCCTTGAACCTCCCGACTCCCCCTGGTCTTGGGTGGTCTGGAACTACCAACGGCACGATATGCCGGAAGGCAAAAGCATGGTCTCCGTTCGTGCCGTTGATACTACCGGCACCGTGCAAACCTCAACAATCACTCGTCCCCAACCCAACGGGGCCACGGGCCTGCACAACATCGTGGTGAACGTGTTCAAGGCCTAAGGCTTGAGAGTCACGCCGCCACTCAGCATTACATTTCAAGGTCGAGTTTGATACCGAGTTCTTTGAGCTGGGTCTGTTCCACGTCCGACGGCGCTTCGGTCATCAGACATTGAACTTTTTGCGTCTTGGGGAAGGGAATTACTTCTCGAATGGACTCGGCTTTTCCGAGCAACATGATCAGACGATCGAGGCCCAGGGCAATCCCACCGTGGGGAGGGGCACCATAATCCAGCGCTTCCAGCAAAAAACCAAACTTTTCTTGAGCGGCCTCCTTGGAAATCCCTAGCAGGTCAAACACCTTGCGCTGCACCTCACTTTGGTGGATACGAATACTTCCCCCGCCGATTTCAAACCCATTGAGGACGATATCATAGGCTTGAGCATGAACTTGCAATGGGGCGGAATCCAGATCAGAAAGATCGTCCAGACAGGGCGATGTAAAGGGATGATGAAGAGCCACATGCCGTTGTTCTGCCGAATCGTATTCGAACATGGGAAAGTCAGTCACCCACACCGGCTCCCACTTGTCTTGATCGATCAACTCTAATTCGACCCCAAGGAATGATCGAAGCCGACCCAACACCTCATACGTCACAGCCGGCCTATCCGCGACAAAGAGCATCAGATCCCCAGGACCGGCATCCGGAAGCGCCTGTTGAAATAGTTCGGCGTTGAGGAATTTGGCAATGGCCGACTCAAACTGCCACCCTTCGGTAATCTTGACCCACGCGAGGCCTTTGGCCCCAAACCCTTTAGCGACTTCAATGAGACGGTCGATTTGGTTTCGCGCAATGTCCGCGCCACCTTTGACCACGAGCCCGGAAACTTGTCCGCCTTTTTCGACCGTATCCCGAAACACTTTAAACTCGACGTGTTTGGCGACTTCGTTCAGATCGCAAAGCTCTAATCCAAATCGACGATCGGGCTTATCGGTCCCATACCGCGACATGGCCTCTTGATAGGGCAAGCGCGGGAACGGAGACGGCAAAGCAATGCCCGCGGCTTCTTTGCATACGAGTCTCAGCAACTCTTCCGTCAAGTTCATGACGTCGTCACGTTCCACAAAAGACATCTCAAGGTCGATTTGCGTAAACTCGGGTTGCCGATCGAGCCGGAGATCTTCGTCACGAAAGCATCGAGCGATTTGAAAATACCGATCGGCTCCGCCGACCATCAGAATTTGTTTGAATAATTGCGGCGATTGCGGCAAAGCAAAGAAGGCACCCTGATTGACGCGACTCGGCACCAGGTAATCTCTGGCCCCTTCGGGGGTACTTTTCGTGAGGATCGGGGTCTCAATTTCCAGAAACCGCCGTTCATGGAGAAACTGCCTGGTCCGGTAGGCCACGTCATGACGCAGCGTGAGTAACCGCTGCATGGGCGGCCGGCGTAAATCCAAATATCGATGTTTCAAACGAAGGGCTTCTGTGGCTTGACTGTCCTCTTCAATTAAAAAGGGCGGGGTGTTGGCTCGATTCAACACGTCCAAGTCGCCGACTTGGATTTCGATTTCCCCGGTCGTGATCTGTGGATTAACCGACTCCTCGGGCCTGAGCCGCACAGTTCCCGTGGCGGCAATCACAAACTCGTTGCGGAGTTCGTTGGCTTGCTCATGAATAGCCTGATCGTTCTCCACGTCAAACACGAGTTGCGTCACACCGAAACGGTCACGCACGTCGATAAACAACACGCCCCCGTGATCACGCCGGCCATGCACCCATCCCATCAACGTGACGGTTTGGCCATCCTGTTCACGCGTTAATTCTCCACAATGGTGTGTCCGCTTCACCCTGCTGCTTACCCTTTCCGCGTCCGTGTGCGACCCCGTCCTTTCACGACTCGCCCTGGCTGCCGGGCACTGCCGGAAGCCGGACGAGCCTTGCTGCCCTTGCTGCGTGAATCCTTCTTTGCCGGAGGACTCGTTGTCCGTACGCGCGGCGGGCCAGTATCCCTAGCTGGTCTCGACCTTTGCAAGTCGGACCGTGGGGCCTGCGCACGGACGTTCCGGGGCTTGGTCGCTGGACGAGCCTTGCTGCCCTTGCTGCGTGAATCCTTCTTTGCCGGAGGACTCGTTGTCCGTACGCGCGGCGGGCCAGTATCCCTAGCTGGTCTCAAACTTTGCAAGTCGGACCGTGGGGCCTGCGCACGGACATTCCGGGGCTTGGTCGTTCGATGAAGGATCCCCCGCAACGCATTGGCTTCGAGGTCGGTTGCAAACCGGGACACACCTACGGGCAAATTTCCCAGGTCAAGCGGACCGAAACGAATTCTTTTGATGCGCATGACTCGATGCCCTAAGGCTTCAATCATGCGTTTGATCTGATGTTTCCTGCCTTCGTGAATCGTGAACTCCAGCCATGAATTGGCCTTGGCCTTTCCGGATTTTTTGATCGCAGCGGGAGCGGTCATGCCGTCATCTAATGCAATACCGTCTTGAAGATTGCGTATTTCCTCGTCCGTACACACCCCCGACACTTTCACCAAATAGGTCTTCGGCACATGGTACCGAGGATGGATACAGGCTTGTGCCACCTCTCCATTATTCGTCAAAAGCAACAGCCCTTCGGTGTCATAGTCGAGCCGACCGACCGGAAAGACTCGCACTTTCACTTTCGCAAGCAAATCCACGATCGTGGGCCGACCATAAGGATCGCTCATCGTCGTCACGTACCCAGGTGGCTTATGTAAGAGAACAAAGACTTCGGGTTCAGCCGATTGCACGTGACAACCATCGACCTTCACATGGTCTCTCGACGGATCAATGCACGTTCCAAGCACACGAACGACTTTGCCGTTCACTGTGACGTGGCCTTCTCGAATCATAGTTTCGGCCGCGCGCCGAGAAGCCAATCCACTGGCGGCAATGACTTTTTGCAATCGAACCATCATATCTTTCACGACCCTTGAAAAAAGTACGTCTGCAGACGCTCGTCTTTTACCCGTCGGACAAGGCGAGCGCGTATATCCTTGCCGAATTCGTGTCGGCTATTCCCATTCAATCGTACTCGGTGGTTTGGAGCTGATGTCATACACGACGCGATTCACTCCCGGCACTTCATTGATGATACGGTTCGACACGTGCGCGAGAAAGGATTGCGGCAAGGGCGCCCAATCAGCGGTCATGCCGTCCACGCTGGTCACGGCTCGTAACCCAATGACGTGCTCATACGTCCGTTGATCCCCCATCACCCCCACGGTGCGAATCGGGAGCAACACGGCAAACGCCTGCCACGTTTGCCGGTACAACCCCTGTGCCTTTAATTCATCGAGAAAAACGGCATCCGCTTCACGAAGTATCTCGAGACGAGCAGGCGTCACCGCTCCAAGAATGCGAATGGCCAAGCCGGGGCCCGGAAAGGGATGACGATGAATCATGTCGTCTGGCAAGCCCAGTTCCTTGCCCAGGGCTCGGACTTCATCCTTGAACAATTCTCGAAGCGGTTCGACTAATTGGAGTTTCATCCGTGCGGGAAGGCCGCCGACGTTGTGATGCGTCTTGATCGTCGCAGAAGGCCCTTTGTGGCTGATACTTTCAATTACATCAGGGTAGAGGGTACCCTGGACCAAGTAACGAACGTCGCCGATGTTCCGCGCTTCGCGATCAAACGCCTTAATGAATTGCCGTCCGATGATCTTACGTTTTTTTTCAGGATCGGTCGTTCGACCCAGCGCTCGCAAAAATTGCTCGGAAGCATCGACCATACAATAATTGAAGTGAAACGACCTAAACGTCTTCTTAAGCTGTTTGGCTTCATTTTTTCGCATCACCCCATTATCGATAAAGACACAGGTGAGTTGTTTCCCAATCGCCCGATGGGTCATGGCTGCCGCCACCGTACTATCGACTCCCCCACTCAGGGCACAGAGCACGTTTTCCCGCCCTACTCGTTGCCGAATCTGGTCGATGGAATCGTGTAAGAATGAACCCATAGTCCAGGTCGGTCTCGCCTCACAAATATGATAGACAAAGTTTTTGAGGATCTGTGCACCGTATGTGGTATGGGCGACTTCAGGGTGAAATTGCAGACTGTAGAGGCGATGCTTCTTGTTGACCGATTTCATCGCCGCAATGGGAGAATTCGCCGTTCGCGCAATGGGCTTAAAGCCAGAGGGCAACTTTTCAATCCGGTCTCCATGCGACATCCAGACCGAAAAGGGACTCTTCTCATCCAGCCCCCTGAATAAATCCGATCCATCCTGAACCATTAACTCCGCACGACCGAATTCTCTGCGCTTCGCTTGACCGACTCGCCCACCCATAGACTGCGCAATTAATTGCATGCCATAGCAAATACCCAGAATAGGCAGACCCTCTTTCATAATCTCTTTTGACCATGTCGGCCGCCCGACACTCGTCACACTGGCCGGCCCCCCGGACAAAATGATGCCTTTCGGTTGACTCGCTTGAATCGTTTCTAAAGAAGCCGAAGAAGGAAGGATAATGGAATGAACGTGGGATTCTCGAATCCGGCGAGCAATCAGTTGGGTGTATTGTGACCCAAAATCAAGAACAACGATCGTATCGTGACAGGACGCCATGGATAATGACATTTTCGTTCGAAGTCGGGTCCTGTCACAACGGACTCACGTTATTCAACGTCAGCCCTATAGTTGGGAGCCTCCTTGGTTATAACCACATCATGAACATGGCCTTCTCGCAACCCGGCATGGGTTAGACGAATAAACTGGGCTTTCTGTTGTAATTCAGGAATAGACCGACATCCGCAATATCCCATTCCAGCTTTGAGGCCACCTACTAATTGATACACCATACTGGACAGAGGGCCTTTATAGGGCACACGGCCTTCGATTCCCTCCGGTACCAGCTTTCCCACTGCCTGCCCTTCCTGTCGATACCGGTCTCGGCCCCATCGTTCCAAGGCTCCAAGCGAACCCATGCCCCGATACTCCTTATAGGTACGGCCTTGATACAAGACCGTTTCCCCCGGCGATTCTTCAGTACCGGCAAACAAGGACCCAATCATCACGGCAGAGGCTCCTGCCGCCAACGCTTTGGGGATATCGCCTGAATATTTAATACCTCCATCAGCAAGCACCGGAACGCCGGTTCCGTTCAGCGTTTCGGCGCAATCCGAAATGGCAGTCAGTTGGGGGATGCCTGCTCCTGATACGATTCTCGTCGTACAAATCGAGCCCGGCCCCACGCCAACCTTCACCGCGTCAACGCCCGCATCCACAAGTTCCTTGGCCGCCTCCGCCGTACCGATGTTTCCCGCCATCACCTCTATCGACGAATAGTGTTGCTTAATCATTTTCACGGTATCGATGACACTTTGGGAATGCCCATGCGCCGTATCGACGACGATCATATCCACACCGGCATTGATTAATCGTTCAACACGTTCCGGCACATCCTCCCCCACACCGACGGCTGCAGCGACTCGTAGCCGACCGTGGGCATCTTTACAGGCATTCGGGTATTTAATTTGTTTTTGAATATCTTTGATCGTGATGAGCCCTTTGAGTTCATATTCGTCATTGACAACCGGTAATTTTTCAATTCGATGCTCATGCAGAATTTCTCGGGCTTTGGCGAGACTCGTCCCCTCAGGAACCGTCACCAACTGTTCCTGAGTCATCACTTGCGACACCGCCAGATCCAAACGAGACTCAAATCGCAAATCCCGATTGGTCAGAATACCCACTAACTTTTTTTCTCTCGTCACTGGAATGCCGGAAATCCGATAGGTCGTCATAATTTCATGCGCGTCACGAATGGTTTGATTAGGCGAAATCGTAATCGGATCGAGAATCATTCCGCTCTCGGATTTTTTCACCTTGTCGACTTCAAGGGCCTGGCGTTCAGGTGACAGGGCCCGATGGAGGACACCGATGCCCCCTTCCCGCGCCAACGCGATGGCTAAACGACCTTCCGTCACGGTATCCATGGCGGCACTCAGAATAGGGATATTAATCGTAATATGGCGCGAGACGTGCGTGGAACAATCCACCTCACTAGGGATGACTTCTGATTTGGCGGGAACTAACACCACATCATCAAAGGTCAAGCCGATTCGAGTTTTGTCCCAGAGTGCCATGCGCGTGTTCCTTAGAAACGATACACCCCGCTCTGACTGAGTCAGAACGCGAGATTCACTACCCTACGAAATTGTCGATGAACAAAAACTGGTGAGAAAAAACACGAAAACAGCTTAGCAAGATTTTCACAAAAAATCGATGGGGCCAATGACCAAAACTAAAAAAGAAAGGCTCCCTGATGGCTCATGTCTGCAATCACGGGAGCCTGACTCGGTCCATAGGGGTTGAGACCCTATTGTTCTCAGCCTTCAGGAAGGGCCGCAACCGTTTCCGCTTCGTCTCGCAAAAATTCTTCGGCATCTTCAGCCGGCATAAAGTGTTGCACACGCATATTGCCGCTATCGACCACGAAGACATGCCCTTTATGATCGACCGCGACCCCATAGGGAAAGTTGAATTGCCCTTCGGCATTCCCAAATCCACCCCATTGGGTGATGAAATTTCCATCCCGATCGAATTTTTGAATCCTTTGGTTCCCGGTGTCCGATATATAGACATCGCCTGTGCCGTCAACCGCGATCCCCCAGGGTGAACGAAATTGGCCCGGCTCCTGGGCTTGGGCGCTACTCGCGTGGCCCGGACTGGTCCCACCGCCCCATTTAGCGACCAGCTGCGGGAGCACGTTCGTACTGGTATCAAATTTTTGGATTCGATGATTCCCCATATCCACGACGTACACCATCCCGTCATTCTGATCGACGGCCACGCCCCGAGCAAAATAGAATTGCCCGTCATTATTCCCGAAACTTCCCCACTGCATCACGAACTCGCCGTCTTCATCGAATTTTTGGACACGGAAATTGGCACTATCGACGACATACAGGTAGCCACGCACCCGGTCAACCGCGATATCCCAGGGGGCATTAAACTGTCCTTCTCCATTCCCACGATTACCAATTTTCATGAGGTAGTGGCCCAGTTTCCCATCGAATTTCTGCACGCGATGGTTACTGGTATCGCACACATACACATCACCTTTTCCATCGCACACGATTCCCGTGGGGTTGTTAAAATTTCCATTGGCCGTGCCGAAGTTCCCCCACAGCAGAATAAAATTTCCATTGCCATCGAATTTTTGGACACGAGTGTTGCCATTGTCGATCACGAACAAGGATCCCTGATGATCGATGGTCAGCCCATATAACGGCGCCATAAATTCACCACCATGCAGCAAGGAGGCGCCACGACCGGGTTTTCCCCATTTCGCCGTACACACGTACCCCGAGGTATTCAGCAAAATGTTCGCACTGGCCGGGACTGAGATATTATTGCCAACGTCTTTAAACCAGACATAGACCGTTTTGGGTCCATCACCCGGAGATAACGTAAAGGGAATCGTAGCTCCAAAACGATTTTCCGGTTCAACTTCAATCCAGCCCGGCAGGGTCGCACTGGGAGTCATGGGATTTTCAGAAATGAAATACCCATTCACACCGGTATCGACGTCCCTGGCTGAAATGGTCGCAATCACGTCTAACGAATTCGTCATATACGCCCAGTGATTCAGGACAAGATCAGGATTCTGTGGGGCAGACACGTCAATCAAAACAGGCATGACTTCCTGTTCTTCGGAAAGAGGGCTCTCGGCGTCATTCTCATCAACACTCGCGAGCACATAATAATAGGCCGTATCATTCGTCAATCCGGTATGGGTATACGGACTCGTCACCCCTTCTATCCGAGTAGCCGTCTCTTGGGTCACACCAGGACTGGTGCTAAAATATAAGTTGTAGGACACAGCGACAGGCACCTCCATCCAACTGAGAATCGACTCCGTATCTCCGGGTTTTCCCACTAACTGCGTGGCAAGCAGGCCATCGTCCGACTGTGCGACCTTGTCGGCTTTTTCTCGGCCCCTGGCGAGTTCCTCTTCTGTAGGCGCAAACTTCAAGACCCGATAATTCCCACTATCCACCACATACACAAACCCTTCTTTATCCACCGCGATGCCGGAAGGAAAGTTCACTTGGGCTTCCGTCAACCCACGGTTGCCCCAAGAACACAGATAGGTTCCGTTCGAATCGAACTTTTGAATTCGGTGGTTTCCACTATCCACGACATACACATTTCCTAAGGCATCGCATGCCACGCCCCAGGGAGATTTAAACTGTCCTATCCCATTCCCTTCTCTTCCCCATTTCGCAAGAAAATTTCCACGGGAATCGAATTTTTGGATACGATGATTGCCTTCATCGGCAACGTAAATATGGCCGGCAAAGTCGACCGTCAGGCCTCGCGGATAGAAAAATGCTCCATCGAAGCTCCCGTCTTTTCCCCATTTAATCAAGGGGGTGCCATCCGACTCGAATTTTTGGATGCGCGCGTTACTCGTATCCGAGACGTAGAGATTCCCTTGCTGATCCGTGGTCACTCCCCAAGGCACGTCAAACTGTCCGGCCTCGGCACCTCGCCAGGCAAAACCGAACTTGCCCCAGGCACGCAAAAAGTTCCCATCGGAATCAAACTTTTGGACGCGGTTATTTCCACTATCCGCCACATACACATGCCCTTCGGGAGAGGTCGCTAATCCTCTGGGATAATAAAATGTGCCTTCTTCCGAATCCGCTTCTCCGCCCCAGCGAGCCAAAAATTTCCCATCCTTATCAAACTGTTGAATAGCATGATTATCGGTATCCGCCACATAGACGTTTCCGTCGCTATCGAGAGCAATACCGGTAGGCGAACGAAATTCCCCATCATCGACACCTTCCTGTCCAAACACCAGCACGGGCAAGTACGGCGAAGGGATCGACATGACTTCTTCCGATTCACGACTTTCCCCATCGGCAGTCACGACGGTGACCACATAGTGGTAACACAACCCATTGGCAAGGTCGTTATGCGTGTACGGACAGGAAGGGCCTTCGATACAACTCCCTTTTTCTTTGGTGACCCCGATCACAGGCACGAAATCTTCTTGACTCGCAATCGGACGAGTCAGTTCATTCGGCTTGATGTTGACCCCTTGAGAAGTCTGATAGTAGACGTTGTAGTACATCGCATCAGGAACCAAATCCCAACTCAGAGTAATAAACCCATTGCCCGCGACAACCTTTACGCCAGTGGGTGGATCCGGAAGTTTTTCCTGCTCGGCATCTTCGCCGGCGCCCCAGTCTTCTTCAAGACCTTCGGCCCTTACAACAAACCGATCCCACTGCGGGACAAGATCACGATCTATCTCCAGAAAATCCTTCATAACACCCCTCACAATATTCAAGTCATACTAAAGTTTTGATCAATAGTTCTTTGACTTTGCGTACTTATTTTGATGAATCTATAAAATTTCTCAAATAAAACCAAGCAGTTGCGCAAAAATTTTAGCAGGCAGGATTTTCCGAAGTCAAGGAAAGCGCACAAGTCCGTCGTTTGGGAAAGCGGGCTTTTCCAAAATCCCCACACATGCTCCTGCGTAGAACCACACAGGCACTGGTTTAATGAAGAACGCGAGACAAATCCCTAAGATTGGAAATACAGGGTATTCCGTCTTTCCCTTCACCGTCTCGATCAAGGAGCACTCCCGATAAGTGAGCATTGGTGGCTCCCTCAAAGTCTTCCTTTTGATCATCGCCCACGTGCATGGCTTCTTCCGGCTCAACCACATGTTGGTCTAAGGCATGCCGAAAAATCTTTGGAGACGGTTTGGCCGACCCTACGATGCTGGAAATCGTGATGGAATCGAACAAGTGACCCAACCGTAACTCCCGGACAATTTCAAAAAACCTCGTGTCAAAGTTGGAGATCACCCCCAGCTCATATCCTTGCGATTGCAATTGCTGCAGAACCTCAGGCACTTCAGAATAGATTTCCCATGCATCCGCGGTGCCAAAGGCTTCGTAGACTTCATCGAAGTAGTCATCAAACCCGTCAAACATTCCAACGCGATAAAAGACCGCATGCACAATATCAAACCACCAGAGCCTTTCGCATTGCTTTAATTTTTCCGGTTGCTCAACGGCAAAAATCGGTGGGGGGGCTTGGCGAAAGGCTTCCTTAAACGCCTGATTCACCTTGGTCACCATAGCAACCGAATTCGGCACTCCATACTTTTCAGCATGATGAAGATAGACAGCCCCTACGGACCCCTTAACGTGAAACAGGGTTCCAACCGCATCGAAAAACACGACTTTTATACGCGATCCTGACATGTCGATGGGGCTATTGAAAGGGACGTGTTTCCAAAAATCAGGAACTCATCTTTCCCTATCTCCCATCGCGTGAAAGAAACGACCACGAAGCGGCATGCCTACATTGAGTGCTTGCCATCTCACAAACGGCGACGGAGGAAGAAGAGAGAGAGGAAGGTACTTACTTTTTGGTGCCGGTTTTGCGTTGCGCTTGCTCAAGTGCCTTCAAGCGTTGTTGATTTTTTCGGTGTTTGCGACGAAGTTCTCGATCTTTTTCTCGTCCTCTTGGCATCTGCGTTTCCCCTTGATCTTGCCTTGGTGTGATCGTCAATAACTCAGTAAAATCCCTAGTAAATCGTACACGAGTTTTATCATATTCATTCCCGTGAAAACAAGCTGGGCTTTGCTTGCGAGGGGGTATTGCCCATGCTAAGATCCCGACTCTTTGAGAGAACCCCGGATTTATTGCACGATCGGGCGCATTGCTGCACTGTGTCCTCGCTCACCCCTCGCCTATCTATTTGATTATGACTGCCCGGCAACTCAATAAAACCTACGAACCTCAAGCCGTTGAGGCTCGGTGGGGCCAGTATTGGATCGACCGGGGCTACTTTAGCGCCACTGCCGACTCGACGGGACAACCCTATACGATTGTCATTCCTCCCCCTAATGTGACGGGATCTCTCCACATTGGCCATGCGTTAAACAATACGCTTCAGGATATTCTGATTCGCTGGCGCCGCATGCAAGGGCGTAATACCCTCTGGCTTCCGGGAACCGACCATGCCGGCATCGCTACTCAAAATGTGGTTGAGCGTCAGCTCCTGGAAGAAGGCACCCATCGAGCACAACTCGGGCGAGATGCGTTCATTGAACGGGTCTGGTCCTGGAAACAGCAATCCGGCAATACGATTCTCGAGCAACTGAAACGACTCGGGGCTTCCTGTGATTGGTCTCGTCTGCGCTTTACCATGGATGAAGGGTTGTCCGAAGCCGTTCGGGAAGTCTTCGTTCGTTTGCATCAAGAAGGCCTCATTTATCGAGGAGACCGATTAATCAATTGGTGCCCACGCTGTCTCACCGCCCTTTCCGACATTGAGGTCGAGCACGAGCCGATTCGCGGCACCATGTACCACATTTCCTATCCGCTGACTGATGATCCCGGCACTTCCCTCATCATCGCCACCACGAGACCGGAAACCTTACTCGGCGATACGGCGGTTGCCGTGCATCCCGAAGACCCTCGCTACAATCAGCATATAGGAAAATTCATTAAGCTTCCGCTCACCAACCGAGCCATTCCGATTGTGGGCGATTCGATTCTGGTGGATCGGGAATTCGGAACCGGTGCCGTCAAAATCACCCCGGCTCATGACTTCAATGATTTTGAGGCAGGCGAACGGCACCAGCTCCCGCGCATTGCCCTTCTGACCCATCAGGCCCTCGTGAATCCTGATACGCTTCGGGACGCAGGGGTTGAGCCAGGCGTTCTGGACAGCCTTGCCAACCTCCCGGTCACCAAGGCCCGCCCCATTGTCGTTGAAGCACTGGAACACCAAGGATTCCTGACCAAGGTTGAGGATCACCAAATGGCCTTGGGGAAATGCTATCGCTGCAAAACCGTTGTGGAGCCGTTCCTCTCACCTCAATGGTTCGTCAAAATTCAACCGTTGGCCGACCCGGCGATTGCAGCGGTGGAACAGGGGCACATTCGCATTATTCCGGAAGAATGGTCGAATAATTATTTAGGCTGGATGCGAGGGATCAAAGACTGGTGTATTTCCCGACAAATTTGGTGGGGCCATCGCATCCCGGCTTGGTATTGCACCACGTGTTACCCGGAAGCCCATAAGATTCTCGAAGGTGGAGGCAGTCGTCTCATCCCCTCCCACGCCAACCCCATTGTCTCCAAGGCCGCTCCGACGATCTGCGCGACCTGTCGGCAGGGTCAGTTCATTCAAGACCCTGATGTGCTCGACACCTGGTTTTCATCCGCCCTTTGGCCATTTTCCACATTAGGCTGGCCTGCAAACACCAAAGATCTTGAGACGTATTACCCGACTTCGACGTTAGTCACGGGGTTGGATATTTTGTTCTTTTGGGTGGCACGCATGATCATGATGGGCCTCAAATTTACCGGCAAGCCCCCATTCCGTGATGTCTATATTCACGCACTGGTGCGTGACGCCGAAGGCGAAAAAATGAGTAAGTCCAAGGGCAACGTCATCGACCCCTTAACCAAGATGTCGCAATACGGGACCGATGCGCTGCGCTTCACATTAGCCTCGATGGCTTCGCCGGGCCGGGACATTAAACTCTCTGAAGACCGGATCGAAGGCTATCGAAACTTTGCCAACAAAATTTGGAACGCGGCCCGTTTTATCTTGATGAATGCCGATGGGCCGGCTGAACTGTGCCCGGTTTCCGACAGGCCATTCGTGGATCAATGGGTATTGAGCCGCCTCAACCATGTCACCAACGCCGTGACTGGCCATCTCGAAGAATACCGGTTCGATCAAGCCACCGGTCAGCTCTATCAGTATATTTGGCACGAATACTGTGATTGGTATTTGGAACTCATCAAACCCGTGCTGCAAAACGGGGACTCGCCCGCTGCCCGATCAACGCGCGCGACGCTACTGCAAACATTCGAACACCTCCAACGCCTGCTCCATCCCTTTATGCCGTTTTTGACCGAAGAAATCTGGCAGACCATGCCGCACCAGGGCGAAAGCCTTGTCCGTCAGCCGTTTCCTGTGGCGACCCCAGAATGGGAGAATGCCGAAGCGGAACAGACCTTCACCATCATTGAACAAATCGTCACCACCGTTCGAACCGGGCGTGCCCTCCTGGATTACGCACCATCAAAACCTTTGACGATCTGGGGTACGGCTAAAGATCCGGAAGATATCGCGCAGTTGAACGAATCACGACACCACATCGCGCACCTCTGCCGAGGAACGGTCTCCATTGCCGATCAGAATGACTGGCCGACCGATCGTGTCCTGCATCTCGCGGTGGGAAGTTTTATGATCGGCATGACGCTTGAGGGCGAGGTCGACCTCAACAAAGCGTTAGCGCGCATCAAAAAACAAACGCAAACCAAACAAAAAGAAGCCGCCCGCCTCCACGGACGTCTGGCATCCCCGGACTTTGCGGCCAAAGCCTCGCCCGACGTTATTCAAGAATCCAAGGAGCGTCTGGCCCTGCTGACCGCTGAACTTTCGCTTTTTTCCAGCAGCGAGCAACAACTCCAAAAAATGGTGTCATGAAGTCCTATGTCATTCACCTCTCTCCCTCCGTTTGAGCTCGAATCGCTGGTCAAAACGGCCTTGAAAGAAGATGCGCCCCATGGCGATATCACCACGCGCGCACTTCTTGATCCGACCCTTCATGCTCAAGCCAACGTGGTGGCCAAACAACATCTGACCCTTGCCGGCATCGCGGTTCTCCATGCCGTGTATCGGGCCTTGGATCCTGCCGTTGTGGTGACCGCACAATTCGAGGATGGAGCGACCCTTGAAGCAGGGCAGGCCTTCGCGACTCTTCAAGGACCGGCCAATTCTATGTTGACAGGGGAACGAGTGGCGCTGAATTTTTTACAGCATCTTTCCGGCATTGCCACCTTGACCTCCCAATTTTGCGCCGCCATCCGACACTACCCTACGACTCTTGTCGATACCAGAAAAACGATTCCCGGCCTTCGACGGCTTGAAAAATGGGCTGTCTCACTCGGCGGCGGGACCAACCATCGCATGTCGCTGAGCGATGGCATCCTCATCAAAGATAATCACTTGGTGCTGTTGGAAGCCCAAGGCACAACACTCCAGGAGGCTTGCCGAAAAGCCAAAGAACGCATCTCCCATCATTTCCAGGTTTGCGTGGAAGTTGAGACCCTTGAGCAAATTGTGCAGGCCCTGGACGGTGGAGCCGATGTGCTTCTCTTGGACAACATGTCCCCAACCCTCGTCCGGGAAGCCATGGGCCTCATCAAAGGACGGGCACAAACCGAGGTCTCGGGAGGCATTACGATCCGGAACGTGCGCGAGTATGCCGCCACGGGCGTCGATTCTATTTCAATCGGGGCCCTGACCCATTCCGCCCCTGCGGTCGACATCAGTCTGGACGTGCTTCCTGCGTTCTCTCCATAGCGTCGTTCGCGCGTGTCGACTCCCATGCGATCCTTGAACACCGAAACCATTCAGCAACGGTTAACAACGCGAAACCTGGGTCGTCCGCTTCATCTGTTTGAAGAACTCGCCTCAACCAATGTCACGGCCTTCACGCTGGCCAATGCCGGGGCAGCCCATGGAACGGCGATTCTCGCCGAGGCGCAAACAGCGGGGAAAGGGCGATTAGGACGGCATTGGGTTTCACCGCCTGGCCTCAATATCTATTGCTCGTTGATCCTCAAGAATCCGAAAATTTCGCGTCACATGTCCTGGATACCGCTTGTCACGGGACTCGCTCTTTCCGAAGCAACCCGACAGTCCTGCGGCATCGAGGTTTTGTTAAAATGGCCCAATGATCTGCTGTATGCCGAAAAAAAAATCGGGGGCATTTTATGTGAAAGCTCGAGTCATGGCCCTCAATTTTCAACGTGCGTCGTGGGATTCGGGATGAATATCAATTGTCGGGAGACGGATTTCCCTGAAGAGCTTCGTTCTCTCGCAACCTCGTGTTATCACGCAACCCGACAAGACTATGATCGAAATGTCCTTATCCCCGCTATGTTCAACCATTTGGAAAATTGGTATGATCGTGTGGAAACAGGACAATTCGAATACATTCGAAAATCGTACACTGCGTCTTGTGCGACTCTCGGACGAGAAGTGCAGGTGTCTTCTCTTGCAGGACAACCCATTCACGGAACGGCCACTGATATCGGAAAAGACGGGGCGTTATTGGTATCCATCGTACAAAAGGGACAGCCCCACACCCTGGAAATTCGATCCGGGGATGTTCACCATCTTCGGTAACTCGCAAGAAATGTCGCTGGCCCACGATGACCGACTCCTGCAAGACCAACCGTATAGGTCATTCCCATGCTCCTGACAATTGATATTGGCAATACCCAAATCGTCTTCGGTGTGTTCGATCGGCACACCCTGCGAAGCTCTTGGCGCCTCGCCACAGACCATACGAAAACGACCGATGAATATGGCATTGTGTTTGCGTCGCTCATACGAGAATCCGGGATTGCGTCCCAAGATATCCAAGGGACTATTATTTCCAGTGTCGTCCCTCCTCTGACCCCGACGCTTGAATCCATGGTCGAAACCTTTTTGCATCACTCCCCGCTCATCGTCTCCTCTGACTTTCCCTTTGGGTTGACCCTGGAATATGCCAACCCTCAAGAAATCGGGACCGACCGCTTGGTCAACGCGGCGGCAGCGTTTGAACGCTATCGGACGAATCTCATCATCGTGGATTTTGGAACCGCTACGACGTTTTGTACCGTCACCAAAGACGGAAGATATTTAGGTGGGGCGATTGCCCCGGGGTTAAAAAGCGCAGCCGAGGCTCTTCATACCCATACCGCCACATTACCCAATGTAGAGCTGACCCGTCCGAAAAGTGTGATCGGAACCGATACGGCAAGCAGCATTCAATCCGGTTTGCTTTTCGGGTATGCGGGTTTGGTCGATGCGTTGGTAACCCGAATCGAACAAGAGATCGGCCATTCGACGAAGGTCATCGCAACTGGTGGCCTTGCCCCCATTCTTGCGCCGATTTCTCGAACCATTCAAGAAATTCGGCCGTCGTTAACGCTAGAGGGTCTGGAATTACTCTTTCGCCGTAAAAACGGGCAAGAAGCCCCGTTCGGATAGGGGTTCCGACCTTACCGGAACCTTGCCTTCCTTTCGAGCTTTTCCATCGTTTTTTTTCATTTTTCGGGTTGACTTCCCTTGTCTCGATGACTATCTGAACAAGATACCCGAGACACGACATGAAACAAAATCATCCACTGCCAGAAGAAGCACAGGGCGAGGACACGGTGCTTGCGCCACTTGCCGATCAACCCGAAACCGCTTCCGCTGACCCCGAAGAAGAATCTCCTGAAAATTCTCAAGGAAATGAAGAGGTTACAGAGGCAAGCAACCAGCTTCTCGCAAAAGACGAGGAACTGCTCGCCCTCAATGACAAATATTTGCGCTTGGCCGCGGAATTTGACAACTACAAGCGGCGGGCTCAACGCGATCAAAGTGACACGATCCGGTTTGCGAACGAAAGGTTGCTCAAGGACTTACTGCCCACATTGGACAACTTGGAACGAGCCCTTCAAGCCGGACGCGAGCAAGCCCAGATCGAGGGGCTGCTGGAAGGGATCGACCTCACGTATAAACATTTCCTCGATACCCTTCAAAAAATGGGCATGAAACAAGTCGCGAGTGTAGGAGAAATTTTTGATCCAGCCAAACATCAAGCCGTGGGGCAAGTCGAATCGTTGACTGTCCCTGAAAACGGCATCGTCGATGAATATCAAAAAGGTTATTTTCTCCACGATCGGATATTACGGCCAGCCATGGTGACCGTTGCCAAGGCCCAAACAGAACCAAGCGATGGAGAAGCACAGCAATCGAAGGAAGGAGTCGAAGCATGAGTAAGATTATTGGAATTGACCTTGGAACGACAAACTCGTGTATCGCTATCATGAGTGGTGGCGACCCGGAAGTGATTACCAACTCGGAGGGTGGTCGAACCACACCATCAGTGGTGGCGGTGACGGATAAAGATGAGCGTTTGGTCGGCCAAATTGCCAAGCGTCAAGCCATTACCAACGCCGAAAACACCATTTTTTCCGTCAAACGCTTGATGGGAAGAAAGTTCAATTCCAAAGAAGCCCATACGGCGACCCAGCGGTTGCCCTATAAAATCGTTGACGCCGCGAATGGGGATGCGCACGTGGAAATTCGAGGCAAACAATACAGCCCCCCTGAAGTGTCGGCGATGATTCTTCAAAAAATCAAACAGACGGCTGAAGATTATTTAGGTGAAAAAGTGACGGAGGCCGTGATTACCGTCCCTGCGTACTTCGACGACAGTCAGCGCCAAGCCACAAAAGATGCCGGCCAAATTGCGGGGCTCAATGTCCTTCGCATTATCAATGAACCCACGGCGGCCTCATTGGCGTATGGTCTGGAGAAAAAGAAAGAAGAACGAATCGCCGTGTACGATCTTGGTGGCGGAACCTTTGATATTTCGATTCTCGAAATCGGGGATGGGGTGTTCGAAGTGAAGGCAACCAATGGCGACACCTTTTTAGGCGGCGATGACTTTGACATTCGAGTCATCGATTGGTTGGTGGACGAATTTAAAAAAGATCAAGGGATTGATTTGAAAAAGGACCGCATGGCGCTTCAACGTCTGAAAGAAGCGGCGGAACGAGCCAAAATCGAACTGTCATCGGCACAAGAGACTGAAATCAATCTTCCCTTTATCACCGCTGATGCCAGCGGGCCGAAGCATTTGGTGATCAAACTCTCTCGATCCAAATTGGAACAATTGGTTGACGACTTAATCACCCGCTCCATCGAACCCTGCAAAAAGGCCTTGGCCGATTCCGGCATGTCCGCCAGTGACATCAATGAAGTGGTGCTTGTCGGGGGGATGACGCGGATGCCCAAAGTCAGTCAACGGGTGAAAGCCTTCTTTGGCAAGGAGCCCCATAAGGGAGTGAATCCTGATGAGGTTGTGGCGATCGGAGCCGCCATCCAAGGCGGAGTCCTCAAAGGCGACGTCAAAGATGTGCTGCTTCTGGATGTCACCCCTTTATCTTTGGGCATTGAAACGTTAGGGGGCGTTTTTACGCGTCTTATTGATCGCAACACAACGATCCCGACCAAAAAGAGTCAAATTTTCTCCACCGCCGCAGACAGTCAAACCGCCGTCACCATTCGGGTCTTTCAGGGCGAACGGGAGATGGCCGATAACAACAAACTGCTCGGCCAGTTTGATTTAGTCGGCATTCCCCCGGCCCCCAGAGGGATGCCGCAAATTGAAGTCGCATTTGATATTGACGCGAATGGGATCGTCCACGTGTCGGCCAAAGACATGGCCACACAAAAAGAACAGTCTATCAAGATCACGGCGTCGAGCGGCCTGAGTAAAGAAGAAGTCGAACAATTGGTGAAGGATGCCGAGTTGCACTCCGAAGAGGATAAAAAACTCCGCGAAGCCGTCGAAATCAGAAATCAAGCCGATTCCTTGATCTATGGAACGGAAAAGAATCTCCAAGAGCATGGAGAAAAAATTTCCGAGGAAGACAAAACCAACATTAAAGAAGCGATTGACGGCATGAAAAAGGCTATGGAAGGAGATGACGTCGAAGCCATGAAGGCAGCGATGCAAACCCTCACCACCGCTTCACACAAGCTTGCGGAAGAAATGTACAAAAAGACGTCGGCTGAGACCGCCGCCGGGAGCGCTGCCGGAGACGGGACAGGCGCTAACGGTGGGGCAAGTGACGCAAAAGGAGAAAACGAAGAAGTCGTAGATGCCGAATTTGAAGAAGTCGATAAGGAAAAATAATTGTATCCTCAGATCGTTTTCCTGCAACGTGCGACTCGACAAGGGAAAATGCTGAGATTGCCTATAGAACGGAAAAGATGGCTACGGTGACCAAACGAGATTATTATGAAGTCCTCGGAGTTGATCGAGCTGCCTCTGATGACGAGATCAAGAAGGCCTTTCGACGGCTCGCCCGTCAACACCACCCCGACCTGCAGAGTGACCCACAACACAAGAAAAAAGCCGAAGAAAAGTTCAAGGAAGCCAATGAAGCGTATGAAGCCCTGAGCAATCCTGAATTGCGGAAGCGGTACGATACGTTCGGGCATTCGGCGGGGCCGCAAGGGTTCGGAGGAGCCGAGGGTTTTGATTTTGGTCGAGGATTCGGTGACATTTTCGGTGATGTTTTCGAAGATTTCTTTGGAGGGGGGAGAGGAAGACGAAGTCGTCCCGAGCAGGGCAATGACCTTCAATATAATTTAGAACTTTCCTTTGAAGAAGCCATTGAGGGAAAGGAAGCCAAGCTCAAAATCCCAAGATGGGAAGGCTGTGAATCCTGCAAAGGAACGGGAGCCAAATCGGCCGACGCCGTCCAACAATGTCCCGGTTGCCAGGGCACCGGGCAAATCCGACTGCAGCAAGGATTCTTCACCATCAACCGGGCCTGCGGGCAATGTCAGGGAGCCGGACAGATTATTGCGGAACCGTGCACTACTTGCCGCGGCCAAAAACGTGTGTATCGGGAACGAACCTTATCGATGACGATCCCCAAAGGAATCGAGACCGGCATGCGCTTTCGCTTAGCCCATGAAGGCGAACATGGCATGAATGGCGGGCCTCCAGGGGATCTCTACGTTGCAGTTGCGGTTAAACCCCATTCGGTCTTTACCCGAAAAGGAAACGATATTGTCGTCAATTTGCCTCTTGATATGATTACGGCAACCATGGGCGGCAAAGTCAATGTGCCGACCCTCAAAGGGAAAACCAGCATCAAAATTCCCGAAGGCACCCAACACGATCAAGTTCTTCGACTCAAAGGACTGGGAGCGCCTGCCTTCAAAGGTCGTACCACTGGGGATCAACTCGTTCGGATCAAAATCTCCATTCCCACTAAATTGTCGGCAAAACAACGGGAACTGCTGGCCGCTTTTGCCGAAGAAAGTGGAACCTCGTCAGACGATCCGGGGGATGGACTGTTTGATAAGGTCAAAAATATGTTCGATTAACTCGATCGTCTTTTACGTTCCCTACCCTTTCCACGTCCTTCCCTCACATGCCGGTCTTTTTCATTCAGTCAAACCAGATTTCCAACAACACCGTCACGATTGACGATTTACTCTTCTCACATCTTTCAAAAAGCCTCCGCATTCGCGAAGGTGAGAAAATTTGGGTCGGAGACGAGCACCGGGTTCGATATCATGTTCAGGTCGACCACCTCGATTCGAATTCGCTTCAGGCCTCTATTCTTGAAACCATAGCGGGTCCCCCGACTCCACCAGCCTCGGTTGTATTGGCACAGGCCATCCTGAAAGGGGATCGCATGAACTGGGTGATTCAAAAAGCCACAGAGCTTGGAGTCACCGCCATGATTCCATTACTCACCTCAAGGGTGATCGTACGCCCACCGGCCAATCGGATCCGAACGGTACAGGAGCGGTGGCAACGGATCGCGGTCGACGCAGCCCAGCAATCAGAGCAATGGACTTTCCCTCGAGTCACCACACCCATGACCTTACCCGATTTGTTTCAGCATGGTCCTCACGCGGCGCTTCAGTGTGCGTTATGCGAACGGGGGGCCGAGCAAAGCCTCGGGTCCCTTTCCATCGATCGCACGTTCCAAGGCACCATTGTCTTGGCCGTCGGCCCTGAAGGTGGATGGACGCCGGAGGAAATGCAGGAACTCCTCGACCAAGGATTTCAAGCCATCTCACTGGGCGAGAGCATACTTCGGAGCGAAACCGCCCCCTTGGTAGCGCTGAGCATCCTGCAACATCGTTTAGGAAACCTCTGATTTATTGCACCTATCGGGCGCATGGCGGTGTTGTGTCCCCGCCGTTCTTAATCGGGGATCAGAGGTTCCTTAGGGAATCTGGAATAACCGAGTCGGGAAAAATCAGGAGGAAGGAGATACGATCTTCAGTATAGTCCCGCCCTGGCCCACGGCCCACCCGACAGTGGGATCGGGAAAGGATAACCCATAGAAGCTGAACGGTTCCGGGAGTTCCGGCTCGTTCCATGTGAATCCGGCGTCAGTGGTTTGGAGAAACGCGCCTCGTTCTCCAATGATCCAACCTGCACGAAACCCCGTAAACTGGACTTTTAAAAAATCCGGTGGGCTGATACATGGAGACCCGCACGGAAGGGTACGGTCAACCCATTTTTTTCCCCCGGTAATCGTCTGAAAAATCGCACTCTGGGATCCGACGACCCAACCGCCTTGGGCATCCGTAAAGTACAGATCGAAAAACGTCGTAGCGCTGTCGGTAGGCTGCTGAATCCAGTGTTGCCCTCCGTCTTGCGTAACGAGAATCGTCCCGATCGCGCCAACCGCCCAACCGTTTTGCGCATCAATAAATTGCACTCCAAACAAATCAACCGACGTCGAACTGCTTTGATCCTCCCACGTCATTCCGCCGTCCGCGGTATGCAAGATGGTTCCTCGATCTCCGACAATCCATCCCTGCGAGGGGTTCAGGAAATACACGTCATAGAGTGCGGCACCCGCTCCGGCAATCTGGCGGCGCCATTTTTTCCCGTGATCGTTCGTATGTAGAATGGTCCCGTTTTGCCCAACGATCCAACCGTGTTGAGCATCCGTAAAATAGATGCTCGTCAACAGGGCCGCGGTGCGACGAGTCACCGTCTGCCACGTTTCCCCTGCATCCTCCGTTTTGAGGACCGTTCCCCCGGCGCCGACTGCCCAGCCGTTGTGCGCACTCACGAAAAAGGTATCGAGAAGCGTGGACTTGGTTCCACTATTCTGCATGGTCGGCACCACGTTCTCTCCGGCTTCGGCCTGACCGGCAAAGCTCGGGAGACAGAAAAGTCCCAACACCATCAACCGAAAGAGAACACGTGGCAGAAGAAGAACAACTTTCATAATGATAGGCAACGGGTTAGTTATCTTGCGTGTAATCGTGGAAAAATTCTTTGTGCGGCAATCCTCGTGGGAGAATCTTGAATTCGCCCGCTACGGCACTCAGCCACTGCTTCCGTGAACAACACCGACCATTTTTGAGCAAGTCCCAAGATCCGCGACGCACGACGATTTCTCCTTTGGTGGGATCCACGTAGAACCCTTCGGGATGCCCGAACCCAAACACATGACGCCGGGGCACTTGAACTCTGATTTCCTTATCCGTCCAGGAGACGACAACAGCCGCGACCCCATTCACCAACACTTCCGTTCGTGAGACGTCGGGCCCCAGGCGATAGTTTTTCCAATCATGGGCTTCGGTATTCAATTCCAAACGCGTGGCCTCCGCGATTTTTAGAAATTCGCCGAACCCCTCGCCTCGCAAGGTCACGATTTCATCTATCCCGGCTTCAGTCGGCGCATAGGAGGTCACCTTCGGTGTCGTGACGGTAAACGAGCCGACCTCGAAGGCCATCACATCCTCTTCCCGACAACAGGTCCCATCCGGCTTGGGAACCGTGGCTCCCCGCTTCACCACAATGGAGCCGGACTGAGCACTATAGGGCACCCATACATTGATCTCATCATCCTGCCATCGGTGAATAATAGCGGGTACTCCGCCGATTTCCACCCGATTTTGGCCTGGATTGAAATCAAAGGCATACGCCGTACTCCCCGCTTCGGAGAATACTCCGAAATTTTCCCCTTTGATGTAGACCAAGGTTCCGATGGGCCCCTGAGCGGGAAACAATCGTTCGAATCTGGGTTCAACCACCTCAAAATGCCCCAAATTTCTCGTGCGATCATGCCGTTGAAACGTGACAGGACCGCTTGCGGCATTTAACGGCACGTGGACCACAATGATGCGTGGAGACCATTTCGAGATCGTCACCAATTTGTCTCCGATATAAATCGCATCATGCGGCCCCTTGGCATCCCCGAACTGTTGTCCGCTCAGCACGATCTTGGTGCCGATGGGACCCTTTGCTGGAGAAAACGAAATGTTGGGAATAAGGGAAACCGGCATGGGATTGCTTTCAAAATATTCGACCGACGCACAGCAGGATCCATCCGGCAGCGGATCGGAAGAGGCGAGTTGCACAACCACGTCACCGGACTTGGCATTGGCCGGAATTTTGACCTCGATTTTCGAAGACCGCCATTTTCGGATTTCCGCTAAAATGCCGTTGATGACCACACGGTTCACCCCGAACATGGTATTGGGATCACGAGACCCTGCCGTATTGCCAAAATTCTCACCCTCGATCGTGAGCACCGATCCGGGTTCCGTCTCCGGTGGGATCAGCTTGGTAATCTTCACCTGTTGAATGGAAAACCGGCCTGCCACCGTTGTCCCTTGAGGGCCTGACACCGTAACGTCCCCACTCTTGGCCTCCAGCGGCACTTTGACCATCACCAGGTCGGGCTCCCAGAGTTGAATCAACGCAGACACTCCGTTGAATTCCACCCGATTCTCCGCAGTCGAAACAAATTCTCCGAATTCGGCACCTCCAATCGTGACCGTAGCTCCCGGAGGCCCTGCATCTGGAAACAATTCAGCCTGGGCCAACGAAGCCACTCCGAAGACAAACAGTACAGCAAGAAACACGTGTCTCATATCGAGAATACCCTTTCCATGGTTACTAATCAGAACTGATACTTCATATTGAGGCTGACCCCCCAGAATTGAATGTCATCCGTCTGTACGGCATATCGAACCCGAGTACCTCCTGGCTTAACGGAGGATTCGTGAGTGCGAAGTTGGTCCCATTCTCTGGGATCACTCTCGAATTCGCCGAAATCCGCCCAGCGGAACTTGAGCCCGATGGTCACCGGCTCACTGACCCGATAATCCACACCGGCGATCGCCTGGTACCCGAACAGCGTATCCGAGAGCTTGTTACGGCCGACGGTTGTCGTGTTAGTAAGCCTGCTTTGCAGAGTCGGGTCACTGAATGTTCCAATATCATTGGGATCACTCGCCCGCCGAAAGACACCGCTGTAATCCAGCGACACTCGTGCAACCCCTACTCCAATCCCCAGGTACGGCGTAAACTTCGAGTCCGAGTGGTAGTCGTAGTACAAGTTGGCGAAAAAATTGTGTGCCAACACGTCATCGACTTTGGTAGAAGAAGTGGCAATCTCATCTGTTGCCTTTGTAAGCGTCACACCACCGAAGGTCGGCTCGACCTCGTCGTCATGGGTCGCATTTCGAAAGAAATACTCTCCTTCAACCCTGAAGTTGCCCAGACGATACCCTAGGGCCAACCCCGCCAGAACACCGGCACCTCCATCAAACTCACTCTTCCAAGCATTTCCAAGGTCGCAGTCCCCCTGTTGTATTTCTTGCATCGGCGCTCGGTTGATATGCCCGTCGCATCGGCTGCTCGAGACATCATTATCCATGCCGTCTACGTCCATCCCAGGAGCTATCGCGACTCCCAAGTCCATTCCCATGTAAAATCCGTCCTTGGCCCATGTCTGAGCAGGAAAGATAAAGAAGGTCATCACCACCAGCAATAGCAAAAATCTCTGTCGCATGATGCTGCTCTCCTTTTTTCTCCGGGTTTATTCGCGTACCGGGCTCGTCTTAATTTTCATTGCCTGAGAAGTCGAGCCGAATACGAATAAAAACGTGTAAGCAGCACGTGCCCATATCGGGAAAATCCTGTCCATAGTTACCGGTCAAAACTGATACTTCATATTGAGGCTGACACCCCAGAATTGAATGTCATCCGTCTTCACGTAGTAGGTGACAGGCACTTTGTCTTTACCGGCCACGGACGCATGACCGCGGAGAGAATCATAGGGCGACTCGTCCTCGAATTCACCGTAATCCGCCCATCGGAACTTGAGCCCGATGGTGAACGGATCGCTGACCTGATAATCCACGCCGGCCAGCGCCTGATAGCCGAACAACACATCGGATAATCTGGCACTGTCAGTGGTGCTCGTGTTGCGCAGCCCCTGGTTTAACATCAGGGCTTTGTCCAGCTCATCATCACTCAACCCCTCAGTATCGAACACCTTGATGTTCTCGGATTTATCCGTCCTTTGCCAGAACGTCCGGTACGCAAGCGAGACTTTCGCAAAGCCGACTCCGATCCCCAGATACGGCGTAAACTTCGAATCCGAATGAAAGTCGTAATACAGATTGGCAAAAAAGTTGTGCGACAACACGTCATCGACTCCATCCATGACTGTCTGGAATCCCTCATCCGTGCCGGGGTCGTAATTTGTTGCAGGATCATAGGGAACATCCGTGCTGTCATGGGTTGCGCTGCGATAGAAATATTCGCCCTCGGCCCTGAAGTTCCCCATGCGATACCCCACGGCCAACCCAGCCAGGATCCCCGTACCGCCATCAAACGACTCGTCCAGTGGCCCCCAACTCGAAGGGGCATCGCCACACGCTCCTTCTGCTACCTGAAAACCGTCAGGGTCTTCCAGTGTTTCCGGGTTTATGGTCTTGTCGCATCGGATCGATGAATGCGCCGCATCCGGACTTGATACCCAATCATCCAACCCCCCGGTCTTCACGTCCATGTCCGGAGCTATCGCGACTCCCAAGTCCATTCCCATGTAAAATCCGTCCTTGGCCAACACCGGGCCGGAGGAAACCACCAAGGCGATCACCAACAGCACGAGCAAGAATTTTCTCATGATGTCACCGCTCTTTTTTCCCATCATAACGCTTTTTATCAAAAAACAAGACGCTTCATGGCAAAAAGTCACTTTATAACAGGTCATTTTTTCTAGTCAACCGCGCGGGAACGGGTTACGGCAAGGCGGTGGTCAAGCGGGAAATCGTTGCGGACGCGGCGTTTCTGACTTCAATCTGTTCCGCGTTTTTTTCCAGATTCTTTAACAACGGAAGCGCCTCAGTGACGCCAAAATCTCCAAACGCTTGCACACACCGTACTCTCACGTACACGTCGGGATGCTTCAACAGGTCCGGCAAGATGTCGACGATTGCGTTGTCGTTGGTCTGCACGAATTCCACAATCGCCCGCCTGGCGGCCAGCGGTTCATACAGGGTGTGGGCTTGTTGCATGCTATGTATCCCTTCGGGAATCCAGTCGGGGTTGTCGGATACTCTTGGAGCCGCATCGTGAACAACTTTGGCGTACAACTCTTTCAGGAACACGGTATGGGCGTCATGGTTTCGATGAATTTGCCCGTCTACGATTTCCCCGAGAAAATGATAATAGGGATTGGTTAAAAAATTATGTAACGAGTCCAGATACGGCAGAGTTCCTGAAGGGGTCAAGGTCGCTTTTTCTTGAATCGCAATTTCAAACAACGGTCCTTTGGAATGATGCTCGATTCTGAAGATTCCCGACATCACCGTGCCGTATCGATTGATCCCAAAAGACCGGCCTCTGGCTTCTTGATACACGCCGACCAACGCTAAACTATGCGGGTCGGTCTTTTGTCGCACGATATCGAAACCCGCCGCCGTCAACTTGGCGCGCACATCCGCTTGGGGATCCCACAATAGTCTTCCGCGCGTCTTCCATGTAGACGTCTGCACTTCGACATAAATCGTGTTCGCCTTTTGAATAGCGGGAAACACAGCCGGGTCGGTCAAATAATTCACCTTTGCCAGGGCATGGGTCGATACGAGCAGGCAGACCAGAAACGCCAGGAAAAACAACCATCGTGTGTTCGTTTTCATCATGATCTCAAGAACCAGGGGCCTACGAGTATCTCCGGTTACCGGGGTAAAAGTTCGACGATCAATTCAAGCTCCACGGGAACCCCCAGAGGCAATTCGGCCACTCCCACGGCCACTCGGGCGTGTCGTCCGGCCTCGCCGAATATTTCAACAAGGAGATCCGATGCTCCGTTGATCACGTAGGGTTGCTCCCTGAACCCTTCATGAGAGGCCACGTATCCGGTCATTTTGACGATTCGTTTCACCCGATCGAGAGAGTCCGCAGCCTGACGGATATTGGCCAGCGCATTGAGCAACGACACCTTTGCCGCTTCATAGCCTTCTTCTTTGGAAAGATCGCGCCCCACCTTTCCTTGAAAGACGATTTGCCCGTCACGACTGGGAACCACGCCGCTGATAAAGAGCAGGTCGCCGACCTGAACGGAGGGCACATACGTGGCCACGGGCTTGGGAGGCGTGGGCAGGGTTAAGCCGAGAGTCGTGACGCGTTGCTCAAAAGACATGGTACAGGAGATTACGAGGAACGACGATGCCGACGCAACTGATACTTCCTCACGGCGTGATTATGCTCGGCAAGCGTCGTTGAGAACTCATGGCTCCCGTCATTGCGAGAGACAAAATACAGATACTCGGTCGGCGCAGGATAGAGAGCCGCATGGATAGCGGCACTGCCCGGGTTGGCAATCGGACCGGGAGGCAATCCAAGGACACGGTAGGTATTGTACGGGCTTTCGATCGACAGATCCTTTTTGCGGAGATTGCCGTCAAATTCATTCAAGGCATAAATGACCGTCGGATCGCTTTGTAACGGGATTTTTTTTCGCAGTCGATTATGAAACACGCCGGAAATCAAGGTGCGTTCATCGGGTTGAGCCGTCTCTTTTTCGACCACCGACGCCAAGGTCACGACTTGGTGCATGGACAGCCCCAATTCCATGGCCCGCTCTTGGTGTTCCGTTGTTACGGCTTGCTTGAACCGGGACACCATCGTCGCAATTACCCTTTGCGGTTCCATATGGCGGGCGAACTGATAGGTATCGGGAAAGAGATAGCCTTCCAGGTCATCGACGGACAGCGACAGCGTTTGAATAAAGACCGGATCCTTGGTGAATCGGAGAAACGCCTCACGATCGGCCAAGCGTTGCTCCTGCAACAAATCGGCGATCTGCCTCACTGAAAAGCCTTCGGGAATCGTGACCGCATACTGGATCACCTCACCTTTGGTGATCTTCCTCAGAATCGTCGAGGGATCCATGCCTCCATGAAATTCATATTCCCCCGGAATGATTTTGCGGTCCGATCCGACGAGACGGCCCATCCACGCAAACGCCCAATCGTTCTTCACGAGATTCTGTTGACGAAGCCGTTGGGCCACCTCGGAAAAGGAAGCCCCTTCGGAAATATCCAAAACAGTGACTTGGGAGGGATTGCCAACGGGTTGCAGTTGACTCAGCAACACGAAGCCTACGCCAACCCCCAGGAGGAGCAAGCCCGAGATGATGATGAAGCCCTTTTTGATCATGGATGACTCAACGGAAAGAGCATGCCTACCGGCAAACGCCCTGTTCAATAGGAGGTACCGGGGTTCTTGCAGTTCATAAAGCTAAGAAACGACGCGCGGACTTACGACTGGCCTGACACCTGCGTTTCGACCAAGTGAAAGACTTTTTCAAGGGCCTGACCCAATTTTTCAGGATGCTTCCCGCCGGCTTGAGCCATTTCGGGCCGTCCCCCACCCGATCCCCCGATTTCACGAGCCATTTCCTTGATCAACTCCCCGGCCTGCAATTTGTGGGTCAAGTCGGGAGACACGATCACCAATAACGACACCTTCCCATCCGCCACCGAGCCTAACGCCATCACGCCCTTGGGGACCTTGTTCCGCACTTTGTCGGAAAGCAGCCGAAGCTCCTGCATGGATAAACCCTGAGCCTCCTGAACATGAACGTGAATGCCTTGAATCTCTCGAACCCGGGCATCCCCTTTGCCGGCGCTCTGATCCATCAGTTTCAGTTTGAGCTGCTCGACTTCCCGCTCCTTTTCCTTTAACAAGGAGACGAGTTTTCTGGCTTTGGGGACGACCTCCGACGAAGTGCTTTTCAACAGTTCCGCCAATTCCCTGACATCGGATTCCACCTTTTTCCCGTGCTCCAACGCCCCGGTGCCGGTCAGCGCTTCGATTCGCCGCACCCCGGACGCGATCCCGCCTTCGGAGAGAATACGGAACGAGCCGATCTCTCCCGTATGTTGGCAATGCGTTCCTCCACACAGTTCCTTGCTGAATTCACCGATACCCACCACCCGCACCTGTTCGCCGTACTTATCACCGAAAAACGCCAGGGCTCCGGCATGAATCGCCTCCTGCACACCCATGACGTTGGTCTGGACGCGCGTGTTCCCTAACACTTGAAAATTGACCAGCGATTCGATGTCTTCAAGGTCTCGGGTGCGCAGCGATTTAAAGTATGAAAAATCAAAACGCAACCGGTTCGGGGCGACCAACGAGCCGTACTGTTTCACATGAGGGCCCAACACTTCGCGCAGCGCCGCATGGAGGAGATGAGTCGCAGTATGATTCCGAGCCGCACCCTGACGGGTCGTGGGGTCAACCGTCGCAGTCACCGGTTCGCCCTTGCGAACACGCCCGGCCACCACCCTTCCCTTGTGAAGCAAGAGTTTGCCGCCTACCTTGATGGTTTCCTGAATCTGAATCCGACCCTCCCGGCCGATCAACGTGCCCTGATCCCCCACCTGGCCGCCGCCTTCTGGATAGAACGGGGTTGCATCCAGGACCAGTTCTACGTCATCCCCTTCTGCTACTTCTTCCGCCAAGGCGTCCCCTTTGAGCATGGCCTGAACCACACTCTCGGATTGAAGCCCCTGATACCCCAGGAACTCCGTAGGACGAAGCTGTTGCGTCAGCTCGGTGATGAGGGGCCTTTCTTCTTCCGCGACGAAGACGGCTGCCTTGCGGGCCCGATCACGCTGCGCCTCCAACGCGCGTTGAAAGCCTTCGAGATCGGTGACCAACCCGTTTTCACGAGCGGCTTCTTCGATTAAATCCAATGGAAAGCCATACGTGTCGTACAGTTTAAAGACGCTCTCGCCATCAAACGACCCGCGAATATCGGCCTTGGCTTCACCGACCATGCGATTCAAGATGGGCAACCCTTGGTCCAGAGTCCCGATAAAGCGTTCTTCTTCCCCTTCGACGACCTTACGAAACGCCTCATTCGCTTGGGTCAGTTCGGGATAGGCCCCTTGCATTTCGGTCACCACCGTATCGGTCAACTCATACAGAAAGGGTTCGGTGACGCCTAAAAGCCTGCCATGCCGCGAAGCCCTCCGTAAGATACGTCGCAACACATATCCTCGGCCTTCGTTCGAAGGAAGAATCCCATCCGCGATCATAAACGTGATCGCCCGCAAATGGTCCGCAATGACCCGCAAGGAACGATCAGAGGCTTCGTCTTTGCCATACCTGCAACCCGTACGATCGGCGATCGCCGACAGCAACGGCATGAACAGATCGGTCGCATAATTGCTGTCTACGCCCTGGACCACGGCAGCAAGCCGCTCAAGGCCCATTCCGGTATCAATACTGGGGTTCGGCAGTGGATGAAGATTGCCTTCGGCATCGCGATCAAACTGCATGAACACGAGATTCCAAATTTCCAAATACCGATCGCAGTCGCATCCCACCGCACATGCGGCTTGTCCGCACCCCAGGGCCGCGCCTTGATCGATATGAATTTCGGAACAGGGACCACAGGGCCCCGTTTCTCCCATTTGCCAAAAATTATCCTTGTACCCAAGCCGAACGATTCGGGCCGTGGGCACACCCACCTGTTTCTCCCACAATTCAAAAGCTTCATCATCGTCCTGAAAGATCGTCACCCACAATTGGTCGGCAGGCAGGCCCAGCGTCTTCGTCAGATAGTCCCAGCTATAATGGACGGCGTCTTTTTTGAAATAGTCGCCGAACGAGAAATTGCCGAGCATCTCAAAGAACGTATGATGACGTCGGGTATACCCGACGTTTTCCAAATCATTGTGTTTGCCCCCGGCTCGCATGCATCGTTGAACGGAGACGGCTCGGGAATAGGAACGCTGCTCCTCTCCCAGGAACACCCGCTTGAATTGATTCATGCCCGCATTCGTGAACAGGAGAGTGGGGTCGGCCTGAGGAAGCAGCGAAGCGCTGGGAACCACGGCATGTTCGGCGGCATGGAAAAAATCTAGAAACGACTGGCGAAGCTCATTGGCACTCAGGAACATAGAGAGGGCAGGATCCTTTGCGTATGATCATACATGGCAGACGCGAAGCCTCTTTCAGGCTTTTCCCCGCGTGGGAGCTGATTTCTTCCCCGTTGCCTCTTCGGCCGAACCCGTGTCTTTCGAAATCGCAACCAATCCCGCTTGCTCCCGAATCTTTGTTTCAATTTCTCGGGCAGCCTCTGGGTTAGCCCTTAGAAAAGTTTTAACCGCCTCACGGCCCTGGCCTAACCGCTCATCACGAAACGAATACCACGCTCCGGCTTTATCAATGATTTTCTTTTCAACCCCCAGGTCGACAAGCTCCCCGACTTTGGACACGCCCTCGGCGAACATGATGTCAAACTCGGCTTGCTTAAAAGGAGGCGCCGTCTTGTTTTTCACCACTTTGACACGGACCCGACTCCCCATCACCTCTTGCCCCTCTTTGATGGACTCGATCCGCCGAATGTCCAACCGGACCGAAGAATAAAACTTTAAGGCGTTTCCACCGGTCGTGGTCTCGGGATTGCCGAACATCACCCCGATTTTCATCCGAATTTGGTTGATGAAAATCACGGTGGTCAGGGATTTAGAAATGGCCCCCGTCAATTTGCGGAGGGCTTGGGACATCAGGCGCGCTTGAAGCCCCATGTGCGAATCGCCCATTTCACCTTCGATTTCGGCACGGGGCACTAAGGCGGCGACGGAGTCCACGACCACCAGATCGATAGCCCCGCTTCTGACCAACGTCTCGGTAATCTCTAAGGCTTGTTCCCCGGTGTCCGGTTGGGCCACCAGCAGATCGTCGGCTTGAACTCCTAATTTTTTCGCATAGGAAACGTCCAGTGCATGTTCCGCATCGATGAACGCCGCAGACCCGCCGACTTTCTGCGTTTCCGCAATGACATGAAGACACAAGGTGGTTTTCCCCGAGGATTCCGGACCAAAAATTTCTACCACTCGCCCTCGCGGCAACCCGCCGACCCCCAAGGCTAAATCCAAGGACAACGATCCTGTGGACACGACTTGAACGTCATCCGACACATCGCCACTTCCCAGTTTCATAATCGAGCCTTTCCCAAACTGTTTTTCAATTTGGGTCACGGCTAGTTCCAAAGCTTTCATTTTCCCCTGATTTTCCGCATTTCGATCGCCCATAACGCCTCCTCAATAATAGAACGCCATCACGTCTCTATCATACTGAAAACCCAAGATGAGGCCAACCATCTTTCGCAAAGAAAAGTCACACCCTTTCACGCATCCAAGGAGATGTCCCATAATTTTGTATAGACCGCGCCACTTGGTCGCAGATCACTTTTATACAGGGTGACCCGTTCAACGGGTAATTGCCCACAGAGAAAGGGATCCGTGAACACGCCTAAGGTACCCAGTGCTCGCCCGACTTCACGATGGTCCTTTTTGACGCGAGCCACGGTCAGATGAGGTTGAAACGGTCTGTCCTCTTGAGGAAACCCCAAAGGGACCACTGCACAACCGACACGCTCGGCCAACGTGGCCAGGTCATCGAGGGCCCCATCGATACCAATCCACAACACGCGGGGCAACCGATTATCAGGAAACACCCCAAACCCCTTGAGTTCAATAACAAAGGGAGCAATGTTGGAGACCGCCTGCTCCACCACCTGACGAATCTGGTCAATTTGACTCTCAGTCGTCTCACCAAGAAATTTCAAGTTAATATGTAAATTTTCTGTTTTACTCCAAGATATTCCTGAAAATTTTCTTTTTGCAATTTGTATGTTCTGCTCTATGGCCGATTGCAAAGAGGCAGGCAGATCAATTGCCAAAAAGGTTCGTAATCCCATTAGGTCTCGTCAAGAGAACCATTGCACAACCATCGCCGCAAAACATCGAGCGCGCCTTGCGACGACCGGAGTGTAATCGTTTCCCGTTCTCCAGGAAACTGGAATTTTTTCGTATAGGATTCCTTCGACGTGGCCAGCCCGACATACACCAGCCCGACGGGCTTACGTGCCGTCCCACCTCCGGGCCCGGCAATGCCCGTCACGCTCAACCCCACATCCACCTTACTTCTCGTTCGAATACTCTGAGCCATGGCCTTGGCAACCTGCGCACTCACCGCCCCATATTTTTTCAGCGACGATTCGGCAACCCCGAGCAGTTCGATTTTCGCACGATTGCTGTAACACACCACGCTCCGCTCCACGTATGCCGAACTTCCAGCCACTTTCGTTAAGCGATGCGCAACAAGCCCGCCGGTACAGCTCTCAGCCAAGGCAATGGTGAATCTTCGCGCCAGGAGATGCTGCCCCACCACTTCTTCCATCGTCTGTCCATTGACGGAGAAGACATGCTGGCCTAATCTGCCGATAATGTCATCCATCAAAATATTAAGTGATACATTAGATTCAATACGATCCACCTTTACAGGTTTCATTTTTTCAATTTTCTCTGATCGCGTGAGTGACACCGAGACTCCGAGCGGAGAAGCCAGAAGACCGAGACGAAAAGGGCTTGCGGCGGGCACGATCCCTTTTATCCGATTATCGATCTCTCCCTCGAGAAGCCCAAAGGTATGAATCGTCCTGGTCTCAATGGCCGACGACAGAAGCCCTTCTCGCCGAAGAATCGGCAGGAGCGATTCCGTCCACATCCTGCGGGCCTCGTGGCTGACCCCGGGAAGGCAACCGATTCGACAACGCTTCCACTTCAGGGAGAAGCCCGGCGCTATTCCAGCAGCGTTTCGAAGCAGGACAGCGCCGGAAGGCAGGAATGCCTGCCGGCGCTGGTTTTCAGAAACGATCCTTCCTGTTGATTGCAAACGCGTCTTGATCGATTGGAGGGCCTGGGGACGGAGGCGTAACGGATTTCCGGTAACGTGGGCTACGGCTTCACGGGTGACGTCATCAACAGTCGGGCCAAGACCGCCGGTGATCAGCACGAGCTTCGCCCGCTTGGCCGCATTCGTGACGGCGACACCTATATCGGCAACGTCGTCTCCGACCACGGACTTGAACCGGACCTCGATCCCTTGCTCCGCCAGCAACTCGCTCAGAAAAATCGAATTGGTATCGACCCGTCCGCCAAGGAGCAGTTCCGATCCAACCGCAATGATTTCAGCCGTACTCAACAGCTACCCCGCTTTCCTGTCATCTTGAGCCGCCAAGCTCAAGGGATACGTGAAAAGTCAACGTGAAACGCTTCCTCCCCGCCTTCGCTCGGAAATACCAAAATCGTCGTCATCGCCGTGGGGTCAAAGCTATCATAGCGAAACGTGCCGATGACCTTGGCTTGATAGCGTGGGGCCTTGGGCCATACGCGGGTACGATGCGCGACACCATCGAATCGTACCTTGATCGGTTTGACCAACTTCTCCCCCTGCTTCAATACGATGTAACTCTTGTCGGCAAAGGTCGGCGTTTCGCCGAAGATCGTCACACTCACGAGCATGGTTTCCTCAGCGAGAATGCGTTGAATTTCCGCTTCAGAGGGGGTTTCCCCTCGCAACCCGAAATGGCTCGCCATCACGGTCAGGCCGTTCATCTTGGTCATCAAAAACCCCTTGGGGCGTAATTCTTGATCCGACCCGAACCAGGCATAGAGTCGATTCGGCGGCACACGCGCCTGGGTGGTCTCAAGGCCCTGCTTGACCGCCCGATCGATCTGCGTTTTCATCGGAGACACCTCAATCGCCCAACTTGCCATCGACAGCACACCAAGCCCCCCGAAGAGACAGATACCCACAAGAGGCATCCAAGAGCTTCGTGGCAACTGTTGTGCTCGATGAAACCAAGATCTTGACAACGGCAACCCCTCTCTCACCGGTGCAAACCGTATACGGCTTTTGACGTAGATTCAAGCCGGATACCGCGTGGGGACACCGCACATGAGCAAAGGACCTTGTCGGTGGAAACGAAACCCCATCGCCCGCCCACATTGCGTTGACAACGACGATAAAAAATTGATAGATAGTCCCTTCATAGATTGCTTCATGTTTAGCCTGTCAAGGGAGGGATTCGTATGGCTGCAGGAGAACAACCAGCCAAACGGCAATTCGTCAATTTCAGCTTTTTCAAGGTCGATCCTGCTTGGCGCCGACTCGCGCATGATGAACGACAAGCCGGCAAGCAAGAGTTCATCCGGGCCATTGAAGAATTCTCCGGCAAGATCATTATTGTCCCGTATTCGACGGTTGGCATTCGTGGCGACTGTGATTTTTTGCTCTGGCGCATTACTTACGAGCTCGAACTCCTCCAAGAGCAAATGTCCAAGGCTTTAGCCACCGGGCTTGGGAAGTATCTGACGAACCCCTATTCATACCTCTCGATGACGAAACGCTCGGTGTATGTGGACCACCATGTGCATGAGGGCCAGGAAAGCCGCCGACTGAAGATTACGCCCGGTCGCAGCAAATACATTTTCATCTATCCCTTTGAGAAAACCCGCGAGTGGTACCTCCTCACCAAAGCCGCCCGGCAAGGGATGATGGATGAGCATATTGAAATCGGCCATAAATACCCCTCGGTGAAACTCAACACGACCTACTCCTTCGGACTGGACGATCAAGAATTCGTGGTGGCATTTGAAACTGACGAGCCTCAAGATTTTCTTGATCTCGTCATGCACCTTCGCGAGGCGGAAGGGAGTCGATACACGAAGCGGGACATCCCCATCTTTACCTGTGTCATGAAGAGCCTCAAGGAGGCCCTCGATACCCTCGGCGGGTAATCCCGATAGGGTTTCTGTTCGAGTCCATTTTTCACTGCGAGTCGGCCGTTTCTCCTCTCACCTTCCCAAAGGGAACATGTTTCCTGACGGCTTGGTGGAAACCCCATGCAGCAACCAGATTCGTCGGCGTCTCTCTTCCCTGAACCGTCTATAAAAGGGGCGGTCCTGTCTTCCCTTGTCCCGGGTCTCGGACAATGGGTGCGTGGCTATCCCCTCCACACAGCCTGGGTCCTCGCCATGGGCGGATTGCTGGGGATCATTACCTGGGGGCTGAGTCATCTTGGGGGAACCGGCGCGGGATTCTTTTTTGCTCTGCTGATCATCGTGCCTTGGTGGTGTCTTCAAGCCTATGAAGCCTCCTTACCTCACCCACCAGGTCAGGTGGAGGCCCTAAAAACGGCGTGGCGTCACGCCCATGATATTCGATACTTGGGTGGCTTATTTCTCTTTACTGCGTTCACAGACCTCTACATCATTTTGGCGAATCCCGAATACAGTCTCACCCTATTCTGTTCCAAACCCGAGGGAATACCAGGCCTTCTGGCTAAGGCCCAATCCCCTACCCTTCATCTTGCCATTGGTTACGGGTTCCTGAAGCTTCGCCCATGGTCACTTTTTGTCTACATGGCCTATGCCGGGTTCGGCTTGTGCAATGCCGTCGCGAATTTCGCCTGTTTCGGGTACGGGCGCATTCGCACGGTATTTTTTCTTTCGCTGGTTGTGTTTACCATCTACGTGTTTTGGCGTCGATCCTGTTTTCAACCCGCCAGGACCGTCGCAGGACGGTGAAATGGTTGTTGACCCGGTTTCCGTTGTTTTGACAGAGTTTAGTATGGTGTGCTATCCCGAAAACATTGCTCTTCGTTAGGCTCATGGAAGATACTCGCGATCAAGAAAAGGATATCCTGTTCGTCTATCGTCATCCAGACGGCGCCGTCACCTTGTATTCCGATGAAGAATGGGCTCTTGAGCGAGGCCTAAAACTGGAAGACCTGTACGTCGTGGAAATTCCTCGAAAATTGTATGCTGAAGGAACGATTCAAGATGTCCGTGAATATGTTGCGCAATATTTGGAAGCAAAAGACGAACAATCCTCTTGACTGTTTGGAGTCCTGTTATGACCACAGCTATCACTCGTTCGCCGCTCACGTTTGAACTCATCGAATCAGTCATCGAGGCCCTCCCCACCCAAGGCCGGATTATGATCCGTCTGCTCCTGCTTCAGTATCTGGAACCGTCTGAAGAGGATATTCACTTCATTGTGGAGGATCAGCCGGACTCTCGTTTTTCAGCTGGGGAGCAACCCCAGAAAAAAACCTCGCTTGTGGCTGCTATCCATGAGGTCACTTCGCGCATCGGACAATATAGCGGGTTTCTTCGTCAAAAGCGCGAACGTCCTTGGCTCCAAGTCGAATGCCTGAAAAAGCAAACCGCTCTGACCGATTTAACCATTCTGGCGGCTGAAGGGCTGCTCACTTCAAAATTTCACATTGACCCGGTGGAGTTGAAGGACCGCCAAAAAACCGCCGTTGCCTCGCTCCCGAGACCGGAAATCCGCCGGTTAGACCGCGCAGTGGAGCAAGAAGAAATCTCGGAAGACGATTTTCACCGTGAACGGTTGCTTATTGAATATCAGACCCTGCTCCGACGACGGGAAAGACAACGACGGCGACTCAACACGGCAAAGCAAGAGTATGAACTCTCAGGGCTATCTTCTCTGCAAGATCACGAAGTCGCTCATATTTGGGGGATCCCGTTGGGAAGCCTTTCTGCAAGAAAGGTCAAGGCGTTAACCCAATACATCTCTGCCCTGCAAGCAAAACTCGATCAAGAGTTCACGTCGTCCATCCCTCATCAAGTGTACGCGGATCTCTGGAGAGAGACGCTGAGCCTTCTTTCTAAAAGACCCTCTCAGCGTTCGATTGTCACCTTCATCCCCGGCATCGAGCGAACGGAAGAGGCGTTGATTGAAAAACTCAACACGTTCGCGGACGGCTCTATGCCAGAGGGGAGCGAGTCAAGCTTTTGGCAATTAATCACTCGCATTCATGACAGTGAACACAGTGGCCCTTGGTACACCCATGCCCGGGCCATCTTTGCCCTTCAACGGTTATTTGCCATTCAATCCGATTCCGAACCCACACTCGATGAACTCGAAGAGGAACTCCTCAAATCCACAAGGCCAAAGTCCAAAGATGATGCGCTCCCCGCCCACCAACCCGATGACCAACCGGTTGAACTCAGCGAACAAGCACTTGGGGTCTTGAATGCCCTTTCCGGTGAGATTGACGACAAACGCACGCACTAGTCTTTCGGATTTTCCGGGTTGATCGGTTTTCAAATAGGCGGCACAGGAATTGTCGAAACGTCGTTCCATGTGGTATACCCACCGCGGATAAAAACCTCATATGGCGGTGTAGCTCAGGTGGTAGAGCAGCGGACTCATAAGCCGCGGGCCGGGGGTTCGAAACCCTCCACCGCCACCATTTTTCAAAACAAAACGCGTCTCTGTGGGTTCCTTCTCCGGAAAGACGTGTGCGTTTTAACCTTTTGTTTTCACCTGTCTAAACAAACAGGACCAGCTTATGACTTCCGCTACGTGTCGTCTTTGCTTGAAAGAGCGTCCCCTTCAAGAAAGCCACCTGCTGGCGGCAGGTTTCTACAAGATCATTCGTGACAACTCACCGTCCGATGAGCATCCGGTATGGGTCTCCAGCGACGGCGTTGCCTTGTCGACCTCTAGACAGACAACTGCACCTATGCTGTGCGGAGAGTGCGAACAACGATTCAATAAAAAGGGCGAGGACTGGGTTCTCAAAAACTGTTGCCGTGGTGCCGGACAGTTTCCACTCCAGAAGCTGGCACACGAGGAATTCGGATTAGTAGGCACGTGGGAAACGCTGGAATCCACCGGATACAGCCCCGGATCTGCTTCCGTTATCGCACAGGAGCAACTTGTCTACTTTGGCGCAAGTGTCTTCTGGCGGGCCGCCGCGCGGTCCTGGAATACTCCGCTCGGCAAACAGTCCCAGCTAGAATTCGGACCATGCCAGGAGAAATTTCGAAAATTCTTACTGGGAGAGCAGCCGCTTCCAAAAGGGTTTGTGCTCATCGTAACTTTGAACATCGATCTCAATAACAATGTGCCGTTTGAACTACCTCAGGCGCTGCGAAAGTGTGACACCTATCGACAGTATCAGTTCAGGATTCCCGGGATCTGTTTTCTAGGTCTATTGGGTGCGAAAATCGCTCCGGAGTTGAGGACGATCAGTACATTCCCGGCCGGATATCTTCATGCCACGAGCGGAAGCGAATGGTCTGAAACCATGCGCGAGGTTATCACTAACTCTAAACTGAAAGGAAAGCTCAATGCGGCAGTCGGTGGCACTCTCACTTAAGTTGGCCACGGAAGGATTTGTAAATCAATGGATTACGGGTTGACGGGGCATGACAACGTGGATTGAGAGAAGTCTGCAAACCCTCCACCGCCACCAGTTTTAGGCCTCACCAATTGATTCAGAATAATAGGTCTCTAACAGGGGGCTTCGCTCCTGATCCATGATCACAATTTGCCGTTGATCAAATGTATTGGCCCAATACAGATAATGGACATTCCCGTCGCAGTACCCGTACTCAATGTGACGTTGCCGCCTATCCACCTCCTCGTCCGTCTTCTGTTGCAAGACCACTCGGTCCGGAAGCTTTCGCCAAACCTGCTCGGCAGCAGGAAAATGATTTTCGTAAAGAGGAGCCTGCTCGGGTGAACCGCTCTCCTGTTCCGACCAGAAACGTGTGAGTCGAGTCTCGATGGGCTCTTCGGTTTGTCCCTGCTGTAGCTCATGCCTGACAAGCTCAACCATGAGGGATTGGCATTCTTGCAACCCGACGATCAGCCCGGAAAATATCCCGGGAATAACGAGGCGTACATAGGCTAATCCCCCGGCTGTTCCACCTATTTCGGAAGACCCACCGTGTTTCCCAACCTGCTCGGACACGGCTTCCGACCGGACTCCCGACTTCGGCAACTTGGCATACACGACATCCGCCGAGGGTCCTTGACAATAATACAGACCTTGCCGGGGATCGTGTTTCATCGATTCATCCAACACCACGGCGGAAGACGCGGAACCTTTTGTCATCACGTACAACGGCCCATCCTCCACCATTTCCCCCAATTCCGAATAGGTCAGCAGCCGTGGGTCCGCGATGGGCAGACACCCTCTCGCTTCTAAGGCTCGTTGGAACAACACGCGTCTTCCTAAGTGAACGGCCTTTTCAAAGAGCACGAAGCGGCCTGAGGGAGCCAGGACTTGCAAAAAACAGTCTAACCGAGGACCAATACCCGTCCGCTTTTCCAGATCGTGTTGTTGCTGGGTGTCCCGGTCGCGTTCAAAAGTGGTCCAACTCCGACTCGGAAGCCCGGGATCGGATTCGGATTGAAACAGGGCTTGCGTGGACACGATGGTCTCAAATACCCCGGGAATGGCTTGTTGCGGGATTTCGCAACGTTCAAAACTCACGTTGGTGAGATGCAACGATTGTGCATACTGCCGTGCCACTTCAATCGATTTCAGCGACCGATCAATTCCCAGAAAAGTCATGTTCGGAAAACAGGCCGCGTACCAGCTCGTGAGAATACCGACCCCACACCCCACGTCTAACACGCGCTGCCCCCCCTCCAGCACATTCACAATCGTGGAGCCGAGCATGTGATAGTAGCCGTATCGCTGGCTGTATAAAACAGGAAGAATGTCGGAAGATGCCGCTAGATCATAAAATTCCTGATCCGCGCCGGTGTCCCCTCCTTCACGACGGGTTTGCGCCGCTTGCTGAAGAAGCCGAAGTCGATCTCCGGATAAGGATTGCCGTTGCCAGGCATAATAGGAATCTTCATCGTTAAATTTGCGAAGTCCCCATTTGGCGAGATGCTGAGCAATGTCCAATGTGGCCATGGGAGGAAAACTGAGCCGTGAGCCCTTGGGCAGAGAACGTTGCGAAACGACTAAGGAACCTCTGATTTATTGTGATAGCGGGATGCAGGGCAAGGCGTCCCGCAGCGAAACCCGAGGCTTCTCAAACTAGATAGGCGAGGATTGAGCGAGGACACAACACCGCCATGCGCCTGATAGTGCAATAAATCAGAGGTTCCTAAAACTTTGCGGACAGCATCATGGCGTCCTGATACGCCTGAGGAACGGGATGAGGCTGTCGTAATTGGCCGGACCCAAACCCAACATATTTTTCAGTCGTCAGGGCTTGAAGTGTCAACGGCCCTCTCACATGGAAATGAGAGGTATTCACCCCCAGTTCTTCACCTAAATCCATTTGCGGGCCTGAATGTAAGCGGGTCGAGGCATTCACCAACACCGCGCTGGAATCCACTTCTCGGACGAATCGCATGGCTGTTTCATAATTACGGGTCACAATGGTATCGGTATGCCCCGGCCCGAAGGCTGCAATATGCGCAAGGCCTTCGTCAAGATCTTGGACGACTTTAATTCCCAGCGTCATCGACTGCCTTTTTTGTGCCCAATCTTCGTCCGTGGCTGCTTGAATCCCCTTATGCCCGGTCATTGCCATGATGCCCATCATGGAGACGGTTTTCGGACAGCCAATGAGATCGACCTTAAATTCACTGAGCAACCGCCGAAGAAGGCCTGGCAGCAACTGCCGTGCGATGGCCTGATTGACTAAAATCGTGTCGGCAGCGTTGGTGGCAAGCGGATCCTGAATTTTGGAATTCACCACGACCCCTTGAGCTAACGGCACATCCGCCTCTTTATCGACATAGACATGACACACTCCGCCGTCATAACCCAAAACCGGAACCCGCGACTGCTCCATAATCGCTTTGCGCAAACTCGCTTTTCCTCTGGGGACGACGCCATGAACCAGATTTCGCAATCGGGTGAGTTCAAGCACCCCCTCCCGATCGGGTCGATCCACAAACGTGAGAGCCCCTTGAGGCACGCCATGTTGTTCTGCCGTCTCACGCAAGACCTTTGCCACCGCAGAATTTGTCAAAAACCATTCCCTGCCACCCCGAACCACACACACATTGCCCGACCGGAGACACATCGCAATCGATTCAGCGACCACGGACGGACCATAGTCGGAAATGACGGCGATGACCCCAATAGGAACACGAACTCGATGAATTTGCAGACCTTCTTGCGTCAACCATCCCTGAGATACTTCCCCCGTGGGATCAGGTTCCTCTGCAATCCCACGAATAAATGTGACGATATCAAGAATAGTTTGTTCCGTCACAGAAATTTGCTCTCTCGCTTTCCGATACTCATCCGTCGCCCAGTCTTTGGGAATGGCATCGAGATCCTGTTGATTGGCTGTCAACACGTCTTCAATGCTCGCTTCCAACTGTTCCGCCATGGCTCTGAGGGCCACAGCACGGTCATGACCCGTCATCAGCGAGAGGGGACGGGTCGCGGCATTGGCTTGTTTTGCAAGACTTTGAACGTAGAGCTTTATAGGAACTTCAACCATTTTTTAAGACCTCATCGTAAAAATTTGTAGCGGCGCCATCCCTGCTCGGAGGCAGGGACATGCCTCCTGGCGCCTTCCATTCTCTCTTTTGTATTTGTAGCCGCGGGGCCGCATAAGGCATGTCCCGGGCCGTGACCCAGGATGCGGCCCTACTCTACCGACATTCAAGAATCCCCGTCAAAACTTCCTGACCCACCCCCTAGGGGGGTAATCCGTTATTGCGCTTGTTCCTATGTCGTTTTACTCTTTTGTAAGAAGACATAGCAATTGACCTTGCATTAAAAACAAAGGTTATGTTAAATCTTTTTGGTTTGAGTCAGTGTCACCTAGAGTTCGCTCTAGACCATAGATATGTGGCACACTCCACTGAAGCATGTTTCGAAACACGTGTTCGTCCATGAGTTCCATAATCTCTCTACTTGAATGGAGGTGAAAACCCCAATATGGTATCCATTAAAGACATGTTAGAGGCAGGTGTACATTTTGGACATCAGACCAATCGCTGGAATCCCAAAATGAAGACGTATCTTTTCGGAGAAAGAAACGGCATTTACCTTATTGATTTACAGCAAACCGCCAAATTCTTTCTCGATGCCTATAATTTTGTCCGAGATACCGTTGCGGCTGGGGAATCGGTCCTCTTCGTGGGCACCAAGCGTCAAGCGGTCGACATCGTTGAAGAAGAAGCCAAACGGTGCGGAATGTATTATGTGACCCAACGATGGCTGGGGGGTATGCTCACCAATTTCCAAACGATTAGAAAAAGTATCAGACAACTCAAGAAACTCGAAGATGCGCAAACCGATGGAACCCATGAACGCCTGAAGAAAAAAGAAATTTTGCTTATGGAAAAAGAACGGGGCAAGCTGGAGAAATATTTCGGCGGCATCAAGACAATGGAAAGTTTGCCCGGGTGCATCTACGTCCTCGATACTCGCATTCAACACATTACCGTCAAAGAAGCCAATCGTTTGGGCATCCCCGTTGTCGCCATTGTGGATACTAATTGCGATCCCACTCGGATTGATTATCCAATCCCTGGAAATGACGATGCCATCCGCTCATTAAAACTCTTTACCGCTCAGATTGCAGACGCTTGCCTTGAAGGCCAAGAGCTTCGAAACAAGCAAGGGGGGTCGAGCGGAGGGGAAGAGGACACGATTATGACCGAGTTGATCTCTGCCCGTTCAACCGAAAATCAGGTGGAAAGCGTTCAAACGCCTTCCGCATAGAACTTCGCCAGCAATATTTTTTTCGTTTCACGCCTAGCCAAACAGGAGAGAAGGATACACGATGTCCAGCATGGGTACCTTGGTGAAAGAACTACGTGGCAAAACAGGAGCCGGAATCCTTGATTGTCAAAACGCGCTGAAAGAAACCAATTCGGATATTGAAAAAGCCATTGACCTCCTTCGTCAACGTGGTCTGGCTGCGGCTCAAAAGAAAGCCGGACGAGAAACCAAGGAAGGCGTCGTCTCATCCTATATCCACGCCGGGAGCAAAATCGGCGTCCTTGTCGAAGTCAATTGTGAAACAGACTTTGTCGCTCGAAATGAAAAGTTTCAGGAATTAGTCAAAGACGTCGCCCTGCAAATTGCTGCCGCCAATCCTTCCTATGTTAAACGCGACGAGGTCCCCAGCACGCAAGTTGAACGGGAAAAGGCTATTTACTTGGCACAGGCGCAAGAACTCGGGAAGCCTGCCGCGGCCATTGAAAAAATTGTTCACGGTAAATTGGAAAAATTCTACCAAGAAAGTTGCCTCCTGGAGCAAAGTTTCATCAAAGATCCCAATATCACGATCACCGAAATCCTCACACAAAAAATTGCCAGACTTGGTGAAAACATCACAATTGCTCGGTTTACGCGATATCAATTAGGCCAGGAATGACGCCTACTCAGTATCACCGCATTCTCCTCAAAATCAGTGGGGAAATGCTGGCGGGGGACCAACCCTACGGCATTAATCCCGACATCCTGACCACTCTCGCCGATGAAATTAGCGAGGTCGTCAATATGCAAATAGAGGTCGCGTTAGTGATCGGTGGCGGGAATATTTTTCGAGGCCTTGCCGCGAGTGCAGACGGTATGGAACGAGCGGCCGCCGACTACATGGGCATGCTCGCCACCATGCTGAATGCCCTCGCGCTCCAAAACGCGCTTGAAAAAGCCGGTGTTGCTACACGCGTATTATCTGCCATCGAAATGCGGCAATTAGCCGAGGGATACATCCGCCGGCGAGCCATTCGGCACCTTGAAAAAAAGCGGGTCGTTATTTTTGCCGCCGGGACCGGAAACCCCTATTTTACGACAGACACGGCCGCTGCTCTGCGAGCGATGGAAATAAAAGCCGACGTGATCTTGAAAGGAACCAAGGTCAATGGAATTTATGATTCAGATCCACTCAATAACCCTTCGGCAAAAATGTTTCATGAACTTCCATTCCTCTCTATACTCAACAAAAGCTTGAAGGTCATGGATGCCACAGCCATTACGCTGTGCATGGATAACAATCTTCCTTTGATCGTGTTTAATCTCACCGAACTGGGCAATTTAAAACGTGTGGTCCTAGGCGAGAAAATTGGGACCCTCGTTACACAAGACGCGGCCCTCAATTAACCAAGGTTCATCACTCATGTCATATCAGGCAACGATTGCAAAGCTGACACAAAAGATGGCGGGGTCCATCGAGCACCTCCAAAAAGAACTCGCTTCGATCAGAGGCAGTCGGGCATCCTTGTCGCTCCTCGATCATATTAAAGTCGATTACTATGGGACGCCAACCTCGTTGAAACAAGTGGGGAACCTCTCGATGCCGGATAGCCGATTGATCATGATCCAGCCGTGGGACCCCGCAAGCATGAAAGACATTGAAAAGGCCATTCTTTCCTCGGATCTCGGCTTAAATCCGTCTAACGATGGGAAGGTGCTTCGGATTCCGATTCCTGCCTTAAGCGAGGAACGTCGGAAGGAATTCGTGAAAGTGTGTCGGAAATATGGGGAAGATACGAAAATCCATATTCGAGGGATTCGTCGAGAGGGCAATGATGAACTCAAACACCTCAAAAAAGACTCAACGATTACCGAAGACGACTTACGACGCGGCGAAGCCGATATTCAAAAAGTCGTGGATGGGAAGATCAAACTCGTCGATGAACTCTTAAAGAAAAAGGAGGAAGAAATCTTAGAGATTTAAGGTCCTGCTCGTGTTCTCCCCCTCTTCTCCAGCCCCCTTGACCACTGCTTCTGCGCTGTCTCCCACTCTTGCCACCATTCGTCTTCCCGCTGTCGCCCATAATCTCCGTGAACTTCGTCGCATTCTCGCACCACAGACTGAAATTTTAGCGGTGATCAAAGCTGATGGCTATGGCCATGGGTGCAGAGCCATGGCTGAAGCTTTATCGCAACTTGGCATTCGACGTCTCGGTGTGGCCACAGTACAAGAAGGCATTGTCCTACGGGAAGCTGGAATCCTCGGAGACATTATTGTGATGGGAGGTATCTTCCCCTGGCAGGTCAAAGATCTCGTTCATTCCAACCTGATTCCTACGCTCTCCGATACCGACACTGTCAATGCCCTGAGTCGAGAAGTTTCACAAGAGATGTGCCCCTACCCTGTGCACGTCAAAGTGGATACAGGAATGAGACGATTAGGATTCAACCCCAAGGAGGTGCTCCCCCTCTTGCAGTCTCCCCTGTTTCCTCACACCTTTTTTTGTCAGGGTCTCATGACTCATCTAGCCGATGCCGATAACCCGGACCAGACGTTCACCCTTCACCAACTTGACCAATTTCACGAAGCCGTGTTGAGTCTACGTACCGGCAAGAAGCTTCGTCTCTACCGGCATGCGGCCAATACCGCAGGGATACTCTGGCATCCTCATTCGCAATTGGACATGGTTCGCCCTGGACTGTTGTTATACGGGTACACCCCGGCACCCGACAGAGCCACGCCCGTTTCCCTTCAACCGGTCATGACCCTGACAACCAAAATCGTACATATAAAAACGGCTGGAAAAGGAGAACCCGTGAGTTACGGTGACGTCTATCGCACGCGGCGGGATTCTCGGTTAGCCGTGCTGCCCATCGGCTATGCCCACGGGTATAATCGCATGCTCTCGAACAAGGGGGAGGTCATCATTCATGATCAACGCTTCCCAATTGTTGGACGAATCTGTATGGATATGACGGTCGTCGATGTGACCGATGGCCCCACGATCAAACCGGGGGACGACGTGATTTTGATGGGCAAATCGGAGACTCAGGAAATCACGGCCTACGATCTGGCCAATTGGCAGGACTCAATTTCCTATGAAGTCCTCTGCAATCTCGGGGCAAAAGTGACTCGCGTATATGAACCTTTGACGGAACTTCATGACACGTAGGGGCCGTATCTCATACGGCCCAAAAACAGGCGGGATAGGACCCCGAAGATACAAGACGGGCACGTCCGCGATGGTCTTCGGCCATTCATGTCTTCAGTTTCTTCTTAAGCCGTTTTTCCACGCTGGCCACTTTCCCGCTTAAGCGTCCCTTGTGTCCTTTCCGATAATCAACTTTCATCGTACAGGATATGCGGGCACAATCCTGCTGCATCCGCTCATAACATTGGCGCACCACGTCGAGCACTTCATCCCATTCTCCTTCGAGCACCGTGCCCATGGGATTCAGTCGATAATCGACTCCGCTTTTGTCAATAATCTTTAAAGACCGTGAGACGTATTTCCCCACGCTTTCGCCTTTTCCCAAGGGAGACATGCTGAATTCTAATAAGACCATATCTACACCATCCTTCAGAACATTATGAAGCAGAAGACTCTTTGTGAGCGATCCATGCCGGGGGATATTCAACGTTCCCGGTCAATTGAAACCCTTCTACTGCCGCTTTCAAGCGCTCTTTCCTTTTTTCCATACTGGGTTCATCGGCTTGGACGTTTTTGCGTAATTCTCCCAACCAATCCAAAAACTTTTCAAATTCTTCATCAAATATCTCTTCACTGTTCCGCCGCAAGGTGCTGGCGAGTGCAGGAGAAGCACCACTTGTACTAATCGCCACACGAAGAGCCCCTCGTTGGACCACGGCGGGCATCATGAAATTCGATAACTCCGGCTGATCGATCGACCACACCAGAAACCGTTCCGCTTCTGACAAGTCACGTAACGACTTTGCAAGATCCGTATCATCCGGCAGGGTGTTGAGGATGGCAAAGGCCCCCTGAGTGTCAGCCGAACGAAACCGTCGTCCCCGATGCAGAACTTTTCCGGCAGCCGTGAGCTTCCGAAGCGGCGTATTCAAGGTGGGATTCACCACGACCACTTTAGCGCCGACGTCCAACAACAGTGAGGTCTTATGTGCGGCTTCATCTTCACCACCAATCACCACACATAACCGGCCTTGCAGATCTAAAGAAATTTGAAAACCAGAATTACTCATCAGAGTCCAATTCCATGTGCCAGTAGAGATAGTCGCGCCAACTTTCCGGAGCGTTCCGAATGCCGATCATGATGGTGAGGGTAGGATTCCATCGCGGCTTCTGTGGTTTTTTCTTCAAGTGCATATGGGCTTCTTCCGGGGTTCTTCCGCTCTTTTTATTGTTACAGCGCCAACACGCCGTCACGATATTTTCCCAGGTTTTTGTGCCGCCTTTGGCAATCGGCACCACGTGGTCAAACGTGAGTTCTTCAGTGTGAAACCGTTTACAACAGTACTGGCATGTATATTTATCGCGCGTAAAAATATTAATCCGGGAAAACTTGACCGCCCGATGATTGGACTTTAACTTGACGACTTTTAGAAGCCGCATCACCGAAGGGAGTTTAAAACTAATCGTGACCCCTCGAATTTCCCGATCATAGAATTCAAGGACCTCGACCTTCCCCTGACAAAGAAGGGTAATGGCCTTCTGCCATTGCACGACCCGCAGGGGCTCATATGTGGAGTTTAACAAGAGCGTCATCGACTGCATCACAAGTTTGACTACTTGTATAGCATCAGGAACTGTACTGAATCAATAACGGCTCCCAATTCATGGCTTGCGACGGAACGAATGCCTTGGTAAGGTTCGCACTTTTCCATAAAAATTTACCGTTATGAAATATATCCCCGTTGCAAAACTCGAAGACCTCGAACCGGGAACATGCCTATCGGTTGAAGTCGAGAGCGCTCCCGGCGTGGCATTATTTAATGTCAACGGGGAAATTTTGGCGCTGAATAATACCTGCCCTCATGCGGGAGGCCCGCTCGGGGACGGGACGTTGGAAGGGGAAGTCGTCGAGTGCCCGTGGCACGGATGGAAATTCAATGTGCGCACGGGACAATGCCTGAAAAATCCTACACAGGCCTGGGCCGTGACCTGCTACCGGACTCGCGTCAAAAACGGCGTCATCCAAGTCGCTCTTCCACCTGAGACGCTATGAGTTTCCCTGATATCTGGTCTTGATGCGGCAACGGCGGCAACTCATGAAACGGCATAAAGTGAATGGCGGCCAGAGAAATCACTCTGACGGTTTTATCCTTTAACGTGACCCTCCAAGCAAACTCTCGTTCAATCCATTCATTAAACCCTTTCTCCCTAACAATCATTCTGACGGCATACACTCCAGGGCGTTCTTTCCCGACCTGCCACTCACCTTTATGGAGAGAAGTTCCCTGCGCTTTCAACTCTTCGACGTACTGATTGATCGCATCCTCTAACGTCGGGGAATTTCGAGCAGCATGGGAACGAACCAACTCCAGCGCTTCGTACGCCTCGGGATCGTCCGGAATATCGGGAGTTCCCCCTTGCGGACGCGAAAACACAAAACCCACGACGAGAAGGAGCACTAAGACCCCAAGACCTAGGATGCTTCTGATTCTGCTCGATCCCACAAAAATTCAGGCTCTCCTTGATGATGGGCTATCCACCGGGCGAAGACAAACAACGCATCACTCAAACGATTTAAAAATGGAACAATCTGAGGATTTATGGATTCATCACGAGATAAGTGAACGCACACACGCTCGGCACGCCGGCAGACGGTCCGGGCTTGATGCAAAAATCCTGAGACTTTTCCACCTCCCGGCAGGATGAACTCTTTTAACGGTGCCAGATCTTCCTGGCACCCATCAATCCATCCTTCTAACTGTGCCACGTGCTGAGCGTTCACCTGGGGCATATTCTTAAATTCTTGCCCAGGAGTAGTGGCCAGTAATCCCCCAATATCAAACAATTTATTCTGAATCCATTTCAAATGCGCTTCCAATTGTATGGAAGTCTCCCCAAGTCCGGCCTGTTCCTTATTAAACACACGAGCCAGACCAAGAACGGAATTCAACTCATCAACCGTTCCATAGGCTTCCACCCGGATCGCATCTTTCTCGATCTCTTGGCCACCCGCAAGCCTCGTCCGACCGCCATCGCCGGTTTTCGTATAGACTTTAGAGATTCTCACTGTTCAACCTCACCGGGTTCAGACCCATTTCACCCCAACGTCACGCTGACATGTCCTCGTCATGGTATTTCTATTTTGCGCAAACGGCAATCGTTTCACAACCTCCTTCAGTCTGACCGTCGTCTTACCAACTCCACTATAGGTCCCGGCAATCCCCAGACATGGATTATTCATAAAAAGTCCAGTAGGTTTTCATTATCCTGGAAAAGCATTGAATTGATAACTCAGACCGCCGAAAACTGCTATTCCAGGGGCAGGTATAACAAATCTGACCACGGACCCATCGCCTCCGGGAAGTCTATCGGGTGCATAAATCCCCCTGGTAAAATATTTGGAATTCAACAGGTTGTTGATTTGCAAAAAGACTTTCAGGCTTCCCCCCGGGACCTGACGTTGGTAAGAAGCTTTCCCATTGAGTACAAAATACCCCGGCAATCGCGTCAGGTTATTGCCTTCATCATTTTGTAAGAACTGGGTGCTGGCATACAGCCCCATCATTGAAACGGTGACACCCTCGACCGGGTAAAAATTTCCAATTACGCTCAAGCGATTTTTAGGAACCAACGGCAAGGTATCTCCCTCATCAGCTACTCTGACTCCACTTCCTCCAGATCCCAACCTTTGCCTGCTTTCGAATTGTGCTTCGGTGAACGTATAATTAATGGTCCCATCAAAAAATTTCACCGGTCGTACTCGTACCGTCACTTCAACGCCACGTCGTCGCGTTTTTTCAAGATTTCGATTGATTCCATCAAATGGAGAAAAGTCACACAGGATACACGTGAGAAAAATTTCATCCTTGATATTCGACTGATAGAACGCGAGGGACACATCCCCCCATGCTCCGATTTGTGCTTTGCCGCCAATTTCAAAATTATGCGAGCGAACAGGTTTCAGATGAGGATTAGAAGTGTACTCACTGGCAAACATTTCCTGGACGGTCGGAATTCTGAACCCTTGTGAATAGGTGAAGTAGAGACTGGCCTTCGGCGTCAAAAGATAGGTCACCCCTGCTTGGGGAGTGACTCGATCGAATTTTCTCGATCGGCTTAATGTTGGATCGGTTTTGTGCATGAAATCAATCTCGCTTTGATCAAAACGCAGCCCACCTGAAAGAATCAACTCAGGAAGAACATGAAGTGCGTTTTGGGCGAATGCACCAAAGATTTCTTCCGTCGAATCCGAAAAACTAGCTGAAAAGACATTAGCCGCTTGGCTTTCAAAATTATTCCACGTGGCTTCGACTCCTATCACTGTTTCATTTTTGAGCCCAAAGGGTGAAGAATTTTTGGAGAGTTGAAACGTCCCTCCCCAGCTTTCTGTATCACTACGCGTGCTACTTTCCGGGAAAGGTCCTCCTAAAGAGAATGGATTGCTGACAAGAAAAGAGGCCTGCTGAAGGTTGCGATAAAAACTATTTGCCGAAAAAGTGAACTCCAAGGGGAAGATCTGCTTAACGTTCAATCGAACCACATTATTTTCACGATCATAAAAATCTCCGGGAGACACATTGGCTTCAGGATCGACTTCGGCAATCCTGATTGGGCTAGCCCCTGCCTGGCTGAGTCGATCTTTGACATAGGTATAGGACACGTTTACGTCAGTCTTCGTTGATGGCTGATAGCCAAACTTACTAAAGAACCGGAATACCTGGCCGCCACTCTCGTCTCGAAAACCGGTCTCTGATTCCTGTGTGGCATTGAGATAGTACTGAAAATCATCGACGGGACCACTCGCAGTGACGTTGAACCTTTCATGCTCAAAACTCCCACGCGCCGCTTCCGCTGAAACTTGATGCTTGCGAGAGGCAGTTTTTGTCACAATATTGATGGTTCCGCCCAAAGTATTTTGACCAAAAATCGCGTTAGGTCCCGGAATGATCTCAATTCGTTCAATTGTTTCAAACGGAATAAGATCGAAATTTATGGTGTTGAAACTCGGCTCATTGACCCGCATGCCATCGAGAAAGACACTGACCGACGGAACAGGAGTCGAATTAAACCCCCGCAAATCGATACGGTGTTCAAACGCATTACCCACTTCGTTGTACATGACAATACCAGTCGCGTATTGGAGAGCTTCTTGGACCGTTCTGGCCCCCATTTTTTGAATGTCTTTGGCCGTAATGACCGTGATTTTAGCCGGAACTGAATACGTATCGACTTTCAGGGAGGGAAGACGAGTATCGCTGATGACATAGTCGTCCAATTGCTGAACATCTTGACCGTCAGTGCCGGAATCAGATTGTGCGGTGTCGGCAAAACAGGCTGGAGATACAACAGAGAGAAGGACAAGCGTGGAGAAAAATACACAACTAGAAATTCTAAACATAACCGACCTCCCTTTGGCTCGAAGGGTGGGTTGAGAAGACAACGGCAGTTGGGTCTCCTGACTCGCGGATCATCACTCCCCTGCGCCTTCCCGGCCTATGCGTGGTCGCACAAAACAATTCCTACGCATATCTTTCCCGGCCAGTGGCTATTTTTGCAGAGTTATTTCCCGCTTACAGTGGCGGCACCGTGATGGATTTTCACCATCTTCCCCGACACATGCCGAAATGACTCTTCTATCCCGTTCCTTTCATGAATGGTTGAACAAACAGGTGATGGAGAAATCCCCCTCACCTTGCCCTCTCCCTCCAGGGGCGAGGGAATCATTACACAGGCAACGTCACTCGCGGCGCCTGCGATCGTGGATGTTGATCCACGACGACCTGACAACGATACACCGGTTCAAGAATCTCAGACCGAATCACGTCACGAGGACATCCCCGTTTGACGATTTCTCCCTGATGCAACAAGAACAATTGATCGCAACACTGACTCGCAAGATTCAAATCATGCGACACCATCAGCACCGTTAACCCACGCTCCTGATTCAGTTGGCGAAGCTTCCGTGCAATATCAAGCTGATGATGAAGATCTAAAAATGCGGTTGGTTCATCCAAGAGGAGAACTTGTGGATCTTGTGTCAACGCGCGAGCAATCATGGCGCGCTGTCGTTCGCCGCCCGACACGTCCGACATCATGCGACCGGCCAACGCTCCGATCTCCATGGCGTACATGGCTTGGGTTGCACGAAGGACATCTGCCGATGAATCCCATCCCCATCCATCAAACGGGCGATGAAACGGAAACCGCCCCATAAGCACCAGTTCTCCCAGGGTGAAGGGAAACACTTGGGACGTCTCTTGCGGAACAAAGGCCATTTGTTGGGCGATACTTGCCGCTGAGAAGGTCTTCAGGTCTTTCCCAAAAAAATGAATGGCGCCGGACTCCGGGCGCAGAAGCCCCATCAACAGTTTAAGAAACGACGTTTTGCCCGATCCATTGGGGCCAATGATGCCGACAATGGTTCCAGCCTGGATCGAACACCCTAAATTGCTGAGGGCCCATCCTCGATCCAGAGAATGATCGTATCGAAAGGACAGATCTCGAACATCAAACGCCACGGGTTTCTCTGATGTCTCCCTCACAAGGCGACTCCTGCACGACGTTTGACCAACAAATACATAAAAATCGGTCCTCCAATGAGGGCTGTGACCACCCCAACCGGCAGTTCAGTCGGGGACAACACCGTACGGGCGACGGTATCCGCCACCATGAGAAACATACCTCCCACCAAGGTGGAAGCCGGCAAAAGCAGGCGATGATCCGCTCCCACGATCATACGAACCGTATGGGGGACGACCATCCCGACGAATCCAATCAGACCGGCAATGGACACGACGGCACCGGTCATTAACGCCGCCACCACAAAGATGAGTTTTTTGACTCGTTCGATCTCAACCCCCAAAGCCTTGGCGGTTTCTTCTCCCATCGTCAGAATGTTGAGCGGTCGAGCCAACCAGAACAAGAGAACGCCTCCTAGGCCCAGGAACAAGCTAAGCCCCAGCAACGTCGAGTATTCCGGAGCGCTCAATGTTCCCATCAACCACATCATCATTTCGAATGCTCGTGTGGGATCGGCAATGGACACGGCAAACATGATCAGTGCTGAAAACAGGGCATTGAGTATGACACCGGCCAATAACAGCGTGTGCACGGATAGCATACGATACGTCACGCTGATGCGATACACGACCAGAATGGAGAGAAGCCCCCCGAGAAACGCCCAAACCGGGAGAATCGAAAACCCCATAATCGTTCCACCGACACCCAAAAGCATGCCAAGCGTAGCGCCAAACGCCGCACCACTGGAAATCCCCAGCACATAGGGCTCGGCCAACGGATTACGTAGCAAAGCTTGCAGCGCAACCCCCACGGCGGCCAATGATCCCCCAACCAAAAAGGCCAACACGATGCGCGGAAGGCGAACCTGCAAGAGGATGATATTGGACACCCCAACCACTTCGGAGGCCTCTCCCCCTGCTTGAACCCCAGTCCCGAGAATCTGCAGCACGGCCCCTAAGGGAAGGAATTTCGCTCCAAGGGTGAGACACCCAACCCCAACCAACAGGCTCAACAAGACTAAACCCGTCACGCTGGTTAACCAACGAAATGCCGAAAGGGAGGTAATCGTGATTCCCACCCTCCCGGTCTCGGAAAAACGAGGGGCTTCGACCTCGAAATTGGATGTCGGGGTGCTCAATTGACTGTTATCCACGATCAGCTCCCCTGAAACATTTCAGGATGGATGATTCGAGCCAACGCCGCGAGCCCCTGACCGATTCTTGGCCCCGGCCTGCTAATCAACGTCCAAGGGACGAAATGAAGGCGCTTGGTTTTCACCGCCGTCATTGCGGTCCAGCGCATCCATTGTTCGAGATCGGTTTCAGGAGAGCCTTGGCCTCCCATTGAGGGAAATAACAGTATCTCAGGGTCCTTTTGCAGCACGACTTCCATGCTCAAGCGCGGATAGGCGTTTCCGGCGTCCTTCGCGATATTGTCCCCACCCGCCAGTTCGAGGAGGTGATGAATAAAACTGCCTGGCCCGACGGTAAGAAACGGCTCGTGGTACACCACATACAAGACACGGGGTTTGGGTAAAGACTTCGTTTTATCATCAATGGCTTGAATGTCCCTGCGCATGGCATGCACCAAGGCATCGGCTTCTTTCACATGATGAAGGATCCGTCCTAATGTTTGAATATGGGAATACACATGCTCAAATGATTTCGCTTCCATGAGGAACAACGGAATTTTTAGTTGTTGCAATTTCTCCAGCACATCATCCCGAACCACTTCCATGGCCAGGACAAGATCCGGTTCTAAAGCCAGGATCGCTTCCAGGTTGGGACGGGAATCCCCCACTTTGGCCTTCTTCTGCGCCTCGGGGGGATAATCGCAAAATTCCGTCACGCCAACGACTGAGTCTCCCGCACCAATGGCAAACAACATTTCCGTGATATTCGGGGCAAGGGAAACGACGCGCTTCGGAGTCTTGGCCAAATAAATCTTTCGCCCGGTATCATCGACAAACGTCCGAGGAGCCACATTGGCCATAAAGGGCATCCCGGTGAGAATTCCTTGTTGGCGACGTTTCATGGTCGTGGAGTGATCAGAAAAACCAAACAGAGGTTCACATATGAGAAAAATAAGAAGCGCGATCACCTTGCCGACAAGAATAACATGGACCAGCCGCTTAGATTCTTGTCCACCACGGCAATCTCGGAAAAGCTGAAGGCTCGACACCATAAAAAAATCCCCAAGGCCTGAACAACCCTGAGGATTCTTCCCGCGTATTCATCCTCACCCGCTCCCCAGCCCACGAGGGATCGAAGGTCACGAATCCTGTTCGCCAATCCGATTAGAACGACGAAAACAGAATTCTCAGCTCGGGTAGGTCTTCTGGCTTCTGGATCCTAACCTACTTCCCGCACCTTCCCATCAAAACCAGCGTTTCTGACAGTGGCATCTGCGGGGTTCGTTTCCAGTTACAGCGGCGGGACCGCGAAGGAATTACACCTTCTTCCCTGCACCCGTGCATACCATAGATCAATGTTGATACGACTCTAGGGAACCTCGAATCCGTTTGTCAAGCAAAAGGGAGGCATGAACAGGTGCCTGGAAACGTTATCGTGGGACATCAATTGTCAAGCGAGCGGGAAAGAGGTTATCAACGTCTTGCCGTCGTCGCGCGTCGCGGAGCAGCGTTTCGACTTGAGGAATCACCAGACCTTGAAAACTGATTCGGCCATCGGTCACCACGGTCACGGGTTTAGAGAAATCAATCAATGCATCATTCAACAGCATGGTGTATCGCCGGACCCGTTCGGTTTGGACCTCAATATGATTTTCACCTCTTACCTCAACGGCTAGCTTCGCGTAAATCTTGTTTTTCATCAGCTCATCCTGACGGTCCACCAACTGTTCCGAAAACATGGCGATACGGTCGGTGGCATCAATACGCACCCAGCCAAAATCCGTCAAATGGCTGGCATCACGAAGCACGGTCAATCTTCGCGGATACGGATCACGGCGTTGCTTTTCAAACCACTCGACCAAGGCGGGTAACTCCTGTCGAGGGAAGAAATGACCGCCGGCATGCGGATGCGACCATTCATGCTCGCGATAGGTAAAGGCGATACCACGTTGCGCTAATGCATTCGTGATGTTCCGACTCAGCCAGACCGGCATGATGCGATCCTTGGCCCCATGGATCACGTATAACGAGGTGTGTCGAAGATTTTCCAAAAAGGGAAACAACACATCATCAATTCCAGCGGCCATCGGAGCCACGGCCGCAAACCGAGGCGCATGATGCATGCCAATAATCCACGCACCGATGCCGCCGTTCGACATGCCCGTCAGATAAATCCGGTTGGGGTCGATTCGATACCGTGCACGGACTTTTTTGATGGTCGCAAGCACCAACTCCTCGCTTAGCCGGTTCCACCACATCCCCATCGTGGACGTCGGACAAGCAAGAATATGTGATTCGCCCAACCGCGTGGCCCATCGCTCCAGATAGGAATCTCCCGTAAACCCGGCGCCATGCAAACAGACCACCAATGGCAACGCCACATCGGGATCATAGGAAGGAGGCACAAACAACCCATACGATAAGGTTCGTCCGCGAACCCGAATCGGCTGATTCGGAAGCATGCCCACCGGAGCAGTTTCGTAGGTCCGGCTTTCTCGAAGTAATCGGCTCACTTGCTGAAGACTCGCCTGGGGATGGGCCAGAATCGCCTGCAACAACAGCCGACCTTGAGCACGATCTTCAACCGTAAGATATTGTGTGATGAGTGTTGCTAAGGGTTGGCTCGAGGCCTGGGGTTGCACAATCGCTGAACCAACCTGCGTTTCCTCACCCCAGGCGCTATGACCGGCATACAGGCTCCCGACAACCACTATTCCGGCAAAAATGCATGATGGAAGATGCGGAAAACCCATGAGTTTAGTGAGGCGAAACGAAAACGCGAGCGATCTCACAACGAGATCCTTCACTTCGTTCAGGATGACCAGAGAAGGCCCTAGCTGCCCGAGGAGAGCAGGTTCTTACCTAGGCCATTTTCATCAATTCGGCGATGGCCCCGCTCACGCCTTCAAAAATTTGGTGCGGCTTGGCTGTTCCGTACATATAGGCCGGAGTGGTGATCACTTTATTGGCGGAATCAACCACAAACTTCTCGACCGCACAATTGGTATGCTTGGCCCCGGTTTTTTCGACTTCCGAAGCCGTTCCCTGATCCTCGCCAATCGTGACATTCACCCCTTTATCGCCAAAAGCCAAGGCCATGATAGCCGGGGCAATACAAATCGCGGCAATGGGTTTCCGACCCTCGTGAAATTCTTTCACGATACGAAGGACTTGCGGATCGATCTGTCCCCCGCTCCCCTTTTGCGCAAAATCACACAAATGAAGCGCTGCTCCATACCCACCGGGAAACGCCAAGGCGTCAAAATCCTGCGTCTTGAGTTCTTCAAGGGGGTAAATGTCCCCTCGCGCAATCCGGGCCGACTCTTGTAACACATTTCGCTGTTGGCCGGTTGCCTGTTGAGTCAGGTGGTTCGTTTCAGACGCATCCTTATTCGGTGCGAAACACGTATACTCCGCACCCTGTTGCCCGATAGCCACCAACGTACTAATCGCTTCGGTGATCTCTGCTCCATCTAAAAATCCACAGCCTGATAAAATGACAGCGACTTTTTTCATGACGCCCTCCTCAGAATGCTGTTGCGTATACAATTATGAAATTTCTCAACTGATACTCTCTTTTCCCTCGCTTCATTGCACTCTCTGAAAAGCCATGAAATAATATCACTCGCACCATCCAACTATCTATCGGGTACTCAAAAAGCATGAATACATACCAACGAACGAAGCTGATTCACGAAGGGCAGTATCTCGCAGAAGTCGACGTCACGTTAATTGTCACAGATGATCAATGGTCTCCGCACCTCTCAGTTGATGACGCCTATAAACTCGATGATGTACGGGATGCCCTTAAAAAGGGGGACACTTCTACAGCGAGTCGTTATGCCCGCATTTTTTCCCTAACGCCGATAACAGGCTGACTTTCCTTTACAGGTCTCCCGTGATTAACACGTCATCTCCCAGAGATTGAATATGAAGATTGGACATCGGTACGGTTTCGGCCAAGTGTTTGGGCGAACGGCCCCCTAACAGGCCTTTGGTTGTTTGCCCTCCTAGCAAGGTCGGAGCGACATAAAGATAGACCCGATTCACCAGGCCTTCACGTAAAAAACTCGCATTCAACTCACTCCCGCCTTCCACCAGCATACTGGTGATCCCCATTTTGCCAAGTGCTTGAAGACATCTGCGAATAGAGACACGGTTTCCTTTTTGAGGAAACACCAATACCTCCACACCCATCTTTCGTAATCGTTCAACTTTTCGATGGCTGGCCATTTTCGTCGTGGCAATAGCTGTCGGGGCTTGCTCGATCCCTTGAAACACCCGTGCCATGAGGGGAATCCGAAGACGACTATCAAAGACCATCCGAATTGGTTGATGGATGCCGGGTGAATGCCCTTGTCTCGCAGGGCCTCTGACCGTGAGCTGTGGATCGTCTTTGAGAACGGTCCGCGCTCCCACGGCAATCACATCAACCTGGCTTCTCAGTTGGTGGACATGTTCTCGTGCTTTGGCTCCCGTGATCCATTGCGATTCGCCGGTAGCCGTTGCAATCTTACCGTCCAGCGTCATCGCGGCCTTGAGTACGATGAACGGTCGGCCGGTTTTGACCCAATGAATATAGACCTCATTGAGTTTCGCAGCTTCGTTGCCAAGACAACCAAGATCAACCGAAAGCCCTGCCCGCCTGAGTTGCCGAATCCCGCGACCTGCCACTTGGGGATTAGGATCGCGCATCGCGACAACGACACGACGAATACCCGACTGAAGAATCACCGGGACGCAAGGCGGGGTACGTTTTTCCGTATGGCAACAGGGTTCGAGTGTGGTGTAGAGGGTCGCGCGACGCGATCGGGCTTGGGCTTGTTGTAAAGCAACGATTTCAGCGTGGGGGCCACCGGCTTGTTTGTGATACCCGGAACCCACGACCGTCCCTTGCGCCACGACCACGGCGCCGACCATGGGATTCGGGCGAGTCGTTCCCCGGCCTCGAGCCCCGAGCCTGAGGGCCTGTCTCATGAAATGGACGTCTTGATCGACGTCACTCACCGGCGAGATCGGGGTTTGCGTGACCGCGCTTGGGCTTTCGACTTGGACGGGGATGTCGTGGCAGTCACGCGACGTGCGCGTGGGTTGGTTTTTGCCGAAGCTTTCACCGCTTTTTTCTTTGGCCTTGTTGCCGGCTTTGCGCCTTCGCCATTTAACGCGGCTTGAGCAGCAGCTAATCGGGCAATGGCGACTCGATACGGAGAACAACTCACGTAGTTGAGCCCAAGGTGATGGCAAAATTCAACGGAACTGGGTTCCCCGCCATGTTCCCCGCATATCCCGAGTTTGATATCAGGACGAGTCGCTCGCCCTTCACGCACAGCCAACCGCATGACCGAGCCTACCCCTTCTCGGTCAAGCACGGCAAAAGGATCAAATTCCAACAGATTGTTGTCGCGGTAAAAGCCTGTAAACTTGGCTGCATCGTCCCTGGAGAATCCATACGTGGTTTGGGTCAGGTCATTCGTGCCAAAAGAAAAGAACTCGGCATCTTCGGCGATCTGCCGCGCCGTGACCGCAGCCCGAGGCAACTCAATCATGGTGCCGACTAAATAGGTCAAGGTTTTTCCACAGCGTTGCATGGTTTCCTCGGCAACCTCTTTGATGATGGCTTTTTGCGCTTTCATTTCCGATGACATGCCCACCAGGGGGATCATGATTTCCGGCACGATCTTTTTACCTTCTTTGGCCACCTCACAGGCCGCTTCCATGATCGCCCGCACTTGCATGCGAGTGATCTCAGGCATGGTAATGCCTAAGCGGCATCCTCTGAGTCCGAGCATAGGATTGAATTCATGCAACTCTTCAACCCGTGCCAAAATTTTTCGTTTTTCTTCTATTTCCGGTGAATTCCTATTCGCGGCCTCGGCTCGTGCGATATCCACCATAAGTTGTTCGCGTTTCGGTAAAAACTCATGCAAGGGTGGATCCAAGAGCCGAATGGTGACCGGGTACCCTTTCATTTCCCGATAGAGCCCCATGAAATCCTTTTTCTGGAGGGGAAGCAGTTGTTCCAGATAATGCTCTCGATCTTTTCGGTTCGAGGCCAAGATCATCGCTTGCATGATTCGCGCACGGTCTTCCGAAAAGAACATATGTTCCGTTCGACAGAGACCGATCCCTTCCGCACCGAACCCGCGCGCAATTTTGGCTTGATCCGGGTCATCGGCATTGGCCCGAATGTTGAGGCGCCGCATCTCATCCGCCCATTTCAAAATAGTGGAAAAATAGCGCGATTTTTGGGATTGAGCAGCCGAATGTTTGCCTTGGATCACCTGAATCACTTCCGAATCGACCACGGATAACATCCCGCCATAGATAAAGCCGGAGAATCCATTAATGGAAATATAATCACCTTCTTTAAAGACCGAAGGGCCAATCCGTACCTTGGCCTCATCATCGAAAACTTCGATATCTTCGCAACCGGCGACACAGACCTTTCCCATTTGTCGTGCGACCACTGCAGCATGGGAGGTCACACCCCCCTTGGCGGTTAAGAAACCTTCCGCGGCGTGCATGCCATGAATGTCGTCCGGGCTGGTTTCCTTCCGAACAAGCACGGCTTTTTCTCCCCGCGCCTTGAGCGCCACGGCACGATCCGGGGTTAAGGCAATTTTCCCGCAGGCGGCTCCCGGCCCAGCCGGCAGCCCTTTTCCAATCGGTTGAACTTTCTTTTCTTCGGTTTCTTCAAAAATAGGATACAGATACTGCGCCAACTGCTCCGGTTCAACCCGACGCACGGCTTCTTTTTTATCAATCAGCCTTTCTTTGACCATATCAACGGCAATCCGAACCGCGGCAATCCCCGTTCTCTTGCCGATCCGCGTTTGCAACATATAGAGCTTGCCTTCTTGAATCGTAAACTCCATATCCTGCATATCACGATAATGTTTCTCCAAAATTTTTTGGGTGGTCATGAGGGATTTATAGGCAATGGGCAATTTGTCCTTCAGGGTAGAGACTGAAAGGGGCGTTCGAAGACCCGCCACGACATCTTCGCCCTGGGCATTTAATAAACATTCCCCAAAAATTGTTCGCTCTCCCGTGGACGGATCTCGAGAAAACACGACGCCGGTTCCGCTGGTCTCACCCATGTTTCCAAACACCATGGCCATGACATTGACGGCGGTTCCCCACGTGTCCGGAATGCCGTAAATCTTTCGATAGGCCACCGCCCTGTCACCAAACCAGGAAGCAAAGACGGCCTGAATCGCCATCTTGAGTTGCTCGAGCGGATCCTCCGGAAACGCTTGGCCGGTTTCTTGCCTCACGACGTTTTGATACGTGGAGACCAACTCACTGAGGGCCTTCGCGGAGAGGGCGGTATCGGTCGCAACCCCAACTTGTTTCTTTTTATTTTCTAAGACGTCTTCAAACTTTTCCCGTGGTATATTCATCACCACAGAGCCGAACATCGTGATAAAACGACGATACGAATCCATGGCAAAGCGTACATTGTTCGTTTTGTCGGCCAACCCTTTGACGGTTTCCGTGTTCAAGCCGAGGTTCAAGACCGTATCCATCATGCCGGGCATGGACGCTCGTGCCCCGGACCGCACGGATATCAACAACGGATTTCGGGGGTCCCCCAACCCCGCCTTCATCAACCCCTCTACCCGCTTCAACCCTTTCAGGGTCTGGTCCCACATGCCGTCAGGATACTTTTTCCCAGCCCTGAAATATTCAAGGCAGGCCTCCGTCGTGATGGTAAATCCCGGAGGAACGCAAATTTTCAAATTGGTCATTTCCGCCAGACCAGCGCCTTTGCCGCCGAGCAGCTCTTTCATGGCGCCTTTGCCTTCGGCTTTGCCGTCTCCAAAGGAATACACGTACTTCTTGTTACGCATGCATGAGTTCCCCCCGTTGACCAACGCAAGGCAACCCAACCAGACCCTTCGTTTCCGCTGGTTGGCGCCCGAGGTGGAAATTTACCACAACTATCGGATTCCCCACAAAAATTTATTCAACGCAGGCTGTGACTGTTTGAAAAACCGATCCGAAGTCCTTGAACAAGCCCTGCTGAACGGGTTACGGACTCTTTTGCAGGCTTCTGCCGAACGTTTTCAAACGCAGGTGTATTATGACTGCTCATTTTTTCGAAGACGCGTCTCATACCAAGTCAAAAGCACGCGTTTGGTCCACATGCCCAGATAAATGACCGCACAGGTAAAGATCAACAGCCCCAACACCCAATGGTCGGCATTTCTGGCGTTCTCATAATACAGATTTCCGTCGACGCTCATGGCCAACGGCTCTCCTTCCCGTAATGAATGGACCTGCCCGGTGGGGTCGGTCGTATCCAACCATTCCGAACACACCTGAATCAGCCCCTCGACTCCGGAGACCTTGGCCCAGGCAACACGCAGACAATGGCCCAATTTCTGGTCATAGAGCTCGGAATTGGTCAAGATAAAATCCAAATCCAGGCCGGTGGCCCACAAGGCTCCTAAAAGAACCAGATTACAGACGACGATCAAGCCCAACGTAATTCCACGGCGAAACCATCGGAATCCGGACTCGGAAAAAACCATGGACGCTCACAGCTCCGGTTCGATAATAGAGACGACTCCCCTACTGACCCTGAACCTGGATTTGAGACAAATCCCCGAAGGCCGAGAACAGATCATCGACTTGACACAATAACGACAACCGATTCGCTCTCACCTCAGGTTCCCGGGCATTCACCAGCACTCCCTCGAAAAATTGGTCAATAGGGCCTTTCAACTCGATGAGTTGTCTCAGGGCTCCGTGATAGTCATGGGCGTCAAGCGATTGCCCAACCGCACGTTTGGCCGTTTCCACGGCCTGATATAATGTCCGCTCTGTTGGGTGGGTCAGAAGCTCCACCGTAATGGTTCTGTTCGTCCATGCTTCTTTTTCGACGATTCTGTGTGCTCGCTTAAATCCGATTATTAGCAATCCAAAGTCTTGTTGACTCGTGATCGCTTGCAGCGCTTCCATGCGCAAAAACAAATCGCGGATATCACAGTCGGCACCGTTGGGACGTCCTAAGACACTCTCCATCACGTCTTCACGATATCCGGGCACGGTACGGCCATAATATCGAAGCCGATCCTCCAAAAATTTGAGCAAGGGCCACAGGGTGATGGGGGTCCCTTCTGTGTCCCGACTTGTTGTCGGCAGAGCAGCTTTGACACCCTGCGCATCGAGCAGGTGTCCTGCCTGATGCAAGATGGCTCCCAGGTTTATCTTCAACCCGGCTTCGATCACAATTCGAATCACGCCAAACGCACTTCGGCGAAGACTATAGGGATCTTCCGAGCCGGAAGGGACCAGCCCTGCATAGAAAAACGCCGCCAGGGTATCCAACCGATCGGTCAGCGCCAGCAACCTGCCCACCGTTGTCTCGGGAATGTTCTCATCCGGTGTTCGAGGCTGATAGTATTCCCCGATGGCTTGGCACACTTCGATGGGTTCACCGTCATGCGCTGCATACTTTTCCCCCATCACGCCTTGGAGCGTCGGAAACTCCCCGACCATCCCCGTTACCAAATCGACCTTGCTTAAGAGCGCCGCTCGCTGACACGACTCTTTCATCTCCGGGACCCCGACCGCATCTGCAAGGGCTCCTATCAGGGAAACCGTACGTTCGGTTTTTTGATACAGAGAGCCTAGTTGCTTATGAAACACCACGCCATTCAGTTGAGGCACACGCTCGGCCAGTTTCCCCTTGCGATCCTCATGAAAAAAATATTGGGCGTCCGCCAGACGAGCGGCTAAGACTCGCTCATTGCCGATTGTAATCAACTCCATATTTTTCACGTTCGTGTTGGTGGGAGCGAAAAATCGAGGAAGCAATTCCTGTTTCCGATTGACGACCGAGAAAAACCCTTGATGCTCTTTCATAGAGGTAATCAGCACTTCCTGGGGCAATGCCAGGTAGTTTCGATCAAATGTCCCACTAAGAATATTGGGACATTCCAACGAAAAGACCGCTTGGTCGAGAAGTTCTTCCTGATTGGCCTGATACACGTGTCCTTTGACCGAACGGGCAAGGTGTTTGAGTTGTCGACCAAGAACTGCCCGACGTCGAACCGGATCAACCACCACTCCTGCGCGTTCCAATGCCGCTTCATACACTTCCGGCCGTTGGATTTCGATTCCCTTGCTCGCCGCGTCGACGGTTTTCCCACCCGATAAGAACCGATGTCCCCATGAACGGGACCCCGACCGCACTCCGGCGAATTCGATGGACAAAGTCTTGGTGCCCACAAGCGCGACCAACCACCGGATAGGCCGTGGATATCGGATTCCCGAAGCATTCCATCTCATGGTTTTCGAAAATGTGAGTTGTTGAAGAAGACTGGAGAGATGCTCGGTGAACACCTGGGCCGCCAGCAAACCCTTCTCCCGTTTGACTGCACAGAGGTAGACCCCTTTGGACGTTTCCCGAGTCTCCAATTTTTTGACGTCCACACCTTGAGATTTCGCAAAACCCTCTGCGGCTTTGGTTGGGTGTCCCTGGGCATCAAACGCCACGGCTTTAGAGGGACCCAGCGTTTCTTGCAAGGCCGACGTTTGCTTTGTGGCCAAGCCCTGAACGAGGACCGCGAGACGGCGAGGCGTTCCAAAAGTCCGGATATGGTCATGGGAGAGGCGTTGATTCGCCAGAAAGCCTTCCAGTAATTGAGCGAGTTGCGTCATGGCTGGTTGAATCATCTGCCATGGCAACTCTTCGGATCCGATTTCCAGCAGAAAGGACGTCGTGGAAAGACGATCTCGTTTGGGGTTTTTCGTGGAGACTTGGGTTGGAGTCGACCGTCGGGATGGCATAGGGCAGGCTATGGAAAATTATGACGGAAGACGCTTCAGCTTTCGTTTCGGAGATGCGGCATTCTTTGAGACCGACCTTGATTTGGCTTGAGTCAGTAACGGAAAACCTAAGCTTTTTCTTCTTGCGACATACGCATCCGCACATCCCCTCGCGAGTCCACGCACACGCCCGATATATCCTGTTCGTTCAGCCACGCTCAGCGCTCCCCGTGCATCCAGCACATTGAACAAGTGAGAGGTTTTCATACAATAATCGTAGGCCGGTAACACGAGCCCTTGCTTTAACAACGTGTGTCCTTCTTCCTCACAGGCCGTAAACATCGTATGAATCATGGCAATATCCGCGGACTCGAAATGATAATGAGAGAATTGGACTTCCGAATCGTGGAATAAATCTCCATAGCTGACATCTTCCGACCACTGGAGATCGTACACGTTATCGACTCCCTGTAAATACATGGCAATCCGCTCCGTTCCATAGGTGAGCTCCACCGTCACCGGATCGAGAGTTTGCCCGCCAGCTTCTTGAAAATAGGTAAATTGGGTAATTTCCATTCCATCAAGCCGAACTTCCCACCCAAGCCCCCACGCTCCTAACGTCGGAGATTCCCAATCATCTTGAACAAACTGAATATCATGTTTTCGAGGATCAATCCCCAGCGTCGAGAGACTATCCAGATACAACGACTGGATATTATCCACGCAAGGCTTGATGACCACTTGGTACTGATAATAATGTTGCAACCGATTGGGGTTTTCTCCGTACCGACCGTCAGTGGGACGACGGCAAGGCTCGACGTACGCTGCCCGCCAAGGCTCCGGTCCTAAGGCACGCAGAAAGGTAGCTGGATTAAAGGTGCCGGCACCCTTTTCCAAATCATATGGCTGGCAAATGATACAGTGTTGATTTGCCCAGAACTGATGAAGCGAGAGGATAAGATTCTGAACGGTCACGGAAGTAGTTGCCGTCAGACCTGGTAGCCATTTCGACCTGATCAGCAAAGAAAATTTATACAAAACTTGAGGTCGGAACCTAACAACAAACCCCAGTAGTGTCAAGCGTGGAAGACGTTGTTTGATCATCGCCCCCCTTGCCTTTCTTCTCTAGGTTTCGTTATATTTTTGACCTATTCGTAACATAAGGAGGAACGATTCAATGAAGACATCGCGTGTTCTATTCGTCCGGCTGTTGGGTATTGCTGTGCTCCTAACGGGAATGGCAGGTTGCGTCGAGATGCAAACCGGGGCTGGTTCAGCCGCTAGTAAGAATGGATCAACCGCACCCGCAGCGAGTGAACGGGTGAGTTCCGGGACGCAGGGCGACACCCTGGAAGCCTGCTTACAGCGGATCCCGAGTGACGCGACCTCTGGACAGCGAATGCTGGCCAAACAAAGCTGCCAACGCGATGAGGCAGCGCGTCAGTCTATTCAAGCTGTTCCAGGTAATTAACTGTCTCGGGCAAGAACGTCCCTGTTTCCGCAGGACATCTCTGAGTCTGAATTTCTCGCCCTCAGGCTACGGCGAGGCCGTACCCATTTGCGCGGCAAGACGGCGCGTATGCCCGTTCTTGGAGAATGCTCTTCCCGCCTCTTGAACCACGATCATTCCCTTCATCCCGCGATGCCCTTTGATGGGACACCGAAAGTGATACACACCCGGCGGCATGGTCAGAAAAAGCTCAAGGCGTTGTCCCGGAGCGAGGGCAAACCCGTGATGCGGATCGGCCTGCTTGCCGTCATCCAACACGACGTTGACCTGGGGTAGGGAAAACAGGGCACTTTGAAACCGATGAGGTTCTCGGCCTTGATTCCTCACCACCAGGTGCACTGATTGCCCTGCCTTCAAGTCAACCCGAACCGGAAAAAATCGGAAATCGTCAACGATGATCTTCACCTCTTGATGCTCGGAGGAACATGCGCCGAGGCCAAGCAAGAGGAACATAAAAGAGAGCACCATCCATCCAGCCTTCCACAACAGGGGGCGTTGACAAAATCTATCCTGCATCCCTCTTTGCGGGGTTTCGCCCGGGCGGGTCCCTGCCGTCTCATCACACAACCTGCAAGACTTTAAAAAACAGACCCTTCACTTTGTGCTGGATGACCCCACCATCATGGTCATTCCGAGCGGAGCGAGGAATCTGCTTTTAACGGCCCTCGTTCTCTGTGAATTTGACCACCCCCAAACCCCATGCTAGAGTCGAAACACGTGACGCGACGACAAGCCAACGGGGCTTACACTCTTCTGTTCTCTTCCCCAGATCATGCTCAAACAAGTCCTGACCATTGCCGGTTCTGACTCAGGTGGCGGAGCCGGAATCCAGGCGGACCTGAAAGCCATGTCCGCAAACGGCACCTATGCCATGTCGGTGATTACTTCGATTACCGCACAAAACACCACAGGGGTCACGGCCATTCACGATCTCCCCGAATCCATCGTCGAAGCGCAGATTGACGCAATTTTTGCTGATTTTGACGTGGCCGCAGTCAAAACGGGGATGCTGTCCTCTGCCTCACTCACGTCTCTGGTAAGCCGGAAGTTACAACAATACCACGTGCCTTGTCTTGTCATCGATCCCGTCATGATTTCAAAAAGTGGACAGGACCTGTTACAAGCCGATGCGATTGATGCCTTAAAACACGCGCTCATTCCTCTCGCTTACGTCATCACGCCCAATATCCATGAAGCTGAACGGTTAACCGGCCTGACGATTCGGTCGCTGGCCCAAGCCCGGGAGGCGGCTAAAGCGCTTCACCAGTTTGGATGCCAACACGTGCTGATCAAGGGCGGACATTTGCTGGAGCAGCCCGCTACCGATCTTTTGTATGACGGACGTTTTTTTCGCATGTATAAGGGAGAATGGATCGACACGCCTCACACCCATGGGACGGGGTGTACGTTTGCCTCAGCCCTTGCCGCTCACCTGGCCTTAGAAAAACCCCTTCCTGACGCGGTCGAAGCAGCGAAAGATTATGTGACGTCTGCGATTCGTCATGGTCTGGCAATCGGTCAAGGTCGAGGCCCGACCAATCATTTCTATTTTCTTTCCTAAGCGCACATCCATGGCGGTTCACCTGAGCAGTCCACCGCCTCACGAGAAGGCTCGTACCAATTGACAGAATCTCTTGATATTCTTCAAGATTCAGCCATGGATTGGTCAGAGACCCCCCTCACCTTTCAAGACAGCGCAAACCATTCCACTTCGGCGATTTTGGCAGAGCCCGCTCAGAAAAGTGATCAAGCCGTGATTCTCTGCCATGGTTTTCTCTCAAATAAAGAGAGTCGCACCAACCTTCGCCTGACTCAACTCTTGGTTGCCAAGGGTATCAGCACCTTTCGATTCGACTGGTTCGGGATGGGCGAATCCGAGGGGGAATTCGGCTATCTCACGGTTTCGAGATGTTGCGACCAATTGGAACACGCCATAGCCCGGATGGACGCACACGGTTACCAAAAATTAGGGCTCATTGGATCGAGTTTCGGCGGGCTCATTACCATCCTGGTTAGTGAAAACCATCCTGAACTGCAGGCCATCGGCCTCAAATGTCCCGTCCCGGATTTTCCGGAAATGCTGGAACAGGAATTTGGGCTCGGTGGAATTGAAGACTGGAAACGCACCAATTATATTCCCGACGTGACGGGTGGGACGGCACCGATATTTCTGGATTTCTCATTTTACGAGAGTTGCCGTGCATGGAATGCCTATGAAGCCGCTCGCAAAATCAGCGCCCCTGTCCTGATCGTCCATGGAAAACAAGACGAATTGGTCCCACTCCACCAAATCCACCGATTGGAGAACGCCTTGCCCGGCGACAAAGAACTCGTGCTTCTCCCCGAGGCTGACCACCAGTTTGGAAGACCCGAAGATTTTCGTCACATGACCGTTCATTTAGCCAACTGGATGCAGGCCCATCTTTCACCCTTGACGCAAAGCCGATCATGACCGAGCCTCCTGTCAAGTTAAGCGAGGAACAGCTTGAGGTCTTTCGGGTGCTCTACCCCTGGTATAAAGAAGAGGTGTTCCGCCGTCGGGAACAAATGATGCGCCTGACGGCCTTTGGTAGCGCATTTTTGGTTCTGCTCCTCGTCACAATTCTCGCGCTCGCGCCTCCTTATCCAGTTCATCTCACCATCAAGGTTTTTACCATTACCGGAACCGCTCTGTTCTCAGCATTGTTTGTCTACCTTATTTTGCAGCAACGCGATCGCCACCGCATTGCCAAGCAGATATTGATCGAAATGGAACAGGTGCTCGGACTGTACGAAGAGGGCCTCTATCTGGCGGGGAAAGCCCTGTACCCGAAAGATTGGCAAACCGCTTGGTTGAATGACCGAAGCGTGACCGTTTATGTTGCCGTGATCACGGCATTGACGATTCTTGTCGTTGCTTCGATTGTAAGCAAAGGCTAACAGACTGTCTTTCCATGGTTTACGCAACCCCAGCGAAGCACACACCGGACGATGATTAAAGCCTACCGTGGCGTCACTCCGACCATCGCGACAAACGCCTTTATTGAAGAAACCGCGGTGGTCATCGGCGATGTGGTCATCGAATCAGAATCAAGCGTGTGGTTTCATAGTGTCGTACGTGGCGATGTCAATTTCATTCGGATCGGGCATCGCACCAACATCCAAGATTTGTCTCTTCTCCATGTGACTCACGACACGTATCCACTGATTATTGGTGACGATGTCACGGTCGGCCACCACGTCGTGCTCCATGGCTGTACGATTCACAATCGAGTCCTGATCGGCATGGGTGCCGTTCTGATGGACGGAGTCGTGGTCGGAGACGACTGTCTTATTGGGGCCGGGGCGTTGGTCACTGAACACACCAAAATCCCGCCTCACAGCCTGGTTCTCGGCTCTCCGGCTCGCATCAAACGTCCATTACGGGATACCGAGGTGGCCTGGCTCAAGGAATCGGCTCAAAACTACGTACAGTATGCTCGCAGCTATATGACTGAGTAGTCCGGCAACTTTCACAGACGTATTTTCCATCGGCCAAGCCCTTTCCATCATGCGTACCTCATGAACCGCATCTCAAACGCACCCGTCCCTCTCGTGATTCTGGGCGCCGGGTATACCGGACGATTTATCTATCACGCTGCCCAACAGCAGGGTCGTGTGGTTTTTGCAACGAGTCGTTATCCGGCGGCTCATCTTTCGTTTGCGCAACCCGACCACCGTATCTTTTTTGATTTACAACAACCCGAGACATGGGCTCATATTCCCACGCGTTCGGACATTGTCTGGTGTTTCCCGGCTCTTCCCGAAGACGCGGCCAAAACCTTTGCGCAACACGTCATTGACCGGAAAAGCCGGTTGGTCGTACTGGGCAGCACGTCAGCCTTTCCAGCAGGCCGCTCCGACATCATAGACGAACACATGCCGGTCAACCTCTCGATCCCCCGCGTGTCCAGCGAAGAACATTTACGAACCACGTTCGGGGCGACAGTGCTGAGACTGTCCGGGCTCTATGGACCGGGGCGACACGTGTTCAATTGGATTCGGATAGGAAAAATCAAAAATTCAAAAAAATACGTCAATCTGATTCATGTAGAAGATGTTGCGGAACTGTGCATGCTCGCGTTGCGCTATGCCTTGCCCGGGTCGACTTATATCGTGAGTGACGGCCAACCACGATATTGGGCGGAAATCTGTCGCTTTGCCGCCGAGCGCTTTCATATTGCCATTCCCCCGGCGACCGTCACCCGCGAAAAGGGGAAACGGCTCTCACCTCGGAAAATCCTGTCTGATTTCCACTACCAACTCAAACATCCGGATCTCTTCAAAGCTCTCAGTGAGCTGGAATCCGCCGATCCCGGACAACGACGATAAAGCAGCCCTTGTAACTGTTCACTCATTTACTGACAATTCCCACCGTCTCCTTCTGTCATTCCCGACATGTGTCATCGGGAATCCAATGCCTGTGTAGGGCGGCATCTTATGCGGCCAACGGAAAGCGCCATGAGATGGCGCCGCTACAACGGAAAGAGAAGGTCGACAGCCTCTTATTCTGTCAACGAATGAGTGAACATTGACATTCAACTGACAAGTCAAGCTTGCGAAATCGATTTGAGGAAATGATACAATCGATCATCAGACCTTTACATGAATGATCAACACGACCATTTCATGATTTCCAAATAATCCGTTCAAAGTCGTTAATCCCTTCAAGCTGCCTGAAGGCAGCACGCGCCGAAGGTTTCTGCAAATTGACGACGGCCGAGTATTTCGTGCCGTGTAAGTTCTTTTAACCATCCAGCTCCAAAAAGGTACGACAATGCCACACGCAACCCCTCCATCTCCTCAATTGTTTCTTGAAACGGCGTTTGCGATTCAACGCACCTGTTCCATCAAGGCCGCCGTCGATCTGGAACTCTTCACAGCCATCAAGGAAGGGCATCATACCCCTCCTTCCCTGGCGAACCGATGCGGCGCATCGGAGCGAGGCATGCGCATGCTGGCTGACTATTTGGTGATGCTCGGTTTTCTCACAAAATCAGAAAACACGTACGCCCTCACTCAAGATTCGGACGTGTTTTTAGTCAAAACCTCTCCAGCCTACGTCGGCGGCACGCTGGAGTTCCTCCTCTCCCCGCCTCTGTTTGACGGCTTTCGCCGCCTCACCGAGGCCGTCCGGAAAGGGGGGACGGCTTTGGATGACAAAGGGATCACGGCCGAGGAACATCCCGAGTGGGTGACCTTCGCCCGTGCGATGGTTCCCATAATAATCGGGCCGGCCAACTGGATGGCCGACCACCTTCTTTCAACGGGTGGGACGATCCGCAAGGTCTTGGATATTGCAGCCGGCCATGGCGTCTTCGGCGTGGAAATCGCGAAACGGTTTCCAACCGCCGAAATCACCGCCGTCGATTGGCCCAACGTCCTGACCGTGGCTCAGGAAAACGCAAACGCCGCGTCGCTGGGAGACCGCTATCGAACCATTCCCGGCAGCGCTTTTGACGTCGACTTCGGTGAGGGGTATGACCTTGTCTTGTTAACCAACTTTCTGCATCACTTCGCCCCGTCGGAGTGTGAGGCCTTTCTCCGAAAGGTCCATGCCTCGTTGGCATCAAACGGCCGAGTGATCACGTTGGAATTTGTCCCGAATGATGATCGGATCAGCCCTGCGTCAGCGGATTTTGCGCTCATCATGCTCGTCACCACGCCGGCGGGCGACGCATACACGTTCGCGGAATGGGATGCCATGTTTCAAAAAGCCGGATTCGGACATAGTGAAATTCATGCGGTGCCCAGATCCAAAGAACACGTGATCATCACGCAGAAATCGACATAGGCGCCTCGTCTCCAACCACGGCCCGGGGCCGCATTGGTCCGAACACTCGTTCAAGTGGAATTGTTCTACGTTTGTTCTACGTTGTTTCCGGGCCCAGCGGCTTCACGATCATCAGTAACGCGGCTAACAGGGTGAGATTGCTCATGAGGGCCACCATCATGGCAGACCCGGTGAGCAAGCCAAAGTAGATGGTCGGGATAAAACTGGAAAAGGCCAGAATGCTGAACCCCACGGTAATCGTGAGCGCCGTGTAATAGATGGCGCGGCCGATACTCCCATGGCACGCCAGGATGGTTTCTCGATACGTTCGATACTTCACGAATTCCACTTGAAACCGGTGGATATAGTGAATGGCGTGGTCCACGGCGATGCCCACCGTGATCGCCGCAATCGTAATGGTCATGATGTCCAAGGGAATCCCCCACCAACCCATTAACCCAAGTACCGCACAGGCAGCCAATAAGTTGGGTAAAATCGCCAAAATCGCCAACGATACCCTGCGAAAGAGCACTATGAACATCAGGAAAATACTCATAAAGACCATGCCCAGCGTCAGAATCTGAGACGTATATAAACTTTGGAGCAAATTGCTGTAGAGCACCGCCATGCCCGTTGGATGCACGGTCGTATCGGCAAACCCCATGTCCTCGACCAGATACGTTCGGATCTGCTCGATCAATTCTTTTCGTTTGAGCGTGGGCGCGGATTCAATCAGCCGCATGGTCAAACGCGTTTGGTTGGCATCAGGAGACAGATACGGATCGATCAGCGCTTGCTTCACGGCATCGGGAAGGTACTTTCTCAGGAGAGCCAACTCATAATCCTCCGGCATCCGGCCATCATTCAACTGCTTGAAGACTTTCATGCCCGTAGCAAGGGACAAGACCTTGCCCACTTCCGGTAACGATTCGAGATAATCGTGAACCGCTTCAATCTGCGTTAACCGATGTCCATTGAACCAATAGGAGATCTCTTCGGATGCATCTCCTTCTTGGCCGAACGGATCATCAAAAGGATCGTCAGTCTCTTCAGAGGAGGCAGCAACCTTTTCATCGGCATCAATCACAAAATCCAACGGAATGGTTCCCCCCAACTTCGTATCAATCAATTCCATGCCCTGGTAAATTTCCGTCGTGCTTTTGAAATGATCAATAAATCGGTTTTCCACCTCCAGTTGCGCAATACCCATTCCCCCCAGCACGGCCAACAGCACACAGGCTATCATGATCGGTTTGGCGTGCTTGAGCGTGAAGCCGGCCACCGCCATGGTGAACGATCGCGTGGCATCCGCACGCACCATGACTTTCTCCGGTTTGAGCAACACCAACACCGCTGGGAAATAGATGAAATTCAGCACGAACGCGAAAGAGATGCCTATCGTCATCATCCAGCCAAAATCGATAACGGGCCGAATATCACTGACAATCAAGGAACAGAACGCCACAATCGTCGTCAGGGCCGTATAAAAGCAGGGTTCCGCCATTTCCCGCACCGTATGAAAGACTAACGTTTTCTGGTCCATCTGCGGGGTTTGCTCATTCAGAATTCGGTAGCGCACGATCAGGTGGATGGTCAAGGACATGGTGATGATGAGCAACAGCGAAACAAAATTTGAGGAAATGACCGTCACGCGCCAATCCACAAAGCCCAAGTAGCCCACCATCACACTGACTGAAATCAAACAGCAGGACATGGGCAACAGCACCCAGCGCAACGCGCGAAAAAAGTAAACTAACGCCGCGAGCAGAAACCCGAGCACACCGACACCAAACACCGCAATGTCATGTTCGATGAAACTAATCATATCGGCGATGACCATGCGCACCCCGCCCAAATAGAGTTGGGCGTTCTCACGATACTTATCGAGAATACCGCGGACGACTTCGATATCCTTCCGTCCGGCTTCAACAAAGGTGGCATGATAGTCATGAAATGTCTGCTCCGCCGATTGTAAGGCCGCCGCTTCTTCCGGCGTGAGCCCAGACTCGGCTTTCTTCTCTCTCAACCGATTTCGCTTTTTCAGTAACGTGGCATAGGTCGGGTCTTCCTTAAAAACGACTTGCAGCGCCGTCGTGCGACCGTCCGGACTAACGAGATTGTTTTGATAGATGGGGCTTTCTAAAAATTCTTTTCTGGCGAGTTCCTTATCAACGCCCAGCGTCTCCAGCGTGCGGATCCCCCCCTCGTCTTTCAATTCCGAAATCGACACTTGAGGACTATTCACGAGTGGCACATCCAAAATAGAAAGTACCGTTTTGACCGAATCGATCCGAACTAATTCATCACGGAGTTTTTGTAAGTGTTCGAGCGAAGAAGGAGAGAACAAATCGTCCTGCGGCGTATAGGCGACGATGAGAAAATCATCCGAGCCGTAGACTTCCCGACTGGCTCGATAATATTTCAAAGCCTGATCGTTCTCTAAGACAATCGATTCAGAGGACGCATCGAGTTTAAAATTCGGAGCGTGAAACGAGAAGAACGTGACCAGGACAGCCACCAGTACCAATGCCACGACTGGCCGATCAATAACGAGCGTTTTATACAATCGGAGAAAGAGTGAATTCATAACGCTTCTCTCTCAGTGGTCTCATGACAACACCTGAAGCCGGAGGGGTTCCCTTCCTGTGGGACGGTAACGTAAAGAAACGTACAAGCCGATGCAAGACAAAAGCAGGAACCGGCTGGGAGAGCAGACTTCATGAGGATATTCCAGGGGCTATTCGGGGCAGTCGCATTGAATGATCGGGAGACAGTATAATGGGTTGGCATCTCTACTTCTCGACAAAACGCATATGACACGGATACAGGAGGACGCATGACGGATACAGCCGATACTGGACAAGACGTTGCCACCCTCGGGGGGGGATGCTTTTGGTGCATTGAAGCCGTGTTTGAGCAAGTGCAGGGTGTGGCATTGGTGGAATCAGGCTACATGGGTGGGAAGCAACCCAACCCCTCGTATGAAGCGATCTGTACCGGCGTGACCGGCCATGCCGAAGTCGTGCAGGTGACGTTTGATCCTATTGTCATTTCTTACCGTGAAGTACTGGAAATCTTTTTTGCCATTCATGATCCCACGACACTCAACCGCCAAGGCAACGACGTCGGCACGCAATATCGATCCGTGATTTTTTATCATTCCCCGAAACAAGCGGCCACGGCACAGGACGTCATTGCCACTCTCACCTCGGACAAATTATTCGATTCCCCGATCGTGACGGAAGTCTCACCCGCACAAACGTTTTATACGGCGGAGGCCTATCATCAAGAATATTTTGTGCGGAATCCCACCCAACCCTATTGCACCTACCTCATTGCTCCCAAACTCGCGAAGTTCCGCCAACAGTTCGCCTCCAGATTGAAAGGCTGAAGAAGAGGCCATGGGGGGCATCTTGAGCCGAGTTCAAGGCCGTCGCTGTACGGACATTCCCGTCCTAATCCGATGAGAACAACCGAGTCACCGTATCTTGCACCCCACCCCACAGATCCGGCTTTAACGTAATCTGATGGTCGTACAGGATCACCTTCGATTGCGAAGGGCAGAGCGGAAACTCCGGTCTCGTCGTTCCAATGTTTTGCAGCAGATAGGCCTCGTCCGATCGAGTTGCGGCACTTTCCACAACCAGTAGCTGGTCCCGAGGTTGAAGCACACAGTACCCTCCATATCCCACGGCCTGGTATTGGGTCCGATCTTCGAAATAGGCACGATGTTGTCCGGTCGAGAACACCACATCGTCTTTTTTGATCGGGCCTTGCGGCCCCATCGAATAAATAAAGGGCGGGACAATCAAGACCACCAAGATCGTACACCCAATGGCACGCAGGGGATTCCCCTTCTGCTCGTCATCCGATTCAGCCATACGCCTTAGTGTATCCTATTTCTCATGACTCGACTATTGTCGTGACCCTGTCGGCCACAATGTTTGATGGGAATATCAACCGCTCGGCAAAGAGCACATGATCCGCTTGGGAAAATTCTTCTCTATCGATGGATAAACCCATGTGCCCGCTATCACAATATATCAGAGGTTACCTAAGTATTTAACTTTACATCAGCGAGAATTCGGGGTTCAATATCTACCTGGATCCGCCCCCCAACCATTTTCACCAGACTTCACCAGACCCATGTCATGGGCAACCAACCTCTGGGCTTCCAACCTGGGGGGGGCTCATGATTTTTTTCTTGTTTTTCCTAGCTTTATCAAGAAATCCATGTTATCCTGTTTGGATATAAAAATTTGGGGCGTTCAATCGGACGAGACAAATGTAGCTGCTGTAGTGGGTTTTTTCGCGCTTTCATGGCTTGATCTTACCTTTTGCGCCCAGATGTGTTTATAATAGGAGTACGCAAGAGACGAGAATACGCATTTTTTGTGCGTGAGACTCGAAGCTGGAAAAGCGGAGTAGCCTGCACTTTAGAAAATCTGTTGGATAGATACGTAAGGGGTTAGACAATGGCAAAAAGTAAAAACGGGGGTGGAGGCCGAGCGTCGTTGGAACCGCTCAGTGCGTGGAAACGACACCAAGCCTTGCAAGAATTGGCACGTTTTATGGGACAAGAAGGACGTGCTCATCTCACCCAGTTGGAATACGATCTCGCCGAAGAAAAGGCGTACTCGGTTCAATTTTTTGTTCGGCATTGGGGTTCCTGGGCACGTGCCGTTGAAAAAGCGCGGGAACTGGTGGATCAACAGGAAATTCCCGAACCGGAGCCATCTCCCTATGCCGGCTGGGTCAACTGTCTCTGCGGCAAAGCCTGTCATTGCGAAAAACGATTTTGGAGTCCTGATCGACGCAAAATCCGAATGTGCGATGCCTGCCGGGCCTGGTCCGACAAGCTGTCGGTGGATGATCAATTCTTTTATCTGACGGATGACACCACGTTAAACACTCGCGCCCGAACCCGCACCAAACAAGGACGCCCTAAAAAGGACGCTGAACGGGTAAGCGTGAAATAAAAACATTTCCGCTGTTGCGAGAACGCGCGTGAAGCATGCGACTCGCTCATCGACGCAACACGTTGTGTCCTCTTAATTCGTGAAATCCACCCCCTGGTTTCCGACGACTATCTCCATGAAACCTGTCAGTAGCCTGGTCGGGGTGATAATCTGTCTCCTCACGACTCCGGGCTGGGCCTATACCGAACGCCCCGTGACCAATGACGGCCACATTGCCGGCAAGGTCATGGTGAAAGGCCCGACGCCTCCTCCGAAAGCCTTTAATCTCATTACCTATCCTGAACCCGTGTTTTGCGGCCGGATTTCCACCGGCACAGCCTGGCGTCTTCTTGATCAGTTTCACGTGGCTCCTGACGGAGGTCTCCAAGATGTCGTCGTCATGTTGGAGGGCGTACACCAGGGGAAACCGTTTCCTTCCACCTCCCCCACCATAGAAGCCCGAGACTGTACGCTGGCTCCTCCGGTGATGGCCGTACGAAACCACCAGGAAGTTCGCATCGTGAACATGGATCCCATTCTCCACGATATCCAGATTTACGAAGTCGCTCCCTTTGGGTCTGAGGTGATGGTTCATCGACCGCTTCGCATGAATCCCTACCACCCCCAAACCGAGCCCGAGGCACACGACCACATTCCGGGAACCCCACTCGTCGATACGATTGCCTTGACCAAGGGGCGGCGTACCTTTTACCTGGAATGTGGATTCCATGAATTCATGCAGACATGGGGAGTGACCGTGACGAATCCCTATTACGCCGTCACGGATGCCCAGGGTCGGTTCACCATCTCGGATATTCCAGAAGGAGTCTACACCCTCATTGCCTGGCATCCGGGCATGGGAGGCATTCTCGATATGAAGACCGTGGTGCTTGCAGGCGACACCCTTCAAGTCCGGTTCGAATTTGAGAACGCCATGGATCGTCGCATGGCCCACACCACCATGGTTGAAAACCCCCACTTTGGGATTGGAACCCTCGACACCTTTGGGGAACGAATCAACATTCAACCCACCCACCAAATCCAAGCCCCCTAATCTTTGCCGTTAAAAAAGAGTGCCTCAACGAGGGACCGCCGATAGCATCGGGGTGGATATTCAGACTGAAAGCTCCACGCCAAACGCTGAGTAAGTGTGCCCTGGGAGATGAAACTACTGGTTGATCCAAGGACTCGTGACATCAACGTCCAGGCCGGCAAAGTCCTCGACATTCCGCGTTGCCAGAGAAAGGTCATGAGCCCTTGCCGTCCCGGCGATCAGCGCGTCGGCAAGATGCAGGACGCGACCGGATCGACGCGCCGCGGCCCGAAGCAGGGCAGCCTGTTCCGCCTCCATTCGCGCAAGCGGTAAAATACAATTCTCGTACTGCATGACGAATCCCGCCAGGACGGTTTTCAGGCTCTCACGGCGGCGTCCCGGTCCGAGGAGGTTCAAGCCGTATTCCAGTTCGTGCAGCACGATCGTCGACAGCCACAAGTCGTTCTGATTGGTCAGGAAGGCAATAACCCGAGGATCTGGGACGTCTTTCGTCAGCTCCGAGACCACATTGGTATCCAGAAGAAAGCCGCTCACGTGCCTACCGATCAACGAATGGGCTTTCCCGGTCTAGCTCTTTCCGGTCGGGAGCTTGAAGATTGACGCCGCGTGGGATGTTGTCGAGCAACCATTGGCCGACTGGTTTACGTGGCTGTACCTGAGCATGCCATGTTTGCGCAGGTATAACGACGAATGACTTCCTGGCACCGATATGCTGCGGCCCTTCTTCTTCAGCAAGACGTAGGATTTCGGACAGACGCGCCTTGGCTTCAGCAATCGTCCAAGTTCGATGAGGTTTAGAATGATCAACACTCATACAGTAGCTCCTTAGCAAGACTAGACTAGACTAGACTAGTATATATTATTTCTATCATTCATTCAAGGACCTGCACCGATCGATTACAGCAATGAAAGCCTTATCGAATGAGTCATCCTGAAAGGAACGTACTTGCGCAGTTGCTGCCTTTGGCTCAGCAGGCCGATCTAAAGAGGTAGTTCAATATAAGATGGTGCCCCCGAGACGATTTGAACGTCCGACCTGCGGTTTAGGAAACCGTTGCTCTATCCACCTGAGCTACGGGGGCAGCCCATGATATGTCGTTCTGAGAAGGATGTGTCGAGGGGTTGAAGTGTAACCCAATGCTCAGGACGAGACAACGGTTCGGAACCCATGAACAATGGTTGGTTCAAGGTGCCGTTGAGGGTATGATTGGATGTGGGATTCGAGCCGATCGACTGCCTCACCGAAAGATGAACCCGTGAAGCCAATTACCAATCCACCAAACCCCTTTGACTCTCACCACCGGGAACTGCTTGAACCGGCGCCCCACGTCGTGACTCAAGTGTTTGAGGAAAATACAGGGTCCATCTTGAGTCGAAACGACAGCCCCGATCTGCCCTTTCGGTGGAGCGTGAATCCGTATCGCGGGTGCTTTCATGCCTGTGCCTATTGCTATGCACGACCGAGTCACCAATATTGGGGATTCGGCGCGGGCACGGATTTCGAATCCAAACTCATCGTGAAACCCAATGCGGCGGCTGCGCTTCGCACGGCGTTTTTGAAACCATCCTGGAAAGGCGAGCTCGTGGTCTTCTCCGGCAACACCGACTGCTATCAACCGCTGGAAGCCACGTATGAGATCACGCGAGCCTGTTTAGCCGTGTGTGCCGAATTTCGAAACCCTGTCACCGTGATTACCAAAGCCGCGCTCATTCAACGGGATCTCGATCTGCTGCAAACCCTCCATGAGCAGGCTTGGGTCCGGGTGTATTTCAGTATTCCCTTTGCCGACAACGAGGTGGCCCGCAAGGTTGAACCGCAAACGCCTTCCATCACCAAACGCTTGGAGGCCATGGCCGCTCTCTCCGCCGCCGGCGTTCCCACGGCCGTCATCATCGGCCCCGTCATTCCAGGGCTCAATGAACAGGATATTCCACAGATTCTTCACCTTGCGAGACAAGCGGGGGCCACCCACGCGAGCTATATGCTCTTGCGGCTGAACGACAACGTGCGACCGGTGTTTTTGGAACGCATGGCTCAGGCCTTTCCCGACCGAATCAAGAAAATCATCCATCGCTTGGAAGAGGTCAGAGGCGGCACGCTGGAAGAGAAGCGATTCTTCGCCCGGCATCAGGGTCAAGGGCAGACCTGGCAGACTATCGAGCAATTATTTGATTTGGCCTTTCGCAAAGAAGGTTTTCATCGATTCGAACGAGACGAACCCATCCCCGCAACCTTCACCAGGCCACCATCTCCGCAACTCACGCTGTTTTCTTGAAGGATCCACCCTCACCCTAACCCTCTCTCTCAGGGAGAGGGAAAAAACAGGGTTGGCATAGGCCCTTTCCCCCCTTTACAATCGGAGAAAGGGTTCTCTGGGTTCTGACCGGGCCCGATCATTATTAGGGTTTGATTCTCTCTCTCTTCTTGCAAATACAGAAAAAGGTGATGCAATGCTAAATAGTTGTTGGAAAGGGCTGATTGCGGCATGTCTGGTTGGCATGCTCGGCCTCACGGGATGCGAGGATGCAAAAATCCCTTGGGACAGGCATGTGGACCGGGGTGACCTTCTCTTTCAACAGGGACGTTTCAAGGAGGCCCAAGAACAGTACAATGCCGCGCTCAACGAAGCCGAACAATTCGGCGAACAAGATCCTCGGCTTCCGCAAACACTGACTAAACTGGCTGGACTCCATGACGCACAGGGCGAATATGAGCAGGCCGAACCGCTGTTGAGTCGGGCCGTCAGTCTGAATGAAAAGATTCTTGGAGATCAGGATCCTCAATTCGCCGTCAGTCTCAGTAACCTCGCAGCACTGCATTATGCTCAAAAACAATATGAGAAAGCCTTGCCCCTCTTTGAACGGGCCTTGCACGTTCGTGAACAGGCACTCGGAGCGGCCCATATTGATTTGACCTTGGATCTCAAAAATCTTGCAGGTGTGCTGGCCGCTCAAGAACACTATGCGCAAGCGGAGACGCATTTAACCCGAGCCCTCACGATTACTGAAAAAGCCGTAGGCCCGGACGACCCCGCGATAGTCGAACGTCTCAACAATCTCGCGCTCCTTTACCGGGCCCAACAGGACTATAAGAAAGCCGTCCCGTTGCTGGAACGCGCACTGGCCATCAATACGAAACGGTATGGCGCCGAGAGCCCGGGGCTTCTCGGCAGCCTCAATAACCTCGCGTTCATGCACGCGGCCCAAGGAGCACACGACCAAGCCGAAGGACTTCTGAAGCAGGCGCTCCACATCAATGAAAAATCGTTTGGTCCGGAGAATCCGCGATTGGTGTCCAGCCTGACCAAGCTTGCCGACTTCTATCGCCTGCAAGGGCAATTCGAAAAAGCTGAACCCTTACTGGTCGTTGCCTTGGACATTAACGAAAAAAAATTCGGCGCGGAGGATCAAAAGGTCGCCAATGTCGCCAACAATTTGGCGCTCCTCTATTTGTTACAAGAGAAGTACGCGAAAGCCGAACCGCTCTTCGCTCGAGCCCTTGCGATCAATGAAAACACTTTAGGCAAGGAACACCCGACCGTTGCCCGCACACTCAAGAACTATGTCGTGCTGTTTAAAAAAACCGATCGGGAAAAAGAAGCAAAGGAATACGAAGCCCGCATCGCAGCCCTGAAGAAAGAGCCATAAGGCCGGAGATCCGCTAAGAGAAAGGGACTGCATAACCGCTACGAGCAAGACTCGATAGAGGCTACCTTCTCATCTCACTTGCGTGAAGATCGCAAAAGCCGGAGAATGGGGAAAAAGGACTGGATTCCCGCTAAAAACCGCGGGAATGACACAAGTTGAGATCTCAATGGAAAATGCACTTCGGTTAGTGATCATTTTTTTGTGGTGTGTGTGTTTTGGGTTTTTTAGCGTCATGGGCTATTTGGATGACACCATGACGGCTCAAAAAACCACCGCAATCCTGGCCGGGCTTCTGGCGGGCTTGGGCGTGTATGGCGCAATCGAGTGGCGCCCGAAGATCAAGGGATTGCCATCCATTCGCGCGGGTTGGAACGAACTAATCCGCCCCCTGTACGAGCGAATGTCTCGCGCCATTCTGCCCCTCTGCGCACGCATGGTGCACAGAATTCGAGCCTCTGTGACGTCCATCAATCTTCCCACGTGGGGCAGCATCAAAAAACGTTTCCTGCCAACGAGCAAGCCCTCGGTTTCTTCCAAAAGCCCCTGACCCCGTTTTCCGAAACCGGTTAGTGCGCCATCGTCTGCGCCAACCCTGCAACCGACAACGCCCGGTTAGGCGCACGTTCTAAGGCCAAGGCAAACTGGCGTCGCGCCTCGTCTCGTTTTCCCAGACGTAAGAGCGCCTCACCGAATAACTCATGCGCAGGCTTGACCGGAACCACCGGACCGGCCACAAAAGGAATCGTATCTTCCAAAAAAGCCGTTTCCCGTAAAAGCGCGAGCCCTTCGTCGACTTTTCCCTCCGCAAGCAACATCATGGCGGACAGTTGGTGCTTCATCACCTTCCCTGATTGTCCACGAGCCATCGATCCCTCACCGGTCGCACGATCCATTTGCCGACGGAACCGATCCAGCACCTGCTTAGCCACCTCCCCGTGTCCGGTTTTGACCGCACTCAACCCAATGGCAAACAACTCACTCATCGCCGTGGACAACCGCAAAGTCGATCGATCATGATCGAGCCCGGTCACGTCCCACTCCCGGCTCTCAATGATATATGTCGCACGCATGGCCGCTCGGTACCGCTGAACAGTCCGAGATTTTACCTGTTCGGCATCCTCCTCGACCATGCGGAGAAAGGGCTTGGCTTCTTCCACGCGACCCTGCTGAAGCAAGGCGTACATGAGCCAATGAGCCACGTGATAGGAACGCTCCTCCACGCCTAACCCTTTACGGATTCGCCGTTGCTCACTCGCCGCCCAACTCTTCTCATTGGTTCGGATGACATCGTCCCACAGGCCTAATGCCATAAAAATATGCGAGGGCATGTGCTGCGCATGAGGGGCCGCCGAGGCAATGTCGGCATAGACACGCGCCGCTCCCACGGCCTTGGACGCATGAGCCGGATCATCCAGCGCATGAATGAGATAATGCACGGCACCGGGATGGCGGGGATTTCTTTCAGAAACGGCTCGGGCAATGGACGCGGCCTTAAGATAGAGTTTTTCCTCTCGTTTACCTTGTGCGGAACCTAAAATCGACAGCGCATACCATGCCTGGGCGTTGTCATCTTCAGGAAATTGTTGCGCAAGGGCTTGCATGGCAGCCATGTAGGCCTGGTCGCGTTGCTTCTTATCGCCCTCGCCATACAACGCTTCGACCGCTCGCAGATACCCTCGTTCTCGTTCGGTCTGAGCCGCGGCCAATCGCTGCTCCGGGGTGGGAGCCAGTCGCTGTAAAATATCCAAAGCCTGTTGAAAGTCTTGCTCCCCCCACAGAGGGTGGGTCATCGTCATGGCCTCTCCCCAGTAGGCCATGACAAAATCAGGGTCAAGGTTCTGCGCCTGTTGGAATGCCACTTGGGCGTCGTCATATTCAAAGTTGTGTAATAACAACACCCCCCGAAGAAACGGGCGTTGGGCTTCTGGAGCACCTGAGGTGGGAAAAGCGATCTCACCGAGGGAGGAAGCGGCTGTTTTGTGAGGGCGCGACCGGTTCACATCCGGACGGGGATCGGGCACAAATCCGTCGCGATGTAACATCCGAACCTTAGGAAGCGTCTCTTGATTGAGCACAGCATCTTTTTCCAGCAGTCCATTTTGGAACAAAATCCAGGCTGTCACGGAATACACCTGATTGGGCGTCAGAGACTGCGGCGCAACAAACGGCATCGCACGATAAATATAATCGAACAAGGTCGTTGCATACGGCCAATAACTGCCAACCGTTTTCAACGGGCGCTCACTCACAAGCGTCCCCTGCCCGCCGATCAGCTTGGGCATAGGACCTTCCACACCAGTTGCGCCATGACAATGTGCACAGTGCTCGGCATACACGGCCGCTCCTTCCTTTACCGTACCTCTGCCAACCGGTAACCCTTCACCATCCGGCGCCACATCAATATCCCAGGCTCGAATCTCGTCCTGGGTCGCGATACGCCCAAGATGAAAGGAGTCGCTTTTTGCCGCGCTCCACACGGCAGTCAGCGGGATCCCGAGAAGAACAAGAAACACGAGAAACACGCTTTTTTGAAGAACATCCCCCTTTAGGGGTCTTCTATTGAGGAAAAATCTCTCATGCCTGCACATTCTGTACACTCCCCTCTTTGTCGATCTTCCAGCTCTGGATGGCATTGTAATGGTAGTACGAATTGGTGCCACGGACGGCAACCAACTCTTGACGAGTCGGTTGCCGATACCCGGTTTCATCGGTACAGCGGCTTTGGAGAATGGCTTCTTGGCCATCCCACCACCAATCGAGACAAAATCTGGTGTGGCATTTCGGCAGAACCGGGGCTTGCAACGCTGCGGTTCGCCAACTTTTTCCCCCATCCACACTCACTTCCACTTTTTCAATTCGTCCACGTCCGCTCCACGCCAAACCCCGGATTTCCACATAACCCGGTTTTTTCAATCGTTGCCCTCCGGACGGCACCGTGATCACCGACTTCGCTTCCATGTCAAAGGTGAATTGACGCGCGGTCCCATCCGGCATCAAGTCGGTGTATTTCGCAGTTTCTTCACGAGTCATCACTGGTGCAGAAACCAGTTTCAGGCGGCGCAACCATTTAATGCACATATTGCCTTCCAAGCCCGGCAACAACAACCGTAGGGGATAGCCTTGCTCCGGACGAAGTGGTTCACCGTTTTGCGCATAGCACAGCAAGGCTTCATCCAGCACCCGGTCCAACGGGATACTCCGCGTCATCGCAGCAGCATCACTGCCCTCGGCTAACATCCAAGTTGCTCCGGAGGTGAGACCGGCTTCCGCCAATACCGTCGAAAGTCGAACGCCAGTCCACTCACTGGTGCTGGTCAGGCCATGGATCTCTTGGGCGGTCTTGCCCTTTGGCCCCTTCCATTCTTTCCCGCTGTTTCCCGAACACTCGACAAAGACAATCCGTGAGGTCACGGGAAACCGTTTCAACTCGTCGATGGTAAAGAGCAATGGCCGTTCCACCAGGCCATGCACCAAGAGGCGATGCCTCGTGGGATCGATGAGGGGCACGCCGTTATGATGACGTTCAAAATGCAAGGCCGACGGGGTTATGATGCCATGCAACTCTTGTAAGGGGGTTCTTGACCGCTGAGGCTTGGTTAACCGCTTGGCGTGCTCGAATTGCGAGCGTTGCCCATATTCCGTAGCCAGGGCGCCAGGCACTCGGCTGGGATCGCCGGGAACATCTGCAGCATGTCCCAGGAATGGCGCGAGCAAGACATGCGCTGCGGCCGTCCCCAAAACCGATGTGGCCCCGACTAAAAAAGCCCGACGCGTCGGTGGATCTTTAGGCCGTGTGGTGACAATCGCAGCTTTTGGCGAGTCTTTTGCCGAGGTTTTCGGCTTCTGCTCACTCGACATGGGTTTCTCCCTTAGCGGATTGATGATTCATCAAGGTTTTTCCTCAAATCCATCAAGAAAAAGCTTAAACCAGACGGGCACGGTATGCAAAGGAGCATGTCCGATTTGTGGGGTAAGTGGGTGCAACTCAGGCTGATCCGCCCGCTTGGACCAGCCAGATGGAGAAATTTTGATTTTTTGCTTGACTACCTGTTCGCGTCTTGGGTAAACCGATTCCCAATAGTAAGGACTCATCAGGAAAATTCTCATCAAGAGTAACGTATGCCCTACCTCCCAATTGAAAATTACGGCTTGATCGGTAATATGCGAACCAGTGCGTTGGTTGGTGTGAATGGATCGATCGACTGGTTCTGTTTTCCGTACTTCGATTCTCCAAGCGTGTTCGGCGCCGTCTTGGATGATCGCAAAGGCGGGCGGTTTAAGATTGCGGCCCAAGGGAATGGGGGCACGCACAGGCAGTACTACTGGCCGGATACGAATGTTCTTGTCACTCGGTTTCTTTCTAAACAGGGGGTGGGACAAGTCATCGACTTTATGCCGGTCGGTCTCAAGGCAACTGAACCGGGCTATCATGGAATCATTCGACGCGTACAGGCGATTCGCGGTAATTTGACTTTTCGCTTGGAGTGTTTCCCTGCATTCGATTACGCTCGAGACCCACACAAAACCACCCTTACCTCCGACGGCGCCTGTTTCGAAGCCACGGATCTGAGCCTGTGGTTGGGATCAACCATCCCCTTAAAACAAGAAGGCGACGGCGTTGTCGCTGAATTTGCGATCCAAGAGGGTCACGAATTGAGTTTTTCCCTTCAACAAGTCAAGCAGACCGATGCCTGTTGCGTGGCCCTCTCTGAAGACCAGGCCGACGAACTCTTTCGCCAGACCGTAGCCTACTGGCGACGATGGCTTTCCCAGTGTACCTATCGAGGTCGCTGGCGCGAAATGGTGCAACGCTCGGCCTTGACCCTCAAACTGCTCACCTTTGAGCCGACGGGAGCGATCGTCGCCGCTCCGACGTGTAGCTTGCCGGAAGGCGTCGGAGGAGAACGCAACTGGGATTATCGTTACACGTGGATTCGTGATGCGGCTTTTACCATCTATGCCCTCTTGCGCATCGGGTTCACGGAAGAAGCGGAAAAATTCATGCACTGGCTCGAAGCCCGCTGCCATGAACTCAAGCCTGACGGGTCGTTGCAAATCATGTATGGCATCGATGGTCGGCATGAATTGAAGGAAGAAACCCTGTCTCATCTCGACGGGTATAAGGGATCGCGCCCCGTTCGCGTCGGAAACGGCGCCTATAATCAACTCCAATTGGACATTTACGGCGAATTGTTGGATTCGGTGTATCTCTATAACAAATACGGCACCCCGATTTCTTACGACCTCTGGAGACATTTACGCCGTTTGGTGAACTGGGTATGTGACAATTGGATGCGTCCGGATGAAGGGATTTGGGAGGTTCGCGGCGGCCAGCAACATTTCCTGTATTCAAAACTCATGTGCTGGGTCGCCATCGACCGTGGTTTGCGCCTCGCCGACAGACGCTCATTCCCGGCGGATCGTGATCGGTGGCTGAAAGTCCGCGATACCATTTATGAAGAAATCATGGCAAAAGGATGGAGTGAGACCCGAAAAGCCTTCGTTCAGCGGTATGGCGGCGAAACCCTTGACGCGGCGAACCTCATGATGCCCTTGGTCTTTTTTGTCTCCCCGACTGATCCACGGATGCTCAGGACCTTGGAAGCGATCAACAAGTCTCCGGAGAAAGGGGGATTAGTCGCCAATGCCTTGGTACATCGGTACAACATCAACGAAACAGAGGACGGGCTGGACGGCGAAGAAGGCACCTTCAACATTTGTACGTTTTGGTTAGTCGAAGCGCTCACCCGCGCGGGTCAGATCGATGAGGCACGACTGACGTTTGAGCAAATGCTGGGCTATGCCAATCACGTTGGACTCTATGCCGAAGAGACCGGACATCATGGCGAGGGCCTGGGGAACTTCCCACAAGCGTTTACTCACTTGGCGTTGATCAGCGCGGCGTTTAACCTGGACCGGGTTTTAGGTTCTCGGAGCTAATCACGCTTTTCCCACTCGGTTCAAGCCCTACCCCTACCTACCCCAACGCATGTGACCCGTCCACCGCAACCCAGATCCCACAAACACCACCGCCGCCTTCGTTCCCTTATGAAGGACCGATTGCCCGGACACCTTTTCTCGCTCTTACAACACGCGGGAGAGATGGCTGACCAACATCGGGGTTCCGTTTACGCAGTCGGGGGGGTTGTCCGTGACCTCTTGCTCGCCGCACCGAATCCCGGGGCAAGGCCCGGGACAAGTTTCGATGTCGATCTGGTTGTCGAAGGCAATGGGATTCATTTTGCGAAAGCCTTCGCCCAACCATACAAGGCTCGCGTGAAAATCCATGAACGATTCGGCACCGCCGCCGTCACGTTCGCGGATGGACACACACTCGACATTGCCACGGCTCGAACGGAATCTTATGACTATCCGGCCGCACTCCCAACGGTGAAACAGAGTTCCATCAAGAAAGACGTCTACCGACGGGATTTTACAATCAACACCCTGGCGATCCGGCTCAATGCCCCTCGTTTCGGTGAATTGGTGGATATCCATGGCGGTCAACAAGATTTGCACGAGAAAACCATTCGCGTGCTGCATAGTCTCAGCTTTATAGAAGATCCGACCCGCGTGTTTCGTGCCATTCGGTTTGAGCAACGCCTGGGTTTTCAACTTGGCCAAGACACGGCCGTCCTGATGAAGGAGGCGGTGAAAATGAAACTCGTGCACCGCCTCTCCCCGTCTCGACTCTCTCATGAACTCCTTCACGTGTTATCAGAACATGAGCCTGGAAAAGTTCTTGCCAGACTGGCAGACTTCAACCTGCTTCAATTCATTCACCCGCAACTGAAATGGTCTCCTGGACTTGCTCGACTCCTAAACGCAGCCGAAAAAGCCGTCGAATGGCATGCCCGGCTCTCTCTCGATCGACCCATCCAGCCATGGGTCGTCTATGGCATGGCCTTGCTGGATCCTCTGTCCCAATCAGCAGTAGAAGAAACCCTTACCCGGTTAACGTTTCCTCGGCGTCAGGCCCAATCTATGTTATGGGTCGCCCAAGAGGGCGCTCGCCTATTGCGAACCCTCAACCAGGGGACAAATGTCAAACCATCCAAGACGTTCCGGGCGCTCTGCAATCTCCCGGATGAGACGCTTGTGTTTCTTATGGCCAAAACCCGATCGGAAAAGGGAACACAAAGAATCTCTGCCCTGTTCACCATCTATCGACAGGCAACCCCGATCTTAAAAGGAAAAGACTTGAAAGCAATGGGATTGAAACCGGGGCCTGTATACCAAAAGGTGTTGGACCGCCTTTTGGATGCACGATTGAATGGAGAAGTGGAAACCGAAGCTGACGAACGCCGATTGGTCCGCCGACTGGCGAAACGGTTATAAGAAAAACCGCTTCTCTTTTTTCTAGAAGAACGGTAAGATTTGGCATGCCTGTTGCGTGGCCCATCGCCAAGTTTTTGTTTCAACTGGTTGCCCCTAGCATTCCCGACATCGTCTCCACTGTCGCGACCCTCAAAAAGCAACAGGCAGAGCCTCAATCACGAGAAGAGCCTTTCGAAGCACGCATTGTGGAACTTGAGCGTAAATTCACTCAACAGCTTGAACTCATCGAAAAACTGACGAGACAAGTCGATTCCTTGCAAACGATTCTTCGGCGTACGCTGATCATCAGCATTGTCGCTTTTGTCTTCTCCCTGATAGGTCTTGCGCTCATCGTGTACCTTTAAGATTCTCATACATCCAGGCTCCCGCCGACCTCTTCGCAATGCAGAAATTATTTGTTTCATCGGATTTAGTCGAAGTTGAATCGCTCAAAGACCTGCTCGAACAAGCGGGCATCCAATCTTGGATAAAAAACCAACGAGGCTCTTCCTTAGCCGGTGAAGTTCCCTTCGCCGAGGTCTTTCCCGAACTCTGGGTGCTGAACGATGCCGACTATGCCGCGGCTCAACAATTTTTAGAAAATTGGCGCACCGCCAAACCCTATGAATCAACAGGCTGGATCTGCAGCCGTTGCGGAGAGTCACACGAGAAAGATTTTACCTCGTGCTGGAACTGCGGAAGTGATCGTCCACGGTTGGCCTGATTCGTTCCAGGCAAGCAACACCATGACGTTTAAGATCCCACGACCTGCTCGAAGGAATGGAATCGAATGCCTAATGACTCACAAACCTTGACCTGCCGATCAAACCGATTCGTCGTATTCACAATGTCCAACAACTTGCCCATCCCGATCCGGCCCCAGGCCGGCAGGTGAAAAACCGACAGCGGATAATCCGTTCCAAACAGAAGGCGATGATGCACTTCAGGGTGCTCACGCAAACGCAGAAGCATCTTGAAGCGATTGGGTAGCGTGAGTGCGGAAATATCCGCATAGAAGTTTGGATACGTTTCCACCAAATCCAACAACGTGGGGTAAAATTTTTCATAGAGCATCAAGCCGTAGCTGCAGGCATGGGCGGCGATCACCGTGACGCCTTCATCCAAGGCCATCCGGAGCCGGTTCGGATCACCGACGGATTGATCCTTGCCGATCAGACTAAACTCATATCCCACGTGGCTCAGCAAGGGAATCTGCCGTTGGGTCATCGCCCGATAAAATGCTGTGTATTGGTTATTCGCCGGGTCAAATTGCTGAGCATTCGGAAGAACTTTGACCAACGCCGCCCCTCTGTCGACGCATCGGTGTAATTCCTCGATCGCATCACGTCGTTGCGGATTGATGGACACACCGGCCAAAAACGTATGAGGGAACTGTTCGGCCAGTTGCAGGACATAATCGTTCCCCACCAACAATTCGGTTGCCGACTGATCCGGTTTTCCACTGCCGTCATAGACCCCATCCATTCCCAACAGGACCACCTTTCCCACATAGAGAGACTGCTGCAGCTCATTGAGCAAATCATCCACATACTTTTGGTTGGCGTCGCGCGGATTGTTCACATCCAGCCCATGTTTCCACACCAAAAACTTGAACAGCGGGCTCCTCAACAGTTTTGAAGAAATGTAACAGCCGTTCTTCCCTTCGGGGAGCGCAGCCAGATGCACATGGCAATCGATGATTTTCTTCGAAGGCGACGTTGTGTCAGATGGATCGGTCATGCCGTTTGTGGGGACACCGATGACGCCGGGCTAACCGGCTGATAACTGCTCTAACGCCACTTGTTTCAGGGCACGGAGGTCCAACTTTCCCGTCCCGAGCACCGGAAGCCGGTCGACCTTGATGAAGGCGTCTTTTCGCGGGATGAATAAATTCGGCAAACCGCTCGCTGCGATTTTTTCCAACAGACCGGGAATGACGGCTTCATCGAGCGTATGCAGTACGACCAATCGTTCACCTTTTTTCTCATCGGGAATAGAGGTCACGGCAAACACCTGCGTGTCTGCCTCGGCGGCTTGATGTAACGCGTCTTCGACCTTTCCATGCGGCACCATCTCCCCGCCGATTTTGGCAAAACGGGAAAGCCGGTCCGTAATGGCAAGGAATCCGTCTTCATCGAGGATGGCAATATCCCCCGTCACGTACCACCCGTCATGCATGGCCTTGGCCGTCAGATCGGGACGGTTCAAATAGCCCTGCATGACATTGGGCCCTTTGACGATCACCATGCCTGGGGTTCCGACAGGTACGGGGTCAAAGGAATCGGGATCGACGATGCGTACGGACACGCCCGGCAAGGGGCGACCAACTGTTTCACGACGCGAGGCGGGTTGGTAAAATCCTGCCGCACGAAAGTCCGGACAATTCACGGAAATCACGGGAGAACATTCCGTCACCCCGTACCCTTCGATGGGACGAATCCAAAATTTTTCCTCAAACGCATCGGCAAGGCGCTCCGACAATTTCTCGGCGCCGGTCAGGATGACGCGAACCGACCCGAATTGATCCGGCATACACCGCCGCCAATACAATTGCAGAAAAGTCGGTGTCGCGATAAGGATCGTCACCCGCTTTTTTTCAATGAGCTCGCTAATGGCTCCCGCATCTAACGGCGTGGGATGATACACTACGCCCACGCCATGGTTGACGGCCAACCAAAGCGTCGCCAGATAGCCAAAAGAATGAAAGAACGGTAGGATTCCCAGCACACGATCGGTGGGGCCGAGGTGAAAGACCTGCGCCACCCCCTCGACGTTGGAATCGATATTGAAGTGACTGAGCATCGCCCCCTTCGGCTCTCCCGTACTGCCGCTGCTGAAAATAATTGTTGCGAGATCATCCATCTGCGGACGACGGATCGAACCGACGCCCCGTTCCACCATTCCGATGGGCGCAAAGAGTGCCAGAGCCAACGCCGTCACTCGTTCGGCTATCCCTATCGTCTTGCGAACTTCTTCGATCCAGATGATCTTGACGTTTTCGGGCATTTCAAGATTGGCCTTTTCAAGAAACACTCGACTCGTCACGATCGTTTCGAGACCGGCTTGCTTCGCCACCGACTCGATCCCACTTCGCCCGGTTGTGTAATTGAGATTGACGACGGTCCGTCCAGACAGCGTGGCTGCAAGATTGACCAACACCCCACCAACACTGGGTGGCAACAAGATGCCCACGGTGTCCTGATTCGTCCAGGGCAGGCGAAGCGCTCGAGCCAACGCAATGGCGCCGGCGAGCGATTTCAGACACGAGACCTTGGGCCGAGTCATGTCGGCAAAGGCAAAACGCAAAGGATGGCGGCGAGCCGCACGAATAAAGGAATGATGGAGTGGCCGCCGATCGGATTTTCGATGGCGCCAGGCTTCCTCACCCAATTCCTGAACTCGCTGCCGTACTTCAGTGGCCGTGGCGGTGGACGGCATGGGCGCACCATAAGAAATCGTGACGGGATAGGGAATGCGTTCCGGCCACTTCGTCAGAAATTTTCCGCCAATAAAACTAAAGAGGCTGCCCCATATCCGATCAAGATGAACGGGAATCACGGGTATTTCTCGCCCTTTGACGATTCGCTCGAATCCTTGGCGAAACGACAGGAGACCGCCTGTACGGGTAATTTGCCCTTCGGGAAAGATACAGACCAATTCCCCATTGTCTATTCGCCGTCCGGCTTCACGAAGCGAATGGAGAATTTCCCGAGGCGATCCTTGGGAAGAAATGGGAATCGCACCCATCACGCGCGCTGCTCGATGAAAAAGTGGATGCTCGTAATAGTGACGATCGACGACAAAACGAATGGGACGATCAATACTCGCCAACAGCAACACCCCATCCACAAACGACACATGATTCGGCAGCAAGACCGCGCCTCCATGTTCCGGCACATGAGTCCGTCCCACAATGTGCAGGCGATAGATCGTATGCGTGCAGAGAAAGAGCGTCATGCGAATAAACGTTTCCGGCATAATCCACATGGACCAGGCCGTCCCGACCGCCGTGCCGAATCCCGATACGACCAAAATGCCGCTGGCGCTTAAACCGAAAGAGGACAGGCCCCACGCAGCCAAGGACCCGACCAGTACGCCCCCAAATACAAAGGTGTTACTAAACGCAATGACCGCACCGCGTCGATCTTCCGGGGCACGCCACTGAATGAGCGCATTAATCGGCACCACGATGAACCCACTGGAAATTCCCAACCATCCCATTCCGCACACCGTCCCGATCAATCCAGGACGCACGATGCCCAGGAAGAAAAGTCCCAGAGTTAATCCAATGGCGCCAAGCGGAATGTGGCCCACCTCGACTTTGGAGTGAGAAAGTTTCCCCGCCAAAACCGCGCCGATGCCGACTCCAATACCAAAGGTCGCTAACGGCAAGCCTGATAACGAATCGGACAATCCCAGAACCGTCTTGGCATAGACCAATATGTCCTGCCCCACTAAACTGGCAATGGTCCAATACGCCACGTTTCCTGCAATCCCAAACCGTAACACCCGGTCCGCTTGCACGGCCGTCCAGGCTCCGCGAAGCGTGGAACCCACCCCCCCTTCCGTCCGTGCTCGAGGAACGGCCGGAACCAGGAACGATGCGGCAAACCCCGCAAGCGAAAACAGAAGCAGCACCAAGCCCGCCAACCAAGGAGAGGTTCCCGATAGTTGGAGCAGGACTCCTCCCGTCCCTGTTCCGCCAATAATGGCCAAAAAGGTCCAGAGTTCGAGTTGCCCATTTCCAACAGCTAACCGTTCGTGAGGAAGCAACTCCGGCAAAATTCCATACTTCGCCGGGCTGAAGAGCGCACTTTGCACCGCCATGCCACCCAACACCAGAAGCGGGAGGATCCCCCCCGATGGATTGCTGTAGAGCGCCAAGGTCCCCAAGGCCATCAACACCACTTCGACGGCCTTCATGACCACAATAACGGAACGCTTGCTCAATCGATCCGAAAAGACACCGGCCACGACGGACACAAGCATAAGCGGCAAGGTGAAGACGACAAAGGTGAGGGTCGTTTGGGCTTGGGCAGCGGCTTCGAGTTCCGGGCCTGCTCCCATGTGCGAGGCCAACTGTTTGATGGCCAACAACGCGACCATCAACTTCCAGGCATTGTCGTTGAACGCCCCAAAAAACTGGGCAATAAGAAGTCCACGGAGGGGAGAACGGCTTCGATGACTTTCGCTGTTACTCACTGACCCATTCACCAAGGAGAGAGGAATATCGTCGGCCTCATTGTATCATCAAAAGAGGTATCTGTAATTCATTCGCCATACCAAAGAAATCCGGGAACCTGAAAGCCTGCCGGTCCAATGCGAAGCTGCGCATCAAGCTTTTAAAAATTCCATTTCGGAGGAAGCCACACGACCTCAACAATCGTAAAGACGAGTGAAAAACACGTTCTTGCTAAAAGCGACATAATTATGTACACTTTTGGCTAATAACAGACGAGGATACTATGAATAAAACGATTCCCTTAAAAGAAGCCCGCCAAAAATTTTCTACGTTGGTGGATCAAGTCGATCGGCTATCGGAAAGATTTGTGGTCACAAAAAACGGCACGCCCCGAGCTGTATTGATGAGCGCCGAAGAATTCGAGTGTTGGCTGGAAACGCTTGAAATCATGTCCAAGCCTCAAACGGTCAAAGCCTTAAACCAAGGGTTAAAAGAAGCCAAAGCAAAAAAGCTTGCCACCTTTAAGGAGGTGTTCGGCGAAAAACAGTGAAACACGTTCGCCTCACACCCCAGGCTCAAAAAGACCTCAAGGCCTTCGCCCCTGCCACGATCACGAAAATTAAAGAAGCTCTCCGGCATCTGTCCTTTCACCCACTGGAAGGGAAATCCCTTAAAGGACCATACAAGAAGGAGAAGGTACGCGCCTACCGAGTATGGCCCTATCGCATTCTCTATCGTCTGGTTGGTTCTGAATGGCTCGATGTGTTGACAATCGAACACCGGAAAGACGTGTATCGCTGAACCTCTTCTTAGGCAGTCATAAGAAAAGTGTAAGGAATCGCCGTTATCGCGGCAAGTGACCTGTTCGAATAGGTTCCCAAGCCGTCCAATTCGTAGAGCCAAGCACGCTCTTACTCTAATAGAGAAAGTTGCTCCGGTTCTTGTTTCGACCGTCGAGGTCGGCTGGGAATAACGGTGGTTTCTTTTAAACTCTCATCAAATTCCAGGAGAAATCGTGAGGCTTCACGGTCACGGCGGTCCCCAAACACAAAACGGGTGCGGCAGTGGAGAAGATGCGCTCTTTCTTTGGCGCGAGTCAGGCCGACATAAAACAGCCGGCGTTCTTCTTCAAGGTCTCCATTTTCGCATGGCAGGCTCCCTTCTTCGACCCCGCACACCATCACTTCGGTAAACTCCAATCCCTTGGCGGCATGGATGGTCATCAGGCTCACCGCGTCGACAGAGGCATCATAGTCATCGACGTCCACGGCCAGGGTCGCCTCTTCCAAGAATTGCTGAAGGGCCATCGTGGTATTCACTTCATCGTATTTCGCAGCGATCGAGCGAAGCAGTAACAAATCGTTTTCATGACGTGGATCCTGTTCTATCCGCCATTGCCGAAGGCCTGTGACATCCGCCACATACGCAAGGAATTGTGAAAGGGGTTTCTCTTCCCTGTTGCGCTGCATGTCTTCAATAAGCTTGATCAATGACTTGACCGCTCTCATTTGAGATGATGAAAGAATCACGGATTTTCCCAGGGTGGCATACAGCGAGAGACCGTGTTGCTCGGCCTCGGATTCAAGGGCCGTTTGCGTCTGTCCACCGATTCCTCGTGGCGGACAATTCAGAATATGCGCGAAGCTGCTATCGTCATGTGGATTCTGGAGGACCCGCAGGTAAGCCAGCACGTCTTTGACGACTTTCTTATCGAAGAATCGTGTTTCCCCCACAACCCGATGAGGAATTCCAGAATTTCTCAGAGCCTCTTGAAGAGGCTTTGTCAGGGCATGAAGACGGCACAACACGGCAAAGTCTTGAAAGCTTTGCTCTCGCCGACTCACGGTATCGGTCACCCTTCCTTTGTAATGTTGATAATGACTGGTTCCCCCGACACATTCCTCGATCTGCCTGACGATCCAAGCGGCTTCGGCTTGCTCGTCAGGAAAACTCACGACCTGAACCGGCAACCCGGAGGCATTCGCCGTTTTCAGGGTGAAGGCCCGTCGGGAAACGTTCTGCTGGATGACTTGTGAAGCGACAGCCGCAATCTGCGGCGTGAAACGATAGCTCTGCTCCAGTTTTATGACTCTCCCATTCACATGACTTTTCTCAAACTGTACAACGTGTTCCGACTCTGCGCCTCGAAACGCGTAGATCGCTTGGTCGCCATCTCCCACGGCCCAGAGATGACTTCGATCGCCGACCAGGAGTTCTAATAATTGCTGCTGCACCGGATTGACGTCTTGATATTCATCAACCAGAACATAGGCAAATTGCCGTTGAATTCTTTTCCGAACATCCGAAAAGCGTTCGAGCAACTGCACGCCAAAGAGCAATAGTTCATCGAAATCCAGCAAGTCACATTTTCGCAATTGTTGTTGATAGGCTTCACAAATTTCAGACAAGCCTGCGTTGTCCACCGATACGTCGCTGTCGGTCTGTTGATTGCGGAACGCGGACACATCATGGAGTATCCGTTGGGTCGCGGTTCGATTGTCCGGCTGTTTTAGTTGCCGCAAGGCCCGCTGCATGATCGTCACCTGATCGCGTTGATCAGCCACGCCGAAGTCTTGCGGAAGGGCAAGCCGATGTCCTTCCGCTCGCAGCAATTGGAAACAAAAGCTGTGGAAGGTTCCCAGAAACACCCTGTCCGCCAGAGCCCCGACGAGCTGTTCCAACCGCTCACGCATTTCTCTTGCAGCCCGCGTGGTAAAGGTGACGGCCAGTAATGCCTCAGGTGCGACGTGCTGATCCGTCAGCAAATACGCGAGACGCACCGTCAGCGTTCTGGTTTTGCCGGTACCAGGCCCAGCAACAACGAGCACCGGCCCGTCGCCTGCCAACACGGCTTCTCTCTGCTGGGCATTGAGACTCTCAAACAAAAGGTTGTTCTCGATGTTCATGGAGGCATCAAACTTCAGAGGGCAACAACCGCATCATTTGTAGTGGCGCCATCCCCGCTCAGGGGCTGGGACATGCCTTATGGCGCCTTCTGCTAGAACAACGGCATTTGAGAGGAATGGGATTGCCGATCCTCTTGAGACAGCAAACAAACGGTCCCGTACTCCCCGTCGTAGCCCGGAGCAATGGCCACGTTGCCCGCGCGCATGCGTTGGATTGAGAGGGCAAGGAGACTTCCCCCATCCTCTTCGATATCCGAGATGGGTACGTCCCTCAGAATCTTCAATTCATTGCCTAAATTCGCAAGCATCCGCTGGTAGGCCTCGGTCACCCTTTTAGTATTCACTCCAACGCCGTGCACCTCGGCAATCAACTCGACGAGCGGAACCATGCTCCAGTAGGGCAACGCCTTGCGGGAACGGTGTCCGGTTGGCTGATCGGCCAGCACTTCGACACGATGCATGACCCCGCGCGTCACGGGCTTTCCGCATTCCGGACAGACATTGTTGTGGGTTCTGGCTTCCTCCGGGGACAGGCGGACCTGACAGTTTCGGTGCCCGTCATAATGGTACTTACCTTCTTCCGGAAAAAACTCGATCGTCCCCATGAACAGTGTAGGATCGCAACTCGTAAAGGCCGTTTTGATGCCGGCAAACGACAAGTCGCTGTTCAACACATTGGCTTCACGGCCAAGCTTGCTGGGCGAATGGGCATCGGAGTTCGAAATTAAGGTAATGCCGTCAAGCTGACTCAGTCGCCAGTTCATGGACGGGTCCGAGGAAAGTCCGGTTTCAATCACTTGGATATGTGGACTCAGTTCCCCAAAACATTCTTCCAAAGAGTCAAACCCTGAGTTAGCCCCAAACACTGAAAAGTGCGGTGTCCAGGCATGGGCGGGAACGAACAAGGCCTCCGGAGCACGCTCCAGCATAATGCGCAGCAACTGCTCACTGTCCAATCCCAAGATGGGCCGGCCATCCGAATGGAGATTTCCAATGCGCGCCAGCTTGTCCGTCATGTTCGCCACGGCGCTGAAACTGGGCGCGAAGATCAGGTTGTGCACTTTGCGCGTGCGCTCATGGCGCTTATAAATACTGCTGATCTCGGACGTCAGCATGAACCGGACTTCAGCCCGGCAAGACTCGGGAATCTCGGCATCCACCTGAGCGGCGAGTTCCGGCTTCAGGCGATAGAGGCCCGGTTCAGCCGGTTCGAGTTTCTCCTGGAGTTCGGTAAACCAGCCAGGATGCGTGAAGTCTCCGGTTCCGACGACGGTAATCCCTTTGAGTTGAGCCCAACGATAGAGACTCTCCGGGACCATGTCTTTGCTGACGGCGCGGGAATAGCGGGAATGAATATGGAGATCGGCGATGAAGGACATAACGTGTTCCTGGGTAATCCGGTAAGCTTAGCGGGCACCATCAAAGGGGGCAAGCGTTTGTTTTCTTGCCTATTCTTGTTGAAAGCTGGGATAATGTTGTCATTCAAGTATTAGCTTGAGCTTTTTCACCATTTCCTCCAAGGAGGGATCTATGTACGCCTCTCATAAACCATCTCTCATAGGCTCTCTTGTTGTTATCTTGGCTTTAGCCGTTGGATTCGGACTTGCCATTGACGCCGCCCCCGCCCTAGCCAAAGAGAAAATAAAGGTGCTGTATCATGTCGACGGGAAGGACTTGGCGACCGCCAAATACGCGATGGCACTCATCAATAAACACATTGAAGCCGAAGGTGGACCGGAGAATATCGATGTGAAGCTCGTGGTCCATGGTCCGGCCCTCGAGCTCTTCAAAGAAGACACCGTTGATCCACAACTCAAAGCCAAACTCAAGGCCGCAATGGACAAAGGCGCCTCAGCCGAAATGTGCCAAGTGTCGATGAAACTGTTCGGCACGCCACTTGAAAAACTCGTGGCGGGCTTTATACCTACCGAACATCCTGTCGCCGTGAAACGTATTGCCGATCTTCAACAACAAGGGTACATCTATATCAAGCCGTAATTCCGGTTGATCATTCGTGCAGAGGAGCAGGGTTCTAAGCCTTGCTCCTCTTTTTTTGTCCAGACTCCGATCTTTTTGAGCCTTCCCCCCCAAACCCACGAAAAAACTACAGGCCCACGGCTCGGTCAAAGCAAGATCGTCGCGTGTCGCCCTCATGAGATAAGTATTTGGAACGGAGTTTGCAGTACTTGCCTTAGCAAGCAAAGCGACTTGTCCAACTTAATTAAAGGCGAATCCATGCGAAAACACGGGGATAACACTTCCTCTACTCTGTACACACATCCGGGGCGACTATGGTCCTTTACTTTTGTGGTCATAGTCTTTTGGACACTGCTGTGTGTGAATTTTGTCACAGCCATTTCACCTTTCCCCCCTTCCCCGACGATCACCACCACCGAATATGAGACACCGTCTATCCTTGACGCGAGAGACATCATCGATCCTGAAGTGCTCAAAGGGGAACACCATACCGTCTTGGATGAGGTGATTCCCTTTCGATACACGCATCGTTTTCTGATCACCTCACCGTATGGACAGTTTGAGGCCTACGGAGAAGACATGCTGAGGATCCGTCTTCAGGAAATTCAGGCTATCGTAACCATGGAAGAAGACGTGAATCACCTCCAGAGTCTGGCAGCGGGAGTAAAGCATGCGATCCTGAGCCCTTTTAACTTTGTGCTGGGCCTGTTCACGAAACCCACCGAAACCATTCTGGCGGTCCCCAAAGGCATGTGGCGCATGGCGACACGAATCGGAGAAATGACCACCGGTGAACGAGGACAATTTGAAGATACCGAAAACGAAGAACTGATCGGTCTTTCAACCGTCAAACGACAAGTCGCGGATCACTTTGGCGTGGATGTGTATTCCTCCAACCCGGTCTTGCAGGAAAAACTCGATAGCTTGAGTTTGGCAGGGTATGCCGGGGACACAGCCGTTCGACTCGCAACCCTTCCCATTGGAGGGCCGGCCGGCGCCGTGCTGACCGGCACGTCGTTAAGTACCACCATTGGCGAACTCCTACGGGATCATTCTCCTGAAGAACTTCGACGACTGAACCGGGAAAAACTTGAGGCCATGAACATCGATGCATCGCTCATCGAAGCATTTCTCAATCACCCATGGTACTCTCCTCGTCATGAAACCGTTCTGATCCAAGCGCTGTTCGAGATGGATACCGTCAACAACCGAAAAACTTTTTTGGAAGTCGCCATGTCAGCAGAGTTTGAAGAGGAGGCGCTGTTTTTCCAACAAATGGCTGAAATGCTGCTCACGTACCATCAGAACGTGAGACCGCTTCATGAAATTGTGGCGCTTGAAGACAGGTTGCTGATGGGATTGACGCATGATCACACCCTAGTCGGCATGCTTCCTATCGACTATCTTCCTTGGAGAGCTGAACTTGCCAGTGCGGCAAAAACCGTCACAAACTGGAAATCCGCTGCCCAGCAAGTTGAGAACATTGAGTTGTGGATTGCAGGCAAGCTTACGCCGCGTGCCTACCACGAACTCCTCGCGAAAGGAGTCACCGTGCATGAAGAAGCCATGGCCTACCTTACCCTGCATCGGCTTGCAAACTCGACCGACTCTCTAGCCGCATCGCTCTCTTCCGATACCGACTAACCGTTCTTTTGCAAAAGCCCGACGCAATCCCCAAGGGCTTGACGATGCCTCCACTTTGCCCACACAATGAATACATGACAGAAAAGACGGTAACAGAAGACCACGGTTCTCAAGATTGGCTTTCCCAACTTCGCGATATTTATGACCAGGCCGTACAGCGGTTTGAACAGGGGGATCGAGGCCCTGAAAAGGTCATTGGCCGTGAGGCTTTGGCCGTTCTCGATTCGATTGGCACCTCGGCCCAAGAACTGTATGATTTCGTTGAGGACTGGGTTGAAGACGGCGAGCCGACTTTCGACGCTGTTGCGGCAATGACCGAAATCCGCCGCACCTACTTTCTGACAGTGCAACAGGGAAAACCCTCGAACAAGATGATCCCTTCGGCGACCCTCCCATCCGGTTATGCCGAGTTGGGTGGGTATCGATGGCTCCCCCGCATTATCGCCAAGGCCCGTGCCAAGCTTCGCGGGGAACTCTCACCGGATATCATGTTCGGCTGCGGAGCCGACCGCCCGTTTTTGCGAAGTGTGAATATGGAGCCGGCCGAATTTTTGAACACCGTGTGGAACGCGGGTATGGATGATCAAATGGTCTTGGACGCTGTACAGAAAAAGGCCCTTATTGTTTCTGGTGACAAGGGAGTTCGACATGACTGAGAAGATTCACAAGTCCGAGGACGAATGGAAGCAGCAATTATCCCCGGAACAATACTACGTGACTCGCCAACACGGAACCGAGTCGGCTTTCAGTGGCACTTACTACCACCATAAAGCCAAAGGAACGTATCATTGCATTTGTTGTGAGAATCCCCTGTTCCTCTCAGAAAATAAGTTTGAATCCGGCACGGGGTGGCCGAGTTTCACGCAACCCGCGAATGAAGAGGTCCTGGATACCAAAACCGACCATAGCTATGGGATGACGCGTGTGGAAGTCACCTGTAGTCGCTGCGGTGCCCATCTGGGACATGTTTTTGACGATGGTCCTGCACCGACAGGCCAACGATTCTGCATCAATTCCCTTTCCCTGCATTTCAGGGGTCCGTCTGAGAACTAAACAGGCATCAGTCCTTCACCGAACGGCTCGCGCTACCTAACCAGGTACCAGACCGAGCACCCTCCCTTTTCATCCCGTACTGTGCAAGCTGCTCCTTCGTATTTGTAGCGCCGCATCTCATGCGGCCAGGAGGGAGGCGGGATGAAATCCCGCCCTACAAAGAAAACCGGTTCGCCTTCAATCAAAGTCCGAGGTCGCTCAGGCCCGGATGGTCGTCGGGACGGCGGCCCAATGGCCATAGGAATTTGCGATCGCTTTCGGCTATCGGGTGGTCATTGATGCTGGCGATCCGACGACGCATCAAGCCGTTTTCGTCGAATTCCCAATTCTCATTGCCGTAGGCACGGAACCAATTACCGCTATCGTCGTGATACTCGTAGGCAAAGCGAACAGCGATACGATTTCCGCCAAACGTCCAGAGCTCCTTGATGAGTCGATAATCGAGTTCCTTGTTCCATTTCCTGGTCAGGAATGCTTCAATATCAGCGCGCCCATCGAGAAACTCGGCACGATTCCGCCATGTGCTGTCAGGGGTATACGCAAGCGCGACCTTGGCTGGATCACGACCGTTCCATGCATCCTCGGCCATGCGAACCTTTTGCGTTGCCGTCTCTTCGGTGAAAGGAGGGAATGGCGGACGTTGCATAATCGGACTCCATTTCCTGAGTGTTGGAAAAGCTGCAAATTGAAGACAAAGTTTTACTGTACCGTCGCACACCTCGAAAGGTGGGCGCTACGTTTCTCGGTATTATCAACTGATTGTCCGAACCAGTTCCCACCTTCACCCAACTTTCGGGGATGCGTTACAATATTCAGACGTGGTGGCAGAGCGGTTCATCCCCGCGCTTCCGAGGAACACTCGTTTTTCTTCCGGATCAATTTAGGATCGCCAGTTTTCCACCCGGAGTCCTTTAACCCGTGAAAATTCTTTTACGTTATTTGTCACCAAAGTTGCATCAATACCCAGCGCATGGGCGGCAATCAACATATCATTCGGCCCGATGGGTTTCCCGATCTGCTGAAGTTCGGCCCGCGCCCGGCCGTAGTCCATCGCGGCCGTATCATCAAAGGGCACCACAGACAGATTGCTCACAAACTCTAAAACTTCGGCAAAATTGGCATCACGGCGTTTGGAATTTTCAGCACCAAAAAGTAGTTCCGCCAAAGTGATCGAGGAGATACACACATGGCCAAGATGTTGATTCAGCCTGTTTTTTAACACAGCCTTTTTCTCATTAATAATGTAGATGCACATGTCAGTATCGAGCATGTACGTCATTTGAAGGGCCTTCGAAAATCAAACTCATTATGCTTCCCACGCTGGATTTGATCGCCTTTCGGCACTCGTGGCCGTGCAAAAAATTCATCCCAGGATTTACTTTTCTCCTGGATGATGACCAAGCGGCCGAGCTTTTGAATGGTCACAGTCTTTGAATGAAAACGGCACTCTGCCGGCAGTCGGACAGCCTGGCTGCCCCCGTTTGTAAAAATTTTGGCCTCACCAATGTAAGCCGCCGTAGTCATATTTTCCCTCCTTTCTAGCAATAGGCCTATTATAGATAAACTGGATGTATATATCAAATTATATATACATCCCTCTCGCCAAGCGCCCACAGGCGTCTCGGCCGATTCATTAGTCTTCTATAAGGGCAACAACCGTTCTTCCAGTTCCAGCGGGGGTATCGAGTACAACCCCCTTTTTATCTATTTCCACGTATTGAAACACCCCACCTGAATCCGCCCCCCATAAGAATAATATCCTGAGGCAAAAATTTTCCAATTTCTGAAATAGTCTCTTCCAAAAGCTCAAGAGTCTTTTCGTCTCTGTCTTCATCGATATGTCGCTATATCCCCATATTGCCAAGCGATAGAAAGCCAGCCTTTCTAAAAAAACCGCCCTTTTTTAGGACTATATCGTTTCAACTCATCGACTACTACCGCCGTTATTTCTGTAATAAAATCAAGAGGACAATTTAGAAGTCTATTCACTGGAATTTTGATTGCTTTCTCCATGACATTCTCCGGTTCATTCCCGCGCTCGTGGAGAACATGACAAGACCACCGCCAATCAGTCTCTTTACCTCCCCTTTACCCTCTCACCCTGCCCTCTCCCTCCGGGGGCGAGGGTTCTATAAGGCGTGAGAGACGGTCCTATAACTACGACGAGATTCCTCGCTTCGCTCGGAATGACCACGTTGGTGTATTGCTCGGAATAACATATTCCTGGATTCCCGATTAAAAATGTCGGGAATGACAGTACAAAACCTGGGGGACAATTTCAGTCCTCATCATTCAAAGGCTAAATCCTTTAACCGAAGCACAATGCTATGGCCTTTCATTTTTCGGAGCAGGGCTTCATCCGCCGTGACACAGGGAAATCCTAGGATCTCGGCGAGGGCGACGTAGACGGCGTCGTACCACGTGAGCTTGTAGGCCCACGCGACCGCATTGGTTTTCCGCAACACCTGATGCGTATGTTGTTCGACTTGTATGTCCAGGTCAGCCAGAGTCGTAAGCACTTCGGCTAATTCTTCTTCCGTGCCCTTTCTGCCGGCTTTGATGGCATTGGGCACTTCCAATAAAAATAACTCCGGCACAATCATTCGCGTTCTTCCCTCTATATGGCGTTGTCTCAAGGCCAGGGCGGCCTCGCGGTCGGCTTCCCGTTCCCGAACAAACCATTTCACTCCGACAGAGGCGTCTACGACGTAGCCAGCATGATACGCGGCAATCATCGCTTCGCTCCGGTCCGCTGGTCACGAAACTGACGGATGGTTCCTACTCCATCCCACTTGCCGAATTTGTCTGCCAGTCTGTCCATGTTTGCAGCGGCTTTTTGCATACGTTTCTTGCGTTCGTTGGCTTCTTTTTCCAACCTCTGCCCCTCTAAATACCGGCGCACCGCTTTCTGGAGTAAGGCACTACGACTCAGCTTTTCCTCCGCTGCTGCGCGATTGACCTCTTTTAAAATTTCTTCTTGAATCATGACATTGATGCGAGCCATATCTTCTCCTTTTTCAGATCATGTGATACACATGATACTGTGTATATATTTGTGCAGTCAAGATGTGTAATATTAAAATATTTATACACATCAATACGATGTTAGCAAAAATGGGAGCCTTTAAAAACAGATCCTTCGCGTTGCTCAGGATGACCACACTGGTGTTTTGCGAAGAATCTGTTGAACGAAAGAAATTCGCCGTAAAAAACCAAGAGTCTTGTTTTCATGGACGGATCTCTCTACCCTTAGAATATGGTCAAATCGTCTCACCGAATTCTGCCGATCAGCCTGGTTGCCATGAGCCTTTTTCTCTTGGCCATTTGGGTGTACTGGCTAGAGCCCCCACCATGTAACCCGCAAGAGGCCGAAGCCACGTTAGCTACGTATGCTGATAAGGGAATCCACGGCACGACTCATCCACCCAGCATGTCCAATTTGCTGTGGGTCCATATTGGTCCTCAATGGCACGCGCTCCCGCTTGCCGAAAAGAAAGCGCTTGATAAAGTTGTCCGTTGTGCCGCGACCATTCTTGATGACCAGGGACAACCCTCGTGGCAAGCAGCCTACTATGACAAAACGACTGGAAATATGGTCGCGCTGACAAGCCGACAATATGGGTTTCGCTTAAAAAATTCCGACTAAGCGTGAAACCCGTTCATTCTGTTTACCTCTCCCGGCCATGAGATTTTCCGTGGGCTTTCCGGCAGGCGCGATAAGATCGCGCAGCTACGGGAGAGAAAGAAGAAAGTGCGATAAGGCATGTCCCTGCCACCGAGCAGGGATCGCGCCGCGACACCCCTCCAGGTCTTTCAGGACACTCCTCGGCTTCGCTATCCATGATATAATAATTCACTGTGCGCATACTGATTGTCGAAGACGAACCCAAAGTCGCCTCGTTCATTCGCCGCGCGTTGGAGGAAGAAAGTTATGCGGTGGACGTGTGTTCCGATGGCCTTCAGGGTCGAGACTTGGCCTCGGAAGTCGACTATGATCTGATCATTCTTGATCTCCTGCTTCCCGGCCTTCCCGGCATTGAAGTGTTGAAAGCCGTCCGAGATGCCAAGGTCGCCACACCGATTCTCATCTTGACTGCTCGTTCGAGAGTGGACCAACGCGTGAAAGGGCTGGATGCCGGCGCGGACGACTACCTCACCAAACCCTTTGCCATTGAAGAACTGATCGCCCGGGCAAGAGCCCTGTTGCGTCGAGCCAGTGGGGACACGGCGGGCATTTTGCAAATCGACGATTTAATATTGAACCCCATCAGCCACGAAGTCACACGCGGTGGGCAACGGATCGACCTGACCTCCAAGGAATATGCGTTGCTGGAATACATGATGCGGAATACAGGACGTGTCCTCACACGCCCGATGATTGCCGAGCATGTGTGGGATCTTGATTTCGACACCTTCACGAATGTCATCGACGTGTATATCAGTTATCTCCGGAATAAAATCGATCGTGGCCATGACCGCGAACTCATCCACACCGTCCGAGGCAGTGGATACACCCTGAAGTTGACCGATGCCTAACCCGCATTTCCCACCAGCCTCCTGCTGCGGGCGCCGGTCCACTCGCTGTGCCGGGGCGTACTCCCGCAAGCCACTTCGACATAGTGTCAACTATGCCTTCACGTCTTGCAGTCCGTGCGCCTCAACACAGCGGCGTCTCGACGCCCTCGCGACGAAGCCTGGTGAGAAATGCGGGCTAACACCTCCATCCGCGTCCGGTTGACCATCTGGTATGGTGGGGGCTTGGCCTTGATCATGATCCTCTTCGCGAGCGCGCTCTATGTCGTCATGGCACGCGCGTTACAGGATCACATCGACCGCTCGCTGGAGGAAGCGGCTGTTGCCGCCACCCGGACTCTCGAAGAGCACCGCTTTGGCCCATTTCTGTTGTTGGACGACCTGACGCAAGCTTTTCCTGAGCTTGCCCTCATTGACAAGTTCTTCCATATTTTTGGCCCGCAAGGTCAAATCACCCTCCAGTCCGCCAATATCAAAACGCGGAATATTCCCCTCAGTCAAACCGCCCTCCAAGCGACCCTTGAAGGCCGTGCCATATTCGAAACCGTCCGGTTCCAAAATGAAATCCCTATTCGACTCCTCTCGTATCCCATTCGACATGGGGAGACCCTCGTCAACATCTTGCGAGTCGGCATTTCTCTTCGGCCTGTAGAACAAATGCTGGCTCGTTTGGTGTTTGTCTTGCTCATCGGCTCTCCGTTAGCAGTGGTGGTGAGCATGTTAGGCGGCTGGTTTTTGGCCAGCCGAGCTTTGCGACCCGTCGACACCATGACCCTTGCTGCTCAAAGGATTTCAGGAGGCGACCTCACCCAGCGTATTGAAACGACCTCAAAAGACGAAATAGGTCGCCTAGCTTCCACGTTTAACGACATGATCGCCAGGCTCGAAGCTTCGATTCGACAAATCCGTCAATTCAGCGCCGATGCCTCGCACGAATTGCGCACCCCCTTGACGATCACGAAGGGCGAAACCGAATTGGCTCTGCGAAAGCCCCGTTCCCCTGAAGTCTATCGAGAAGCCCTGGAAAGTAATCTGGAAGAAATTGATCGGATGAGTCGTATCGTGGAAGAGCTTTTATTTCTCTCACGCGCCGATCTCGGGGAGGTGAAAGTCGCTTCGGATCCCGTGCAACTCGATACGTTGGTGCAAGAAATTCAACTGCAAGCCATGGTACTCGGAAAAGAGCAGCAGGTCGAAACGGCCTTAGGGCAAGTCAAACCACTCCAAGTGTTGGGAGACGAATGGCGGCTTCGAGAACTGCTCCTGAATGTGGTCGATAACGCCGTCAAATATTCATCACCACAGGGAACCGTGCAACTCAGTTTAAAGCAACATCACGAGATGGCTCAGATTATGGTCCAAGACCAGGGTATCGGCATGACTCCGGATGAACAACGTCTCATCTTCGACCGATTTTATCGAACCGATGCCGCACGGGCGCATGCGCAGAAAGGCACCGGCCTTGGCCTGTCCATCTGTAAATGGATTGCCGAAGCGCACCACGGCACCATTGAGGTCACAAGCACCTTCGGCCAGGGTTCCTGTTTTACGATTTCCCTTCCCCTGCTGTCTACCACCTGACGCAACCCCACGCTTAGGCTCGTCTGTTTTTCCTCCTTTTGGATTAGAAGTTTTTAATCCACGGTTAATTTTCTTTTCATGTTCCGGTGTTACAACTATTTCAACCAATGCGTACACGTTTCAAATCCATATTTCATGAAGGAGGAAGTCATGAAACAACCGCTGCACAGCCCATCGTTCACAGCCCTCACCATGATGCAGGACAGAAAAAAGGTCCTGATCGGCCTCGCGATGGGCTTAGCCATTTCGGGAATGTTCGTCGCCGCCTTTTCAACCGGCGCGGTGGGATCTCCGACACAGTCCGCTCTCTCGACGCCTCATTCTATCGCTCAGACCGTCCAACCTGATTCTCAGGTCGGGCATGGATTTGCGCACATTGTCAAAGCGGTCAGACCGGCCGTCGTCAATATCACCGCCTCAAAAGCCATGGACACTGGATTCTCCCAGACTCCCGGCCTCCCCGATTGGTTCAATCACGGGCCGCAAGGCAAAAACTTCTTTGGGATGCCTCCTTTTCCCGACCAGCGGCAAGAGCCTCGCGGGATGGGTATGGGCTCTGGAGTCATCGTGAGTCCTGACGGGTACGTGGTCACCAACCACCACGTCATCGAAGGAGCAAAAACGGTGACAGTGGCCATGCTCGATAAACGAGAGTTCGCCGGTTCGATTGTGGGGAGCGACCCGCAAACAGATTTGGCTGTGATTAAAATTCAAGGAGACAACCTGCCGTTCATCCCTTGGGGTGATTCGTCCAAACTTGAGGTTGGCGACTATGTCCTCGCGATCGGGAGTCCTTTCGGGCTGCACTCCACCGTCACGCAAGGCATCGTGAGTGCTAAGGATCGTGGCGGCATAGGCATCACGCAGTATGAAGACTTCATTCAAACCGATGCTGCGATCAATCCCGGAAATTCCGGCGGCGCCTTGGTCAACATGCGTGGCGAATTAGTCGGCATTAACACCGCCATTCTCTCAAGAACGGGCGGATATCAAGGTGTGGGGTTTGCCGTGCCCGCCAGCATGGGGCAACACGTCTATACAAACCTCGTGACGACCGGAAAGGTCACCCGTGGGTTTTTAGGCGTCGGGATTCAAGGCGTCACCCCTGAGCTGGCCAAATCGTTTCACTTAGATCGCCCTGCCGGAACCATCGTGACCGAGGTCCGTGCAGAAAGCCCGGCAGACCGTGCCGGACTCCAACGAGGAGACACCATCATTCGATATCAAGAACAGCCTATTGCCAATCCCAGGGACTTACAACGGGCGGTGACCACCACCAGCGTGGGGACTGACGTCACGATCGTGATCATGCGTGATGGGCAGGAACAATCCTTGCGCACGACCATCATTGAGCATCCGATGGGTCAACAAGTCGCCTCCGCGCAGCAACCGGACGCTGAGTCTCGTCTGGCAGGGCTGACCGTAGAGGATCTCACCCCACGCCTGGCAAAACAACTCGGCGTTGACGGTCACATGACGGGTGTCGTGGTCATGGACATTCGTGTAGGCAGTCAAGCCGAAGAGGCTGGACTCGTTCAAGGTGACATTATCCGTGAGATCAACCATGAACCGGTTCAATCGTTGAAAGAATTTCGGCAGGCGGTGAAGGCCTTACCGAACAAACAAACGATTCTCTTGTTTATCCATCGGCAAGGAACACCACTGTTTCTCACTGTCAACGTGTAACCAGCATGCAGGAAGACAATCAATCGTGATGAAGAAAGGAGAGACCCATGGACAACACAATGCTCGCCAACAAGCCGTTCGATGCCGAGAAGAGAAAGAATCGGAATTCGACAAAAGGTAAGTTTCTCGTCTCGAATTTCTTCCCTGACGGTGGTCCCACGCTGGATACCGCGGTCGAAGATTTCTCGCGCGATGAAAAAGATGGAAGCAAGGAACCCAAAAACACCGCGCTCGAACCCATCTATTTTCGAACCTTTCGATCACGCCCTCTTCTAGATCGAAATGAGGAATTGGAACTGGCCAAACGGATCGACGAGAGTAGCCGAAGCATTCGGACCGTGCTCACCAAGGTCATTCAATATGTCGGCGCGCTCGGCGACAAACCTGAGTTTCATGAGGCGTTGCACTCTCTGACCGAAATTCGTGGTCTGAGTGGCTTATCGGCTCCAGCTCTGGATGAGGCACAGGAACGATTGTCCGGACTCAGGAACGCCCTATCCACTCGTGGACTCAAAACCCGTATGCTCGGAAAACGGCTGCAACGGCTTCAAGACGAGTTAGCCTCAGACCGTATGCAATTGGAGCGAGCAAAAGAAGGGCTGGTTCAACGGAACCTCCGCCTTGTCGTTGATATTGCCAAACGTTTTACGGGACGCGGGCTGAGTTTTTTGGATCTCATTCAAGAAGGGAACATTGGGTTGATGCGTGCGGCCGAACGTTTCCAATACCGGAAAGGGTTCAAATTCAGCACCTATGCCACGTGGTGGGTACGCCAGGGAATTTTACGCGCCGTGGCTGACCAGTCCCGAACCATTCGAGTGCCGGTTCATACGACCGAAGCGTGGCAACGCATGATCAGGGCCTCACACCGTTTGGCTCAACAGCTAGGCCGCGAGCCCTCCAACGAGGAAATTGCCTTGGCCTTAGCCATCAATCCTGAACGAGTGCGGCACACGACGCAAGCGTTTTTGGAACCGATTTCTTTTGACCATCCCAATACCGACGGGGAGCAGTTCTTGGAAGACTGCATCCCGGATAACAATGCTTCGCTTCCGGATGAAACTATTCAAGATGAACAAATGAAGGCCCAACTCAATCATATTCTTGAGGTCCTGACGCCACGCGAAGAACAAGTTATTCGGTTACGTTTCGGAATCGGCAACGGACAGTCCCGAACGCTTGAGGAAGTGGGCAAACTGATGAATGTGACGCGTGAACGGATTCGACAAATCGAAGTGCTGGCGCTCAAAAAACTGCGCGAGCCGGCGATTAAGGCGCAGTTAGCCGCGATGTGTTAACAGGATGTTGAAAAAAACCGCCAGCGGCGTTCTCGGCCCGTTGTCGCCTTCGGGCTCACAACCTTGGCGCTCTTCGCGCCGTTCGCGCTCACGTACTCCGTGTACGCTCCGCGCGCCAACGGCCCTGCGGCCTTGCTGGACGGGCCTTTTTGAACATCCTGCCTTGCAACCGCCTGTTAAGGGACGGGCTCACGATTCAGCCAGGTTCGCCAAATCTAAGAGGAAGGTGTAAATGAATGCCAATTCTTTATATCGCTGAAACCGGCCCGAGGCCCCTCCATGACCTGCCTCCATGTTGGTTTTGAGGAGCAATCGGTTCTGGTTGGTTTTCACACGACGCAATTTGGCCACCCATTTCGCAGGCTCCCAATATTGCACTTGGGAATCATGGAGCGCCGTGGTCACCAGTAAATGAGGGTAGGCCTGTGCAGTGGCATTATCATAAGGGGAATAGGACACGATATACTCGTAATACTCTTTTTGGTTAGGATCGCCCCATTCATCGTATTCTCCCGTGGTCAGGGGAATCTTCGAATCCAACATCGTGGTCATGACGTCGACAAACGGGACTTGTGCCACCACCCCGTGAAACAGATCAGGCCGCATGTTGACCACCGCCCCCATGAGCAGCCCTCCGGCGCTGCCACCCATCGCATATAATTGCTCTGGGGTTGCATAGCCTTCTTGCATCAGATGTTCGGCACAGGCAATAAAATCTGTAAACGTATTTTTCTTGTGAAAGAGTTTTCCAGTCTCATACCATTCACGGCCTAACTCTTCCCCTCCTCGGATATGCGCAATGGCAAACACGAAACCACGATCAAGAAGGCTTAAGCGTGGAGAACGAAAGTTCGCATCCATACTCATCCCATAGGCGCCATAGCCATACAGCAGCAGAGGATTCCCACCAGGTTTTTGAAGGTTTTTTCGGTACACCAACGAAATCGGAATTTGTTTTCCGTCTGATGCCGTGGCCCACGTTCGTTCAGTGGCATAGTGCGAGATCTCAAACCCACCTAAGACCTCTTCTTGTTTCAGTAAGACCTTGTTGTGGGTGTTCATATCATAGTCATACACGGAATCCGGCGTTGTCATGGAGGTATATCCATACCGCAAGGTCGACGTATGAAAATCAGGATTTTCTCCCAACTCTGCTAAATACGTCGGCTCCCCAAAGTCCACATAATGTTCGCCTCCCCCACTCCACGGAATAATTCGTAACTGCATCAAGCCCTGATGCCGCTCTTCCGCCACGAGGAAGTCTCGAAATAATTCAAAGGATTCAAGCAGGACGTCATCGCGGGGCGAAAGGACCTCTTGCCACGATGACCGGCTCGTTTGCTGGAGAGGCGTCTTCATGAGGCGAAAGTTCTTCGCGCCCCAGTTCGTGCGAATATAAAATGCGTCCTGGTAATGATCGACGTCATATTCATGAAACCGTTCACGAGGGGAAAACACCGAAAATTCGCCGTCGGGATGATCCGCTGAGAGATAGCGATACTCCGTACTCACGGTTTGAGACGAAGCAATCATGAGGTACTGCTTCGATTTGGTCTTGAAGACAGCCGTGGAAAACGTCTCGTCCTCTTCTTCGAACACTAATACATCAGAAGACGGGTCACGACCCAACTGATGTCGAAAAATTTGAAACGCGCGCAGGGTGTTCGGATCTTGTTTGCTATAAAAGAGCGTCCTATTGTCATTTGCCCAGGCGATGTTTCCCGTCACACATTCAAGAACATCATCCAACAACTCACCGGTTGCCACATTCTTGAATCGAACCGTGTACATGCGTCTTCCTTGCGTATCAAACGCATACGCGAGCAGATCCTGGGCAAAACTTATGGCCATCCCGCCAATGGAGAAAAATTCATGGCCCTCAGCCAACACGTTCACGTCTAACATCATCTCTTCTGGGGCTTCCAACGTCTCTCGCTTTCGGCAGTACAGAGGATATTCTTTCCCTTCCTCATATCTCGTGTAATAGTAGTAGTCATCGAGTTTGTAGGGAACAGACGAGTCGGTTTGTTTGATTCTCCCCTTGATCTCTTCAAAAAGGGTTTCTTCGAACTTGGATCGGTGGGCCATGACTCCCTGAGCATAGTCATTCTCTTCCTTGAGATAGGCCAGCACGTCGGGATTGTCACGTTCGGACAACCAAGAATAATTATCCGCCCGCGACTGGCCATGTTTTTCCAAGGTCGTGGGAATCGTTTTGGCGAGGGGAGGATTCAAGATCACGAGGGACACATCTTGGTTGGTTGGCGGCACGAAACACCTCTTTTACGTTGACTCAAGTCCTGTGAATGGTCAGTCGTCGATCCGGACCGGCTGATTGCGCAATTGCTTGACCCATCCCCGCCGTTTTTTTTGATCCAATCGCTTCGCAATGGAATTTTTGGAGATCTGGGTCTTTTTTCGGATCTTCGGGGGAGTCAGGGCCTCGTGAAGAAGCCGGCAAAACTTTTCGAGCAAATCGGCTCGATTCATCGCCTGACTCGAAGCTCGTTGAGCATACAAATATAAAATCCCCTCCTTGTTGATCCGAGTTTTGAGTTTTCTGCTGATCAGGGATTTTTGCATGGCTGTCAACGACGGAGAGTTCATGATGTCAAAATGCAGCATCACGCGCGTATTCACCTTGTTAACATTTTGCCCTCCCGGCCCACTGCTGCGCGATGCGCGAAATTGGAGCTCCTGTTCCGGAATGAACAGCTTGGCTGTTACGGCAAGCACTCGCCCTTTCATTGGATTGCCTCACGGGGGATTGGCCTCACGAGGAATTGGCCTTGCGGGAAGGCCACGATCAGGGGAGGCAGATTAAACGAGAAACACATTTTTCACAAGAAGATCGTGAGGAAGGAAAAAACGAGAGAGAGGTTGAATGCCGGAGGATTGAGGGAACGGCCGAACGTGCCGGGGCGAGGTATGGGTTCTTTCAGAAACCCGACCTCGCCCCGGCACCGGCACGTTCAACACGTTCATTGGGTTCCCGTTATCCCTTGACGTCGATCGGGATCGATTTGGGCTTGGTTTCTTCTAGCTTGGGAACCTGCACGGTCAGCACGCCTTTATCATACCGTGCCGTCGCCTGCTCCGGTTTCACGTAGTTGGGGAGACGGAAGCTCCGAGCAAAAGCCCCATATTGGGCTTCACGGAAATGATAGTTCTCTTGGCTCTCTTCACGTTCTTCTTTTCGTTCTCCGTGAAGTTGTAACGTATGGTCAGTTACCGATATTTTCACATCGTTCATGTCAATGCCCGGCAATTGTGCTTCTACAAACAAGGCTTCTTTATCTTCATAGACATTCACCGGTGGAACCCAATTGACCGTTGACGCCTGTGGATCATCCCACTGCGGACGTCGAAACGGCTGCGTTCCCCACCACCCTAATGTTCGCTCGATTTCTTGAAACGGATTCCATTTGACCAGCATTGTGCACCTCCTCTTGTCCGTATCTACCGTTAGGGAATCTCTGATTTATGGCACCATCGGGCGCATGGCGGTGTGGTGTCCTCGCTCAACCCTCGCCTATCGACTTGATATGTCTCGGGTTTCGCTGCGGGACGCCTTGCCCTGTATCCCGCTATCACAATAAATCAGAGGTTCCTTAGAGTTTTCTGTTTCTATTGAAGCGCTTCTATGTTTTCAGATAAAGCCTGCCTTCAAAAAGTCAAGGCCCGGCGCTTGTCGGAAAAGCCTGTCTTGCTTGTTCTTTAACCCTTCCCTTGTCATCTTGTGTCTTGTCGGGCGCGATCTTATCGCGTCTTCTCTAGGCCGTATGAGATGCGGCCCTACAGATTCTTTCGCTGCGTTCAGAATGATAGAAGAAGGGTTCAGGATAGCAACATCCTGGATTGTCAGGGCCAAAAAATGGTTGGCACTGTTACGAGGATTCAGGCTTGTGCTGCGGAGGCGGTTGTTGAATCACATTGAAATCTTTTTGAGTAACGAAGTAGCCATTCGCAAATAATCGAAACTCATACCGGCCTGGTCCCGGAAAGACCAAAGAGGGAATGTTGACACCGAAATCATGAATCTGTAGCCGGTCTTTGATTTCAACCGATGGCAACGAGGCTTTCCCAATGAGTTGATCCTGGTCCAAATACACGAGCCGAAGTTCAAATTCATAATGCCCTTCCGCGTCCGTCAAACAAAAATAGACTCCCATTTGGTGATGTTGGCAGGGAAATCGTGCCGCCCACAGGTGCGTGAACGTGCCGATGATGCTCTTCTTTCTGGTAAAACTGTCCAGGATCACTGAATCGCAAACCAAAAAGGCCTGCACGATGGGTTTGACAAGCTCGTCCATGACATGGCTCCTCTTTTGTTCATCACTCTACCCGATGGCCGAACTCGCGGCCGGTTCACAGGAATCACGTGAGCGCTACTCTAACGCTGAGATACAGGATCATCACCTCAATGGCATGAGCCATAATAACCGTCACCAAGTTTCGCCATCGCAAAAAGAGCGCCGCCCAAATGAGTCCATCCCATAGAGCGATCCAGTGGAGATGCCGAAACGTCATCACCATAAAGGGATCGAACGCAAAAACCAATGCGGAAATCAGCATCGCAACGAGAGAACAAAGCCGGAGACCGTTTGCAGACGATGTCGACATCCATTGACAACAAAAACTCTCCAGTCTGCCTAAGAGAAATCCTCGAAAATTTAATTCGACTCCGACCGCGATCAAAACAATGAACCAGGGGATCATGACGAACGGGGGAACCTTGGCATGAGGCGTGTCGGTCAAAAACAGAATGTCGCCACCAAGCATCGGCACCATCCACAGGATCACAGTCGAATTCACCACCCCTAAGACACACCCCGTGCTTATCCCCCAAACGATGCCTTGATTCAGGGAGCCCCGAGAGAGTCCCAGCGCGGTCAGCGTATCGGTATTGGATTGCCACCATATGACGAGCGCACCGTATCCGGCGAGTTGCGGTAAAAATTGCAGGAGCAGATTCTGCTGGGCCGAAGAAGGGAGAAGATAAAAGAATCCTGTTAGACAGATTGGAATGAACGCCAACCACGTCGCGCGTTCATCGGCTTGAACGGATCTTGGCCACCACGGCATCTGTGCGTTCCTTCATGTCAGACGGCAGGTTCTCTCCTTTTGTCACCTTGCAGCAAGAGACTTTTTCTTCGTATGATCCAGCAGGCAACTCATTGGCAAGTATTTACTAATTTGGTGACATTCATGCACAAAACAGCTCATTTTAAGACCGCAGCCTCCTGCATTCGTTCTCGTGGCCTCATCCTCGGCTTGGCAGCCCTCGTGTTGGTCCTTTGTACAGGAATTCCTGATCTTTTCGCAGAAGACGCCGGGCCTTTGAAGGAACTTCCTCGAGCCGTCTTACGACATACTCCTCCAATTTTTCAGGAATGGAATTTTGAAAAAAATCTGGATTCGGTTCTTCCTCCCGGGTTTGCCTCTCATACCTTGGGGCACGGGTACCCTGGGGAATGGACAGTTATTACAGACGGCGACGCTCCAAGTCGGACCCATGTCTTGTTACAATCGACCTCCTGCTCAGATCCCAGTTGCTATCAACTTCTTATCAATGAAACGATTCGTATGGAATATGTCGACTTCACGGTAGGCATCCTTTCTAAGCTCGGCACACCAACTTCGGCGGCCGGCTTGGTGTTGGGGCTGCAAGATCTCGACAACTTCTATGCCATCCTCATTTATCCGGCAAGCAATATGGTCAAGGCCTATCGTTTTTCCGATGGGAAACCCACTCTGATCGAGGAGCATGAGGTCATTCCGAGAAAAAGAACGCCATGGCATTTCCTGCGAGTCCAGAGAAATACGATTGTGAGCAAAGAATTTTTTGAAATTTCGTTCGACAACCAATTCTTCCTCTCGGTTTATGATTCCACCTTCAAGACAGGGCAAATCGGACTCCTGACTACCGGGAGTGGGAAATTCGCATTTGATAACCTGCGCGCAGTGGAACTGGTTGCGAGCGAACCACTTTCTCGACCACCGGCCTACTAAGGAACCTGAACCGTGCCGGTGAATCGGTCAACGTTTTTCACCAATTCACCGGATTTCCCCCTCCCCGGGCTTCAGGCTTCATGCAGAAGATCGAGCAACATCGCCGGATCATCGGCAACAAGAACCAACCCTCGATTTTCAGGGGCCAGAAACCCTTCCCGTGTCTGATGATCCCAAAAAGTCAGGAGTGAATCGAAAAATCCATCGACGTTTAAGAGCCCACAGGGTTTATGATGTAACTGAAGCTGTCGCCAGGTGATCATCTCACAAAATTCTTCTAGCGTGCCGTATCCGCCAGGCAGCCCAATAAAGGCATCAGCCAAATCCGCCATGAGGGCTTTACGCTCATGCATTGACCCAACCACATGAAGAGCGGATAAGTCGTGCCGAGCCAATTGTTTGTCCGCCATAAACTGAGGAATGACGCCAAGAACCCGACCGCCTTCGGCAAGACAGGCTTCAGCCACCACTTCCATCAACCCCATATTGCCCGCACCATAGACTAATCCCAGCCCACGCGCGGCAAGCTCTTTCCCCAATAGCCGAGCCATCTCAACATAACGATGCCCCATCCCAGTACTGGAGCCACAAAAGACACAGATATTGTTCATGGATAGGTTTCAGAGAAACATCTGAAGTTACGATTGTTCGCCAAACGTCAGATGAAGCAGCGAGTAAGGATCAACCCGTGAGCCATTGAGTCGCACCCCCCAATGAAGATGCGGGCCGGTCGCCCGTCCCGTGGAGCCGACTTTTCCAATCGCCTGACCTTTCTTAACGGCTTGGTCTTGCTCCACGTCCACGCTGGATAAGTGAAAATACATGGAGAAGAGGCCAAGCCCATGGTCCACGATCACCCCTTTTCCCGAAAAAAAGTGATCCATGGTGAGTCGCACCATCCCGTCATTCATGGCTAACACGGGAGTTCCTTCGGGAGCCGCGATGTCTTCACCACTATGAGGGTTTCTGGGTTGCCCATTAATGAACCGTCGACTGCCGAATCGCCCGGATATTTTCCCCTGAACCGGCTCAAGAAATCCTCCCTTCCACAGTGGATGCGGCACAACACTGCCAAAAGCTTGGTGGACAGCGCTGGATTCGGTCTTGACCCGGACAAGGGTTTCCTGATCGAGATCCACCATTTGGGAGGGTAAGGTCAACCGTTGCACGGGGTACTCTGTCTTCATCACCAGCACCGACAGACTACGATGTTCTGTCCGCTGAGGATAGACGACCTCAATCGTGAGTTCATGCTGGCCGGGGTGATCTTGCATATCCAACCCCAACAGTCCGGCATACACCTGTTCCTTGATAGGGAAAAACGTCAGCGTTCGTTGTAAAAATTTCCCTGCGACTCGATCCGGCCGGTCATAGACAGGGACCGTCACAAGCAACACTTCCCCTTGTTTGCCACTGAATTGTCCATCGGCCCCCACGGAATGCTGAGGCCCTTCCGTGAAAAAAAGATTGACCGGGAACATGCTCGCCAGAACCAACACCAGCGCTATGAGCCACGGGCGAGTGACGATATGTGTGTGTGAAGCAAACCAAAGGGAAGGCAATTTCATGTATACAGGGGAGCGGCAGATACTTGAGCCAGCAATTCATCAACCCGCCGATTGAACGCACAAAAGGGATCCATACACAAGATTGTTTCTTCCCAATATCCATTTAATTTCAAATAGGTCCAATCCACCGTGTAGGATCGATTTTTGGCTCGGGCAAATCGAATAAAATCTCCTCGAACCTTGGCGCGGGTAGACTGGGGCGGCACGGACATTGCGCGTTCAATGGCTTGCTCATCCACCATCTTCACCGTTTTCTCATGCGCCTCTAAAATATAATAGAGGCCCCGCTTCCGGTTCACATCGTGATATTGCAGATCCATCATCGCCACTCGCGGATCATCCCACCCGCACCCTTTTCTGTCGATATACGATTGGATCACCCATTGTTTCGTCACCCAATCGATCTCTCGCACCAACTGCATGGGGTCATCCTCTAACGCATTCAATACGCGTTCCCACTCTGTTAAGACATCAGCCAGCACTTTATCATAGGGTCGGGCGTGGAGAAACTCCGAGGCTTTTTCCAAATAGATCCGTTGAATTTCCAAGGCGGAACACTCCCGCCCATCATCCAACTTCACCTTTTTCTTCAACGTGGGGTCTCGAGAAATTTCTCTGATGGCCTTGACGGGATCTTCTAATTCAATTCCCTTGAGAAAGTGCCCTTCTTCGATCATGGAAAGCACCAGATCCGCCGTGCCGACCTTCAGGTAAATGGCAAACTCCGACATATTCGAATCCCCCAGAATGATGTGGAGGCGTCGATACCGTTCGGCATCGGCATGCGGCTCATCACGGGTGTTGATAATGCTTCGGGACGACGTCGTGGAGGAAGAGGTTTTTTCGTGAATATGCTGGGCTCGCTGAGAAATGAAATAGTGCGGTTTGCCCGAGACCTTGAGAACTTTACCGGAGCCTGAAAAAATTTGTCGCGTCACAAAAAATGGAATGAGCTGTTCAGCCACTTTCCAAAAATCAACGTCACGCTGCATCAGAAAATTTTCATGGGACCCATAGGTATTCCCCAAGGAATCAGTGTTGTTTTTAAAAATATAGATATCGCCGGCGAGCCCTTCTTCCCGGAGGCGTTCTTCGGCTGCGGGCAAACAGGATTCGAGAATCCGCTCTCCGGCCTTTTCATGAACCACCAACTCAAAAATATCATCGCACTCTGGAGTCGAATATTCAGGATGGCATCCGGTGTCTTGATAAAATCTGGCCCCATTCGTGAGGAAGGCATTGGATGGCCAGCTATTCGGAATCAGTCCTTCAAAAATATATCCCAGGATTTTTTCAATGGGCAGATACACCCGACCGTTGGGCGAAAAGGTCAGGCCGTATTCACACTCGAGTCCAAAAATTCGTTTCATATGCTCATCTTCGCCTAGACGCGACGTAGATGGAGCATACACCTCTCCCTCCCCCGCTTCAACTGAATACCGGATGGAAGAGACGCCAACCAAAAAGGGGAGATTATGAAAGAAGGGCGCTGGCTTCTTCTACGCTAACCCGACGAAACTTTCGCCCGGTACGGGTCCGATCGAGTAGCGCAACTTCGAGCGCATGAAGTGAAATTTTCTGATCCGTCGCGGTCTCGAGGGCTTTCATGCACTGGGTGAGGGCAGCTTTCAGATCTAAGACGTCTTCCGAACCCACCGTGCGCAGGGCAGAGACTAAGGTGTCTGAACGTCCCCCAATTGCCACAAATTGCTTTTCGTGAACAATCGTCCCATCGAACGCGATGCGATACAATTCCGTATTCTCAGGACTGTCTCCAATTTGGGCTAACAGAATTTCTACTTCGAAGGGTTTCAGTTCCTGACTAAAAATCGTGCCCAAGGTTTGCGAATAGCCATTTGCCAACGAACGAGCCGTGACATCTTCACGACTATACATAAACCCTTTCAAATCTGCATGTTGAATGCCTGCTTTTCGCAAACTTTCAAATTCGCTGTATCTCCCTGCTCCTGAAAAGGCAATATTGTCGTAAATTTCGGAGATCTTGAACAACGAATCGCTTGGATTATCCGCCATAAAGAGCACGCCATCCTGGTATTCGATGGCAACAATCGACCGTCCCTTGGCAATGCCTTTTTTGGCATACTCCGCCTTATCCTGCATTAATTGTTCGGGGGAAACATAAAACGGAAGAGACATTAGGATTCCTGTTCAGATCTCGAGCGAGCGACCTGATCGTACAGGGACGCCACCTCAGCATCTTCAACATCCTGCACGCCTTGGGCATCGACGACTTTGATGGTGGGATAAATGCCTCGTAAGACATCGGGTCCCCCGGTACCCACGTCCTCTTCTGCGGCGCTCAAGAGCGCCTGAAGCGCGAGGGTGATCACGTCTTGTTGAGACAGATTTTTGCGAAACCGTTCTTTGATGGTCACCCGGGCATCCTTTCCTCCAGACCCTACCGAGTGATACTCCGTTTCTTCATATTTCCCACCCGTAACATCATATTTAAAAATCCGACCTTGTCGTTGTTTAAAATCAAAACCCACAAACAGCGGAATCACGACCAACCCTTGCATGACCATAGGCAAATTCGCTTTCACCATTTGCCCCAAACGATTTGCCTTTCCTTCGCAGGATAACGACACTCTATCCAGTTTTTCATAATGTTCCAGTTCAATACCAAACAACTTGGCCATTTCCAGGCACGGTCCCGCAGCACCCGCAATGGCGATGGCGGAATGGCTATCGGTTTTAAAGACCTTCTCCATGCGCCGCGAAGCGACTTGATACCCTTCGATTGCACGTCGATCGCCGACGATCACCACGCCCTTATCGTATTTAATGGCCAGCACGGTCGTACCGTGAGAGAGCTGCGACAAGAAATTCCGTTGCATCTCATCCACCGACACCGATGGGTGGCCTCCGGTCCCCCACCGCACGGCGGGTGTCAGTTCGGGCCGAGTTTGATGAATAAAATCAAAAAAGCTCGAACACTGACTCACGGGCATTTTGGACACGATCGATTCCATACCAACCAACCTCATACCGATGTTTTTACATTCTCCGTTTAAGCCGATAACCGATCCAGGAGTTGTTGCGCCGTCTCCACGCCCTCCAACAACTCATTGGTCAAATCTTGCGTCCCCCTCCATGGATCCATTAACGGAACCCGTTTGACGGAGAGATCTCCCACGTCGAAGAGCACCGATGTCCAACTGGCCCCATAGATTTGGTGGGGAAATTTCTGAAGACAGGCAGCGCGGAAATAGGCTCGAGTGCCCCGTGGCGCATGAAACTCTGCGCTGGCAATCTCTTCATCATCCAGCAACCGCTCGATACGGCGGCTCCGTTCGAGCGTATAATACAGCCCTTTTTCCGGCCGAATATCATGGTATTGCAAGTCCATCAAGGCGACACGCGGATCATCCCATCCACAGCCTTTTCGGTCCATGTACGACTCGATCATTTGTTGTTTCGCGACCCAATCAAGTTCCGCAACCAATTGCCTCGGATCCTGCTCGAGTTTATTCAGGACGGTTTCCCACCTCACCAAAATATCCTTCGTCGCGGGCGACAACTCGCGACAGGCATAAAAATCATGTGCGGCCCGGAGATAGGCGCGTTGGATGGCCAGCGCATTGGTCACCCCTCCTTTGGACAATTTCAGATCGGCCTTCATGGTGAGATCACGTGAGACGATCTTGATGGCTTCCACGGGATTTTCCAGCACACATGAGGGGATGTCGGCGCCCTCGTCCAACATATGCGTCACAATCGCTGTAGTCCCGACCTTTAAATACGTGGACAGTTCCGCCATATTGGCGTCACCGACAATGACATGTAACCGTCGAAACCGCGCGCTGTCCGCATGAGGCTCATCACGTGTATTGACAAGGGGTCGTTTGACCATGGTGTTGAGATCCGCCACGCATTCAAAAAAGTCCGCGCGTTGAGAGATTTGATACTTCGTGCGCGCGGCCCCATTTTCAGATCCGACTTTCCCTGACCCCGCAAAGATGGGACGCGAGACAAAGAACGGCAACAACACCTGAAGAATCGTGTCGAATGGCACTGAACGGGCCATCAAATAATTTTCATGGTACCCGTAACTATTCCCTTTTCCATCAGAGTTATTTTTGTACAGCACATACCGGTCTCCCCCTGCCGTACGATTCATGGCTTCCAAGCATTTGGCGGCGATGAGTTCACCGGCCCGTTCATACGCGACCAGTTCTCGAGCCGTACTACATTCCGGCGTCGAATACTCGGGATGCGCTCCATCGACATACAGTCGACCGGCATTCGCCAACAACTTATTGAGCGCACGATTATACTCAGGGCCCGGCCATTCGCGGTCACCCTCTACTTCAAACCCTCGAGCATCTCGCAGAGGGTTTTCGTTCTCGTAGTCCCAAATAGCTTGGGGGGTCATGAGAGAAGGGTAATAACTGATGAGTTGGAGGGAATTCTCAACGGGATCAGATGTGTGGACATGGCGCGAGGCAACACCAAACTCGGTTTCTGTCCCAATTATGCGCTGCAAGGGCTCCTCATTCCGCCGTGAGCAAGAGCATTAAAAGTAATGCCCGGCACTCACGGTTTCAATTTCGCGTGTTGCTTCCGAGCCAGGGGTTAGGGTTCGAACGTGGATAATCTTTTCGCCTTTTTTCCCGGCGATGCGGGCCCAATCATCGGGATTCGTGGTATTGGGCAGATCTTCATGCGCCTTAAATTCGTCCCGAATAGCCCATAAAAGGTCTTCTTCTTTCAAGCCTTTTTCACCCGTGTTAATGGCTCGCTTCACCGCAAATTTTTTCGCTCGTGAGACCACCCCTTCGATCAGAGCGCCACTGGAAAAGTCTTTAAAGTAGAGGATTTCTTTTTCTCCATTGGCATACGTCACTTCCAGAAACTTATTGTCTTCCGACATGGCATACATCGCTTCCACCGTCGTCTCGAGAAGGTGCGAGACCACCGCCTGACGATCCTGCGCATGCCGATCAAGTTCCTCTTTGGCAAACGGCAGATCGCTGGTGAGATATTTGGCGAAAATCTCGCGAGCACTGCGTTGATCCGGTCTGGGAATTTTGACCTTCACATCCAACCGCCCTGTTCGCAAGACCGCTGGATCGATGAGATCTTGCCGATTGCTCGCTCCGATGACGATCACATTTTTGAGCTTCTCGACCCCGTCAATTTCAGCCAAAAACTGCGGAACGATCGTGGACTCAATATCGGAAGAAATCCCGGAGCCCCGCGTACGGAACAACGCGTCCATCTCGTCAAAAAACACGACCACCGGATTACCGGTTGCCGCCTTGTCTCGAGCTTTGGCGAATACTTCCCGGATGTACCGTTCCGTTTCGCCCACATATTTATTCAACAGTTCAGGGCCCTTCACATGCAGGAAGTAGCTTCGCATTTCTTTGCCGGATAAATGTCGCATTTTTTGTGAAATAGAATTCGCCACGGCCTTCGCGATCATCGTCTTTCCACACCCTGGAGGCCCATACAACAGAATGCCCTTTGGCGGGGTCAGGCGATGCTCCCTGAAAAGATCAGGGTACAAAAAGGGTAATTCCACGGCATCCGTCACCTGCTCCACTTCTTTCGTCAACCCCCCGACATCCGCATATTGCACATCCGGCACTTCTTCTATCACCAACTCTTCGATTTCGGCCTTGGGGATTTTCTCAATGACATATCCCGACCGGGCATCATAGAGAAGATGGTCGCCCACGCTGAGATGCTCATGGAGTAACGGCTCACCCAACTCGACGATTCGCTCTTCATCATGATGCAACTGAATCAGAACCCGTATCTCATCAAGCTGATCTTTTAACTTCACCACTTGTCCTTGAGGGTCAAAGGCACGCGCTTCGATAATATTCAAGGCTTCATTCAAAATCACTTCTTGTCCTTTTCGCAGAGTCGCACTCGCAACCGAACTATGCACGCTGACGCGCATTTTTCTGCCTGAGACATAGACGTTGGCGCTGCAATCATCGTTCAGACTGCAAAAAAGCGCATACGCCGACGGCGGGGCCGTGAGTTTGGCGATTTCCGTGCGGAGGCTTTCAATTTGGGTTTTGGCTTCTTGGAGGCTGGCCGTCAACCGTTCATTTTGTTTTTGCGATTGCTGCAATTTCATGCGGGTTTCGTACAAATGCCGCATTTCGTTCTCCAAGGATTGGAGTTCTCCGCGAAGTTTCTCGATCTCCCGAGTATAGTCTTCGTGTTTTCTCAATCCCATAAAATCTTCCCCCTGTTCCATCACAAAAAAAGAACGACAGGCAAAAGGCTCCAATTATTTTCTCCACCTCTGAAACCCTTGTATTGATAAGGAGAAACCCAAATGAGCCTGTCGTTCCCTCTCGGGGACTCCTGTAAAAGAAATTCTAGCACTCGTTTTCGGAAAGGGTCAATATAAAGTGGACCCTTTTACCGTGGGCTCCATTTGCGCAGTTGCGTAGAATACGCCGTCACAGCCTCGCGTGGAGATGAGGCTTGGAAAATTGAAGAAATGACCGCAACGCCAACGGCGCCGGCCTCCATCACGTTCTCCACACGAGAAGGCGTCATCCCACCAATCGCATATACGGGAATTGTACAGTGCCGACTGGCTTCGCGAATGGCGTGGACACCTAACGGGGGGGCATACTCCCGTTTTGAGGGTGTCTCATACACCGGCCCGAGCACAACAAAGTCCGCACCTTCTTTCTCGCTTTGGAGCGCCTCTTGGGCAGAATGGACCGACTGCCCAATAAGATAGTCAGCGCCCAAACATTTCCTGGCCTCTTTGACGGGCATGCTGTCTGAGCGAAGGTGCACGCCTGCGGCCTGAGTGGCAAGGACCAGGTCCACGCGGTCATTGATCAAACACGGAACACGAAAGGGATGAGCCATCAGGTGAATGGCCTTCACAAACCGTAGAAGCTCTCGGGATCCAAGATCTCGTTCCCGAATTTGTACCATCATGCCTTGTTCAGGGATGATGTCTCCGAGGATCTGCAGAAAACTATCCTCTCCGGTTTGGCGCCGGTCGGTGACGACATACAAAGGCGGAAGACGACTCGTCGTCACAAACACGGAAGGCCTCGACGGTCGTAAAAGAAGACGTTCTTTTCACATGTAGAGATTTCCGTAACCCTTACCCCCTGGTGATCAGGCCAGAACAGAAGACGACCGTCCAACAAGGCAAGAGAACGTGATGTGATGCGTGACAATCGATGGATGCGGCGTGAGCGTTTTCAGCATCAGGTTACAACATGCCTTCGATCGGACTACTCGCGGTGGCATAGAGTTTTCGAGGAATGCGCCCGGCTTTATACGCTAACCGTCCAGCCTCTACCGCATACTTCATGGCCTCAGCCATGACAATGGGTTCTTGGGCCCCTGCGATCGCGGTATTCATCAATACCGCATCTGCCCCGTATTCCATAGCCAACGCCGCATCGGAGGCGGTTCCCACTCCCGCATCGACAATCACCGGCACGTTCACGGTTTCAAGGATGATTTTCAAATTGTAGGGATTGCGTATTCCTAATCCAGAACCAATAGGGGCCGCTAAAGGCATGACCGCCGGGCATCCGATATCGACAAGCTTTTGTGCTACGATAGGATCGTCGTTGGTATAAGGCAACACCACGAATCCTTCCTTAATCAATATTTTTGCGGCTTCAATGAGTCCGGCGGTATCAGGAAATAAGGTCCGCTCATCGCCGATCACCTCGAGCTTCACCAAATCCGATACTCCGGCTGCTCGAGCCAACCGAGCATAGCGCACCGCATCGTCCACCGTGTAGCACCCTGCGGTATTGGGAAGAATGGTGTATTGCTTCGGATCAAGATAATCAAGAAGATTCTCGGAATTTCTGTCCGTGATATTGACTCGACGTACGGCAACGGTGACGACATCCGCGCCAGACATTTCAATGGCTTTCTGCGTCTCAATAAAGTCCTTATACTTTCCCGTTCCGACCCACAAACGGGATCGAAACTCTCGCCCAGCTATGGTCAAACGATCGTCACTCATGGCCTCTCTCCATCTCTTGGAACCACAATGCTCGATGGCTTCCTCATCTTTTTAATTTCGGGCGGGGGACACGCGCAGAAAAAACACGCTGGATTCCCGCTACCAGACGGCGGGAATGCCACAGGGGAAGGGGCACCACCTCCGATAAAGCTCATAATTTCAATGCGGTCCCCTTCTTGCAGAATTCGGGCATCAAAGTCCTGCCTATCGAGAATTTCAAGATTGATTTCCACCGCCACTTGTTCAACATTCAGTTGCAAATCTTGGAGCAGCCCCGTCACATTCATCTCCTCACGCACGTTACGTGAGTCACCATTGACGTGAATATGCATGCGTGGAGTTTCTCCGATCACTTAGGGAACCTCTGATTTATTGTGATAGCGGGATGCAGGACAAGGCGTCCCGCAGCGAAACCCGAGACATATCAAGTCGATAGTCGAGGGTTGAGCGAGGACACCACACCGCCATGCGCCCGATAGTGCCATAAATCAGAGGTTCCTTCGCTGCATCCTACGAGAGCCCCTCAAGCCTTGTCAATTTGGGAACGCGGCCTTTTCCCAGCTGCACAGAGGCGAGGGGACCTATCATCGCCAGGCACAATCTTTTACAATAGGATCACTTCATATTCTCAAACGACCTCGCAGTATGCCAACTATCCACGATTCGAACAACGCCCTCGCCAACCTCTTCTTGTCCATGGCAGCGTTGTTGAAGAACAATGGAGAAAACCCTTATCGGATTCGGGCCTATAAACGAGCAGCCGACACGATCGCCAACTTGGAGGCTCCCATTGCCGAACTTGCTCAGAATGGGGATCTCCAAACCCTTCCCGGCATTGGGAAAGACCTGGCGACAAAAATTCAAGAATACGTGGAGACCGGCACCATCAAGGCCTATGAAGAACTCACAACACCCTTGCCGCCGGCAATTCGTCAATGGCTCCTTCTCCCCGGCTTTTCCGAACCCATTGTGCATGATGTGTATTATCGACTCGGAATTCAGACGCTCGACGATCTGGAGACGCTTGCCCGCTCTCATATGCTCAGAACGCGACCGGGAGTCAGCGTAACCGCGGACGAACTGCTTGCAGCCATTCAGAATTTACGTGAACAATCGACGAGTGATTGACCGTGCGGCAAAGCCTTTGATAAGGTCGCTTGCAGAAGAGAGCACCACGCGCCTTATTCCACCATGCAAGGACGAAATAACTAGCAATGGCCGTATCCGCGTTTGTGATGATTGATGTGGCAGGAGATCACACGAAAAGTGCGTACAAAACGATCACCCGTATTCCTTGGGTGAAGAAAGTCGATGCCGTCACCGGTCCTTATGATTTAGTGGTCCAAATTGAAGCGGAAACGCTAGAGGCCCTCAACGAATTAGTCCTTTCCAGGATACGCGGTGTGGACGGCGTCATCAAAACCTCTACCGCTATTGTCCTCAATCTGTGACCTCCCTATGCCGATTCAAGGGGGCGCAGGTCTTTGAAAACGTTCCAAGTCTTGAGCAACTCGATAGCCTTTTGAAGCTGCACGTCCTTTTTCATTAATTCCGCTTCAAGATCGTTTTGCGTATCCGGATCATTGCCCTGTTCATTGGCCGAGGAAGAGCGGACGTCCTCTTCCGGGGTAGTCGCCTCGAGTTCTTTCTGCGCCTCACCCAAGGTCATCGGTTTTTGCTCCACCACGATATCCGGTTTGACGCCAACGGAATGGATCGACTCGCCACGGGGCGTATAGTATTTCGCCGTCGTCAGCCGCAGTCCTGACCCATCTGACAACGGAAGAATAGTCTGAACGGAGCCCTTTCCAAACGTGGTCTTCCCCAGGATGACGGCTTTCCCCCAATCTTGCATCGCGGCTGCGACGATTTCCGACGCGCTTGCAGAGCCCTGGTTGACTAAGACAATCATGGGATATTCATAGGGATCCATTGACGGATGGGCACGATATTCATCTTTCCGCCCATCACGGCCCTTGACTGATACGACTAATTTGTCAGACTGCAAAAATTGCTCGGAGACCCCAACCGCCGCGGATAAGAGTCCCCCCGGGTTATTGCGTAAATCTAAAATGAGTCCTTGAGTGCCTTCGTCGCGCAACTTCACTAATTCTCGGCTAAGATCTTGGGGCGTGGATTCTTGGAACTGAGAGATCCGCACATAGCCGATGTGATCATCAATGATCCGGGATCGGACACTGCGAATCTTAATCGTATCCCGAATCAAGGTGAAGCTCAGAGTTCCTAGGGCCCCTTCTCGCTCTACCGTCAGCGTGACCGTTGTTCCCTTGGGACCTCGCATACGTTGAACCGCTTCCATCAGTGTGAGGTCTTTCGTCAGCGCCTCATCGACTTTCAAAATAATATCTCCGGTTTCTATGCCTGCCGCATGAGCGGGCGTTCCTTCAATGGGAGCAATGACGGTGACACGATGATCTTTGATCCCAATCTGGATGCCTAATCCCTCAAATTCTCCCTTGGTTTCAACTTTCATTTCTTTATACATCTCTGGGGTCATATACGCGGAATGCAGATCCAACGTTTTGAGCATGCCGCGAACAGCCCCATGAACAAGATCGTTGGTCTTAACCTCTTCGACATAATGTTTCTTCACCTGAGTCAGAACTTCCGCAAAAATTTTGAGCTCTTCGTAGGATTCACTGGCATAGCCTGTTTTTTCTAGTCCTTTGCCAATCATCAACCCTAAGACGAGCGCACCGAACACAATGAGCCCGAAAACCCATGTTATTGAAGAGCGTCCCTTTTCCATATCGACATCCTAACTCTGGTTAAAAAGACAATGAAAATTGTTTGCGATACCTGAGCCTATCGAATCTTACGACTCATGACGACAATCGTGAAATCGCCCAGAGAAGGCCCAGGCCTTCGTGCCGGGTCCGGACAGGCTCACCGTTTGACCAACCACCCCAACGGGTTCACCGGCTTGGTTCCTTTCCGTAACTCAAAGTATAAGATGGTTCGATTGGTCAATCCGGAGGACCCGGTTTCCCCGAGAACGGCTCCTTTGGCAACCGCTTCCCCCTCTTTCACCAACAACTTGGAAGCATGCGCATAGAACGTAAAGTAATTATTGCCGTGATCCAGAATGACCACAAGTCCATATCCTCTGAGCCAATCCGCATAGACCACATCCCCGCCTGAAACGGCCCAGATAGCCGTCCCTTCGCTTGTGGCAATTTCAATCCCTTTTTTCTGGACATACGTATCAAAAGTCTGGTGTTTTTGCCGACCAAAAAACCCCACCAAATCGCCGGCAGCCGGCCACAGCAACGCGCCCCTTTGAAACGAATCCGGCGTGCGTTTCTTGATTCTCCCTGCAGCAATTTGACTTCGCCGCTCCAGTTTCTTGAGGAGGGCATCTTTTCGGTTTTCAGCCTGATCAAGCGTGAGCAGCATTTGTTCATGGGATTGCGTCGTTTTTTTTAGGCTAGTCAAGACAACGCGTTTTTGAGACTTGATACCTCGAATTACGCCCATTTTTTTGTCGATTCGGCCTTTTCCTACCACCAACGATTCACGAATGTTCGCCTGTTGCGCATGCAGTTGTTCGCTTTGAGCTACCTCGCGTTGGTATTCCTCAAACAAGCGGCGCTCCCACATGGCAAGCGAGGAGAGATACATTAAACGGCGTTGAAACTGCGCATAAGAATCCGCTGCCACTAAGGGATGCACCCAGCCGGCTTGCCCTTCCATATAAAGTCGTCTTAGACGAGTTCCAATCACGGCCTTCTGATCGTTCATATGGGATCGAAGCTTGGTTAACTGAGCGCCTACCTTATTCAATTCCCGGTCAATTTGTTTGATTTCGCGATTGATTGCAGCAGCTTCCCGCCGTTCTTTGTGCAAATGGCGATCAAGGCGTTCAATCGATTGCAAGACCGCATCATGTTTTTTCCGTGACTGATCGCGCTGTTTCCTGGTTTTCTGGATTTCCTGCTTTAACTGTTCAAGGGTCTGTTTTTCTTTTTCAATTTTTTCTTGCAGAGAGGACAGCGCGCCCCAAACCCACGACGGCTGGATGGCGATGAGGCCAACGGACATCGCAAAACACGACATGAGCACGAGCAGGATGCCAGACCTGGTGCTTCGCTCAGGACGCGTACTGCAGCCTATTTTGGTGCAGCTCCGGATCATCTCCACTGTTGGGGGGTCATGGACCGACAGAGTTTTTCAACAAGCGGCTTGGGGACCATCAGTTCCGCACTTTCATTAAGCTGAATACTGAGAGCAAACTACTCCCACATCCTAACAGCATACCAGTCATCACCAAAAGAACAGATGCCTGTCTCGGGAAAAACGTCAGAATATGCGCTCCCCCCCCAAACCAACCTGACGCATCAAGTTCTAAGCGCAAGAATTCAAACAGGCCTTTCAACAACGTGAGAGACAGACCGCCACCGACTGCCCCCAGAATCGTGCCTTCGATCACATAGGGTATCGCAATAAAGGCCCCCGTAGCGCCAATCAGCCGGAGGATTTCAATTTCCTCCTTTCTGGTGTTTAATGACAAACGGATCGTATTTGTAATGATCGTCACCGTAGCCACGGCCAGAATCGTCCCGATCGCCACCGCCCCTAATTCAAAGTAACTGACCACCAACGCCAGAGTATCAATCCAATCTTGGCTATACCGCACATGGGTCACACCGGGAAGCTGTTTGATGCGTGCAGTAAACGCACCCAGGGATTCGGTATCCAGAAATCGCGGAGACAAACTGACGACAACGGACGCGGGTAACGGATTGGTTTCCATCCCTTCCAATAAGAGAGATTCATCCGGGAATTGTTCGGAAAATTCGCGAAGCGCCTGTTCTTTAGACACAAAGGTGAACGCAATAGTTGCCGGTTCAGTCTGGAGACGTTTTTGTACCCGAGACATCATCTGTTCCGAGGCATCAGGATCGAAATACACGATGACCTCAATGTCGCTCTGAAGGGTTCCAGTAAGATTTTTGAGATTCAGATACAACAACCAAAACACCCCAAAGCAGACAAGGGTAAAGGCCGTCGTGACAATGCCAATCACCACATTCCCTCGATTCACGCGAAGATTGGTCATGGCTTCCCGAAGTAAATACAACGACCGCATTATGGTCTCGCCCCCTCATCAGATACGACGTGACCTGCTTGCAAATGCAAGACCCGGCCATTCATCTGCTCAACCACCTGTTGGTTATGGGTCGCCAAGAGAATCGTTGTCCCCTGAGCATGAATCGTTTTAAACAATTCCACGATTTCAACCGTCAATTCGGCATCCAAATTTCCTGTCGGTTCATCGGCCAACAGCAGAATGGGGCTGTTCACGATAGCCCGGGCAATACAGATTCGTTGTTGCTCTCCGGCCGAGAGGACACCCGTCTGTATCGCCTGTTTGTGATCCATTCCTACGGCCTTTAAGGTTTCCCCCACTCGTTTCCGCGCTTCACGTCTTTTTACGCCTTGAATAATGAGCGGTAACCTCACGTTTTCATACACGGTTTTCTTCGGAAGCAACTGAAAGTTTTGTAGCACAATACCCATTGTTCGACGCAGATGGGGGATATCACCTCCACGTAACCGAGCAATGTTGCGGTTCTGCACAAGGATTTGCCCTGCATCCGGAACCTCGGCACCAAAGATCACCTTGAGCAGTGTGGTCTTTCCCGCACCACTCAGTCCCGTCAGAATGACACATTCACCTTTGCCGATCCGAAACGAGACATCATCAAGCGCCGCACATCGATCGTAGAATTTGGAGACATGGAACAACTGAATCATGGGGACAATAGCTCAGCATGGAAAAATTTTCCCAGGCCCTCATGGCGATATTCAGTGCGCTTACCAACGCCGATCATCGCCGGACACCTCAAAGGCATTTTCAATATGTTTAAGAATGGGAGCATCAGGAGTCGCCGCATCATAGAAGAGCACGTCAAACCGACATGGCTGATTTTCTAAGCGATGGCGCGCAAGGTATCGAGCAGCTAATTGAATGAGTTGTTGCTCTTTTCGTGCCGTCACGGCATGAGACACGCCTCCGTAGTGATCCGTTCGGCGAGCTTTGACTTCGACAAAGATCAGCATATCCCCCACCCGGGCTACAATATCCAACTCTCCACGACCGACCCGAATATTGCGATCAAGGATCTGATACCCTTTTTGGCGAAGAAACTGTTCGGCAGCGGCTTCGGCTTCCTTGCCTAAGAGCTGTGGGGTGAGGCTCACACACCCTCCTGAGGTGTCGTCAGACAACTGCGCACTGGGGCAAAACTGCGCCGATGGGCCGGACTTGGTCCAAACTGATGAAGCAAGCGGAGGTGCTCCGGCGTGGGATACCCTTTATGAATATGGAACCGATACCGAGGATCGCGTTGGTGGTATTCACACATCATTCGGTCACGGAAGACTTTGGCAAGGATCGACGCCGCGGCAATGGAAGACGAAAGCTGGTCGCCTTGAATTACAGACCGATGAGGAATAGAAAAGTCAGCACCCAGGGATCCATCGATCAACAAAAAATCCGGTGAGAGACACAATTGATTGATTGCCCGCTGCCAAGCTAAACGAGTCGCTTGGAGAATGTTGAGCGAGTCAATTTCGGCTTCAGACGCGACGCCAATTCCCCACGCCATCGCGGACTTGGTAATAACCGAAAAGAGAGTCTCCCGTTCCGTGGGACTCACCTTTTTGGAATCATCAAGACTCCGCAACGAAAATCGACGGGGCACAATCACCGCTGCCCCGACAACCGGCCCGGCCAGAGGCCCACGCCCAGCCTCGTCTAACCCAGCGACCCGTCGATACCCACAGGCCCGTGCATCCTCTTCGAGATCGCACGTGGGTCCCAAAGCTCCCAACTCTATGGCGTCATTGGTCAATGTCACAAGACCAAGCACATCGGATTATTCGGCAGGTTCTTCTGCTGAAGCCTCTACGCTCGCCGTAGCCGCAGGCTTGCTCTTTGCGGCCTTTGTTCTGCTTGCGGTTCGGGAAAATTCTCGTTCGGCGACTTTGGCTTGCTTTCCCTTTTTGTCACGCAGATAGTACAACTTTGCTCGCCGCACTTTCCCTTTTCGTATCACATCGATTTTCGCGATATTGGGAGAGTTCACGGGAAACACTCGTTCAACCCCAACCCCATAAGAGATTTTACGCACGGTAAACGTCTCACTGACTTTCTTGCCTTTTCGAGCAATCACGACGCCTTCAAATACCTGGACCCGTTCTTTCTCACCTTCGATCACTTTCACATGCACACGAACGGTGTCCCCAATTTCAAACACAGGGACGGAGTTCGTCGGGAATGTCTGTTCTAGCCGTTGAAGCCGATTCATGATGGTCATCCTCCCCCTTCACTCACTGACATGACTTGTTCACATTCTTGAGAAATATCTGACAATAATTGTTGATCTTCTTGGGTTAACGACTCCTGTCGCAACAAATCCGGCCGTTTGCCATGCGTGTTCCGCAAGGCTTCCTTGCGACGCCACCGTCGAATGGCCTCATGATTGCCCGACAGTAAGACGTTGGGAACCTGGTACCCGCGAACCGTATGCGGCTTGGTATAATGGGGAAAATCCAACAAGGGTTGGGAGAAGGAGTCTTGTTCCACCGACGTGGGATCACCCACCACCCCGGAAACCAATCGGACAGCCGCATCGATCATCACCAAGGCCGGCAGTTCCCCTCCTGTCAGCACGTAATCCCCAAGAGAAATTTCTTCAGGCTCTAGCCGAATCAGCACTCGTTCGTCAATGCCTTCATAATGGCCACAGATCCACACCAGCCGTCGCGATTCTTGACTCAACTCTTCGGCAAGCCGTTGTGTAAAGGGCAGCCCTTGAGGGGAAGGCACGATAATCCGTAATTGACTCCGCTCTTGGCCCAACGCCTCAACCGCCCGGAAAATGGGCTCAGCCTTCATGATCATGCCGGATCCGCCACCGTAGGGCGTATCATCAGCCACTCGATGCCGATCATCACTGAAATCACGAATATTATGGACACGAATCGAAACCAGCTTTTTGTCTTGCGCACGCTTCACGATGGAGTGCGACACGACGTTTGCCACCATTTCGGGAAACAATGTCAGAATTTCACACTGCATCGTCACCAGCCCATTCCGCAGTCGGGGTGACGGTCATAACACCTCCGGCGAGGTCGACCGAAGAGATCCATTTGCGCAAAGCGGGCAAAAGATACTCTTTGTTTGCTCCGCGAATCACAAACAGATGTTGGTGCGGTAAGGCCACCACTTCCTCCAACGTTCCGAACACGTTACCCGACTCGTCTTTCACCGTTAACCCGATTAATTCAAACTGATAATGGTGACCTTCAGGCGCAGGGGGCACCTCCTCTTGGGGAATTTTCAACCACGCCCCGCGATAGTCCCCCACCTCCTCCGGCGTGGAGAAGGCCCCAAATCGCAAGAGATAGGATTGGCCATCTGGATGGACATCGGTTACCGTCGTCACCAAGGTTTTGCCTGTCGGCAACTCAAGGGTCACTTCCTTGAGATTCTCGAATCGATTCGGAACATCCGTGAGTGAAAGAACCCGCGCCTGGCCTCTCACCCCAAAGGATTTTACCAGCTTCCCAACAGTGACCATGTTTTCCGTCGACATGACTTCTCTCTCAGGGGAAGTAAACCCGCATCGAGCAAAGCGCTTAGGCGTTCGTCTTCTTTTTCGATTCTTCGAACGTCTTCAAAATTCCGGACCGCCGAAGGAGCGTGCGAACGGTCACCGACGGTTGGGCCCCTTTTTGAAGCCAGTCCAGCACACGGTCCGACTTTAAGTTGGTGACGGCCGGTTCTTGTAAGGGATCATGCGTGCCGACAATTTCGAGGTACTTTCCATCTCGACGTGCTCTGGAATCCACGGCAACGACCCGATAAAATGGCCGTTTGTGTCGCCCCATTCTGGTTAAACGCAAATGTACTGCCACGAGTCTAAACCTCCTGTGAAGTAAGTTTTTCCCAAAAACCAGTTATTATACTTGGTTTAAGACCAGAAATACACCCTAGCCTGATTTCTTCTCACACCTGGCCGTTGCAGAGCCGCTCCACTCATCCTGGCAAGGCGTGCGACCGAGAACTCCACCTGTCAGGAAGAAAAACCCGGCTAGGGGGATTGAAGGGCACGAATCAGCTTTCCCCGTTTCTTGAGTTTCCCTAACTTCCCCGGTTTCCCAAGCTTTCCACCAACCAGTGACTTCAACATGTTTCGTGCCGTGAGAAATTGCTTGATGAGCCGATTGACCTCTTGGACGGAGGTTCCACTTCCCTTGGCCACACGTTTCTTACGCCTGCCGTTCATGATCGCATGATCCAAACGCTCTGCGGGTGTCATCGAATCGATAATCGCGACCATCCGCTTCATTTCCTTTTCCGGCAGCTCCTGGTTCACCCCTGCATTCATCATCGACTTCAGCTTCCCGGCCCCGGGCAGCATGCCCAAAATTTGCTCCATAGACCCCAGCTTGTTGACCTGTTTCATCTGATCTCGAAAATCTTCAAGGGTCAGGGTATTGCTCGAAACCTTTTTTTGCAGCGCCAAGGCTTCTTCTTGCGAAAAGGATTGTTGGGCCTTTTCAATCAGCGACAACACATCACCCATCCCCAAAATCCGAGAGGCCATACGATCAGGATGAAACGGTTCCAGCGCATCGGATTTTTCGCCCACGCCAAGATACTTCACCGGCTTCCCGATAGCCGCCCGCATCGAAAGCAGGGCTCCACCTCGCGCATCGCCTTCGATCTTGGTCAAAATCACGCCGGTCACACCCACGCGTTGATCGAACTGCTCCGCCACATTGACCGCTTCCTGACCGGTCATGGCATCAGCGACCAACAACACTTCTTGTGGCGTCACCGCGGCTTTGATGTCTTCCAGCTCCAACATCAATTCGTCATCAATATGAAGCCGGCCTCCGGTATCCAAGATCACGACGTCATAGCCATGATCCCGACCACGACAGACTCCCTCTGAACAAAAACGCACGACCTCGGGGCAAGTCGACAGCAGCCGGTCCGCACGATGAACCGGAACGTCAAGGTTGGCGCCCAAGGCGGCTAATTGTTCCGCAGCAGCAGGACGTCGGGGATCGGCGGCAACGAGCAACACACGTTTTCCTTGTTGGGTAAACAACCGGGCGACTTTGCCACAGGTGGTGGTTTTCCCGGCCCCTTGCAGGCCCACCATCATCACAATTGTCGGCGGCTGAGAAGAAAGCGACAGGCCGGAATGCTCTTGACCCATCAAGTTCCGTAATTCTTCCCACACAATTTTGACGACTTGCTGCCCGGGCGTCAGACTCTCGAGGACGTTGCTGCCTACGGCTTTTTCCTGCACACGTCCGATGAAGTCCTTGACCACTCTAAAATTGACGTCGGCTTCAAGTAGAGCCAGGCGTACTTCCTTCAAGGCCTGGACAACATCCTGTTCTTTGAGAACACCGGCTCCCCGAAGCTTTTTGAGCACGCCATCGATTTTGTTGGTGAGAGATGAAAACACGAAACCGCTCCTAACTCTTCGAAAATTCAAGGAAAATTTTGTACAGTCTAGTCACGCCTCGGAAAGTCTGTCAAGAAAAGCGCATTCTTGACTTACTGTAAAGATTGCCGTACTTTGCCTAGTAGTTTCCCTTATTTTTATTTTCAGAAAAACACGTCTTCTCAAATTCCGGTTTCAGCGAGCGCACGGGTGAAAAAATCAGGCTGGACGTTAGTGGGGTTTATTTTTATCGGTGGTCTGCTGGGCGGAGTGTTAGGTGAAATTCTCACCGTTTTTTCGCCATCAGAGCCGATTCAAACCATTTTTGCACGATCGGTCTCCCCAGGCCTATACCCACCCCTTACGGTCGATTTAGTCTTGATCAAAGTCACCCTCGGCTTTCTCTTCAAAATAAACCTGCTCACGATCTTGGGCATTTTTCTCGGCATCTATCTCTACAAAAACATCTAGCAGAGTAACCCGCGCCTGTCAGCGCACCGATCCGCCAAACCGAAGCTCTTCCTGCCGCAACGCCCGAATCCGATCGCGCAACTTCGCAGCCCGTTCAAACTCCAATGTTTTTGCCGCAGCCTTCATCTCCTGTTCCAAGGAAGCGATCATCTTCTCCATATCGTCTCCGGTGGCATAGACGGCTTCTTCCTCCGCAGCGATTTGCACTTCGGCGTAATCGGCCTCGGCAATGTGATAGTCCAAATCATGAATGCGTTTCTTGATGGTCTCCGGCGTAATCCCATGTTCACGATTATAATCGGCCTGGATCTGCCGTCGTCGCGCGGTTTCCTCAATGGTGACCTTCATGGAATCGGTGATTCTGTCGCCATAGAGAACGACTTTGCCCTCGCTGTTGCGGGACGCACGCCCGGCGGTTTGAATCAACGCCCGATGGCCGCGTAAAAACCCCTCTTTATCCGCATCCAACACGCCGACGAGCGCCACTTCAGGAAGATCCAACCCCTCGCGCAGCAGATTGATGCCGACCAGCACATCAAACACGCCCTTGCGAAGATCGCGAATAATCTCCGCCCGTTCAAGCGTCCGGATATCGGCATGCAGATACCGCACCTTCAACCCCAACTCGTGGTAGTATTCGGTCAGATCCTCGGCCATACGCTTCGTCAAGGTCGTGACCAACACCCGAAAGCCCTTGGCGATAACCGCTTTCACTTCCTGCAATAAATCATCCACCTGCCCCTTCGCCGGCTTGACCTCGATCACGGGATCCATCAGGCCCGTCGGCCGAATAATCTGTTCCACCACGCTCTTGCCGGCATGCGTCAACTCATACGGCCCGGGCGTGGCCGACACATAAATGACCCGATGCATGACTTCTTCAAATTCTTTGAATTTCAGCGGACGGTTATCCATGGCCGACGGCAACCGGAACCCATAGTCGACCAACGTCTTTTTGCGCGAATGGTCGCCTTTGTACATCCCGCCGAATTGAGGAACCGTTACATGAGACTCATCAACAATCAACAGATGGTCCTTGGTAAAATAGTCCAGCAGCGTCGGAGGCGGCTCACCCGGCGCACGACCACTCAAATGCCGCGAGTAATTCTCAATACCGTGACAATAGCCCATCGCTCGAATCATCTCGAGATCAAACTTCGTCCGCTGCTCCACACGCTGAGCTTCAAGGAGTTGATCGTGGCGCCGGAAATAGACGATGCGTTCTTCCAGTTCTTCTTCAATCCCTTGCAGGGCCCGGTCGTAGCGATCAGGAGCAATCACATAGTGACTCTTGGGATAAATGGGAATCTTGGACAGTCGCCCGAGTGATTGGCCGGTCAGCGGATCGATTTCAGAAATCGACTCAACCACGTCGCCGAATAATTCCACACGGATGGTATTCGAATCCGAGGCGGCGGGGAAAATCTCAATGACATCTCCACGCGCCCGAAACGTGCCGCGTTGAAGCTCGATATCATTTCGGGAATATTGGATCTCCACCAACTTGGCGAGAATGGCCTCTCGTCGAATGACCATCCCTTCTTCGAGATACAGCAACATGCCGTGATAGACCTCAGGCGAGCCCAAGCCATAGATGCAGGATACCGAGGCCACGATAATAATATCGTCGCGCTCCAACAATGCCGACGTTGCCGCATGCCGCATCTGATCAATGGTATCGTTGATCGAGGCGTCTTTGGCGATATAGGTGTCCGTGGAGGGAATATAGGCTTCGGGTTGGTAGTAATCGTAATAACTGACGAAGTACTCCACGGCATTGTGCGGGAAAAAACACTTGAACTCCTGGTACAACTGTGCCGCCAACGTCTTATTATGCACCACGACCAACGTCGGCTTCTGGACCGTGGCAATGACGTTCGCCATGGTAAACGTCTTCCCTGACCCTGTGACACCAAGCAGCACCTGATGTTGCTTGCCGACGTTCACCCCTTCAGTCAGCGCATCGATCGCCTGACGCTGATCTCCCTTGGGCGAAAATTCCGACTCCAGAATAAATTTGTTCATTAGGATTAAAACAGTCCCTTAAAACAATCCGATAATCTCCCCCTCCGCATTGAGTCCCACGGCTTCGGCAGCCGGTACTCTCGGCAGCCCGGGCATCGTCATGATATTGCCGGTCAACACGACGAGGAATTCAGCTCCCAGGGAAAGGCGAACTTCTCGAATGGGGACCGTAAACCCGGTAGGGGCACCTTTTTTGTCGGGGTCGGTTGAAAAACTGTATTGGGTCTTGGCCATGCAGATGGGAAATCGGCCATATCCCTTGTTTTCCAGGTCCTCGAATTGTTTGAGCACGGCTGAAGGAATATCCGCATCATCCGCACCATAAATCTCTCGCGACACGATCCGGACTTTTTCAGCAAGCGGCAGGTCGTCGGAATAGAGGGGATGAAAGCCGGTGGGTTCGTCTTCGATCGTCTTCACCACCAATTCCGCCAACGCGACGGCTCCATCCCCTCCTTGGGCCCAATGATTGGCCAAGGCCATTTTCACTCCACGACCGGCGCAGATTTCATGCACCAGGTCCAATTCGGCCTTGGTATCGCTCGTGAATTCATTAATGGCCACGACCACGGGCACACCGAATTTTTTCATGTTGTCCAGGTGCCGTACTAAATTCGGCAGGCCGTGTTTGAGCGCCTCAAGATTTTCCGTTGTCAGTTCTTTGGGATTGGCTCCGCCGTGCAGCTTTAACGCTTTGACCGTTGCCACCACCACGGCGCAGTCCGGCGTCAACCCTGCTCGCCGGCATTTGATGTTAAAAAATTTCTCCGCACCCAGGTCCGCACCAAACCCTGCCTCGGTCACAACGTAGTCCGCCAATTTCAACGCCGCTTTGGTGGCAACGACCGAATTACACCCATGCGCGATATTGCCGAACGGTCCACCATGCACAAAGGCGGGGTTCCGTTCCAAGGTCTGAACCAAATTGGGATTGAGCGCATCCTTCAACAACGCAGTCATGGCGCCCTGTGCTTTCACGTCTTTGGCAAAGACAAATTCTTTTTGCGGAGTTTGTCCGACTTTGATGTTCCCCAACCGTCGCTGCAGATCGTGTACATCCGTTGCCAGACACAACACCGCCATGACCTCAGAGGCCGCCGTGATATCGAAGCTCCCTTCCCTGGCAAAGCCATTCGTGGCAGCGCCCAGCCCCGTGACGATCTGGCGTAACGACCGATCGTTCATATCCATGATCCGCCGCCAGGTAATGTGCCTCGCATCCAAGAGAGGTTCATGCCCCCAATACAGATGATTATCCACCATCGCCGCGAGCAGATTATGTGCTGAGGTAATGGCGTGGAAATCTCCCGTAAAGTGGAGATTGATGTCGGTCATCGGCACGACTTGGGCGTACCCGCCTCCGCATGCGCCGCCTTTCATGCCAAAACACGGCCCCAGGCTGGGTTCCCGCAAGGCCGCCATCACTTTTTTCCCGATCTTCGCCAGACCATCGGTTAAGCCGATGGACGTTGTGGTTTTGCCTTCCCCGGCCGTGGTGGGCGTCATGGCCGTCATCAATATTAATTTCCCATCGGACCTTTCGTTCAAGCCGTCGAGCGATGACAATGGAATTTTGGCTTTATATTTTCCATAGAGGTCCAAGTCCTCCCGATCGAGCCCCAATTTTTCCTGCGCCACGTGCTCAATTGGTTGGAGAATCGCCTTGTTGGCGATTTCACTATTGATGTTTGTCTGCGTCATTTCTCACCTCAGTCAGCACCATTCACGTTTTTGAGCCCCCAACGCCACCCGATTGTTACAAGAACATAACGCGTTGGTCCACGCCTCAACAACCAATGGCTGAGACGAGACGGCGCGATCTGCACTACCCCCGCGTCGTGACCCGGGGTATGCTTTCTTGGCCAAGGTTTGGTATGTATGAGTAACACATGTAGGAGATCGTCATGCGGATTGGCTTCTTGGTTCCCACGCTCATTGTGGTCGCGACGGTCGGAGGCATCGTTCTCGTCCTTGTTTCCATGGTCGATGCCTTTGAAGCGGCACCTCAGCCTGCTGTCCATCAAAGTTCTTCTCAAGAAGAAGCGTTGGTGTGGAAATCTCCAACGCACTGCGAACACGTTGTCGAGGACGGCGGTCGTATGGCCATCCCCGCTCCCGACACACTTCGGCTTGGGACGTGGAATATCCGATGGTTTCCCTACGGCAGCCCACCTGACCGACCGGATCGTTCTACCGCGTCAACCGATTTAGAATGGTTGACATGCACCCTTGTGTGGATGCAACCGGATATCCTGGTCGTTCAAGAAAGTTTAACAACCAGCAAGGCCCGAACCTCGTGGAACCGGGTTTTGACGGCGCTCGAACAACAAACGGGAGAGTCTTGGCAATGGTCGGTTCAACAATGCGGAAAGCCTGATGGTCATCACGTGGGGATATTGTGGAATGCGAGTCGGGTGAGGCTCTCTGACATTCAGAGCCTCTGGCCCTTTAATAGCAAAGCCAGGTCCGCGCAAAACCCATGCGAGGGCGGACTCCGTCCCGGCCACTACGCGCGTGTTCAATCCAAACACCCACCGGGTGTGGACTTTCATTTGATTGGCCTTCACCTCAAGTCAGGCCCCACGGTCTTTGCGGTTGAAGATCGACACGCGGCGCTCAACCGTATCGACACCACGGTTGCGCGCTTTCTCCAAGAAGATCGAGATGTAATCATCCTGGGCGATTTGAATATCATGGGTGCCGGCGATCATCATTCACAAAGATCTGAGTTGAAATACCTCAGACGAATGGTAGCGAAAGAAACGCCTGGATTTGACGATCTTTCCTTGAAGCCTCAGTGCTCGCATTATTTTCGTGGTCGGGGCGGTTGGTTGGATCATGTGTTGGTGGCAAAAGACATGGCTGAAGTGCGTACTCGGTCGGCGCGCGTCACCGGCTATTGCGCCGTGACGGGATGCCGACGAATCAAGGGGAACTACCCGCTCGCCTATCGACAATTATCCGATCATTGCCCTGTAATCATCGAGATCCATAACCAAGACCGGGACTAAACGGATGTTGAAAACGTCTGTGAGGAACCACCCCCTACCCACACGATGTTCCTGGGCGACCAACACGCTCCTGATTCAGTACCATGATCATGAATGGGGCGTCCCCTTGCACGACGATCGGCAGTTATTTGAATTTCTCATACTTGAGGGCGCGCAAGCCGGGTTAAGTTGGAACACGATTTTGCAAAAACGTGAGGCGTTCCGAACGGCCTTTGATCACTTTGACGCAGCTTCAATAGCCAGGTACGACGCACAAAAAATGCAACGGCTGTTGAACAATCCCGGCATTATTCGGAATCGGCTCAAAATTCAAGCAGCCGTTTCAAATGCACATGCCTTTCTTAGCGTCCAAAAGGAAATCGGAAGCTTTGATCAGTATATTTGGCAATTCGTCAAAGGACGACCGATCCAGAATCGCTGGAAATCTCCGAAAGACGTTCCCTGTCACACACCGGCCTCCGATGCCATGAGTCGGGACCTGAAACGTCGGGGATTCAAATTCGTCGGCTCGATCATTTGCTATGCATTCATGCAAGCCACTGGCATGGTCAATGACCATACGACCGATTGCTTTCGATACCGAGCGCTTCGCTAGCCTGTTCTTTATTGCCCATACCATCCCTTGTGACCCTCACCTGGCCTTGACTCCCAACGGGATCAGGATTCATTGCCCGGACTTGTCAGGCCCATATCCGAATCGGCCCATGTCTGACCTTTGACTGAACCGCAAGGAGCTTCCCCCGTCCTCATGCGAAAATCTAATAAAAACTCTTGAAAAAAATAAAATATATCAATATATTGTGGGAATATTTTTATTCTATACAGTATATAGAATATACAAATGGAAACGAACTTGTGACAATTTTCTTAGATGGCCCCATAACAGGAAGCCATTTCAGCATCAGAAAGACGATGCTCTCAGGTTCGATGGTTCACTCATAAGGCAGAGAGGAACATAGCTGTTTCCACACGAAAGGAGGCACGTTATGGCAAGTCAAGGCACCATTGAGCAAGAAGTCGCGATTTTTAAGAAACACCGGTACAGGGGACAAGCACGATGGTTTGTTCGCGTAGCCTGCAACTTTCTCGAACCACGAGTCTATGGTCCCTTCCCGGATGAGCACGAGGCCGAACGGTTTCGGGAGGGTGCCGAGTTCGAACTCCGAAAATTGTTAGACTGCCAACTTCCCAGCCTCTCGGGTGAGTGTCATTTGCCTGCACTCCATATCGAATAGCAGTCCGCTGAGTCGGAATCGCTCGCTTAGGGGAAACTATCCCTCAAAGAAGTCGAACGGGTTCTACAACGGGGAGTCATACGTACGTCTCCGGAGTCGTTGAAGGACCGTTATCCCGACCAGAATAGGGGGATACACGCAGACCCGACTTCATTCCACTTTGTGCTCCCTATTCGTGAATCAATTGTTTCATACTCACAATTCACCTAGCCTTGGCTGGAGTTGATCAGGATCATTTTTCTATTGTTACCTGGTCTTCCGTCCACAAGCAGCCGCTATCGTCATCAAAAAAAATCTTCTCGCCTCACGCTGCCGGTTATTCCCAAACCTGTGCAGTAATCCACTAGCTGTTCACAGGTACTTATTGTGAATTACGTAAATCAATCATCATAACTCATTGTTTTTATTTGAAACATGCAAGGTGAATCTATTCATCCACAAAAAATGGGGACAACATTGTGGATTAGTTTTGTACTACAAAAAAATGCAAAGGGCAGAAGGCATTTTTTACCAATTTGCCTATCTTTTAGGCATAGTGGCTACATGGTGTACACCACAAAATCTAGGGTGGGAAAGACCCTTGAGGGCGGGTACGTAGACGAATGGCAGAGAGGTCATCCATTGCGGTTTATTGCAAGCTCTCATTGCTGAATCGGAGGACCAATACGCCATCCCTGATGGTCACCAACACTGCCGTCACGCGGGGATCGGCGGCCACGATCCGATTCAAGTCTTGAAGCGCCGCAGTGGCCCCATCCGGTGCCGGGTGCCTGAGCACCTCCCCACTCCAGAGCACATTATCAATGAGCATGACGCCTTTGGGAGATAACAATTCCAACCCGCGTTGATAATAATTCACATAGTTGGTTTTATCCGCATCGATAAAAATCAGATCGAACGCACCTTCGAACGTTTGCATCGTCTCAAGGGCCGGCCCCAGCCGTGACTCAATCTTTCCACCGACAGGACTTTGGGCCCAATACTGTTTGGCCAACTCAGTGGCTTCAGCCCAGATATCGCAAGTGATCACGGTTCCATCCTCGGGCAGCGCCTCGGCAAAACAGAGCGCGCTATACCCGGTAAAGGTACCGATTTCCAGCACCCGCCTGGCCTCTACCAACTTCGCCATCATTTTCAAAAACGCTCCTTCCAACGGACCGACCACCATCTGCGGAAGCTCTACGGAACGATAGGTTTCCTCTCGAAGCCGACGACAGACATCGGATTCCGGCATCGAATGCGCCTCTGCATAGGCTTCAATGTCGGGGGCGACTAAATCCTGCATATGTCTCTCCTTTCTCGGGTTTTCTGTTATGAAGGGATAGAGCCGAATCAGGTCTTCCCTGTGACCCTCGGCATTTTCACACACCACCTTGCATTCAAACGTGGCGCTTTGTACAGTCCCCTTCGGCATCACCTATCGGGAACATTATCGGAGATGATCCGGCGTTGAATAACGAGAGTCACGTCTTATGCCAAATCCCACGCAAGCGCTGACTACCTTAAAATCCAAGCTCCTGGAGATACAACACCTCAAGGATGCCGCAGCCCTGCTGTCTTGGGATCAAGAAACCTATATGCCGGCCGGCGGAGGTCACACCCGTGCCGAGCAACTTGCCACGCTTCAGACCCTGGCCCACGCCAAGTTTGTGGCCCCCGAGATTGAAGACCTCTTATTGCACCATATTGATCCAACAACCGGTTTGGCCAACACCGAAGCCGCAGGACTCGATGACGCATCCAAGGCCCTGCTTCGGGAAACCTGGCGGGACTTCAGTAGAGCCAAAAAGCTCCCCTCCGATTTTGTGAATCGCTTGGAGCGTGAATGTTCCCTGGCCCAGCAAGTATGGGCCGAGGCGCGCCGACGCGACGACTTCATGCACTTTCTTCCCAACCTTCGGACGGTCGTCGCCTTGAAATTTGAAGAGATCGACTACATAGGCTACGACGATTCCCCCTACGATGCGCTCTTGGACACCTACGAGCCTGGAGCCACTGTGGCCCAACTCCAGCCGCTGTTCGCCACTCTTCGTCACGGATTAATTGAGCTTTTGAAACATATTCAAGAAGCCTCTTCGCCGCCGGATGATCGGATACTGTCTCAAGCCTACGATGAAACACAGCAAGTCGAGTTTGGAAAGCTGGTGCTCCACAGCATGGGGTATGACTTCAATAGAGGACGGTTGGATCTCTCGGCCCATCCCTTTACCACCTCTTTTCACCCCACTGATGTACGCGTGACGACGCGCGTCTTTGAAAAGGATCTCCCCTCCTGCCTGTTTAGTTGCATCCATGAGGGAGGACACGGTCTCTATGCTCAAGGCCTGCCCCAAGAGCAGTACGGCACCCCCTTGGGCGAACCGCTTTCTCTCGGCATGCATGAAAGCCAATCACGGCTATGGGAGAACAACGTGGGGCGGTCCAAAGCCTTTTGGACACATTTTTTCCCCCTACTGCAACAACACTTTCCGTCACAATTGGGGGCGGTGTCCTTGGACACCTTTTATGCCGCCTTGAATACGGTGAAACCCTCTCTGATTCGGGTGGAGGCGGACGAAGTCACGTACAATCTGCACATTATGGTGCGTTTTGAAATAGAGTTGGCCTTGATTGAACAACGGGTCAAGGTCGAAGACCTGCCCGATCTGTGGCGGGAGAAAATGCAGGAATATCTTGGGATTACTCCCGAACGCGATGCCGAGGGTGTGCTGCAAGATGTCCATTGGTCCCTTGGAGCCGTGGGCTACTTCCCCACGTATACCCTGGGCAACCTCTATGCCTCGATGTTTTTTCAGCAGGCCCGTCAAGACATCCCTGCACTGGAAACCGAAATCCAACAGGGGCACCTGCTTTCACTCAAAGCCTGGCTTAACAACCATATCCATCAGTGTGGACGGCAGTATTCATCCACCGACCTCCTGCACCGAATCACCGGACACTCGCTAAGCGTGGAGCCGTTCTTGGCATACCTCCAGACCAAAATCGGGGAAATTTACGGCTTCACCATCACTCGATGACCACTATGGCATCGTGTCCTGAACTTGGTTTGCCGGCCCCATTCACAAAGACTTCCCTCGCCCGATTGTAAAGATACAAAACTGTCTACCCGGGTAGACAGTTTGTTGTGTTTCTCAGAACCACGCCTTACCGACCCTCCGGAATGGAATAAACAAAAACCCCTTATCAATCAAATGCTTTTCCGAATAACTCGTTTTCTCGTCTTTTGGGCATGCTCTTTGCTGATAGAAAAATCATTGGCGCTACTTTTTCCGTTCACATCTTTCAAAGGAGGAATAACCATGAGACACATTCACCAACTGAGTCGGTCCTACTTCACACTCAACATGCTTGCGCTCATGCTCATCATCAGCTTTTCCGGCTTTTCCGGAATGACCTTCGCGAGCGAGGGCAAGGTGGATCTGAATGCCACCACCAGCAAGCAGCTTCAACAATTGCCGGGAATCGGCAAAGAGTTGGCTAAGCGGATTGTCGAATACCGAACCACCAAAGGGCCGTTCAAGAGCGTGGAGGAATTAGTGAAGGTCAAGGGCATTGGTAAGAAAACGTTCGCGAAGATGAAGGAACGCCTCATGATTGGGAGCTCTGCCCCAGTACCTACATCACAGTAACCGGTGCGATTGTTTATCGAGCCTGCGGCGCTGGGAGCCTGCGGAGTTGGGTCAACATGGCCCAACTCCGCTTTTATTGGCATCCCCGCAGGTGTTAGCGAGGATCTACTAAGTTGTCATTCTGAGCAAAGCGAAGAATCTCTCGCTCAACAACCAAACGCCTCAACTACGAGATCCTTCGCCTACGGCTCAGGATGACAGACTGGGCGCGTTGTGCAGCAAAATGGATTTCCGCTAACAGACGGCGGGAATGACGGGAGCCTGCTATGAGCCAAGCGCCTTATTCAGGAGAGACAAGGTTTTGGGAGGAACAGAAAATTCTCCGGTGACTTCGATGCGGGAGGGGACCAGCACGATAGAATGAAACGGAATATCACGAACGCACAATTTTTCTTCGGGTCGATCGATCACGCTGATTTCAACGTCTTCCACGGATTTCGTGATCTCACTCAACTCTTGAGGCCCATAGGTCTCCACGATTGCTTGCAAGATTTCCATGATCTGTTCATTAGCCTCGCCTCCTGAAGCCATCTCTTCATCTAATAACGGGATACACTCTTCCGCCGACCCAACGACATCAAAATTCTGCAACCGTTCTTTCTTGCGCAGTGCCAACAAATCATTATCGAGATCTTTACTGAATGCCCCATAGGGAAACCGCATAAATTCATAATGCAATCCGCGTACCCCTTTTCCAAGCATTTGCAACTCAGCCAGAAAGACCAGCTGTTGCACCTTGACATCGCTGCCCATGGAACATTCTTTTTCCTGGGCTAGGTGCAGCCCATAGACCAGCAATGTTCGATCAATCGTGATTTCCTGCGGTTTTCGCATAATGAGTGATGCAACAAGAAGGTGATCCTAACGAGTCACAAGAAGAATCGTCAACGCGAGGGGTAATCCCGGTGACAATAGAGCCTTCACTTCTATCGCGATGGGCTTTGGGCATTTCATAGTCGGCCCATGATTCCCGCTTGACCCTTCGGCCACATTTAGGTTTAATAGATTTTTCATACACATGGGAATTCATTGTTATGACAAAGCCCACCAAAGAACTTGAGATTCTCAAGCAACACCTTTCTAGAAACAGCCTGAAACTGACCCGCCAACGCGAAAACATTCTCACGACCTTTTTGAAAATGGAACACGTGACGGCCGAACAGATGTACCGGCTGCTCTCCAAGAAGGATCCCCATATGGGCCTTGCCACGGTCTACCGCACGCTTAAACTCCTGTGCGAGACCGGCCTCGCACAAGAGCAACATTTCGGCAATCAGACCCAGTTCGACAATGTGGCTCACAAAGGGCATCATGATCATCTCATCTGCACGGTGTGTGATAAAATTATAGAATTCGAGAATTGTCAAATTGAAGAGTTGCAAGAAGAAGTCGCGAGAAGGAACGGTTTTACGATTCGCACCCATAAATTAGAGCTGTATGGTGCTCCCATGCAGTTGCCAAATGGTGAGTGCAAAAATTGCGGGCGAGACTTGATCGCCAAGGCAAGGATAGAACGACGTTGAGACAACGGATTCGTCACAATCGTCTCATCATCCTCATTCGAATAGTCTGTTTGTTCTTTGTGGCAGCCCTGGCCCTCCCGTCCTTGGGCTATGCCGGGGACACGCTGGTGGTCTACTCCGGCCGAGCCGAACGGCTCATTCAACCGGTACTCGATGCGTTTCAAGCCGAATCGGGCATCAGCATTCAAATGCTGACTGCGGACAGCACGGCGTTGATCAACCGGCTTCGGATGGAAGGGGCTCGAACTCCGGCCGACGTGCTCATTACCAATGACGCCGGAACCTTGGAACGCGCGCGTGAATTACAGCTGCTCCAAACCAGTACCATTCCTGACCTTGAGGAAAGCATTCCCAGCCGATTCCGGGCACCGGACAATAGTTGGATTGGCTTATCAGGTCGAATTTGGGTGATCGTCTATAACACCACCATGGTCCACCCCGGCGATCTCTCCTCTATTCTGGATCTCGCCGACCCGAAATGGAAAGGCAAAATCGCGATCCCCAGCGCAGGCAGCGTCTATTTGCAGACCGGCGTATCGGTTATTCGTGCGGTGAAGGGAGATGAGGTGACCACGACGTTCCTCCAAGGCTTAAAGGACAATGCCGGGTCATTTGTCTATGGAAAAAATCGGCAAATTGTGGCAGCCGTGGCACGCGGGGAAGTAGCCGTTGGTCTGGTCAATCATTACTATATTAACCGCCATCTGGACCAACACCCCGATGCGCCGATTGCCCCGCTGTTGACCGATCAAGGGAATCAGGGCATGGGCATTATTCTCAATGCCGCAGGAATCGGCATCACCGCGCACACCAAACGCCTTGCGCAGGCTCAGGCCTTGATCCGATTTCTTATCTCTCCCAAAGGACAACGCATGTTCGCGAATGTGAACAAAGAATATCCCCTGAATCCTCATGTGACGGCTGCGCCTGAACTGCTGCCGCTTCAGAGTTTTCAGGTGGCCAGTGTTCCTTTAAGCCATTTAGCTCAACTCCGCGATCCCACGATGACTGTCATTGAAGACGTTGGACTCCGCTAACCCTTTTCTCCCACTGTCATCGCTCCGTTTTCGTTTCCCTTCTCCGCTTGTCCTGCTCGGCTTTTGCCTGGCCCTTGCGCTCATGCTGCCGTTGCTCTACATCGCCTTTTCGGCCCTAACGGCAGACCCGGCGGTGTGGCGAAGACTCTGGACCACACGGGTCCCGGAATTACTCTTCAACACGCTCTCCTTATCCCTTGGCGTCGCGGTCGTGAATCTGACCCTGGGAGTCTCGCTCGCCTGGATCCTGACTCGTTATACCTTTCTCGGGTCCCGAATATGGGATTGGTTACTGATTTTGCCCTTGTCCATCCCCTCCTACGTTCTGGCCTATACCTATACCTACCTGTTAAAACGCGGGGGCACGCTGGAACACGTATGGCAAACCATTGCCGGGACAGACTCTCTTTTGTTTTCACCTTTTAGTTTCGCAGGCGCTGTTCTCGTTCTTGCGTTGAACACGTTTCCGTTTGTGTATCTGTTGGCTCGATCGGCTCTCAAAAATTTTAATATCTCCTTTGAAGAAGTCGCCCGCGCGACCGGAGCCAATCGAGTGACGACGTTCTTCCGAGTATCGCTTCCGCTCATCCGCCCATCACTGATCGCCGGACTTTTCTTGGCGATTCTCTACGTCGCTTCTGATTTTGGCGCAGTTTCGCTGTTGCGCTTTCAAACTTTTACCTATGCCGTGTACCAGCAAATGACCGGACGATTCGACAACACGGCAGCCGCCTGCTTGAGTCTGGTGTTAGTCGCGTGCGCATTTATCTTTCTGTTCGGCGAACGTTGGTTCCGACAGCGGAGCCGGTTTTACCAAACCACCGGCCGGTATCGAAAACCGGTTCCTCAACCCTGCCGTCCCTTCACGGCTCTGCTGTTTACAGGCTATCTTCTTCTCGTGTTCGGAGCGGCCTTCGGCCTGCCGGTGCTTCTGCTCATTCAATGGACCGCTAAGGCCGCGTCTGCCGGTGAGATTTCTCATGAATTCATCGGATACGTGTGGAACAGTGTCTCGCTCTCGAGTATCACGGCCACGGTGTCTGTGATCTGTGGAATTCCCCTCGCCTATTTAGCGTGCCGCCATCAGACCTGGACCAGTACTTTTTGTGTGCAAGGGGCGTATACCGGCTATGTGCTTCCAGGTCCGGTCGCCGCCCTCGCCGTATTAGTCTTGGTCTCACACACCATTCCACAACTGTATGGTACGGTGCTCGTCTTGCTCTTGGCCTATTTGGTCCATTTTCTCCCGGCAGCACTGCAAGGCATGGAAGCCACCCTTCAGCAGCTCACGCCGAATCTCGAAGAAGCGGCGCGAAGCCTTGGGGCTCGATCCCTGCGAACCTTTTTTCACGTGACCCTGCCGTTAGTGCGAGGTGGGTTTCTGAGTGCCTGGATCTTAGTGTTTGTCCAATGCATGAAGGAATTGCCGGCTTCACTCCTGCTGCGTCCCGTGGGATTCGATACCCTCGCCGTCAGAATTTGGCTTGAAGCCAGCGAGGAACTGTATCAATTAGCGGCGCCTCCGGCCTTACTGATCGTGGTGATTACCATTCCGGTCGTGTTACTATTGATGCAAAAAGACCGACAACCGACGTAACCGCGCCGCGCAAGATGCCAGAAGCTACTCATAAATGGATTAGGGCCTCTTCCTGAGTGCCCATGGACGTCATCCTTCGGCAGGCGACAAGCTCTGAGCCGTAAACATATATCTTTGTAGCGGCGACATCTCATGGCGCCTGGGAGTTGGCCGCATGAGATGCGGCCCTACACATTCATTTAGCATGACGCAACGACCTCCCAACGATACGCCCATTGTGCTCGAGCTGAAGGACGTGGCCTGCTCGTATGAAGCCGACGCCTTGGCACTGGAGGGCATTTCCTTTTCAGCGCAGAAAGGCGACATCATTTGTTTGTTAGGGCCGTCCGGATGCGGGAAGACCACAACGCTTCGGGCTATCGCGGGGTTTGAATCGGTTGCCTCCGGCGAAATCAGGCTGAACGGTAAAACCGTCTCGACGCCGGATCGGCACGTCCCAACCGAACAACGGCGGGTCGGCATGGTTTTTCAGGACTATGCTCTCTTTCCTCACTTGACGGTACAGGACAACGTGGGATTCGGGTTGCCGCATGCAACAGCGAACAACCGTCGAGGCCGAATTGACGAGATGCTGTCTCTCACCGGGCTTTCAGCACTTGCCGGGCGATACCCTCATTCGCTGTCGGGCGGCCAACAGCAACGCGCGGCATTGGCACGCGCCCTTGCCCCTCAACCTGTACTGCTCCTTTTGGACGAGCCGTTCAGCAATCTGGATCCCGATACGACTTACCGCATGCGTATGGAACTCCTGCACTTGTTGAAAAAAACTCAAACCACCGCCGTTCTCGTCACGCATGATCATGAAGAAGCCTTTGCCATGGCTGATTATGTGGCCGTCTTGAATAACGGGAAACTCGAACAATTCGCAGCACCCGAAACCATGTACCACCTTCCGGTTTCGCCCTTTGTCGCGGAGTTTGTGGGGCACGCCGACTTCATCCCCGGAACCATTCACGATTCTGTCGTGGTGACTCAACTCGGCGCATTCCCGGTGCCGAACGGCTACCAGGGCGGCCCTGAAGTCGTGGTCATGATTCGACCGGATGACATTCAAATTTGTGGAACCAATCACAAAGACGGAACCGTTGAATCCCGGCAGTTTCGAGGCTCGGAGACGATTTACGGAATCCGCCTGGCTTCCGGCGATCTCGTGCACAGCAGCGAAGCCTCGACCCAATTGTTCCCTCTCGACTCAAAGGTGGAATTGAAAGTCATTGCCACCCACACGGTACTATTTGACAGGAATACGTGATGCGTGTTTTCTCTTGGCGTCACTTGAAAAAGGCCAAGGCTCAATTCGCAATCACAGGCTTCAGTGTTTTATAATGTCCTATTGTCGTCACTGAGGGGACACCCCCGCGAGTTTTGAAAACTTGACACCGACGAACCCTTTATCTATCCCGTCGACCGACCGTTCATAAGGAGGAACCAAACATGAGGATCCATGAACCACCTTCCTGGTTTTCACCTGTTTCCCTGTTGACCATTCTCTTCCTGCTGTCTGCCGTTCCAGCCTTTGCCGACCCTCCTAGCTCTATGCATGGAGCGCCGCATGGAGATTCGAAGAAAGCTCATTCGAGCTCAGCCACCCATGGCACATCCGGTTCTGTGCACCGTGACGGCCATCACCCAAAAGCTTCGTATCAGGGGCATGGTGACTATTCCCGGTCTTCCCACCATGATGGAATGCAAAAGAGACATGGCGGCGAAGGATATGGCGGCCATGATTCCGGTTCTACGCATTCTCGTCGTCATCAAGATGCGAGAGAATACATTGGTCACATTTTGAAATTTAAAGAAGGGATGAGTTTAACGGAAGATCAAGCACAACAGCTTCACGATCTCAAGACGAATTATAAGAAAACCCGGATCAAGATGAAGGCCGCCGTGAAGTTAGCCAGTATCGACCTGCATGAAGTCTTGAGAAACGAGAAAGCCAGTCTCTCGGACATCGAAGCGCAATTGAACGCCATGCATGCCTTGAAAACGAAGCTCTACATGGCTTCAATCAAAGCCAAACGGGACGCCAAGACCGTGTTGTCCGAAGAGCAACAAGCACGGATGGACAAAATTCACGAACGCATTAAATCCCATGGCGGCAATATGGCGCATTCCGGCGCCGGTGATTATTCCAAGTATAAGAAAAACAAAGGCCACTGAAAGTAGATAGTGGCGTCATCACCAATTTCTCATCATAAAAAAGGGCCGCATAGTGCGGCCCTTTTTTCTATCACAACACCTCTCCTGGCCGGTTAAGGCTTGGGACTCATCTGCAACCGGTCTTGTAATCCCGAAGAGACGGACACGGTTCCATCCGCAGGACCATTCGACTCCGGGCAGGCGTTCAATCAAAGCCATCCCTTTTTCCGGACCCATGACAAAAATTCCGGCACCTTGACTTTCCATGAAGGCCTTATTATGGTAATGATAATTAAATTCAATGCTATAAACAAAGTCGTTCGCTGGCTGACGCACCAAGGCGCATAGCAACCTGCGCGGAAAGCCATGGCGTTCGTCAACTACTGGACTTACAAACCATTGTTTTATAAATCTGACCGTTCAAAGGAGGAAATCGACATGAGGTTTTGTACACCACGTTCCCCGTTTCCCTTCATTTCCCTGTTGGCCGTTGTCTTTCTACTGACTGCCGGTCCGGCCTTTGCCAACCGACCCATGCATGGGGAATCGAAGAGTAGGCATTCGAAACTTCGCCTCCAGGCATAAAGGGTCTGGGGACCATTCCTGGTCTTCGCAGCGTGACGGCATGCATAAGAGACACGGCGGAGGCCGTCATTCAATGCGCGCTTCAGGACCTGGAATGGGCTAAGAAAGGGCATGGCGACCATGGTTTCGGCGCCATGCACGAACGTCAGGCAGTCATGAAATTCTGCAAACATATCTTGAAGAACAAGAAGGGATGAGTCTGACGGACGAAGGTCCAACAGCTTCGCGATCTCAAGATCAATTATAAGAAAGACCGATCAGGATGAAGGCCGACGTGGACATAGCGAAGAATGTATTGCTGAGGAACGAAAATGCCAAGCTTGCAGATACCAAGCTTGCGGATATTGACGCAAATGAACACGGTACATGGCTTGATGACAAAACTGCACATGGCGTCGATCAAAGCTCCGCGGGACGCCGTGGCCGTGCTGACCGAGGAACAACAAGCACGGATGGACAAAATGCACAAACGCATGAAGTCCCATGGCGGCAAAAAGGAGCATTCCGGCGATTATTCCAAGTTAAAGAATGTAAGAAAAGCAAGAGTTCCGGAACCGAGGGCCACATAAAAACCGACGGACACAAGAATTAACTCGTTCCGTTGCAACGCTCGACACATAGCAGGGCCGCCATGCGCGGCCTTGCTGCTTTCCGTCCTGTCATCCGCGCGGTTTCCCCGATAACAAATGTCGGGGACAAGATGAGCGGATGCACATCATTCCTCACAACGCACTTATCCTGAGTTCACCCTGAGTATTGCGAAGAATCTATCAAGAGGAAGGCGCTGCTTCTACAGGCGCTCGTTGTTTAAAAACCAGCGCCATCCCCTTGAGGCCAGGAGCAGTCGCTTCCCATATGGTTCCAAAAAGGTGCTAAATATACGCTAAAAGGTATATAAAAGGAGTCAAGTAGATGCCAAAAGTATGCAAAATGGATACTTTATGTATGACAGCTAAGGCCAGACAGGCATGACCGTGATGATCGTGCTGTGCGTCAGCAGGCGTGCCTTGTCACATGGCAGGGTTTACGGCTGTGGATTCAATTGCAACCAGCCTTGTAAGCCAGACGAGACGGACACGGTTCCGTCCGCAGCGACGATCACGCCTTCGACTCCGGGCAGGCGTTCAATCAACGCCATCCCTTTTTCCGGACCCATGACAAAAATTCCGGTATCGAGCCCATCGGCGAGAACACCGGTTTGGGCTACGATGGTCACACTCTGAGAGAGACGCGCGGGCTGAAGCGTTTGAGGGTCGAGAATGTGATGATAGCGAATGCCCTCTTTCACAAAATATCGTTGATAATCACCTGCCGTGGAAACAGCCTCATCTTCGAGTTCAAGTTGCCCGATCGTGATCCCATTCTCCTTTCGAGGATGCTGGATGCCGAACACGAAACGTTGGCCATCGGGCAGGCGGCCAAAGGTTTTAATATCTCCGGAAATGGCGACCACGCCTGCTGAGGCACCGGCTTCCCGCATCACGCGGGCCGCGAAATCCGCGGCATATCCCTTGCCGATACCGCCGATATCCACCTGCATCCCGGAACGAGCCAGATAGACGGTGCCCGCGTCCTTATTGAGATGAATAGCGGAAAGATCCATGAAAGGACGTGTGGCCTCTAATTCTTCCTGAGTCGGGATACGCCCTTCACGACTGATATTCCAGGCCTCTACGGCCGGACCGATGGCAATGTTGAAGCCCCCATCCGTGAGCCGGGCCATTTCTAAAGAATGCCCCAGGAGTTCTATGGTTTCCGCACTGGCCTTGATGACATGTTGTCCTGCCGCAGCATTGACCCGTGAGAGTTCACTGTCGGAAATCCACGTGCTCAAGATGAGTTCTAAGCGATGAATTTCGGCGAACCCCTGTTCAATGGCATCATGGGCAAGCTGTTTGTCCGAAGACACGGCAGTCAGAAAAACCAGGGTCCCCATATGCATTTGGCCGCGCTTGATCACATGGGGTGCGGCAGCATAGCCCGGCAGGCTTAAGCCCAGCCAACACGCGAAAGAGACACCCAAGAGTCCAAACAAGATGATAGAAACCCGTTTCATCATTTTATGCGGCGGTTTATCGACGACGGAAATATTTGACTTTCGGTTGAGGGTCAACCGCAAACACGCGAGTTTCGAATGTATCAGGTTTGGGCAACATCGTTTCAATGGGCGCTCGTTCCGATCCGAGATCCGTAGAAAATTTCTTTGAGAACTCCGCATCCCCTTCAAGAATACGAATCCGCACAAGCCGAACGGTGCGCGGCGTTTCGACCTCAAATTGCCAGACCCCTAAATAGGCCAACTTCTTTTTGGGCACCTGAAATGTCAATTGCACATGGGATTCAACCTGAAACGGGCCTGCATTAAATTGCACACGGTCAATGGAATACGGTCCCGCCGGCAATCTCATGGAAAACACGCCCGATTCGGAATTCACGTCAACCCGCAATCGTTCTCCGGTCTCTTCATTGGTCAGGAAAAAAAATCTCAGTCTGGTTGGAAACGCACGCGGATTAGGGCCCTTGGCCTCGACGCGAACATACCCAAACGCCAATTCATTCGTGGTCGAGTCTTGGGAACCATCCGAAATCCTGGACGTACAGCCTGCCACAAGAATAAGAGAAAGGATCGCGAACCCCAACAAGACTTTTCTGCTCATCATGCCCCCTGCATTGACCTCACGGCTGAGATCCCAGCCACTCCAGAATAGTTCAATCGTTTTATTTTACCAATACGATCAAGAAGTTGCAGTCATATTTTCTTTATGACCGAATAAAGTTGACAGGCTATAGAAAATTCTATATTTTAATAACAGTTCTCAGAATCAATTTAAATAAAAACAAGTCTCATTCTAATTTTTGACTATTTTTTTAACAACCCCACCGCTTTCTTTTAAATTTAATGAATTTTGATAGAAAAACCGGTTGGCTAGGCAAAGAATTCAAGTCTGCAGAAGCGAGATGTGAATGCGGCCAACTCATCGCAAAAATTCGCGGTGATAATCTCGAACTCAAGTGCAAGCGCTGTAAGCGGATTGTCTCCATTTCCTACAACAGTCTCAAGGAAACCGAAATCATCCTAGCGCCATGCGGACATTAGATGACAAAAAAAACTCCATTATTTATGAGAAACGAGAGGTGTGACACCTTTTTAAAGAGAGGTTATCAAATCCACTAAACACACAAAATACCAAGGCGTAACCTGAGGGCCAATGAGCCCCTTTAGTGATCCAGAGGACCACCAGAGTCCCCAACAACAAGGAGGTCGTTCAATGCGACGATTGTTGATCACGGGGGCAATGATGGCCCTCATGATTGTGCCGCAAACAACTGTCTGGGCCGAGGATGCGGAATTTACTCCCGCCCAAATGAAACAGATACGCAAGATGATTGAACAGATGTCGCAGCAACAGGGGCGGGCGCCGGCGCCGCCGGCCAGAAAGGGGCCTTCCGTGCCGACCATGGGCGACACCACGAAAAAGTCAATCCGATACGGAACGGACTTCTCGGGTGGTTCCGGCCTGCAGGGTGGACGAACCATCTACGCCAGACCCTTCGTCAAGGCTCCGAAAACCATCATCGGTGGGTACATCGACTTTACGCTCACGCGATGTTCCGGGGGAGCACGGGATTGTGATGCGAAGTTGGGATTCGACCAGGAACGCTTCGTGCCGTTCTTCTATTCCCAGGTCACGGACCGGCTCAGCGTGGCCGCCGAACTCGAGGTTGAACACGGCGGCCCACAGGGCAACCAAGGGGACGGGGACATCAAGATGGAATTCGCCACCATGGACTACCGGTTCAACGACGCATTCAACCTGCGTGGGGGCATCATCCTGGTGCCCATGGGCCGGTTCAACCTCATCCACGACTCACCCTTGAACGATTTGCCTCTTCGGCCAATGGTGAGCCGTTCGATCCTGCCTTCCACGTTCGCCGAATCCGGACTCGGCTTTTTCGGCACGGTCTATCCGACCGCGCTTTCCAAGATCGATTACGAATTTTACGTCACGAATGGCTTTACCGGCGATAACGGTCAGTTTTCGGAAAGTGCCGGGACGCGAAAGTCTCGCGGAAGCCTTAAAAAGGATAATAACGAAAACAAGGCTATTGTCAGCCGTGTCTCGTTCAGCCCTATGTTGGGTGTCGAGGTGGCCGGCTCGGTTCACCACGGCAAATGGGACGAAAATGACGAGTATGACCTGACCCTGTGGGCCATTGACGGGAACCTGCAACGAGGCCCCTTTGAACTCCAGGGTGAAGCCGCCTGGGCCAACGCCGAAGGGGGCGGGTTTCAAACTATTACTGGGAAGGATGAGAACGGTGACCCGATAACCGTATTCACTTCGGATGCTGACGACTCAAATAGGCGCCAAATTACGCTAGACCCAAATCGGTCGATAAGCTACACCGTCCCCGAAAATATGTTCGGATATTACGTGCAATTGAATTACCACTTTATGCCGGAGGCGCTCACCAGGGCCCTCCCCAGCTACTTCGGCCAGAACTCGACGTTTACGGGCGTCATTCGTTGGGGACAAGCGGATACCAACACCGATTCCGCCCTCAACCCGAATGACGAAGACAGGTTAACCCTGGGGATCAATTTCCGGCCGATAGAAGATTCGGTCATCAAGTTCGCCTATACGTGGAATCAGAAGGGCCCGACCAAGGCTAACGAGTCGTCCACGGATCACAACGGGTTCCAATTCAACATGTCGACGTACTTCTAACCGAAGAAAAGGAAACTTCACCCATCTATGGGTAGGCACGTCGTTCTTTCCTTGTTTCTGGTCGTCTCCACGGTGGGGTGCGCGGCTCTTTCCGGCGCACCCAGCACCGTGAAGGCCGGCTGTTCCTATGACCAGGCATGGTCCGTGGCCCTCGCGAGCGTGGATGAATTCGCGTTGAGTCAAACGGATAAGGACAAGGGAATGATTACGACCGATTGGATAGGTTTTGCTTCCAAGCGACAAGCTGGGGCGTTTGGACGCGAGGCCAACGAGGAACGCGCGCGATTTTTTCTGAACGTCGAAGCGGCCCGGCAGCCGATCAGGATCTCCGTTCGGCAAGTCCGGGAGTTTTTTTCTCCCATGGGCGCGCGGTCGCAATCCGGCTGGCAACGCATTCCCCCCATCGCCGAGGAGGAGCAGCGTTTGGCCCAAAGAATCACCAAGCAACTAATGGATAAGGGATGTACGATCATCAGTTAATGCTCAACGTGATCGGAGGTTTTGCCGTGTGTGGCGTGTTGCTGGGGTTCCCTGCGACCCAAGGATTCGCCCAGGAAGAGGAGCCTCCGGAACAAATCTGGGACCACGAGCTGAAGCGATGGCTCACCCCGGAGGAACTGGGCCACCTTGAAATTTATTTTACCGAGGAAGAAGCCACAAAAGTCATGTTTCCGGATTCCGAAAAGATTCGGAAGGATACCCTGGCATTAACTGCAGAGCAAAAATCCCTGGTTGAACAAGTCATCGGCTGGGAATTTCCGGAATTGACGTTCGACGTCTTTATCGGGGAAACCAACGGGAACATCGACGGGTACGCGATCGTCCAAAATACCATCGGCAAGCATCGCCCCATTACGTATATGGTGGGCGTTGATTCGACAGGCGAATGCTCGAACTTTGAAGTACTGGTGTACCGGGAAGCCCGGGGCAATGAGATCGCCAAGAAACGCTTCAATTATCAGTACCAGGGGAAAACCCTTGTAGACCCGGTTCGGATTAATCGCGATATCATTAATATCACGGGGGCCACCATGTCGGTGCGTTCCGCGAGCGCCGGGGTGAAACGCGTGCTCGTCCTGGTGAATGAATTCTATTTGAAGCCTCGCGGACTCGGCAGCAACATCATGGTCGCCGGCAAGTCCGAAAAAGGGTTTTTTGAAGCTCTCTTTGGGCTTTAGGTGCTCATTCCGTTGCAATGCGTAATTTCAATACTCGGTTTCGGCTACGTGACACTGACCGCCACATACGCTTGGTGTACACGTGGTTTTTGCTCTTGATGTTCGTGGGATTCGTCTTCACCTTTGTGTGGGCACACAGCATGACCGACCTGACACCGAAAGGCATTGCCCAACATTATCGCGGGTCTGCTGATAATTTTGGCGAGCCCATGTCGTTCGGACAATTGGCCGAAACCACACACTTTCATTTATTCACGATACCGGTTGTGTTTTTGATTATGGTTCATGTGTTGTATCTCACCATGGCCAGCCCTCTCTTGAAAGCACTGACCACATGGGGTTCCTTTGTGGGGGTCACCCTGGATCTCATCTCGCCGTGGCTTATCACCTATGTGTCTCCCCTCTTCGTATTGACCCTGTTGACCGGCGACGTTCTCATGACGATCGCTTTTTTGATCATGTTTGCGATTCCCATGTACGAGATGTGGGTTTTGAATCATCCTTTTATGATGCGAGGAGATCCCGAGTAACACCTTTGCGGACAAAGATTCCTAACTGATCAGTCGAATAGCGCCCGAGACCCTGAGTCCAGAGCCCAAGATGCATCATGCACGCTTGGGCTTTTTTTGTTGGGTGTCAGCCAAGAAAGGAGTGGGGTGAATCCCACTCCTTCTATGCCGGGAGGCCCACCTCCTCCTGATAAGCCTCCCGGGCCCCCCCCACGATGTACGGAGTGTGGTGAATGAATACGGACGGGAAAGACCAGAGATCTTCTGCCTCGGTCATCACCCTTGATGAGGGACCATTCTCACCTCCCGGCATGAACCATGAGGATACCCTCATTCGGGAATTGTTTGAGTACACCATCAATTGGGCCAAACGCTTTTATCGAATTCGGCGAGACCATAACATGCAACAAATCAACGACTTCGTGCTAAGGGCGCTGTTACCGAATGCCAATAGCCTCGCGTCGTCATACCCCACCCTGTCAGACCAGCTCCACGAATTCGTCGTGGCTCATCTTCATCAGGGATTAACCCTCAAGGATTTATCCGAACATTTCGGATATTCGGAAAAGTATTGTTCTGAAATTTTTATTCTCCACATGGGAGAACCCTTTACGATTTATGTGAAACGGGTTCGCCTTCAAACGGCCAATCGTCTTTTGCATAATCCGCAAAAGACGATAGCGAGCATTGCCGAAGCCCTCGGATTTCAAGATCAGTTCTCTTTCAGCCATTTTTTCAAAAAGGAAACGGGATTATCACCACGGTGCTTTCGAGGTGCCCTCCATTCCGGTTCTCACACGGGAACTCGCACATGAAAGAGAGGAGCGGGGACCTCTCTTCCTCCTCGGACAAGGACGTTCCGGATTTAAATGAACTCATCATAGAAAAAGATTCAACTCACAAAACAAAGAGGGTCGGGAAAAGCCTCGCGTTCCTATTCGGAGCCGTCTTGATTCTTTTCTCCATCGGCTCCTACATCACGAGTGGTCCCTCATCGCACGCCACTCGCGTTCAGGTCACCCATGTTCAGCGTCTCTCGGCCTTACCCTCTCAAGGGCTGTTGACCGCAACAGGATATGTCGTGGCACAGCGTCAAGCATCCGTTGCGTCAAAAGGAACGGGCCGTTTAACGTCCGTTCGGGTCGAGGTGGGAGACCGGGTGATCAAAGGACAAATTCTGGCAACCATCGAGCAGGCTGACGTCAAGGCCAAGCTCTTACAAGCCCAAGCCCGATTGGACGTCGCGAAGGCCGCCTTGGCCAACACACGGCCCGAGTTGCGAGAAGCGACCCTCCATTACCAACGAATCAAAGCGTTATGGGATAAGGGCCTTGTCACCCGTGCAGAACTCGACGTGGCAGAAGCCCGTTTACGTCGATCGCGGGCAGCCGTGCGGTCATCGCGTTCGGCCGTGAACCTGGCGCAAGCGGAAATTCAAGCCGTGCAGATCGAAGTCCAAAACACCATGATTCGGGCCCCTTTTGACGGAACCGTCATGGAAAAGTTCGCCGAAGTCGGCGAAATGGTGGCGCCAATGGCCGGTGCCTCCAACTCCCGAGGCTCAGTCGCCGCTATCGCCGATTTACGCACGTTGCAAGTCGAAGCCGAAGTCTCGGAGCCTTTTCTCAACTCGGTGGGCATCGATCAACCCGTTCATATCAGCTTGGAAGCTGTTCCCGGTCAGGTCTATCACGGCAGCGTGAGGCAGATTGTCCCCATGGCCGATCGGACGAAAGCCGCCATTCCCGTCAAGATTCGCATCGACGATCTGGATGAACGAATCTTTCCGGACATGAGCGCCACGGTGACTTTTTTGAGGGAATCTTCCTCGGCTTCCCAAAAGGAAGTGCCACCCGACACCATGGGGGTTTCCCCCGAAGCCATCGTAACCCGAAACGGACAAACGATGGTCCTGCTGGTCGTGAACAACATGGTGTCGGAACTGCCCGTCGAAATCGGATCACTTCTCAACGGGCTCATTCCCGTTCAAGGGGAGGTTATCGAAGGCGATACCGTCGTCATGAATCCTCCGACAGATCTCGTCACAGGCAGCATCGTTCAAGAACGTTCCCAGGAGTAACACCCATGGCTTCATCCATCATCGACATTCAAAAGGTGTCGCATTCCTATTTTCGGGACGAAATCGAAATACCCGTCCTGAGGCAACTGACGCTCAGCATTCCGCCGGCGAGTTTCGTCGCCTTGCTAGGCCCCTCCGGGTCGGGAAAGACGACCATCCTCAACCTCATGGCCGGATTCGATCGCCCCATGCACGGACGGGTGTCCATCAATCAAACCAACGTGAGCCAACTGTCCGAACGTCAACTGGCCGGCTGGAGGGCCAGAACTATCGGTTTCATCTTCCAGTTTTACAACCTGATTCCGGTCCTGACGGCCGCTGAAAACGTGGAATTGCCGTTGCTCCTGACTTCCCTGTCCCGCGCGCAGCGCGTGAAACACGTGGCGACCGCCCTGCGCCTCGTCGGACTGAGCGACCGGATGACGCATTATCCCCGTCAACTCTCAGGAGGACAGGAACAGCGCGTGGCGATTGCCCGAGCGATCGTGAAAGATCCGGCGATTCTCCTTGCGGATGAGCCGACGGGCAACCTGGACGGTGAAGCCGCGGAAGAGATCATGACTCTCCTCCAACGCCTGAACACGGAACAAGGCAAAACGATCGTGCTGGTCACCCACGACCTCGAAGCGGCGCAACGCGCCACAACCATCTGCAAGCTGCAGAAAGGAAGACTAGAGTAAATGTTGCTGCGCTACGTCATCCGCAACCTGGCCCGTCATCCGCTCCGGGCGGCCTTAACCATCCTGACCGTGAGCATTATCATTCTGTCCTTTGGTCTCCTTCGCACCATGGTCGCGGCCTGGTACGGGGATTCCCTCGGAACGCCGCCCGATCGTCTGAGAACCCGGCATGCCGTTTCCATTTCCTTTCAACTGCCCGTGACGTATCAACAACGCATTGCCGCCATTCCAGGCGTGAGCGGGGTCTCCTATGCCAACTGGTTCGGTGGACGATGGAAGGACGGCAAAGCGTTTTTCCCCCGATATGCCGTGGAGCCGGCCTCATATTTGGATGTCCATCCTGAAATTGAATTGCCTCCCTCCCAACGGGAAGCCTTTCTCCGTGACCGTCGTGCCTGCATCGTCGGGCGAAAACTGGCCGCCAAACGTGGTTGGCAGGTTGGTGACATCGTCCGTATTCAAGGCAGTCTCTATCCGGGTGATTGGGAATTCACAATAAAAGGAATCTACACGGGAACGACTCCAACGACCGATGAGGGGAACATGTATCTTCACTGGGTCGCGATGAACGAGCGACGACGTATCGACGACCGGGACCGCGCAGGGACCGTCGGCTGGTTTGTGGTCCGCATGGCCAACCCCGAGCAGGCCGCGCAGGTCTCCGCAGTGATCGACCGGACCTTTACCAATTCCATGGCGGAAACTCGAACGGAGACGGAGCAGGCATTTCGCGCGAACATGGTAGCCATGTCCGGCGCCGTCATCCGCGTGGTTGAAATCATGTCCTTCCTCATCCTCGGCATCAGCCTCCTGGTTGTCGCCAATGCCATGGCCATGACGGTTCGAGAACGGCATCATGAATACGGCATCTTGAAGACGTTGGGGTTTCGGGCTTCTCATCTCGGTTTCCTGATATTCGGCGAATCGGTGTGTCTGGCTCTGTTCGGCGGAATCCTCGGGGCCGCGCTGTTGTATCCCGCGAGCAAGGGGTTCGGCATGTTCCTCGCCAGTACTGTCGGGGGAATGTTCGTGATCCCTGAGTTACCTCTCCAGTTGCCGGTGCTGGCGGTGTCACTCAGCGCGGGAATCGGCCTGTTGGGAGCGATCATTCCGTTCTTGCTGTGCCTGCGCAGCCGGATTCGAGATGAACTCCGTCACATAGGATAACGCCGCCGGGCCAACAACGCCTTGTCACGGTATGAAAATAGCTAACGACACACAGAATCTGTCATTCTGAACGAAGTGAAGAATCTCTCCTCAATAACCAAGCGCCTCAACGACCCGTTCGCTTCGCTCAGGGCAGGCTCCTTGATCCTTCGCTTCGCTCAGGATGACCAACGGGGCGTGTTGTGCCTTTTTTCTGTCATTGATACGAACAGGCCGACCCAAAACTGACGGCTTAGATTCATGCGTATTTTTTTCTTCTACAATCTTCGTCACCTGTTCGCTCGACGAACCACCAACCTGTTGACGATCCTGGGAATCAGCCTGGTCGTGTTCATCTTTGTGGGCGTGCTGATGTTGGCCCACGGCGTCAAGCATACCCTGGTCAATACCGGATCGAAGGAGAACGTACTCGTACTTCGAAAAGGAGCTATCAGCGAGATCGGAAGCGGACTCTATCGGGAACAGACGGCCATCCTGCAAACATTTCCGGACATTGCCCAACAGGATGAGCACCCGCTGTTCTCACCCGAAATCGTGGTGCTCATCCGCATGGTGAAACAGGGAACAGACACCGTCGGCAATGTAACGCTTCGCGGCGGATCTGCAGACTCGTTTCGCATGCGACCCCAGGTGAAAATTGTGAGGGGTCGCATGTGGCGCCCCGGATCGAATGAAGTGGTGACGGGCAAACAAGTCGCGCAACGCTTTAAAGACGCGGGCCTGGGCCAAACGCTTCGGTTCGGCAGACAGACATGGACCGTGGTTGGAACCTTTGAAGCTGGCGGTAGCGGTTTTGAATCCGAAACATGGGGTGATGCCGATCGATTCATGGATGCCTTCGGGCGCACGTATTATTCTTCGGCACTTCTTCGACTCCGCGATCCCTCGCTGTTTCCTACGCTCCAATCACGCATCGAGCAGGACCCTCGCCTGCAGGTCCGGGTCACCCCGGAAATCGCCTATTATGAGTCGCGTTCCGGCGGTCTCGTGAATTTTATCAGAAGACTCGGGCTCTTACTGACGGGGCTCTTCAGCGCGGGGGCAAGCCTCGGCGCCATGATCACGATGTACGGCGCCGTCGCGAATCGCACCACCGAGATCGGCACACTGCGTGCGATGGGATTCACGCGAAGCAGGATTTTCAGCCTTTTCGTATTCGAATCCGCCTTGATCGGGCTGATCGGATCCGTTCTCGGCATCGCGCTGGCTTCATTCCTCCAATTCACGTCCCTGTCAACCATCAACTTCGCCACCATGTCGGAGTTGGCGTATGGTTTTGTCCTGACTCCTTCGATCGCCATGTGGGGCATACTCTTTGGCGTCATCATGGCAACACTCGGCGGGCTGCTTCCGGCTGCTCGCGCCATGCGAACGAACATTCCCAGTGCTCTCAAATTCAGGGGAGCATAAATGGTCCACCATTTTGACGACCATCGTCGTTCTTGTATGAGGAACGACAAGAAAATTCCCTTCCCGACGGTATGAGCGAGCCAAAAATCCGGTAATCGGACATGTAAATCAGGCGATTGGACATGTTCAGAAGGTTCATTCTGGTATATACTTGTTTGATTTTGATAATTGGTTTCATAACTAAACACATATCCATGAGAACCGGCAAGACTCGGAAATGAGAAGTTCCGTCTTCTGTGCACTACAGGATCCACCCTATTGGAACGGCTGGGTATTGTCCGCCTGCATGCACGCGGTGGTGGTCGGCAGCGTCCTGTTCCTTTCGCATCAACTCCCCACTCCGCAAATAGCGGAGCGCGATCCTATTGCCGTTTCCTTCGTCACCCCTCAACTCACCCGGACGCCTCCCACGCATCGACCCACTATCAAACAATCACCCTCTACACCGACTACCAAATCGAAACAAGTGCAACCCAAACCCGTTCCACGGGAGCCGACCCGAGCGAAGCCGCGCACACAGACTCAGATCAGGCAAACCGTATCTCCGCAGATGATGGCCCACGCTTCCGTAAAGCCTGTTCATCAACCAACGTCCCAACTCACGAACGTCACACGGATACCCGTGGCTCAACCCAAGCCGGTCAGACACACGGCTTCTGAGCCTGCAATCAGCAGCGGCACAATCTCGTCTCAACCAAAGCCACAACACACCGGCATTGCACAACACCATACGGCCGCCAAGGTTCACGCCTCGCCTACTCATAGGAAACCGATTCATGGCAGCACGACAACCGAAAAGGTTGAACGCGTTACGCCACTCAACCCGATCATCCGCCACCATGTCGCCAACGCCCCTCAACGTATCGCCACCCCCGTCAGGGCAGCACTCCAACGACAATCCGTGCACACCCTCCCCTCTCATGAGGAGAAGATAACCCGTGCTGCGGAGCAAAAGATAACCCGTGCTCCGGCAATGGAAGTCATGAAACAGCAGGTCGCACGCGGAAGAACTCGGACGGCGGTGCGGCACGTTTTTTCCAAACCTGCACGTCAACAAGCAGCATTCTCCTCGGGAAACCCTGTTGTGCAGACACGCGCAACGTTCAATTTTACCCGCCACACGAGAAAAGTCCGTCCCGCAACCACTGCCAGGCCCGCTTCGACGAAGGGGTTTTCACCTGAACTCCTGGCCTACAGCAAGCTCCTGCGCGAAAAAATCGCCCGAACTCTTAAATTCCCGCGTCTGGCCAAACGCCTGGGCTATTCCGGGACGACTCACGTCGCGATTGCCTTATCAAAAACCGGAATCGTGCGAGACTTAAAAATCTCGCAACCGTCGGGTTACGAGATCCTGGACAAGGCAGCCATCGTCACGTTGCAAAAGGTTCTCCAAACGACGAAACCGCCTGAATCCATTGAGATTGAACGACTCGTTATTCCCATTGCCTTCAATTTGAAGAGAAATTGAGTGCTCAGAACACCCCCCATCACAAAGGAGAATGCATCATGATTCGCCCTCATTTCTTTGCCCTACTTCTGGCTTTGACGATCGCTCTTCCCACTTCTGTCCTGGCTCAGAACAGGACCTTTACGGCTGAAACCACCGATGCCGACGGCATCCAAATGTCCGTCTCCAATGCCCGGCTATACTGGGAAGAGAAAATTGATGAGACGACCTTCGTTCCACACGAAATCACGCACGTTCCGGTCAAACACGGAGCCGCCACAATTAACGTCAAATTTCAACAGATCGCGAAAATTCACGTCAAACCCGATCACCCGGCAAAAGGTCGCCAAGCCCTGACCATCAAGCTGCTAAACGGTAAATCCGGTGAATTCCCCCTGGCAAAGGAAGTCACGCTGATCGGACAATCCGATTTCGGTGAGATCCGCATTCCCATGCAGAGCCTTCGGTCCCTGACTTTTTCCAAGAAACCTGGTTCTCAACGATCGGCAAAAGCCCCTTGAGCCATGAAGGCAATCCCAAGGAGAACGTGACCGCATGACCGCCTTACACACCATCATTGATTATGGAATTATCGGGCTCCTCCTGCTACTGAGTATGTGGGCCGTTGCCGTTGCATTCGAACGGTGGCTCTTTTATCGACGTGCGTCCTTGGCTCAATTCGCCGATGCGCAGCAATTGGAAATTTCACTGACCAGACGATTGGTCGTCATCGGCACCGTGGCCGCAAATGCGCCCTATATCGGGCTTCTTGGCACCATCCTCGGGATCATGGTGACCTTCCATACGATGGGAACAACCAAGACCATTGAAGTGAGCGCGATCATGGTCGGGTTGAGCCTGGCCCTCAAGGCTACGGCGGTCGGGCTGCTGGTGGCCATTCCTTGTGTCGTCATGAATAACGCGCTACGCCGCCGGGTGGCGGAGATAGTGACGCAATATAGGGCTCTTCATGGACCATGAACTGAATCAAATCAACGTCATCCCCCTGGTCGACGTGATGTTGGTCTTGTTGGTCATTGTCCTGACAACGGCGACCTTCATCTCAACCGGACAAATTCCCGTGGATCTGGCTCGAGCCGACGCAACAAGCGCCGCACCAAGCGAACCGATTACCATCACGATTACGTCCTCCGGAGAGCTTTTTCTGGATGGCGCCCAGCTTCCCCAAGAAGCGATACTCGGCAAATTGCAGCAGTTCCCGCCCGATACCTTGGTGCTTGTTCGAGCCGATCGCGTGATTCAACTCGAGCGATTCGTTGATGTCGTGGATGACGTGAGAGGCGCAGGATTAACGCGGATCAGCCTTGCCGTGGAACAGCAATGACGACTCGCAGAACAGCGCATCCGTTCGTGTGAATTCCGTGGCATGATCAAATGGTTGTGGAGCATTTACTGGTCCTTCGCAATCGGTACGTTGACCCTCGCCTCCGGTCATGCAGCCACCCTCCACGTCACGGTGGAGGGAATCCGGAACGACTCCCAGCCCGTCCGCGTTCTACTCTTCAATACACCGGACTCGTTTCCCGATGAGGAACTGTGCTTCAAATCTCACGTGACAAAGGCCACGGAAGGGATGGCCGTGGTTAAGTTTCTGGACCTCGCCCCCGGCCCTTACGCACTCATGGCATACCATGATGAGAACGAAGACAACAGGCTCAATCGGGTCCTGGGCATGTGGCCGTCGGAAGGCTATGGTCTGAGTCTGAATCCGCTCGTCATGGGCCCTCCTACCTTTCAAGAGACCTCCTTTGAGCTTCCGGCTCGTGGATTATCACTGACTCTTTCCCTGCAATATTAAGGCAGCCATTGGGGAATTTTCACGGTTGCCGCATTAAATAAACCGTAGGCAAAGGGCATCTTTCCGGCAGATGGACATGAATTTCCGGTCACTGAACATGTCCCAATATCTTTTTTCTGATAGGGTAATAATTTGAAAATGATTATGCGTGTCATAATTGTGTATGACTCTGCCATTTTTTACCATCGGCACGAGAGAGACCGAAAATCGCATCATGTGCACTTATGATCATAATAGAGGGGGAGATACATAATGAAGAGATTCTGCCTTATGGCCGTCCTTCTGTTTTTTGGGCTTTCCGCAACACTGATTCATGCACAAAGTACTGAAGACGCCAAAGACTCGCAACCACAGAAAATCAAGTTGCGACTCGAACAGGTAACAGTAAGCGCGACCAAAACCAAACGGGACACGTTGACCACCCCGGGCGAGGTCAGCGTCCTGAACCAGGAATATTTTCAACAACGCCAGGCGCAAAGCCTGGATGATGTCCTGCGGTACGAACCGGGCGTGACGTCGGGTGGAGGCCCACGGACCATGGCAGAAGGCCCGAACATTCGAGGATTGTCCGGCGATCGAGTCCTCACGCTGCTGGACGGCATGCGGCTCACCTTCCAATCCGGGCACAAGGGCCGCACCTTTATCGATATGGATCAACTCAAACAAGTGGAGGTGATTCGCAGGCCGTGGGCGGAGTCGTGGCCATGGAGACCAAGGATCCCTCCGACTATCTGGCTCCGGACATGAAGTACGGCATACGGCAAAAATTCGGCTACCAATACGCCAATGAAGAACTCCTCTCCACCACCACCCTATCGGCCCGTCTCACCGATCAGGTCGCAGTCATGACCAGCGGCACTTTCCGGGCCGGGGAGAACGTTCGCCTCGGCGGTGACTTGGGACGTTTGTCCAATTCCGCGAGAGATACCGCGGCCAATTTGAGCAAGATCGTGTGGAGGCCGACTCCGTATGACGAGGCCGAGTTCTCCATTCAAGCCACGCGACAAGCCGCGCAGGTACCCTTCCAGGCTAATACTATCGCTTCCAGGCAGAGTTCCGTGGCGGACCGGGTGAATCGTCAGATCACGTATCGCCTGGGATACACGCATAATCCCTTACCTGGATCTTCGAGGGTTCGTCTATTATACGACTCTGGATGTCACGGAAAGCCGGATTACCGATGCGTCTCAACGAGACGATATCGGTTTCGATACCTTTGGATATGATCTCAGGAATTCCATGAATCTCGGCGATCCTTCGACACACCATCACATCGTGACCTTCGGATCGGAATTCTACCGAAATACGCAGAAGGGTCGAGGGAGCCGAACCACGATATCTGGTTTTATACCTGTAACTTTTCCAATCACAGAAGATCGTCAGGGAAACCCTCTTCGCCCGCCGTTTACAACAGGTGTTGTACTTGCCACAGATGATGAGGGCAACCTTGAAAGAGATGATGAGGGCAACCCTCTGCCTCAGCTTAGGCCTTCTACATTCCCCATAGCAGGAAGTCGGGTGTTTTTTCCTTCTGCAAAAGCGGACACCTTCGCCCTGTACATTCAGGATGAGATCACACTCTTCGACCGCATCACCCTCATTCCTGCGGTACGTTGGGATAATTGGAAAAATGAAGCGCCAGGCCAGCCGGACAAATCCGTAAGCACCGTGAATCCCAAGATCGGCACGGTGATTCAAGTCACGGACTTCGTGTTCCTTACGGCCAACTATGCCCATGGATTCCGTCAACCCACGTTCTCCGAACTCTTTATCTCCGGCACCCATGCTCCCGGCAAGATTTTCGCTCCTAATCCCGACTTGAAACCGGAAAGGAGCCGGAATATAGACGCGGGGTTCCGCATGACATTACCGAAACTGGTTTCGAGCAACGATCAATTCATTTTCAAGGGGACTTACTTCAGAAACCAATTCAAGGATTTTATAGATTTTGCTAGACTACAAGCCCAGAAAACCGCTCGGCTCTTTCCTACTGATTTCAGGAATTTTCCCAGGACAGGAGGATGTCCTGAGGGTCAAGAGTTCGTCATAGGCATAGGCAGAGGAGGAGGGCCGCTTTGTTTCGATCCGACGATGCAGGATGGCATACAAACGTTCAGGAACGTGGACGCCTTGATTCAGGGGTGGGAAGCCGAGTTTGAATGGCGTGCGCTTGAGAACGTCATCCTGTACGGAAACTACAGCCAGTCGCGCGGTACGAATAAGATGAATGGGCAGCCGTTAAACAGCATTCCCCCAAGGCGGGGCGTGCTGGGCATCGACTATTTCTACGATCCATGGGGATTAAACTTGGGTGCCCGATCGCAAATGGTGGGCGACCAGGAACGCGTGGCGTTCTCCGATGATGTCTTCGTATCTGGAACACCTACTCCAGGCTACGTGCTTTTCGACGCCTGGGTAACCATGCAACCTGCCAGGGCGTTGCTCCCGGACCTTCCGAAGTCGTGGCTTCAAGGGTTTCGAGTCAATCTCGGGGTCGACAACCTGACAGATCGAAACTACCGCCGCCATTTGTCGCAACTTCCTGAGGCTGGAATCAATCCCAAAATATCGTTTTGGTACTCCTTGAACCTTCCCTAACGTCCACGTCTTCCAACACGTGACTCTCTGCGGCTCCTCCTTTTCCCCCTACGGAAGTCACGTCCGAGAGGCCGGCACTTGCCGGCCTCTCTCTCTTTCCGCGTACGCTACTCCTATCGTCGAACGGTTATCGTAGCGCAGGGCATCCTTCCTCTCAACGCGTCCCGTTGATATACGACCCACGCACTTTTTCTCCAAAAATTGGCCTGAGAGGCCACTCAAGCGTTATTTTTCCGGTCGATCAACATGCTTTTCCGGTCATTCAACATTTTCAAACGCTTCGATTTATGCATATAGTTGATATTGGTTTTGCATATCAAGATCATATTTATAGAGCCTGCTCCCAAGAATTTCAGGAATCCGACACCCGCCTACTCGCGATTGAAGCAAAAGGAGGGATACATGAAGAAGACATTTTGTCTCTTGGCTGTTGTTCTGCTCTTTGGGCTTTCCACGGCACAGGTTGACGCACAAGACACTGAAGTCACTGAAGACGGCGAAAGCTCAGAAACCTCGAAAATAAAGATGCGACTTGCACAAGTGACGATCAGTGCAACTAAAAGGGCTCGGGATCCTTTGACAACCCCGGGCGAAGTCAGCGTCCTGGACCAAGAGTATTTTCAGCAGCGCCAGGCGCAAAGCCTGGATGACGTGCTTCGCTACGAACCGAACGTTTCGACGGGCGGAGGTCCGCGAACCATGGGGGAGGTCCCGAGTATTCGAGGGTTGACGGGTGCACGAATCCTCATGTTGGTGGATGGTGTCCGGATGAACTGGATATCCGGGCACCGGGGGCGCCTCTTCGTGGATATGGATCAGCTTAAACAAGTCGAGGTGATTCGCGGACCGGGGTCGGCCTTGTACGGCAGCCAGGCCATAGGCGGAGTCGTGGCCATGGAGACCAAGGATCCCTCCGACTTTCTGGCACCGGACATGCAGTTCGGCATACGCCAAAAGTTCGGCTACCAAGACGTCAATAGAGAGTGGCTCTCGACCACCACGTTATCGGCCCGCCTCACCGAACAGATTGAGGTCATGACCAGTGGCACCTTTCGGGCTGGAAAGAACATTCGCCTAGGCGGCGACGAGGGACGCCTGAGAAATTCCAGCCAAGATACCCTGGCCAATTTGAGCAAGATCGTCTGGAAACCGACTGCGTACGATGAAGCTGAATTTTCCATTCAAGCCACCCGACAAACCGCGCGGATCCCCTTCTCCGCCGATTTCGATTTCTCTTCAGAAAGCGAACGAGAGAATCGTACGGTCACGTATCGATTAGGCTACTCGCATGACAATCCGGCGAATCCGTACCTGAATCTTCGGGGCTTCGTCTATCTCACGACCATGGACATCACGCAAAGCGATGTTCGCAGTGCCGGGACAGACGAAATCAGTTTCGATACCGTGGGATATGATCTGAGAAATTCCATGAATTTCGGCAATCCTTCGTCCCATCATCACATCGTCACCATCGGGTCGGAATTTTACCGGAACACTCAAGTTGGAACGGGAGATCGAGTGAGCGCGCGTACCGGGGGTCTCACGGGAGCGCCGCTGTATTGGCCACGCGCGGAGTCGAGCGTGTTCGCCCTCTACGTGCAGGACGAGATTACGATCATGGATCGCCTCACCCTCGTTCCCGCCCTCCGCTGGGATCATTGGGAAAATGAAGCACCGGGTGAACAAACCAAATCCCTGGGTGTCCTCAACCCGAAAATCGGCGCAGTATATCAGGTCACGGATTTCCTGTTTCTTTCGGCGAATTACGCCCATGGATTCCGGCAACCGACGTTTGGCGATCTCTTTATCTCCGGAGCACATGGTACAAATTCCAACTTCTTTCCCAACCCGGATGTGAAGCCGGAACGCAGTAGAAACCTCGACGTGGGGTTACGGGTCAATTTACCGAAACTGCTGTCCACTGATGACCAATTCATTTTCAAGGGGACCTATTTCAGGAACCAGTTGAAAGATCGTATTACCTTTGTACAGTTTTGTGAGGACGGCAGCCCCCTCCCCCCCGTCATCCGCGGATCCCCTATAAGGCCCTGCGCGAATGGAGACCCGGCTTTAAATACGGCCCGAAATGTCCAACAGGCCTTGATCCAGGGATGGGAGGCGGAATTCGAATGGCGCGTCAGTGACAGTCTGGTTCTGAATGGAAACTACAGCCAGATCAAGGGAACCAATCAAACGACAAATCAGTCATTGCCGGGCATTTTGCCAAAACGAGGCGTGCTGGGCGTGGCCTATCTCCACGCTCCCTGGGGATTAACTATCGGCGCACGAACTCAAATGGTAGCCGACCAGGATCCCTTCGTCGGGGGGTTTGGTGGTCCAGCCCCGGGCTACACAATCTTCGACTTGTATGCCACCCTGAAACCCGTTGCGACACTACTGCCCGACCTGCCCAAATCATGGGTTCAGGGATGGCAGGTAAATCTCGGCGTCGACAACCTGTTAGATCGGCTTTACCGTCGTCCCTTATCCAACATTAATGCGGCCGGGATCAATCCCAAGATACAGGTGTGGTACTCCGTGAACCTTCCCTAACCCGTGACTCTCTGCTACTGTTCCTCCTTCCCCCTGTTGCGGGAGTCACGTCCGAGAGGCCGACTCGTGTCGGCCTCTTTTTTTTTGGGAACTTGGCTCAGTTACACGTGCAATGTCATGGGTGAATTTGTAAAAATTCGTAACCTATTTCTATCCACCAAACTTCACAAGGCCGCATCTGACGGAATTTAAATTTCCACAACTACCTCTTTCCCCCATGAGCACACTGATTCTGATCTTGTTCGCCGTTCACTCTTTTGCCGGCATTGCCTATGAGGTGGTGTGGATCAAGCTGTTGACCGCCTCCATCGGCATGACGGTGACCGCCTTCGGCGTCGTCTTAGCCACGTTCATGGCCGGTTTGGGCCTCGGCAGTTACGTCATCGCCAGATGGAAGGGTACCTCCGAGGACCATCACGGCGGTCGCATCACCTATCGCCTCGTCGCCCTCTTGCAAATCCTGATGGGTCTGTTGGGAATTGCGTTTCCTCTGCTCTTGAACTGGGGTGACCATCTCTACGTCCTGGTCGCGCCGGAAACCGAAGGACTCCGGCATCTATTGATCAGAGGCCTCTACGTCGGCTTACTCCTCCTGCCCGTCACCACCCTGCACGGCATGAATTTTCCCGTGCTGGCCTCCTTGCTCACACGATGCTTCACCCGGTCACGCACGACTAAACCCGGCTTGCTTTACTGCGTCGGCCTCCTGGCCTCAGGCTTGGGATCGCTGGCGTCGCTTGCCCTGATTCCCGCGCTCGGATTGCAGGGCACTTCGCTGGCACTCGGGATGACGAACCTCGTCCTCGCCGTAGCCGCCTTTCTCGCCAGCTATCGGGCGCCTGGCCGTGCCCACCCCATCCAGGAAGAAGCGCCCCCATCTCGTAAACGTCACGACCAAGATTCCGCCGCGCCCGCTCCATTATCTTTATCCGTCCTGCAAACGCTGGGCGCGGTCGTCGGGTTTCTCGTGATTTCTTTGGAGATTATCGGCGCGCAATACGTCTGGCTCATCGTAAACGTCACCGCCTATGCGGAAGGAATCCTCTTGACCACGGTGTTGGTCATGATGGGACTCGGCTCCGCAACCTATCTTGTGCTCAGGGAAAGGGTGCGAAGCCGCTCCGGCCTGTTCATATGGGGTCTCTTCATCGCCCTCATCGCCCAACTCACGGTCGTACCCATGGCGGGTGATATTGCCTCCCTGTTTGATCGCACCTTCCATGAACTGCGCCCGCACGAGCTGACGATCGTGCAGTTCCTGCTCGGCGACGCGCTGTTAGCCGTGACGATTCTCGGTGTGCCGATGTTCGGATTGGGTATGGCTTTTTGCAGTCTCTGCGACCTTGCGACCTCACCGCTGCCCGGTCAACGGCAGAAAGCCGTTATTTCTCCCTTGGGACGGTTATATGCGTGGCATAATTGGGGCGCCTTGATCGGAGCGGCACTCACGACCTTCGGGTTTCTCATCCTCTTGGGGCTGACCCAGACCTGGCTTCTGCTCTCAACCTGTCTGGTCGGCACGCTGGCGTGGCTTGTGTGGCGACTTCCCTTGTCATCCGCGAGAGGCAAGCCCGGGCAACGCCGTGCCGGGATTCCCGGCCTATGGGGCAAAGGGCTCGCCTTCTTGTTTCTTCTTGGAGTTCTTGCCTGGCTTGCGACCGATGCGGATCTCACCTTCCGGCACGCGGCCGCAGGGGACTCTCGACAAGTGCTCTATCATCATGAAGACGCCTTGGGCGTCACGGAGGTCTATGAAGACAAAGCAACCCTGGCCCGCACGTTGCTCACGAGCCGGCTGCGACAGGAAGGAGGCAGCGCCCCCAAAGAGATTCGCGTTCAGCGCATTCAGGGCTATCTACCGCTTTTCCTGCATCCCGATCCCCGACGGGTACTCGTGGTGGGATTAGGCACGGGCATCACTCTTTCACCAACCTTGCGCGAGGAAGTCGAAGAAGTCACCGTAATCGAAATCTCTCATGGCGTCATCGAAGCGGCGAAACGCTTCTTTTCCCGGACAAACGCTCGAGTTCTCGAACATCCCAAAGTCCGGGTCGTCGAACAGGACGGCCGCAACTTTATCAAGTTGACGCGCAACGCGTACGACCTCATCGTGCAAGAACTGTTCTTCCCCTACCAAACCGGGGTCGGCAGCCTGTACACCCGGGAACATTACCGGCAATGTCGCGCCAAATTGGCTCCAGGCGGCCTCATGGCCCAATGGATCACCATCAACCAGTTGAACACGGACGATTTGCGGACCCTAGTCCGCACCTTCAACTCCGTATTCCCGGCAACCTCACTGTGGTTGAATGGCGGATACCTGTTGATTCTGGGAGGGCTCGATCCGCTCCACGTTCCCCTGCAACGCTTCCTGGAACGATACGAGGTTCGTGATCCATTGGGCGGCATGCCCGAGCTCGATTCAGACCCCTACAACCTGCTCGGCCTGTTCGTCAGCCAGGGTCAGGCCCTTCAGGAGTGGACGCGGGATGCACCGCTGAATACCGATGACAACCGTTTCATCGAATACTCGACGCCTCTGGCCTTCAACGCGTTGAATACGGTGACCTTGGCGGCGGAGACGTTAGCAAGCCTCCTCCCTCACTTTCGTCCCCTCACCGACGTCGTGCACGTCGACCTTTCCTCGAAAGACGACGGGGTCGATCGATTGACGGCGGTCTCCACCGCGTCACGGCTCCTGACGAAAGGCATCGTGGCACGTGCGGACAATCGCACGGAGGAAGCCATCGAGCTGTATGCCCAAGCCTGGAAACTCCAACCGTCGAATTACCAAACCCGAACCTTTCTGGAACAGACCTGGGCAACCAAAGGTCACGCGCTGGTTCTCGAAGAACAATACGACGCCGCCATCACCTGGCTGCATAAGGCTCTGACGATCAACACACGAAACCTCAACGTGAGGTTCGACCTTGCCTTGAGCCAATCACGGCAGGGGAACAATCCGGCGGCGGTGGATTTCTATGAATCCATCCTTCGTCTGGATCCCGGATGGCCCCAGATCACATCCGTTTGGTTCAACTTGGGGTTAACCCGCTATCAAATGGGTCTCTATCAATCCGCGGCAACATTGTTCCGCGAAGTGCTGGCGCACGAACCCACATCGATTGCCGCTCGATTCAATTTAGCCAACAGCCTGGCCCAATCCGGGGAATACCAAGAAGCCGTCACGCATTATCAAGATCTTTTGAACATCGCCCCCGATCATCAAGGGGCCCGGGCGAATCTCAAGGAAATCCTTGCCTGGATCGAACGTGCCGACGAGGTCGACCATGATGCTTCGCTGGCACGCCCACCGTCGGCTGAAAGATAATAGCGTTCTTCCGCACCATGTCGGCGAATGCCTTGATCGCCGGTGCAACCTCGTCAGTTAAGAGGCCCCTCTGACGCGCCGTGCGCCTGGATTCCCGCTTACAAACGGCGGGAATGACAGGATGGGACCTTCGGGAATGCCTGTCTCCGACGGTCTTAATCGGGGGACCGGAGCATAGCCCCCCCTGAACGCGACGTGACCGCTACATTCGCGATTGCCGGTCGTTGGACATCTTTTTCCGGCAAATGAACATGTACGCCCATCACCCTCACCTGGTACTATTTCAAAAATTGAGATTGAGTCGCTATTTCATAAATAATAAAGGAGGACCGCAATGAAACGCCCAATAAACAACTTGTGTATTACTCTGCTGCTACTTACGATAATGAGTATTGGATCTCTCCCCGTTTCGGCAAAACCTCATCCCGGCTTTCTGGTCGTTGCCCCAGACCGGGGGTTTCTGGGGAATCAGGAAACCAGAAAGCTGTTCGAGGAGTTTCAGGTTCATTATCCTGCATCCCTGGCGTTTGTGGGCAATAAGTATGGAAACCATGGGACAGCGTACACGGCATACGTCGAACAAGCCCTGAACCAATTACGGTCATTGAACGCGACGTCCGTCGTCGCTATTCCGTTGTTTCTTTCCGATGCCGATCCGCAACTGCACGCAGTCCGTGACCTCTTGCCTACCTATGCCGCCGATCTGGACATCGAATGGGCTCCGACGATGGGCGGGAGCTACCTAATCGGGCAGGTCCTTCTCGATCGGATCGAAGAAATCAGCCAATCACCTCAAAACGAAAGACTCATTTTGATCGGACTCGGAGCCCGTGACGAAACCAGTGAACGGGCCATTAAGGACGACTTAACCCAGTTGCTTCAATACGTCCAACGATATAAGTCGTTCCAAGACAGTGAAGTCGCCGTCTACTATCACCGTGACGCGGAAAAAGCCCGTGAAAAGAATAAAGAGATTGCCACGCACATCACGGAACGGGCTGCCATGCAAGGGCGCACCTTGGTCGTCCCGGCATTCATTGGCGTCAAGTACGATCACATGATGGCCATGACGAACTGGATACAACGTAAATTTCAGAAACTGAATGTGGTTTTTCAGCCATCGGAGATCGTTCCCCATCCCAACCTGCTCTTGTGGCTCAAGAAAACCGCGAATCAGCACCTGGACACGCTTCCAAACGAAATCGGGGTCGTCATTATGCCTCACGGTTCATCCCAGCCTTACAATGACGCCGTGGAAAAGATCATTGCACCCCTTACGAAGCGCTATCAAATTGAACTGGCGTATGGCATGGGAGATGCGGCTATCATTCAAGATGCCGTGTCTCGTCTTGAACAGCGCGGCATCAAGAAAATCGTGTTCGGAAGAATGTACGGACTCATCAAGACCATGAAACCCAAAACGGATTACATCCTTGGGCTTTCCGACGAGTATCTCGATGAATTAGAACAAGGCCGCACTCCACCCCAACAGATTCGAAGCGCCGCCATTTTTTCCACGTTCGGGGGATACGAAGAAGAGGCCAACGTGGCGCAGGTGCTGCATGAACGGATTATGGAGATCAGTCAAAACCCTTCAGAGGAAACCGTCATTCTTCTTGCTCATGGGACGGGAACCGACGAAAGCAACCAACGCTGGTTGTCGGTGATGAACGCCAATATCGAGAAGCTCCGACAGGACCCGCATTGCGCGAAACTGAAAGCCATCAAGGCCATGACCGTCCGGGAAGATTGGCCTAAGTTACGAGAAAAAGCCGTAAAGGAAGTACGAGATTTCATTCAAGAAAGCAGCAAAACCGGAAAGGTGCTGGTCATCTCGAATCGTCTCTACGGTTCCGGACAGTATTCAAAAATGTTGAACGGCCTTGACTTTGAAATGAACGGAGAAGGATTCCTCTCTCCGATCATCACGGACTGGCTCGACCAATCCATTCAGGAAGTTACTGAACAGCTTAAAGGCCCAAGAAAGGTGGTTGAGCAAAGCTAGACCACCGTTCATTCGCCAAGAATGACGCTCGGTGCTCGTCTGATAGTCACAAACGCATTCACGGCCGCCGTGGGCCACGCGTGACCTTGTCGCGTGTTTCTTCATCAAGACCTCGTTGTCGAGAAAGGAGCCTGTATGGATACACCATGTTGTCCTATTTGTCGCCGAACGACACTGGTTTCAACTGGGGCGTTTTGGCGCTGTACGCATTGCGACGTTGCCATTACCACACACGCGCTCTACAGGGACCATCGCCTTCCTGCCCGGCCTTCCACCATAAACGGTTCATTTTCAAAATCGCTCATATGCTTAAGGGGGAAAGGACTAACGAGCCCTGATGCTTCCTATGATTGAGACCCATTCTCTACGAAATGCCTGAATCGTAAGCTCTGCTTTACCAGAGGTTGTGGACAAGACATCTTCCACACGATCAACCATTACCACCACTCAAAGGAGTAAAACCTATGAAACACTTCCACCAACTCACTCGATCTTCCGCGATGCTCAGTCTGCTGACGTTCATGCTCGTCGTCGGTTTTTCGGGAATGGCCTTGGCTGATGAACAACATGCTGAGATGAAGGCCCCGGCAGCTGAACAGCCAGCCGAGGAAAAAGCCACGGCAACCGAACAACCGGCCGAGGCGAAGACCCCGGCAGCCGAACAGCCAGCCGAAGAAAAAGCCACGGCAGCCGAACAACCGGCTGAGGCGAAGACCACAGCAGCAAAATAACTGGAACTATTGCCAGCGGTCCTGCGGAACTGAGGCCAACAGCCTCAGTTCCGCCCTCTTCCCATGTCCTTTACGACAAAGCCCGATTGTTGTCGAAGCGGAGAAGAAAAAATCAACATGCGAATCAATCCCCTCCGTATCGGGTAATGACAAGAAAAGAATCCATCCCGGCACACCATCCCCTTGAAAGACGCTGTCTCTGCGGGCAACTGCTTGCGAAGTTAGGGCCTCGAGGGTTGGAATTGAAATGCAAGCGCTGCAAACGGGTTCACATTCTTTCTTCCCTTTTCCCAAACACCCGGATACACCAATCCCCTAAAGATAAAAAGAAGAGCGGACCATAGACCCGGCGAATCAAGGTTCTCGGTTTACGCCGTTTTTTCGGGTATTGGACCGCCTATTGGTCCAAGTTCGGCCTCACTATGATCAATCAAGGACCATCAATGGGTCGCCATTGCGTGTCTGTTGATAAAAGGCACACAACATAAAATGGTTTCATGCATGCATGAATTTAACCGGGATGACGAAAAAAATGAGAGTCTTGAGAAGACACGGGGCGTGAGTTTTGAAGACGTCGTCTTTCACATTCAGAATGACGATATCCTGGAGCTCATCAGGCATCCCAATGAGTCCCAGTATTCGAATCAGAGGATCATTGTTCTGAACATGGAAGGATTGTATTTAGTCCCATATGTGAAGCAAAAAGGAACACGGTTTCTCAAAACCATCATCCCAAGCAGGAAGGAGACAAAGGAGTGCCTAAAATGAAGATTCCCCCGAAGACCGGGTTGAAATTATTTTGAATGGGCCTTGACATTTCATATATTTATAATGATAATCATATTCATTATCTTATTGAGAGGGTCAAGGTTCTTCTAAAAGGTCGACGGAAACCCATCAGAGTTTCTGTATCACCGCTGTTGAAAAACAGACACCTATTTCGCCTAAACCAAAGACAAGAGGTGAAAACATGGTCAACGCGCGCGATGAAAGAAATGCTCATACTCTTCCGACCGTCCAAAAAAAGATATCCGATTGTGACACGATCCAGTATTTCCTTGAAGCCGTAAGATATCACGATCCCGCCTTGATCGAACATGGAATGCGGACAGCATCATATTCCTTGGTTCTTGGCCGGATATTGAGTCTAACCGACAACGAACTGACGGATCTTTACCATGCTGCGCTCCTCCATGACCTTGGTAAAATGACTTTACCGAATGAAATGATTCAGCAGGACGGCGTCTCCATCATCAGCGATTACTTCATGACGGAATGTACCCCTCAGGTCGGCGCCGACATGCTGCGTCCCTGGCCAACCTTACAAAATATTGCGACCCTGATTGCACTTCATCACGAAAGATGGGATGGGACGGGCCTCCCTTTTGGTTTGCGCGGGAAACTGATCCCTTTGGGCGCCAGAATTCTGTCACTGGCCGACACGGTTGATCAATTGCTTACCCAGAAATCCGATTCATTCTCTGCTCAGGCCACGGCCGTGGTTCAAATTCTTCGAACCCTCTCCGGGTCCCGATTTGACCCGAAATTAGTCGAACTCTTTGTTGAGTGGTTTCAAGACGTCTTTTTGGAAACATTGGTAAATTATCCCTGGATGGAGGATTCTATCGAGCCGAACCCCTGGTCGGTCTTCACAGTCGGGAATCTCGACGCCTTGGATAGTCCACAAAGCTCATACATGGCACCACGTAGAAAAAAAGTTGCATTGCCCAGATCGTGACATCTTCATTTATTTCTTACGAATGCATAAGAAAGGATACGTTTTATGGTTGTGCGAACCCTCTTCATCATTGGCAGTGTTCTGGCAGGATTTGCGTTGGGATCAAGCCTGGGATCGGAAACGTTCAAGTACGGCATTTGGGGCGGCCTCTTAATGGGAGGGCTCAGCGTCGGGTTGATCTGGCTTGAACGTCTGGTGTTTCCTCTGCGTCCGAGTGAGATGTTAGGTGGTTTCGCCGGTTTTTCAATTGGGGTCTGTTTGAGCGGAATGACAAGTTTGATCAGCCAACAGATTTTCCTCCAGCGTCCTGAGATTGCCTCTTCTTTAACCGTCGCCACCATGCTCGGCTTCTGCTATATCGGCACTTCTCTGGGAATCCGAACGGGAAGAACGTTCTCTTTTGTTCCTGTCTCATATGGTATTGACTCTGCATCACAAACCCAGCAACCTAAAATTTTGGATACGAGCGCTATTATCGACGGACGTATTGCAGACTTATCCAAGACGGGGTTTTTTGAAGGTCCGCTCATTGTGCCGCAATTCGTCCTTCGCGAACTCCAACGCATCTCGGATTCCTCAGACGGCCATAAACGCATCCGGGGGAAACGCGGCCTGGACATCCTCCAGGACCTCATGAATATGGAGACCATTGATGTCCATATTACCGATGCCGACTTTCCTCAATTTCCCGATGTCGACACAAAATTAATGGAATTGGCGAAAGTCCAAAAAGCAAAAATCGTGACCACCGACATGAATCTCAATAAAGTCGCTTCCGTGCAAGGCATACAGATTTTAAATACTCACGAATTAGCGAACGCGATTCGACCAGCCGTACTGCCTGGAGAACCCTTAAAGGTCTTTCTGTTGAGAGAAGGGAAAGAAGCAGGACAGGGTGTGGCGCACTTGGATGATGGGACCATGGTTGTCGTCGATCATGCCAGACGGTGGATTGGGAAACACGTCGAGGTGGTGGTCACCAGTGTCATTCAAACAAATGCCGGTCGAATGATCTTCTCCAGCCTTCGGGAAGGAACGCCTCGCTTGCAGGCAAGTTACGGCTGATATTGGCCGTTCCCTTTCATGCCTGAAGTTGCAAAATTTTTAGTGACATATCATTCTTCACTTTGAGTTGTCATATTGCAAAAATCTATCGACTGTTTCTTGCAACCTTGTTTGAATGGATGCACACGTGTGGGCGTCTTCGACTTTTTTGCCATTCCGTTCCGTGACGTGAAACACGTCCACGACTTGATCAAGCCGCGTCCCGATTTTGGCCGCATGAATCGAGAGCCCGAGGCCATACAAGGTTTTGGCTATTTCATGCAACAGGCCCTGCTTGTCATCGGCAAACACGTCAATAATGGTAAACTGATCCGACGTATCATTATTGATTTTGACTTCGGTGCGATGCTGGCGAATCGGCATTTGGCTACGAAATGACACGCGTTGATTCTGTCCCATAAACGCTTCAATCGAGAGTTCTCCCTTCAACACACTGACGATCGCCTTTCCCACTTTCTCCAACCTTGCCGGCGTCGGCGCGCCCTTAAAATCAGGGTCCTTGACCAAAAACGTATCCACCACAATGCCGTCGGGTCTTGTCACAATCTGGGCATCAAGCACACGCAGGCCTTTTGTAGCCAACACGCCTGTAATCTTCATAAACATCCCGGACGCCACGGAATCAAAGGTAATTAACGAATACTCACACACCTTGAGTTCCTGATTATAGGTGGATTCGACCCTGGGATGTTCCGGAGTCAAGCATTGAATGGCAGAAAGGTGGGCTATTATGCGATCCTGGGCCGTTCCGGAAAGATAGCGTACCGGAAAGGCTTCTAACTGGCTCTTGACCCACTCACGGGTCGGAAGAGACCGCCTCTGGGTTGCTGGTCCACGTCCTTCAACGCGTGGAGCTTTCGACTGCCAGGCCGCCAAGACCTCGCCGGTGAGGTGCTCGATGTCAAGCGTGGATTCCACCTGTTCACTTTCTCCGGAAACTTCAGGAAGTGCCCGCAAATATAATTCAATCAGCAACGCTTCTTTCCATCTTGTCAGCATGTCCGGGCCCACCGCCGCAATGTCCGCAGCAGTCAGAAGCAAGAGTTTTTTTAATCGATGCGGAGTGCTCACAGCCCGACAAAATGTCAGAAGCACTTTTTCATCATGGGGATCCCGTCGAAAGGCCGTATTCGCCATCAGCAGATGCTCGTGCACAAGAAACTCCAGGGTCTGAGATTCTTGTGCATCGAGTCCTAATCTGACGGACATGTCCTGAGCAATCTTTTTGCCGACTTCGCTGTGGTCTTCAGGAAGGCCTTTCCCCACATCATGAAGTAGCACGGCCAAGTGCAGGAGATCTTTCTGTTGAATTTCTTGGTACACCTTTCCCAATATTCCAGACTGCTTCCCTAAAGACTCGACTTGCGTCACAGCCAGAAGGCTATGCTCATCCACCGTATATTTGTGGTATTGATTAAATTGCATGAGTCCCCGTACACGGCCAAAGGCCGGGACCAATTTTTCCAAAACCCGCGCTTGATGCATGAGCATCAAGGTCTCGGCAACGGCCTCGGGTCCCGACAACAATTCTCGAAACCGCCGACTGACGGCTGGGGAAGCAAACAGGTGGCCGGGTATGCTTTCCATATGGCGGTGAATCTCTTCCAGCACCCGTCCGTCGATCGTCACCCCTTGTTTTTGAGCAACTTGAAAGAGACTCAAGAGAAGCTCCGGATCATCCAAGACCTGAAGAAGTTTCTCCTCATGTATGGACAGCCTTCCATCGACTACTTGGAAAAAGCCATTGATCAAAGGAGACGGCCAAAGTTTTTTCAGGCGAGTCCATAGCGACACGGAGCGTGCACGCTCCACAAATCGCATGGCACAATGATGGATGCCCGTGGTCAGACGATAATATTGCTGCATGAACTGTTCGACACCCAGCATATGCGGTTCATCTCGATAGCCGAACTCCTGAGCCATGCGCACTTGTTCATCGAACGATAAGATTTCCTGGGCGCGGCCCGCTTCTAAATGAAGCAGGGCACGCACCTTGAATAAGAACTCTCTCGCCTCAAGCAACGCCAGATAATCTTGGTGCACCAATACTCCACGATTGGCCAACTCCTGCAACGTGGAGGCCTGATACCGGGCCATACCGATCCATTGGAGCAGATGAATATCTCTCAATCCACCTTTGGTCTTCTTAATGTTCGGTTCCAAGAGAAACACGGTCTCGCCAAATTTGGCATAGTCCTGACGCCGCTCTTCAAGCTTTTCACGGATAAAACTCTCCACTCGTCTTCCAAGAACGCGCTTGGCAAAACGTTGCCGAAATTCTTGAAAGACCGTCGGACTTCCGACTAAAAACCTCGACTCCATGAGCGCGGTTTTGGCCGACAAATCCCCCTCTGCGACAACCACGCAGTCGTGAATCGATCGAACACTATGCCCCACCTGAAAACCCAAATCCCACAAATGGTGAAACACCTGTTTCGAAAGATCCTGGACTGCCTTTTCGCCGCCGGCACGATAGAGCATCATGACGTCGATGTCGGAATAGGGTGAAAGTTCGCGTCGACCATATCCTCCCACCGCCACGAGACAACAATGCTGCATGCCCGCAGCCGCATTGCTGCCCTGCTGTCTGACCACATTTCGATATCGACCGATCAAAACCGCGTCAACGAGAGCGGTAAAGTCCGACACGACCTCCGTCCCGGATGCGCCATCCCGTAAGCGTTGGCGAATGCCTTCGCGTCGCGCTTGGAGTACGGCGTGTGTTGAGGACACACTCGACTGAGACGAGTCGACTGGCGGAGTCCCAGACTGTTCTCTACATTCCTGATTCACAAACATCCCCCTGTGATGTTCTTCTTGTCTTCAGCCACTCGCATGGGCTCGTATACTGACTTAGACATTGTTCGTCAACGTTTCACATATCGATTGGTAATCGGCATGCGTCGATCTTTCCCAAGCGCCTTTTGTGTGATTTTGATCCCGATGGGAGCCTGACGGCGTTTATATTCACTGTGATCCACCATGGCCATCACACGCTTGACGGTTTGCGGAGGGAATCCTTTTCCGACAATTTCCTGAAGGGAATAGTTTCCTTCGACGTACGCCTCCAATATAGGGTCGAGGACTTCATAAGGTGGCAAGGTGTCTTGATCCGTTTGCTCGGGCTTGAGTTCAGCCGAAGGCGCTCGGTCGATAATCCGTTGAGGAATCACAGATGCACCATGGTCGTCAACGGCTTTGAGGTTCCGATAACGAGCCAGACCATAGACTAAGGTTTTAGGCACATCTTTAATCACAGCAAAGCCGCCCGCCATATCTCCATACAAGGTGGCATAGCCGACGCTCATTTCGCTCTTATTGCCGGTCGCCAAGACTAAATGGCCAAACTTGTTGGACAGAGCCATCACAATGGTTCCGCGGATGCGAGCTTGGAGATTTTCTTCCGTGATATCAGGAGCGCATGTTCCGAAAGTCGAAGACAAGGTCCGAGAGTATTGTTTCCAGAGACGCGTAATCGGAATGGTCAACAAACGAACGTTCAGCGCCTTCATCAAGGCTTTGGCATCAACACGGCTTTCCCGTGAGGTAAACGGTGAAGGCATGAACACCCCCATCACCTGGTCCGACCCAAGGGCATCGGTGGCAATCACTGCCGTCAGGGCTGAATCAATCCCTCCGCTGATGGCGATCAACACTCGCTGGAAATGGTTCTTCCTGACGTAGTCACGCACGCCTGTCACCAATGCTTGATAGATTTCTTCTACATCGCAAGGCAAGGCTGGATTTTTCAACGGCACGGGCCTGTTCGGTTTCCGTTGCACAACCGGAGAAAGTTGCACTCGCTTGACGGGGTACCGCTGCTTGGCCTGTTTCCCTCGAACCGTAGAGCGCACCTTCCGTGGACCATTGAAGGACAGATCCGCCACAAGCAGCTCTTCTTCAAACGCCCTGGCACGTGTGATGACCTTTCCCATTCGATCGACAATCATACTGTTTCCATCGAATACGACTTCGTCCTGCCCTCCAACCATGTTGGTGTAACTCACCACCACGTCATTTTCTCTGGCACGTTGCGCCAACATGTGTTCCCGCGTTTTTGCCTTTCCCATATGATAGGGAGAAGCATTAATGTTCAGAATGAGTTGCGCACGACCGACAGCGACCTGATCGCGAGTGGGCCCATCGGCATACCAAATGTCCTCACAAATATTCACGCCAAACCGCACCCCTTGGACTTGACAGACTAACGCCTTTTTGCCTGGCGAAAAATATCGGCTTTCGTCAAACACCCCATAATTCGGCAAGAAGGTCTTTTGGTAAGTGGCCACGACTTGCCGGTCATGAATCACCGCCGCTGCATTAAACACATGCCGGTGGCCTGAAGGGACGACGAAAGGAGTCGAATCCCGTACCGCCTGCTCTTCAAGATATCCGACGACGACGGTGAGGTCCCGACACTGCTTGGTCAACTGTTGGAGCGCTTGATGTGTGGCGTGGAGAAAACTTGGTCGTAAGACCAGATCTTCAGGAGGATAGCCGGTGATCGCCAATTCCGGAAAGACGACAATATCTGCTCCGACCTGCCGTGCTTGTTTTACCCATTTGACCATCGCACGCACATTCCCGTCCACATCCCCCACGACAGGATTCATTTGAACCATGGCAATTCGGCAAGTTCGCATCGCAAAAAAAAACGTCCTCTTCCCGTCAGGGGATGGAGGACGCCTTTGTCCTAACACCTTCCAAAGATCAAACGTGCACAAGTAGAATTTTCAGCTTGTATCAGCGATCCTGACGGCCTGTCAAGGGAGCTCAAGCGCACAGAGCGCAGGGAACCACCCATTCGGATTTTCACGACTCCATTGATCCACCTTCCAATTCTCCAGCCAAAATAATGGCCTCGGCAATTTCCCGCATGGACTTTCTCATATTCATGCTTTGACGCTGAATCACCCTGAACGCATCGGCTTCTGATAATTTGCGAGAATGCATGAGATAGCCCTTAGCCCGTTCGACAAGTTTTCTGACGGCTAAAGCTTCCTGCATTTCAAATGACTTTTCAAGGAGACGAGTATGCTCGATAGCCACTGCTGCCTGGTTTGCAATGGTTTGCATGATCTTGACTTCCTTGTCGTCAAACGTATGCAACGCGGAGGTATAGGTATTGATCACGCCAATGACCTTTTCCTTAATCATCATGGGCACCGACAATAACGAGCACAGCGACTCCCGTTTGGCTAAATCCTGGTAGAAAAACTCTTTCTCCTTCGTCACATCGGCAACATAAATCGGCCGTTGTTCTTTCACCGCACGCCCGCTGATGCTCTGGCCAATCTTGAGCGGGGGCTTCCGACGATAGGCTTCGCTCAGGCTCTGAGTCGCCGCAATACGCAACCCCTCATTCTCCTCGTCCACTAGCATGAGAGAACAGATCGTCGAATCCATCATCTGAGCCGTCGTCATCACGATCAACTGAAGCACGTCCTCAATCACGCGATTGGACGCAACGGTTTCCGAAACCTGGGAAAGGGTATCCAGTTGTAACGCTTGCCGCCTCATTTCTTCATACAAGCGGGCATTTTCAATGGCGCCGCCGACCTGATTCGCGATCGTCGATAACAGCGCAAGTTCGCCACCCTGATAACGTTTCATCCGTTTATGCTGTACATTAATGACCCCGATGACGTTGCCCTTCGTCACGATAGGAAGTGACACAAACGCTTGGTATCGATCCTCAGGCAAATTATGAAAAAATCTAAACCGTGGATCATCACTCGCATGACGAGGGATAACCACCGGCACCTTTTCTTGGGCTACCCAACCCGTAATCCCCTCTCCCAACCCCACGGAGGTTCGGCCGATGAGCTTGGGATGAGGATTTTTGGATGCTCGCAACACGAGTTCATCCCGATTCGTGGAGACAAGATACAACAAACAAGAATCGGCCTTCGTCACTTCGACAACCACTTCTACGATGTGCTTGAGGACCGATTCCAAATCGAGCGTGCTGCTAATCGATTCACTAATACGATACAGAATTTCCACTTCGCGCGTTCTTTCGCGAAGGACGGCTTTGACATCTTGCTTGGGCCGCTTAGAGGATTTCTTTGTTGGAGTCATCTCAATAATCCTAGCGAAAACGCCTCGCTCAAAATGCCTGAGGAACCCTCTGACTTATTAGTTAGACTGCTCATGACAGCGCACATACCACTGTTTCACCGTACGTGGCTCCAGAGGCATGACTTGGACTTTCCCTATTGCTTGGGGAAGCACACAGTGGACGGTTCCATGTGCCACCTTCTTATCATGACGCATGGCCCCCCATAATTTCGAAAAACTATGGGCCGGCATTCGTACAGGAAGGCCCGTTCGCGTTATCAAGGCACGTTGCCTGTCCACGACGCCTTGGGAGCACAACTTCAAGTGATTGGCAAGGAGGGCTTCATACACCATACCGATTCCCACGGCCTCACCATGGATATATTTTTGGTACCGACCCAAGGATTCCAACGCGTGCCCAATGGTATGCCCATAATTCAAGATCCGACGCAGACCCGACTCTCGTTCATCTTTGGCTACCACCCACGCTTTAATCTCACAACAACGCGTGACGACCTTTTGGACATCCTCATCCTCCATGTCGAGAATATGTTCCATTCTGTCCTCTAAAAAGGTGAAAAACTTTTTATCGGCAATGACCCCATATTTAATCACTTCGGCCAACCCCGCCAGCCATTCTCGCTTGGGGAGGGTCCGCAACGTATTCGTATCGGACACCACGAGGGCCGGCTGGTAAAACGCGCCAATCAAATTCTTTCCTGAGGGATGGTTGACCCCGGTTTTCCCACCCACGCTGGAATCCACTTGCGCCACAAGCGTGGTGGACACTTGAATAAATGGGATGCCCCGAAGATACATTGACGCGGCGAAACCAGTGATATCCCCAATCACCCCTCCCCCCAACGCCACGAGCGCGGACCGACGTTCAAATCGATGCTTGACCAACTCATCAACGATGGACGAGGCCCACCGAAGCGTTTTGGTTCGCTCACCCTCTGGAATACTTATCATATGGCAGGTAAACCCCGCTTTCACGATCGCCTTTTTGAGCGATGCCCCATAGAAACGCGCCAACGTTGGATTGGTCACGACTCCGACTTTTCCGGAAAGTCCTAACGACTGCAAATACTGCCCAATCTGGTGAAGGCTGCCAGGCCCGATCACGATATCGTAGCTTCGCGTGCCGAGACCAACTTTGACTGTTTGTTGTTTGTTAGAGGGACTCATGATTAGCTCTGCACTCAGCTGTTCCAGTTGAGCAATTCAATTGGTTTATAGTCATTGAGAAAAGGGATTGCGAAACCAGGTCACGACAACTCAGAAATTCTTTACATATTCTTGGTAGGCGTCGAAATTTCGTTTCATTTCCTCTAAACTGTCGCCACTGAACTTTTCTAACATAGCATTGGCCATTTCATAGGCAATGACGGCTTCCCCTACCACACCAGCGGCAGGAACCGTACAGATATCAGAACGTTCCACCGTGGCTTCAAATGGTTCTTTCGTTTGAATATCCACGCTATTCTTTGGTTGATACAGGGTGGCAATCGGTTTCATGGCGACCCGCACGACAACGGGTTGCCCATTCGTAATGCCGCCTTCTAACCCACCGGCATGATTGGTCTTTCGTGCAAATCCCGGTTTGGACTCACTAGGATAAATATCGTCATGCACTTCAGACCCAAATCGACAAGCCGACTCAAACCCCATGCCAATTTCCACACCTTTCATGGCTTGGATACTCAGAGCCGCCATGGCTAACCGTGCGCTCAAGCGTCGATCCCACTGCGCATAACTTCCCAACCCAATGGGAGGATTGGTTACCACCACCTCGAAGACTCCACCTAATGAGTCACCGTTATGTTTCGCCAATCGGATTTGTTCGATCATCTTTTCATTGGCTTCTGGATCAGGACACCGAACTTGAGACTGCTCCGCACGTTCATAGGCCGCCAAGGGAGCGTCGACCGACGGGATTGCTACTGATCCAATGCGGGTTGTATAACTCACCACCCGCATATCAAATTGCGATAATAACGCCTTGGCCACGCCACCGAGGGCTACACGGATGGCTGTTTCTCTCGCACTCGCTTTTTCGAGGACGTTGCGAATGTCCCGATGTCCATATTTAATCGCTCCCACGAGATCGGCATGACCAGGTCGTGGACGAGTCACCACTCGTTCCGTTGATGGGGGGCCTGGTTCAGCCGCCATAATCTCTTGCCAATTTTCCCAATCCCGATTGCGAACCAATAATCCTAATGGATTCCCTAACGTTTTCCCTTTGCGGATTCCACAGTAAAATTCAATCTGATCCTTTTCGATTCGCATTCGGCCGCCACGGCCATACCCGCCCTGCCTTCTCGCTAAATCTTGATTGATCATTTCTGCAGTGAGAGGAAGCCCGGCAGGGACACCTTCCAACACAGCCATCAACCCTTTTCCATGTGATTCACCCGCATTTAAATAACGTAACATCTTGTACCTTCAGTAAAACCGCACAATCAATCGGCCTTTATCCCGGGCCATCACCTCTCAACGCTACGCGCAAAGCTCGCGAATTTCCTTCTTTCCCTCTCCACCGTCATTCATCCGTCAGGGCTTCGAGGGTCAGGAATTCTCTCTGGAATACGGTTCAAAAAAATCCCGTTCTTGTACAACAAATATGTCCTCTCCGGTTGAGACCGTACACGTGCCTTTCCCCCTACCGCCGAAAGAGTCACCCCTTGATCCGTGATACGTTTGACGACTTGGGAATACGCGGAAAGAACCTGCCCCGCCCTGACAATGAGTCGCTCCCCGTCCTCAAATTCCAAAATAGCCCAATGGCCTTGAGCGGAGGACATGATTCCAACCACCTTCACGGATTGGCGGCTCATGTCTTGCCTCTGCAACGAAGAACCGGCATTGTTCTGGAAAACCGATTTCGGCAAAAAAGGATCACGATAGTGATCCGAACGATACCGAAATGTGCGGGAGGTTTCGTTCAAGCGAGCATTCGTTACCAACAGATCCTTCGTCGGATCACCTGGCCCTGCAAGGACTTGAGTCGAAGAGAACCAGAGCACACTTCCACATAACAAAAAGAAAAACACGGAGACGAGCGCTGAAACGGTATGCATCATGGGCTGACTGAATGCTCCCTTAGCTTGTGCCCTTCTCAAGAACGCGCTGCCCCTTTGCTCCCAACTCAGCCGACTGGAATCCTATCAGTTCAAAGGAGGCTTGAATAGGGCGCTCCGGGCTCTCATCGCTTCGTTCCTGGGCTTGAAAATCCATTGACCTCAACATCAACGTGTTCGGAAGCGTTTGAAGTTCTTCAAGAAAGTGCGCGAGAGCATGATACCGCCCCTCTGTATAGAGCCGAAGCGTGACTCGATTTAAATCCGTTTCCAGAATCGGAACAGGCTCTTCGGACTTCCAGGACGTGAGCGCTACGCCAACCGATTGCGCTTTGTCTAAGACGTCTGTGAGCATTTGGTCCATAGGCACCTTAAGCCCCAATATTTTTTTTTGCGCTTCGAGTTGGGGAGTCAGGCGAGCGATTTCATCTTTGAGCGTCTCTAATTGATGGCCCTCCTCAATCGTCGCAAGTTGATGGTCTAGTGATCGGAGGGTTTGCTGAAAGCCCTGGGCATGTTGCCGTTGCGGTTCAACAACGAATTGAAACAAGACGATCGACGTTAATCCTACCGAGAGAAGCAGGATGATGACCTTTTGAGTCATACGCGTATCTTCCACCCAATCAAGAATTCTTTCGACCATGATCCGTTGAGTCCATGAATATATTCATCGAAAATTGAAAGAGGTCAGACTGGCCCACATGGGCCTGAGTCTCAAAAATATTGACTGGTCCAAGCATATCGGTCTTTTCGAAATCCTTCGCAAGTATCAAAATATCTTCGAGGGAACGAGCAAAACCTGACAAGACGATCTTTTCATCTTTTGCCTGAAGATGCAGCAACCACACATCCAAAGGGTCAACCACTTGGCTGATTATCGACAACAGGCGAATGGGTCTATTCAACTCATTTGTCAATGCCTTGAGCTTGTTGTGTTCAGTTACAATGGTTTGTCGTCGTTCCTTCAGCGTCAGAACCTGGCGGTGAGTTTTTTGCAGCAACGCCACACGTGCCTGTTTTTCTTGTATTTCTTGTTCAAGCCGTTGCACAGCGTGATTCCCATCGACGACAACCCATCCCCAAACCGCACAGACACCTGCCAAGACGAAAACCCCTACGAACAGCTCTGACTTGGAGCGGCTGCGTACCTGGCGCTCATAGTGTTGTTGGCCTTTCAGTAAATTAATGCTAACCATGGTTGTCCTTATGAAGGGCTAAACCGACAGCCACGCCTCCAAGATGGGCTGAAGCCGACAGATGGTCCCGATCTTGATGATCGGTCAGATAGTCGATTGCGTCAAAAGGATTGAACGGCAGAGTGGGAATGGCCAAAGCCTTTTGCAACTCACTGTGCAATCGTGGATTTTTCGATTGTCCTCCACAAAGAAACATCTTTTCCACGCTGAGTTCTGGATGGCGCTCCGAAATAGACTCGAAACAGCGTTTGATTTCCCTTACGACTTCCGCCACAAACCATGGCTCGCCCGTGTAACCGATTTTACCATGAAGGGGACCGTGCGCAGCGAGGTCTTCGACCGCGACCTCTGGGGCATCGTCGGCTGCTCGGCTCGATGACGTTCCTTCAAAGATGACATCTCGAACCACGAGGGGATACTCATCGGCTACAAATACGATATTCATTCCACTTGCTCCCACATTTGCGATGCCGAATGACTGTCCACGGAAGGTTGGGCTTTTCCGCATAATCGTTTTCATCAACGCGAGACCATCGACATCACACACAATCGGATGCACTCCAATCTCTTCCAACAGTGTTTTCCGGCTTTCAACCACCTGTTGCTTGGCAGCCACAAGCAGCACATCCATATCCGTGGAGGCTGGTTGATGTTGAGGGGGAGGAAGAATCCAATAATCAAAATAAATATCACTCATGGCATAGGGAATGTATTGATGGCCTTCCCATGTTAAATATTCATCAAGAGCATCTTGCTCGACGCCAGATACGTGTATCCGCTTGACCATCACCGATGGTCCGGATAAAGAGATCGCAACAGGGCTGCCGAGCAACTCCAGTTCCTGAATCAGATCAATGAGTGCGGCTTTAAGCCGATGAGAGTTGTGGTTCGCGGCCTCTTCCACGACTCCTGATTCGAGGCTGCGTAATCCAAAGCGTTTAAGACGATAGCGGGCGGCACGTTGCTCAAGCTGAATAATCTTGATCGTGGAAGAGCCAATGTCTAACCCGACACAGGTTTGCGGTTGCGAAAACACGTCGGCCCACTTCCGGAGTCGTTTCATCATTGGCTGTCACTTGCGAGGGCGGGTTGACAGGCATACTCGGAAAAGCCGTTTGACGAGCTTCCCTCTTCTTCGCGTTACGACATGTAGGCAAAATCCCTGACGTTCCCGCTTAAAAGATTTAACCCTACACTGTTCTAGATTGACCGTCAAACAACAGCGATTTGGCTGACAACCCCATGAAATTTTTCGCAAAGAGAACCGCGCTGATGAACCGTTTCCTCGTCGCTATGTGCGCCAGAGTCAGTCGCATCAGTCCCTATTAGAAGAGCACGCAGGAAGGAAAAAGAACCGTTGCCTAGAACGAGCAAGAACCGGCACGTTAATATTCTGAACGATCCATGTCTCGGTGGCTGAGTGTGGCACTGTACCCTAATCGTGCGAACAGGTCCTTCACCTTATTCGCAATCGCGACGGAACGGTGCCTCCCACCCGTACAGCCGATGGCTATGGTCAAATAACTTCTCTGCTCTCGTTCAAACAGCGGAAGGAGAAATTCAAAAAAACTTTTCATATGCTCAAGAAAACCTTTGGCCTCTTTGTTTTCGAGAACATAACGCTGAATGTTTTTCTCATTTCCCGTTAACGGCTTCAATTCAGGAACGAAGTGAGGATTCTGCAAAAATCGAACATCAAACACGAGATCGGCTTCGTAAGGCACGCCAAACTTATACCCGAACGTCATCACGGACACCTTCATCGAGTGCCGATGGCCCCCATCGCTGTACTGTTGCACCATCCAATCTCGAAGTTCATGCACGGTTAGTTCTGAGGTATCCAACACCCGGTCAGCGCGAGAACGTAATTCGGCAAGGTGTTGTCGTTCGAGTCGGATCCCTTCAAGAACGGGCTGCTGAGGCAGGAGGGGGTGGGGACGACGGGATTCAGAAAAGCGACGTGTCAAGGCAACATCATTCGCTTCCAAATACAACAATTCCACGACGGAGACATTCGCTTGGAGCCGTTCGAGATTTTCAAAAAAATCAGAAAAAAATTCGCGCTCGCGAATATCAACACACAAGGCAATCTTTCGAACCGTGTGACTCCGTTGGCCACAAAATTCTGCAAATGCGAGGAACAGCGCCGGAGGGAGATTGTCCACGCAGAAGAACCCGATATCCTCCAGACATTTCAGCGCGTGGGTTTTTCCTGAGCCGGACAAACCACTGACAATAACGAGATAAAGGGAACGTTCTGATCCACTATCATTCATAGTGGCCTCAAGAGAACGTGTGTCTTTTTCATCGGCAAGAGAGGCGCTCCTTGAAAGCAGGGTGAAGACGCAACCATCGAACTCGGCGGGACGACGCTCAATAGATACGTTTTCGCTGGCTGGCCGGCGCGATATTGAGTCCGGCCCGATACTTGGCGATCGTCCGTCTCGCAATGACGATCCCCCTGGCGCGCAACCTCGACACAATTTCTTGATCTTTCAACGGTTTGCTGTGATTTTCTTGTCCCACTATTTCACGAATCAACTCACGAACGGTGATCGAAGATAAATCTTCAGCCCCCGGTTCCAACCGTTGAATGCCCGCGTTAAAGAAAAATTTCAGTTCCAGCATGCCCTGGGGGCAATACATATATTTATTCGTCGTCACCCGACTGATGGTCGACTCATGCATGCCCACATCTTCAGCCACTTGCCTCAGCACGAGTGGCTTCAAGTACTGAACGCCTTTTTCCAAAAAGGGTTCTTGGAATTTGATGAGGCTTCTGACCACCTTCAGAATCGTTTTGTTTCTCTGCTCAAGGCTACGAATGATCCACTGAGCCCCTCGCAATTTATCCTCCACGTAAGCCCTCGTCGCGTCTCCATCTCCGCTATTCGTTCCTAACATCCGCGTATAATAAGGATTGATCCGCACACGAGGCATCCCATCGTCATTCAGGGACACCTGCCATTCGCCTTCGTCTTTAAACACGAAGACGTCGGGCACGATGATTTGGTTGTTGTCGGAAAAATAGGGCCGTCCAGGTTTTGGCTCTAAGCCTTCAATGATATGCACGGCCTCCAAAATCTCTTCAACAGACTTCCCGACTTCTTTGGCGACGTTGGGATATCGTTTTTTCTGGAGGTCGCGAAGATGGTTCTTGATAATCAGTTCGAGCAGTGATTCCTGATGAGCGCCGCCATGAACATATTCACTTCCAACAGGTTTTTTATGAAGGTGGCAAAGTTGAATCAATAAACATTCTTGAAGATCGCGGGCAGCCACGCCGATGGGATCGAACGTTTGAACTAAGGATAAAACAGAATCCACCTTCTTGACGGACACCTGAGCTTCTTCGGCAATTTCCTCGATCGATGTGCGAAGATACCCGTCTTCATCGAGATTGCCAATGATCATATGGCCGATGGTGTTCTCTTCCTCATCCTCGGAAGAAAGCCGTAACTGCCATAGCAAGTGATCTTCTAGTGTCGTCGGTTTCGTCAGCGTTTGGTCATAAGACGGAAAATCTTCGTCTGAGAACGCCTGGCGATCACCACCTCTCGGTCGCCAATCACTTTCATAATAATCTTCCCATCCTTCTGACGAGAGCGGTTCAGAAAGTTTATTCGTTTCTCCTGCTCCGGCCTCGCCGCTGGCGTCACTGTCGCCGGCATCAGTCTCGCCGACCACTTCTTCCTTTCTCTCAGGAGCAGTCTCTTCCGGCGTTGGCCCATCCCCCTCGTCCAAATCAGCGCCCAACTCTTCAAGGAGTGGATTTTCCATCAAATGTTGAGAGAGCACTTGCTGTAATTCCAGTCTGGATAACTGCAACAACTTGATGGCTTGTTGAAGTTGGGGTGTCATCACCAACTTCTGACTCAGTCGAAGATCGAGTTTAAGTTCCATCACTGTCATCCAGGCAAGGCTGGAACGTTCAGAGTTTGAAGCGTTCGCCTAAATAGATTTCTCTGACCTTGGGGCTCCTGACAATAGTTTCTGAAGTCCCTGATGCTAGAATCGTTCCTTCATTAATGATATACGCCCGATCGGTTATGGAAAGCGTTTCTTGCACGTTATGATCCGTCGTGAGAATCCCGATATTTTTTCTTTTCAAGGAGTGAATGATTTTTTGGAGGTCGGCAACCGCAATGGGATCAATGCCAGCAAATGGTTCATCTAACAACAAAAATTGAGGGTTCGTGGCGAGAGCCCTCGTGATTTCTAACCGACGACGCTCTCCGCCGGAAAGGGTGAAGGCTTTGCTTTTTCGAAGATTGGCTAACCTGAGCTCGTTCAATAAGCTCTCCAGGCGTTCCTGCCGCTCCTCCTGAGAAAGGTCCAGGGTTTCTAAAACAGCACAAATATTATCTTGAACGGACAATCGACGAAAAACAGAGGCTTCTTGGGGGAGATACCCAATCCCGCGGCGAGCCCTCTGGTACATCGGCAAGGCAGTGATCGGATCTTGATTTAAGAGAATCTGTCCATGATCGGGCTGGCAAAGGCCAACCACCATGTCGAAAATTGTCGTTTTTCCCGCTCCGTTCGGCCCCAATAACCCGACAATTTCTCCTGATTCAATTTCTAACGAGACGCCACGAACGACATCCCGTCCTTTGAAACTTTTGCGTAGTTCCTTGACAGAAAGCCGAGAGTGCCCCATGACAGGCTGTAACTGCTCAACGATGGCCAACAGCCTTACGGTCCCTACTCTTCGAGAATAAGCACATGGGATCCCCCTTCGACGATGCTTCGATCTTCTTTTAAAAACATGGTCATTTTGGATCCTTCAACTTTTGTGCCACCTTGCCAGGCCACCGGCGACTCAGTGAGGACAAGTTTTTCTTCATCTTTATAATAGAATGCGCGTCCGCACGTCGCCTTCCCATCCGATTTCTCAATGACCACTTTGCCGCTGGCCTCAATGTGGTCAACCTGACCCGCGGTTCCCCCGTCCGTTTGCGGCTTTCCCTCTTGTTCGCCTTTTTTAAACGTCATAATCATATGATCGGATCGCATGACGAAGTCCCCTTTTTCGAAGACCACCATTCCTTCAAAGATCGTCTGTCCAGATTTTCCATGGATGGTCATCGTCTGTGAAGTAATCGTCGTTCGCTCTCTTTCTTCAGCAAAGCCGAACGGTATTGTCTGCACCCAGACAAGGCCACAAACCAGAATCGCGAGAGGTATTGGATGGCTATATTGAGGACGTAATCTGAACGTGCACATCACCGAGGACTCCTAACGTTTCCGTTTTCAACTCTGCAATCAGACCAGTACCCGTAATGATCAATCCATGCCCGTGTATGGTCACCGGCCTATTCGTGCTGATTGTCTGCTCCTTATCCGCCCAGTGAAGATGCGGGGTAAGGATCGTATACCCATTTGCCAATTCAATCGTGATCAATTCTTCCTGATTTCGAAGATCAAAATTGCCGTTGACTGTATTAATCGTTCCTTCTTCAGCCTCTAGCTTCATCTCTTGCTCGTGACCGTCCCTGTTAAACAACCGAACTTGAACCTGTTTAAGCAGCAAGTGCTGCTCGGATTCATAGACTTCGGCTTTTTGCGCTTTCACCTCCCACTGGACTTGCCCTTCCTCAGTTTGACGATAGATAAAACCTTCTATCTCGGCATCGGTCGTTTCAAAGACTGGCGCTGTAATCACCGGAAGGGGATGATTCGACTGCACTTGCTGCATCAGGACATACCCGAGAAACCCCGCCAGACTAAGGGTCGTTCCTCGCAAAACCCATCGAATCCATGAGTGAGGTATACGTGCGTACGTGAACGGATTGGGAGACACTTATCACAGAATACCATACGCCCCAAACCAAGTAAACTAAACGGTCGCAGAGAGATTCCTAAAACACGGTTCACCTACGACTGAGAACAACGGGTGGGAGCAGGACGGCAAGTCATGGAACTTCCACAAGGCTGGACGCACGGGAAGGAGAAAATCGCGAGAAGATTATGAGGCTTTCTGTGTCTCTTCGGCCACGGGTTCAGAAACATCAGAGGCAACCACCGGCCCACGCTCGATCAACTCGATAGCCACCAGTTCTGCGGCATCTCCAGGTCGCCGTCTCGTGGGAATGATCCGGATATACCCCCCGGGCTGGGTACGAAATCGTCCTGCAACATCGCTGAACAATTTGGACACGACGTCTTTTTTCCGAATAAAATCTAAGGCGCGGCGGCGAGCATGAAGAGAGCCCTCTTTTCCCAAGGTAATCATTTTTTCCGTGATACCGCGAATCTCTTTGGCTTTCGCCTCTGTGGTCTCAATCCGTTCGTGTTCCAGTAACGAGGTCACAAGGTTTCGAAACATCGCGTGTCGATGTTTGGTATTTCGCCCTAATTGTCTGCCTTTTTTTCGATGACGCACAATACGGCTCTCTTCCTAAAATGTTAATGCGATTGGTTATTGGTCTGGACCAGACTTTCTCTTCTGATACCTAAGCTCAACCCCATTTCGGCTAACACTTCTTTGATCTCATTGAGAGATTTTTTCCCGAAGTTTTTGGTTTTCAGCATCTCCATTTCTGTTTTCTGCACGAGGTCTTCAATGGTTTTGATATTCGCATTTTTGAGACAATTCGCCGCACGCACGGAAAGTTCCAGCTCATTCACACTTCGAGCCAGATGTTTATGCAATTCGGCTTGCGTTTCCTCGTGAGCGGCATCATGCGCCACTTCTTTCATTTCTTCACTGGGCATGCAAATGGACAAATGTTCTCGAAGAATAGAGGCCGACGAGGAAACCGCCTCTTGCGGAGTAATGCTTCCATCGGTCCAAACCTCAAGATTTAATTTATCATAATCCGTCACACGTCCCACACGGGCATTTTCCACATGAAAGTTCACCCGCTTAATTGGGGAAAAAACCGAATCGACCGGAATAACTCCAATGGGCAACCCTTCTTCTTTATTACGTTCAGCCGGAACATAGCCTCGTCCCGGCTTCACAATTAACTCCATATCAATCACACCATCTTTGTCTAGTGTGGCGATATGCAATTCAGGATTTAAAATCGTCACATCCGCATCATGCTGAATATCGGCAGCACGCGCTTCGCTCGGCCCTTTTTTCTTCAACCGCATCGCTTTCGATTTATCGGTATGGAGTTTGAGCCGCAAATTTTTGATGTTCAAAATGATAATGGTCACGTCTTCCGTGACGCCAGGAAGTGTGGAAAATTCATGAAACGTACCTTCTATTTTGACAGAGGTTACGGCTGCACCGGTTAACGAGGACAACAACACACGTCGCAGGGAGTTGCCGACTGTTGTCCCAAACCCGCGTTCAAATGGCTCTGCCGTAAACTTCCCATAGATGGGCGAGGCTGTTTCTTTTTCCAACTCCAGTCGCATAGGCAACTGAAAATCCTTGATCCCTTTGCTCATTACGCCTCCTTTCACCTCATCTGGCACAGCCTAAACATTGGCCACAACGCGTGATTCCCAAGTTTTTCCACTTTTAGCGAGAATATAATTCCACAATAATCTGTTCATTGACCGGGGCTCCAATATCATCCTTCGTCGGCAGTGCCTGAATCGTCCCTTTCAACGCATCACGGTCACAGTCGATCCAGTTGACCCCCGGCTGGCTATCGGCGACCTGTGCAGCCGCTTTAATCGCCAGCAACTCCAGGCTCCGCGGTCTCACCTGAATCACATCCCCCACAGCGGTCGTATAAGAGGGAATGTCGGTTTTTCTGCCATTGACCAAAATATGTCCATGATTCACTAATTGGCGAGCTTGCTTACGTGAAAAAGCCAAGCCAATCCGGTAGACGACATTATCTAATCGTCGCTCAAGCAGAGCCAAAAGATTTTCACCCGTCACGCCCTCTTGCCGTTCAGCACGCTCAAAGATTCCCCGAAACTGACGCTCTTGAATGACATACATCCGGCGCAATTTCTGCTTTTCACGAAGCTGCATACTATAGTCCGTCACACGGGGTCGAGATTGCCCATGTTGACCGGGAGGATAACTGCGACGTTCAATCGCACATTTGTCGGTCATACAACGTGTTCCTTTCAGGAACAGTTTGACTCCCTCCCTTCGACAAATCCTACATACTGGCCCACGATAATTTGCCACGTCTTTAGCCTCTCACTTGCAAGACTCCAGACCCTGAGTTGGTGTTCCCAACGTCTGAAGGTTTAGTGAATCGCCGCTTACACTCGTCGCCTTTTCGGCGGTCGACATCCATTATGGGGAATAGGGGTCACATCACGAATCAAATTCACCCGTAAACCGACGGATTGTAGCGCTCGTACGGCCGACTCACGTCCTGACCCCGGGCCGTTGACATAGACGTCAATTTGGCGCATGCCTTGTTCCATGGCTTTGCGTCCCGCCGCCTCCCCCACACGTGTCGCCGCAAAGGGCGTGCTCTTTCTGGCCCCTTTGAAGCCTAAGCCTCCTGCATTCGACCAAGAGACCGTATTGCCGCTCATATCCGTAATGGTCACAAGCGTGTTGTTAAAAGACGCTTGAATATGGGCAATCCCCATTTGCACGACCTTTTTCTCTTTTTTTCGACCCTTTTTTACGCTCATGCTGTCCCCTGAATAGCTTTTATTTTTTGCTCCTGCCAATCGAAGCCCGTTTCCCTTTTCGGGTTCGTGAATTGGTTTTGGTCCGTTGCCCACGAACGGGAAGCCCTCTTCGATGACGAAGACCTCGGTACGACCCCGTATCGATCAGGCGCTTAATACTGAGAGTGATCTCTTTTCGGAGATCCCCCTCCACGGTATAGTCTTTATCGATCGCTTCACGAAGTTTGACAATGTCTTCCTCACGAAGATCTTTGACGCACACGGCACAATCAATGCCGGTTTTTCGTAAAATCTGCCTCGCACTCCACGGCCCGATCCCATAAATATAGGTCAAGCCAATATCAATGCGTTTCCCTACAGGCAGATCAACGCCTGCTATCCGAGCCATGTACCCTCCTTCTTCACGTGATGCGCTTTCGGTTAAAACTCGTTGACGCGGTTCCCCTTTGCGCCATTATCCTTGTCGCTGCTTGTGACGAGGATTACTACATCGGACCCGAACAATTCCTCGTCGTCTAAACACAACACATTTTGAACATATGGGTTTGACGGACGATTTGACTTTCATGAGAGCATCCCTCTCCTTACTATTTGAATCGATAGGTTATCCGCCCCCTTGTGAGATCATAAGGAGACAACTCCACGGTCACTTTATCGCCCGGGAGAATGCGAATAAAATGCATCCGCATCTTCCCTGAAATATGTGCCAAAATTTTATGTCCACTCTCTAATGTCACTCGGAACATGGCATTGGGTAACGTTTCCATGATCACCCCTTGTACTTCAATCATATCTTCTTTTGCCATCAGCCTGAAACCGCGTCAATATCAATTGACGCTAACCCGCTCCTTTACCATCGTCAGAATTGTGGGCGGCCCTTCTGGTTGGATCGCCACGGTATGTTCAAAATGCGCCGATAGGCTGCCATCTCTCGTGACGGCAGTCCATTGATCGTCTAACACTTTCACCTGAGGCCCACCAACATTCACCATGGGCTCAATGGCCAGCACCATCCCAAACTGAAGGCGTGAGCCTTGCCCCGGACGCCCATAATTAGGAACCTGAGGTTCCTCATGGAGTTGCCGACCAATCCCATGTCCTACAAAATCTCTCACAACGGAAAACCCGTGCGCTTCCACGTAGCGTTGAATCGTATGGCCAATATCGGACAACCGGTTCCCCACCCGTGCTTGATCAATCCCTTTATACATCGCTTCTTCCGTCACTTTGAGCAAGGTTTCAGCGTGGTCTGAAACGGGTCCAACGGGGACCGTCACGGCCCCATCGCCATAAAATCCCTGAACAATCGCCCCCAAGTCAAGCCCGACAATGTCTCCCTCTTTCAGTTCCCGGTTGGAGGGAATGCCATGAACCACTTCATGATTCACCGAGGCACACAAGGTATTGGGGAAATTGCGGTACCCTTTAAAGGCTGGAATTCCCCCGTGGTCACGAATAAACGTTTCAGCGAGTTCGTCCAAATACAACGTGGTGACACCGGGTCCGACCTCTTGTTGGAGCACCTGATGCGCTTCCGCCACAATCTTCGAAGCTTGTGCCATCAGCGCAATTTCTTCTTCAGTCTTGAGCATTATCATGAAGGGCTACGACCTAGACAACAAAGCGAGTAACCGCACCTGTACGTCTTCTACGGAGCCCGTGCCATCTAATTCAGCCAGCACATGTTTCTCTTTATAATAGGCAATCAATGGAGACGTTTGCGCTTCATACACCGTGAGCCGCGATTCCACCGTTTCTTGTTTGTCGTCACTGCGTTGAACAAGGGCCGCCCCGCACTCATCACAGCGCCCCTCCTGCTTAGACGGAACGTAATCAACATGATACACCGCCGAACACATCGAACAACTTCTTCGTCCGCTCAATCGCTTGACCACTTCCTCGTGGGGGCTCATAAAATAAATGACTCGGTCCAGAACCACATCCTGCTTCTGAAGAATTCCCGACAAGGCATCCGCTTGAAGAATGGTTCGTGGAAATCCATCAAGAATAAATCCTTTTTCGCATTCTGGAGAACCGACTTTTTCCGCTACGAGACCGATCACCACGTTGTCGGGCACGAGATCCCCTCGCGCCATATAGTGCTGCGCTTCAAGACCCAACGGCGTCTTTTGGGCCACACCTGTTCGCAATAAATCCCCCGTTGAAATTTTGGGAATCGCAAGTTGGGCCGACACCATTTCAGCTTGCGTGCCCTTGCCCACCCCAGGCGCACCAAGAAAAACCAATCGCATGTCTTGCTATCCGCTCCGGCCTTTTAACCGCCCTTTGGCCAAGAATCCTTCATAATTCCGCATCAGCATATGAGACTCGATTTGCTGGGCGGTATCCAACCCGACACCCACGACAATCAGCAGCGACGTCCCCCCAAAATAAAAGGGAACGTTCAATTTATAAATCAATAATTCCGGAATCACACAGACAACAGCCAGGTAAAGAGCGCCGGCGAACGTGATGCGAGTGAGGACTCTGTAAATATAATCCGCCGTTCGCTGGCCTGGCCGAATGCCAGGAATAAAACCTCCATATTTCTTCATGTTGTCCGACATATCGACCGGATTCAACACGACCGCCGTATAGAAAAAACAGAAGAAAATAATAAGACTCACATATAACAACGTATAGACGACCGACCCAGGAGCTAAGTGCGTCCCTAACGCTTGGACCCAGGGCACCTGGATAAAGGAGGTAATGGTGGCCGGGAACGCAATAATTGAAGACGCAAAGATTGGCGGGATCACCCCCGCCGTATTAATTTTCAATGGAATATGAGTGCTTTGCCCTCCATACGTCTTGCGGCCGACTACCCGCTTAGCATATTGAACCGGAACCCGTCGTCTCCCGCTTTCCAAGAACACAATGGCCGTGACTACCGCCATCATGACTACGCCTAACAGGATGAGGAAGAGAAGGCTCAACTCCCCAACTCGGTACATTTCAAAGGTTTGGGCAACCGCGCTTGGAAGCCGCGCAACAATCCCGGCGAAAATAATAAGCGAGATTCCGTTCCCAACTCCCCGCTCGGTAATTTGTTCACCCAACCACATAAGGAACGCGGTTCCCGCGGTCAGCGTAATGACGGTCATGAGCCGAAACGGCCAGCCGGGCTCCAACACATATTGGCCCCCATTCATGCCTTCAAGCCCCAGGGCAATCCCAAACCCCTGAATAAGAGCAATCCCAATGGTGCCGTACCGGGTATATTGAATGATGGTCTTTCTTCCTCGTTCACCCTCCTTGGCTAGCTTCGATAAATGCGGAATGACAACGGTCAATAATTGGAGAATAATCGAAGCACTGATATAGGGCATAATGCCCAGAGCAAAAATCGTTAACCGTGATAGCGATCCTCCAGAAAAAATGTCCAGGAACCCGAGGAGGGCTCCGCCTCGATCTAATAAGAATGCCGCCAGCTCATCATTATTAATCCCCGGAGTCGGGATATGAGCCCCAATCCGGTACACAGCCAACATTGCCACCGTAAACAGGACACGGCTACGTAACTCCGGAATTTTGAGGATGTTCTGGAAGCTCGTAATGAGCCGTTCAAGCACGGCCGATGACCTTGGCTTGTCCGCCCGCTTGTTCAATTTTCCGAAGAGCCGACTGACTGAATTTATGCGCTTCGATCGTCATGGGCTTGTCCAGCTCTCCTACACCCAAAATCTTTATAGGTCTTGACTGCTTCTTGACAATCCTTTTCTCATATAAGACTTCAGGGGTCACATTCGTGACCTGATCAAGGGCGGAAAGTGTTTTGAGATTGACCACGGCAAATTCGGTACGAAAAGGATTATGAAATCCTCGTTTGGGCAACCGTCTGGCGAGCGGCATTTGTCCACCTTCAAAGCCCTCGACATTCGCCCTTCCAGACCGAGCGAGCATTCCTTTATGCCCCTTGCCTGCCGTTTTGCCCAACCCTGAACCTGGACCGCGCCCTAAACGTTTTCTCGATTTCTTGGAACCCGGTGCGGGCTGCAACTGATGAAGTTTCATGGGCAGTTGACCTCAACAAGATGCTTGACCTTCTCAATCAGCCCTAACACCTGCGGCGTCTTGGGACGCTGCACGGTTTGATGGAGCCTTCGCAAGCCCAGACCCTGCAAATACAGCCGTTGTTTATAGGGTCGTCCAACGGGACTATGCTTCAGCGTAATGGAAAGCTGATTATCGTGTTGCGATTGAGGCACGGCACCTTTCCTCGACATGTTAGAGTGAAGCCCCATTGGGGACCTGACGGATCTGCTTGACCTCTTCCGGGCTCTTGAGTTGGGACAATCCGGCCAACGTGGCTTGCACCACATTATAGGGATTGCCGCGGCCTAATGTTTTCGCAATAATATTATGGGCCCCGAGCATTTCTAAAATAGCACGGACGGCTCCTCCTGCGATGATCCCTGTCCCTTCCTTCGCCGGTTTCATGTACACATGTTCCCCGCAAAAGCGCCCATGGACGTCATGTGGGATACTGCCATTTTTCAAAGGAACTTGGAGCAGTTGTTTCTTGGCCCGCCCGACGGCTTTAGCAATCGCCGGCGGCACCTCAGTCGCTTTCCCTTTTCCAATGCCAACCCATCCCCGCCCATCTCCGACCACGACCAGCGCGCTAAAGGAAAAACGCTTCCCCCCTTTAACGACTTTCGCGACGCGGTTAATAGAAATTAATTTATCCTTGAGGTTCAATTCTTCCGGATTTACTTGCACCAAATGTCATCCCCTTGGTTAAAAGGCAAGTCCCCCTTCACGGGACGCGTCGGCTAACGCTTTCACACGCCCATGATACAATCGCCCATTCCGATCAAACACAACATTGGTCACATTCGCGGCCTTTGCTCGTTCGGCTAATAATTGCCCGACGGCTTGTGCCGCCACCTTCGAAGAACCCGACTTCACGGTTTCGCGAAGGCTGAGGTCTTTGGAGGACGCCGCGGCCAGGGTGAGACCCGCGATATCATCAACGACTTGGGCATAAATATGCGCATTACTTCGAAACACCGTCAGCCTCGGCCGAACAGGTGTTCCCTGAACTTTTTTTCTGACTCGTGCTTTTCGCCGTTCCAATTGGCGACGTTGTGTCTTTTGATTCATACGCGCACGCTATTTCTTGCCGGCCTTCCCGGCTTTCTTAATTAAGACTTCACCGGCATATTTAATGCCCTTCTGTTTATAGACATCGGGCGGGCGCACCCGTCGAATATTGGCGGCGGTCTGGGTCACCAGACGCTTATCAATACCTTTGACGGAGATCACGGTTTGCTTCTCGACCGAGGCTTCTACGCCTTGCGGAACAGACAAGATCACAGGATGCGAAAACCCCACATTTAAGGTCAGCGATTGACCCTGCACCTGTGCCCGATACCCTACCCCCGTCAATTCCAATGTTCGTTGGAACCCCTTGGTCACTCCCTCGACCAAATTCGAGAGCTCCATGCGGGTCAGCCCGTGTAAGGCTTTGACACGGGGAGAATTTCCACGCCTTCCCACATGGACCGTTCCCTCGTTGATTTCGACGTCAATCCCCTCAGCAAGATTCCACCCTAATTGGCCTAAGGGTCCCTTCACGGAGACAGACCGATCTTCAACCTTCACCTCGACGGTGGAGGCTATGGCAATTGGTTTGATCCCGATCCTAGACATCGTTGACGTGACTGCTTTGTTGAGGTGAACGGGTTCGTCCAGGCCCTACCACACGTGGCACAATACTTCTCCTCCGATACTATTCTGTCTGGCTTGCCGATCGGTCATGATCCCTTTTGATGTCGAAAGCACCGCAACACCTAACCCACCTCGCACTCGAGGGATGGATGAGGCCCCCACATATACCCGTTTGCCTGGTTTGCTGACCCGCTTGATTCGCTCAATTACGGGCTTCTTTTCCCGTCCGGGAATGTACCGCAATTCCACCTGAAGGGCCGGGTGTCCATCGAGTGTGGTGGGTGAGAAATTTTGAATAAAGCCTTCGGCTTGAAAGACAGAAAGCACATTGGCCTTCAGCTTGGAGGCCGGAATATTCACCGTCGCATGACCCCGCCGAAGGGCATTCATGATGCGAACAAAAAGATCAGCAATTGGATCCGTCATGCTCATAACGTCATATCCTCATCATCCATAGCCTAGAACTGGCCTACCAACTTGATTTGGTGACCCCAGGAATATTGCCGCACAGACTATGCAGCCGAAAACAAATTCGGCACATATGGAAGCGCCGTAAAAACGCCCTCACGCGACCGCAGAGGGGGCACCGATTATAGTGCCGGACGGGAAACTTCGGCTCCGCCGCAGCCTTATTCCGTAATGCTTTTCTTGACACAATGGCCTCCGTCTCAATCGCGGCGGGTTACCGTATCAACGAAACGGCATTCCCAAATGAGCCAACAGGGATTTGGCTTCATCATTTCGTTGAGCACTCGTCACAATCGTAATATCCATTCCGTGAATCGCTGCCACGTCATCATATTTAATTTCAGGAAAGGTTAACTGTTCTTTTAACCCGAACGTATAGTTGCCGCGACCATCAAACGCCTTGGGCGGCACCCCTCGGAAGTCTCGAATCCGAGGCAAGCCAATATTCAGCAAGCGATCAAGAAACTCATACATCCGGCTTCCGCGAAGCGTGACCTTGGTGCCGATCGGCATATCCTCCCGCACTTTAAAGCCGGCTATGGCTTTTTTCGCTCGGGTCACAACGGGCTTCTGACCGGTGATTAACGCCAGCTCAGCCACGGCACTCTCCAACAGTTTGACGTTTTGAATAGCTTCTCCCATGCCGACATTCAGGACCACCCGCTCGACACGGGGCACTTGCATCGGGTTGGAATACGAAAATTCTTTCATCATCTTAGGGACGACCTCATTTCGATAGAGTTCTTTTAACCGCGGAGGAGGTCCGTCCTGTGCCGCCTTTTTCTTGGGTGCAGGCTTTTTCTTGGGTGCAGGCTTGCCTGTGGCTTCTTTTTTACCCATCACACCTTATCCAATACGTCATCCGGACTTTTCTGTAAGACCCGTACCCGACGCCCATCATCCAATATCTTGATTTGGACCCGCGAGGGTTTCCCCAAAGCCTGGGAGTACACCATGACATTCGAAATCGCCATGGGCGCCTCACGCTCTAAAATGCCGCCTTGCCTGATTTTTTGAGAGGGTTTCGTATGTCGCTTAATAATGTTGAGTTTTTCCACCATCACTCGGCTTGTCCGTACATTCACATGCAAAACCTTCCCGACCTTCCCCTTCTCCCGTCCGGCAATCACGATCACCGTGTCACCCTTTCGAATACGGGATTTGGCAACCGTCAGGCCTCCTGTTGCAGTTCGAGTCCCCATGCGCGCTATAACACCTCGGGAGCAAGTGAAATAATTTTCATAAACTTCTTTTTCCTCAATTCCCGAGCGACGGGACCGAAGATTCTTGTCCCCACAGGGTCGCCTTGATTATTCACCAACACACAGGCATTGCGATCAAATCGAATATAGGAGCCATCCTCACGACGCCGACTTTTTTTCGTTCGAACAATCACCGCTTTGACCACATCGCCTTTTTTGACAGACGCCTTGGGGATCGCCTCTCGAACCGACACCACCACGATGTCGCCAATGCCTCCATACCGTCGACGAGTCCCCCCCAGCACATGAAAGCACCGCACACTTTTAGCGCCGGAATTATCTGCGACATCGAGATAGCTATGATTTTGAATCATCGTCCGTCAGCACTCCATACATCCACCGAACACGCGAACCCCTCGTCACTAATTACGGCGATGGGGCCTGCTCGCCACGCTCAATAATTTCCGCCACCCGCCAATGTTTATCCTTACTGAGCGGCCGTGTCTCCACAATTTTCACACGATCGCCAATGCGAGACTCATTTGCCTCATCATGGGCTTTAAGCTTGGTAAGCCGTCGCATCACTTTTCCGTACAACGCATGCGACACCAGTCTCGGGACAGCCACGACGACTGTTTTGTCCATTTTGTCGCTAATCACTCGCCCATACGATGCACGCTGTCGTCTTGGTGTATCAGTCATGTTTTTTCAACCCTACGATTAACTTTTCGAATGTCCCAGTCCCTGTTTTTCGCGAAGAACGGTCTTGGCCCTGGCCACGTCTCTCCGCACTTGACGGATTTTCATTGGACTTTCAATGCGTCCCAGGGCATGTTGACATCGAAGGTGAAACAATTCCTGCTTCAACTCATGCACTTTTCCGACCAACTCTTCCGCTTCCATGCCTTGCAATTCTTTGACATCCATCAGTGCGCCTCAGACAGAGTATTCTCCTCGAACGACAAATTTTGTCGCTAAAGGCAGTTTATGACCGGCCAAACGAAACGCCTCTTCCGCGACACTTCTCGACACATCATCCATTTCATAGAGAATGCGGCCGGGCTTCACCACGGCAACCCAAAACTCAGGGTTTCCTTTTCCTTTCCCCATTCGAACCTCTGCCGGCTTTTTGGTAATCGGCTTATCCGGGAAAATCCGAGTCCAGATTCTTCCGCCACGCTTCACATGGCGCGTCATCGCAATTCTCGCCGCCTCGATTTGCCGGGCCGTAATCCGACCGGGCTCAAGCACCTTGAGGCCAAATTCTCCGAAAGACACGTCACCGCCACGGTAGGCCTTCCCCCGCATACGGCCTTTTTGCACTTTTCGAAATTTAACTTTTTTCGGAGCTAACATATTATGGGACCATCAAAAGTCATGAGTGAATATGACGGACGCATGCATGCGTCCGATAAATGCCAACACCTCTCTAGAGCAAATTCAACGACGCCTCGTCTTTCACCGCATTTGGCAATTCGGCATCGCCCTTATAAATCCAAGCCTTCACCCCAATAATACCCATGGTCGTATGGGCCTCCGCAAAACCATAATCCACATCAGCCCTGAGCGTGTGAAGCGGAACACGGCCTTCCCGGTACCATTCCGTTCGGGCAATTTCATTTCCGCCTAACCTTCCGGCACAAGACACTCGAATACCTTGAGCGCCTAACCGAAGGGCTGACGCCACACTTCGTTTCATGGCACGACGAAAGGAAACGCGTTTTTCCAATTGCAAGGCAATATTTTCAGAAACAAGCTGCGCGTCTAATTCCGGCTTCTTAATTTCCTTGACCGTCACATAGACTTCCCGGCCATATCGTTGCTCCAGCATAGCCTTTAACTTATCAACTTCCGCGCCCTTTCTTCCGATGATAATGCCAGGGCGGGCCGTGTAAATGATCACTTTCGCCTGATTCCCGGAACGTTCAATTTCTACTCGTGAAATGCCGGCATGAAATAAACGGGATTTGACCGTTTGACGAATTTCCACATCCTCATGCAACAACTTCACAAAATCTTTCTTGGCATACCATCGAGAATTCCAGGTCCTGGTATACCCCAGCCGAAAACCATATGGATGTGTTTTTTGCCCCATAAAACCGGTTTACCTCGCTCCGTCAGCTGAAACGGTTAACACTCACTTCTCTCTAGGAATCCCCTTTCGCCGGAGAAACCGCAATGGTCACATGACTGGTTCGCTTATGGATGGGGCTCGCCTTGCCCATGGCTCTGGCCTGAAATCGCTTTAAAACGGGGCCGCCATCCACATAGGCTTTTGAGATTTTTAAAGATTCAGGATCCCCCAACTCTTGTTGTCCGGCATTCGCGACGGCGGAATTCAACACCTTTGCCACGACCGGCGCAGCGGCTCTGGACAAGTACTTGAGCACCGTCAACGCCTCAGACACATCACGTCCGCGAATTAAATCGATGACCATCCGCATTTTTCGTGGTGTCATTCTGACGTAGCGCAATACTGCCTTTGCTTCGGCCATGAGATTCCTTCCTAGTGTTTCACCCTTGCCACTCTACTTCAATCGAACGGCTTTTTCCGATTTGGCAGCTCCATGGCCCTTAAAGAACCGGGTGGGAGAAAATTCTCCGAGCTTATGCCCAACCATATTTTCCGTCACATAGACTGGAATAAACTTTTTTCCGTTATGCACCGCAAAGGTATGACCAATCATTTCAGGAATAATCGTTGATCGACGCGACCAGGTTTTAATTAACTTCAGGTCACGAGACGTATTCATCCGTTCCACCTTTTCCATGAGGTGAGAATCGATAAACGGCCCTTTACGAATTGAACGCGGCATCGACGTTCGTTCTCCTTATTTAGTCCGTCGAGAAATAATGAATTGCGACGACAATTTCTTCTTCCGAGTCTTAAAGCCTTTGGTCTGGACACCCCAAGGGGAAACGGGATGGGGGTTCCCCTGCCCGGACTTCCCTTCCCCACCACCATGAGGATGATCAACCGGATTCATCGCGACCCCTCGCACATGAGGTCGTTTACCCATCCACCTCGAACGACCGGCCTTACCCACCGTGACATTCTCGTGATCGAGATTCCCAATTTGTCCCACAGTCGCCATACACGTTCCAAGAATCCGACGCATCTCACCCGAGACCAAGCGGACCTGAACATACTGCCCTTCTCGGCCCATGACCTGACACGCAGCGCCAGCGCTCCGCGCCACTTGGGCGCCTTTCCCGGGCCTGAGTTCAATATTATGAATAGTGGTACCAAGCGGCATCAACGACAAGGGAAGCGCATTTCCAGGACGAATATCCGAACCAGGACCGGCCTGAATGGAATCCCCCACCGACAATCCAACGGGAGCAAGGATATACCGCTTTTCCCCATCGGCATACGCAATCAACGCAATGCGAGCCGAACGATTGGGATCGTATTCCACCCTGACGACTTTGCCCGGCACGCCAACTTTATCTCTCTTAAAATCAATGACTCGATACAGGCGCTTATGCCCTCCACCACGAAATCTGACGGTAATTCGCCCAAAGTTGTTTCGACCTCCGGAGCGAGGCAGGGCCGTGGTTAAGCTTTTTTCAGGCGGCTCTTTCGACAGCGTCTTGTCCTTGAGCACTGTCATACCTCGACGCCCAGGCGATGTCGGACGATACGGTTTACTCGGCATAGTCTGCGACCTTCCTCTTCTCTAGCCCCATATTTTCGAAAGTTGAAAAACTCAAAAAATCACCGAACTCGTTCATTCTCCAGACAACCTTCAAACCACCCGTTGCAAGCCAGGACGCTGAAAAAGGCCCGTCCGGCAAGGCCGCAGGTCCGTTGGCGCGCGGAGCGTACGACGGAGTACGTGAGCGCGAACGGCGCGAAGAGCGCCAAGGTTGTGAGCCCGAAGGCGACAACAGGCCGAGAACGCCGCTGGCGGCTTTTTTCAACCGTCCTGCTAGGCGCTTTCATACAACTCCACCTTTTCTCCCTCATGAAGCGTGACGATGGCCTTCTTCCAGTCCGACCGTTTTCCAAGAAAACGCCCTTGACGCTTCTTCTTGCCCATGACCTTCATGATATTCACAGACTTCACTTTTACCTTGAGAACCAACTCCACCGCCTGACGAACCTCGATCCGATTTGCATCATTTTGCACGACAAAGGCGATGCGGTTGGCAGATTCCTGAAGCCCTGTGATTTTCTCGGTCAACAACGGCTTGACTAAGACGTCAAACGGGTCACGTTTCATGCCCACAACTCCTGAACGCTTGGCAATTCGTCTTTCAACACCACGAGCGTCTCGTATCGAAGCACATCGTATACCGTGAGTTCTTGTGATGACACGGCTTTCACTCGGGGCAAATTCCGCGTCGCGCGAAAGACGGCGTGGTTGTCTTTTCCCACCACGAACAGCACCGTGCCGGTCGCCCCCAATTGCCTCACCGTCTCTGCCATCAATTTGGTTTTGGGTTCCGGAAGGGAGAGCTCGGAAAGAATCACCAACTCTCCGGCTGCCTTCTTAGAAGAAAGGGCACTCTGCATGGCCTTTCGATACATTTTTTTCGACATGGAGGAACGATACTTTCGGGGCCGAGGGCCAAAGACCGTTCCGCCATGACGCCACACCGGCGATCGATTCGAGCCCGCTCGAGCCCGTCCCGTATGTTTTTGCTTCCACGGTTTTCTCCCCGACCCACTCACTTCACTGCGGCCCTTCGTACTTGCCGTCCCTTGTCGGAGCGAGGCACGCTGCATCACCACTGCGGAATGCACAAGAGCGCCATGAGGCTGAGCCCCAAACACGCTCTCGCTCACCTCAACGGTGCCCACAGCCTTGTTGTGTTGGTCCACGACTTCTATTGAGGCCATGCTGACTTGTTATCCCCCTGCCTTCCGGATAAGGACCAGCCCTCCCACAGGACCAGGAACGGCTCCTGCGATGAGTACCAGATTTTCCTCCGGTCGAATTTCGATGACGGTTAATCCTTTCACCGTGACCCGCTCATTCCCCATTTGCCCGGGAAGCTTCTGATTCTTCCAAACGCGAGAGGGATACGAACTACTGCCGATCGACCCCGGCGCACGATGAAACATCGAACCGTGACTGGCTGGACCACCGGCGAAATTGTGCCGTTTCATGACCCCCTGAAACCCTTTTCCCTTTGAGGTCCCCTGCACATGAACCACTTCGCCTTTTTCAAAAAGGTGAACCGTCACGGCGTCCCCCACCTGACAATCCGGCACACAGCGAAACTCTCGTAAATGCCTAAAAAGCTTCTCTTGCCCGAAAGAACGAAGATGGCCCACCTGGGCTTTGGTGAGCTTCCGCTCCTGGACTTCCGAATAACCAAGCTGCACCGCATCATAGCCATGATGATCTTTGGTCTTCACGGCTGTGACCTGACAAGGGCCCGCCTCGATGACCGTCACGGGATGGAGACGACGATTTTCGTCGTAAATCTGCGTCATTCCCAATTTTTTTCCTATTAACCCACTAACCATGAGCACCCTGCCAATCCTTGACGATGAGCCACGTTACAGCTTGATCTCCACATCCACCCCGGCAGCCAGATTTAATTTCATGAGTGCATCCATTGTTTCCGGGGTGGGCTCAAGAATATCCAACAAGCGTTTATGGGTTCGGATTTCAAACTGTTCACGGGATTTCTTATCCGCATGAGTAGACCGCTGAACGGTAAACTTTTCAATACGAGTGGGAAGCGGAATAGGTCCGGCAACGCGCGCACCCGTTTGCTTGACGGTATCCACAATTTCCCTTGCCGATTGATCAAGGATCCGATAATCAAAGCCCTTCAATCGGATACGAATACGCTGATCCACACTTACCACCACTGAATTCCTTCCTTAGCAGGACGTTGAAAAAGCCCGCCAGCTTTGTTCTCGCGGCACTCGGAGGCTCAACGTACCCGAAAACGTACGCCTCGCCGCCTCATTTGCTGCAGCCACGCCGGGCGACCTTTTTGACCATCCTGCAGACTGGGCTCGCCGCTTCGACTCCTCGACAATTTCGTGTTCCCAAGCTACCATTACCATTTTTCAATACATGCTTAGGCGAGAATGTCGGTGACGACGCCGGCCCCCACCGTGCGCCCCCCTTCCCGCACCGCAAACCGGACTCCTTGCTCCATCGCAATCGGCGCAATCAATTCCCCCGTAAACGTCGTATTGTCCCCCGGCATCACCATCTCCACGCCTTCCGCCAACTGCACTACCCCCGTCACATCCGTCGTCCGAAAATAAAACTGCGGCCGATACCCATTGAAAAACGGCGTATGCCGGCCCCCTTCTTCCTTCGTCAGCACATACACTTCCGCCTTAAACCGCGTATGCGGCGTAATGCTCTTCGGCTTCGCCAACACCATCCCCCGCTCCACTTCATCCTTCTTCGTGCCGCGCAACAACGCCCCAATATTATCCCCCGCTTGCCCTTCATCCAACACCTTCCGGAACATCTCCACGCCCGTCACTATCGTGCTCCGCGTCTCCCCTAACCCCACAATCTCGATCTCATCGCCCACTTTCACTTGCCCGCGTTCCACGCGCCCCGTCACCACCGTCCCCCGCCCACTGATCGTGAATACATCCTCAATCGGCATCAAAAACGGCTTGTCAATCGCCCGCTCCGGCGTCGGAATGTAGGCATCCACCTGCTCCAATAACTTCTGGATCGCCGGCACCCCCACGGCACTGTCATCCCCGTCCAGCGCCTTCGTCGCCGATCCCACAATAATCGGAATCTCGTCCCCCGGAAATTGGTACTTCGATAACAACTCCCGGACCTCTAATTCCACCAACTCCAACAATTCCGGGTCCTCTACTTTGTCCGCTTTGTTCAAAAACACCACAATGTAGGGCACCCCCACCTGCCGCGCTAACAGAATATGCTCCCGCGTCTGCGGCATCGGCCCATCCGCCGCCGAGACCACCAGAATCGCCCCGTCCATCTGCGCCGCCCCCGTAATCATGTTCTTCACGTAATCCGCATGCCCCGGACAGTCCACGTGCGCGTAATGCCGCTGGACCGTCTCATATTCCACATGCGAAATCGCAATCGTCAAAATCTTCGTCGGATCCCGCCGCCCCTGCGACTCACTCGCTTTCGCCACCTCGTCATAGCTCACAAACTTCGCCATCCCCTGCTGCCCCATCACCTTCGTCAGCGCCGAGGTTAACGTCGTCTTCCCATGGTCCACATGCCCGATCGTCCCCACATTTACATGCGGCTTCTTCCGATCAAATTTCGCCTTCGCCATCTGCTCCTCCCTCTTCGATTGCGAATCGCTTGAGGCTATGCGAGAAAGAAACGAGTAAAGTCATGTTGCTTTCTTGCCTTTCCAAAAAGCTGCACCGTTATTCTCCACGTTGCTTGCTGACAATCTGATCGGCCAGTTGCTTGGGAACCGGTTCGTATTGCGCAAATTCCATTGAATAGGTGGCACGCCCCTGCGTCTTCGATCGAAGGCTCGTGGCATACCCGAACATTTCCCCAAGGGGCACCATGGCATCGACGGCCTGAGAGCCGCCCTTCGCCCTGATTCCTTGCACCTTTCCGCGTCGGGAATTCAAATCCCCAATCACATCACCGATGAAGTCCTGAGGAACGAGAACTTCCACTTTCATCACCGGCTCAAGCAGGACCGGGGTGGCTTTGCGACAGGCCCCCTCAAAGGCCATCGACGCCGCGATTTTAAATCCCATTTCACTCGAATCGACATCATGAAAGGAACCATCAAACAACGTCACCCGAACATCCCGCATGGCATACCCGGCCACCACGCCGGACTCCATTCGCTCCCGCACCCCTTTTTCCACCGCCGGGATATATTCACGGGGAATAATGCCGCCAACAATCTTATTGACAAACTCCAGCCCTACCCCAGGCTCAGATGGTTCGACGCGCAACACCACATGCCCATACTGCCCTCGCCCACCAGATTGCTTGATATATTTCCCTTCGGCCTCGCCTTTGCTGCGAATCGTTTCGCGATAGGCAACCTCAGGCTTCCCGACATTCGCCTGAACCTTAAATTCCCTGACCAGACGATCAACAATAATTTCCAGATGCAACTCCCCCATTCCCGAAATAATCGTTTGCCCAGTCTCCTCATCGGTTCGAACATGAAAGGACGGATCTTCCTGCGACAGCTTTTCCAAAGAAAAACCAAGCTTTTCAAGATCCTGCTTGGTCTTTGGTTCAACCGCCATAGAAATCACGGGCTCTGGAAATTTAATAACCTCCAACAATATTTGATGCTTTTCATGCGCTAAGGTATCACCCGTTCTCGCGCCTCTCATCCCGACCGCAGCAGCAATATCGCCGGCATACACCGCATCAATATTTTCACGCTTATTCGCATGCATTTTGAGTAAACGCCCGATCCGTTCTCGTTTGGCCTGGGTGACGTTATACACATACGAGCCCGTTTTCAGTGTCCCGGAATAGACACGAAAATACGTGAGTTGTCCGGCAAAGGGATCGGTCATGATCTTGAAGGCTAACGCCGAAAACGGCTCTTCATCACTGGCCCGACTGTTCATTTTCGTGCCACTAGCCGGATCAACCCCTTCCACTTCCGGAACATCTAAAGGCGAAGGCAGAAAATCCACCACGGCATCCAGTAATGGCTGCACCCCTTTATTCTTAAACGCCGAACCACATAAGACCGGCGTAATTTGCATTTGATTGGTCCCAGCGCGCACAGCACGCTTGATGTCATCCGGCTTCAGCGGATCGCCATTCAGGTATTGCTCAAGTACCATCTCATCAAATTCAGCGACAGCATCTATCATTTTGTCTCGATACGCTTGAGCCATCGGCAGAAGATCCGGCGCAACGTCTTCGACCACAAAACTCGAGCCCAACGTTTCATCATTAAAGAGGTAGGACTTCATCGAGACAAGATCGATGACCCCTCGGAAGTCAGCCTCTTTTCCGATTGGCAACTGTACCGGAACCGGATTGGCTTCCAAACGATCAATGATACTTTGAATGCTCCCTGAAAAGTCAGCACCCACCCGATCCATTTTATTAAGAAAGGCAATGCGAGGGACTTGATATTTATCGGCCTGACGCCAGACCGTTTCTGATTGCGGCTCGACTCCCTGGACCGAGTCAAACACTGCCACGGCTCCGTCCAACACGCGAAGGGATCGCTCGACTTCAACCGTAAAATCCACATGCCCGGGCGTATCGATAATATTAATGCGATGATCGTTCCAGAGACAGGTGGTCGCCGCAGACGTAATCGTAATACCCCGTTCCCGCTCCTGCTCCATCCAATCCATTTGAGCCGCACCTTCATGCACCTCACCCATTCGGTGAGAGACACCGGTATAAAACAGGATGCGCTCGGTCGTCGTCGTTTTCCCGGCATCAATATGGGCCATGATACCGATATTCCGAGTCCGCTCTAATGGATATTCCCTAGGCACCGTTCCTCCACACACAATCGGGCTGCCGCAACACTCCCAGACACCCAATCCGAACACAGATTGAGAAAAAAAGAACACCTACGCGTGGAGGGTGGTTCGACTACAGCGACAAGAAACCGCTACCAACGGTAATGGGCAAACGCACGATTAGCCTCGGCCATTCTGTGCGTCTCATCTCGTTTCTTGACCGCAACCCCTGTATTATTGGCAGCATCAAGCAGCTCGGCAGCAAGCTTGTCTTGCATACTTTTTCCCGTTCGAGACTGGGCACTGTACTTAATCCATCGAAAGGCCAAGGCAACTTGCCTGACTGGCCGGATTTCAACGGGGACCTGGTACGACGCACCGCCCACCCGTCTCGATTTCACTTCCACCATTGGCTTTACATTGCCAACCGCAGAATGAAATACTTTCAAAGGATCACTACCCGTCTTATTTTGAATGACATCGAACGCCCCATAACACACACGCTGGGCTATACTCTTTTTCCCTCGCGCCATAAGAATATTGATAAACTTCCCCACAAGGTGATCACGATATTTGGGATCAGCCGCGGGAGTTCTTATGACGGCGCTCTGACTACGAGACATATTGTAAAACTACCTTCCCCACAGCAAACACATTGTCCTGACTATTTCGGTCGTTTGGCCCCGTATTTAGAACGACTCTGTTTCCGATTGGCCACGCCTACCGCATCAAGTGTGCCTCGGACCAAATGATAACGCACACCCGGCAAGTCCTTCACCCGGCCACCACGCACGAGCACAATGGAATGTTCTTGCAAGTTATGCCCCACGCCCGGGATGTAGGTGGTCACCTCAACGCCTGTGGTCAAACGCACACGCGCCACTTTCCGCAACGCGGAATTCGGTTTTTTCGGAGTTGTGGTATAGACGCGCAAACAGACCCCCCGTCGTTGGGGGCATTGATTAAGCGCCGGGCTTTTACTTTTTGCTTTTGGGGCCTTGCGGCCTTTTCTGATGAGCTGATTCACCGTTGGCATATCACGATCTTTCCTTCAAGTACGTCGTGGAACTGACTCTGTTGGGCAACCTTTCGATTGTAGTGAGGACATCTCGATGTGTCAAGATAAAACACTCCATGCATTACGTGGATTGCGTCTGCAACTCTTTCCCTTGCGTCACGGCTAATCCATCGGCCCCATCATGCGTGCCGGACTCGATTAACGCTTCATCCGCGGCGGGCACAAACGTTTCGCGGTAGTGGGAAAATCCCGTTCCCGCCGGGATCAGGCGTCCCACAATGACGTTTTCCTTGAGCCCTCGCAGATCATCAACCCGACCATTGATGGCGGCTTCAGTGAGCACTCGTGTCGTCTCTTGGAATGAAGCCCCCGAAATAAAGCTATCTGTATTCAGTGAGGCCTTGGTAATACCCAACAACACCGGCTTGCCGATAGCAGGCTTCCCCCCCTCGGCAAGGACCCGTTGATTTTCATCGGTGAACGCAAATTTCCCGACTTGGGCCCCTGGTAAAAAGTTGGTATCCCCAGGGTCTTCAATGCGGACCTTCTTCAACATCTGCCTCGCAATAATTTCAATATGCTTGTCATTAATCCACACCCCCTGCAATCGATACACTTCTTGAACCTGATTCACCAAGTAGCGCTGCAGTTCTCGGGGACCCAACACATTCAGAATATCATGGGGATTTGCCGAGCCATCCATGAGAGGTTCACCGGCGCGCACCCAATCCCCTTCGTGCACATTGACGTGCTTTCCTCGAGGAATGAAGTATTCCTTAATGTCTCCCATCTTGTTATCGACGACGATCTTCCTCATCCCTTTGACGAATCCCCCAAAGGAAACCTCCCCGTCGATTTCACTAATCACCGCTTGCTCCTTGGGCTTTCTCGCCTCAAACAACTCTGCTACCCTTGGCAGGCCACCCGTAATGTCTTTGGTCTTCGTGGTTTCTCGAGGGATTTTCGCCAAGACATCTCCAGAATGCACGATCGCTCCTTTTTCCACGAAAATATGCGCGCCCACAGGGAGGAGATAGCGAGCCTGAGCGCCGGAACCCGGCAATTTCGCCGTCTTGCCCCCCTCGTCTTTGATCGAAACTCGTGGACGAAGATTGGTGCCCGCTTGCTCAATGACCACCTTGCGGGACAGACCGGTGATTTCGTCGACCTCTTCTTTCATGGTGACACCTTCGGAGATATCTCCATAGGCAATTTTTCCACCCACTTCCGTCAGAATGGTCAACGAATACGGGTCCCATTCCACAAGTTTCTGTCCCACCGTCACCCGACCACCATCTTTCACGACAATTTTTGCACCATAGACAACCGGATACTTTTCCCGTTCTCGGCCGGAGTCATCATAGACGGCAATCTTCGCGTTTCGATTCATGACCACCCATTCGCCATGCTTATTCTGAACCGCCGTGTGACGATTGTGAAAATCTTCATTTTTCTTGGCATCAAAACTGAGGTATCTCAAGACCCCATCGTGTCGAGACTCGACTACGCTTTGTTCCACGATTTTACTGGCCGTCCCCCCAATGTGGAAGGTCCGCATGGTTAACTGCGTACCGGGCTCCCCGATAGACTGAGCCGCGATCACCCCCACAGGCTCGCCCAGTTCGACCAACTTGCCTCTGGCTAAATCCCGACCGTAACACTTCACGCACACGCCCCACCGGGCTTGACAGGTCAACACCGACCGGATGCGGACATGTCCGATGCCTGCTTCAACCACAGTCTTCACGCGCGTTTCATCTAACTCTTCATTCCCCGACACCACAACGTCACCGGTCAAAGGATCAAGAATATCTTCTGCCACAATACGGCCTAAAATCCGTTCTTCAATCGGCTGAATCACTTCTCCGCCTTCGACCAAGGCGGAGACGTCAATCCCATCGGCCGTCTTGCAATCTTCTTCACTCACGATGACATCCTGCGAAATATCCACCAGCCGCCTCGTGAGGTACCCAGAGTTTGCCGTTTTGAGAGCCGTGTCCGCCAACCCTTTGCGCGCCCCGTGTGTCGAGATGAAATATTGGAGTACCGTGAGCCCTTCCCGGAAGTTAGCGGTGATGGGGGTTTCAATAATTTCACCAGACGGCTTCGCCATCAAGCCCCGCATCCCACCCAACTGCCGAATTTGCTGTGAACTCCCTCTCGCGCCGGAATCGGCCATCATAAAGATGGGATTCAAGGTATCCTCCGGTCCTTGCCCGCCACCGGCTTTAATTTCCTTCATCATCTCAGTGGCAACCTGCTCACTCACATGGGCCCAGATATCAATGACCTTGTTGTAACGCTCACCGTTCGTGATAAGCCCCTCGCTGTATTGACGCTCAACCTCGGACACTTCCTTTCGCGCGTTACCCAGCAGCGCCTCCTTTTTGGTCGGGATATGCATATTGTCAATGCAGAGAGAGACCCCGGCCTTGGTGGCATAGTAAAAACCAAGGTCCTTCAGCTTATCGAGCATCCTGACCGTTTCGTGCACCCCGACTTCACGATAGACCGCATCGATCAGTTTCGTCATTTCTTTCTTGGTCATGACTTGATTGACATGTGAAAACTCTATGGAGGCAGGAAGGATTTCCCCAAACAGCACGCGACCGACGGTCGTTTCGACTAAGGCCCCATCGATTCGCACTTTGACCTTGGCCTGTTCGTCCAGCTGCCCGGCATCATAGGCAATTCGCACTTCCTCGGGTGAATACAACATCTTCCCTTCACCCATCGCTCCCGGTCGTTCCTGTGTCAACCAATAACAACCCAAAACCATGTCCTGAGAGGGAATAGCCAGTGGACGGCCATTCGCCGGGGACAACACATTATTGATGGACATGATCAAGACGCGAGCTTCGATTTGCGCCTCAACCGACAGCGGAACGTGAACCGCCATCTGGTCGCCATCGAAGTCCGCGTTAAACGCCGCGCACACTAATGGATGCAAGCGAATGGCCTTGCCTTCGACCAGCACGGGATCAAACGCCTGCATGCCCAAACGATGGAGCGTGGGGGCTCGGTTCAGAATAACCGGGTGCTCTCGAATCACTTCGTCCAACACATCCCAGACTTCGGGACGCTCCTTTTCCACAAGGCGTTTCGCACTTTTAATGGTGGTCGCAGCTCCACGCTCTTCTAACTTGTGGAAGATAAACGGCTTAAATAATTCCAACGCCATTTTCTTGGGCAACCCGCATTGATTCAATTTCAGTTCCGGCCCAACCACAATCACCGAGCGACCCGAGTAGTCAACCCGTTTTCCCAAGAGATTTTGACGAAACCGGCCTTGCTTGCCTTTGAGCATATCGCTGAGAGACTTCAAGGGTCGCTTATTGGCCCCACGAATCGTCCGCCCTCGTCGACCATTATCAAAAAGCGCATCCACGGCTTCCTGCAACATTCTCATTTCGTTGCGAATAATCACGCCGGGCGCCTTCAATTCCACTAACCGTTTCAGCCGGTTATTGCGATTGATCACCCGTCGATAGAGATCGTTTAAATCCGACGTGGCAAACCGCCCGCCATCCAACGGCACCAGCGGCCTCAGTTCAGGCGGAAGAACCGGGATGACGTCCAGAATCATCCATTCCGGTTTATTACCTGACTTATGAAAGGCCTCGATGACTTTCAGGCGTTTCGTGATCTTCTTGTTCAATGCCGCAGAGGTCGTGGCCCTCACCTTTTCATGGCGCTCAGCCCACAGGGCTTCGATATCGACTGTTCTCAGCAATTCACGAATGGCTTCAGCCCCAATGCCGACACGAAAGGCCTGTGGTCCGTACTCATCCACATATTCACGGTATTTTTCTTCCGTGAGTAGCTCTTTTTCCTTAAGCGGGGTCTCCAGGGGGTCAATGACGACATACGCCTCAAAATAGAGAATCTTTTCCAGTTGCTTGAGGCTCATATCCAAAAGGATCCCAATCCGACTCGGCACCCCTTTTAAAAACCAGATGTGCGCAACGGGCGCGGCCAACTCAATATGCCCCATACGCTCCCGCCGCACTTTCGATTGAATGACCTCGACTCCGCACTTGTCGCAGACAATACCGCGATGCTTCATTCGCTTGTATTTTCCGCAATTACACTCCCAATCTTTGGTCGGTCCAAAAATCTTCGCACAAAATAATCCATCTTTTTCCGGCTTAAAGGACCGATAATTGATCGTTTCCGGTTTTTTGACTTCTCCATACGACCACGAACGAATTTTTTCTGGCGACGCAATCCGAATACACATGGCATCGAAGGACATCGCATCGCGCGGTCTTTCAAACAGAGCATAGACGCTTTCCAAGGCTCTACCCCCCTCTCAAGAAACTGAGAAACACTCGTGATATGAGTGGCATATGACTGAGTTACTCAGCAGATTTCATCAACTCAACATCCAACCCCAGGCTTTGCAATTCTTTCACCAACACGTTAAACGACTCCGGCAAGCCTGGCTCCAAAAAATTCTCTCCCTTGACAATCGCTTCATACATTCTCGACCGTCCCGGCACGTCATCGGACTTCACGGTTAAAAACTCTTGAAGCGTGGAGGCCGCTCCATAGGCCTGGAGGGCCCATACTTCCATTTCGCCCAAACGCTGACCGCCGAACTGGGCCTTTCCACCCAGTGGTTGCTGCGTCACCAACGAATACGGACCAATGGATCGGGCATGGATCTTATCATCGACCAAGTGGTGCAACTTCATCATATAAACATAGCCGACCGTCACCGGACTTTTAAACGACTCACCAGTGCGACCGTCATACACCACCGATTGACCGTTTTCCGGCAATCCCGCTTCCTTTAATAATTCTTTAATCTCCGCCTCCGTCGCTCCATCAAACACAGGACTGGCGGCATAGATCCCCAAGGCCCTGGCGGACCACCCTAAATGCGTTTCCAAAATCTGTCCGACGTTCATCCGTGACGGAACCCCAAGCGGATTGAGCACGACTTCGATCGGAGTGCCATCAGGCAAATAGGGCATGTCTTCTTCCGGAAGAATCCGAGAGACCACGCCCTTGTTTCCATGCCGTCCGGCCATCTTATCCCCAACGGAAATTTTCCGCTTAATCGCAAGATAGACTTTCACTAACTTAATGACGCCCGGGGGCAACTCGTCGCCACGCCGAAGTCGACCGACCTTTTCGTCATAGAAGGTTTGCAGACTCTCAATTTGATCCTTGGCCGTCCGCTCAATATCCTCAAGCTTTCGTTGCTCTTCCGCGTCACCTAAAATCACGTGACGCACGTCATCATCAGAAAGTTTCCGCAAGACATCCGCCGTGATTTTTCCTTTTTTCTTTAAAAGGACTTCGCCGCTTTCGGGATCCATTAAGTCACGGCCCACCACTTGCCCGAGCAGAAGTTTCCGAAATTTTTTATTCCGCTCATCCTCGATGATGTGGAGTTCATCCTGATAATTCCGTTCAATTTTCACGCGATCTTGGGATTCAATATTCTTCGAACGCTCGTCCTTATCAATCCCTTTTCTGGAGAAAATCTTGACATCCACCACAATCCCTTCAATTCCCGGAGGAACTTGAAGGGACGTATCTTTGACATCACCGGCTTTTTCTCCAAAGATCGCTCGAAGCAACTTTTCTTCCGGGGTCAATTGCGTTTCACCCTTGGGGGTCACTTTTCCAACCAGGATGTCTCCAGCCTTGACCTCAGCCCCAATTCGAACGATCCCGCTTTCATCAAGGTTTCTTAGGGCTTCTTCGCCCAGGTTGGGAATATCGCGGGTAATCTCCTCTTTCCCTAATTTGGTATCACGGGCTTCAACCTCAAACTCTTCAATGTGGATAGACGTAAAGGTATCTTCGCGAACCAGTCGCTCGCTCAGCAAAATCGCGTCTTCGAAGTTGTACCCGCCCCAGGGCATGAATCCGACCAAGATGTTTTTTCCTAAAGCCAACTCTCCACGATCGATGGCTGGCCCATCCGCCAACACTTGCCCTTTCTTCACCGGTTGCCCAACTTTCACGATCGGGGTTTGGGTCACGCACGTATTTTGATTGGTTCGTTGAAACTTCACCAAGTCATACGTATCCCAAAAGCGTCCGGTCTTCTTTTTTCCCTCTTCCGGCTTGCCAAGCTCAGTTCGCACCACAATACGTCTGGCATCCACGCTTTCCACGACCCCATCTCGTCTGGCTTGTTCAACATACCCGGAATCGCGAGCCACCACGGCTTCCATGCCGGTTCCGACCAGCGGCGCCTCACTCTGCACGAGCGGCACAGCCTGACGCTGCATATTCGACCCCATTAACGCACGGTTTGCGTCGTCATGCTCGAGAAAGGGTATCAACGCGGTTGCGACACTGACCACCTGCTTCGGGGACACGTCCACATAATCGACTCGATCCGGCGTCGTGGAAATAAACTCTCCCTCAGACCTTGCCGTCACCGAATCGGACAACAAGCGACCGGTTGAATCCACTTGGGAATTGGCTTGGGCAATGACATAGTGTTCTCCTTCCAAGGGAGAAAGAAATTCGACATCCCGCAAGACACGTCCCTTTTGGACTTTTCGAAATGGGGCTTCAATGAACCCGAATTCGTTAATTCGCGCATAGGTCGCCAACGAGGTGATGAGCCCGATATTCGGTCCTTCAGGGGTTTCGATAGGGCAAATACGACTATAATGAGAGGGATGGACGTCGCGCACTTCAAACCCCGCGCGTTCACGAGTAAGCCCGCCAGGCCCCAAGGCAGACAGTCTTCGTTTATGGGTAATTTCAGCTAAAGGGTTCGTTTGATCCATAAACTGCGACAACTGACTGCCGGCAAAAAATTCTTTAATGGCGGCCACAATGGGTTTGGCATTAATCAAGTCGTGCGGCAGTACCGTCTCCATATCGAGTAGATTCATCCGTTCTTTAATGCTGCGCTCCATTCGGGCCAATCCCAACCGAATCTGATTCTCGAGCAATTCTCCGACGGTCCGAACCCGACGATTACCCAAATGATCAATGTCATCCACATCGCCTTTACCCATTTTTAATTCGACGAGACAGCGGATCACTTCCACCACGTCTTGCGAGGTGAGCACCCGCTGGAGGAGAGGAAGGTCCAACGAAAAACGGTTATTCATCTTCAGCCGTCCGACTGGAGACAGATCATACCGCTTAGGGTTGACAAAAAGGTTTTCAAACAAGAGCTTGGCCGAATCCACGGAAGGCATTTCTCCCGGCCGAAGTCGTTTATAGATTTCCACCCAGGCTTCCTTTTGAGAATTCGTCCGTTCGGCATCCAAGGTATCTAAAATGATCGGCGTAGCCGCCGCACTATCCAAATAAATCACCTTGAAACTAAAAGGCTTCAATTCAAGAAGCCGTTCAATCATGGGCAAGGTCAACCGTTGATTTTTTTCAACCAACACCTCTCCCTTTTCCGATTCCCGAATTTCCGTCAACACCGCTCGCCCAACCAATTCTTCCGGCTTCACCTGGATCTCTTTCACACCGGCAGCCCGAACTTTTGCCATTAACGACTTGGTGAGCCGTGTCCCTTCTCGCACGATGGGGTCCTTGCCGCCCTTCTCGAACACTTCGACCGACGAACGTAATCCCGTGTGCAGTTCGGGATCCAACTTCCGCATCAGTTTCCCATCTGAAACCCGAATGTCCTCAATGGGATAATACATTTTCAGCACGTCATCCGTTGACGAGCCAAACGCCTTCAACAAGATCGTGGCGGGCATTTTGCGTCGGCGATCGATGCGGACGTACAAAATATCCCGAGCGTCAAACTCGAAATCCAACCAGGACCCTCGATACGGAATGATGCGCGCGGAAAACAAGACTTTGCCACTGGAATGGGTACGCCCTTTATCATGACTAAACGAGGCACCGGGAGAGCGGTGCAACTGACTCACCACCACCCGCTCCGTGCCGTTAATAATAAATGTTCCCCGATCCGTCATCAGAGGAAGCTCGCCCACGTACACTTCCTGCTCTCGGACATCGAGCACCTTGCTGTTCTTTACCCCTTTTTCCTGCGGATCAAACACCACCAGCCGGATTCGCAGCTTTAACGGGGCGGCAAAGGTCATGCCCTGTTCCAGACATTCGCGCATATCGTACTTGGGCGTTCCCAGCGAATAACTGGAAAATTCAAGAATGGCCGAACTATTAAAATCTGCAATGGGAAAGACACTCATGAGCGCGGATTGAAGCCCCTTTTCCGCACGATGCTCAGGGTCGGTATCTTTTTGCAAAAACCCCTCGTATGAGCGTTTTTGAACTTCGACGAGGTCCGGAATGTCAATCGTCGACTGAATTTTCGAAAAATCAGTACGCTTGATGATTCCCGGCAATATAGGTTGAGGCATATTCGGCTCCTTCTGCATCTCTATCTATGTCTATGCGTGTGAGACAACCGGTCCTGAGCAACGAGGAGAATGCTCCGGTATCAAACCTCGCCCACTACTTGACTTCGACTGTGGCCCCCACATCCGTGAGTTTCTTCTTAAGCGTTTCCGCCTCATCTTTTGCCGCACCTTCTTTGACCGGCTTGGGCGCCCCTTCCACTAAATCTTTGGCTTCTTTCAACCCGAGCCCGGTGATCTCGCGCACCACTTTAATGGCTTGAATTTTCTTGTCAGCCGGGGCACTGACTAACACCACATCAAAGGAGTCTTTTTCTTCGGCAGCCTGAGCCGCACCATCCCCCGCAGCCGGTGCAGCCGCCACGACCGGCGCCGCTGCCGTCACGCCGAATTTTTCTTCAAATCCTTTGACCAGTTCAGACAACTCTAAGACCGTCATGCTTTCAACGGCCCCCAGAATGTCATCCTTTGAAAGCTTTGCCTCCGTTGCAGCCATTTCTCCTTCTCCTTTCTTTTTGTCTTGAATCGCAACCAACACGGCAGCAAATCCTCGTAAAATCCCTTGAAGCACTCCCACCATTCCTCGAAGAGGCCCTTGCATGGCAGACACCAGCATTGACAGCAACACCTCTTTGGAAGGCAAATCCGCTGTCGCGCGCAGTTGTGCAGGTTCAAGAGTTTTTCCTTCTATGACGCCACCCCGCCAAATAATTTTCTCATCGCATTTTTCGCGCTTAATAAAATCCCGAAGAATTTTGGCAGGCAAAATCGGATCATCGTAGCCGATGACCACCGCGACTTGCCCCTTAAACAACGACACGACGGGCAATAACGAGGTCCCCTCCGCCGCTCTCACAGCCAGAGAATTCTTCACCACTTTCAACTCTGCCTGAGCTCCACGAAGTTGACGTCGCAACTGAGTCACCTGATTAACCGGCAGCCCTCCACATTCCGTCACCACGGCCAACCTGGCCTTGACAAACTTCTCGTGCAAATCGGAAACCACCCCTGTCTTCTGTTCCTTTTTCATGCCCGGCTCCTTTTCACACCGCGACTAATCAAATTGTCGGGCCAGGGTCGTACATTCCAAGGGAACACCCGGCCCCATGGTGCTCGACATGGTCGCACCCTTAAGATACTTCCCCTTACTCGAGGAGGGCTTTGCCTTCACCACCGACGTAAAAACCGCCTGCGCATTTTCGGTGATTTGCGATACGGCAAACGAGACTTTGCCGATCGGCACATGGACGCTCCCGGCCTTATCCACTTTGTACTCGATCCGACCCTTCCGGATTTCCTCGATCGCCTTCCCCACCTCAAATGTCACGGTTCCTGTTTTGGGGTTGGGCATCAGACCACGTGGCCCCAACACTTTTCCCAATTTTCCGACAGAAGCCATCAGGTCCGGAGTGGAGATGGCTTGATCAAAATCCAACCATCCCCCTTTAATTTTTTCCAACAAATCATCAGCACCCACAAAATCGGCGCCTGCCTGCCGTGCTTCTTGCTCTTTTTCCCCTTTGGCAAACACCAAAATCCTGACCTTTTTCCCGGTGCCATGAGGTAAAACCGTCGTACCACGAACCATTTGGTCTGCGCGTTTTGGATCAACGCCCAACCGAATGGCTAATTCCACGGTCTCGTCAAATTTGGCATAGGCCGCCTGCTTCACGAATTCACTCGCCTCCTGGAGACCGTAAAGTTTAGACTCAACTTTTGCTGCAGCGTTCTGTAATTGCTTTCCCACGACTTACACTCCCCTTTGAAAACCAACGCGTTAGGGAACCCCTAGTCAGTTACCGTGACTCCCATACTCCTTGCGGTGCCTTCGATGATCTTCATCGCTCCTTCAATATTCACCGCATTCAAATCTTCCATTTTTTGCTTGGAGATTTCCTGTAATTGGGCACGGGAGACCGCGCCAACCTTATCCTTCTGCGGAACCCCGGATCCCTTGATAATCCCCACCGCTTTCTTCAAGAGGTCGGCAGCCGGAGGGGTTTTCGTAATAAAGGTAAAACTCCGGTCTCGATAGACGGTAATGACAACAGGGATGATGCTCCCTTCCTGCTTTTGGGTCTTCGCATTAAATTGCTTGCAAAAATCCATAATGTTCAGACCATGTTGACCCAAGGAGGGGCCAACGGGTGGAGCAGGATTGGCCTTCCCTGCGGGAATCTGCAATTTGATTTGCGTTATGACCTCTTTTGCCATCGCTCTATCCTTTTTTCTGCCAGAAGGTTAACTCACGAACAACGTCACCTGTTGCCGACACGGATACAACCATTCACAGCGTTCCCGACAACCTTATCCCCGCTCTATCTGCGCAAACACCAATTCGACTGGAGTCGAACGACCCAAGATGCTGACCAACACCTTGGCTCGACTATGCTCGTCATCCACCTCGTCGATTAAGCCGTTAAAGCCCATGAACGGCCCATCAACGATCCGCACATTATCGCCTTTGGAAAAAAACACTAGCTCTCGAGGAAGAGAGACACCTGATTCGATTTGCTTCAGAAGAGAATCCGCTTCCTCGCTCGGCAGGGGCATAGGCTTAGCCCCTCCCCCGCCCACAAACCCCGTGACCTTGGGAGTCTCTTTTATCATCATCACCGTTGCGTCCTTGAGGGGGTCCTGCAACTCTACCAGCACATACCCGGGGAAAAACTTTCGCTTGGACGCGCGACGTTTTCCATCCTTGATTTCGATCACATCCTCAGTGGGGACTAGGACCTGCCCGAACTCTTCCTCAAGCCCCATTTGAGTCGCTCGCTCGACCAAGGAGGTCCGCACTCGACCTTCATAGCCCGCATAGGTGTGAATCACGTACCAATTTTTGGCCATAGAGCCTGCCCTCAAATTTTCAAAGGATTTGACCGACCAGCCACACTAAAACGGAATCAGCCATCGAGAGGTACAAAGACATAATGAAACAAAACACGACCACCACCGAGGTGGACCCAAGGGTTTCATCACGTGTCGGATACGAAACCTTCTTCAACTCCCCTTTTACCTCGGTGAGAAATTCCGTAATTTTCGACCAGAGTTTCTTCATGCCGCTTTCATCCCGTCTTCCTTACTCAACCACGCAATCGTATTGTGGCAGGGGCACCAGGACTCGAACCCGGACCTTCGGTTTTGGAGACCGACATGCTAGCCATTGACACCATGCCCCTTCATGACTCTCATCAATGGGGAACCCCATCATTTCACTTCCTTATGGGGGACATGTTTTCGGCAGAACCGGCAATACTTTTTCACTTCCAATCGATCAGGATCATTTTTTTTGTTCTTCATCGTCGAATAATTACGCCGCTTACATTCCCCACAGGCTAAAGAAATAATGACCCGCATAACGCCTCCTCTCTCGTGCCGACCTCAAGCATCGACCTTCCTTAGGCGAGAATGTCGGTGACGACGCCGGCCCCCACCGTGCGCCCCCCTTCCCGCACCGCAAACCGGACTCCTTGCTCCATCGCAATCGGCGCAATCAATTCCCCCGTAAACGTCGTATTGTCCCCCGGCATCACCATCTCCACGCCTTCCGCCAACTGCACTACCCCCGTCACATCCGTCGTCCGAAAATAAAACTGCGGCCGATACCCATTGAAAAACGGCGTATGCCGGCCCCCTTCTTCCTTCGTCAGCACATACACTTCCGCCTTAAACCGCGTATGCGGCGTAATGCTCTTCGGCTTCGCCAACACCATCCCCCGCTCCACTTCATCCTTCTTCGTGCCGCGCAACAACGCCCCAATATTATCCCCCGCTTGCCCTTCATCCAACACCTTCCGGAACATCTCCACGCCCGTCACTATCGTGCTCCGCGTCTCCCCTAACCCCACAATCTCGATCTCATCGCCCACTTTCACTTGCCCGCGTTCCACGCGCCCCGTCACCACCGTCCCCCGCCCACTGATCGTGAATACATCCTCAATCGGCATCAAAAACGGCTTGTCAATCGCCCGCTCCGGCGTCGGAATGTAGGCATCCACCTGCTCCAATAACTTCTGGATCGCCGGCACCCCCACGGCACTGTCATCCCCGTCCAGCGCCTTCGTCGCCGATCCCACAATAATCGGAATCTCGTCCCCCGGAAATTGGTACTTCGATAACAACTCCCGGACCTCCAATTCCACCAACTCCAATAATTCCGGGTCCTCTACTTTGTCCGCTTTGTTCAAAAACACCACAATGTAGGGCACCCCCACCTGCCGCGCTAACAGAATATGCTCCCGCGTCTGCGGCATCGGCCCATCCGCCGCCGAGACCACCAGAATCGCCCCGTCCATCTGCGCCGCCCCCGTAATCATGTTCTTCACGTAATCCGCATGCCCCGGACAGTCCACGTGCGCGTAATGCCGCTGGACCGTCTCATACTCCACATGCGAAATCGCAATCGTCAAAATCTTCGTCGGATCCCGCCGCCCCTGCGACTCACTCGCTTTCGCCACCTCGTCATAGCTCACAAACTTCGCCATCCCCTGCTGCCCCATCACCTTCGTCAGCGCCGAGGTTAACGTCGTCTTCCCATGGTCCACATGCCCGATCGTCCCCACATTTACATGCGGCTTCTTCCGATCAAATTTCGCCTTCGCCATCTGCTCCTCCACAAAAATTTCGTCCCCCACGTGGAACCGCTTCGTTTCCACGTAAGACGAAACTGTAAAAAAACCATCCTAAGAGAATAGATTTCAGTGACACTTCTAAGAGAATAGATTTCAGTGACACTTCGTTAAGATAATGGAGCCCACGACGCGGATCGAACGCGTGACCTCGTCCTTACCAAGGACGTGCTCTGCCAACTGAGCTACGTGGGCCACGATTGTGTGAAATGGGAGACGTAAACCGTTGGAAACCCATCCTGCATCGTTTGTCACGCTTGCCTCTTCACGCTTCAAACTTTCGTTGGAGCGGGCGACGGGACTTGAACCCGCGACAGCCAGCTTGGAAGGCTGGAACTCTACCACTGAGCTACGCCCGCCACAATTTTCGCATTCACTGTTGATCTATATCTTTGCTTACTCCTTCGACTCAAAAGGTCATTGACTTGAATGAACTTCTCATTTATGACATGACGATCGAAACAACACATTTTCTATGGTGGGCAGGCAAGGATTCGAACCTTGGAAGCCGATGGCAGCAGATTTACAGTCTGCCCCCTTTGTCCACTTGGGTACCTGCCCTATCAACAACTCAATCGTTTGGCAGTCCTCTCCTACATCAATAAAATTAAGGGAAAGAGTGCAGCGATATGGTGGGAGGCAATAAAGGCAAAGCCCACTTTTTCCTGCCAAAACAGGTCAAAAGGGCATCTCAAGTTTTTCCTTAAAAATCGTTAAGGGCCGACCCACCAAACTTGATATTATATATACAGACCAAGGACCAGTCAAGATAACAAATTAGGGACTTATATAGGTAACTTGATGGATAATAGGGGAGAAGGGACGTGAAAAATAAAGCACTTACTCAAGAGCGCGCACGCGGCCTCGCAATGAAGTCGTTGTCAGTCAAGCGGCGGAAGATCGTCAAGCATCCCCCGAAGGCGTACAAGCGCATGATCGACGCCTATATCAAAGCTGCTAACGCGCCAATTGTCCTTCCACCCCGGCGGCGCCGGAGCTGATTGGCGTATTAACTCAAGCTCCTGAATCAGAGATTCTGGTGTTCGTCCATCATACTTCTCTAGGCGCTGGAGTGTTCTCGCCAGAAGAACATACAGGCCAAACAGTTGCCCGTCGAAAACTTTCAAGAGTTCTTCCATTTCTTCTGGAATGTGTGGCTTGTCAGCGGCCATGGTACACCTCCTGGGTCGAAGGTATCTCAGTCATCTGGTTTATTGATGGGTTTCATTGCGGCGAACAGATGCTCCAGAAGTTCCCGCACGCGATCGCCGCAAAAAACTGGGCAAGTAACAAGGCGACTAAGAAACAGCCTCCATAGACTACAGCCGTCAGCGCGGATTCTACGGCCTTGTCGAAGGCTTCTCCTTTCATCCACAGTAGCAGGCCCACAAGCCAACACGTCACGAAGTAGACGGTGATCACGGCGACATTCATGTGTCTCGTCATATCGGCAAGGGCTCTAAGCATCGGGCGTTCTACTTGTGTTCGCAGGCCTGCTCGTTTGCCTTCAAATACTCGATTAAAAACCGGTCAATCTGTTCCCCGATTTTGGCCCGAACGAACTCTGGGATGAACTCTGTTTTGGACTCGAATGTGCCAAAGTCCTCATCTTCCCACGTTGATGCCCCCATCATCTCCCAGGTCACAGGATCGAGCAATCCTTTGGTGTAGCTCGTCTTGATAAAGAAGGCCTGATAATTGAACGAGACCTGGACCCAGACGGCAAGGGAGTACCGAGACTTGCCTTCGGTATATAGTCGTGCGGCACGGAGTCGGCTTTCCACAGCAGGGAGCAGGTATTCCTCAAGTAATCCCAGTTTTTGGGCCGGTGGCCAGACGGTCATCATCATGCGCATCGGTTCACAGTTCGAGGCGAGTTCAAACCTAGCCCGCCGTTCCGTGTAGTCAGACAACACTTTGGCTTCTTTGGGTTCTTCGGCCAAGACGAGGCCAGGAAACGCAAGGAGGAGAGCGAGGATCAGGAGAGGCATGAACGGCAATCTAGAAAAATCCGGGCCGCCCGTCAAGTTAGCCCTTGTCGCCCCTGTCTAGGATTGTATATAAGTCCCCTGACCCACAACGTATCACCGGCCTTGCATTTACAAACCGTGACGGGAAAGCGATTCATGTACTTCGTGACGATCATCCTGCCACGATCTGGCAGGCGTTTCTCCAATACGTGGATCTCAAGGAACGCCCTTGGCCGCAGGTCCAGGCAATACCAGGGGAAGCCATCACCTATCCAGAGTTGACGAAAAAGACATGAACAATCCGACCGCAATAGGAGAGGCCCATCATGGAAATCTTCATTGGTCTCCTAGTCCTCGCTGTTCTTTTCTATTTCATCGTCATCCGCAAGGGCGGCTTTGGGTTTTGGCGCAAAGCCCAAAACAATCCAGAATTCGCCTATTCCTATTTTGTCACCAGTGAGTGTTGGCGCGTGGAAGACGGGTTCAATGATGATTGGCAACCATCGAGACAACAGGGAAACTGGCACGGACCCTTTCATCTCAGGGTGCCGTCGCTCGGGAAAACGGTCAGAGTTTACGGGAAAGTCGGCCTGTATGAATCCAGCCAAGCCATTCTCGACGGACTCCTAGATGCTGAGTCCTAACGACGTCAGTTTTGGGCATGTAATTAGGCAATGATTTTCTCAGCGAAAGGAACTAGCCCCATGAGTGAACCCCTGCCTCCGTATCGCACTCAACGGTCGAAGATCTTCCGCATCGTCCTCTATCCGGGCATCGACACGCTGTATGTCGAAGTTCAGGGTGAAAACCATGGTGGGGCAGGAACCATACGGAAAGAATGTCCCATTGATCTTACTCGGGAGGACCCGGCGGTATCACGACTTCAGCAGTGCATCGCGGACATGCTACAACAAGTTTCGGCCCTGCTGTCTCATAACGCCCCTCTGCTTTGAGCACATAACGCTCCTGGCGTTCAGACTTGTCAATGTCCACCCAATGCTTGCAGTGCGGACATTGCGCGGATACTAACTCGATTATCGGTGGGGCCTTGGTGCTCGTTTCGGTTTCAACTTCCATCTGGTTTGTCATTTCATCAAGTTACCTACATAACTCCCACAAATTACACGCACAGGCACCGGGGAATGTTCGGAGAATTGCAAAGAGGACCAGATAACCGTTCTTTGTTGAACGGCTTGCCTCTTGGCGATTCTACGGGGTCTCAAAGGTGAAGGCGATTGTGTCCCGAGCCCCCTGGTTGACAGGTTTTTGCGAGGGGTTCTAGCATGGCCTTCATGGCAAAATACGGAAGCATTGTCCTCCATTCCAACAAGAGATTGCCCTTGATTCATTTCCTCAATCTGCTTGCCTGCTTGGTTCTGAGCACGAGCCTCTTTGCGTTCTCCACACCTCCAACGCCTCCCACCCACCAACCATCCGGCTTGGCCACGGTGTCAACACCCGATGGGTTTACGATTTATTGTGAAATCGCCGATACGCCGGCAAAACGGAGCAAGGGGTTGATGTATCGAACGAGAATGGCTCCTGATCGAGGCATGCTCTTTACGTTCCCCGAGTTTCTGGAGCCCGGCTATTGGACGTTTTGGATGAAGAACACCAAAATGCCCTTGGATATTTTATGGTTGGACCAGAATGGGACCATCGTTCATATTGAACGGTACGTCCCAATTTGCACAAGAACGGACAATCTTTGCCCACGCTATCGGCCGAAAACCGCTGCAGTCCAGGTTCTGGAACTTCGCGCGGGACAGGCCGCAACGCTGAAGCTCACCCCAGGCACCCGCCTCACCATTGAGTTGCCGAAGTAGGCTGCTCATGAATTTTGCCAACTGCGAACGCGCTTGGCTGAAATGACGCCATCCACCCGCCCTATGGCTTCGAGCGTTCGTTCAAGGTGGAGGGTATTGGAAATTTCAATCACAAAGTCAAGGACGGCCTTTTGATCTTCTCTGGTCGCAATTTCCGCTCGACTAATGTTGGCCTTCGACGCAGAAATGGCTGAGGACACGTTGGCTAACACGCCAGGGCGGTCAATGGTTAACACACACACCTTGACCGAATGATTCCCTTCGCTCTTTGCATCCCATTCAACCTCGACTAAGCGATCTTTTTCATAGTCCAGAGTCTCAAGATTGGGACATCCCTTCGAATGGATCGTCAGCCCCCGCCCCCGTGTGATATAGCCCAATATGGGATCGCCCGGTACCGGACTACAACATTTTGATAACTGCATCAGGACATCCCGTTCCCCCATGACCTGTACGGATTTGACGGGGTTCTGAGCCGGTGTCGTCTTGGACGTCGCGTGAACGGCCTCGTCACCTTTCGCGGCATCCTCGCCAGGCGACACAAGCCAATTGACCAGTTGCGCGGCAGACAGCCGCCCATACCCCACCATTCGGGTCATCTCATCGACGGATTCATAGCCTTTCTCACTGGCAATTTTGGACAGCCCGTCCGATTTGAATAACTGCGCGGACGGGAGATGATGCCGACGAAACTCACGTTCAAGCAATCGATGCCCCAATTCCAACCCTTGCTTTTGCTCTTCGCCTTTCAAAAAGTGTTTGATTTTTGCTTTCGCACGGGACGTCCGAACAAACTTTAACCACTCTTTCTTCGGCGCTTGGATTGGCGAGGTCAGAATTTCTACGGTATCGCCACTGACGAGCGCTTGCCGAAGGGGCGCGATTTTTCCATTCACTTTCGCCCCGACACAATGATCCCCCACTTGCGTGTGAATCGCATAGGCAAAGTCGACCAATGTGGAGCCCAGCGGCAGTTCCTTCACTTCTCCCTTCGGCGTAAAGGCAAAGACCACGTCGTGAAAGACATCCAAATGAAAGAGATCGAGCTTGACGGAATCCATGAACTGGCGATTATCGGAGAGGTCTTGATGCCATTCCACAAATTGCCGGAGCCAGCTAAAGACCTTTTCATCACGCTCGTCGACTTTGACCTGTTCTTTGTAGCGCCAATGGGCCGCCACCCCATATTCCGCGAGACGGTGCATTTCTTCTGTTCGTATTTGAAATTCCACATTATCGCCTTGAGGCCCCAGCAACGTGGTATGCAATGATTGGTAGAGATTGGTACGAGGCGTGGCGATGTAATCCTTAAACCGCCCATGAACCGGTGGCCATAAAGAATGCACGAGGCCGAGAATCGTATAACAATTGATCTTGGTGTCGGTGATAATGCGAATAGCCACAAGGTCGTGAACTTCCTCAAACATAATACCCTGGCGCTCCATTTTTTGATGAATGGAGTACAAATGTTTGGGCCGTCCTGCCACCTGACCGAGCAACTCGGCCCTAGCCAAGGCATCGACCGTCGCCTGAATAATCGACTGGACATACACTTGCCGTTCTTCGTCCCGTTTCGCCACTCGGAGCTTCAATAAGGAATAGGCTTCTGTCTTGAGAGACTGGAAACATAAATCTTCAAGCTCTTGTTTCATCCAGCTCATGCCCAACCGATTGGCCAATGGCGCATAAATTTCCAGGGTTTCTTGGGCGATTTGCTTTTGCTTGCCCTCCGACAAATGTCCCAGCGTTCTCATGTTATGAAGACGGTCGGCTAATTTGATAAACACCACTCGGATATCATCGGCCATCGACAACAGCATCTTCCGAAAATTTTCAGCTTGTTTCTCTTCATACGTCCGGAAAGGAATTTGGCCGATTTTCGTGACCCCTTCAACAAGATGCGTCACCTCATGTCCAAAATGGGTTTGCAACTCTTCTTGGGTCGCCACGGTATCTTCCAAGGTATCATGGAGAAGCCCCGCCACAATGGCGGTCACGTCGAGCTTGAGGAAGGTTAAAATCCCGGCGACAGCCAGCGGGTGTTGCAAGTAGGGTTCGCCGGACCGACGAGTTTGCCCTTCATGCGCTTTCGCTGAAAACGCATAGGCGCGCCGAAGCAACGCCTCATCAGCCTCGGGATGGCAACTTTGCACTTGCCGAACCAGGTCATCAATCTCTGTGACACTAGACAGCGACATAAGGTTTCGCTCACTCATTACCCGACTCGCACATCACACAGCCGAAGTTGAATGCGGCTTGAGCCCTTCCAATGATTCAACTCCGGACTAAACACCGCGTCAATCCGTCCGTTTCCTTCGTCAAGGGCTTTCGCCAGTCCTCCCATCCGAAACCCGATACTGTCCAGGGGAACAGAGCCGTTCTGCCGAACAACCAATTTCAGATGATTATCCCCTACCACTCTCTTCTCCAGCACCGAAAGCCCGTGACTCATAAAGGTCGGCTCAGGATTGCCCATCCCGAAGGGCTGCAGTTGTTCTAGTTCCCGGAGAAGAGGAAATTGAATGTCGGAAAGCGCAACAGCCGCATCCACGTTCAGAGTGGGAACCCTCAGCTTCGTATCCATTGACCCATCGACGACGCCCCAAAATTTTTGCCTGAAAACAGAAAAAGCTTCTTGTCTGACCGTGAGGCCGGCCGCCATCGGATGCCCACCAAAGGCCACCAAGTCTTGTTGACATTGCTTCAAGGCTTGACACACGTCGAAGCCGGCAACGCCTCTGACCGACCCTTTGCCGATACCATGTTGATCGAACGCCACCACGACCGCAGGACGGTGATAGCGTTCCACCAACCGTGCCGCAACAATGCCGATCACGCCACTATGCCACCCTTCCGCTCCCACCACAATCGCGTGTGGCTGTTCACCGGCTTCCACCTGCGTGATCGCCTCTCGGGTCATCTCTTCTTCAATCTGTCGCCGTTGACGGTTCAGTTGCTCCAACTGTTGCGCAAGTTGAAAAGCCACGGGTTCGGAATCCGTGGTGAGCAGTCTGACGCCCAGCTCGGCATGGGCCAATCGTCCAGCCGCATTGAGACGCGGGGCCACACCAAACCCAATCGTGCTAGCCGAACACGCCCCGGTCAGGCCCAGGCCTTGTGTCAGCGCGCGGATCCCACATCGTGTCCCCTGAGACACCTGAGCCAGCCCATCCCGCACCAAGACTCGGTTTTCATCCCGGAGCGGAACCAAATCGGCGATGGAAGACAACGCCACCAGATCGCGAAAGGTCTCGACCGACACGTCTGCGGCTCCATACTTTTGTGCGTAGGCTTCCACCACCTTGTAGGCCAAGCCGCCGGAACATAACCCTTGAAAAGGATAGGCGGAATCCGGGCGGTACGGATTGATAAACGCAACCGTCTCCGGCATTGGAGATTGAAGCTGATGATGATCGGTCACGATAACATCAATGCCCAAGCGACGCGCCACCTCGATCTCCTGATGCGAGTTGGTTCCACAATCCGCCGTGAGCAACAGGGAAACGCCGGCATGGGCTAATTTCCGAATGGCCCCTTCATGAAGACCATACCCTTCTTCTTGCCGGTGAGGAATATAGACTTCAGCTTTAGCACCGACACCCCGCCAAAAAAGGAAGTGAAGGCTCGTGGCCGAAATGCCGTCAACATCATAGTCTCCATAAAAGCAGATCTGCTCCCCTCGTTGGATTGCCAGGTGAAGACGATCAATGGCCAGCTCCATATCAGGCAGTGCAAACGGATCATGGGTCGAGCCTCCGAGGGATGAGAGCCAGGCTTTGGCCTGATCAGGCTCGACAACGCCTCTTCCACACAAGACCGTCGCCGTAATGGGTGATAGGCCCAGCGTCTGAACCAGAGCATCGACCTGCTTCTGCTCAATCGAGCGCACCAGCCATTTTTGGGGAAGCATCGCCATAGACAGAGATCCATGTGTGTCGCGAGAACGGTGAACAGAAGGGATCATAGGAATTGCTCGGAAGAGTGTCAAACAGAACGGCCGAGCGTGAACCCGGAACACCAGCCTTGCCGCTGGCCCGTCTCGAAGCCACACTGTTTTGGTGAAACCAAAAAAAGAAAGAATGGATGGCGGTAAAAAAAAGAAGAAAGAGGAGTTACTCTCCTCCTTTTTGCACGTAATTCTTTACAAACTCGGCGGCGTTTTCTTCCAGAACCTCATCGATCTCATCGACTAAATGATCAATGTCCTCTTGAAGCTTCTTGCCTGTTTCAATAACGTCAGGATTCGGCTTGACTTCCTGATCATCATGGACGGAGGAAGTTTTTGCTGCCTCAGACTTCCGTTCCTGCCTTTCCATGGTCCCACCTCCCGGTTCTCGAAGAGAACAAGATTTTCGCGCGCGCCATGGTTAGGATAGCCTAGCCTCTTGAAAGGGTCAAGACAAGCCACTCGGGGATTATCAAGAATAGTTGACGCCTCTCCTTATTGTAGCTGCGGGATCTTATCCCGCCGTCTTCCTGGCCGCATGAGGCATGTCCCGGGCCGTGACCCGGGATGCGGGCCCTACACAAGAAAGGAAATGATGAGCAAGGACACGATGTTGATGACTTTAATCATCGGGTTAATCGCCGGACCGGCGGTATCTTTGAAAGGATCACCGACAGTGTCGCCTGTCACCGCCGCCTTGTGAGTTTCGGTCCCTTTGCGTCCCTGTTCCTCAATGTATTTTTTGGCATTATCCCAGGCTCCGCCTCCACTCGTCATGGTAATGGCCAAAAATAAACCCGTCACAATACTGCCTACCAACACGCCTCCTAAGGCCGCCGGACCTAAAATCACGCCGACCAAAATAGGAGAAAGAACAGGGATCATTCCGGGAACAAGCATTTTTTGAAGGGCGGCTTGGGTCACGATATCGACACACGTGCCATATTCCGGTTTCCGTGTTCCCTCCATAATGCCCGGGATCTCACGGAATTGCCGACGTACTTCTTCCACAACCAAGCCGCCAGCTTGACCAACGGCCTTCAAACACAGCGCACTAAAGATAAACGGAAGCATCCCGCCGATGAACAAACCCACCAAGATACTGGGATCGGAAAGATCAAAAGTAATGCTTGAGTCGCCAGCCCGAGCCTCTCGAGCATATTCCGCAAACAACACCAAGGCTGCCAACGCGGCCGAGCCAATGGCATAGCCCTTGGTGACCGCCTTTGTGGTATTACCGACGGCATCGAGCGCATCCGTGATTTTTCGAACCTCCGGACCCAAGTGAGACATTTCCGCAATACCGCCTGCGTTATCCGTCACCGGACCAAACGCATCAATCGCCACCACGATTCCTGCCATCGACAACATGGCCACCGCCGCGACCGCGACCCCGTACAGCCCGCCGCCTTCGGCGCCGCCGCAAATCCCGAAACTTGATAAAATTGCCGCGACGATGACGACCACGGGCCACCCGGTGGACTGCATGCCCACGGCCAACCCGGCGATGATATTCGTCGCATGTCCGGTTTCACTCGCCTTGACCACTTCGCGCACCGGTGAATAGGCGGTGGCCGTAAAATAATCGGTGATAAACACGAGGGCCAACGTCACCGCCAGGCCCAGCAATGCCGCGATGAAATAACTGATGCCCGAGACTCCGCCGACGCCGTCCATCATGTGGGTCGTCACGGGAAAGAACGCCACGGCGGCAAGGCCTCCACTGACGAACAAGCCTTTGTACAGGGCCGACATGATGCTCCCGCCTTCACTCACCTTCACGAAGAAGATCCCGATAATGGTGGCAAAGACGGTCAGCCCGCCGAGGGCCAGGGGATACAGCACGGGGGCCACGGTTCCGGGGAAGAGACTCGTGGCCAGGACCATGGCTGCGACAATCGTCACGACGTAGGTCTCGAACAGGTCGGCCGCCATACCGGCACAGTCACCCACGTTGTCACCCACGTTGTCCGCAATCACCGCGGGGTTACGAGGGTCGTCTTCGGGAATACCGGCTTCAACTTTTCCGACGAGGTCGGCTCCCACGTCCGCGGCCTTGGTGTAAATGCCTCCCCCGACGCGGGCAAAGACCGAAATGAGGCTGCCTCCAAACCCAAGACTGATGAGGGCGTGCACGGCTTTTTCCTGCCCTGCAATCGCGGACCCGATGGCATAAAAGCCGGCCAGGGCCACCAGTCCCAACCCGATGAGCAGCAGGCCGGTGACCGCGCCACCTTTAAAGGCGACTTGCAGTGCCGGGTCCAACCCGTGCGAGGCGGCCTGCGCCGTCCGCACGTTGGCCCGCACGGCGATCACCATGCCGACGTACCCGGCGAGTGCCGAGGCTGCGGCTCCCACCACAAACCCCATGGCCGTCAACAGCCCGAAATTGTCCGACCATATCCCGGCAAGCCACAAAATCAAAAACATGATGCCCGCCACAACGCCGACGGTCCGATATTGTCGATTCAAGTAGGCAGAGGCGCCTTCCTGGATCGCTAACGCAATGGTTTGCATGGTCTCGTTTCCGGCGTCCTGTCGAAGGACCCAAAAGGTGAGATACACCCCATAGGCAATACCCACGACGCCGGACACTAACGCAAAGATAATCACCGAACTCTCAATATTCACAGAACGCCCCCTTCGTCAGACAGAGAAATGCTCCCCTGAATTCAGTAATAAGAACCTAACCGGTAGGATTGTAACTCACTCACCCAAGAACGCTTTAGCAGATCTTCCGCGTCACCGTTCTATCTTCGAAGTGTCTGTCTTGGGCATCGTAAAGAAGACTATGGCTGAAAGGTCGATTATTGTAGCCATCGTGGGGTGAATGTTCAAGAAAAAACTCCCTTTCTCTCCTGCTGAGATCCTGTTTAAACAGAATGAAGAGAACATGGGCGTCCACGCATATCGAGACAGCTTGCGCTCAAAGCGCAAACGGAGGTTGCCCATCTTCAACTTTTCTGTTAACGTGAAGAAATATGGCTCACACACGACGACTTGTTCATAGCTGATATTGAAAAAACCGTATGCCCTGGGAACCAAAAGATCCATGGGGTCAGCAAGGCGGAGCCGATCCTCTTGATGACGTCCTCAATAAAGCCAAAGAGCAATGGCAACGGATGAAACCGACGCGTGGGATGAAATCCATCATCTTGGTCGTCGCGGGCATTCTGGTGCTCTCTCAAGCAGTCTTCAAAGTCGAGCCCGATGAAGAAGGGCTCGTCAAGCGGTTCGGCGACGTGGTTCGGACTGTCGGACCAGGACCTCACCTCAAACTGCCATTTATTGAAAGCGTCGTCACGCCGAAGGTTGAAAAACTCCACCGTATCGAGGTCGGGTTTCGCACCAATACCCGGGGAAGGGCTCAAATCGTCCCGCAAGAAGCCCTCATGCTGACCGGAGACATGAACATTCTCTCCGTTGAATTCATTGTCCAATACAAAATCAGCAATGCCAAAGCCTACCTGTTCAATGTGGCGGATGTTGAAGGAACCATACAGAAATCGGCAGAGGCCGCGATGCGGGAAATTATCGGCAAAAATAAAATCGATGAGGCGTTGACCGTGGGCAAGGCCACGATCCAGTTGTCCACACAAGAATTACTGCAAACCATCGTCGATGAATATGAGGGTGGCATACAGATTGCCACCGTGCAATTGCTCGATGTCAATCCGCCGCAGAAAGTGGCCAAATTCTTTAAAGATGTCGCCAGTGCCAAAGAGGAACGGGAGCAGCTTATTAACCAAGCCCATGGGTATCGAAACGACATCATTCCGAAAGCCAAAGGGCAAGCCGCACAAGACGTCAATCAAGCCAAAGGATATGCCCAGGCCAGAGTCGCTCGATCTGAAGGTGAAGCCAATCACTTTTTGCAAACATTGGCAGAATACAAAAAAGCCAAAAACGTCATTGGAAAGCGGCTGTATATCGAAACCATGGAAGAAGTCCTCTCTGGAGTCGACAAGATTATTCTCGATTCAACAGCCGCGGGTAATGTGTTGCCGTACCTGCCTTTGGATCGGTTACAAAAACGGCCAGGCAGAAACCCACAGGCCGCCGCCCAATGAAACAAAAGCTTCTTATCGGCATCGTCGTCGTCGTTGTTCTGCTGGTCATGTTGGGGGCCTCTCCGTTCTTCATTCTTGATTTAACCCAAACAGCCATTGTGGTCCAACTCGGGAAACCCCAGCGAACCGTGACGGAGCCGGGGCTCAAATTCAAAGTTCCCTTTGTCCAGGAAGTGCGATACTTCGACAAGCGACTTCTGGATTATGACGTTGCCGCTCGCGAAGTCATTACCCAAGACAAAAAGACCATTTTTATCGACAATTTCGCCAAATGGAAAATCGTCGATCCACTGGAAGTCTACAAGGCGTTCCAAACGCAACGGGGTGCGCTTCAACGGTTAGACGATATCATCTACTCCGAGCTTCGCGTGGAACTGGGTCGCCACGAGCTTTCGGAAATTGTTTCCGCGAACCGTTTGTTGATCATGTCCGAGGTCGCAAAACGCGCGAATCAAAAAGCCTCGAGATACGGCTTGGAAGTCTTAGACGTCCGAATCAAACGCGCGGATCTGCCTGAGCAAAATGCCAAGGCCGTGTTTGATCGGATGCAAGCCGAGCGGGAACGGATCGCCAAACAATACAAAGCCGAAGGCGCGGAAGAAGCGCAGAAAATTCGGTCGGAAGCCGAAAAGGATCGACAAATTCTCATAGCCGAGGCCTACAAAACTTCCCAGGAAATTCGAGGTCAAGGTGATGCGAAAGCCTTCAAGATTTACGCCGATGCGTATAACCAAGACCCTGAATTCTTTGAATTCGTTCGTTCCATGGAAGCCTACCGGAAAGTATTCTCCAAAGATACGACCATGGTTCTGAGCCCCGACTCCGAATTTTTGCAATTCCTCAAGAAACGCTGAAGGGCCTTTACTCTCCTCTCAAAAAAAATCGGCCGGCCTCTTCTTGCTCTCTCGCCAAGCGTGATACCCCCGGCATCCCATTCTCATGGCTAATCAAGACCATCTTGATCTGTTACACCAAGGGTTGGAAGTCTGGAATAAATTCCGACGAACCCAACCAACCGTGCAACCCGACCTCCGAGAAGCAGACCTATCGGGTTATGACTTCACAAGAATGGATTTTACCAAGTGCGACCTGACCGGGGCGGATTTGTCTGATGCCTACTTATTCCAAGCCAACTTAGAAGAAGCCGATTTAACCGAAGCCAATCTTACGGAAGCGGACATCCTCGAGGCCAATTTGCTCAAGGCCACCCTCACCAACGCGACGCTCGTGATGGTGGACTTCAGTGGAACGGGACTGATCCGCGCGGACCTCGCAGGTGCGGATTTGACCAAAGCCAACCTGACACGCGCCTCACTGCCTTGGGGAAACTTACAGAGGTGCCAGTTAGTGCAAACCAACTTGAAGATGGCTGACCTGCGAGAAGCCAATCTCACTGAATCAAATTTGTCCGAAGCCAACCTGCAAGATGCCTCTCTTACCGGAACCATCTTCCAACGCGCGAATTTACAAGGTGCAAAGAATGTATCCGTGGTGTACCTCGGAAAAGCGAAGACGCTTTTTCAAGCCAGTCTCGATCCTCAGATTTACGAAGAAGTTGAGAAGAACTATCCGCACCTGCTGAAGCAAACCACACCGTAACCCTGTGCTATCAGCTTCGCTGCTCGGACACGCCCAAGGCAGGAAAACCCAATTCCTTTACTGCAGGGAGCCGGGTTCACGGCTTCGTCGGATGAGAACAAGACGCCCCAGGAGATGATCGGGAGGGGTCATGGTGGGCTCGATCAAATCCACTCGCGAACCAACGCCTTGCACAAGGCGAAGGCCATCGGAGGTCTGCACAAAACCTTTGGCTCGCAGCGCGTGGGACGATCGAATCTGGTGGATCAGCGTCTCGGGGTCGATCCCCTGCTCAACAACGCATTCTTCTGTCTCAAACGCCTCATGGGTATGTGGTTCATGTGTCGTTTGCTTGCCGACTCGCTGGGAACGCTTCCCAGGATCAGGGGGAAACAACACCGACGTACTGACACTGGCGTGAACGGCTGGAATGATGGGAGTCCCTGGGGCCAGGCGCTGCACCTGTTCATGGATCTGATCACGTTGTTCCGAATGAACGAGATCGATTTTGTTCAGGATTAACAAGTCGGCCGACGACACCTGCTGTTCAAAGGTCCCTTCCAGATCACGTTCTTCAGCTACCTGCTCGGCATTCACCACCACCGTCGAGAGACAATCCCCAACCCACTTCGATACCGGTTCGCGCCAAAAATTCAGCAGCGTATCAAAAGGTAAGGCCACACCAGACGTTTCGACGATGACTCGATCCGGATGAATCTCTTCCCAGATCCGTTGAAGCGTTGCCACGAATTCATCGGAAAGTTTGCAACAGACACACCCCCCTTCCAATTCAACATAGTTGCGGCCGACTTGGTTTCCCAACAAGGCTTGATCGATCCCCAAGTCCCCAAATTCATTCGACACGACCGCGATCCGTGCCCCTTGCGCTTGTGCCTCTTCAAGCAGGAGCCGAACGAGTGTGGTTTTGCCAGCGCCTAAAAATCCTGACACGACCAGTGCCGGAATGCTGCCTCCAGGGGTCGGCACATCACCTGCCGGTTTCTTTTGCTCAAGCGATGAAGGGGGATTGTCTTGTGGCACCATAGGTTTTCAAACACGCTGCCGGCTCTTGCAGGCTCCTCTTTTCCCGTTGACAACCACGGTCAAGCTTTACCAGAATATTGCCAGGACGATTATAATGAATACGCCTTCGCCAGAATCCTCTACCCTTCCGTCAGAGGCCCAAGTTCCTGATCGGCAATGTACGTGGTGCCAGATCACGATGACGAAACGACTCGTGGGGGAAGGTCGCTTTATTCATTACACCTGCCCGCATTGTCTTTTTCAACATACCAGCAAACAGAAGAACTCCTAAACACGGCTGAGGCAAGTGGTGGTGCGTGAAGCAGAAAGACATACTGCATGTTCCGGGGAGCACCTAGAACAAATTCGACACGATGCGCGTTCCACCGACCCACGTCCCGATGATACTGCCAATGGTGGGAAACAAAAAGGCTAAAAACACCCGTAACAGTCGGCTTTGCCACCAGCGCCGAAGAATGGCAACGTCCTCGGCCACGGTTTGAAATTCACGAACAATCGGTGGTTGCATATAGGCTTGGACAAATGCGGTCACATACCCGACACCGATCACTGGAGTCAGACTCGTAAACGGGGCCCCAGCCACTGCTACAACAATCGTGAAAGGGTGAGCCCAGGCCAGTAAGGCCCCCAAGCCACTAGGTACGCCATTGGCCACAATCCAAAAGACGGCATTGTCTCCGGCGGCTGCGGCCCCTTTTTGATAGCCAATCAAGGCGATTGAACCAACAATAATTGCCGGGATAGACCATCCTATCCATTTCCACATCGAAGACACAGGGGGAACAACATCTAAGACATCCAGGTTGTCCCGCTGCTCGTTTTGGAGAATGGCTTTAATCCCCTCCACATGCCCGGCTCCGACCACCGAGACGATCGTCTTTCCTTCGGCTTGCAAGGTCTTTTCTGCCAAATAGTGGTCTCGCTCATCGATCAGCACCGTTTTCAATGTCGGAATTTCCTTGCCTAATTCCTGTATCATGTCCGACAATACGTCCTGTTTTTTCAAATCCTGTAAAGACTCCTCGGTCACGGGCGTGGTGTCAAACACGCTCAAAATGAGCGACGAGACCAACATGCTTTTCTTCAAGAACGGGGTGGATCGCCAAGCCCGTCGCATGGTGACGCGGATGTCGCGGTCGCAGAGAAAAATCGGGATGTCGAGCTTTTTGGCAACGTTGATCGCTTCCAGCATCTCGGTGCCGGGCAAGACACCGAGCTGATCCCCCAGCCGCTTTTGATAGGAGGCCAACAAGACATTGGCCAACATGGTACTCAGCTGTTTTTTTCGGATAACCTCTTTGAGGTCGAACGACTCCCATTTCTGCCGTTGAGACAAGGCTTCGTATCGGCGGGCATCCAATTCCACACAGACCGCATCCGGACGTTCCTCTTCTATGACGGCACGAACCAAATCCGCAGACTCTTGTAACACATGAACCGTCCCGACCAAGATAATCGTTTTGTCTTGAACGGTGAGGACGTGCACTTCTGGAGAAGATTGGGCAATGCCGGGAGCGGTCTTTGGCGGCGGCATGGATTCTAGCAAATCACCTGATTCCATCGTGACACCATGGCTGGAAAAAATTTTTCCTGTCAAGAACCGTCCCCACAGGCTTCGCCTTGTTTATGCTACAATTTTTCATTCACTTCTCTACCCGGAGATCCCGTGATGAAGACACAACGACTCCAGATTTCCAGCTACCGATTATCCTATTGGCATGCGCCACAACGAGCCCGTCATGAACCGGGAGACGTTCTCAACTGTGTCTTTTGTCAATATGCTGAAGGGGTCGCGTTAATGAAAGATGTGGTGGCCCACCTGAAGGGAAAAGGCTTTCCGATCGTCGAGTGGGATGATCGCTCGTTTATTGTCGAACTCCAAAGCATCGAACTTCAGACTCCCCACGATTCCCTCGCCACGAAACAGGCACTGTTTGACTATATCGGAGGCACGCAACGGTTGACCCCATAAACGGGTTCGAACCTTACAAATCCAGCATGTACGTGACGTTATCTCCCCCGAACGCCTTGACCTTCCCTTCAATCATCTTTTCTTTTTGACTGTACACTCTCACGGTGACATCCTGACGACCCGTTAACGACTTCATCTGCTGCATCAGCATCAGCACGATCTTTCTGCTACGATCCCGATCAACCGCCAACCGTCGATAAAAATCTTCGGTGATGTGAAGTTGCAAGAGGTCTCCCTTGACCAAAAGCTCGTCCACAGCCGCCGCCTGGCCTAATTGCGCGCGTATGCGCTCGGCAATCTGTTCATCTGTTTGGGCTTGACTCATTTTGCCAGGAGTCCCTCTGTGATAGTTTATGTTTCAGAAATTGGTTCAGTCGCCTGATGTACCCAGGCGGCCGTAGACGAATCAACCAGCGGCCCGATGACCTCCCGCACACGGGCATGGTACGCATTGAGCCAATCTATTTCCGTCGCATTCAATAAGGTCCTGTCAAGAAGCGACGTATCAAACGGCACGAGCGTGATCGTCTCGAACGCGAACCATTCCCGATTCCCTTCGCCATTTACCGTAACAGGGATCACCACAACAAGGTTTTCCAGCCGAATCCCATACTCTCCGCTTTTGTAATACCCTGGTTCATTTGAAAGGATCATTCCAGGTTTCAACGCGACCGTATTGACCGCTTTCGAGATGCGCTGAGGCCCTTCATGGACGCCTAAGTAACTCCCGACCCCATGCCCGGTCCCATGATCATAGTCCACCCCCACTTCCCAAAGAGGCCGTCGGGCCAGCGTATCGAGCTGTGAGCCGGTCGTTCCCTTGGGAAAGGTGGCCATGGCGAGGGCCATATGTCCTTTGAGGACTCGGGTATACCGATCTCGGTGCTCTGGTGTAGAGGACCCAATGGCAATCGTTCTGGTGATATCGGTCGTGCCATCCAAATACTGCCCCCCTGAATCCACCAGATATAACATGCCGGGCGCAAGCATTCGAGGCTGCTGATCGGCTGCTCGGTAATGCACAATGGCCCCATTGGGGCCGGCCGCCGAAATGGTCGGAAAACTCATATCCTGCCAGAGCGGTTGCCGTCGGCGACAGGCCTCAAGATATGATTGGGCATCGCGCTCGGAGAGTTGTCCCTTCTGCGCTTCTTGATCCAGCCAAGCCAGAAATTGGCATACCGCGGCTCCATCTCTCTTGTGCGCTTCTCGCGCTCCATTGATCTCCACCGCATTTTTGCAGGCTTTGGGCAAGAGACACGGGTCTTCCCCTTCGATCACTCGGGCCCCGGCTTGAGTCAAGCGTTCGGGAATCCAACTCGCCGTGCGCTTCGGATCGCATAACACTCGCTCACCCGCCTTTCCCAATTGTTCCAAGGTGCCATGAAATTCGGAGACGGAACGAATCTGCACGGCCGGTCCCACGTGCGGCGACAAGGCATCGGACACTTTGTGCGTATCGAGAAAGAGCGACGCCGTGCCGTCACGATAAAGCAGGGCGAAGCTCAGGGGTAACGGCGTATGCGCAACATCACCACCACGAATATTAAAGAGCCAGGCGATGGAATCGGGAGCCGTCAAGACGGCAACCCCAAGCTCATCATGTTTCAATTTCATGGAAAGTTCTTGTCGCTTGTCTTCCGAGGGCTTTCCCGTATAGGTGAGATCATGAGGAATCACCTTTGCCGCAGGGGGAGCAGGACGATCATCCCATAACGCATCAATGGGATTCGGGTCACAGGGAATCAACTCGGCGTCGGCTTTGGCACACGCCTCTTTCAATTGTTTGACTTCTTGAGGCGTATGTAACCACGGATCATATCCCAGTTTGTCGCCGGGCTGGAGTACAGTGGACAACCACGAAGGCACCGGTTCCTCTATGAGATGCCGTGGGGCGAACACCTGCAGGTCGACTTGAGAGCGGACTTGCAGCGTATAGCGTCCATCCACAAATATTGCGGCCTGCTCGGAGAGCACGACCGCCGTACCTGCCGAGCCCGTAAACCCCGTCAACCAGGCCAACCGCTCGGCACAAGCCGGTAAGTACTCATTTTGGTACTCATCGGCATGCGGGACGATGAATCCGGACAAGCCAGCTTTTTTTAATTCTCTTCGAAACTTGTCAATTCGTGCTAACGCCATGGACGGCCTCACACCGCTTTGTTCTTATCATGAATTACGGGGTTACGGGATTACGCCTATTCGCCGAGCGCGGCCTTGACCGTCTCCCCAATCTCCGCGGGATTACGAACGACTCGAACTCCGGCGGCTTCGAGGGCTGCTATTTTTTCTTTCGCCGTTCCTTGCCCGCCGGTGATAATCGCCCCGGCATGGCCCATGCGTCGGCCCGGAGGCGCCGTCATGCCTGCAATAAATCCAATGACTGGCTTCGTCATTTCTTTTTTGATAAACGCGGCGGCTTTTTCTTCGGCATCCCCACCAATCTCTCCGATAAGGACCACGGCTTTCGTTTCATCATCATGCTCAAACATTTGAAGCAGATCGATATATCCCGTGCCGATGATGGGATCGCCCCCAATGCCCACACAGGTCGTCTCCCCAAGCCCTAAATTCGTCAGCTGATTCACGGCTTCATAGGTAAGGGTGCCACTGCGGGAAATCACGCCGACCTTTCCTTTTTGATGAATGAACCCGGGCATGATGCCGATCTTGCACTCGTCCGCCGTAATGATCCCGGGACAATTGGGCCCAATGAGCCGGGTTTGCGTACTTGCCAAGGCCCGTTTCACCCGGACCATCTCATTGACGGGAATGCCTTCAGTGATGCACACCACCAACCAAATTCCCGCATTGGCCGCCTCAAGGATCGCATCGGCGGCAAAGGGAGGAGGCACAAAAATCAACGAAGTGGTGGCTTCCGTCTCTTTCACGGCGTCACGAACCGTGTGAAACACAGGAATGCCCTCTACGTCCTGCCCGGCTTTACCAGGTGTCACCCCTGCGACGATGTGAGTGCCATACGCTTGACACTGGGTCGCATGGAATGACCCTTCTTTTCCCGTAATACCCTGTACGACCACCCGCGTCGACTTATTCACTAAGATGCTCATGCGCTATTCCTTCCCTTGTTCTTTCACTGCTTTCTTACGTGGCTCCTGCGCAAGCCCACGCGATGGGTCGGTCAACCCCTCTTCCTTTTGCGTTTCATGGCCACAATTTTTTGCGCGGCTTCCCAAAAATCCGTCGCGACATCGACTTGTAACCCCGATTCGAGGAGAATCTTCCGCCCCTCTTCCGCATTGGTGCCCTGAAGGCGAACAACCACAGGCAGGGTCATTCCAATTTCTTTCGAGGCCTCGATCACTCCATGGGCAATCCGTTCACACCGAACAATGCCTCCGAAAATATTGATAAAAATGCCTTTGACTTTTCTGTCCTTGAGGAGAATGCGGAACCCGGCCGCAACGGTCTCTTTGGTGGCGCCTCCCCCCACGTCTAAAAAGTTGGCGGGTTCTCCACCGGCCAACTTGATCACATCCATCGTGGCCATGGCCAATCCCGCCCCATTCACCATACACCCGATGTTCCCATCCAATTTCACGTAATTGAGATTATGGTTGCCCGCCTCGATTTCAAGGGGTTCTTCCTCGTGCAGATCACGAAAAGCCTGTATCTCCGGATGCTTAAACAACGCATTGTCATCAAAGGTGACCTTCCCATCGAGTGCGATGAGCTGTTTCTCCGTGGTAATCACCAACGGATTGATCTCTATCAATGACGCATTTTTGTCCATAAACAGGCGATACAGGTTCCCCAGCATTTGAATAAAGGGAGTCACGAGGGTTTTGTCCAGAGAGGGCAGCCCCAAAGCAAAGGCAAGATTCCGTCCGTTATACCCCTGAAACCCGACCGCCGGATCAATCGTCTCTTTGAACAATTTATCCGGAGTCTTCTCCGCCACTTCTTCGATTTCCATTCCGCCTTCGGTACTCGCAAGGAAGGTGGGGCATCCGGTATCCCGATCCACCAACAGACTGAGATACAACTCTTTGTCGATCCCTGCCCCTTCCTCAATCAACAGACGCCGAACTTTTCTCCCCTTTGGTCCTGTTTGATGCGTCACCAAGGTTTTCCCAATGAGCTCTTGCGTCAGAGCCGGCACCTCATCGCGATGTTTGGTGATTTTGACACCGCCGGCCTTACCTCGTCCCCCGGCATGGATTTGTGCCTTGACGACATAGACCGGGACATCGAGAGCGGCGGCCCACTTTGCAGCAGCACGTGGGGTCTTGATTTCCTTTCCTCGAGGAACCGGCACCCCAAATTGAGCAAATAACTGTTTCGCTTGGAACTCATGGATATTCATGATTCTCCCCTCAGAAAAGGTTTTGCTAAGCGGTCTCCGTCTCCGCCGGAAACAGGCGAGGCAAGAAGTGACTGATATCTAGCAGGCTGTTGAGCAACTCAATCCGTTACAGAAACTGTTTATTCTACAGGCCAAACTCAAAACACCAGTCGCATGGCAGGATGTTCAAAAAGGCCGTCCAGCGCGACCGCAGCAAGCGAGGCGGCGAGGCGTACATTTTGGGGTACGTTGAGCCTCCGAGCGCCGCGAGAACAAAGCTGGTGGTTTTTTTCAACATCCTGCTATGGTTGCTTGGCATAGGTGGGCAGCACGATCGGCGAGATGACCTGATTCGTGATTCTGTGCTTTTTCGCTTCGGCTCGGAAGCGCTGCAAATGGTTCAACGTCAATCGGCCTTGAGGAATAGCTTGAGCGCGAGCCGCCACCGTTAACCCCGATCGTTTGCCAAACACCATCAAATCCAACAGCGAATTGCCCATTAAACGATTGCGACCATGCAGACCCCCGGAGGTTTCTCCCGCCACAAAGAGATTCTTCACGGACGTTTCGCCGTTGACGTTGATTTTCACTCCCCCATTTTGATAATGCAGAGTCGGATAAATCAGAACCGGGTCTTTGCGGATATCAACGCCGTACCGGGCATATTGGCGAACCATGGCGGGGAAATGCTTATCCAGCGTGCCTTCGCCCTGCTCCACCTCGAGCAACGGGGTATCCAACCACACGCCGACGTGACCGGTCGGCATTCGGACGCCACGACCTTCTTCACATTCTCGAATAATAGACGACGACACCACATCGCGAGTATCCAACTCATTCACAAATCGTTCGCCCTTCGCATTGACCAAATGCCCGCCTTCCGACCGTATCCCCTCGGTAACCAACTGCCCCACGAGTTGTTCCGGGTACACTCCTCCGGAAGGATGATATTGAAACGTATCGATTTGTACGAGCGGAGCCCCAATGCGATAGGCCAGGGGGAGACCGTCACCCGTGGCGCCGTAATGATTGCTCGTCGGAAAGCCTTGAATGTGCAACCGCCCAATTCCGCCGGTCGCCAAAATCACGGTTTTCGCGGCAATCACGAGGAATCGTTTATTGTCCAAATCCTGAAGCACCGCACCGGTACACGCCCCGTGCTCGTCACTCAATAATTCCACGGCAGCGGCAAATTCCAGAAGCTGAATCTTTTGGTTGAGTACTTCATCCTTGAGCACTCGCATGATTTCGAGGCCGGTGTAATCTGAGCAGGTAAGCAGCCGCGCCCTTGTACTGCCTCCGCCTTTTTTGACATGAAGATTGCCGTCGGCATCCCGATCGAAGAGCACGCCCAATTCCAACAACCACTTCGCAATGGACGGTCCTTCTTCCACCATCGTCTTGAGCAACTCATGGTCATTTTTCATATGACCGCCCTTGAGGGTATCGAGGAAATGCTGGACAGGGGAATCATTGGGAGCCACGGCAATTTGCATGCCCCCCTGCGCCATCACCGAATTCGAATCCGCCAAGCGCAACTTCGTCACCAAGAGCACCTTCGCCCCTTGCCCATGCGCATGAAGAGCCGCGGCACACCCTGCGCCTCCACCTCCCACCACCAAGACGTCGACCATGTGGTCGGGCACCAAGGGGAGGTCTTCGGAAACCGCGCTGTCGCCTTCCAAGACGGAGGCGAGCTCTCGTACCGTCAGATCCCCTTCATTAGGCCCAAAGGCAACGGGGCGGTACGCGGCTTCGCGATGATCAGGATGAAATTTTTTAATCAGGGTGTCGCGTTCGGCCGGAGAGAGTTTGGGAAGGGTGTGTGTTTGCCGAGCGTTACGGGATTCGTGGACTACATCGTGCAGAGCTTGAATATCCATGTGGAAGCCGCAATCCCCTACGACTTGATCGTGGCCGAGGTTTGTTGTAATTCTTCATCGGTCATCTTTAAAATTCGTTCCCAATCATCATTATACTGCCCATCTGCAATGGCTTGAATGCGGTCAAAGAGGCCGGGAGGCTTTTCCATTTCCCGTACTCCATAGGCTCGACTGGCGTAGATCCCCACTAAATTCGGCGCAATATCGGCAATGCACACCGGCACACACAAGCCACACATCACACAGTCCATGAACGTCTCCGAAACCGCTTTAAAATCCCCAAACACGGCTTTCCAGACACCCTCCCGCACGTCAATTTGTTGAGGGCAGGCTTCGGTGCAGGCATTGCAATTCCGGCACAAGGGTGCTTCCGGATACAATTTGAACAAGTCTTGCTTGGGATTTTCGAGTTGATTCAAATCATACGTGGCCTTTCGAGCAGGAAACGCCGGCGCAAACGAAAACGACATGCCGTCTTCAACCGCATGGGAACACCCCAAGCAGGTTTTCACTTTCGGATCGTCCTTCGTGCGATAATAGGTCGCGCAGGCGCCACAAAACCCGCCTAAGCATCCCGCGCCTCGTATGACTT